>CAJTDE010000013.1 GCA_910574835.1 Clostridia bacterium | reverse complement strand
ATAGCTATAATTCCAAAAGCTGTCGCACCGAAATGCAACAGCTTTTACTATTTTCATAAACTAACGCCATTTTTAAATGTCTGATACTAAAGACAGGTATTAAAATTATACTTTATTCGGCAATATTCATCAACCACTTTTGTCAATTTATATCCATTTTATATCATTTTAGACAATATTATCCATTTTTTTCTAGCTTTATATTTTTTATAACAATAAAATTTATACATAGGTCTGCTAATGATTTTCCATCTGGCACGAAATTGGCACAATTCCGCATAAAATTGGCACGGTTCTGCTCTTTCCCCGTAAAAAGGGATATGTTACACTAAATATGCTTAAAACTGCACCCAAAAGCAATCCGGGCTGGCATGGCACCTTTCCAGAGAGGTGCTTTTTTTACGCCCCTTACCGCATGATCCGGCTTTTCCCCGCCTGCCAGCCCAAAGAAAGAAGACCGTGCCCGTCTCTGTGGCATGGTCTTTTCTTTCCACAACCAAATCTTATTTAAAGGAGGTCCACAAATTGAGACTGAAAAACAAACTGCAGACGCCTGCCCCGGCAGGTAAGAAGCCCCGCCGCAGATTTTCCCCTGCAAAGGCAGCCTATTATGCCTTCCTGAGCTTTATGATGTTCTTAATGACGACCCAGCCGGTCTATGCCGCAGATGTATGGACGAAAGCCACGGAGATCATGAAGGACGTCTATAACCAGATCGTACTGATCTCCACTGTGGCTGCTATCGTCACCGCTTCGGTGGCCCTGCTGATGATGAACTTCTCCCGCTCCGGCCGCACGGTGGACGAAAGCCGCGCATGGCTGAAGCGCATCTGCATCACCTGGGCGATCTTAAACGGCCTGGGGTTCATCATGGCCTACATCACCCCGTTCTTTGCGGATGGAAAGTGGAGTGGCTGACACCGGAAAGGAGTAATCATTTATGGGTATTTTAGACGGCATTGTGGAGTGGATCGCCGAACAGGTGATGAACGGCCTTGACCTTATAACCACCTCGGTCCTGGGGGCGCTGGGCTGTGACATGGCCGTGTTCCTTCGTTACTTCCCCGCCGCCGAGACCATGTATAAGGTCTTTGTGGCACTGGCTATCGGCATCATCCTTTTAAACTGGGTATGGCAGCTGTTCAAAAACTTCGGCCTGGGGGCCGGCATTGAGGCGGAGGACCCGGTGCGCCTGAGCATCCGCTCCGTCCTCTTCATCCTGCTGGCCTATTTCTCAGACGGGATCGTGGATACTGTCTTAAAGATTGGCGGAACCCCGTACCGCTGGATCATGGACTCCGACCTGCCCGCTTTAAGTTTTGCGGACTTTAATTCGGTGATGTTAGCTATTATCGGTGTCTGTGCCAACGGTGCGGTGGCGCTGATTACGCTGATTATCGTTCTGATTCTGGCATGGAACTACCTGAAACTCCTTTTTGAAGCGGCAGAGCGGTATGTCCTTTTGGGGGTACTGGTCTACACATTGTATAGGTCATTCAGAAAAAGATGCCATAGAGTGTACATTGACAATTTCACAGCATGGTACTGGGAGTTATACAGGTGCATGGGACAGGTCTGCCGTAAAAAGTCTGCCCCTGCTTGATCGCTGCACAGCACGGCCTGGAAATACGCGGCGGGAACTCCGGCGCAGGAAGTGGCCCAGGGTGTCATGTGGAAATAAAAACTGATTTTTTAGAATTAGAACGTGTTGTTTTTATTTTTTGTTGCAGTGGCTGGCTGAAAATCGTAAGTTATATATGTGTAAGAAACCGTAGGCTCTTTCCAGCCACACAGAAAGGAGGACATTGTGGCTGAACATAGAAACGCTATTCCAAATGCCGATTCGGAAAAAAGGAGTTATTCTGTTGCGGAAGCAGCAGAGATTCTTGGTGTAAGCAAACGTTCCATTTACAAACTGTGCTCTGCAAATGCATTCAAAACAGTCCGTATTGGCAAAAAGCTGAGAATCTCCAGAAAATCCTTTGACGAATGGCTTGATGGAGATAATAACATTTAACAGGAAAGGAGCCTGCATATATGGCATCAATTCAAAAAAGAGGAAAAAAACATGCTGTCGTCTATACCTATACAGATCAGGAAGGGCAGAAAAGACAGAAATGGGAAACATTCAACACCAAAGCAGAGGCGAGGAAAAGAAAATCAGCGGTGGAAGCCGATCTTGATAACGGAACTTTTATCCCGCCCAATACAACAACCGTGGAAGATTTCTTAAAGGAGTTTGTGGAGCTTTATGGAGAAAAGAAATGGGGGCTTTCAATCTACGCCAGCAATACGGCGATGATCAACAACTATATCAATCCGCTGATTGGAAACCTTGTTGTCCAGGACATCAACAAAAGGACTGTGGATAAATATATCCAGCAGCTCCAGAAAACAGCCCCTGTAAATACTCCATACCGCCATGCGAAAACGGAGTATGTGACGCCCTGCACCATCGAAAAGATTATCAAGCTCCTCCGGTGCGCTTTCCATCAGGCAGTCCGGTGGGATATCATCGGCAAAAATCCGTTTGAGGATGCCGACCTGCCGAAGCGGGAAAAGAAAGTCCGGGCAATCTGGACGGCGGATACTATCCGCCAGGCCCTCGACAACTGCCAGGATGGGAAACTCTACATTGCGATCAATCTGGCTTTTGCCTGTTCCATGCGGATGGGGGAGATCACCGGTCTGACCTGGGACTGCCTCCACATCGCAGATGAAGACATTGCAAACGATAACGCATATGTATGGATTGAAAAGGAACTTGCCCGTGTTGACCAGAGGGCGATTGACGCACTTGGGGAAAAGGATATCCTTTTTGTATTCCCCAGGCTGATGGGCGGCAAATCATCCACCAGGCTTGTCCTGAAAAAGCCGAAGACAGAAAGCAGCATCCGTAAGGTATGGCTTCCCAAAACCCTTGCCCTTATCCTGCGCGACTGGAAGGAAAAGCAGGACAGGCTGAAAGAGTTCATGGGACCGGACTATACAGACTACAATCTGGTACTGGCTCAGGAAACGGGAAGGCCCTGCGAGGACCGCATCATCGGCAACCAGTTTGAACGCCTTAAAAAGTCTGCCGGCCTGCCCAATGTGGTATTCCATTCCCTGCGCCACTCCAGCACGACCTACAAGCTGAAGCTGAACAAAGGGGATCTCAAAGCCACCCAGGGAGATACCGGCCATGCACAGATTGACATGATCACGGAAATCTATGCACATATCCTGGACGAAGACCGCAAGATCAACGCACAGAAATTTGAGACGGCTTTTTACTCCAACCCCGATATGCGCCCCGTGGAGCGCAGCCTTCAGGGAGAGGGCGACTCCGTGCCCAACCCGGACGTTATGATGAAACAGCTGGAATCTTCCCCGCAGGCGATGGACGCTTTCACCCGGAAATTCATTGAACAGTACGGCGACCAGATCATGACGCAGCTTGCAAAAAAGATGCTCGGTGCATGAAACGACACAGGATAACATGGGATGCAACGGGAGTACATAAAAGTACAGATTAGCAGAATGATTAGCAGACCTTGTTTTTCCCGCCAGGGGGTTCGATTCCTTTTAAGACTTCCCCCACAGGCGGCAGGTCGAAAATACAGCCATGAAAGGAGGTTATGTTGGAATCCCTGGAGGAACAAAAAATGCCGCAACCCTTGAAGTTACGGCATTCCAGCGTCCCCGAGAAGATTTGAACTTCCGACCCCACGCTTAGGAGGCGTGTGCTCTATCCAGCTGAGCTACGAGGACTCGAACGATATGAAGTTTATGAAAAGAGCTTTTTACCCTCCACGGACTTTGATGACCGGGATATTAGGAGGCTCGTGTTATATCCATTTAACTAAGGGAACACACATTATTTTTACAATACTGATAAGATCATTTTTAAAAATGAATCTTGACTGACTTCCAGATAAGAGTGTACCATAAAATAAACAAGTACACAAGTATAAAGTGAAGAAAAGGTATTCAAAAATAATACGTCATAAAAGAAAGGAATAGTCAAAATGGATCGGGAAATAGATATGAAAGAAGTATCAGACGGAAAATTATACGGCCTGCGTGATATGGTAAAAGCTGATTGCGGAGGCTGTGAAGGTTGTTCCGACTGCTGCAGAAGTATGGGAAACAGCATTATATTAGACCCTTATGATATTTATCGTCTTACCATAGGACTGCGCCGCTCTTTTGAGAAATTGTTAGATAAAGAAATCGAATTAAATCTGGTGGAGGGAATTATTCTGCCAAACTTAAAAATGTCAGGTATCCAGGAGAAATGCAGCTTTCTAAATGAGGAAGGTCGCTGTACCATACATTCCTTCCGCCCGGGCATATGCCGTATCTTCCCTCTGGGACGCTATTATGAAAACGAAAGCTTTCAATACTTCCTGCAAGTACATGAATGCAGGAAAGAACCAAAAACAAAGATAAAAGTACAAAAGTGGATAGACACGCCAAATCCAAAACAAAATGAGACTTTTATCATAGAGTGGCATTACTTTTTAAAATCTTTGTCAAGACGGCTGGAGCACACAGAAGAAGGGAGCTTTCGAAAAAGCCTCAGTATGTATATACTGAAGAATTTTTATTTAAAGCCTTATGAAGAAAATCAGGATTTTTATGAACAGTTCCGAATAAGGCTTGCAGAGGCAAAGAAATTATAAACGATTCATATACATAAGTGAGGAATATCTTAAGGGCAATGTAATACTAAAGATATTCCTCACAAAGTCTTTACAAATCCAGTTCATGAAAAGAGGACACTCTTTTTTTCGGTGTTCTTTTATAACGCTTTTTTGCTTTTATTCGTCTTTTTTTCCGAACCCGCTGACGGCGGCGGAAACGTCTTCGAAGATGCTCCATATTCAGTGAAAAGTTAAAAAATTTCATAAGCTGACGAAGAAGCAGGTAAATAAGGAAAACGGCAGCAACCGATATCACAGCAATAGAAATCAGCCGGATATTTATGCGGATAAACTTTTTTGGTTCAACTTTACCATCGTCTTCGGATTCTATCGGATCGCTGGTCTCCCGATCAAACGTAAATTCCTGTATCGTAGATTTTGCAAGCTCAATGGAAGCAGAGCCTACGGGCTGTCCCTGCCAAGTATAGGATAAGGTCGCAATGGTATCCGAATCTTCTTCATTTTGGAAGGTAAGCTCCGGAGAAGCATCCGTAAAAGGTACGTCATTTGGCAGAACAATCGAATCATTTTTACTGATTTCAATCAAAGGCTCTGTCTGCCCAAAGATAGAACTTCCCGTATGGAAAAAGCTGGAGCTATTAATAGAAAAATTCGTCTCATTAGCAGCCACATTGACCTTACTGAAATTCTCCGAAGCATAATTAAGAAGAAGAGCCGTATCCGGAAATAAGGGAACGCCCTTCTCGCCGCTTGGATCGCCTCCTGTCCGCATAGTAACAACAATCAACGTTAAACCATTCCGTTCCGCCGCCGTAACAAGAGTATTCTTAGCGGCAGTAGTACCGCCGGTTTTTCCCGCAATTACCGTATCATCCAGATATTTTGTAATACCTTTATACGGCCCAATCATATAATGATGATTCTTCATATAAGTGATTTCATCATCCTTATTGGTAGCGCGCATATCATAGCTTGCCGTTCCGGAAATACGTACAAAGATATCATTTTCCAGCGCGGCTTTCATAATCAGAGCCATATCATATGCGGAGGTATAATGATTGTCGTCATGAAGGCCGTGAGGATTGACAAAATGAGTATTCGTACATCCAAGCTCCGCCGCCTTTTCGTTCATCATATCGGCAAATGCTTCCACAGAGCCTGCCACATGCTCCGCCAGTCCGTTGCCGCATTCATTGGCAGACTCCAGAAGAAGGGCGTAGAGTGACTCCTCTACGGTCAGCTCTTCCCCTTCCGTAGTACCGATACTGCTGCTGTTGCGTTCAATAGAATGAGTGGCATAATAGGAATAAGTTACCATTTCATCCAAAGAGCAATGCTCCAGCGTGACAAGAGCCGTCATAATCTTGGTAATACTGGCCGGATAATTGTGCATATCCATATCTTTATTATAAAGAATAGTTCCCGTATCCGCCTCCATCACAACAGCGGACTCCGCATAAATCTGCGGTCCCTGAGGCCAGCCCTCTATCTGATTGGAATCAATGGTTTTATTGTAAGCATCCTGCCGTTCCTGCTCGGCCTTCTCCGCAGCGGCAATCTCGGCGGCCGTAGGTCCTTTCTTCTTTTTGGCGGCATCCGCATCCAGCGGCTGAAAACAGGCGGAACCAAAGAGAGCCAGGCCAAGAGCCGCAGCCAAAAATCTATGTGAAAATTTCATATTTGAAAACTCCTTTAGAATACAAGTATGAGATGATATTTATCGTATTAAACTTCCGTATATAGAAAAGATACTATTATCAATCGGTCTTTAGAAAAATAACACTTTCAAGTATATGTTATTTTTTTTATAGGTGCAAGGTCTATTACAAAAAGTTTACAATTCTTTAAGAAAAGAACCGAAAACATTGACAAACCAAGCAAAAACACGTTATACTAATGAACGATAAGAAAAGGCAGAGACGAAGAGAGTAAGAAAAGTCCAAACGGCAAAGCGAGCCGGGGAGGGTGAAAGCCCGGTGCAAGTAGGATTTTTCCGAAGATCACTTCCGAGCTGCAGGCTGAAGGAAAGCATCTGTTACAGGGCTGCTTTCATAGGTACTGACGGCCTTCCTCCGTTAAAGGGAAACGCATGTGACAGCATGCAGTAACAGGTGGTATAACAGAAGCAAGGCTTCCGTCCTTTTACACAGGATGGGAGCTTTATTTTTGAAAGAAGTAAAATCAACAGGAGGCACTTATGTACGAAAAAGTATCACCCAATCTGAACTTTGTAGAGCGGGAAAAAAATGTGGAAAACTTCTGGAAAGAAAACCATATTTTTGAGAAAAGTATGGAAAACCGCAAGGAGGGCGAAACCTACACCTTTTATGACGGACCGCCCACAGCCAACGGAAAGCCACACATCGGACATGTACTGACCCGTGTTATCAAGGATATGATTCCCAGATACCGCACCATGAAGGGCTATATGGTTCCGAGAAAAGCCGGCTGGGACACCCACGGACTCCCCGTCGAGCTGGAGGTAGAGAAGCTTCTGGGCCTTGACGGAAAAGAACAGATCGAGGAATACGGTCTCGATCCCTTTATCACAAAATGCAAGGAAAGCGTCTGGAAATACAAGGGCATGTGGGAGGATTTCTCCGGTACCGTAGGATTCTGGGCCGATATGGATGATCCCTATGTAACCTACCATGATGATTACATCGAATCCGAATGGTGGGCTTTAAAGGAGATTTGGAAAAAGGGTCTTTTATACAAAGGATTTAAGATTGTACCCTACTGCCCCCGCTGCGGGACTCCCCTGTCCTCTCATGAGGTGGCTCAGGGCTATAAGGCAGTAAAGGAGCGTTCCGCCATTGTCCGCTTTAAGGTAGTGGGAGAGGATGCATATTTCCTTGCATGGACCACAACCCCCTGGACCCTGCCCTCCAACGTAGCCCTCTGTGTCAATCCAAATGACACTTACGTAAAGGCAAAGGCAGCGGACGGCTATACCTATTATATGGCACAGGAACTGCTTGACAAGGTGCTTGGTTCTCTGACCGAAGAAGATCAGCCGGCTTATGAGATCCTTGAGACTTTCAAAGGAACGGATCTGGAATACAAGGAATATGAGCCGCTATTCCCCTGTACCGGCGAGGCAGCCGCAAAGCAGAAGAAAAAAGGCCACTATGTAACGTGCGACACTTACGTTACTATGACAGACGGAACGGGAATCGTACACATCGCACCGGCCTTCGGTGAGGATGACGCTCAGGTAGGCCGCAGGTACGATCTGCCCTTTGTACAGTTTGTGGACGGCAAGGGCGATATGACGGAGGAAACTCCCTATGCGGGAATGTTTGTCAAAAAGGCGGACCCGGAGATCCTCAAGGATCTGGACAAGGAAGGCAAGCTCTTTTCCGCTCCCAAGTTTGAGCATGATTATCCCTTCTGCTGGCGCTGTGATACGCCCCTTATCTACTACGCAAGGGAATCCTGGTTTATCAAAATGACAGCGGTCAAGGAGGATCTGATCCGCAACAACAATACCATCAACTGGATTCCGGAGAGCATCGGCAAGGGACGCTTCGGAGACTGGCTTGAGAATATTCAGGACTGGGGTATCAGCCGGAACCGCTACTGGGGAACGCCCTTAAACGTATGGGAGTGCGAGTGCGGCCATCAGCATGCCATCGGAAGCCGTCAGGAGCTTTTGGAGATGAGCGGCAATGAGAGAGCGCTGACCGTAGAGCTTCACCGCCCCTACATTGATGAGATTACCATCAAGTGCCCGGAGTGCGGCAGGGAAATGCACCGCGTCCCGGAGGTCATTGACTGCTGGTTTGATTCCGGAGCCATGCCCTTTGCACAGCACCACTATCCCTTTGAAAATCAGGATTTGTTTGAGCAGCAGTTCCCGGCCCAGTTTATTTCCGAGGCTGTGGACCAGACAAGAGGCTGGTTCTACTCCCTGCTCGCAGAGTCCACGCTGATTTTCAACAAGGCCCCCTATGAAAATGTCATCGTACTGGGCCATGTGCAGGACGAGAACGGACAGAAGATGAGCAAGTCCAAAGGAAATGCCGTAGATCCCTTTGATGCATTGGCAACCTACGGTGCGGACGCCATTCGCTGGTACTTCTATGTGAACAGCGCTCCCTGGCTGCCCAACCGTTTCCACGGAAAGGCCGTGATGGAAGGACAGCGCAAATTCATGGGTACTCTTTGGAATACTTACGCTTTCTTTGTACTGTATGCAAACATTGATAATTTTGATGCGACGAAATATGAGCTGAACTACGATTCCCTGAATGTCATGGACAAATGGCTTCTCTCCAAGCTGAATACCGTCGTGGGTCAGGTGGATGATAATCTGGCCAACTACCGGATTCCTGAGACAGCCAGAGCGCTTCAGGAGTTTGTGGATGATATGAGCAACTGGTATGTGCGCCGCAGCCGGGAACGGTTCTGGGCAAAGGGCATGGAGCAGGATAAAGTAAATGCTTATATGACCCTCTACACCGCCCTTGTAACTATCTGCAAGGCGGCGGCTCCTATGGTGCCGTTTATCACCGAGGATATTTATCGGAATCTGGTGTGCGGTATTGACAAGAGCGCGCCGGAGAGTATTCACCTCTGTGACTTCCCGGAGGTAAAGACGGAATGGATAGACAAAGATCTTGAGAAGAATATGGACGAGGTTCTACGGATTGTAGTCATGGGCCGGGCATGCAGAAATGCGGCAAATATTAAGAATCGCCAGCCCATTGCCGATATGTTTGTGAAGGCGCCCTATAAGCTCGACGGTTATTATCAGGATATCATTCGGGATGAGCTGAATGTGAAAGCTGTTTCCTTTACGGACGACGTGCGCTCCTTTACCACCTACAGCTTCAAGCCTCAGCTTAAGACCGTAGGGCCGAAGTACGGAAAATCTCTCAACGGAATCCGTACCTATCTGGCAGAGGTGGACGGCAACGCAGCTATGGATGAGCTGAAGGAAAAAGGCAGCCTCACATTTGACGTAAACGGTGTATCTGTGGTATTATCAGAAGAAGATCTGCTGATCGATATGGCCCAAACTGAGGGCTATGTATCTGACGGAGACAATGAGATTACGGTGGTTCTTGACACCAAGCTGACGCCGGAGCTGATTGAGGAAGGCTTTATCCGGGAGATCATCAGCAAGATTCAGACCATGCGCAAGGAAGCCGACTTTGAGGTGATGGATAAGATCGTTGTTTATTGTCAGGGAAATGATAAGATAGCGGAGCTTCTTACATCTCACAGGGAAGCCATTCAGTCAGAGGTATTGGCTCTTGAGGTAAGAATCGGTGAGACAAAGGGATATGTAAAGGACTGGAGCATCAACGGGGAGGAAGTAACCCTGGGTGTGGAACGTCCATAAAGAAAAATAATATAACAGGAGGGATTTACCATGAGCAAGAGACCTTTTGATAAGGAACTCTTCAAAAGAAGTGTTGTTTACAATGTAAAGACACTGTACCGTAAGAACATGGAGGAGGCGACCCAGCAGCAGATTTTCAATGCGGTAGCATTGGCTACCAAGGATGCTGTGATTGATGCCTGGCTTGCAACCCAGGAGGAGATGAAGAAGAAGGATCCTAAGATTGTCTACTACATGTCTATGGAGTTTTTGATGGGGCGTGCTTTGGGAAACAATCTGATCAACCTGACTTTTTATGACGGCGTAAAGGAAGCTCTGGAGGAATTGGGATGCGACCTGAATCTGATTGAGGACCAGGAACCGGATGCGGCTCTTGGAAACGGCGGACTTGGGCGGCTGGCAGCCTGCTTCCTGGATTCCCTGTCTACCCTGGGCTATGTGGCATACGGCTGCGGAATCCGATATCATTATGGAATGTTCAAACAGAAGATCAAAGATGGCTATCAGCTTGAGGTGCCGGACGAGTGGCTGAAGAACGGCAACCCCTTTGAACTTCGCAGACCGGAGTATGCTGAGATTGTAAAATTCGGTGGCTATGTAGATATTGAGATAGACGAAAAGGGAAGGAATCATTTTGTACAGAAGGGCTATCAGAGCGTTCGTGCGGTTCCCTGTGATCTGCCGGTAGTAGGTTATGGCAACAATGTAGTCAATACTCTTCGTATCTGGGATGCGGAGCCTATGAACTCATTCCACCTGGATTCCTTTGACAAAGGAGAGTATCAGAAGGCCGTGGAGGAGGAAAATCTGGCAAAACTGATCGTTGAGGTTCTCTACCCAAATGATAACCATATGGCAGGAAAAGAGCTTCGTCTGAAACAGCAGTACTTCTTTATCTCTGCCAGCGTTCAGAGGGCAGTGGCAAAGTATAAGGAAGTTCACAAGGACATTCGTAAGTTTTATGAGAAGGCAACCTTCCAGTTAAATGATACACATCCGACCGTAGCAGTTGCGGAGCTGATGCGTGTGCTGCTTGATGAGGAGCACCTGGAGTGGGATGAAGCATGGGAAGTAACCACAAAGACCTGTGCGTATACAAACCATACAATTATGTCAGAGGCATTGGAGAAATGGCCGATTGAGCTGTTTTCCAGATTGCTTCCCCGCGTATACCAGATCATTGAGGAGATCAACCGCCGCTTTATCCTGGAGATTCAGAAGAAATATCCGGGAGATCATGAAAAGGTACGCAAGATGGCCATTATCTATGACGGACAGGTGAAGATGGCTCATCTGGCAATTGCCGCAGGCTATTCCGTAAATGGTGTGGCAAGACTTCATACGGAGATTTTGAAAAATCAGGAGCTTAAAGACTTCTACCAGATGATGCCGGAGAAGTTCAACAATAAGACAAATGGAATCACACAGCGCCGCTTCCTGCTTCACGGCAATCCGCTGCTGGCGTCCTGGGTAACCGAGCACATCGGTGATGAGTGGATTACGGATTTGTCTCAGATCAGCAAGCTTAAGATTTATGCGGATGATGAAAAGGCTCAGCAGGAATTTATGAATATCAAGTACCAGAATAAGGTACGCCTTGCAAAATACATTCTGGAGCATAATGGGGTGGAGGTAGATCCCAGATCTATCTTTGACGTACAGGTAAAGCGTCTGCATGAGTATAAGCGTCAGCTGATGAATATTCTTCATGTGATGTATCTGTACAATCAGATCAAGGAGCATCCCGAGATGCCCTTCTATCCGAGAACCTTTATCTTCGGCGCTAAGGCGGCTGCAGGCTATCACCGTGCAAAGCTGACCATTAAGCTGATCAATGCCGTGGCAGAAGTGATCAACAACGACGCTTCTATTAACGGAAAGCTGAAGGTAGTATTTATTGAAGATTATCGGGTATCCAATGCGGAGTGGATCTTCGCAGCGGCTGATGTGTCCGAGCAGATTTCCACGGCCAGCAAGGAAGCTTCCGGTACCGGTAATATGAAGTTCATGCTGAACGGCGCTATTACCATCGGAACTATGGACGGAGCCAATGTAGAGATGGTGGAGGAAATGGGTGAGGAGAACGCCGTTATCTTTGGCTTAAGCTCTGACGAGGTTATCAATTACGAGCAGAACGGCGGTTACAATCCTATGGATATCTTCAATACGGATCAGGATATCCGTCAGGTGCTGATGCAGCTTATCAATGGCTACTATGCCCCCAACGATCCGGAGCGGTTCCGGGATATTTATGATTCCCTGCTGAACACCAAGAGCAGTGATCGTGCGGATACTTACTTCATTTTGAAGGATTTCCGTTCCTATGCGGATGCACACAAGCGCGTGGAGGAAGCATACCGCGATGAAAAGGGATGGGCAAAGAAGGCTATTCTGAATACGGCTTCCTGCGGCAAGTTCTCTTCTGACAGGACGATTCAGGAGTACGTGGATGACATTTGGCATCTGGATAAGATTAGCGTAACTCTGTAAGATCTGCATTGCAGGCATACAAAGAATAAGCTGATTCCTGAGGGAATAAATAAGACTGTGTAATTTTAAGAGCAGAGTACTGATACTCTGGGAATTGCACAGTCTTTTTATGTCTAATTTTCCGGCTTGTTCATAAAATGTAAAATGAGAGAAAAAATAAAAACAGGGATATCTATTTTTATCATTTTGATACTGCTCCCTTACGTTGCGGTCGTATTCCGCACAGGAAATATGAAAGGACAGGAGGAAACTAAGACAGGGCCGGGAATCGAAGATTATATAGCAGGGATTCTGCCGGGACAGATGCAGATCACTTATCAGGAAGAGGCATTAAAAGCGCAGGCAGTAATTATAAGAACAAATCTGCTGAAAAAGGGCATGGAATTTTATGGCGCCGAGACTCCTGCAGAGGCGGCCGGAGCCATTCAGGAGAAGGATTTAAAAGAGATGGGCTTTCATTACTCTTCCCCGGAAGAGCTGAAAGAGCTGTGGGGATATGAACAGTGGGAGGAATATGACAGAAAGCTTTGGGAGGCCGTGGAAGCTACAGCAGGACAAATACTGACAATTGAAGGGCAGATCATTGAGCTGCCATATCATGCGGTAAGTGCGGGAAGAACCCGGGACGGCAGGCTTTTGGGGGAGGGGTATGCCTATCTGGAGTCTGTAGATTGTCCTGAGGATATAGAATCGGCTGATTATCTGCATATTCAGCTTTTGGAGCTTGAGGAGCTTCCGGAAATTACAGCGAAGGATGATGCAGGTTATGTGACGGAGCTTCGCATGGAAGATGAACTCTTGGCCGGCGAGGAATTTCGCAGCCGCTTTTGTCTAAATTCCAGCAACTTTACACTGGATAAGACGGAAGAAGGGATTCGTGTTGTTACAAAAGGGCTTGGACACGGCCTGGGTTTGAGTATGTATCAGGCAAATCAGCTTGCTTGGAAGGAACAGACCTACCTGGAAATATTAAACTATTTTTATAAAAATGTGGAATGTATAAGCTTCTGATAAAGTGGCTATGCTATGATTAGCAGCACAAAGCAAGGTGTGAAATCTAGTATAGAGGTGAAGCTTATGACAGTAAAAAGAAAGAGAAAGAGTACATTTATGGGAGGAAGAGCCGTCACGGTTGCATTCAGTCTATGCCTTCTTGCCGTAGTCGCTATGATTGGTATGTATACGGTAGGAAAGAGTGAGCAGAAGCAGGCGGAGTTGGAGCGGCAGGTAGCGGAGGCAGAGCAAAAACGGGCAGAGGAGCGGGCGAAACAGGAGGAAGCACGAAAGGTACAGGAGGAAGAAGAGGAAAAACTGGCTGAGCAGCGGCAGGAGGCGGCTTCTGCCTCGGCAAAACGGCAGATGGAGACAGAGGATAAAGAAAAAAGTCAAGAATCTCCGGTGATTGACGGAGCGGAGCTGGAAAGTGATTTTCAGTCAGAAGGAACGGAGATTGCGGAAAATATTGTGATTGATGAGATGGAAGAGGCTGTCTCGGATGCAATGGCAGAGGAGCCGACTCTTTCATTTTCTGCGGAAACGGACAAGCTTTTCTGGCCCATTGCAGGAAATGTGATTTTGGACTACAGTATGGATAAAACAATTTATTTTTCTACCTTAAATCAGTATAAATATAATCCTGCGGTAATTATACAGGGAAGCCGGGATGCGTCCGTGATGTGTGCGGCTCAGGGAAAGGTTACGGCCATTGAGACGCTGGATGAGACGGGAACAACGGTTACGATGGATATTGGTAATGGGTATGAGTTGATCTATGGTCAGCTTAAGGAGCTTACGGTAAAGGAAGGAGATTACCGTAAGGCAGGAGAGACAATCGGGTATGTGAGCGAGCCTACGAAGTATTATGCCCAAGAAGGATGCAATGTGTATTTTGAAGTGCGTAAGGATGGAGAGAGTGTAGATCCTATGACGCTGCTGCAGTAAGTGTGAAGGGCAGAGGAGCTTTAGGTAGATATAGGGTTTGAGTGAATAAGCCGTTCCTTTTGGGGGCGGCTTAATTTTTTGATGGCGGATTCCCGGGACATAGCTTCTTTTTTGGTGTTGAATACTTCGTAATAGACTAAGGTGACCGGGAGGCGGGAGCGGGTGTATTTGGCGCCTTTGCCTTGGTTGTGGGTGGTTAGGCGCTTTTTTAGATCTGTGGTCCAGCCGGTGTAGAGGGTGTTGTCGGAGCATTTTAGGATGTAGGTGTAGGCTTGCATAAAGGATCCTTTGTGTGGGGGGGACGGTGCGGCCGTGCAGGAAGCCGGCACACTTTTCCATATCTGTGTTCGGACGGTTCACGTACACGCTGTCTGCTCTGTGCGGATATTGTCCTGTGAAGATATTGGGAAGCTTTTTGGAGGCTAGGACAATATTCGCCCATATCAGACAGCGTGTGCGTGAACAGCCGGACACTTGATATTGGAAAAGTGTGCCGGCTTCCTGCACGGCCGCACCTGGTTTTGGGGGTGTGTATGTGTATGTATGATTGAAGGTATGTCGTTCTTTTATTATAGGGGATGTTGTGGGGGTTGGCAACTGGGGATGGAGAAAATGGTAGGGATGTAAAATGATGGAGAAAGGCTTGTTTTCAATATGGGGGATTGAAAACAAGCCTTTGGATGTTGTTGTGGTTGATTTGTGCGTTTTATTTGATTTTTATGAACCTTGCGTTAGATTGGCATGGGGGCTACGAATACGTACATCATGATAAAGTGGCAGATGCTTCCGCCCATGACGAAGAGGTGGAAGATCTCGTGGGAGCCGAAATTTTTGTGTTTTGAGTTGAAGATCGGTAGTTTTAGGGCGTAGATGATTCCGCCTATGGTGTAGATGATTCCTCCTGCCAGCAGCCAGCCAAAAGCGGCTGAGGAGAGGGAGTTGAGGATCTGGGTGAAGGCCAGGACGCAGACCCAGCCCATAGCTATATATAATATAGAGGAAAACCACTTGGGGCAGGTGATCCAAAGGGCTTTGATGAGGATTCCGGCCAGGGCAATGCCCCATACGAGGGCGCATAGGCCGTAGCCTGTTTTTCCGCCCAAGACGATGAGGCATACGGGAGTGTAGGAACCTGCGATAAGGACGAAAATCATCATGTGGTCTATTTTTCGGAGGATGCGGTTGGAGCGCTCAGATAGGTTTAAGGTGTGGTAGGTGGTGCTTGCTGCGTAGAGCAGTATCATGCTTCCGATAAAGATGGCCAGGGATATTAGGTGTATGATATCTGGCTGTCTGGCGGCCCGGATTAGTAAGGGGGTGGCGGCAAATGCTGCCATAAGCATACCGATAAAATGTGTGATAGCGCTGCCGGGATCTTTGATTTGAAGTTCAAATTTCATATGGACGTCTCCTTTTTTGTTATAGCTATATTTTGACATGTAGTTTTTAATACTATGTGTAGATGTTAATATATTATACCTTTATCGTTAAAATGTCAACACTTGGCATTGCTTTTTTGAATAATTATGATAGAATTTAAATTATAGGAGGGATGGAAAAAATAAGAAAACTAACAGATGTCTTGTCAGAGGGGGAAGGGTATTATATTGGGAAAGGTTTTGCGAATACAGATGTTGGGGGGCTTCGCCATGCATTATGGCGAGGATGCGGTAGTATTAAAAAAAATCGGAAGTTCTAAGTCAATTCGGCTGTTTCAGATGCTTTTGCTGTCTCTGCCGGGCGGTATTTCTAAAAGTGAGATTATGGATAATCTTTACGGATGGAATGAAAAGGCCGATATGGCAAATCGTAATATGAATCTGAATAATCTTATTTATCGTTTGAAAGGACAATTGACAGCAGTAGGACTGCCGAAGAAAGAGTATGTGGAAGTTCGGGAGGGAATGTGTTATTTTAACGACAGTATTTCCCTGGAGCTGGATACGCAGGAGTTTGAAGAGACTTTGAGGCAGGCCAAGGATGAGAAAGGGGCAAAAAGAACCTCGCTTTTATGGAAAGCTAATGAGCTTTACCGCGGAGAACTGATTCCGGCTAATTTGTCGGATATGTGGTTTTTTCAAAAAAGTAAGTATTATAAGAAGCTATATATTTGGGCAACTCAAGAGTTGGAAAATCAGCTTCAAAAGAACTGGGATTATAAAAATCGATTGCAGCTTTATGCAAGAGCAGCTTCGATCTATCCTTTTGAGAACTGGCAGCTTAAGCTGATGCGCTGCAATCTGGAAATGTATCGCTATGATGAAGCGCTGGAGATCTACCATGATACGGTGGAGCTTTATGCCAGGGAGATGGGTTCCGCACCTACTGATGAGATGCAGGAGTGCTTTGAGTCTTTGGAACTCATGGATGAGAATCATCAAAGGGATGTAAATGATGCGGACAGCTGGAGAAATATGGATAAGGTCTTTCGCGGAAAAAGAGAGGATATCCAAAAGGCTATATTTACGGAAAAGGATGTGCAAGGGGCTTATTACTGCACCTATCCCAGTTTTGTAGATTATTGCCGCATCGTGGTACGGGCAAAGGAACGGAATGATTTTCCGGCGGTATTGATGTTTCTTACCTTAAGCCAAAAGAAAAACACCCAAAGGCCAATGGATCTTCAGGAGCAGATGCAGCTTTTGAAGGGTGTGATTGGGGATTCTCTTCGAATCGGGGATGCATTTACCAGGTATGGAAACAGACATTTTATTTTGATGATGGTTAAGACGAGGATGGAATTTTGCGGAATGATTTTCCGGAGAATTGAGGGAGTTTATTCGCAAAGGGCAGGAAAGGGCGAGCTGTGGTATTATGCAGATATGACTCAGGAGTTAGACCGCGCATCTGCAGGAGTTTGATCAGGTATAGAAAAATAAATGGTGAGATAGATTGTAAAAAGGATTTGAAAGGCTTCGTAAACAGCGGAGTCTTTTTTTGTTATTTTTTAATATTTTTATTAGAAATTTTTAAATTTTATTTTAAATCGGATCGAATGAGGCAGTTTGCAGGATACCATGATTGATATAATAGATAACGTAATAGAGATATCAATGCAAATGAAGGAAAGGAAACAATGACGGTGGAGAAGGAACAAGAAGAAAAAAGGCGAATTGTCCGCGTACAGTATCCGGCAAATGGGGTGATTGTAGTATGCGATGAACAAAAGAAGATTTTTGTCAGCATACAGGACTTATCTGATAGGAGTCGCAGCCAAAAAATTTACAGAAGATGTCCTGCAGTATCTCTTTGACAGAATAGCAATGGAAGAAAATTAATTATTTGGAGGAAAGGTAATGATGAGAAAAAATTTGGTAAACAAAAAAGTTGTAAGTTCTATTGGGATTGGTATTATGGCGCTTGTGACAGCTACATCCCCGACCTTGACGGTTTTGGCGGACAATGAGATGGAGCCGGAACTAGATCTGGTTGTGGAATCTAATACTTCGAATTCCGAAAATCAGGAGCAGACAGAGCAGGCGGCGTCAGATAATCAGGCAGTGACAGATAATCTTAGCAGTGCTCAGACAGAAGTTAATGATGCACAAGAAGCAGTAAAGGATGCTGACGTGCCGGATAATATTGGTGATGCATTGAATAATGCGCAGAACGCTCTTGGTGAAATTAGTAAAGATGTAGAAGAACTGAATGAGTTAAATACAGCGGTGGAAGAATCGCAAAAAGATGAAACAGGAATTGTACAGGATAAGGTTGATACGGTTAATGATAGCTCCAATGGAGTAATAGAATCCGTAGATGGTTTAACGGAAGAAAATGTGAAGGAAGTAGAAAATACGGCAGATGTGGCAGAAGATGCATCAAAAAAAGAGTATGATAATGCATCATCAGCACAAGAAGCAGAAAGCCAAGTAAAGGATACAATAGATGATGCAACAGCAGAAGATGGATTATTTGGTAAAGTGGAGCAGGCAGAAAAAGATTTTAACTCTCAGGAAGTATCAGATGCAATAAATACCGTAACAGATCAGATTGACAGAATAGAAGCAGCTCAAGAAAACGCAGCAGGTAAGGCGAATGATATCAAACAAGATGCAGAAGGAGTAGGCGAATTAACTGATGCCGTACAAGCAGCAGAAAGTACGCAGACAGGTTTGCAGAATGTACTTGATAAGGCGGAAACACTTAAAGATCAAATAGTAACAGAACTTAAAAACAATGAGGATACGGAAGAACTTATTGAACTTGTTAATCAGATACCGGATCTTGGAAAACTGAATAAGTTTGAAATGGAAAATTATATAGCCAGTATTATGGAGTTTAAAGATGTGAAACTGGGGAGTGGTGATGAAGCTACGACGGTATTTGCATTGGTAGAAAGCTATATTAAAGATTATCAGGCAGCACTCAAAGATCATGCTGATGCTTTAAAAGACCTTGCAACTGGGATTGAAAATTTGGAACTGAACGAAGGTAACGCAAAAGATGCACTTGATAATGCAATGGATGCCTTTGAGAAGGCAGCAGAATATGAAAAAGAGTGTTTGGATGCCTGTGGGGAAGTAAATAAGATTATAACGGCTATTAATGGTGTAGAAAAGGCGCAGGATGAATTAGACAGTGCAAAGAATGAGGTTTATGAGGAAATTTTTAATTCAGTAGCTGACAAAGATGGTAACGGATTTTCTGCAAATGCAGAAGAGGCATATAAGAAATGGGAAGAAGAAAAAGACCCGAAGGAAAAAGTTAAAAAGTGGACGGCTTATATTGAGAGTTTAAATTCCAGTGCAGAAGCGCGTATTAAATATCTTCTTTTGAAAGACAACATTGTAAAATCAACAGAAGATATAGAGATAGTTGAATGGTACTCTGATGCAGACAAGGATAACTATACGAGCAATTATGTTAAAGTTTCTTATAAAATATATGATGAGGAAGGCAATTTTGTTCGTATACAAGAAGAGTACTTTGACTACACACATACAAAAGGGAGTACAGGGGTAGATGTTGTTAGAAAAAATCCCATCTATGAATCAGAAAAAGGTGACTCATTAAAAATTCAAGTAAATAATGGAGTACCCACATATGAGTTAAATGGGGTTGAGGTAGAGGGTGATCGTGTTCATGTTACAGAGGGCGGCGGTTATATTATAGATGATGCCATAAAAACAGAAAAATATTACTTTGAAAATGTTGCTGGAATGATCGGAAACAGCAAAGTTGAGGTGATTACAGAATATGGAAAGGAACCAAAATACACATGCTATGGCCCTTTGGGTGTTGTGCGTCCGGAGTGGAAACCCATTATAAAAGATGGTATTGTTATTGGAATCAGTCTGGGTGCAATAGAGTATAAAGATCTACCAGAAGGTGAAACATATAATAATACTATGTCTAGTATGGCAGTTGGTAACGAAGCTAAATTTACAGATAAAGGTGATGTAGATAGGGGCTTAAGTGATGAGGATTATCAAAAAGATGTAGAAAATTACCGAGATATTATAAATGGGCTTGAGACTGCTTTAGGAAAAGCAAAAGAGGAACTGGGCAGCAGTGTATCTGGCAGAGATGAAAATGATGCGGTAAAAGCAGTAGTTGATGGATACCTTAGCGACGGAAAGGAATTAGCAAATGTCCTTGGAGAAGCAGAGCAGGAAAATAAAAAAGTTACAGAGAGCTGGAAGACTGCCAATCAGGTAAAGGTAAATGTAGATAAGGCTTATCTGGGTATTGCTGGAGCGGTTGCTTCATTATTAGATGTATCTGCGAAAACAGCTGAAACCGACTATTATAAGAATCTAAAAGATACGAAAAAAAATTATGCGATAGCAAATGAAAAATTGAAGGATGAAAAGGTAGGGCGCTTAAAGGCAGCAGTAGAAACATTAAAAAATATTAGTTTCCCGTTTGACTATGCTACGCCAGGCACAACCCCAGGCGGTACGACTGGTGGAGGAACCACTGGCGGTGGAACAACCGGCGGAGGAACCACTGGCGGCGGAACAGGTGGAACAACCGGTGGCGGAGCAGGTGGAGCAGGCGGCGGAGCCGCAGATGCTGGCGCTCCCGTACCTGTAGCAGCTCCGGTAGTGAATATTCCCACAGCCGCAGTACCACTTGCCGGGCCTACGGTAGCTGACGCTGGCGATGCGCAAGAGAATGGGGCGGAAGGTCTTACAACTTTAGAAGATGAAGTAACACCACTTGCCGGACCGGAAGAGATGGCAAGCGAAGTCAACATGGAAGACTTCCCGATTCCTCTTGTCGGACCGGTTGCAGAGATGGGACAGATGTCCTGGTGGTGGCTGCTGCTCATCGCAGTGCTTGGAGTAACCGGAGAAGAGATGTACAGAAGACATCAAAAGAAACAGCGCGGGCAAGCAAATATTGAGAACTAATATTGAAGTACACAAAAAATTAGTGGGACGGCTGACAGCCGTCCTGCTTCATTTATAAGCAGAAAATCCCCTCGCTATAAATGAATACAAAACCCACATCCGGACACAACCGCTTGCACAAAAATAAGGGTATGTCAGATTACTCCAACATACCCTTAGATTCTCAAAAATGTTGATTTTACAGCATTTCTTCTTAACCGAAGTATCTCTTAAGAAGTCCCTCAAATGCCTTGCCATGACGAGCCTCGTCGCGAGCCATCTCATGAACGGTATCATGAATAGCATCCAGGTTCGCAGCCTTAGCTCTCTTAGCCAGGTCAAACTTGCCTGCGGTAGCTCCGTTCTCAGCGGCAACTCTCATCTCCAGGTTCTTCTTGGTGCTGTCAGTAACTACCTCACCCAAAAGCTCTGCAAACTTAGCAGCATGCTCAGCCTCTTCGTAAGCTGCCTTCTCCCAGTACAGACCAATCTCCGGATAGCCTTCTCTGTGGGCAACTCTTGCCATAGCAAGGTACATACCAACCTCAGAGCACTCACCGTTGAAGTTTGCTCTTAAGTCCTCAAGAATATCCTCGCTGACACCCTTAGCAACGCCTACAACGTGCTCAGCAGCCCAGGAAAGGCCCTCTGCCTGCTCCGTGAACTTGTCCGGACCAACGCCGCACTGAGGACATTTTTCGGGAGCGGAATCTCCTTCATGAACATAACCACAAACCTGACATACGAATTTCTTCATTTTTTATTCTCCTTTTCTTATATAAAATTATTTTTGCCATAAAACAGTAACGATTACTGTTATTATTAAGATAGCACATGTTGAGCCAAGCGTCAAGTGATATTTTAAAAAATATTTGACTTCTATTTACATATACGCTCTAAGCCCGGGCCTGTTCGGAAATCGCGTCTTTTTTTGCAAGACAGCCTTCGCAGAGGCCGAAATACTGTACCGTATGCCCCTCGATCCGTCCGGAAAACTTTTTCTGCGCTTCCTCATCAATAAAGTCCTCGTCCTCCATTTGAATATCCAGCACTTCATGACAGCCCCTACATATAAAATGAGAGTGAGGCTCTACATGGGCGTCAAAGCGATCCGCTCCGTCTGTGGTGATCTTGATAATTTCACCCAGATCCGTAAGAAGAGCCAGATTGCGGTAGACCGTTCCCAAGCTGATATTGGGAAATTCTTTGCGTACATTCATATAAATAGTATCTGCCGTCGGATGATCGTATCTGGAAAGCAGAAAGCTTTTGATTGATTCCCGCTGGCGGCTGTATTTTAAGGCAGTCATATGAATCTCCTTTTTAATGATGATAATAGTAACAATTACTATTTCTTATATTCTAGCAAAATATTGATGAAAGTCAAGAGTATGGACATAGAAATTCATGGAAATTCCGCAGAAAATAGCATAAACTGTTGACAATGAGTAATTAGACTGTTATAATTCTTTCATAAGTCTTAACAAATTTGTAATAATTAAGTTAAGAATATTACGGAGGATAGTAAAACAATGGGTTTATATAAGATTACAACATTATGTCTGACCGGAGCGCTTTGTTTTAGCATGGGAGGTATCAAAGCAGAAGCAAGCAATTCATTTTCCTTTGGAGAAGAAGGAATCGCGTCGGTAATGACAGAGGCGCATACGGCGGATCCTACAGTAGATGAGAAAGTAGTTGAAGAGCTGACGCCTTCCGAATACGACGGCGTCTGCATAGCACAGGTGAATGATTATGTGAATGTAAGAAGCCTTCCCAGCGAAGAAGGCGAGATATTAGGAAAGCTTTACAATGAATCTGCTGGAACCATCGAGGAAGATGTGGATGGTTGGTTTAAGATTACTTCAGGAACCGTAACAGGGTACGTTAAGAGCGATTATGTGGTTACGGGCGACGAGGCCGAAGCCTTGGCAGCCGAGGTTGGTAAGCGGGTTGCAACTGTTACAACAGAGACGTTGCGCGTTCGAAGTGAGGCTACCACAGAAGCCAGCATCCTTGGACTTATCGGAGAAGAGGAAGAGCTTACGGTAACCGATGAGACCGACGAATGGGTTCAGGTATCCATAGAGGAAGGTGACGGCTGGGTATCCAAGGAATTTGTGGACCTGCGGACAGATTTTGTTCAGGCGGAATCCAAGGAAGAGGAGAAAGCCAGATTACAGAAGGAAGAAGAAGCAAAAGAAGAGGGAAGACGCAAAGCGGCGGCAGTGGAAGCCAAGACAAAGGGCAGCCAGGATACGGTCGTGGGCAATGGCGGAGGAAGCAGCAGCGGCAATGCGGTGGCATCCTTTGCAAGCCAGTTTGTAGGCAATCCTTATGTATACGGCGGCACCAGCCTTACAAACGGCGCGGACTGCTCCGGATTTGTAATGAGCGTATACGCAAACTTCGGCGTGGGACTTCCCCATTCCTCCAGCGCAATGCGCGGTGTAGGATACGGCGTAAGCCTTGCGGAAGCACAGCCGGGCGATATCATTTGCTATAGCGGCCATGTAGGTATTTACTGTGGAAATAACACCATCGTACATGCAAGTACGGCAGCAACCGGAATCAAATATACATCACCGGCCAATTATAAGCCGATTTTAGCAGTAAGAAGAATATTCTAGGTTATTTTTCACACCCACGTCAATCACTCCGCTGATTGGCGTGGGTGTGAATTGTAACTATTCTAGAGAGCTTAGAGAACAGGAGTGAGGTTTCACTCCTGTTTTTTTACAATATGTATTAACAAGAATCATGAGCCTTCAAGACTTTACTCTGGCAATTTGAAGAATTATATAGTAAGATAAAGGCAATTCAATACTCAAGACAGGAGATACCAATGAGCTTAAATCAAACGCCCTCCTCAGAGCGGATTCACATAGGAATATTCGGAAAAAGAAATGCGGGCAAATCCAGCATCATGAATGCAATTACAGATCAAGAAGCATCTCTTGTATCGGATGTAAAGGGAACTACTACAGATCCGGTGTACAAAGCTATGGAACTTCTGCCCTTGGGACCTGTTGTGTTTATAGATACACCGGGGCTTGACGATGAAGGATGCCTTGGAGAGCTTCGGGTGAAGAAAAGCCGGGAGGCGCTTGGAAGGGCGGATCTGGCCATTCTGGTGGTGGATGGGCTTCTCGGTATAAGCGGGGAAGACTTGAAGCTGATAAAGGAGTTAAAGGAGCAAGGGACTCCTGCTTTGATCGTGTATAATAAATGTGATTTGGGCGTAACGGTTTCTGAACCTGTGATAGAGGAACTCCCGGTCCTTTTCGTCAGCGCTTATACAGGTCAAGGGATACGGATGTTAAAGGAGCGGCTGGCCGAGCTTCTTCCCCAAAAAGGAAGGGAAAAAAGGCTGGTTGGAGATTTACTAAAGCCGCTCGATTTTGTAATTCTGGTGGTGCCAATTGATAAGAGCGCTCCCAAAGGCCGGCTTATTTTACCTCAGCAGCAGGCGATACGGGATATCCTGGAGTCCGGGGCGGTCTCAATTGCGGTGCGGGATACGGAGCTAAAGGAGACTTTGGACAGACTGGAGCAAAAGCCGAAGCTTGTGATTACGGATAGTCAGGTATTTGACAAGGTAAATGCCCTGGTGCCTAAGGGTGTATGGCTTACTTCCTTTTCTGTTTTATTTGCCCGCTATAAGGGCAGCCTTGAGCAGGCGGCAGCAGGAGTTAGGGCGTTGGAACAATTGCAGGACAAAGATAAGGTTCTTATTTGCGAGGGCTGCACGCATCATCGCCAGTGTGAAGATATTGGGACCGTGAAGCTGCCCCGGTGGATTCGGGAACATACAGGGAAGCAGCCGGAGTTTGTATTTTCTTCAGGAGGGGATTTTCCGGAAGATCTGAAAGAATATCGCCTGATTATCCACTGCGGCGGCTGTATGCTTCAGGAGCGAGAGATGAAAAATCGCTTATCACGGGCGGTAAAGGCAGGAGTTCCCATGACAAACTATGGGATTTTGATTGCTTATATAAAAGGAATTTTAGAGCGGAGCCTGGAGCCGTTTTTATAGACAGGAGTGCAGGATGGAAAAGCAAGGAGCAGAAGGCTCTCTTAAGAAAAGACTTTTAGCCTATGCAGAGTCAGATTATTATGGATTCCATATGCCGGGGCATAAGCGGCAAATGGGAGAGCTTGGGAATCCTTATCAAATAGATATTACGGAGATTGATGGCTTCGATGATCTGCATCATCCGCAGGCGCAGGGAATACTTGCACAGGCTCAGGCACGGGCGGCGCGGCTGTATGGGGCGGAGGAGACGCATTTTTTGATCAATGGAAGTACGGCGGGGATTCTAAGCGCCATATCCGGATGTACGAGCTTTGGAGGCCGGCTTTTGATGGCCAGAAACAGTCACCGCAGCGCCTACCACGGTGCGGGACTCCGCAATTTGAAGCTGTCATATCTTTATCCACAAACAGAAGAAACTCTGTGGATAAATGGCGGAATTTCACCAAAGGATGTGGAAAATTCTCTGAAAGAGCATCCGGAACTTGAGGCGGTATTTCTTACATCGCCTACTTATGAGGGCATTTGTACGGATGTAAAGACAGCGGCAGAGATTTGCCACAGGTATAACATACCTCTTATTGTAGATCAGGCTCATGGCGCGCATTTCCCCTTTTGCGAATGGTTTCCGGAGGATGCGTTGAGAGCCGGAGCAGACGTAGTGATCGAAAGCGTTCATAAGACGCTGCCGGCTTTGACACAGACCGCGCTTTTGCACATGCAGGGAAATCTTGTGGACAGAGAGAGAGTTCGTTATTATCTTTCCGTATATCAGAGCAGCAGCCCTTCCTATGTGCTTATGGCCTCTGTTGACAGCTGTATGGAGCAGCTGGAGCGGGAGGGCAGCGTCTTGTTCGGTGCATATCAAAAGCGTCTTGAGAGATTCAGAGAGAGCTGCAAGTCATTAAAACGGCTTAGGCTGGCGGGGCAGGAGATTGTAGGAACAGCGTCTATCTATGATTTTGATCCTTCCAGGCTTGTGATTTCTACGGGAAATACATCCATGACAGGAATGTCGCTTATGCGGAAGCTTCGATGCCAATATCATCTGGAAATGGAAATGGCGGCGGAAGACTATGTGATAGGCATTTCCAGCGTGGCGGACCGTGAGGAAGATTTTGAACGGTTAAGCCGGGCGCTCCATGAGCTGGATGAGGTTGAGGGGGAAAGATGTGCTGATGTAAGCAGCAGAGAGAATAGGAATATACGGCAGCTTCAAAGAGGGGAAGCGGTTTTAACACTGGGAGAAGCCTTAGAGTGTCAAAAGGAATGGGCAAAGCTTGAAGAGGCAGAAGAGAGGATTTCCGGGGCGTACCTTTATGTATATCCGCCGGGGATTCCTGTTGTCATTCCCGGAGAGAAGCTTACAGGGCGGCTTTGCAGGCAGATAGCGCGCTGGGCTGCGGAAGGCCGGGAACTGCACGGATTGGATGAAAAAGGGAGGATTCCGGTGATAAGGTGCGGACATACAAATCAGTAATTTGAAAATCATGATTGGCAGGGGGATATCTCTGCCCGGAGGCGTAAATGGGAAAAATTTTTTATGTATTTGGAAAAAGCTCTACCGGAAAGGATACGATATATAAAAATCTGTTGGGGAATCACACGCTTATGCTTCGGCCGGTTGTGCCCTATACAACACGCCCTATCCGGGCAAAGGAAACGCCGGGAGTGGAATACCATTTTACGGATGAGGCGGAGCTGGCCCGTATGGAGGCGGCAGGAAAAGTGATTGAGCTGCGGGCCTATGAAACGGTTCATGGGACGTGGAAGTATTTTACGGCAGACGGGGATCATACGGATTTGGAGCGTTATGATTATGTGATGATAGGCGTGTTGGATTCTTTTTTGGCTATACGGGAATATTACGGCGCGGATAAGGTGATTCCTGTTTATATAGAGGTTGAGGACGGAGAGCGGCTGCAGCGGGCTCTGGATCGGGAACGAAGTCAGGAGGAGCCAAGGTATGCGGAGCTTTGCAGAAGGTTTTTGGCGGACAGTGCTGACTTCGCGGAGGATAAGCTTCTGAAGGCCGGTATTGAGCGGCGGTTTTCCAACAAAGATCTTCAGGAATGTATTCAGGAGATTACGGGTTATATATTGGAGAAAATGGGAATATAAAGGGCTGTCCTTTCGAAATAAGATATGGTATAATGAATAGAATCCGTACAAAACAGGGGGAGGGAGATTGTATGCCGGATTTTAAGGATATTATCGGTCATGAGGAGTTAATCAGCCATTTGCAGAATGCAATTCGTCTGAAAAAGATCTCCCACGCCTATATTTTAGACGGGGAAGAGGGTTCTGGAAAGAGTCTGATAGCCCGGGCATTTGCCCAGACGCTGCAGTGTGAGAAGGGAGGAGTATCTCCCTGCGGAAGCTGCAGATCCTGTAAGCAGGCGGTAAGCGGCAATCAGCCGGATATCATTCAGGTGGAACATCGAAGCGCCGGCTCCGTTGGAGTGGAGGATATCCGTGAACAGCTCTGCGGCGATATTCAGATTCGCCCCTATAACAGTCCTTATAAGATATACTTGATAGATGAGGCGGAGAAGATGACGATTCAGGCACAAAATGCTCTTTTAAAGACGATTGAGGAGCCGCCGGCTTATGGAATCATCTTACTGCTGACAACAAACTCAGAAGCATTTCTGCCCACGATCCTTTCCCGGTGTGTGACCTTGAAGCTGCGGCCGGTGAAGGACAGCCTTATTCGAAAGTACTTGATGGAAGAGCTGAAGCTTCCGGATTATCAGGCAGATTTGTGCACGGCTTTTGCAAGAGGAAATGTAGGAAGGGCGAGGATGCTGGCTTTGTCGGAGCATTTCTCGGAGCTGAAGGATCATGCGATTCATCTGGTGCGCCATATGAATGATATGGAACTTTGGGAGATTACAGAGGCTATCCGGAAGGTGGCGGACTATAAAGCGGACATCAATGATTATCTTGATCTGCTAGTGCTATGGTACCGAGATGTTTTACTGTTTAAGGCAACGAGACAGATAGACGGCCTTGTATTTTCAGAGGAGATCAATTATATTAGTTTTCAGGCGTCCAGGATATCCTACGAGGGCTTGGAGCAGATTATAGAAGCGCTGGAGAAGGCAAAGACACGTCTTAAGGCCAACGTGAATTTCGAACTGGTCATGGAGCTTCTCCTGCTGACCATAAAGGAGAATTGAAGATGGAAAAGGTAATAGGAGTCAGATTTCGGAATGCGGGAAAGGTGTATTATTTTTCCCCGGGAAAGCTGAATATTCCCAAAGGAAAGCATGTAATTGTGGAGACGGCAAGGGGAGTAGAATACGGATACGTGGTGGTCGGCACCAAGGAGGTAGAGGGCAATAAGGTGGTACAGCCCTTGAAGCCGGTCCTGAGAATTGCCACGGCCGAAGACGATGCCAAGGAGGCGTCTAACCGTCAGAAGGAAAAAGAAGCTTTTTATATTTGTCTGGAAAAGATTCGAAAGCATAAGCTGGATATGAAGCTGATACAGGCGGAGTATACCTTTGACAATAATAAGGTATTGTTTTATTTTACGGCAGACGGACGAATTGATTTCCGGGAACTGGTGAAGGATCTGGCGGCAGTGTTTAAGACACGCATCGAACTGCGCCAGATAGGTGTCCGGGATGAGACAAAGATTATAGGTGGTATTGGAATCTGCGGGAGAAGTCTCTGCTGCCATACACATTTATCAGAATTTATCCCTGTATCGATTAAGATGGCAAAGGAGCAGAATCTGTCATTAAATCCTACAAAGATATCCGGTGTGTGCGGCAGGCTGATGTGCTGCTTAAAGCATGAACAGGAGACTTATGAAGAGCTTAACAGCCGCCTTCCCAGCCTTGGGGATCATGTGACGACAAATGACGGGCTGAAGGGTGAGGTGCAGAGTGTCAATGTTCTGCGGCAGAAGGTCAAGGTGGTTGTTACCCTGGACGGGGATGAGAAGGAGATTCGCGAGTATAAGGTAGATGATCTCAAATTCCGGCCCAGACGCAGAAAGGACAAAGGCGATATTGCTGATAAAGAGTTGAAAAAGCTGGAGGCTTTGGAGCGTCAGGAAGGAAAATCAAAGTTAGATGACAATTAAGCTAAAGGAAGGGGAGCGCCTGGACGAGCTGCACCGGAATGGTTATCAGATCATCCAAAATTCTCAAAAGTTCTGCTTTGGCATGGATGCGGTACTGCTGTCCGGCTTTGCAAGGGTAAAAGCAGGGGAAAGGGCGCTTGATATGGGAACGGGAACCGGCATTATTCCCATTTTGCTGCGGGGAAAGACAGAAGGATGCAGCTTTGTCGGGCTGGAGATTCAGGAAGAGAGCGCAGACATGGCCAGGCGCAGCGTGATATACAATCATCTGGAAGACTCCATTTCGATTGTGACCGGAGATATAAAAGAAGCGGCAGCTCTTTTCGGAGCTGCTTCTTTTGACGTAGTTACCTGCAATCCTCCTTATATGACGGGAAATCACGGCTTGGTGAATCCGGAGCAGCCCAAGGCCATTGCCCGCCATGAAATTCTTTGTACTTTGGAAGACGTCGTGAGACAGGCAGCCAAGGTGCTGCGGCCGGGAGGGCGTTTTTATCTGGTTCACAGACCGTTTCGGCTGGCAGAGATCTTGACGCTTCTCGTACGGTATAAGCTGGAGCCTAAAAGGATGCGTCTGGTGTACCCTTTTGTGGACAAGGAGCCGAATATGGTCCTTATTGAAGGGCTTTCGGGAGGAAGAGCCCGGATAACGGTGGAAAAACCTTTAATTGTGTATCAGGAGCAGGGCGTGTATACAGATGAGATTTATGATATCTATGGATACTGATATGATCCTTTCAATATTTCATTGTGTGCTGATGGGATGTCCGGATGATGAATTTTGAGGTAAGGAGTAAAAGATGCAGGGAAAATTATATTTATGTGCAACGCCTATCGGAAATCTGGAGGACATTACCCTTCGAGTGCTTCGCATCTTGAAAGAAGCGGACTTGATTGCGGCGGAGGATACGAGAAACAGTATCAAGCTTCTGAACCATTTTGAGATTCATACACCTATGACAAGCTATCATGAATATAACAAGTATGACAAAGGCAGAGAACTGGTCGCCCTTTTACAGCAGGGGAAAAATATAGCGCTTATTACAGATGCAGGGACGCCGGGAATCTCAGATCCTGGGGAAGAGCTTGTAAAAATGTGCGCCCAGGAGGGGATTGAAGTAACCTCCCTTCCGGGGGCTTCGGCCTGCATTACGGCCCTTACCCTTTCGGCTTTAAGCACCAGGCGCTTTGCCTTCGAAGCTTTTCTCCCTGCGGATAAAAAGGAGCGGCAGACTGTGCTGAAGGAACTGCGGGGGGAAACAAGAACTATTATTCTCTATGAGGCGCCTCACCGCCTTGGAAGGACGCTTAAGGAGCTTTATGAGCTTCTGGGGAACCGAAGGCTGACGGTGTGCCGGGAGCTTACGAAGAAGCATGAGACGGCCTTTCGGACAGATTTGAATGAGGCGATCCGTTATTATGAGACAGAAGAGCCAAAAGGAGAGTGTGTTCTGGTTATCGAAGGAAAACCGGCAGAGGAAATCCGGGAGGAGCAAAAAAAAGCCTGGCAGGAGATTTCGCTGGAAGAGCACATGGAGCTTTATGAGGAACAGGGAATTACTCATAAGGAGGCTATGCGGTTAGTGGCAAAGGATCGGGGAATGTCCCGGCGGGATGTGTATCAGGAGCTGCTGGAACGGCAATAGAGGAAAAAGACAGCCGAGCATTTAATATGTAAAAAGCAGGAGCGACGTATCACTCCTGCTTCATTATTTAAAACAAATAACTTTGTTATGTACGAATACTTAAATCAGTTCAGCGAGTTTTGCAAGGTCCTCAATGGTCTTTTTTGAAACCATTTTACCGTGATACTCTATCAAATCATCTCGCTCTCCTGTAAAAATATCCGTTGGTGCATACTTCTTTAAAATGATTTTGTCGTCTTCAACATAGATTTCGAGAGAATCACGTTCTTCAATGTTAAATACCTTTCGTAACTCCATTGGAAGCGTGATACGTCCCAGTTCGTCTAGTCGTCTGACTACACCGGTGTTTTTCATTGTGTCTCCTCCTTCTGCGATAGTAGCACGTTCATGCTTGTAAGTATATCAAAAAGTGCGCAAGATTCCAAGACCAAAATTGACAAATATCGCGCAAAAATGAAAAAAATTTCCGAGTAAAAATTCGTTAAAAATCGCGAAAAATAAGGAAAATTAAGAAAAAAATTCTAATCAAACATAGCTCGGGACACAAGAGAATATATTGATCGTAAAAGGGGAAAAACGGTGTGAAATGTTAAATTATTTGTGGGGAATTATGCTGCTTGTGGGTGTTGTGTACGGGGCCTTTCAGGGAAGGCTTCCGGAGCTTACTACGGCGGCTCTGGATTCTGCAAAGGATGCGGTGAGCCTGTGCATCACAATGACAGGCGTGATGTCTCTATGGGTGGGGCTGATGGAGATTGCTCAGAAGAGCGGAATGATCCGGCAGGCGGCAAGAAAGCTTCAGCCATTTATCAGCTTTATGTTTCCGGAGATTCCAAAGGGACATAAGGCAAGAGAGTACATAACCACCAATATCATTGCCAATATCTTCGGTCTGGGATGGGCGGCGACGCCTGCGGGGCTGAAAGCAATGGAGGCTTTGGAGGAGCTGGAGGAGGAGCGGAGACAAGGAAAAGTGCACACAGGCGGCAGAAGCATCAGAACTCCGGTGCCGAAAGGCACGGCGAGCAATGAGATGTGTACTTTTCTCATTATTAATATTTCATCGCTTCAATTGATACCGGTGAATATCATTGCTTACCGGAGCCAGTACGGGAGTGTGAACCCGGCGGTGATTGTAGGTCCTGCGATTGCGGCGACGATGGTGAGCACGGCGGTGGCGGTTGTTTATTGTAAGGTGGTGGATGGTAAGCGGAGAGCGTGAGGCTCTCCGCCTTTATAAATCTAATAAATGTATTGACAATGAAACATTGAAAGAATATAGTAAAATCTATACTTCAACAATTTTTTACAATGGAAAAGGCTATTTTATTGCGCAGAACGATTATTATTGTTACGTATAAAGAGGGTTAAAAATAAGGAGCATACAGGCATGGGAATTTACTTAAATCCGGGAAATGAACCGTTTGCGGTTTCTGTCAATTCCGAATTGTACGTGGACAAGACAGAGCTTATAAAATATACAAACAGCCGAATTGGAAAGGACAGGCCGCTTATTTGTTCCAGCAGGCCGAGAAGGTTTGGGAAAACGACGGCTGTAACAATGCTTGCGGCATATTATAGTAAGGGATGTCGTTCTGAAAGATTGTTTGCCGGACTTAAGATAAAACAAGATGAATCATTTGAAAAGCATTTAAATAAATATAATGTGCTCCTCCTGGATATTCAATGGATATATGGAAATGCGCTTGAGGAAATGAAAAGAGATTCTTCCGTTAAAATAGTAAGTTATATTCAGGAACAAGTGATTGCCGAATTAAGGATGGCGTATTCGGAATGGGTTCAAGATACGGATATTTCATTGCCGTCTGTGCTGGCAAAAATTAATGTCGCTACAAAAGAGCAGTTTATCATTATTATTGACGAATGGGATTGCTTGTTTAGGGAGGACAAGAATAACGAAAAACTTCAAAGAGAATATATTAACTTGCTGAGGGGATTATTTAAAGGAACTCCATCAGGAGCATTTTTAAAACTGGCTTATATCACGGGAATTTTACCGATTAAAAAATACGGTACACAGTCAGCACTGAATAATTTCAGGGAACATACAATGGTCAGTGCCAGACAGATGGCAGAGTATATTGGTTTTACAGAAACAGAAGTAAAAGCTCTGTGCAAAGAATATGATATGCCATTTAAGGAAATGAAAAGATGGTATGATGGATATTATTTTGACAAGATTGGACATATTTACAGCCCTAATTCCGTAGTTGAGGCGCTGGACAGCAGAGAATTTGGAAATTACTGGTCCGGAACAGAAACATATGAATCACTGCTGACATATATTGCAATGGATTTTAAGGGATTAAGGCAATTGATTGTGGACATGCTGGGAGGGTTAAGATGCCACGTTGATGTAGAGGCTTTCCAAAATGATATCACTTCATTTAATTCAGCCGATGATGTCATTACATTGCTGATTCATATGGGATATTTAGCCTATGATTATAAAACAAAAGAAGTATTTATTCCAAATGAGGAAGTGAGAAGTGTCTTTCTGCGGGCAATTAAAAATGATGGATGGGATGAAGTGATAAAAGCAGTAAATGCGTCAGAGACATTGCTCAGGGCAACTTTAGATATGGATGAAAGAGCCGTGGAAGAAATGATACAGGAAGTTCATATGCAAAATACATCCAGTCTTGTTTACAATAACGAGATTTCGCTAAGCAGCGTGATTGTGCTGGCATATTATAGTGCGTGTAAAGACTATGTTCTTATAAGGGAACTGCCGGCAGGCCAGGGCTTTTCTGATATCGTTTTTCTTCCTAAACGCACTTCATTAAAACCGGCTTTGATCTTGGAGCTGAAATGGGATAAAACTGCAGAAGGGGCGATCAGCCAGATTAAAAATAAAAGGTATGCAGCCGCACTAAAAGAGTATAAAGGAAATGTTTTGCTTGTTGGGATTAACTATGAAAAGAAAAGTAAAAAGCATCAATGTAGAATAGAAAAATTTGAATATTAATTTTGCAGTATCAAACATAAGGAGAAAGCAGAAAATGGCAAAACGTACAAAAGGAAAATGCAAATATTGCGGAAAAGAATATACATTCAGTTATATGAACAAGCATCTGCCGGTTTGCGAAGAACGTCAGAAAAAATGGGCGGAAGAGACCGGCGGTAAGAAGACCGGATATTTTGAACTTGCTATTTATCCGAAATACAACAGAGAGCACTGGCTGTACGTGGAGATAAAAGAGACGGCATTATTAAAAGACTTAGATCGGTTTTTAAGGGATATATGGTTAGAATGCTGCGGGCATTTGAGTGCGTTTGACATAAACGGCGTCTGCTATGATGTTATGCCGCAGGATAATTTTTTCTGGGGCGAACCGGCAAAAAATATGAATTATAAATTGAAATCCGTGCTGGAAAAAGGAATGACTTTTGGTTATGAATATGATTTCGGTTCCACTACGGAGCTTATGATAACGGTTGTAAATTATCGGATCAGGAACAACGGGAAAGAGAAATTAATCATCTTGTCCAGAAATAATCCGGTTGAAACTTTGTGTGAGGAATGCGGAAAAAAATCGGCGGTGTATATATGCACACAATGCTATTATGAGGGAGGCGGTTTGCTGTGTGAAGATTGTGCCGAGACTCATGAGTGTGGAGAGGAAATGCTTTTGCCGGTCTGCAATTCGCCGCGGATGGGAGTCTGCGGCTATTGCGGAAGTGATATATATCCGGATCAGTTTGTACCGGATATATATTCTATCAAAGGTTGAACTGTTGAAAAAAATCTATGGTGAGGAAGTATACTCCTCTATAGGTGATGGATGGTAAGCGGGGAGCGTAAGGCTCTCCGTTTTTTCGTAAATATTCCCAAATACATTATACCGCCCTCCATTCCTGCCGATATATCTAATAGATAGAAAACAGTCATTAAAGGTATCTTGCAGCACCTTGCCCGCAAAAAAGAGGCATAAACAAATATCTATACGGCAAAAGGAGGCCCCGCCATGTTAAAATGCACCTGCTACCACTCTGCCCCATACCAGCCAATCCGTCCCCTGAAAGATCAGATTACCCCGGAACAGGATGCGAAGATAAGAAACGAATTTTCCTCCAAAAAGCCCATGAACGAGAAACCATTGGCTCTGTCGGAGAGTACGGCCACATCTCCTGCGGCCCCTGTCAAGCGCGGCACAATCGTGATTGAGACAGGTCCGGTCAGCCCGTTCCACACAGGCTATGCCCGGATTGACAATGCAATCACCGACGCGCTTAAGGGAAAGAGCCAGGAATTGAAGGACAATGTCTATCAGATTATCCGAAACGATTTTCTGCCCTACAATGTCCACGGCCTGGAGGAAGCGGACCGTCTGGCCCGTATTGGCCTCGGTGTGGAAAAGGCGCAATACCTTGCGGATCAATTTATGGACGGCAAGACGAAAGCCTCATTTATGGAGGCTATGCGCTCCATTGCCAAGATCGGTACAAAGGGAACGCGGGTCAGTGACTGTAAGATGGAATATAATGTAAAGAATGTTATACAAATCGACGGAAACGGTTATGTCCACGAGGACCATTCAAAGGAGTATCTTTATGCTATGGAAATGAAAGCCCCGAAGGAATATGAAACCTATAAGAAGCTAAAAGAAACCTCGGGAAATACGGAAGCCGCCTTTTTCATGGTTCGATGGGCCATGAAAAATCTGGATCTCATAAAGACCAACCGAAAAGATTATAAAGAAAAACAGGAAGAGCAGTATGAAAAGCTTCAAAAGGTAGAGCTTGACCAGACCTTTGCCGGGACGGATACTACAAGCAAGGAAAGCTTTCTGGCATCCGTCCGGGAGAAGCTCCAGGCCAATAAAAACCTGCAGATAAATCTCTTTTTGGATCAGATATCAAAGATGACAAAGACACCGGGAGACTATCTGTTCGGGAGAAGACAGGAATTTACGGCCAGGGCATAGCAGATGTTCTAATTTTTTCCTGTCTGCCCTGATTTTCTGTAATCCGAAGGCGACATTCCTTTCTGCTTCCGAAAGATCCGGCTGAAATAAAGAGGGTTGTCATATCCCACAATCTGCCCGATCTCCGTAATGTTGTAATTGGTCGTCTCCAGAAGCATCTGCGCATTGGTAATGCGTCTCGATACAATATACTGCATAGGCGTAGTGTGAGTATACTGCTTAAAGCTGCGGATAAACCAGCTCACACTCATGCCTCTTGCGGAAGCGTATTCCTCAATATTCACCTCCGTATTGTAATTATCATTGAAAAACTGCATGGCAAGAGACATTTCCTCCTCCAGATAATCATTTTTCCGGGTGTGCTCCCTGGTAAGCTGCCGGTGAATCAGAATAAAAAGCTGACGCAGCAGCAGGGTTAATATTTCCGGATAATGGGTCTGGCACCGCTGCAGCTCATGGATCATCTGCTTAAAAATGCGGGCATAATCCAAAGAAGTACCGGTGGGGAGCACACGCATTTCATTTGTAATTCCATAGCCTGCGAGAATCTTCTTTGCACTGTTCCCGGTAAAATGCACCCAGTACACTTCTGTCTGCTCATTCCCATAATACACATACCGCTGCGGCTCTTTGGGCCGGTAGAGCACCATATGCCCGGCGGGTACAACCGTGTCCGTCTCGTCATTATCAAAGTAAAAATGTGCAATGCCCGAAGCAATGTACAGCAATTGGAAATCCACCCTTCCCTTGGGCCGGTAGGTAGGAAGCTTGGGCCTGGTATACAGATGATAAGTTCCGCAGCTTCCCACAACCAGAGGCTTGCTCTTATCCTTAAAATCCACCAGAGAATTATTTAAATATGCGGAATTAATATACATACCTTTGCCGGCCTCCTTTTATGCATTTTTTGAGCTGCCGTATCTGTTTTATATCCCTTAGTATATCCGAAAAAGCTCTTTCTGCGTAGATTGTATCATTTTGTGCATGTTTTGTCTAATGCAGTCTATGGACGTTTCGTCCAAAAGTCACTATAATATGGATTAAAGTAAAAAGAGCGGAGAAAAAATTGGAAAAGAAGAGTCCAATCAAGCAACAGAAAAGGAACAGGAGGTTTCATAATTTATGATTGTACCAAGACACTACGAAAACGTAAAAGTCCTGCATGAAAACACCATGCCGCCCAGGGCCTATTACATTCCGGCGTCTATGCGGATGGACACCCTTGTGGAGAGCCGGGAAGATTCGGACCAGTTTCAGCTCTTAAACGGCGAATGGCATTTTTCTTACCATTCAAGCATCTATGAGCTGAAGGATGCATTTTATGAGACAGACTTTGACGCCTCATCCTTCGCCCGTATCCAGGTACCAGGCAACTGGCAGACAGCAGGCTATGACACTCATCAGTACACCAACATCCGCTACCCGTTTCCCTTTGACCCGCCCTATATTCCCCAGGACAATCCCTGCGGGGCCTACATACGGGAGTTTGGCTATGAGAGGGATGAGGAAGCGCCTGCGGTCTATCTGAACTTTGAGGGCGTAGATTCCTGCTTTTACGTATGGCTCAACGGAACTTACATCGGCTACAGCCAGGTATCCCACAGTACAAGCGAATTTGATATAAGCCATGCAGTTACGGAGGGAAAAAACCGTCTGGCCGTACTGGTTCTTAAGTGGTGCGACGGAAGCTATCTGGAGGATCAGGACAAATTCCGCATGAGCGGCATTTTCAGGGACGTATACCTTCTGAAACGCCCGAAGCAGGCTGTACGGGACTATTTTGTAAAGACAGCTTTGGAAAATAATACCGCAAATATAACGGTAGATTTCACATTTGTTCAGGAGCAGATCCCGGTAACAGCCTCTCTCTATGATAGGGAAAACCGTCTTGTAGCTTCCGAAAGGCTTGAGGGAGGGGAAAAACTGCTGCTGCATATCCCGGAACCGATTTTATGGAATACGGAAGCGCCGTATCTCTACACCCTGGTACTGGAGACGGAACACGAGGTTATCACGGATCATATAGGGCTGCGCGAGATAAAAATTGTCGGAAAAACCGTATATTTTAACGGAAAGCGCCTGATATTCCGCGGAGTGAACCGCCACGATTCCGATCCGCTGACCGGCTTTGCCATAAGCCGGGAGCAGATGATGACGGATTTGACCATGATGAAGCAGCATAACTTTAATGCAATCCGCACAAGCCACTACCCCAACGCCCCCATATTCTGCCAGCTGTGCGACAAATACGGCTTCCTGGTAATCGGAGAGGCGGATTTGGAGAGCCACGGCCCTTCGGAAATCTATTACCGGGACAACTCCGATGCCAATAAATTCGACCGCTGGAACGAGCCTATCGCGGACGCGCCCATGTGGGAGGAATCCATTCTGGATCGGGTACGCCTTCTGGTAGAGCGAGACAAAAACCGCCCCTGCGTCGTGATCTGGTCTATGGGAAATGAGAGCGCCTACGGATGCAATTTTGAAAAGGCTCTTAAGTGGACAAAGGAATATGACGCCTCCAGGCTGACCCACTATGAGAGCGCCAGATATCGAAAGAGCGGAAAAGCCTATGATTATTCCAACCTGGATCTATACAGCCGGATGTACCCCTCCTTTGAAGATATAGAGGATTATCTGACCCATGATCCCGCAAAGCCCATGATTCTCTGCGAGTACAGCCATGCTATGGGAAACGGCCCGGGGGATTTGGAGGATTATTTTGAATTGTTTCATGAAAATGAAGCCATGTGCGGCGGCTTTGTCTGGGAGTGGTGTGACCACGCCATTGATCACGGAGTAACCTTTGACGGAAAACATGTTTACTTTTACGGCGGAGATCACGGGGAGGTAATCCATGACGGAAACTTCTGCATGGACGGCCTGGTTTATCCGGACCGCCGGCCTCATACGGGACTTTTGGAATATCGTAACGTATACCGTCCGGCAAGGATTGTTTCCTATGATCAGAATACAGGAGAACTTACGCTTCAAAGCTATCTTGATTTTACGGACCTTAAGGAAGAAATTGAAATTCATTACGAGATAAGCTGCGACGGCGCATACCTGCAGACAGGGAAGCTTCCGGCCTGCTCCATAAAACCGGGACAGACGGGAAATATTCCTTTACGGCTAAGCGTACCGGAATCAGGCCGGGTCTATTTGAAGCTTACCTATTATCAGAAAAAAGAAACGCCGCTGGTTCCGTCCGGCTGTCTGCTGGGATATGAAGAGCTTCCCCTTAAGATCGGGGATAACAGAAATCAGACCGTATGCAGGCTTATGGAGCCAAAGAAGGCTGCTGCAAAGATTGCAATCAGGATTACGGAAGCAGAAGAAGCTTTTGTACTGGAAGGAGAAAATTTTACTTATTGCTTTGACCGTCGGACCGGGTTGTTTTCCGGGCTTCAATTCGAGGGACGCGAATACCTGAACCGCCCTATGGAGGTGAATATCTGGCGTGCGCCTACGGATAATGATATGTATATCAAGCTGGAGTGGAAGCGCGCCCAGTATGACCGGGCTTATGTGCGGGCCTACGATGCCGTGATCAGCCGGACGGAAACCGGTGTGGAGATACGAAGCCATATGTCCGTTGCAGCCGCCGCGGTGCAGCCTATGATGCGGATAGAAGCCGTTTGGCAGGTGGGAGCGGACGGAGGAGTTGGAGCTTCCCTTTCCGTAAGGCGCAATATGGAGTTTCCGGAGCTTCCCAGATTTGGAATCCGCTTGTTCCTGAATCCGGAGCTTGACCAGGTCTCCTATTATGGCATGGGTCCGTATGAGAGCTACAGGGATAAGTGCCGGGCATCTGTTCACGGGCTGTACCAGGCCCCGGTTCAAAAGCTTCATGAGGACTATCTTCGTCCCCAGGAGAACGGAAGCCATATGGATTGTGACTATGTGACTTTATCAGGAGGCGCCTGCGGCCTGACGGCAGTATCCGAAAAGCCGTTCTCGTTTAACGCATCTGTTTATACACAGGAGGAATTGGAGAGAAAAACACATTGCTATGAGCTGGAGCCTTCCGGCAGCACCGTTTTGTGCCTGGATTATGCCCAGAACGGAATTGGCTCCAACAGTTGCGGACCGAACCTTAAGGAAGATTATCGGTTTGATGAAGAAGCATTTACATTTGAAATAAAGCTTGTGCCGTTTCAAAAGAAGTAGGTTACAATTCACTTTGTGAATTGCAGCAGAATACAGCAGCATCATTTCCCCCGGGCGTCTCAGCATGCAGAATCCGGAACCGGATGTCCGAGAGAGATGAAAACAATAATTCCAAACAGTACCTATTGGAAAGTGCCCGGATGGACAGGCGGACATATTCCTTTGAGGCCGGAGATTCATCCATACGATCGGGTACTGCTCAATAGGTGCAAAACTGTAATAGAAGGGAGCACTTATGCAGGAAAAAACATATTTAAAATGGTACAACAAAGTTGGATATGGTTCCGGAGATATTGCAGGAAATGTGGTATATGCATTCCTATCCTCCTTTGTAATGATTTACCTTACCAACACCGTAGGGCTTCATCCCGGTGTGGTTGGCTCGCTGATCGCGGCTTCCAAGCTCTTTGACGGGGTGACGGATATCTTTTTCGGAGCCATGATCGACAAGACAAAAAGCAGGCTCGGAAAAGCGAGGCCGTGGATGCTCTACGGGTATATCGGCTGCGCCGTCACACTGGCCGCTATCTTTGCCATCCCCTTAGATTTGGGAAAAACGGCTCAGTACGCATGGTTCTTTATCGCCTACACCCTGTTAAATGCGGTGTTCTACACGGCAAACAACATTGCTTACTCCGCCCTCACCGCTCTTGTGACAAAAAACAGCAAGGAGCGTGTACAGATGGGGTCCTGCCGGTTTATCTTTGCATTCGGCACAAGCCTGCTGATTCAGTCCATTACCATTCAGGCGGTGGCTGCCTGTGGCGGCGGGGCCGGGGGATGGAGAATGGTTGCCATTATCTATGCACTGGCCGGCCTGGTTGTTAACACCGTTTCCGCTCTGTCCGTTAAAGAGCTTTCGGAGGAAGAGCTGCGTGAAAGCACAGGGGAGAATAAGCCGGAGGAAAAATACGGGCTTGCCACAGCCGCAAAGCTTCTGGCTTCCAACAAGTTTTATCTGATGATCTGTGTGGTATATATCCTCCAGCAGATCTACACGGCTATGATAAACATGGGCATTTACTATATGACCTATGTTCTGAAAAATGAAAATCTTTACGGAGTATTTTCCTGGGCTATGAACATCCCGCTGATTGCGGCTCTTGTATTTACCCCTGCTCTGGTAGCCAGGTGGAAGGGCATGTATAAGCTGAACTTAAGAGGCTATATGCTTGGAACTCTGGGCCGCGCATTGGTGGTTGTGGCCGGCTATCTTGGCAGCGTTCCTCTGATGCTGCTCTTTACGGGAATCGCAGCCTTCGGGCAGGGACCCTGGCAAGGAGATATGAATGCGGTGATTGCCTCATGCTCCGAGTACACCTATTTGAGAACAGGCAAACGGGTAGACGGAACCATGTACTCCTGTACCTCTCTGGGGGTAAAACTGGGAGGCGGCCTTGGAACGGCTATTGCAGGATGGCTGCTTGCCGCAAGCGGATTCGATAAAAATCTTGCCGTTCAGCCGGAATCCTGTATGCAGATGCTTTATTTTATGTATCTGTGGATTCCTTTGATTATCAATCTGGTGATTACCCTGGTGCTCTCTAGGATGAATGTGGAAGGCGCAAATGTAAAGCTAAAAGAACAGCTTAGGGAACAGGATGAGGATGCTTATTGGATAAGATAGAAGGCAGTCCGGATTAGGGCATTGTCCTATAGAAACACTCTATGGGACAGTGCCTTTTTAAATAGGCGGCTTCTATGCGTGGTATACATGGCTGAAATAAACCGCATAGAAGTCCAGAAGTTCATTGATAAAATGTCTGATTCGGCTCATATGCTAATCCCCCTTTCGTCAGAGACAGCTTTGCGAAAGCTTTAGCTGTCCGGTTCTCTTATTTACAGGCTTATTCTAGCAGACAGAAGAGAGAATTACGCGCCAGATGAGAACAGAAAGCAGACATTTTTTGCAGGAAGGGAGGAAGGAATGTATCCTTTTTATGAAGCATCAATATCAGATATTCGGCTGATTGACAAGGAGCCTGGGCATACGGCGCCCCACCTTCACCGGGCTATGGAGTTTGTTTATGTGACTAAGGGAAGCCTGGAGCTGGGCATGGGGAGGGAGCTGTATCACATGGAGGAAGGGGATCTCGGGGTTGTGTTTCCGGATATGATTCACCATTACCAGGTGTTTTCAAAGGAGCAGGGAAGAGCCTTTTATGTGATTGCGAATCCTGGAGTATACGGCGCTTTTGGGGAGGAGCTTTTAAAATATGTTCCTGAGAATCCGGTACTGCGCAAGGAAAAGGTGCCTGGCGAGGCTGTCAATGCTATGATGTGTTTAAAGGAGGCCGAAGAGCCGGAGCCGGTGTCAGGGCAGGCGTATGTGCAGATCCTTCTGGCAAAGTGTATTCCTCTTCTGAAGCTTACGGAAAGAAGCATGCAGGGAAGCGGGGATATAGTGGAGCAGTCAGTGGCTTATGTTTCCGCTCATTTTCGTGAACCACTGAGCCTGTCAGGGATGGCTTTGGAGATAGGGGTCAGCAGGTATGTTTTGTCGCGGGTGTTTTCCGGTGTCTTTCACACGAATTTTAACCGGTATGTAAATGAAATCCGGCTTTCCTATGCCTGCGATCTTCTGGAATACACAAAGCGCAGCATTACGGAGATTTATATGGATGCAGGATTTGAAAGCCAGAGGACCTTTAACCGGGTATTTCGGGAGGTATACCGGGTGACGCCGAGAGAGTATCGTATTCGCCAAAGGGAGAAGCTTTTGGGAAGAAAAGGATGAGGCAAAGAAATATTTTCGCTTTCTGTATCATAGAATAGAAAAAAGCTTTCGGCAGACGGTCAATGTCTCATATTCCCCCGTGCTTAACCGGATGTGGACAATACGCAGCGTCATATGGTATGGGGAAGGAAAATTCCAACGCCTCATCCGTGTTTTGGCACTGTATTTCTTTTTCGCGTTTTTTGCCGTCTGGATATAGATATATCCATTTTCTTTGTCTGCTTTTGTTCTGCTTCACACGTATGAGGAAATCCAACGGTTTTCTCTTAAATTTATGACATTGTCCTATATAAACTATCTATGGGGCAATGCCTTTATCAATTTCATGCAAATCCAATAATTTTTTTCCGAAACAGAGGAGCAGGAATGAAGTCTCTGCTCCAGTTCTTTTTCGGAAAGCAGCCAGTCAGAGCGGACGCTTCCAAGCTGCAGGCAGCGCCGAACTTCTTGCAGCCGTTCTTCGTCAATACCGTCAGAGATCATAGTCTCCAAAAGCTGTGCGGCGTTTTTATCATAGGCAGGATTAACAAATATCTGCTTATTTGCAAGATATTCCAGTTCATATACCGGATATACGCCGCCATCCGGCAGAAAACAGCGGTCCTCCGTTGTTTCGGCCAGATGCAGATAATAGAGAGCGGCCCTCTCCTTGTTTTCAGCATTTCGGATAATGCGTCCCAGCCTCTGAGTGCGCTGCCTCTGCATAGAAGTTCCGGAAAGGACAATTCCGATGGAGGTTTCCGGAATGTTAACGCCTTCATCCATAGATTTACAGGCAATGAGAATCCGAAGCGATCCGTCCCGAAAACGATTCAGCGTATTCTGATTGGCAGTCCGGCCCATTTGGGAATGGCAGCGGCCGACCTTTTCGGGATACTGCTTCTGCAAAAGCCGGCACAGTTCATCTGCCTGGGAAATACGCTCGCCGAAAATCAGAATTTTTTCGTTTTCCGGCAGGCGCCGCACCAGTTCAAAGGCACAGGAGATCCGCCCGGATGCCAGGCAGACCAGAGTTTTTCGTATATAGGAGAGCTTTAAGTAGGAGGATGCGGCTTTCGCGGTCTTTTTATCCGGCTCTTTGGTAAGAGCAGAGATAAGTTCAAAGCGTTCCTTACGGTTCGAAGACTTTAAAATAGGGTAGGAATTGACGAGACTGCGGTACAGAGACAGCATCTGTTCTGTGATTTCGTCATATTTTATTTGCTCTGATTTTTGAAAGGAGAGGCTGATATGAAAGATGTCGCAGGGGCATACGGTGTGCATAGCGGCAGCTTTTTTAATCCCGTAACAGTAGATTTCAGGGCCGAGCAGGGATGCCAGTCCCTCTCCTGCCTGTCCGGAAGGGAGGGTTGCCGACATGCCAAGGGAAAAGAATGGAGCGTCCGAGGGTTTCAAATGCGGAAGAAATTCAAAAATCAACTGGTTTTGTTCACTTTCATAACGGTGACATTCATCTGCAATGAGCAGAACAGGGATTCCGCTTCGGAGCTCACTTAGGATCTGCCTTGCCAACTCATAGCGGGCGGAGTTAATGACATAAATCATATACTGTCTGTTGACAGGCGTCCTGCAGCCTGCGCCCCGAAGTCCGATACGATGATGAAGGGAATCCGGTCCCTGCAAAACCTTCGAACAGTCGGAGAGAAAGTCTTTTATGGCATGGCTCCACTGATGCATAAGGGCGCCGGAGGGAACTACAATCTTTACATGCAGTTCTTGGGGCAGATTCTTTTCCAGGCGCTCTATGGCATTCAAAGCCAGCATAGTTTTGCCGGACCCGGTAACTGCCTGCACCATTCCGCGGCATTGATTTTGAAACCACCGATCCAGACATTCCTCCTGCCAGGTGTATAGAGAATTTTTCATAATCAGATGCTCCAATTAAATTCTGCTTATTTAGATCCGATCAATCAATTCGGATGGAGTAAATGCAATTACCTTGCTCTTTGCAAAATCTTGTACATTTCTTGTGATAATATAATCCGCATGTACACGGTCGGCAGTGACACTCTGTATAGCATCCTCAAAATCATCCCAACCTAGTTCCGCCGCTTTGGAAAGATCAGAAACACTGAAATCTACAAATTCAAAAATCAATAATAAAGCCTGTAAAATTTCCTTAATCTTTTTCGGTTCAAGTTCTTTCCGCATAATATAGACCAGATTAGCAAACGTTAAGGCGGAAACATAACCTTTTGCCCTCTCCGTCTCACATAATTTCCAGATGACAGATGATGTATGGACATACGGATCACGGCTTTGAAGGACATCCAAGAGTATATTAGCATCAATCAACAGCTTCATATTTTTCCTTCAGCCTTTCGGATTTAGCTTCATCGAGTTCTGCGTTACCTTTCAAAATACCGGTCAATGAATCTGTCAGATAGGATACGGCCGCATCCTTTGGAATAAAGCGGCCTACCTCCCGACCATTTTTTGTCACAACAATCTCCTGCCCGGACATGACAAGATTTAAATACCGACCAAAATTGTTCTGTAATTCTGTTGCAGTCGCAGTTGCAGTAATCATACCAGCACCTCCTTTAGCTAATTTTAGTATATCAAATAGTATCCATTTTATCAATATATGCAGCTAAATAGTTAAAAAAATACTTTAGCCTATGCGCAAAATAAAAATTTTCATTTTAGCAATTTAAACAACTGCTGTTTATGGGGCCGTACAGTTCACACATTACTGTTCCGCGGGGTGTTTGCGCACATTTTTCGGGAATAAAGATTGAAAACTCCCGGGCTATCGTATATACTTTTTATAGAAATTTGCAGCAGACAGATTAATATACAAGAGATGAGGATAAGAAAATGAATTATGAAGAATTGTATGAAACCTTACAGCCCCGGGAGAAGTCTTTGAAGGACAGCCTTGCTCTTATGCAAAGGCTGTTTAAGGCAGTGATGAAGGAGACAGAGGGCGGAGATCTAAAAAGTCTTATGCGGGATGTGAGCGCTATGCAGGAAGCCTGCGGAGTCCTTAAGACGGCCCTTGAAGATGTAAAGGATACGGTCGAGAGCTTTGATTCAAAGGCCTATTTTGCAGAAGGAGATTTTGCGGAACAGATGCTTTCGGTCTGTGCGGAAAAGGGTGTGGATGTGAGAGGAGAGTTCCCGATTTATGAGATGTTTCCTTATAAGGTAAAGCTGGACGCGGAGAATCAGGATGTGTATCTGGATCGGAAAAAGCTTCCCTGTATGCGGCCCTTAAGCCTTGTAAATACGGTAAAAGCCGGACAGGAAAAGCTGAATCGGGTTTCCTTTAATGCCCAGGCATTTGTAAATGAACTTGCGGATGCTTACGATTTGGCCGTTTTGAAGCTTGGCAGGCATGATTCGGCGGATGTTTATCTGACTAATTTGTACAAATTACTGGCGCCTATGAGCCGCTTCCGAAAGGACTATGATCAGCAGAGCTTTGCCTTTGACCTGGCAAGGCTGTACGCTTCGGGCATTGAGGAGACAAAGAACGGGAGGAAGTTCCAGTTCGGGCCAAGCCGAAAGCAGAATAAGGCGATTCGGATTCTTGACAAGGACGGTAAGGAAAGATTCCTGGCAACCATTCGCTTCTTTCAACAAGGGGGAGAACTATGAGGCTGGAGTTTGAAGAGGGAGCGGATCGGAAGCCAGCCTGCGGAATAGAGTTTCTTACCGATTTCTGGGAAGCAAAGTATCTCCGGGAATATATACGGGACGGCGGCAGCAAGATTAAGTTTGTGTCAGGACGAGAGGGAAGCGGCAAAAGCTATTTTTTGAAGCTGGTCACAGGAACGGCACGAAGAGAGGGCTATAAAACAGCCGTATTTTCGGCCCGGGATATTTGGATGCATGATTTCAGGGAGATTTACATAGAGGTTTTCCGTCAATGCGATATCCTGAACTGCCTGGAAGGGGTCAGCCGCTATTTGATAAAAGAAATGGGATTTGAAGCTGAGGAAATTCCGGAGGGAATGAAGTTTATTGATTATCTTTCCCAGAACGGTTCGGGGGATGCAATTACAAAGAGGGAGATCCGAACGCAGCTGAAGCAGATCTTTTTGGACAATCCCATGCTGGATAATAATTTTGCCCTTGCATGCAGCATGCTTACGGGAAGTATTCTGGGATATCCGGTTCTGGAGGGACAAAACCGGGAATTGCTTCTGGCCTGGCTTGCAGGGGATCGCACCATTAAGCTGTCACAGCTTCGGGCGCTGGGATTTTACCCCAGCCGGATTACAAAGTACAATGCCCGCCATATGCTCTGCTCTCTGGCGGAAGTTATCCGCATGGGAGGATATTCCGGATTGTTTATTGCTATTGATGATATGGAGATTCTCATCAGCCGTTCCAGTCTGGAGCCTGTCCATTATACGAAGATGAAGCGTGAGGATACCTATGAAAGCATCCGCCAGCTCATTGACGATATTGACAGTATGAAGCATATTATGTTTGTGTATGCCTTTGATCGGGGGCTGACAGATGATGAAAATGCAGGACTTAAGTCTTACCAGGCTCTCTGGATGCGGATTCAAAATGAGATTGTGGGAGAGCGGTTTAACCGGTTTTCGGATATGGTGGATCTGGACCGTCTGGCAGCTCAGGAGTATACGGAGGAGGTTATCATAAGCATGTCCGAAGCATTGGCCGGGCAGCAGAACAGCATTTTTGTCAGGCCCCTTGACAGGGAGGCGGCGCAGGAGATTTTGCGTCAGGCCAGAACGGGGGCTGTCGGTATCCCGGGACTGGTCCGGACAGCGATGCAGGAGGTGAAGGAAGATGTATGATATGGAAGCCAGGCATATTGTGGAAGCATTGCGTTCCGGTATTCCTTCCCGGGCTGTGGGACAGTATTTTTCTGAGGCAAGGCCCAGGGTTATGAAGGAAATTTCGGATCGTCTGGATGCCGTGTGCGAACAGGGCCGTTCCGGCGGAATGGTGATCAGCGGAAAGTATGGAGAGGGAAAGACCCATCTTTTGAATACCGTATTTAATCTGGCTCATTCGAACAATATGGTTGTCTCCTATCTTTCCTTGAGCAAAGAGACGCCTATGGACAAGCTGTATCTGATTTATCAAAAGGTTTTGCAGAATACCTATCTTCCCAAGCGCAGGCAGCCGGGGTTTATGTATGAGCTGGAGAAGATTTCGGCCAACAGTCCCATTGCAAACGAGATGCTTCTGTATGCGGCAAAGCAGCTGGAGTCGGATAAGCTGTATTATCTGTTCCGGTCTTATCTGAATACGGAGGATTCGGATGAGAAATTTCTTCTCCAGGCGGATTTGGAGGGAGACTTTATAGCTAATGCGCCCCTGAAGAAGATTTACCGCCGTATTTTCGGACAGCCGGTGAAGTACAATGTGAACTTTACCAAGACGAAGCACTGCCGGGATTACTTTTCTTTTATGAGTTATTTGTTTACACAGATGGGGTATCATGGCTGGGTGATTCTGCTGGATGAGACAGAGCTTATCGGAAGGCTCGGGAAAAAGGCAAGGCTCAATGCCTACCGGAATATGGCAAACTTTCTTCTTCCTGATCGGTGTCCGGAGCGGACCTTCAGCCTTTTTGCACTCAGCGCATCTTACGTGGAGGATGTGATTGAAGGGAAGCACGAATATGAGAATCTGGAGACAGTTTACCCGGAGGAACCGGAACCGGCCCGGACAATTTTGAACATGCTGGCAGGGGCGCCTCAGCTATTGCCTCTGACGAAGGAGGAGATCCACGAGGTACTGCGCAAGATACAGGAATTTCATGGAAGGGCTTATGACTGGACTCCGGCCTTATCTATAGAAACATTGGAAGAGGCGGTTCAATCCGGAGGGTATCTGCTGCGGACCCGGATACGGGCGGCGATAGAATTTCTGGATCAGCTCTATCAGTATGGAAAGGCTGGAAAGACCACAATCAATGACTTGGGGAAAGAGATTTTTACGGAGGATGTTCCTTCTTTAGATGATTTTCTGTAAGGCATGAGAGGCTGTTAAAAACGCAAAGACAGATATTCGGGATCTTTGCGAGTTTTTGACAGCTTCTTTTTGTATAAGAAATATTTCAGCATCTGATGTCATAGAATAGAAAAAAAGCTTTCGGCAGGCGGTCAAGGCAATGCAGGCGGCAATTCGTATCATTCTTTATACTTCAGATTTACTGGTTCCCTTTTTGATCTTTTATGTGGTTGCATATGGGATTTTGATGAAGCGGCCGGTCTATGACGATTTTGTCCGGGGGGCGAAGGACGGCTTTCAGACGGTGATTCAGATTATGCCGACACTGATTGGCCTGATGGTGGCGGTAGGGGTGCTCCGGGCTTCCGGTTTTCTGGACTTTTTGTCCGGGGCGCTGAGTTATGCGACGGATTTGATTCATTTTCCGTCGGAGCTTGTACCGCTTGCGATTGTCCGCATGTTTTCCTCCTCGGCGGCTACGGGACTGGCATTGGATATTTTTCAGAGATACGGAACGGATTCCCGTCTGGGGCTGATTGCTTCGATTATGATGGGGTGTACGGAGACGATTTTTTATACGATGAGCGTCTATTTTATGACGGCTAAGGTGAGAAAGACCCGGCATACGCTGACCGGAGCATTGCTTGCTACGGCAGCAGGAATTGCAGCAAGCGTGGTATTGGCCGGGATGATGCAGTAAAGTATTGCGGAACTACGGAACTGGAAACAGCAATATCCCAGTCAGTACCCAGATGGATTTACGGACGCATGCTTTTGTGGCCGGAAATGCATCTCCGTTGATTGCGTACTGAATGGGATATTGCGGGACTGGAAACAGTAGTTCCCCATACAATGCCCAGATGGATTTGCAGACACATCTTTTGGTGGCTGGAAATTCATCTCCGTTGTCTGCGCATTGTATGGGGGACTACGGAACTGGAATAAGAGGATAAATGATGGAAATTTATGTGGTTCAACCGGGCGACACGCCGGAAAGCATTGCAGCCTTATATGGCGTATCCCCGCAGAGGCTGATATATGACAATCAATTGTCAGTACTGCCCTACCTTCCGGCAGGAATGGCGGTGCTCGTTTTAATTCCCGCTCTCATCCATACGGTATCGGAGGGAGAGACGACGGAGGAAATCGCATCAGCCTATGGTATGACGGAAAGACAGCTCTACCGGAACAATCCCTATCTGTTGGAACAGCCTTACCTGCGCGCAGGGCAAAGCCTGGTGATCCGCTACCGGGGACAGGAGGACAACAACCTATACGTGACCGGATATGCCTACCCCTTTATCGAGGAAGCGGTTTTAAGAGAAGCCCTGCTGTATCTGGATGAGCTTTTGATCTTCTCCTACGGCTTTACAACAGCCGGAGCCTTGATTCCGCCGCAGATATCGGAGAATTGGATGATTTCTTTGGCCTGGCAGATGGGCATCCGGCCGATTCTGGTATTAACTCCGTTTTCAGAGCAGGGCAATTTTAATAACCAGCTGGTAAAAGCAGTTTCCCAGGATACGCAAATGCAGCAGATTCTGATTGAAAACCTGCTGGAAACCGTAAGACAACAGGGCTATGCCGGAGTGGATGTAGACTTTGAATATATTCTTCCGGAGGATCGGGAAGGCTACGCTGCTTTTGTGGGTAATCTCAGGGAGGCCATGAACCGGGAAGGATGGCAGGTTTCCGTAGCCCTGGCGCCAAAAACCTCGGGTGAACAGAGGGGACTTCTCTATGAGGGCATGGACTATGCGCTTCTTGGGGCCAATGCGGATCATGTATTTTTAATGACCTATGAGTGGGGACATCAGCACGGCCCGGCTATGGCCATCGCTCCGATCAACAAGGTCCGCCAGGTATTGGACTATGCGGTTACGGAAATACCGCGGAATAAAATTCTGATGGGCATCCCAAACTATGCCTACGACTGGACGCTGCCTTTCGTGAGGGGAGAATCCGTTGCGGAAATCATGGGAAATGCAGAGGCAGTCCGGCGGGCGGCCATACAGGGAGCGTCGATCCAATACGATGAGACAGCTCAAAGCCCCTGGTATACCTATGAGCGCAGCGGAGTGACACATGAAGTATGGTTCGAGGATGTGAGAAGTATGGAAGTAAAGCTTCGGACTGCTATAGAATATGGATTCCTGGGGATCGGATACTGGAACCTGATGCGGCCTTTCCGGGCAAATTGGATGTTGCTTCAGATGCTATCGAGATAGCATCAACTGTAAATTTTTTTGACTTCCCTATTGGAAATGCTATAATTAAGGCATAGACAAATAAGTTATCTAGTCTCGTAAGGGAGATTGGCCGCAAGGCTTTTCTGGGAAAAAAGAGTTGTTACATGCAACTCTTTTTCCATATCTGCATATACTGTTACCGCGCTCTGGCTCGCAGAGCGGGCATTGGCGGATAGCTTTTTCTAAAAGACTCTCCTTGACCGGGGAGTCTTTACCTCATATCATTACTAATAATACAAAAGATTACCAACAGGGAATGACAAAAGCAATACATCCCAATAATTTTACCACTTTAATGAAAGAAAACACTTATTGCTCCGACATCCACCCTTCCATATAATCCTCAATCACCGGAAACGGCGCCGGCCCCATAGACAGGAAAAAGGTATGAAAATCTTTCAGCACAAAGCGTTCGGAAAGAACCTCCTCAGCCGCCCCTTCCAATTTGAGAATCTCAGCCGCTCCCAGATAGTATTTCAGATAATTCCCCGGATCTTGAATAACAGCCTGATAAATCTGATATACCGTCTCCGGATTTGTCACGCCATACCCGGCAAAAAAAGCCTCCGTATCTTCAAGGGACCACCCTTCATAATGAATCCCCACATCCGCCCGTGCATGAAGGCCCAGAGAAACAGCTCCGTTGGCCGCCAAAAGCTCCGCCATCTCTTGATCCGCAATCGCATAAGAATAGGAAAGCCATTCCACATAGGTAGCCCATCCTTCCGTATACCCTCCAAAGTTAAAGAGATTCCGCACCGGATCAATCCCGCAGGAATTTTCATAAAGCGTCTGGTAAAGATGCCCGGGCCACCCTTCATGAGCCAGGGTCGTATAAAGAGAAAGACTGTCATAGTGATTGGCAGGGTTGATATAGATCACATGCTCATTCATCCGATCCAGAGGCGGCGTCAGATAAAAAGCCGGGCTTAAATACTTTTCCAGAGAGGAATCCACATATTTTACTTGGCAGGAAACAGAGGGAGCGGAAGGAAAATCCTCCAAAATTTCCTGCTGAAGATTTTTCAAAATAACAGCAGGCTCCGTTAGTCCTGTCTGCCGGGATACGGACGTCAGAATTTCCGGGTTCAGGCTTACAAGGTAAGTGACTGTTTCCAGATCCGTGTCAAGCTGTTCTTCAATCAGCAGCAGGATTTCCTCCATATTCCGCCCGGTTCCCGTAACGGCGGCCGTCAATGCCTCATAATAATCGGAGCCTTTCTCATAATAGCAGAGTCCGTAAGGATTTTTTCCGGAGCCTTTAAGCTTAGTCAGACCTTGAATCAAAAGCTCATAAGCCGGAATTACATGTCCGAAAAATACTGTCCGGTTGGAAGCAAGATACTTTTCCGCCTTCTCCTCCGAAAGAAAATCTGCGGAAGCAATCCGCTCCTCAAAGGTAGAAAGAAGAAAATGCTCTCCGGGATTGGAAAGAAAGGCCCGGCACTGAGCAATCACGGCCTCCGCCGTCTCGTCCGACATAAACAGTCCGGCCTTTGCCTTTTCCTGTTCATAGTCCATCAAGCTTTGATAATAGGCATCAATCGTGGAAAGAAGAGAAATATAATTTTCAATATCCTGTTCTGATCGAAAAGCATATTCGGCCAGGAGAATCGGAAGCTGTGCCTGGGCGCCCAGGGTGGGGCTTAATATTTCCTCATAATATGGAAAATTAAGCAGCGCGGCCTGCTTTTCGAGCTGATAGGACAAAATATCATAAGTAAGCCGGTTGGAATCGGAAAGCTCCTCCCGGGAAAAGGCGGAAAGCGCCTGCCTGGTATTTTCCAGACCGGCAGCCGCCGCATCGGAGGAATCCTTGGAGTAGAGACAAAAAGCGGAAGGAACATCCGTAATTCCAAAACGCTCCGGTTCCGAGAGCGTGTAGTGAAGTGTCAGAGCATTAGAGGAAACCTCGTTCAGAAATAATGTATGAGTAAAGCGCTCAAATGCCTCATCCGCAGTTTCAGCGGAAGTTCCCTGAAGCCGGGGAAGTAAAAAAACGCCGCAGCACAGAAAAAGAAGCAGGAGTATGCCTGCAATCAAAAGCTTTTTACGTTTCATATTCTCACCAGAAATATTGTTGGTGTATTCTATGAGGAAAGCCGGGAAGAAATGCTATTTATTATTCCGGTTTTGACATTGTATTTAGGGGAGGTTTCCTGTATATTATAAGAAAGACAGAATTTAACAATCCTGTGGAGCAGAGAAAAACAATGTTCGGGAAAAAGCTGGGGAAAGGAGGTAGAAATATGCCAAGAACAGTAGGAATCGGACAACAGGATTTTGAAACAATCCGAAGAGAAAATTGTTTTTATGTGGACAAGACCTCGTTTATACAGGAGTGGTGGGAGCAGAAGGACAGTGTAACCTTGATCGCGCGCCCGAGAAGATTCGGAAAGACACTGACCATGAGCATGGCAGAGAAATTCTTCTCCGTAGATTATGCCGGCAGGGGAGATCTGTTTGAAGGATTGAATATCTGGAAAAATGCACAATACAGGGAATTGCAGGGCACCTACCCTGTGATCATGATCAGCTTTGCGGATGTGAAAGAGACAAGCTTTGACCAGACACGGAAGGCAATCTGCCGCATTATCAAGAACATTTACAATCAATACGATTTTCTGCTTCAGGAAGACTTTTTAAATGAATCGGAAAAGCAGGATTTCCGAAGCGTATCCGTAGATATGGAGGATTATCAAGCCTCTTTTTCTCTGAAAATGCTGTCAGGCTACCTTTCGCGGTATTATGGGAAAAAGGTCATTATTCTCTTAGACGAATATGACACACCCATGCAGGAAGCCTATGTAAACGGATACTGGGAGGAGATAACTTCTTTTATCCGAAGCCTGTTTAATGCAACCTTTAAGACAAATCCTTATCTGGAATGTGCTCTTATGACAGGAATCACCCGGATTAGCAAAGAATCCATTTTTTCAGATTTAAATAATTTACAGGCGGTAACAACTACATCAGAAGTATATGAGGATAGCTTCGGCTTTACGGAGCAGGAGGTTTTCGATGCTTTGGAGGAGTTTGGACTGTCAGAGCAAAGAGCAGATGTAAAAAGCTGGTATGACGGCTTTACTTTTGGAAAACGAACGGATATTTATAATCCGTGGTCTATTATCAATTATTTAAAGGCAAAAAAGCTGGGAACCTATTGGGCCAACTCCAGCTCGAATACATTGGCAGGGAAGCTGGTTCAGGAAGGAGATAAAAAAATTAAGCAGGAGTTTGAAAAATTACTCTGCGGAGAATCCATCCATGCGGCAATTGACGAGCAGATTGTATACAATCAATTGGATCGGGATGAACAGGCAGTCTGGAGCCTTCTGCTGGCCAGCGGATATCTGAGAGTAAAAAGCATCGAAACACGGACGCAGGCTTATGGCGACTGGGTACAGGTCTACGAGCTTTGCCTTACAAATCTGGAGGTACGGATTATGTTTGGCAATATGATCCGTAAATGGTTTGGCAGAGTGTCCTACGTGTACAATGATTTTGTCAAAGCATTGCTGACAGATGATATCAAAGCAATGAATGTGTACATGAATAAAGTAGCTTTCGCAACATTCAGCTATTTTGATACGGGAAAAAATCCGTCGTGGCAGGAGCCGGAGCGCTTCTATCATGGGTTTGTTCTCGGGCTGATGGTTGACCTTGCTGACAGATATACGCTGACTTCGAATCGCGAAAGCGGTTTTGGCCGATATGATGTAATGCTGGAACCAAGAGATCCGAAAAAAGAAGACGGGATTATCATTGAATTTAAGGTTCAGGATACGGACGAAGAGCCGGAGCTTACGGACACGGTGAGAGCGGCGGTACGTCAGATAGAAGAGAAGCGCTATGCAGCCGTATTGACAGAAAAAGGGATTCCAAAGGACAGAATACGAAAATACGGCTTTGCCTTTTGCGGGAAAACCGTATTGATTGGAAGGTAGAACCTTGACAAACAATTCCTCATATGCTAGGATCTCCCTATAAAATAAGAAAACGCAGAGAAGAAAAGAGTAGGCTTGATGGATTTTCTACAGAGAATTCCCGGTGGCTGAGAGGGAAGGAAGGAAGCTGGCCGAAGATGGTTTCAGAGCGGCGCAGATGAACGCATGGAAGCGATAAGCTGCGACAGGGTTCCGCCTGTTATAGCGGAGGAGTATGAAGGTACTCCCAGAGGTCTGTTTTCGTGAGAGGCAGACGAACAGAAGTGGTAACACGGGAATATCCCCGTCTTCTTTAAATATAAGGAAGACGGGATTTTTTATGCAGCAGAAAGAGAGGAAATAAAATGGAAAAGCAAAAATACTACATCACCACCGCTATTGCCTACACCTCCGGTAAGCCCCATATCGGCAATACCTACGAGATTGTGCTGGCAGATGCCATCGCCCGTTTTAAGAGAATGCAGGGCTATGACGTATTCTTTCAGACAGGCACGGACGAGCACGGACAGAAGATTGAGGAGAAGGCAGGCGAGGCGGGCGTAACGCCCAAGGAATTTGTGGACAATGTGGCAGGAGAGATCCGCCGCATCTGGGATCTGATGAACACCTCTTACGACAAATTCATCCGCACCACCGATTCGGATCACGAAGCCCAGGTTCAGAAAATATTCAAAAAGCTCTACGATCAGGGCGATATCTACAAGGGCTACTACGAGGGTATGTACTGTACCCCCTGCGAATCATTTTTCACCGAATCCCAGTTGGTGGACGGCAAATGCCCCGACTGCGGCAGAGAGGTGAAGCCGGCCAAGGAGGAGGCATATTTCTTCAAAATGAGCAAATATGCGGATCGGCTGATTGAGCACATCAACACTCACCCGGAATTTATTCAGCCTGTTTCCCGGAAAAACGAGATGATGAACAACTTCCTGCTTCCGGGCCTTCAGGATCTTTGTGTATCCAGAACCTCCTTTCGCTGGGGGATTCCGGTAAGCTTTGATCCCAAGCATGTAACCTATGTATGGCTGGATGCGCTGACCAACTATATTACCGGAATCGGCTACAACTGTGACGGAGAGTCCACAGATCAGTTTAAAAGGGACTGGCCGGCGGATCTGCACCTGATTGGAAAGGATATTATCCGCTTCCATACCATCTACTGGCCCATTTTCCTGATGGCGCTTGATCTGCCTCTGCCCAAGCAGGTATTCGGCCATCCCTGGCTTTTACAGGGTGATGGCAAGATGAGCAAGTCCAAAGGAAATGTGCTCTACGCGGACGAATTGGTAGAAATGTTCGGAGTGGACGCCGTGCGCTACTTTGTGCTCCACGAGATGCCCTTTGACAACGACGGAGTAATCACCTGGGAGCTGATGGTAGAGCGTATGAACTCCGAGCTTGCGAATACCCTGGGGAATCTGGTGAACCGGACCGTTTCTATGTCCAATAAATATTTCGGCGGCGTGGTGAGCAATCCCGGATTTATGGAGCCGCTGGATCGCGACCTGCGGGAGACGGCTGTGTGCACGGCAGGGAAGGTAGCGGATAAGATGGAGGAGCTTCGGGTGGCGGACGCCATGACGGAGATTTTTGCTCTCTTTAAGCGCTGCAACAAATACATTGATGAAACCATGCCCTGGGCTTTGGCTAAGGATGAGAGCAAGAAGGACCGCCTGGCTACAGTGCTCTACAATCTGGTAGAAGGAATCAGCATCGGCGCTTCCCTTTTGGAACCCTTTATGCCTGAAACCTCTGCAAAGATTCTGGAGCAGCTGGGCGCAAAGAAGCGCTCCATTGAAGTGATGAATATGTTCGGCCTCTATCAGTCCGGTCAGAAAGTGACGGAGAAGCCGGAGATCCTCTTTGCGAGACTGGATGTAAATGAGGTTTTGGCAAAGGTGGAAGAAAAAAAGGCTTTGGAGGAACAGCCGGAGGCACCGGCGGAGCCGGTGATCGATCCGGAGCCAAAGGCAGAGATTACCTTTGACGACTTTGAAAAGCTGCAGTTCCAGGTGGGAGAGATTATAGCCTGCGAAGCAGTTAAGAAGTCCAAAAAGCTGCTCTGCTCCCAGGTGCGGATCGGAAGCCAGGTGAAGCAGATTGTGTCCGGTATCAAGGCGCATTACACACCGGAAGAGATGGTGGGCAAGAAGGTGATGGTTCTTGTGAACTTAAAGCCCGCAACATTGGCCGGAGTGAAGTCGGAAGGGATGTTGCTCTGCGCGGAGGACGCGGACGGGAATCTGGCTTTGGTAGTACCGGAGAAGGCTATGCCGGCCGGAGCGGAGATCTGCTAAGGAGCTTTTGCTTGATCGTTCATTTTGGCTGTTATTTCCTTTCGTGCTACAATCGCATATAATAGTAGCACGAAAGGAAGTAACGACATGACACAGTTTGAACAGCTTGACAAGCTTTTAGAAGAACAGCGCGGTCCTTTGCTGCTTCATACGGTCTGGAGCCTTCCATGTTCCAGCTCATATACGGTATCACACAAAACTTCAATATCTTCTTTATTATGGCTGGCAAGTATAACAGTTTTTCCTTCCTCCTTTAACCCTAAGAGAATATTCCGCACATCGCTTACCCCCTCATTATCAAGTCCGTTCATTGGCTCGTCCAAAATCAGAATATCCGGGTTTTCCATAATTGCCTGGGCGATACCAAGCCTCTGCCTCATACCAAGGGAATACTTCCCGACTTTTTTGCGGCTGTCCGGATCTAAGCCTACCCGCTCCATGCTCTCCCTAATCTGCCCCCTGCCTATCAATTTACGGATAGACGCCAGATATTCCAGATTTTTGTACCCTGTATATCTGCTTAAGAATCCGGGATTTTCAATAATAATTCCCATATTGTCCGCAAAATCAATATCTTTTCCAATCTCCCTTTCCCCCACAACAATCCTCCCGGATGTGGGCTTTAAATAACCAATCATCGTTTTGAACAAAACAGTCTTACCCGAACCATTCCTGCCGATAATCCCATAAATTTTCCCCCTTTCAAAACTGATATTAATATGGTCAAGCGCAACGACGTCACCGAACCTTTTTGTTACATTCTCTACACGCATACATTCTGCCATAGCTGCAATCCTTCCCTTCCTCAAACAAGATCGATTTCTTTTTTCAAATATTCCCGTCCGATCAAAAATCCGGCCGCCGGCAAAACGACTTCCGCTGCGATAACCGGTCCCGCTGAAAAGCCGCCTGCCTCACAAAAGCTGCTTTGCAGATACATGCCCCACATTCCGTACATCACATGAGAAACCGCATGAACCTGACAGCCGATGATAAATGTCACGCCTTCTAACAGAAGCAACGCCCCCGGAACAAAGCGTCTGACAGGAAACAAATCCAGCAACACAAACAATGCCGCCATACTGACACTGTGGAACAGCCATAAGACGATGATTTCTGCAAGCAGTTCTGCGGAAAGCGCAGATAGGTTCCCCATAGCAATGTCCCAGTTCAAAACAATGAGCAAGAACAATGCTGCCGTCTTTACGCCGGATAACAGCCCTTTTCCAAAACGCCTTTTCCACCAGCCCTTCACTGTTCCGCAACGGTACAGCAACAGCACTTTCAGCTTCCTGTCCCTTTCCGCATAGAATCCCGCCGCAAGCAAAAAAAGGCCAATCGGCAAAAGCCACCATCCGAAGGGAATGAGCGGTACAGAGCCGAAATAATCGGAAGGCACGCCCGCAAACAGCCTGATAAACATACTTTCCGACACTATCCATCCACCTCCGTTCCCGAGTTAAATTCAACACGGTTTATAAAAAAAGAGGATAACACCATCAAAACAATAATCATTGACAAAAATAAAGCTGCTGATTGTAAATAAGACAGCGTCCCGTCTATAAAATTACCCGGAATCGCCCTTGCCAAAAGGGAAGTTTCCGTATGGCCATCCATCATTCGCAAATATCCGGCCAAATGTACCCCCATTACAGCCACCATTCCCCCATTTCCCGAAAACAGCAATGCAAAAGTATATAAAAGTACTCCCATAAAAGCAAGATACAGATAAAAAAATAAAAACGTTACTGCAAACGCCTGCGGAACGGACATTGCTTTCATCATTTCAAGCCACGGAAAAGTAATATTATATTTGACGCCAAGATTGTTTCCGACATCAAGCGCCAGAGCGTATACCGGACTGCTCCATATATCTCCTGCAAACCCAAAAGAACTGCTGACGATAATACTAAATGTCGCCATAGCCCCGCTATAGAAAAATGCCTGCACGAATATATAAAAAAGCATTCCCATATTCCAGCATTTTCTGCCGCACCGGTACAAAAGCAGATAAAGATTCCCTTTTATAAATGGAGCGTCCGCCACCACCAAAAGCCACCCTAAGACTAAAAACAGCATATTCACATAATGCTGCTCAACCACGCAGAAGGCTTCCAGTATGTTGACCGGCTCCCCTGTGTCAGCCGCATACCGCAGGAAACAGGCGATCCAATAGCCCATAACAGCAAAGCCCAAAAGATACCCCATGACAACCCTGCCGCTTCTTTGCTCTTGCTGAAACATTCCCTTTGTGATGACAGCAAAGCTACCCATTCCGATACCTCCTCACAAGTCCTGCCATAATAACGGCTGACACGATAATGATATAGACACATTCCACTCCTGCGGCCAGAGGGTAACTGCCTACATCATCCCCCCGGAGGAGCCGGATCGGATTCAGCCATACAATCCCATCCAGCCCAATCCACATAGATTCGTATAGAACAAAGGGCGCAATCAAAGCAACATAGCGGTTCGGAATCCATACCGCAAACAAAAGTCCCACAAGCGCCCACACAGATCCAAACAAAAAGCCAAGAACGGTTTTCCCCGCTGCAATGTACCAATCCCCATATTTCATGAGGTAGGTAAGCATAATTGTCCCGTCCAGCAAACCCTTATCCGAATCCTGCGGCACACCCGGAACGCCAAGCGTAAAAGCCATGATACAGGCGGCTGCAATGGGAACTGCCAGCATAACGCCTCCGGACAGCGCAACGCTGCATATCCGGATTCTTCCAAAACGCACCGGACTCATCCTTGAAAAAATCATGCGGTAATACCCGCTCTGATATTCTTCACAGAAGCTGGTGGAATAAGCCAGTACGGGAAAGACAGCCGCAAAAGGCCCGAATCCCGAAGCGCCGAACACATTGTACAGAATATAATAACTGCTCCGTGTACGTTCCGGCGGCGTCCCCGTCACTGCGGCAGTCAGCAAAAGCGCTGCCACCCCAGTCATCCCGGCAAAGAACCCCACATTCAGGAAACTTCTTTTTATATCCTTCCAAAAAAATCCGTTCATTTTATTCCGCCTTTATCATTATTCCTGTCACGGCATCCAGATAAATATTCCATGCCGCACCTTCATCAGCCGCTTCCTGCCATGCTTTATCGCCGGTCTCCAGCGCCGTTTCCATTTCATTCAATGGAATGTAGACATGCCATGCAGGTGTCAGAATCAGTTGTGAATCCCGAAGCGTTGGATAATATACAAGCTCTGCCTTTGTCAGCTTTGCCCAGGGATTGCCGCAGAGCGTATTGTTTTCCAAATATTTTTCCAGAATATCTGTTACCTGGGGAAAGGTCAGAATATTTCCGGTTTCAGACTGCTCCGTAATTTTTCCGCAATAATTCTCCAAATTCATTGCGGCTATGCCGTCCGCAGTAATCCATGCGGTTCCTCTCGGATGAACCTCCCCAAGCACAATCTGACCGAACTCTGACGCCACTGGGAGCTTCTCGTAAGAAGGTGTAAATACCAGCTCATAAAATGCTGTTCCGCCAAGCTCATAATACAAAGCCCTGGAAATATTTATTTCCGCAATGTCCAATACTGCCAGCTTCTCCAGAAGAATATCCTTTGCACGGGAAACGGAAAAATTTGCGGAAACATCCTCATCAGCACTGATAACATCCATTTCCGGGGCTTTTTTATAAATTGCATCACAATTCTTCTTTAATGCTTCATCCACATAGCTTACACATGTATTTCTTGCAAAAGATGCCTCCTTTTGCCCATCTGATAAAATCATAAGAGAATCATCACCGAAATTCAGCCATTCAACCGGCCTGTCCTCTTCATTCATTTCATTGAACTCTTTTTGCGCCTGTGCAAGATATTCCGCAGTAATGTCCTGCACATTTCCGCCTTCGCTGTCAAGCAGTTTCTTCAGCTTTTCCTCATCCCAGTCGTCCCGCTCCCGCAAAGTCAGCGCCCGGACTGTCTGCGGCACCGCAGGAACTTCCGCACAAATCCAAATACCGTTTTCCTCCGTTCCGACTAAAGCATCATAACTTCCGTCTGCTCTTGCCGTATCTTTGTCAGGCTCTTCCGCCGCAATAGCTTCCGCCTCGTTTTCCAAAGAGCTTTTGGCATGGGAAACATCATTATCTGCGGATGCTTCCGGCGCTTTTTGGCATCCTGTAAAAACGCATATCTCTAATACGCCGGCTATTAGTATGCTTAAAACTCTTTTTTTCATTTTCATACGCCTCCTGTCAAGTCCCCATATGGGTTATGGTATGAATTATACGCTTCTTTCTCCGCGTTTTTTTATTCCGGCGAAATTCTACCATATTTTTTCCGAAATCAACCTAAAAAAATCCTTATGAAAAAGCTGCCATGAACATATGACAGCTTTTTCGGCATTTACAGGTTTTTCATATACAGCATAATTTCTGTTTCCATATAGTTATTTTTACAATGCATTTCCATATCGCCATGATATTTTTCCACAATCCGCTGAACGTTTGAAAGCCCTATACCATGTTCCGGGGAAGACTTTTCTGACAGCCTGCGTATTTCGCATATGCCTTCGGGAATCCCTGAACAGCTATTTACCATAAATAGAAATAAAACGCCGTTCTCCATCCGCATACTGAGTTTAAAATATTTCTCATCTGTACGAACAGATGCAGCTATTGCATTATCCAAAAGATTTCCGACGATTACATTGAAATCAAAAGAATGAAGATTCATCTTCTCCGGAAGTACGACATCCGTTTCCACCTTTTTTAATTCCTCCTGTGCCCTTTGCAGCTTAAAATTCAGGAGGCTGTCCAAAGCTTCATTTCCGGTATAAATATGTTCGGACGGATTCTGCATAAACTCCTGCATGGAATCAAGATACTCTATCAATTTTTTTGTCTTTGAACCTTTGGCCAAACCCTCAAGGGCCAGCACATGGTTTTTCATATCATGCCTTAATGCCCTGATACGGCTCTGAGACTCTTTCATAAGCTCAAACTGGTTCTGATAAGCAATTGTCTGCTGCTTATAAATATCCTGTTCCCTTAACCGTACATAATTTTTAAGCAAAATATGATACAAATAGAACACACACAGATTAAGAATTAAAATCACGGCGCACACAAATACCGCTGTCAATCTTCCGATACTTCCATAAGTTATTTCCCAAAATACCGTCACGCTTAATATGGGAATTGCGGACAGCAGAAACATCTGCTTTTTATCAAGGGTTTTTTCCCTGCTTTCTTTCGGATCGGGAATATGGCAGATAACTGCCGTGCAAATCAGCAGGAGCAAGGCGGAAATTGCACTCTGCTGCATACGGATTGTTTCCGAACCGGCAAAAGATACGGCCAGGCCGGTGCCTGTATCAAGACAGAAATAGACCATAGAGATCCATATTTTTTTCGCCCATGCACCGCGGTAAAAACAAGTCACGCCAATGATTCCCGCCAGATTACACATTTCATAGAAAAGCGATATATGAAATATATGGTAGGCGGCTGTTGTCAGCAGATAATATCCCGCAAAAGCGAGCTTCCATATGAGACGGCTCTTATCCTCTGCGGGAAGAAAGGTATCCAGGACCTTTTTCAGCAGCGCCGTGTGCAAAATGCCTACAATCAAGATCAGCGGTAATTCGTATCCTGTTTTAATAATCATTGTACATTTTTCTCTTTAAATATTGTTTGATTTTTGCCCTGACCTCTTTCCGGTATGGTTTGCTGACGCTTAGGACGTCGCCATTTATCATTTTTATGCTTTCGTAGGAATACTCGCTCACATATTCCTGATGGATGATATAGGACTGATGTATCATCAGGAAGCCTGCCGGAAGCTGCTCCATAACATTTTTCAGCTTTCCGTAGAATTGCTCCTGTCCATCTTTTTTTATCATCAAAATCTTTTTATCCATACTCATAAAATATAATATTTCCTTTACCGAAACGCGGAAAACCTGACTTCCTCTTTGATATTCAAAGCAGCTTTTTGCATACTTTTTTCTTTTCATGCTTCTTTCAAGCACTTCTTTCAGCCGGGCAGGGGAAATTGGCTTTACGAGAAATTCCAGCGGCTGCATTTTGAAAAGCTCCATTGCGTAACCCTGCTTTGAGGAAATATAGACGATATGGGTATCCGTATCCTCCAGCTCGTCACGGATAAAGGCTCCTATTTCAATGCCGTTTTTTTGCAGCAATTCAATATCAAGAAAAAGGATATCCAATCCAACCCCCTTTTTCAAATCACATTCAAGGCTTTCTCCGCTGTACCATACCTCGATATCAAATTTTACTAAAGATTCTGCCGAAAGCCCTTGGATCTGTTCCTCCAGCAAGGAACAGAAAATTTTATCGTCGTCACATATTCCAATTCGGTACATACATACTATCTTTGCTCCCTGAAATAATATCGCTTCTATTTTCCCGCTTATGAATCGGAAAAAATCACTTTTTTCCCCAATTCTTTTATAGAAGCAACCGTGCCGGGATCGGCAGTTTTATTTGTTACATAATAATCCGCACTTTGTATATCCGCAATATTAGAAAAACTTTCAAATCCAAATTTAGAAAAATCCGCTGCCACAATTGTCTCATGGGACCGCTCCATCATCATACGGCAGATAGGCGACTCCTCCGCGTGATAAGTAGTGATACCGGCCTGGCTGTGGATGCCGTCGATGGAGAGGATGGCTTTGTCGGCCTTGTATCGGCTCAACTGCTCCAGGGCCGTATTTCCATAGGAAAAAGAATACTGGGCATTTACTTCTCCTCCCAGAAGAAGCACGCGAAAGGTAGGGCAGCTTGCCAGTTCTACGGAAACCGACATGGAATTGGTTACAACATTCAGGCTGTTGCGCTTTTTTAGCTCCGAAGCAATCAGAAGCGTAGTAGTCCCGGAATTAATAAGCAGGGTATCCCCGTCTTCAATAAGCTCCGCCACGGCTTTTGCGATCGCTGTTTTGGCTTCCAGATTGTAGTTTTTACGCTGCTGTGCGTCCATTGTATAAAAATTCCGCACCGTTTGGACGGCGCCTCCGGTGACCCGCTTTAGATAGCCGTCCTTTTCCAGAGCAGCCAGATCGCTGCGAATGGTGACCGGCGTTGTATGGAATAATTCGCTTAACTGTGTAACCTTAACCTGTCCGTCCTGAGCGAGTAGCTCCAGGATTCTTTGTCTCCGAAAATCTATTTTCAGTTCGTGCTCCATAAGAAAATCCCTCACTGCCTTTACATATTCTTACTCAGTATAACATAATCCCATAAGGGGCACAATGCGGCGGTTCCTTAAGTGTTATTTTTATTCAGCCGCTTTCCCACAGCTCCGCCCGGATGAATCAGGGCGAACTGCTCGTTTTGGTAGCCGGTCTCTTCTATAACAGCAGTCTGAAGCGCATCAAAAACGGCGGAAAGAGCCGTAAAGCTTGAGGTGCCCTGACTGTTGTAGCGATCTGTCTCTGCCGTAACTTTCATAGGTACAATCACATCCGAGCGCTGCGCGAGAGGGGAATCCAAATTTTCCGTTACGCCGATGACGGTCACCTTTTTAGTGCGGCAAATGTCCAAAATAGAAAATAGCTCATCTGTTTTTCCGCCGCGGGAAGCCCACACAAGGACGTCTCCCTCTTTTAAAAAGCCGGAAGCTCCATGCACGGCCTCGGCCGGAGAAAGAAAACGCGCCGGACGTTCAATACAGCATAGCGAATGGGCAAAGTGCATACAGGCAATTCCTGAGTGGCCGCAGCCGGTCGTTCCGATACGGGGGGCGGCGGACAAAACGTCTACGGCTTGGGCAAAGACTGACGGATCGATAGCATCTCGTGTGGCGAGAATCGAATCGCTTTCGATAGTGAAGGCGGCAAGGGCACGCTCCATAGTTTCTGATTTCATAGGCTTCCTCCTGGTTTGAATCGCTGCGCGATGGCACTAAATGGTAAAGTTGCTATGCAGCAGCGCTGATTTGTAGATACACTTATCATACAAGGTTTCGAAAACATTTTCAATATCTTTCTAAAACTTTCTAAATAAAAAATGATATTGACAAAAATAATTTTGAAATATATACTAAAAGAAAAAAGAGAAATAAACAAGGAGGAAGCATATGGAATTTAAAGTGATTCAAAAGGAACTGGAACTGCAGTCAAGAGGATGGATTCCCACCTTTCATGATGTAACAAAAGAAGTGCTGGAGATCGTCAAAGAGTCCGGCGTAAAGAACGGCACGGTTACTATCGCATCCCATCACACTACCTGCTCCGTTATGGTACAGGAGGCATCCCATGATATCGACAGCTTTGATCTGGAATTTTTACAGCATGATTTGCTGGATATCATGCGCAAGATGATTCCGGATTTTGCAGAGGAGCATCAGTATCGTCATCCGGGTCCCATTCATGCCCGCTATGGCCGTCACGTGAACGAGCCCGGAGATTATACCAGCATGAATACGGACGGACATCTTCGTTCCGTATTTTTCGGCAGAAGCGAAGCGATGACAATCAAGGACGGCGAGCTGGACGGCGGAGAATTTGCACATGTATATTTTGTTGACTGGGATCATGTACGCGCACGCCGCAGACAGCTGAACATCACTGTTATGGGAACTACGGAGGATGTAGGAGACCGCAAGTATAACAATGGCGAAGTGATTGATACCAAGAGAAAGTATCTGGATTCTGAGAAGGCTTATATGGAAGAGTTTGATCTTCAGTTAAAGCGTTAGTTTGAAACATACTGCCATTCCGATAAAAAACAGGGTATCTCGAAAAAGAAAATTTTCGAGATACCCTGTTTCTCTGTGGGCTTACGGAAAAAGAAATTTTCGGGTTATTTTTCCACCCTAAAGATTCGTGCGGAGTTTTCATAAAAGATTTTATCAATCTCTTTGCGTCCAAGCCCCAGCTTTTCTGCGGCTTTTTTACAGGATGCGATTTCTTCATAAATGAAGAATGTGATTTTTTCAGCCTCCGGCCCGGCAATTTCGCGCATATGAGGATCACCTGACACATCGCCCAGAGAGCCGGCAGGGATTTCATTGATATAAAAGCCCTTTTCCACAGTGCGCCGCGCTTTCATGCGGAAAATAGGAAAGTCCGAACCGTAGATAAAGCGATCCGGCCCGAAGTATCGAAGCACCTGCTCCATAACATAAGCGTTGGTATTGGCCGTGAAATCCCACACGGTTTTTTCCGTATGCTTTAAATATTCCAGAGCATTTCCCAGATCTTCGTCGGCATAGGCCCGGCCTAAGTGCGCCACTAAAAGCTGAAGGCCCGGATACTTTTGCTCGATTTCTAAAAGCTGAACATAGTTTAAAGGATCGGCAAGCCGCTTTGGCCGGGCAATGTGAAGCTGTACCACCCATCCGTGACGATCTGCCAGGGCAAGCTGTTCGTGAGGAAGAAAGTCGTAAATGCGTATTTCGTTAGTTGGAATGTAAGAAGGAGCATATTCCAGATAAACCTTAAGACCCAGGAATCCGCCTTCTGTCACATTGCGCTCAATTTCCTCCACAGGCTCCTCCGGACGGGAAAGATACAGGGCCGGAAGGCCGTGCTGCTTCGCGCACTCCTGCACATAGTGATTGGATTGTACCGTATCTACCGCAATGTTCACATGGGAATACAGCACAGGAATTACACGTTTTCCGGGGAAAAGCTCCAGATTGGTCTCTATCAAATCTTCAACGGAATTGTCCTTTGCAACCATTTCCGGCCAGGCACAGGAACGGCTGGCCGAAAGATCTCCGGTAACAAATTGGCGGAGCCAAATGTGATTGTGACAGTCAATGAAGGTATCCGGAAGAAAGTCCTTCAGATATTCTTTGTAAAATTGTTCATCGTAATGTGTTACTTGAAGTAAAGACATAAGCATACCTCTCTTTGTAAAATAATGTGTGACATCTGACAACAAATAGATGTGATTCCATATTCATTTTAAGACTGATTCGGTCATTAGTCAATATAAAAATGAGTGAAACAAGCAAAATGGGGTGTACAAATAGAAGTTTTCATGTTATACTATCTGTAAAAAGGGCAGTTATACTCATTTTGCCTTATATGGGTGATATACCGGTCCGGCTAAGAAATATCAAGTATTTATTAGAAAAAATTTCTGCTGGACGGTAAAGCTGCAAAGGCGCACGAGAGGAACTTTTAAGAGTGCTTTTTCGAATAAAAGTTTCTCTCATTACAGGTGTGTCGAAGCAGCTTTACCCTTTAGTGCCGTCGCACAGCGACTTTTATAGGAGGATGTATGAATTATAATCGAGAACAAGCCCTGATGAACAGGCTGAGAATTAAGGGAAGGCTGGAGCTTGCGGATGTCGTAGAGTTTCTTGATATCTCGGAATCCACAGCAAGGCGTCTTTTTTCCAGATTGGAGGCAGAGGGAAAGCTTATAAGGATTCACGGAGGAATCCAGCTGCCGGTCAAGAATCCTCAGGAATATTCCTTTGAACAGGTGGTGAAGAGCAAAATCGAAGAAAAGAACGCAATTGGAGTAAAGGCGTGCGATTTGCTGCAGGACGGAGACGTTATATTCTGTGATGTGGGTACAACAGTTTTATGCTTCTGCATGGAGCTGGCCCACCGAATGGAGGAAAAGCCTTTTGACCTGCGTGTTTACACGAACTCCCTGGCGAATTTTGAGATTTTGTCTCCCAGTATGCCCATTACGCTGATAGGTGGGGAATATCGGGCGAATAGAAAGGATTTCAGCGGCTATCTGGCGGAGCTTGCCATCTCAAAGGTTCATTTTACAAAATGCTTTCTGGGGACAGACGGCTGTGATATGAAGCAGTACTTTACAACTACGGATTTTGATACGGCCCGGATGGATGAGATGGCCATGCGCAATTCCAACGAGGTTATGATACTCTGCGACTCCGATAAGTTTTCCGCCTGCGCCCAGGTGGGATATGCGGATTTTGCCGATGTGGATCGCATTGTAACGGACAGCCGGATTGACTCAAAGATACGGGCACAGCTGGAAGGCTTCGGGATGGAGGTCTTGACGGCGGAGGTCTAAGCGCCGTAAAAGTTTCTCTCATTACAGGTGTGCCGAAGCGACTTTACCCTTTAGTGCCGTCGCGCAGCGACTTAGAGTAGGAGGTCTTATGAAGATAAAAGAAAAATATGTACATACACGCAATTACGCATGCCGTATTCGCGAATATATATGCAACGGGATTCGAATGGCGTCTATGGAAAATGAAAAGATAAAGGCAGTCTTTGCCGTGGACAAAGGAACGGATCTGGTAGAGTTTGTATACAAGCCGGCGGACCTCGATTACATGTGGCATTCCTTTAATGAGCTAAAAAATATCACCCACATTTCCACAAAGCCGTCTTCCGGAGGGAACTTTCTTGACAGCTATGGCGGCGGCTGGCAGGATTTATTCCCGACCTACGGCGGTCCGGCGGTCTTGCATGGAGGAGAAATAGGGATTCACGGAGAGATATGTCTCTATCCTTGGGAATGTCAGGTGGTAGAGGATACGCCGGAGAGCATTTGTCTGAAATTTTCTGTGAGAACTATCCGCACGCCGTTCCTGGTAGAAAAATATGCCAGACTGCGGGAAGGATCGGCCCGCCTGGAGCTTTCCTGGCGGATCACCAATCTAAGCGAGGAACCGCAGGAATTTATGTGGGGACAGCATCCGGCTTTCGGATGGCCCTTTGTGGATGAACACACTCGCCTGTACTTGGACGGGGAGCCTCAGGTGCTTGTACCGGAGAGCATGATAGTGCAAAATTGCCCCTTTGACAAAGAGACAAAAGGGAAATGGCCCACGCTGCCGGACAAGACAGGAAACCCCTTTGACATGAGCAAAGCCTATGCCCATGAAGATAATATTTACATGGAATATGCGGTTACGGATCTGGCGAAGGGAGAATATGAACTGATCAATGAGGAGAAAAAGCTGGGAATCCGCATGAACTGGGATCCGGCCCTGTTTCCTCATCTGTGGATCTGGGGAATGTACTGCGGCAATAAGGATTATCCGTGGTATGGCCGTGCCTATACGATGGCGGTAGAGCCTTGGTCCTCCCTGCCGGGAGAATTTGAGGCGGCGTCTCAGGAGAAAGATACACTCTGGCTCAAGGGTAAAGAGAGCTTGGAAACGGAGATGTCGGCAGAATTATTTGAGGCAGAAGGAGGCGAAGCGTGATGTATGTAATCGGCCTGGATATTGGAACTACCTGCACAAAAGCGCTTGTGGCGGACGAGCAGGGGCGCGTGGCGGCGGTGGGAAGCAGCGGCTATGAACTGATTAGCAAAGGAAGTCATGTGGAGCAGCGGGCGGAGGATTGGATCGCGGCTTCCATAAAGGCTGTGAGGGAGGCTGTAAGCGGCATATCGCCTGACCAGGTGGCAGGTCTGTCCATGTCCACCCAGGGGGGAAGTACGGTTGCCATAGACGGCAAAGGGGATTTTATCGGCAATTCCTTAACCTGGATGGATGCCCGGGCGCAGAGGGAAGCGGAGGAGATAGAGGAAGAGCTGGGAGCGGACTATATATATCACACCTCCGGCTGGAAGATCAATCCGGCCCTGGATGCGGCAAAGCTTCGCCATATGAAACAAAATGGGGCTTATAAGGAGGCCGGGCAATATCTGACTACTCTGGAAGTGGTGAATCGTTATCTTACGGGCGAGGCAGTGATTGATCCCACCAATGCCGCCATGCGTCAGCTCTATGACGTGGAAAAAAACGATTGGGACGAAAAGCTGATGAAGGCGGCCGGCGTGACGCGGGAGGAGCTTCCCAGGGTGTGCCCTACCGGTATGCGGATTGGAGGACTTCGGAAAGAAGCTGCCCGGGAAATGGGACTTTTGGAGGGAATACCCGTATTTAACGGAGCACACGATCAGTACTGTGCTTCCATAGGAGCGGGCGCCGTGCATGAAGGGGATATGCTTTTGTCCGCCGGCACCACCTGGGTGCTTATGGGGATTGGAGAAAAACCCTTATTTACAAAAAGCTATATAGCGCCGGGCAAGCATCCGGTGGAGGGACTTTATGGGGCGATTGCTTCTCTGGTCTGTTCCGGGGCTTCCCTGCAGTGGTTTAAAAATGAATTTCTGCCGGAGGACTTCGGAAAGATGAACGAGGAGGCGGCGAAAAGAAGGGAAAAGACGAAGGAGCTGTTCTTCTATCCGTATCTGACAGGCGCATTTTATCCCATCTGGAATATAAAGGCCAAAGGAACTTTCACGGGCTTTACTCTGGAGCATGACCGCTTTGATTTTGCCAGGGCGATTATGGAGGGTGTTGCCTTTGGGGTAAAAAGGGCGATAGATGATTTTTCGGATAACGGCTGCAATATCCGCCAGATTGTTATGATGGGCGGAGCGTCCAAAAGTCCCCTCTGGTGCCAGATGATAGCCTCGGTTACCGGAGTTCCCATTCTGCGGCTAAATCAGGCGGATATCTGTGCGCTGGGAGCTTCTATGATAGCGGCCTGTCAGTTGGGATTCTATAAGGATTACCATGAGGCGGCAAAGAACATGGCTCATGTGGAGCATAGATTTGAGCCGATTGTGGAAGAAACAAAGTTCTATGTGGAAAAGTTTGAGCGATTCCTGGAGATGTGGGGATTGATTCAGGAATATTATAAAAAGCAGTAATATCCTTTGGACTTATAAAAATACAAGAAAGCAGCGCCCTGCATAATCTCAAAAAGTATGCGGGGCGCTGCTGTTAAAATAGAATATAGTTTGTCTGCAATATTTTGATTCTTACAAAAAAGAGATAGATTACCGGGAAGCCAGCTCGTCCAGCTTATCATCCAGTACATAGGCGGTAAGGGCCTTGTAGTTCTCCTCCTTTTTTAACCGTGCATGTTCCATGCGGATCTCCCGGCGGAAGGTATTCACAATCCGGCTGCGCGCTTCGGCCAAAGCCACTTCCAGAACAAAGGAATCAAAATCCATACCATAACCGGAGACAATGAACAGATCCGGATCAAAGATATTGATAAGGTTCACCAGGCCGTATCCCAGATATTTTCCTGTTTCCATAAGAAGCTCATTTGCATAGATGCTTCCCTGCTTTAATGCAAGATCCAAGGTGTCCAGGGTCAAAGGCATCTGCTGCTCATCTATCATATGATGAAGCACATCATACTCATCCAGCTTGGAAAGCCCGCTCTTCAATCGGTTAAGCAGGGCTTTGTGCCCGCAGTAAACCTCAAAGCATCCGGAGTTGCCGCAGTAGCATTTTTCGCCGTCCACCTTGAGTGTCATATGGCCGGCCTCCCCGCTGATTCCGTTCATGCCGCAAATCAGCTTCCCGTTGAAATAGTGGGCAATGCCGATACCCGGGGACATGTTTAAATAAATAATATTCTTGATCGTATGATTCACATACCGGGTCTCGTAGACAGATTTGATCCGTGTAATATTGTCGATATAGATAGGCAGATGAACGGCGGCCTCCAGAGGGGCGGACAGGTTTACGCTCCGCCAGTTGTAGAGAGGCATGTCAATCATCTTATTTGTATCAACCATACCATTGATGCTGACAGCAAGGGCGCACAGCTTTTGGCGCACATCTTCCCCCAGCTGTTCTAAAAAAGAACAGATATTATTGATAAAATTCCGCATAATATTCTGCACGGAGCTGCTGCCGGAGGAGGTGAAGGACATGCGGATGGTTTTAGAGGCGATTTTATCACCCAGAAGGTTGCAGACCGTAAGCTGCAGAGCTTCCTGCTCGGCCATCTCCGCGCAGAGGACATAAGCAAAATCGCCGTTGAATTTTAAAAATTTCGTTTTGCGGCCATGCTTATAATAAGCTTCGCGCCCTTCCAGCAGCAGATTTTGCTGTATAAGCTCCGTCGCCAGATTTGTGATAGTTCCGGCGCTTAGGCCAAGAGCAGCGCCCAGCTTAATGCGCGTAGCGTCATCGTGGGTGATGGTGTAATTTAAAATTTTCTTTTTATTATTCTTTTTCGTTGTGAGAGCGGCCGGGTTCATGGTTTCTCCTGTGCTTTTGTAAGTATATGTAATCCTCTTGGTATCATCATATCTTCCGCCATTTGATTTGTCAAATCGAAATCACAGTGTTTCACAGAAAACACAAATCCCTTTTTCCGCTAAAATGCTGCTTAAATAAGAAATATATTCTTTTGTCTGCGGTTCTAGATCGGGCAGAGGGTATTCACCCGGTCCGCCGTCGGTGTAAATAGTTGTGTTCCCGTACTTAGAGGCAGCCAGACGGTTATACTGGAGAAGTTCTACACGCAGAATCCGGTTATCAAGCTCCTCCAGGATAAAGGCGCCAAGGGCTTCCATATTCTTCGGACTATCCGTATGGCCGGGAATAAGGGGGACGCGGATAATAAGACCTGCGCCTTTCAAGGCGAGAGCCTTCACATTGGATAATATAAGCTCATTGGATCTGCCGGTGTATTCTTTATGACGCGCAGGATCTAAAATCTTAATGTCGTAAAGAAAAAGATCCGTAAAGGGAAGAATCCGTTCAAAGGTTTCAAAGGGCACAAAGCCGCAGGTATCCACAGTTGTGTGGAGACCGGACTCTTTGCAGAGCCGCAGCGTATGCGCCATAAAATCCGCATGCATAAGACATTCGCCGCCGGAAAAGGTAACGCCGCCGCCGGATAAATCATAGAAAATTTGATCCTCAAGAGCGAGGGCGGCGGTCTCTTCCGGAGACAAAAGCTTTGCGGCAAAATGACGCGCACCTGTTTTGCAGGCGGCCACACAGCTTCCGCATTGAGTACAGAGTTCTCTGGGCAGCCGGAGGGTTTGGTCCAGCTTGCCGCAGGCTTCCAGGCAGGCGCCGCAGCCGATGCATTTGATCCGGGTAAACAGAATATCCTGCCCGCGGTGCATGGATTCCGGGTTTTGGCACCAGAGGCAGCGAAGAGGACATCCCTTTAAGAAAAAGGTGGTTCGGATTCCGGGTCCGTCGTGGACGGCGTATCGTTTGATATCAAAGATTTCAGCTTTCATAAAACACCTCAAAAATGAAAGCCGCAGCGGGACAAGCCCTTTGGCACATTGTCCCGCTGCGGCTGTTTTTTGTTAAAATGCCAGTGTGGAGCGCGCAATAATATGATCCTGGAATTTCTCGGGAATCGCAACAAAGTAAGCGGAGAAGCCCCAGATTCGGACAATCAGATCCGGATATTTTTCCGGATACTTTTTGGCGTCCAGCAATACCTGATTATCCAGGACATTGATCTGTACCTGGAGACCGCCCACTTGAAAATACGCTTTAATCATTGCGATGAATTTGTCCCTTCCCTCCTGGCTGGCAAGGGCGGAAGGATGGAATTTCATATCCAGAACACCGCCGCCGGAACAATGGGAAAAATCCACCTTGCCGCAAGACAGCACAATAGCGGTAGGGCCGTTTTTGTCCGCACCCATCTGAGGAGAAAGGTTATCGCTGTAGTACTCCCGCGCCTTCCGTCCGTCTGCGGATGCGCCGAGAATTTGCGAGCCGTACACATAGTTGGTAGCGCTGCTGACCCGGGCGCGGTAGGTGTGGCCTCCGGGATTGCGGTGCTTTGTTACCTCACGGGTATAATAGGCGACGATTTCAGCGGCTATCTGATCTACTTCTTTTACATTGTTCCCGAATTTGGGAAATTCGTTCAAGATGCGCTGCCGGAGCTGCTCATGGCCTTCCCAGTTGTTTTTCAGAATTTCCGTAAATTCTTTTAAGGTAAATTCATGATCTTCATAAACCAGCTTGCGGATGACATAGAGGGCGTCAGCGCAATTGGAAAGAGCGGAGAGCTGAAAATCTGTTTCCGTATAACGCACACCGTATTCGTCAAAATCTTTCCCCTTTTCCAAACAATCCTCCATCATAGAAGAATAGAACGGCGAAGGAGAAATCATAGCGCGGTTCAGGTAGGAGGAAACCATATCAATATTGTGCTTCATCTGTACCTTAAAAGCGTTGAACAGCTTACGATAGGAATCAAACCATTCCGGATTGCCGGTGGGGATGCCGTAGCGATCACCGATAAGCCCCTGGGCGGTATCGGCGTTGGGCACGCCCAGGAAATATTGTCCGTCGTTTAAGGCCCATTCAAGGCATCTTAAGCAGCAGATTCCTCCCAGATTCCGGTTGAAAGCCTTGCCCTGGATGGTAACCTCCCAACATCCCGAGGCGGCATAATCTCTTGCGTCCTCCAGGGTATATTCCGGCTGGTTCATAAGAGAAGCGATGATGGCTTCGTCATTTTCATAAGTGGGAAAACCCATTCCCAGGCTGTTGAGATAAGCTGCCTTTTGCCAGATGGCGTCAGGAGTGTCTTTGTGTATGCGCAGATGAACCTTGGGATCGGTTACCTTCATATCGCATTTGGCGTCCAGGATCATCATAGTGAGTTCATTGGTCACATCCTCTCCGGTAATGGGATCGATGCCGCCGATGGTGATGGATTGTCCCGTATCGCTGTTGATCTTGATGGCGTCTCCGTGGGTGCGATCGATTTCATAATTCAGCTTCATAAAAAAGGCTTCCAAGATTTCAAATGCAAATTCTTTGGTTAGTGTTCCTTCCTCCAGATCTTTTTTGTAGAAAGGATAAAGAATCTGATCCGTGCGGCCCAAAGGAATCAAGTATCCTCCTTCTACCCATATAAGAAATTGGATAAAGTACATGAGCTGACAAGCCTGCCAATAGGTTTTGGGCGCTCCGGTCTGCAGCTGCTTTAAGTTGCCGGCCATTTGGAGCAGCTCGCTTTGGCGGGCGGGGGCGGCTTCTTTGGCGGCCAGATCTCTTATGTAAGTTTCGTAGCGCAGCATCAGGCCGAGGGCCGCGCAGTTTGAGATGATAACGGACTCGTAATAAGTTTTTTTATCCGGGTCGTTTGTCTGTTCTTTTTTGGAACGGGCTTCTTCGATGAGGGCTGGGATTCCCATAGGGATAACCTTGTAATAGGCCGGAATACTGCTGTCATTGAGAGCGAAACCGCGTTCGTCCTGCCCAAGATTAAAGCAGTTGTCAAAGGCGTTGTTGTAGCCTTTTGTTTCAAAATTGTGATTTCCCCATGCCAGTTCTTCTTCTGTTACATAGGTAGGAAGCTGGTAAACGGTTTTCCCACCGCAGATCAAATCTCCCTCCGGCAGAAAAACGGGCATATGCTCCAGTGCCATGCGAAAAGCCATTGCCTTTCTTATAGGGAAGGGGAGATGCCGGGTTTCATCGTTTAGAATAGTAAGGTTAAGAGATTCTTTTCGGAATGTTTTGTGGTATCCCGAAAAGAGTAATTCCCTTAGACGGGTGATTCGGTTTGTCATATTTGGGTGCTCCTTTCAATAATTTAATTATTAAATTTATTATAGATTAATTATAAAAATGGAGCAGGAAAAAATCAAGAGAAAATTTAAATATTAAATAATAAATTTATGGAAAGGGGTTTGTGGATAAAAGGTATTATGCAATATGACCAAAAAATGCAGGAAATATTTTTGCAAATATCACAAAATAATAGCGATTTGAAAATAAATATTGACATATTGCTTGAGGCGCGTATAATTTAATTATAAAAATAATAAATAAAAAACCGGAGCGAAAAATCGGGAATAAGTGCAGTAAAAGAAAAAACATCATACGATATGATAATTCATAAGGGAGGTTTGGAAAGGAAGAATAGTGAGCGGTTGAGTTACAAATGATGAAAGGTAGAAGAAGCTTTACACAGCGGTCGTATATCAATACAAAAGGTTGGAGGTAAAAAATGTCTGAGGCAAATGTAAAAGGAACTGAAAACAAAATTTATGGATTTATGAAAAAACTGAGTAAAGAATATATGATACTAATAGCGCTTTTGATTATTGTTTTGGTATTTAGCTTCTCGTCAAAATATTTCTTTACGGCAAATAATTTTATGACAATACTGCTCCAAAGCGCCACTGTTGCGATTGTTGCCATAGGGCAGGCGTTTATCATGCTGGGCGGGAATCTGGATCTTTCTTTGGGACAGAATGTGTGCCTGTCAAGCTATGTGGCAGCCATTTTGATTAAAGATTTTGGTATAAACCCGTGGCTTGGCCTGCTCCTGTGCATTGCCACTGCAATGTTTATCGGCCTGATAAATGGAATATTAGTAGCGATTGTAAGAATCCCTACATTTATTGCAACCTTGGGAGTTATGAATATCTGTACCGGAATGGCCAAGATTCTTTCTAAGTCAGCAACCATTTCCAATGTTTCTTCTGAAATATCCTTTTTGGGAAGAGGCTACTTGTTTGGAATCGTTCCGGTCAGTGCGGTGATTATGATCTTAATGTTTGTTTTGGCGTCCTTTGTGGCTAAAAAAACAGTATTGGGGAGATACATTTATTCCATAGGAGGGAATGAGGAGGCGGCTTATTTTTCCGGAATTTCCGTAAAGAAATATACTCTTATCAGCTATGTAATGGCAGGAGCGTGTGTCGGTGTCGGAGCAGTTGTATTATTGTCCAGGTTAAATGCCGTAACCATATCAAGCGGAAATGCCTATGAATTTGACGCGGTAATCGGATGTGTTCTTGGCGGAATCAGTCTGTCAGGCGGCAAGGGAAAGGTGGTGCAAGCATTATTTGGAGTAATCTTCCTGATGGTGCTGTTTAACGGGATGACGCAGTTGAATGTCAACCCCTTTGTTCAGGATGTAGTGAAGGGCGCGGTTCTGATTATTGCAATCGCAATTGATGTACTGAGAAACCGGGTTAAAAATTAACTTATGGGTTATTACGGAACTGGAATGGAGGTGGATTAATGGCACAGACCATTTTAGAGGTTAGACATGTTTCCAAATCGTTTCCCGGTGTAAAAGCACTTGACGATGTATCATTCTCGATTAAAGAGGGTCATGTACATGCGATTGTCGGTGAAAACGGGGCCGGAAAGTCTACATTAATAAAAATTTTAGCAGGTATCTATACGAAATATGAAGGCGAGGTTTGGATATCGGGAAAAAAAGAGGTCTTTGAATCTCCCCAGATGTCAAAACAAAAAGGAATTAGCGTCGTCCATCAAGAGCTGAAGCTGTCAGAACCGCTGAGTATAGCGGAAAATATTTTTCTTGGAAAACCACTTCGCACAAAGCTGGGCCTGATTGATTGGAAGGCCATGAACCGAAAGGCTCAGGAGATGGTAGATGAGCTTAATGTGAAGCTGGATGTAACCCTGCCGGTAGAAACCTTAACCGTTGCGCAAAAGCAGATTGTGGAAATCTGCAAAAGCATTGTGGCGGAATGTAAGATTCTGATTATGGACGAGCCGTCCGCTACGCTCACAAACAAAGAGTTGGATGTACTGTTTGGAATTATCGCCAAGCTGAAAAAGGACGGAGTAACTATTATTTATATATCCCACCGGATGGAAGAGGTTTTTAATCTTTCGGATGAATTAAGCGTGCTGCGGGACGGGAAGCATATCGGAACGCTTCGAACAGAGGAAATAGATAAAGACGCCCTGGTAAATATGATGGTAGGGCGGACAGTCAATATGGAATATCCGCGATCTGAAATTACACCGGGAGAAGTGCTCTTAAAGGTGGAAAAGCTGACGCGAAAGGGCGTTTTTGAAAATATCAGCTTTGAATTGCGAAAGGGTGAGATTCTTGGAATTGCCGGACTGGTAGGCGCGGGCAGAACAGAACTGATGCGGGGAATTTTGGGAATAGATGCGGTTGACAGTGGAGATGTCTATTTAAGAGGTAAGAAGGTTAAGTATAAGGATTTCCGGGAAGCGATTCAGGATGGATTCGGATTGGTGCCGGAGGATCGGAAGCAGCAGGGAAGTACACAGATCTTCCCCATCAAGTCCAATATCTGTATGACGGATTTTGGCAGGATTTCGGCTCGTGGAATTGTAAATGACAGGCTGGAGAGCCAGTATGCCAGGGAGCATGTGAAAACTCTAAGGGTTGCGGCACCTTCCATTGATACGGAGGTACAGTACTTATCGGGAGGAAACCAGCAAAAGGTTGTAATTGCAAAATGGCTTTATCGGGACAGCGAAATCCTGATTATGGATGAACCCACAAGAGGAATTGACGTGGGAGCCAAAAGAGAGATTTATGATCTGATTTGCGAATTGGTAAAACAGGGAAAAACAATGATTGTGATCTCGTCGGAATTGCCGGAGGTGCTCGGAATCAGCGATCGGATTCTGGTGCTTCATGAAGGCAGATTGGCAGGCGAGCTTTCCTCGGAGGAAGCAACGCAGGAAAAGGTAATGAATATGTGCATTTGATATGCACGAAAAGCTTAGGGCCTTAATTGCGGGTGTACGCAGTTAATTGCATATTAAATTTTAAGGAGGAAAAAAGATGAGAAACAAAAGGTTTGTCGCAATGGTAGTTGCACTGGCGACTCTGGCAGTTATGTCGCTGGGAGGGTGCTCCGCAAAAGAAGCAAAGCCGGAAGGAGAAGTAAATACGGAAGCGCCGGAGGAGACCGATGTGCCGGAGGAGCCATCAGAGGCAGAAGCAAAGGAAGGTAATTCTGATAAGCCGTTAGAGGGAATGAAAATAGGCTTTGCACATTTGACGCTTATGGATGAATGGTGTGTGAGTGTCAGCGATGCGGTTGAAACTATCGGAAAAGAGCTGGGAGCCGCAGAAGTGAATGTACAGGTTGCCGAGTTCGACTTGGAGACGCAGACAAAGCATATTGAAAATTTTGTAAATCAGGATTATGATATTATTTTTCTGCTGACAAGCTTTACGGATGCTATTTTACCGGCTGTTCAGCAGGCAGCGGACAAAGGGATTCCTGTTGTTGCTATGGACGGAACCTTGGAAGGGGAGCCGCTTGTTTCTCATATTGTATGGGATCAGGCAGGAACAGGAACTATGCTGGGTGAAAATGTGGCCAAATATGTAAAAGAGAATTTGGACGGGAAGGTAAGACTTGTATGTCTGGATTCGAAAACTCTGGAGTATATGGCTGTAAGGCAGCAGGCATTTCTTGAAGAGCTGAAAAAAGAGCTGGGTGAGGAAAATGTGACAATTGTAAATGATTCCGACTGTCAGGACAGAGAGGATGCGGCAAATGTAATTGACTCCATTGTAGAGCCCTATGATTTGATATATGCGGCTTCGGACAGCAATGCTCACGGTGCTATCGCAGGCTTGGAAAGAAAGGGATTGAGTGTTCCGGTATTTGCCTGCGGCGGGTATGGACAGGAATTATATGATGCAATCAGCGATCCCAATAGCAGCTTTACCGGTACAATTAATATTCCGGGAGAGTCCATTGTAACCAGCGCTTATGATCAGCTTTTAAAATATCTTGATGGGGATACGGATATTCCCGAGAGAGTAAACTGCGAGGTATTCTATGTTGGCAAGGATAGCCCGCAGGAGTTGATTGATGGATTGAAGCCGGCACAATAATAGAAAATACTTTCGGGGCAGCGTTGAGCTGCCTCGAAATATAAAAAGCAAACAGTAATATCTTTACAAAGGCACAAAGCGATTTGCAGGCACATGGATATGCGGCTGGAAGTTGATTTCATAAAAGTGTATTTGGAAGGATATTACGGAACTGGAATAGGAAGAGAAGTCATGAGCAAGGTAATTGATATTACAGGAACAATTTATGAAGGAATGTGGAATTTGGAGGCTCCGTTTCCTGATTTTAAGATGCAGCCATTTCCGCCCGTACCCTGGGCGCAGGGAGAAGTGTATCTGGAAAGCTTTCAGATGCAGTCACAGACAGGGACCTACCTGGAGACACCCGGACATTTTCTGGGATATGAAAATACATTTTTGATTCATGAGGTAGATGTTGCCGAACTGACAAACCGGGATTGTGTTGTATTGGACGTTGGGCCGATTAATCCGGATAATAGCCAAGAGCGGAAGCCGGTTACTTTGGATCATATTTTGAATGCGCCGGGTTCCGATGAGATTAAAGAGGGTGATGCCGTTTTGATTTGTGCTCATTGGGGAGCGATGTGGGAGCATAAGGACTTTGTCGCTCACTCGCCGTACATATCGCTAGATGCAATGAAATGGCTGATAGAGAAAAAGCCATATCTCATCGGCGGCGATTTTCCCAGATGGGAACTGGTGGATCGGCCTCAGGGGATCTTTGAACTTTTCAAAAATGAAGGAATCCTTTTGATGGGACCGAGTGTAAATTTGGATAAGGTAACAAAACCGCGCGTAAAGTTGACGGTGCTGCCTCTTAAAATTATCGGAACATGCTGTACACCCTGCAGGGCTGTTATTGTAGAAGAGTAAATAAAGAAAGACGAGTGAAATTGAATTTGAGGAGAATAAAAATGGCAAAAAATAATTACGAATTTGATTTTCAACCGGCAGGCTGGCTTCCCTCCAGGGATGTGGAGATGCTTGACAGAGTAAGGAATATAAAGCGTGAGGACATGGAGTATACCAATGAAAATGGGTACAGTGTCCGTGTGGTCCTGGACCCGACATTGATTCTGGCGCAAGATATTTTTCATAGAATTTATTTGAGTGATGTTATGGATCGGCATTTAACAATGATTTTTCCGAATCAGTGGCCGGGGGTATATTCCGCAGTTGCAGAGATGATCAATCGATACAATGTAAGCTGCCGGAATGTAGATGCATTTGCAATGGATGAGTGGGCGGATCAGGATGGAAATGTAGCTCCACTTACCTATGGGGCGGGACTTGGCTTTTCCTTCCGTAAGCATTTTTATGGGAAAATTCGTGAGGATCTTCGGCCGGATGTGGAACACTGGCATGTATTCACAAACGAAAATAAGGGCGACAATGTATATTCTTCCATCATTGAAGAGGTGGGAGGCGGCGGAGCCGATGTGATTTATTCTGCGACCGGCTGGCCGGGACATACGGCATTTATTGATCCGGGTGCAAAGGAGTTTCAGGCAGATACATTGGAGGAATTTTGTAAGCTTGGTTCCCGGCTCACTACCCAGGTGCCGCTTACAATCTGTGAAAATTCATTGTTTGCGCCAATGGGAGCTTCCGGTGATGTGTGGGCTGTTCCTCCAAGGGCTGCTACCATTGGACCAAAAGATGTAGTAAATGCAAGAGAACGATTCGAGATACATACCTTTGTAAACCCCGGCGGAGATTCATGGCAGAGGATGATTTCCCGAATCGAGCTGTATGGTCCGATTTCTATGGAATGTCCCGCATCAATTATGCGTTTGGGAAAAGGTGTCTGCTATGTGAGTGAGGGAATTGCAAGACCCTTTGGCAGTTGGACGAATGACATGGGAGACGGAGATTTCTCAGCGTTATAGTTATGACGATTTTGCTATCCGGATGCGACAGGAGGTGAATAGGCTGAAAGCAATCGTTAATACGAAATTAATCTTAGAGGACGGTATAGTTTGGGATGGGGCGCTGCTTTACGAAGGAGAATGTATTGTACAGGTGGGAAGCAGAGAGCATGTGACAATTCCCGATGACGCAGAGGTGATAGATGCAAAAGGCCTTTATACGGCGCCGGGATTGATTGATATTCATAATCATGGCTCCAGGGAATATCTGTTTTGTGAAGAACCCTTAAAATGTGCGGAATACTTTATTGGTCATGGAGAAACTACAATACTTCCTACATTTTACTGCAATTTGAGTTTGGAAGAAATGCTGGAGGGAGCCAAAAGGATTCGTAAAGCTGCAAAATCCGGGGTTGGCCGTATATTGGAAGGTCTTTACATGGAAGGTCCGTATATGAACGGCAGCGGAAGCAATCAGAAATATATTTTATGGGGCGGAAAGATCCGAAAGGAAGAATATATGCCTTTGGTAGAGGCGGTAAAAGGCTTTGCGAAGGTCTGGGCCGTGGACCCGGCAAGAGAAGGAATTGAAGAATTTGCTGCATATGTACATTCTAAGGATTTAAGCGCAGTTTTTTCTATGGGACATTCCTTTGCCGCGGCTGCTCACTGCAGAAAATTGAAAAAATATGGTTTGCGCCTTCAGACACATCACGGGGATTCGGGAAAGGCCCCGGGGCTGGCCCAGGGAACAATTGGAGCGGGATGTGATGAATATACGTTGTATGATCCGGATATTTATGCAGAGCTGATTTGCGATGAAAACGGGATTCATGTGGTTCCGGATATGATGAAAATGGTCATTCGCACAAAGGGAGTGGAACGCATTATTTTAATTACGGACGCCATGCCGCTTAGCGGAGATTATACCAATAATGAGGCGGACGGAGTGGCTTACGGTCCTGATTTAAATTATGATTATGAGGGTCATCTTGCAGGAAGCCATTTGACATTGGACAATGCTTGCAGAAATCTTATGAAGCATACGGGCTATGGTTTGTGCCATGCTATCCGTTTTGCTACATTGAATCCGGCAAGGCTTTTGGGAATTGACGACCAGGTGGGGAGCTTAGAGGCGGGAAAAACAGCGAATCTTATATTGATTGATGATATGGTGCATGTCAATACGGTTATATTGCGGGGTGAGATCGTTGTGAAAAAGAAGTGGTAAGAGCATTTTTTAATAAACTCAAAGGAGTACGGAAATAAGATGACATACATAGCTGGCGGATACAAAGTAACAAAATGCGACTTCGTAACAGAGCAGTTAAAGGAAATGATTATAACAGGAGTCTACAAAGCAGGCGAAAAGCTGCCCAATGAAGCCGCGCTCTGCGAGCACTTCGGCGTGAGCCGGATCACGGTCAGAGAAGCCTTAAAAAAGCTGAATATGATGGGAATACTGGATATCCGCCAGGGAAAGGGAACCTTTGTCAATCAGGTGGACCTGGGTCTGTTTATGAAACCCCTCTATCAACTGATAGACTTTGAGGATGTGGATATTGAGTGCATCTATTCCGCAAGAGAGTATATTGAGAACGGCACAGCCGGCATGGCGGCAAAAAAGCGGACAGATAAAGATTTAATAGAGCTGGAGAAGATTTTGAAAAATTTAAAGCTGGCCATCGCATCGGAAAATCTGGTACAGGTAGAATATTTGGACAGCACGTTTCATCTGAAAGTGGCGGAGTGCGCAAGGAATCCGATTCTTTACGCCAGCCTGGAGGCCATAGAGGAGATCAACAGAACCTGCCTGAAGCGATTCAGCAAATATCTGACCATCTTGGACGACTGTTATGAGGAGCATTACCGAATCTATGAGGCAATCCAAAATCAGGATATCAAAGGAGCCGGCGAAGCAATGACAGCGCACACATTGAGTTCAAAGAAGGTATTGATGTAGCGGAAGCGGCCAAGTAAAACATATTTAAAAAAGAAATCCACAGATGTACAACCTGCGGTTTCCCCATGATAAACAGTCCTTGGGGATGGGCGGATGCCGCTCGGTAAGGTATAATGCTGTGGATTTCTTTTGTTCCGAAATCAAGTGAATGGTTCTGTCAAAATATTTCAAAAGAAACTCTTTAAAAATAAAACAGTAAGATAAAAAACCGAATCAGTCAAAAAATAACAAAAATTTGACTGAAAAAGTCAAAAAGTAGTTGACAAAATTATCTAATTGTCCTAATATAAAATCAAGTCAACAGTTTGATTCTTTAAAGAAGCAAAATATAACATAAATCAAAACATCATATGATATTATGTTTTGATGCAAAGCGAGGTGAATACAAATAGAGCGAATAGATGTTATCAATTTTTTAGGCGAGGATATAGATGGCAGTCAGACAGCGGAAAGGCTTCTTGGGGAAATGGATGAGAACGGAGTGGATCATGCGTTTATAGCGCCCTCCAAGCAGTATACGGCCGTATACAACAGAGAGGGGAATCAAATGATTGCCGATATCTGCCGGCAGTATCCCAAACGATTTTCCGGATATGCGGTAAGCAATCCGTGGTATGGAGAGAAGGCGCGGGAAGAATTGAAGCGCGCTCTGGATGATGGCATGAAAGCCGTATACTTTGATTCCTCCATACAGGGCTTTTGTATCAGTGATGAGTTGGTGTATCCGCTGATAGAGATTTGCGGTCTGCACCGGGCGCCGGTCTATTTCCATACGGGAACCCCAGCCTTTGCGCTTCCGTTTCAGCTGCATTTTTTGGCAAAGCGCTTTCCGGAGGTGACATTTATCATGGGACACAGCGGCGCCAATGATTTTGCTGGGGATGCGCTTCCGGCTCTTCATGGATGTCCAAATATTCTGCTGGATACCAGCTTGAATCTGACCGTATCCATTCAGGCAATGGCAGTCAACGCCCCGGACCGCATGGTATTCGGAAGCGCCTCGCCTCGCAGCACATTATCTTATGAGATAGCCAGAGTAGAGAAAGGGGTTGAGGACCCGGAGCTTTTGGAGGATATCTTCGGCAGGACCATTCGCGGGGTAATGAAGCTTTAAGGCTTTGACAATTATATTTAAGAAACAGGAGGTGAAACGCCTTTGATAGATACACATGGGCATGTGATGGGGCCGGGATATCCGCTGGGGTCTCGATTCACAATATCAGCAGAAGAGATACTTGCTTCTATGGAGCAGTATCAGATTAGCCAGATTTGGCTGAGCCACTGCAGCGCAATAGCTCTGGATGACACGAAGTATAACCGGGAGCTTTATGAAAATTATGTAAAGAATTATCCTGCTCAGTTGGTTGGATTTGCCGCTCTTGATGTATTTCGGGGCGCGGATCACTGCAGAGACGAGATACGGCAGTGCGTGGAGGGGTATGGATTTAAGGGGATCAAAATACATAGCTGGATTCAGGGTTTTGCCATTCATCATCCAATTATGTATGAAGTGATGGAGACGGCAGAGCGGTATCATCTTCCGGTATTGTTCCACGATGGCACGCCGCCATATGCGGATACGTCCCAGATTGCAGGATTGGCAGAGCGGTATCCGAGAGTGCCAGTAATATTGGGGCACGCCGGTCTTTATGACTCCTATCGGACAGCCATCGGAGCCAGTCAGGAGCTGGATAATATTTACCTTTGCCTTGTGGGGAATACCATTGGCAGTATTCGAGAAATACTGAGCAAAGTTAAGCGTGAAAAAATTTTGTTCGGCTCTGATTATTGCTTTGGTCAGGATGCGGCAATGGCTCGGACTTTAATACAGGATCGTCTGGATGGGCTTATGGAAGCGGCAGGAGGAACAGATATAGAAGGTATTTTGTACGGGAATGCGTGCAATTTATTAAATAACAACTAAATAATTCACAAGAAAAACAAGGAGGGAACATGATGAAAAAGGTATTGGGATTGGTTTTAACAGTAGTGCTTATGACAAGTCTTTTTGCAGGCTGCGCACAAAAAAACAATGCGCCTGTCACAGATGCTCCGACTGGTGAACAAGGGGAAGAGGCAGGCGGAGAAGCAGAGGCCAAGGCAGACGAAACGTATGTGTTCATGTGTCCGTTGGCAAATCTCGAATATTGGCAGGCATATCGGGTAGGTCTGGAGGATGCCTGCGCGGAGCTGGGGGTAACGGCAAAATTCCTGGGTGATGACGGCCTGGAGGCAGATGCCATGTGTGCAATTTTGGAAACCGCAATCAACGATCCTACAACAGCAGGCATTATTATGCCGGGGCATTTCCCGGAGGCGTATGAGCCGTACTATGAAATGGCATGGGAAAAAGGGATTCCGGTAGTTAATGTAGGGCAGGATGTATCGAACTCCAGAAGACTTACCTGTCTTGGCAGCGATTATGTGACGTATGGTGCGATGATGCTTGACCAGGCAGCGGAGGCTGTAAATGAAAGCGGTGAGGTTATTATATCTCAGGCACTTTCCGCCGGTTCCTCTGCAGCGGAGGAAATTATGACCGGTATCCACACTCAGATAGAGAAGTACCCCAATATGAAAATTGTAGCAGAGGTAGATGATCAGTCAGATGCTGCTGTTGCGGCAACAAAGATTGGTGCGGCGCTTCTTGCAAATCCAAATACGGCAGTTATTATCGGATGTCAGGCGCCCTCGGCTGTTGGTGCTGTTACGGCGGTAAAAGAGGCAGGAATGGGAGATAAGGTGAAGATTATTTCCATTGACAGAGACAGTGCAACTTTAGAGTATGTGAAAAACGGTGATATTTATTCTACTGTTGCAGGCAAGCAGTATACGGAGGTTTATTACGGAACAAAAATCTGTTATGACTTTAACCACGGACCCAAGTCGGCATTTTCAAACGATGATATGGTTGCAAATCTGCTGATTGCACCAAACTTCGTAGATACGGGTTCTTTGGTAATCAATCAGGACAATGTAGATTATTTCCTGGACTTCAACTATGCGGATAAATAAAATATGCCGGATGATGCTGGCCCCGGTGACGGGGCCGGCTGTAAATCAGGAGGGAGGGATTCTCTTTTGAAAGACTATATACTTCAATTGAAAGGTATTACAAAGGAATTTCCTGGTGTAAAGGCTTTGGATAATATGCAGTTTTTCCTGAAACGCGGGAGCATCCATGCGCTTATCGGGGAAAACGGCGCAGGAAAATCCACATTAATGAAGGTACTGTCCGGTGTATATACACCGGACACGGGTCAGATTATTCTGGATGGCATACCGGAGAGGATTGCCAATCCCATTGACGCGGAGCGTAAAGGCATCAGCATTGTTTATCAGGAATTATCCGTTTTTCCAACAACTACGGTAAGTGAAAATGTATTTACGACAAATCCTCCCAAAAATAAGGCCGGATTTATCAATTACCGAAAGATGCATAAAGAGGTGCGTAAGCTTCTGGACACTTATGGATTTACGGATATAGATGAAAAGGCCACCATACGAAACTTGAGCGTTGGACGGCAGCAGATTATCGAGATTTTGCGTGCGGTAAAACAAAATGCAAAGGTGCTGATTTTGGACGAGCCTACATCAGCATTGACGGAACGGGAAACAGAGGTTTTGATGGAAATTATGCGCACGCTTAATAAAGAAGGCGTTTCTATTATTTATATTTCTCACAGGTTAGAAGAGATTTTTCAGATATGCGATACGGTTACAATTATGCGGGATGGTCAATATATCAAGACACTTGCGGTAGAAAATACAAGCAAGGATGAGCTGGTAAAATACATGGTTGGCCGTGACGTTGTTTATCAGTATGGGGCAGGAAGCAATGAAATCGGAGAAGAGCTGCTTCGTGTAGAAAATTTAACATATAAAAAAGAAGTTAAAAATGTTTCGTTTTCTCTCCACCGGGGAGAAGTTCTTGGTTTGGCGGGCCTGGAGGGAGCCGGAAGGACGGAAGTTCTTGAGTGCCTGTTTGGAATCTGCCATGCACAAGAGGGAAAGATTTTCCTGGAAGGAGAGGAGATTCGGATTTCTTCGCCGGAGGCCGCAAAAGCCAATGGTCTTGCTTATCTTACAAAAGACAGGAAAAATAAAGGCTTATATCTGCGAATGTCGATTGCGGATAATGTGCTGGCAGCCAATGTAGACCGATTTACCCGAAAAGGACTTATGCAGTTTCAGGCGGCACGGAGCAGTGCAATGGAGTACAGGGAAAAATTTCAGATTAAAACGCCGGATGTGGACAAAAAAGTATCCCAGCTTTCAGGAGGCAATCAGCAGAAGGTGCTGCTTTCCATGTGGATTAGCCGTAAGCCGCAGATTTTATTGATTGACGAACCCACACGGGGAATTGATGTGGGCACTAAGGAGGCAATCCACCGTCTGATTCGTGATTTTGCAAAACAGGGAATGGGGGTTATTATGGTTTCCTCAGATATGCCGGAGCTAATAGGGGCATCTGATCGAATTGTATCCATGTATGAGGGAAGAATTTCCGGTCAGCTTAAATTGGAACAAATTACGGAGGAGCGTATTATGGCCCAGACTTCGGGCCTGACAATTGATACAAAGGAGAGTGAGACATGAGTGATTTAACGAAAACTCAGAACAGAGGGAGAAGCAATGCTCGTACGGTCCTGAAGCGGATTTTTGAAATACGTGAAATTGTAATTTTTCTTTTGGTTATGCTGCTTGCCGTTTTTATGGCATTAAATCATCAGCAGTTTTTGACGACAGCCAATGTGCGGATAATTGGAAATTATATGGCGACAGATATGATTATCGGAGCCTTTTTGACAATATCTCTTATTGCAGGCAATACGGATTTTTCGGTTGGGTCCAATATGGGGTGTTCCGCATTTGTATGTGGTCTGCTGCTGAATGCCGGCTATAGTATTCCGGTAAGTATTGCCGGGGGATTGCTTGTAGGCTGTGTAATCGGTGCGTTAAATGCGTTTATTATTGTAAATTTAAAGGTTCTGCCCATGATTGCAACAATGGGAACCTGGATGACCTTTAAAGGCGTGGGACTGATGATCATTAATTCCCGTGCGCTGTCAAACTTTCCTGTGGCGTTTAAAAATATTGTCCAGGAGGGAAGTGTTTTTGGAATACCGATTCTAATTGTTGTTATGCTGATTGTAACGGTTACCGCATCCTTATTATTAAAATATGTATCCTTTTTTCATCAGGCATATTTTATTGGGTCCAATAAGGAATCTGCCCGGATTTCGGGTATTAACGTAACGAAATTCGTTTATGTTCTTTATATTCTCATCGGCTTTTTTGCAGCGCTTGCAGGCGTTCTTTCCATTTCCCGTTATGGATCGGCACCCGCGTCATTAGGTCAGGGAGTTGAATTTCGTGTGATATCTGCGCTGTTGATTGGCGGCGTATCACTGAATGGAGGAGAAGGGTCAATTGCCGGAACATTTCTTGGAATATTGCTGATGGCATTGATTGCCAACGCGTTGACCTTATTTGCAGTTGATGCAAATCTGCAGAATGTTTTAATTGGTGCAATTATGGTTATTTCCGTAGCAATTGATGAGGCGAACAGGCGCAGACAAAAGTAAAAATAAAGTATTATTTTTTTTACGGAGAACGAGGGTAAACAAATTGAAAGCAATTGTCAATACAAAGCTGATTCTGGCAGATGGCATCATCTGGGACGGAATCCTGCTTTATGAAGGGAATAAAATCATTGAAGTGAGCAGTGCATCGGATATAACTGTTCCGAGTGATGCTGAGGTACTGGACGCCGGAGGGCTATATACGGCCCCCGGATTAATCGATATTCACAATCACGGATCGGAGAAGGAGCTGTTCTGCGATGAGCCGCTGAAGTGTGCGGAGCATTTTATCCGTCACGGTGAAACAACAATACTTCCTACCTTTTACTGCAGCCTAAATCGAGAACAGATACTGGAGGGAGCAAAGCGGGTTCGGGAGGCTGCGAAAACCGGGGTCGGACGCATACTGCATGGGCTTTACATGGAAGGGCCATATATGAACGGCAATGGAAGCAATCAAAAATACATTTTGTGGGGCGGGAAAATACAAAAAGAGGAATATGCGCCGCTGGTTGAAGAATTAAAGGGCTATGCAAAGGTCTGGGCGGTTGATCCTGCGAGAGAAGGAATTGAAGAATTTATAAGGTATGTTCATGAGAAGGATTCCAATGCGATTTTTTCTATGGGACATTCCTTTGCCTCGGCAGCAGACTGCAGAAAAATAAAAAAATACGGGCTGCGCCTGCAAACGCATCATGGAGATTCCGGAAAAGCGCCTGGCTTTGCACAGGGAACCATAGGAGCAGGATGTGACGAATATACTTTGTATGATCCGGATATTTATGCGGAGTTGATTTGCGATGAGAATGGAATCCATGTAGCGCCGGATATGCTCAAAATGGTTGTCCGAACAAAGGGTGTGGAGCGGATTATTTTGATAACAGACGCCATGCCGTTAAGTGGAAATTTTACAAACAACGAAGAAGATGGTGTGGCTTATGGGCCGGATTTGAATTATGACTATGAAGGACATCTTGCAGGCAGCCATCTGACGCTGGACCATGCATGCAGAAATATTATGAAGCATACGGGCTATGGTTTATGCCATGCTGTCCGATTTGCCACATTGAATCCGGCAAGGCTTTTGGGAATAGAAGATCAGGTGGGAAGCCTGGAGGCAGGAAAAACAGCAAATATTATTTTGATTGATGATATGGTTCATGTAAAAAGAGTAATTCTGCAGGGGGAGATTGTAGTCTAAAAGAAAAATAATCATATATGGAAAGGGAGAAAAAATGAAGGAATTTTTATTTAAGACACCGGAAGATTATAAGATTATGTCACAGACAGGCGTGCAGCAATATATATTTCCGTTGGACAGTATGCATAATGCAATTTGGGACTCTAAAGTGATTAGCAACGGGGACCTGTATTTTTCTCTGTCAACAGAGCTTTCTACGGCAGGCTATGCCAGATTGTGCAGATATAATTATGATTCGAATACGGTTACGGAATGTTTTAAGGCGGAGGATGTAATTATGCCTTCCTACAAAGCAATCCGTGCAAGCAAATTTCATACCTCTATTAGTGAGATGAATGACGGCCGTCTGGTTATGACCACCCATACGACGGATAAAAGCCCGCTTCATCCGGCATGGATGCCTTGGGCGTACTATCATCATCCGTGGGAAGGCTATGCCGGTTCCAACATCCTTATCTATGACAGGGAGACCGGTAAGGCAGAAAACCTGGGAATACCGGTTCCTCATGAATCTATTTACGGATCGCTTTATGACAAAAAGCATAATGCATTGTTTTTTACCGGCTTTATGAGGGGACATACATATCGTTATTCCTTTGATGATCGAGAGCTGACTGACTTTGGCCAGATGGCGGAGAATTTTTCTTTCCGGCTGCTTTTTGACAAAAACGGAGATATTTTAGGAGCATCCCGTTCCGGTTATATGTATAAGATTAATACGGAAACTCTGGAAGTGCAGGATCTGGAGTATCGCATACCGTTTGTTACCTATCCGGAGTATACAGGGGGCGATTTTAAAGGCTTAAGCAACGGAGGAATCGGGCCGGACGGAAGATTGTATATGTGCTTTTTCTATGGGCGCCATATGGTGGCCTATGACAGCGATACGAACACCTTTGAAGATATGGGCGATTATATGCCGGGATATGAAAAGCATACGGATGGAGAAACGCGCAACGGCGTTTTTGCAATGGAATTTGACAGTGAAGGAGTACTTTGGTACGCTGTGTTCAGCCGGAACTGTTACAGCGGCGTCAGGGAAATCGGTATGCCTTCCTCACTGTTTCGCTGGGATATTGCCCGAGGGGGAAAACCGGAATGGCTGGGAGTAATCGGAACAAAGGAGCGTGTTGCCTGCTGGACCAGCGAAATAAGCATTAATAAAGATGACATTATGTTTATCATCGGAACAAACCATGCTACGGACGGCCCGGATATTACTGCCGTAGATTTAAAGCAGTATAGGAAGGATAGGCATAATTTTGGTATGGTCGTAACTACGGATCCTTACTGCCAGAGGCCCACGACCGAACGCTATGATAAAATAGCGGAGTTTCTCTACAAGCAGGATAAATTAGGGGAGGCGAATAACTGGAAGGTTGAGATGGAGCTGGCCAGCGCTCCCACCCGATTATGGCGTGCACTGGCGCCGGATCACATTCAGGAATCCGCGGTCAAAGCATTGTGCTGGGAAAATGAAACAACAATTTTGGGCGTATGCGGAGGAGAAAAGGAATATCTGTTTCGAACTGTGGACGGAGAGATTACGGAGCTTATAGAGAAAGAGCGGGATCCGGACCGCTATCGGAAATTGATGGAAAAGAAGAATCGGCTTCCGGAGATTGCCGGTCTGCCCTATTATCCGGGAAGGCAGTATCAGGCAGTTGTGTCGGCGGCAGTTACGGTGGGCGATAAGCAGATTGCGGGAACAAAGGATGGGATGCTTGCCGTTTGTGAAAACGGAAAGGTCTTTTCTCTGGGACCGGCAGTGTACAACGGCCCTATCCGCGATTTGTGTGTGACGCCGGATGGGAAGAAGGTATTCGGCGTAGGCGGTCATGAGGACGATATGGGGATATTATTTTCCTATGACGAAGAAAACGGCCTGCGCTGGCTCGGCCATATTACATATGATTCTCCGTCGCCGCATAGTTCGATACATTGTCCGATTATAACCTCCTGTGCGGTCAGCCCTGACGGAAAGCGTTTGGCTGTCGGTTCAGGGGATCGGCTGGGGCAGGTTATTTATTATAGTTTATAAAAGTGTTGGCAGGAAAAGGCGCGGAACTTAAAATGGAGGTAAAAAATGGCGAAGAATAATTATGAATTTGATTTTCAGCCCGCAAGCTGGCTTCCGTCAAGAGATGTGGAGATGCTCGACCGGGTAAGAAATATAAAACGAGAGGATATGGAGTATACCAATGAAAATGGATACAGTGTGCGGATTGTGATAGATCCGACGCTTATATTGGCCCAGGATATTTTTCACAGAATCTATTTAAGTGACGTGGAAGATAAGCATTTAACCATGATTTTTCCAAACCAGTGGCCGGGCGTGTATTCCGCAGTTGCGGAAATGATTAACCGATACAATGTAAGCTGTCGAAATGTAGATGCTTTTGCTATGGACGAATGGGCGGATCAGGACGGAAATGTTGCTCCGCTGACCTATGGCGCCGGTCTTGGCTTCTCTTTCCGAAAGCATTTTTACGGAAAGATCAGAGAGGATCTCCGCCCGGACGTGGAACACTGGCATGTATTTACGAATGAAAATAAAGGAGACAATGTATACTCCTCTATCATTGAAGAAACAGGAGGCGGCGGAGCGGACGTCATCTATTCCGCAACCGGCTGGCCGGGACATACGGCATTTATCGATCCGGGTGCAAAAGAGTTCCGGGCAGATACCCTGGAGGAGTTTTGCAAGCTGGGGTCGAGGCTGACGACCCAGGTTCCGCTTACAATTTGTGAAAATTCATTATTTTCCCCGATGGGAGCATCCGGAGATGTATGGGCGGTTCCGCCGCGTGCGGCAACAATTGGACCAAGAGATGTGGTAAATGCAAGAGAAAGGTTTGAGATACACAGCTTTGTGAATCCGGGAGGCGATTCCTGGCAGCGGATGATTTCCAGGATCGAGCTGTACGGACCGATTTCTATGGAGTGTCCGGCGTCTATCATGCGTTTGGGAAAAGGCGTGTGCTATGTGAGCGAAGGGATTGCAAAACCCTTTGGAAGCTGGACAAGCGATATGGGGGGCAAAGATTTTTCGGTATTATAAAAGGAAGAGGGGATATTGACATTTATTGCCAGCTAAGATAGGATAAGCTTGATGAGTAACAACTACGAAGGACTCAAAGGAGAGCGAAAAGACATGGCATATATGGCAGGCGGATATCGGGTAACAAAATGTGATTTTGTAACAGAACAGCTAAAGGAAATGATTATAACCGGCGTCTACAAGACGGGTGAGAAGCTTCCTAATGAGTCAACTTTGTGCGAGCAGTTTAATGTAAGCCGGATTACGGTACGAGAGGCGCTCAAGAAGTTGAATATGATGGGGATTCTGGATATTCGCCAGGGAAAGGGAACCTTTGTAAAGCAGGTGGATTTGGGGCTGTTCATGAAGCCGCTGTATCAGCTTATAGACTTTGAGGATGTTGACATTGAAGCGATTTATTCGGCCAGAGAATACATAGAAAACGGAACAGTGAGCATGGCGGCGGAAAAGCGGACCAAAGAAGAGCTGGCGGAGATGGAGAAGATCCTGCAGGGGTTAAGAACGGCAATTGCATCAGAGGATCTGTTGCAGGTGGAGTATATGGATACTTCTTTCCATCTTCAAGTGGCAAAAAGTGCAAAAAATCCGATTTTGTATGCGTGCCTTGAGGCGATAGAAGAGATTAATAGAACCTGTTTAAAAAGATTCAGCAAATACCTGACAATCTTGGACGATTGCTATGAGGAGCATTACCGGATCTATGAGGCGATTCGGAAGCAGGATGTGGAAGAAGCCAGCAAAGCGATGGTTGCTCATACCTTGAGTTCGAAGAAGGTGCTGCTGTAATTATAGTTTCAATACAAAAAGCCGTGGTACATTTTAGTATGCCGTGGCTTTTTAATTTGACCATCTTAAAGACTGAAACGGTCAAAAATAATAAAAAAATAATTAAATCAGTCAAAAATATGTTGACAAATGACGAAATCCGTCTTATGATAATTCTAAGAACACCACTTTTGAAAGGAAAAGGCATGAAACCCAAAATAAGAACCCCATATTTTGAAATCGGAACAAAAAATTACATTTATGGAGATCAAGTATTAGAATATGCCAAAGCAGCAGACGCAGCAGCAGAGAAGTATGACATAGACGTGCTCTTTATCACACCCTGTACGGAGATACGCCGTGTGGTTGAGAACACCAAGCACCTGATTGTCCTGGCCCCTTATATGGATACTCTGAGGCCGGGCCGGGGAATGGCTGACATTCTGCCGGAAGGGCTGAAAGCGGCAGGAGCACAGGGCGTAGTAGTTAATCATTGTGAGAAGCCCATGTCTGTTCCGGCAATCAAAGCGACGATTGACAGAGCCAGAGAGCTTGACTTTCTCGTATTTGCCTGTGCCGATACCGTTGATGAAGCGAAAGCGCTGGCCCAGCTTCATCCGGATATTTTGAATCCGGAGCCGTCCGAACTTATTGGCGGAGCAGGCGGCGGAGTCAGCGATATGGGTTATGTGAAGGAAGTGATTGAAGCAATCAAGGCCATCGATCCGAATATTATGGTAGAGCAGGCGGCAGGCATTACCAACGGACAGCAGGTTTATGACTTCATTATGGCAGGCTCAGAGGCGGCAGGGGCAGCTTCCGGAATTATGAATGCGGAAGATCCGCTGGCTATGATTGACGAGATGATAGCGGCAACCAGAAGAGCGGCAGATGATTTGAAAAAGTAAAAGACACTGAAGCAAGGAACAAGCTATTGAGGAACCGGAATAGGAGAGAGCATGGTTTATAGAGAAGAAATCAAGGTAATGTCCAGAGATAAGGAGATCACATTTCACGATGTGACTGCAAAGACAAAAGAGATTGTAAGTCGCTCCGGGATCAGGAATGGGATTGCAGTAGTATATTCTCATCATACAACCTGCTGTGTGATTACGCAGGAATGTGCTTTTGATATGTCCATGACAGGACTGGAGACATTGCAGCAGGATCTGGTGGACGTGTTTGAGAATATTATCCCGGCCTATCGGACCGACGGAATGTATCATCATCCCGGTGAGAAAGCCATTGCTTATGCGGCAGAGCATGGAGAGAGCTGGAGATGCTGTCACAATACGGATGCACATCTTCGTTCGTCTATCATAGGAAGAAGCGAGACCATCGTACTGATAGACGGCGAGCTGGATCTGGGTGAATTTGGATTTATTCATTTTATAGATTTTGACGCGACAAGGGGCAGGGAACGAACCGTACAGGTACAGGTTATTGGCGAGTAGAGAAGGGAATTTTTCATAAACAAAAGAGTAGCAAAGGCTTGCAGGCTAAAGTTACTCTTTTAAAAGGACACGAGTTGCACTCGAGTGCATTGGAAAAAATTATCAATTCTAAGGAGGATGAAACATGAGTGTCGTAAAACAGAAAACAGGAAAAGTGTCCCCAAAGAATGGACAGCTTTCGGAAAAAATAGGTATGCTGCTGCAGAAGAGAGAAATTTCTCTGGCGATTCTGTTGGTCCTTTTTGCTTTATGTTTAAGCATTGCCACACCAAACTTCCTTCAGGTTGCCAACTTCCGTGTGCTGCTTCAGGGTATGGCTACCGATATGATGATAGCTATTCCCATGTGTATTTCACTGATTGCAGGTAATATTGACTTTTCCGGCGGTTCCGCACTCTGTCTGAACGGCGCTATCTGTGCCCTGATGCTGAATCAGGGGCTGCCGGTACCGTTGGCGATCCTGATTGGCTTGACAAGCGGTTTCCTGCTGGGTGGACTGAATGGCGTTATCATCAATAAACTGGGCCTGACTCCCTTGGTTGCGACTATGGGTACCTGGATGGCTTACCGGGGAGCGGCGCTCGTTATGCTGGGCGGCGGAACGTTATCCTCTTTCCCGGAGAGCTTCTTGGTTTTAGGCCGGGCAACCATACTGGGGATTCCGGTTACCATTATTTATATGCTTGTGATTGTAGTGGTAGGTATCCTTGTACTGAAATATTCAAATTTCTTCCACAACGCATACTATATCGGTTCCAATAAGGCATCTGCCAAGCTGGCCGGAATCAATGTTGAGCGATTTACGGTAATTACATATGCAATCACCGGAACCATAGCGGCTTTTGCGGGAATTATCCTTTCCGCCCGTCTGGGAAGCTGCTCTCAGAATGCGGGAGAGAGCTTGGAATTTCGTAACGTAGTTGCGCTTTTGGTAGGAGGCGTGTCTATGGACGGCGGCGTGGGCAGCGTTTTAGGAGCTATGCTTGGGGTAGTTCTGATGCAGATGGTCGGTAATGCAATTACATTGCTATATTTGAACGCCAGCTATACAAAGGTAATCAACGGCTGTATTCTGATTCTTGCTGTCGGCCTGGATGTGATGCTGAAAAAGAAGAAAGCAAAAGCATAGGCGGTATCTCATTTAGGAGGATTGAATATGGAAAATACGGCAATTAAGCTCAAAAGTATCACAAAGGTGTTTCCCGGAGTCCGTGCTTTGAATCAGGTGAGCTTTGAGATCAAAGAGGGGGATGTCCATTGTATAATCGGGGAAAACGGTGCGGGAAAGTCAACTATGATCAAGATTCTTGCCGGTGTACAGGGCTGTGACGAGGGGCAGGTAGAGCTGTTTGGAACGCCGGTGCATTTCAAAAGCCCGGAGGACGCCAAAAAAGCAGGTATTGGAGTCGTGTATCAGGAGCTTTCGAATTTTATGCATCTGGACGTGGCAAGCAATCTGTTTGCAGGAGCGGTGCCCACAAAGCGCGGGCGCATCGATTATAAAGCTCTTTATCAGTCGGCAAGAGAGATCCTCGACGCCTGCGGCCTGGATTATATCAATGAGAGAGCTGATATGAATACCTTAAGCCTGGGTTCCCAGCAGATGGTGGAGATTGCGGCTCTGATGCATGAAAATGCCCGGGTTGTTATCCTGGATGAGCCTACATCGGCCTTGACCCAGGTGGAAGTGGAAAAGCTTTTTGAACTGATACACGATATGAAGAAAAAAGGTGTGACCATCATTTATATCTCCCATCGTCTGGATGAGGTAGTGGAGCTTGCGGATGCTTTGACCGTTTTAAAGGACGGGGAGCATGTGGCTACCATGCCCATGACAAAGGAGATCACCAAGGACGATATGATTCGTTATATGGTAGGTCGTGATGTTGCTTACGAGTACGGAGTCGGGACAAGCGAGATTGGTGAGGTTTTAATGGAGGTGGAGCACCTCAGCAGCGGCAAAGCAGTATCAGATATTTCCTTTGAACTGCATAAAGGAGAGATTTTAGGCATTGCGGGGCTGGAGGGGTCCGGGCGTACCGAGCTTTTGGAGACACTGTTTGGATGGAGAGAGACAACGGGCGGTTCCGTAAAGCTTCACGGCAGGGAAGTATCCATACGCAACCCTTACGACGCCAAGAAGAACCGCCTGGCCTACATTACAAAAGAGCGAAAGATCCTGGGACTGTTTCTGAATCTGGATATCCGGCAGAACATTGCGGCGGCATCCACAGAACGCTATGTGCAGGGCGGAACGGTCCGTTATGGAAAGATTGCGGAGAATGCGAAAAAATACATTGCGGCCATGAGCATCAAATGCTCCGGCCTGGCCCAGAAGGTTTTGAATCTGTCAGGCGGAAACCAACAGAAGGTGCTGCTGTCCATGTGGCTGTCTGCCGATCCGGATGTTGTGCTGATTGATGAACCTACGCGCGGAGTGGACGTAGGCGCTAAGGCAGAGATACATTTGCTTCTGAGAGATGTGGTGTCAAAAGGAAAGGCAGTTATCATGGTATCCTCAGAGATGCCGGAACTGATGGCCTCCTGTGACCGCGTAATGGTGATGTATGAGGGGCGCTGCACCGGTATGCTGAATAATAAAGAGCTGAGAGAAGAGCGTTTGATGACAATGGCGTCGGGATATACGGAAAGCCCGCAATAATTGAGTTTTGTTCCGGAACGGAATGAAAATATAACCTAAAAAGGAGGAAATGAAAATGAAAAAACTGGTTACAATGTTATTGCTTACTGCAATGCTGATGGGGTGTCTTGCCGGCTGCGGAGGCAAACAAGAGAATGCACCGGAAGCCGCTGCGCCTTCGGAAGGGGCTGCGGAGGGCGGCGAGGCTGCGGCAGCTCTGCCGGGCGAGGGTGAGACCTATTGTGTAATCATGTCCTTAGGACAATTGGAGTTCTTTGACGCCTTAAAGGGCGGCGTATGTGATGCGGCTAATGAAATCGGAGCAAAGTGGTATTATGCAGGCCCGCAGGAATTTGTTCCCGATCAGATTGTACAGGCCATAGACCAGGCGGTTGCCAATAAAGTAACGGGAATTGTGCTTCATGGCCAGACAGAAGAAACGGCAAATGCCATTGACAATGCAATTGCGGCCGGTATCCCTGTTATCTGTGTTAATACGGATATTCCCTCTAACCGCTTAAGCTTTATCGGATGCGATCCCTACAATGCAGGCGTAGGCCAGGCAGAGGAGATGCTGAAATTATTGGATGGAAAAACCGGTACGGTTATTATCTCTTCCGCTCTTGCATTGGCACAGCCTTCCGCAGTTGCCAACCTGGAAGGCGCACACTCCGTATTGGACAACGCACCGGGAATCAAGGTTGTTGAGGTAGACGATACTTCCGACTCCAACGTTGCGGCAACAAATATCGGAGCAGCTCTTCAGGCAAACCCGGATGTAGTCGGAATTATCGGACAGCAGGCATACACGGCAGTAGGCGCAGCAACCGCAGTGCGTGAAGCCGGAAAAACCGGAGAGATCGTAATTGTAGGACGTGACCGCGACACAGCAACACTGGATCTGATTCGTGACGGCGAGGTAGCGGCTTCCTTTGCGCAAAATTCCTACGTAGAGGGCTACATTGCCTTACAGTGGCTTCATGCGTATGTGAACAACAACCTGAAAGTAATTGACGGCTACCGCGACCTTGGCGTAAATCCGCTTCCGGATGCCGTTGACTCAGGCTCTATCATTATCAATGAAACCAATCAGGAGCAGTTCCGTGCAAAGTATGAGTATGAAGTAACAGCAAGTAACTAATTCGTTATCAGACCTTGGAACAGCTGCAGGGATGTCGGCTTGCCGGCATCCCTGCAATTAAAATAAAAATGGGACTGTCGTGAAAGAAAAAGAGGACGGCCCACAGGAGGAACGTTATGAGAAAACCGAAAATTGGTCTTCTGCCCCTCTATGTGGAGTTATATGATCTCACCACACCAGAGGTTCGCCCGGACATTGATGCCGCACATCAATATGCTTTTGAATGTTTGGGCCGCAGAGGGATGGAGGTAGTAAATGGGCCGGTCTGCCGGCTATCTGAGGAGTTTGAAGCAGCGATTGCGCATTTTGAGGCAGAGGATGTGGATGCGGTTGTTACATTGCACCTGGCCTACTCTCCTTCATTGGAATCTGAAAAAGCTTTGAGCAAGGTGAAGCTTCCGCTGATCATTTTGGACACAACACCCAGTTACACGTATGATCAGTATACGGATCCGGCTCAGTTAATGCTGAATCATGGAATACATGGAGTTCAGGATATGTGTAACCTTTTGATACGCAACGGCAAGCTGTTTCAGGTTTGTGCAGGGCATTTGGAACACTCGGATGTCTTGGATCGTGTCTTTGCAGCGGCGAAATCTGCTATGGTTGCCCATGAGCTTCGCAAAGCTCGGGTCGGACTTGTGGGGGAACCTTTTGCGGGCATGGGAGATTTCCGTGTGCCTTATGAAGAGTTGGAGCGGGATTTGGGAATTAAAACGGTTCCGTATGATTTTGTAAAAGGGGCGGCCCGGGTTGAAGCTGTTACGCAGGAAGAGATTGACAGCGAATATGCAAGAGATCAGGAGCGCTTTGACGTAGATCCTGAGCTGACTCGGGAGGTTTACGATCGGACGGCGCGGACAAGCCTTGCCATCCGCAAATGGGCTGAGGATGAAAACCTGACAGCCTTTACCATCAATTTCCTGGAGACGGAGGGTTCGAATCCGGGGCTTCCTGTGATGCCGTTCACGGAGTGCTGTACGGCTATGGCGAACGGTCTGGGATACGCGGGAGAAGGTGATGTCCTGACTGCCGGCCTGGTGGGAGCGCTTCTGAGCGCTTTTCCGGAAACTACATTTACGGAAATGTTTTGTCCGGATTGGGAGCACGGAACGGTATTCTTAAGCCATATGGGGGAATTTAATTATGCGATTGCAGACGGAAAGCCGCTTTTACAGGAAAAGCCATTCCCCTTTACAAGCGCAGAAAATCCGACGGTAGCCTATCGGACGATGAAGGGCGGGCGGGCTGTTCTGCTGAATCTGGCGCCTTTTGGGGCCGGACGATATACACTGACACTTGCGCCGGGAGAAATGCTTACAATCACAGGAGAGAACCGCATGGCAGATTCCACCAATGGCTGGTTCAAGCCGGACGTGTCATTGGAGCGGTTTTTGGAGGAGTACAGTCAAAACGGAGCTACGCATCACAGCGCCTTGATCTATGGAGATGTTTTAAGCGAGCTTTTATCTCTGGGGCGTTTTTTGGGCTGTAAGCAGGTTCTCATCGGATGAAAAAAATGCTATAATATATGTTCAGATATGTGTAAACGGAGACGGACGGATGTATGAAAAATCTGTAACATTAAAAGATGTAGCCAAGAGATCCACTTATTCACTGCGAACGGTAAAAAAGGTAATGTCCGGAGACAAGACTGTCCGTCCGGAAACCAGGGAAAATGTCCTTCAGGCAGCAAAGGAGCTGGGCTACGAAAAGAATATGGCGGCAAGCATATTGGCGACCAATCGTATTCGAAACATAGCAATTATACTTGGCGACTATCGTTATTTTTTCCCGGAAGCCAAAAAGGGGTTCCGAAATTGTCATAAAACCTGGAGCAGCTTAAAGGTCGGGATAGAATTTTTGCTTCCGGCAGACCGTTCGCTGGAGGCGTCGAAGGAACTGCTGCGCTCTATAGGGAAGGATGAAAAATATGATGCGGTAATTATGCATGCCAGCAGCATGACAGAGTTGAATCCGGAGATCAACAGTCTCGTAGACAGCGGAAAGGTGGTCTGCACCTTTGGCGCGGACGCGCCGGGAAGCAGAAGAATGTTTTATGTAGGACCCAGAGCGTATGAATCCGGCCGTATCGCTGCCCAAGTAATGGCGAATTATATTGGGGGAAACGGCAAGGTTTGTATTATGAAGCAGGCGTCTGAGGAGATGCAGACCCAGGAGCGTATTCGGGGATTTTCGGATTATATAGTAGAGAATCATCCGGGTATCGGTATTGAGCAGCATTTGATTTCCGGCGGAGCGCAGGAGTATCATAAAAAAGCGGCGGAGCTGATCGGGAGCCGGGATGTGACGGGGATTGTTGGAATTGATGCGGACTGTTACATCATCGGAAGCGAGGCTCGTAAAGCCGGCAGAAGAGATATCGTTTCCCTGGGCTTTGATTTGAGCCTGGAATCAGCGGCTTTGATGAGAGAGGGATACTTTAATATTATCCTGGATCAAAATCCGGAGCAGCAGGCGGCGCTTGCCTTGGACAACACCTGCCGATATTTGCTGTATCATTCCGGAGTTAAAAATATTTTTACAGAAGTTGCAATTGTTACAAGTGAGATATTAAGGTATAAAAAAGAGACTATTTATTAATTTCTATAGAATTGCCCTGGCCGTGGAAAAAGCAAAACGCGGCCAGGGCATCTTCCTTTATTAAAAAAATGTCTGCAAATCCATCTGCTTCGCCTGCTCCAATAAGAATTTATAGCGTTTTTGTACAGAATAGATTTCATAAGTATAACAGTCGATGAGATCCGGGTCCACTACTGTTTCAAAATTGGCATAAGCGGTATCAAGTGCATTTTTGGTTGTGTGAAGATCCTCCAGAAGCTGTCGTCTGGTGAAGGAATCCTCCGGCGCTGCCGGTTCTTTTCGTAAAAACCCCATGCTGCAATCCCCACTTTCCGTAATAGGTATTAGTATTGTACTAAAAGTATAGGCAGTTTCACTGGTATTTATACTAAAAAATAGAATATATTGGATCGGATATCCATATAATGGTAAAAAAGATTCAGGACAACAGGATGAAAGTATTAAATTTTTTGCTTCGCATGGTGTTTGGCGCCATTGGTATTCAGATTATTAATGCAATCCTGATTTCTCAGAATGTCGGTGTATTTGTAGGATTAAATATTTTAACCCTTTTGACAGCCGGAAGCCTTGGTATCAGCGGGGTTGGGCTGCTTTATGGGATTTCGGCTTTTGGAATTTTGTGAAATTTTTACAATTTACAAACTCAAAGGACGTGGCTATAATCTAATTCAAGATCGATTAATCTTTCCGGCTGATGCGAAAGACGCACAGCCTGTATCTTTGGTTTGAATCAAACCGTATTTCCAATTGGACACTTGAGAAAGAAGGAGGTGACGGATGAGAAAAAAGCAGATTGCTGTTTGTGACGAAGAGTCAGACTATACACAGCGGTTTGCCCGATACGCCAATCGATATCGGGAACCTCTGTTTATGGTTCACGGCTATTCGGATATGGAGGAGTTATTAAAAGATACAAAAGAACATCCGGCAGATATATTACTGCTTTCCAAAAATATCGCAGGAGAGTTAGCTAAGGAGAAACAGACAGGGCAGATTATCTGTCTTACGGAGGAAGAGTACCAGGAGGAGGAACCGGAGTATCCGGTAATCTACAAATACCAGTCATGTCCGCAAATATTGAGAAAGGCTTATGCCATCTATGCGGAGCGCACCCCGTTAAGTCTCGGAACCGCCCGGCATTTGGGAGAGATGAAGCGAATCGGTGTGTTTTCACCTCTGGGACGCATGGGAAAGACCGGCTTTGCCCTCAGTTTTGGAAAGGAGTTAGCAAAGCAGCGTAGAGTCCTGTATCTGAATATGGAGGAGTTTTCCGGCTTTGAGACTCTCTATCCCTGTGAGGGCGGACAGACCTTATCGGAGCTGATGTATTTTATGAAGCAGGGCAAGAAGGCGTTTGCCTGCAAACTGGAAAGCATAATAAGGCAGGTCGGCGGCTTGGATTATATTCCGCCGGTAAAACTGCCTGTAGAGCTTAAGGATATTGAGGAAAAAGACTGGGAAGAGCTTTTTACGGCTTTAGAGAACGAAAGCAGATATGAGTTTGTGATTCTGGATCTGAGCTTTGGAGTAAATGGTCTCTTTGAGCTGTTAGAGCGCTGCGACAAGATCTATATGCCGGTTGCTTCCGATGAAACGGCCCGCGCAAAGCTGGGGCAGTATCAAGACACTTTAAAGCTTTTGGAGATGCAGGAGATTTCAGAAAAGACAGAAGAAATCACCTTTTCAGGCATAGAGCAGATGGAGGGGTATGGAAAAATAGAGGGAAAGAGGTGGAGTAAACACTGAAAAGGAATTGGGAAAATCTGCGCTCGGAGCTGCTGGAGCAAATCCGGAGGCAGATGGATCTGTCCAGGGAACTGACAGATGAGGAAGTAGAGGAGTTGATTATGCAGGAGATCCTTCGTTTCAGCAGCAGTAATTATCTGCTGTTGGGGGAAAAGCTGCGGATACAAAAGGAGCTTTTTAACGGGATTCGAAGATTGGATCTGCTGCAGGAGCTGATTGAAGATCCTTTGGTAACAGAAATTATGGTAAATGGCCCCAGGGATATTTTTGTGGAAAAGGAGGGACGTCTCTTTCGATGGGACAAGCAATTTTCATCGGAACAAAAGCTGGAGGATGTAGTACAGCAGATTGTGAGCTTTTGCAATCGAAATATTTCTAAAACAAATCCCATTGCAGATGCAAGGCTTGCAGATGGCTCCAGAGTAAATATTGTACTGGATCCCGTTGCGTTAAATGGGCCGGTGGTTACGATACGGAGATTTCCGGAGCGCCCGATACGGATTTCGCAGCTGATTGAGTGGGGGTCCGTAACCAGAGAGGCGGCAGAGTTTTTAAAGGAGGCAGTGGAGGCAGGGTACAACATCTTTGTAAGCGGCGGCACCGGCTCGGGGAAAACCACATTTCTCAATGCGCTTTCCGAGTTTATTCCTGCGGGAGAACGCATTATTACCATAGAAGACAATGCGGAGCTTCAGCTTGTGACAATTGAAAATTTAGTAAGACTGGAGGCCAGAAATGCTAATTTGGAGGGGGAGCATGAGATAACCATTCGCGATTTGATCCGTACGGCCCTCCGTATGCGCCCGACCCGGATTGTAGTAGGGGAAGTCCGGGGAGCGGAGGCTATTGATATGCTTCAGGCCATGAATACCGGTCATGACGGTTCCCTAAGCACCGGCCATGCCAACAGTCCCAAGGATATGCTGAGCCGTCTGGAAACGATGGTGCTGATGGGAATGGATTTGCCGTTGGCGGCTGTTCGCAAACAGATAGCCTCCGGTGTGGATCTGATTGTTCATCTGGGCCGTCAGAGGGACGCAAGCCGCAGGGTTTTGGAAATTGTGGAGGTTGACGGAATAGAGGCGGGAGAAATACTTCTGCACTCTTTATTCTCCTTTAAGGAAGAGGAAAGCCGTGGGGAGCGAGTTCAAGGGCGATTGGAGCGGCAAGATGAGCTGCATCACACGGAAAAAATGGAGGCGGCAGGCGTCGGGAGGAAGGCAGGTGGATTATAGACGCTATCAAGCAGGCAAAAAGGAGCGGATTCTTTTTGGACTGGAGGCAGCCGCATTGACGGGTGTTATTGCCCTTTGCTTTTACAACTCGCCTTGGGCCATAGGTACGTTTCCGCTGGTGCTTCTCTGGCTTTTTCGAGAGAAGGGGCAGACGTTAGGGGAGAGGAGGAGAAAGGAACTAAAGCTGCAGTTTAAGGATGCGGTTGAGGGAATTGCGGCGGCTCTTGCGGCAGGCTATTCGGCGGAAAATGCCGTCCGGGAGGCCAGAAGGGATCTGCAGCTGGTATATGCAGGAAGTGCGGACATAGTGCAGGAGCTTTCCGCTATGGAGCGGAAGCTTGATGCAAACCAGACCATAGAGGCCGCGATGGAGGACTTTGCTAAGCGCAGCGGACTTGAGGAGGCGGAAACCTTTGCGGAAATATTTGCCGTGGGAAAGCGGAACGGCGGAGACTTGATCGGCATTATGGAGGATACGGCCCGAACCATTACTCAGATAGTGGAGACGGAGCGGCAGGCGTCTATGGCTCTTGCATCAAGAAGATATGAGCAGAAGGTGATGAACCTTGTTCCCTTTGGGATGATCTTATATCTGCGGATAGGGTGCCCGGGATTTCTGGACCCGCTGTACGGAAACCTGGCGGGGATCTGTGTGATGACCGGCGTCCTGGGACTGTATCTTTTGGCTTGGCATCTGGGGAAACGATTGTTGGATATTGAGGTATAAGGGATGAAGCTGAATAAACGCATTTGGGAAAGGATAAAAGGGCGGCTGCCGGGGCGGGAGGCCGTAAGGCAGAACTTGAAGCTGCTCAATGCCGGAACGGATGGAGTGAAGGAAGAGGAGCTTTACTACCTGGAAAAGCTCAGCCTTTTGTTAAAGATACTTGCAGCAGGTCTGGGCATGACCGTACTGGCGGCCGTGATTGCTTTACGGAATCATAAGCTGACGGAGGAACGTTTTCTGCCCAGACAGCAGCGCGCCTATCGGCAGGAACTGGTTGTAACGCCGGAGGACGGAGAAAGGCAGGAGCTTGACATTCTGGTAGAACCTCAGAAATTGACACAAAAGGAGAGCCGGGATTTATTGAACCGGACAGTAGAGGAGATGGAAGCATACATCTTGGGAGATAATGCGTCCTTGGAAGAGGTGCGAAGCGACTTAAAGCTGATTCGGAAGGTTGAAGGACTTCCCATAACCATAGAATGGGAGCTTGATTCCTATGAGGCATTGAATATGGACGGCAGCATCCGGCCGGAAAAGCTGACAGAGGAAGGGATAATTGTAGGAATGACCGGCCTTTTGACCTGCAATGAAGAGGAGGCTGTTTATCAGGCATATGCAAAGATACTGCCCCCCATTTTAAGCGCAGGGGAGGAGTTTATGCAGGAGCTTTCCGGAAAGCTTGACGAACTTCAGAAAAAAGGAGAAGAGCAGGCGCGCAAAGAGCTGCCGCTTCAGGTAAACGGGCGGCGCCTGTCCTGGGAGGAAAAGACTTCCGCATCTCCGATAACAGTACTGATACTTACATTCATATGTATGATAGCCCTTTATGGAGCAAAGGATCGAGAGCTGATACAAAAGACAAAGGAACGGGAACGGCAGATGCGTAAGGATTATGCCCGGATCGTAAGTAAGCTGGTGCTGCTGATGGGAGCAGGAGCCGCAGTGCGTACTGCCTGGGAAATGATTGTAGGGGATTATCAGATAAAACGGGAACAAAACAGTCAGCCGCTGCGGTACGCTTACGAGGAAATGGCGCTGACCTGCAGGGAAATGCAGAATGGAGTTGCGGAAATCAAGGCGTATGAAAGCTTTGGACTTCGCTGCCGGCTTCCCTGCTACTTGAAGCTTTCCGTTCTGCTGGAACAGAATTTGAGAAAGGGAAATCATGGCTTAACCCGTCTGCTGAAGGCAGAGGTACAGGAGGCTTTTGAACAGCGAAAAGAATTGGCTGTCCGAGTTGGAGAAGAGGCGGCGACACGTATGCTGCTTCCGATGATTCTGATGCTGGTAGTTGTGATGATTTTGATTTTAGTACCGGCAGGGATGTCTATGCAGATGTAGAGGCATTGGGAGAACTATAACAGAATATTAAATGGGAGAAATGAGAGATGAAAAATTTATGGTATCGTTTTTGGAGCGAAGAGGATGGAATCGGCGTGGTGGAAATGATCTTGATCCTGGTAGTTTTAATCGGTCTTGTGATTATATTTAAAAGCCAGCTCACATCCTTAGTGAACACAATCTTTGACAAAATTACAAGTCAAAGCGGCACAATTTAACAATGGCAAGAGGCAGAATGAGCAGAAGTCCTATCTGTTCCAATGGCAAAATAGTTTCAGGCGTCTGCTTCAAAAAGGGCGAAGTAACTGTATTCGTAAGCTTTATGCTGGCTGTCCTTCTTTTCTTTTTTCAGGCATGCCTTACCTCTGCCCGCATGGCATACCTGCGCAGCCAGACTCAGGAAGCGCTGGAACTGGCGGAGTACTCGATCCTCTCAGAATATCATCGGGAGCTTTTTGAACGCTACGGTCTTATCTATGTGGAGCTGGGATACGGCGGTTCGGAGGATAAGGGGTATCTGGAGCAGCGGCTTCGCGGCTTTCTAAAGATGAATGTCCCTAACGGGAGCGTAAGAGCAGTGGAGAGCCGGAATTTTGCCCGGGCTTCCGATAATAGGGGAATGGCTTATTATGAACAGGCCGTAGCTTATATGAAACAAAAGACGGGAGCGTCTCTTTTTCAACAGCTTCAAGCCTGCGAGGAATGGAGGAGGCAGGCGGAGGAACAGAGCGCTGAATATGAGGAGACAAAGTCAAGAGAAGAAAAAAACCTGGAGGAGCTTCGTCAGCGCAGGGAAACGGAAGAGCAGATACACACACCGGACCCGGCAGCCTCAATAAGCTCGCTGAAAGGAGGGAGTATTCTGCACCTGCTTTTGCCGGATACGGGAGGCGTATCGGGAAAAAAGATTTTATTGGAGAATATACCTTCCAAAAGAAACTGTCTGACCGGAAGCGGAGCCAGAGGAATCCACCGGGGGAATGTGGGAAATGACATGTTTTTTCACGCATATCTGTTAGAGCATCTCGGCAACGCGGTGGACTGCCTGGCAGGAGAAGCAGAGGGAGGACCTTGGCTGGATTATCAGATAGAGTATTTGATTGGCGGCGAGGATACGGATATTGCCAATTTGGAAGCGGTTTGCGGAAGAATTTTGGCGATCCGCGAGGGAATGAATTATGCCTATCTACAGACAGATTCCGCAAAAAAAGCAGAATGTGAGGCATTGGCGATAGCAATGGTTGGAGCGACAATGATTCCGGGTTTGGTAGAGGCTGTGAAGCAGGCGTTTATGCTGGCCTGGGCCTTTGCGGAAAGTGTTGCGGATGTGAGGACATTACTAAAAGGAAAGAAGAGTGCATTTTGGAAGGGGGACGGCGCCTGGCGAACCTCCCTTTCAGGAGCGCTTGATCTCCAAAATTCCGTTTCCGGGTTTGGCGAGGGTGAAGATTCGGGCGGCCTTTCCTATAAGGATTACTTAGGGATGCTTTTGACGCCTCTGGGACGGGAGAAAAAGACTATGAGAAGCTTGGACGTAATAGAAGGCGTGATACGAAGACTTCCGGGCTGCGGCGGCTTTTACATAGACCAATGCACGGACAGCTTTCAGGTGCGGACGATTATACTGAACGGAAAAGAGTGGGCGGCAGAGCGCACATTTGCCTATGAGTGGTAGGATATTAAGGAACTGAAAACAGTAATATCCCTCATAGTGCACAAATCAATTTGCAGACACATGGACTTGTGGCTGAAAATTGATTTCACAAAGGTGTACTATGGGGGATATTACGGAACTGGAATAGAAAGGGGTGTACCATGATGTTCTTTTGCGAGAAAGAGTCTCTTAAAACAGAAAAAGCTCTCCAGGCAGTTGCAAATGATTGTTCCGGCGGTTCAACGGATATTCTATGTAATGATCAAAATCCTTTCCGCAAAAGAACATCCTGGTGCACCTCTTATAATCTCCGAGGCAGCATGACAGTAGAGGCCGCCCTGGTATTCCCTTTGTTTCTCTTTGCGCTAACGGCCCTTCTGTACCTGCTGGTGCTGTTAAGAGTACAGACGGTGATTGGCCGCGGGCTTACGGATGCAGGCAAAGAGCTGTCACAGAATGCGGCAATGGGAGGAATGGAAAGTTCCCTTTTGGCTGCGGCAGATGGGAAGCGAAAAGTAAAGGAATATTTAAGGGGACATGCAGGAGCGGAAATTATAAAGCACGGAGCTGACGGAATTTCTCTGGCCGAAAGCAGGTGGAGCAGTGAAGATTCCATACTGACGCTGCGGGCCTCTTATCAGGTCGTTTTACCCCCGGGAATCTCCTGGTTTCATCCTGTTAAAATTACACAGACAAAAATTGTCCGGGGCTGGACGGGTTTTGGAAAAAGACAGCCTGCCTGGGGAGAAGAAGGGGAGGAAGTTGTCTACATAACAGATTATGGGACGGTGTATCACCGTAGCTTAAGCTGCCGCCATTTGAAGCTTTCCGTTCGGCAGGCCGATCTTTCACAGGTAGGGAGTCTCCGAAATGGAAACGGCGGAAAATACGCCCCTTGCGAACGGTGCTGGAAGGATGGAAGTCAGGTGATATACATTACAACAGAAGGGAATCGATATCATGAAACATTGAATTGCTCCGGACTGGTGAGAGGGATTCGAACGGTTCGAATTTCGGAGACAGGCGGGCTGCCGCCTTGCTCCGTGTGTGGAGGATAGAAAATAGTAGAATGGAAGAAAAAATAATAAAGGCAGCCGTCCTTTTACTGCTGTTTATCAACAGCATATCGGATTGGCGCAGGAGAGAGGTCAGCTTGATTAGCTTAGGCGTCTTTGGAGCAGTTGGAATTGGTTTAAATGTTTGGCTTGGAAGCCGAAGCACATTTCAGATAGCAGGAGGCGCCGCACTTGGCGTGCTGTTGCTGCTGACAGCATTTTTTACAAAGGAAGCAATTGGATTTGGCGATGGTTTTCTGATCTGTACAACAGGGATTTATCTGGGGTTTTTGGAAAACCTGAATCTGTTATTTTGGGGCGCCGTATGCAGTGCGGTTATTTTGGGCGCAGGCTTTATGACAGGAAGAGTGAAGCTAAAAGAACGAGTGCCGTTTGTTCCGTTTTTATTGCTGGCATATGTGGGGAGGATGATTTTTTGAGAAAGAAAATGAAAAAGGGAAGCCTTACGGTGGAAGCGTCCATGCTGATACCGTTTCTGATTTTAATTATTTTTGCATTTTTGTGCCTGACTCTGTATCTTCATGACAGGAGCGTATTATCTTCCTGTGCCGCAGAGCTGGCAGGAAAGGGAGCGGCGGAAAAATACCGGGATGAGAAAGAACTGGAAGCTTGGCTTAAAGGACAGGCTTTTGGATTGGCAAGAGGAAAGCTTCTCTGCTTGAAGGATACGGAAGCTTCCGTCAAGGTTACCAAGCAGAAAATCACTGTGAGCTACACAGGCAGATCAAGTCTGCTTGGGGGCTTATCGGTGAAGGAAGAGGGGGAGGCTGTGCGGCTGAATCCGACAAAAAGGCTCCGGAGTATCCGAGAGATAAAAAGATTGGGAGAGAGGAATTGAGATGGATATAAAAGTATCCTATAAAAGAGAATTGGATCACAATTATTTAATATTAGAGCAGGAGGTGTTTCAGGATAATTATCAGGTGGGGATGCTGGTAAAAAACAAAATACCGGGGCTTTTGGAATGCAGCCTAAATAGAATCGATAAAAAGGCTGATATTTATTATGAGATTACCTCTCGGCAGAACCTGCGTCTAGTGCTGGAGCGAAAGCGCCTGAATGGGTCGGAGCTTGAGGCGTTGTTGGAGGGATTGATGAAAACGGCAGGAAGCTGTGAGGAATATCTTCTGGACACTCAAACCTTGCTGTTAGATCCTGATTATATTTATCTTGACCCGGATACCTGGAAAATTTTTTTCTGCTTGTTTCCTTTTTATGAAGGAAATATGGGAAACGGGCTTTTGGATCTGGCAGAATACCTATTGGATCGCTTAGACAAGCAAGATTCGGAAGCAGTTGCCCTTGGTTATGACTTCTATCGAATGGCAGGAGAGGAGAATGCCTCTTTGGAGGCGGTATTATCCAAATGGAAAAAGGGAAGGGAACCGGCAGAAGAAATAATGGAAGGAACAAGGACGTCAGAGTCAGGCGCAGCGATTGAGACAGAAACAAAAGAAAACGTGGAAACGCCTTTGCAAAGCATGGAAAAAGGAGAAACTACATTTTTAAAGAAAATCTCCGGTTTGGTATTGCGCAGTGAGAATCCGGCTTATCCAAGTATGGAGATTCGAGGAGAGCAGTTCCTGATTGGAAAGAAAAAGGATGCGGTAGACGGCTTTATCAAAGCAAGAGGCATCTCGCGCCTGCATGGAAAGATCTCAAAGGAAGACGGCATTTATTATCTGACAGACCTCAATTCGACTAATGGCACTTTCTTAAACGGCGGACGCCTGGAGGTCAATGAAAAAGCCCGTATTCGCCCGGGGGATTGCGTGGGCTTTGCGGATGTGAAATATTTGGTGGATCTTTCAGGGGAACTCTTATATAATAAGACCGAAAGAGAGCATATGGCATGCTGAAGCCGGTGATAGAGCAGCGGCATGAATCAACAAGTCAAGCGGATAAGGAAGGATTAGGGAATGATATTTGAGAGCCACGCCCACTATGATGACGCAGCCTTTGACGAGGATCGGGAAGAGCTTCTTGCACAGTGTCAAGAACAGGGCATAGAAACCATAATCAATGTTAGCGCCAGCCTGGCGTCCGCAGCGAGTACACTGGCCTTGACGGAGCGATATCCGTTTGTCTACGGAGCGGTTGGGATACACCCGGATGAAGTGGGAGAATTAGATGAAAAATCTTTTTCGTGGCTGCGTGATCAGTGTCTTCGTCCTAAGGTAGCGGCAGTAGGTGAAATCGGACTGGACTATTATTGGGATAAGGAAAAGCATGAGCTTCAAAAATATTGGTTTCGCCGCCAGATGGATTTGGCGAAAGAGCTGGGGCTGCCTATGATCGTGCACAGCCGTGAGGCAGCGGCGGATACCTTAGAAGAGGTGCGAAAAGCCCATAGTTCCGGACTGCGGGGTGTGATACATTGCTTTTCCTATGGCCCGGAGCTTGCCAAAGAGTACCTGGATATGGGATACTACATTGGAATTGGCGGCGTGGTCACCTTTAAAAATGCTAAAAAGTTAAAGGAAGTTGTGAAAATGCTGCCCTTAGAACGGATTCTTCTGGAGACAGATTGTCCTTATCTGGCACCGGAACCAAATCGCGGAAAGCGAAATTCCTCTTTAAACCTTCCGTATGTGGCAGAAGCAGTCGGACAGTTAAAAGGGATTGAGGCAGAAGAGGTCATCCGAGTGACAAATGCCAATGCCAAAGCCTTGTATTTTTTAAATAAACCTTGTCCACTGAGGGTAAACAAAGCAGATCCCGCTTCAAAGAAAAAGCGGGATGGCGCGAGGGGACATTTTTAGATAAGGAGAACTTCCATATGAACAGACCTGAACCAGCCCTGGGAAATCCACGGAATACGATAGCGGTATTGAATCAATACCGATTTGTATTCCAGAAAAAATATGGGCAAAACTTTTTGATAGATACCCATGTGTTGGATAAAATTATTTCTGCGGCTCAAATTGGTCCGGAGGATTTTGTGGTAGAGGTAGGCCCTGGAATTGGGACTATGACCCAATATTTGGCATATAAGGCAGGCAGAGTGGCGGCTATAGAGATTGATAAGGCTCTGATTCCCATATTAGAGGATACCTTAAGCGGGTATGACAATGTAACAATTCTGAATGAGGATGTTCTGAAAGTAGATTTGTGCCGTTTGGCAGAGGAAGAGAATGGCGGGCGTCCCATAAAAGTAGTGGCAAATCTTCCATATTACATTACTACGCCGATTATTATGGGACTTTTTGAAAGCCATGTGCCGGTAGAGAGTATTACGGTAATGGTGCAGAAGGAAGTGGCAGACCGGATGCGGACAGGACCAGGCTCCAAGGATTACGGCGCCTTGTCTCTGGCGGTTCAGTATTATGCCCGCCCGGATCTGATTGCGAATGTGCCGCCTAACTGTTTTATCCCAAGACCCAGGGTAGGCTCTGCTGTGGTTCGTCTTACCCGGCATGAAAAGCCGCCTGTTGAGGCGGAAAATGAAGCATATTTGTTCCAACTTATAAGAGCGTCCTTTCAGCAGCGCAGAAAGACGCTGGTAAATGGCTTAAATCATGCGGCAGACGTCCTGGTACCCAAGGAGAAATTTGAGGAAGCCCTTAAGAAAATGGGATTGACTCCTGACATTCGCGGGGAAGCATTAACTCTTCCGCAGTTTGCGGAGCTGGCCAATTTGACATGGGAACTTCAAAAAACTCTGCACCGGGACTTATAAGAAGTTTTATAAGATCAGACATGAGAGAGACAAGTCAGGCATAGAATATCTCAAAGAAAGCAGTTTTTGCGGAATTTAAATAGCAGAAACGAAAGTAGGAGGGTATTTCTTTGTCTGATTATAAACGGTTTATTTCTTATATCTATGAATATGTACAGGGAGAAAAGAGGGAGAGCCTAGGGTTTGTGAAAGTAAATGCCAAGGATGGCATATGCAAGATCCGGATTCATATGCGTGGATTTTACACCCGGGGCCAGAAGCCTTGCGAGGCTTACATATTTACACAGAAACGCGAGCGGCTTTCCGGTTTGATTTTAGGAGAGCTGGAAAGCAAAAACGGTGCGTTGGAGTGGTGCGGCGTCACAGAGACAGACAATCTGATGAAAGGCGGCTTTGGCTTGGAGGAAAGCCAAGGAATTTATATAGAAGGGGACGATCACATCTATGCGGCGCAGTGGGATGATTTCCCAGTTGATGTGGAACGTTTTGAACCGCTAAGGAGGTCGGTCAGGCAGGCTGTGGATGGAGTGGATGAGGGAATGGCTGAGGAGGAAACGGCAGAGGTTCTTAAGGCGGCGGAGGTGATAGAGGCAGCGGAAGCGGAAGATATGATTCAGGAATCAAAAGCGCCTTTGAACTCCAAAACGGAAGAAAAACAAGAGGAAAAGAGAAAACCGGACTCCCGCAGTGAACAATGGGAGTATTTACTCCGGCATTTTCCTGTGATGCAGTATGTGGATGGAGAGGGCGCCGTTATGTCCAGTATTCGTTTAGATCCTCAGAGCCTTACAAAAGTACCTAGAGATAAGTGGGAGCTTGGAAATAATAGTTTTCTGCTTCATGGAATTTATCAATACCGTCATTTGCTGCTTCTGCGGCGGCAGACGGACAGGGAAATAACATATTATATAGGTGTTCCGGGAACTTACAGCGATCAAGAGCAAATGATGGCGTCTATGTTTGGCTTTCAGGAGTTTCGAATGTTAAAAGAGCCGGGAACAAGAAAAGGAAGCTTTGGTTATTGGTGCCGAACTCTAATGTGACGGCTGCTTGGTCCCCCCCCTTATGATAATTAATACACAGAAGCTGCAAAAAGATGCGGTTTCGCGCTGAAAAACTCGGGATTTCCGCACAAAATGTGCGGAAACACCTCGTGGAACAGCGGCGTGTGAACGGTAACGAAAGAACACAGAAGGAAATGTTATGACAGTAGATGAAAGATATATGAAGGAAGCGCTGCGGCAGGCAAGAAAAGCAGAGGCTTTGGAAGAAGTGCCTATCGGCTGTGTCATAGTACGAGAAGGACAAGTCATCGCCAGAGGATATAATCGAAGGAATACGGACAAAAACACATTGTCTCATGCGGAGCTGAATGCGATTCGAAAGGCAAGCAAAAAGACGGGAGATTGGAGATTGGAGGATTGTACCATGTACATTACCTTAGAACCCTGCCAAATGTGCGCCGGAGCGATAGTACAAGCTCGTGTGGGACGTGTGGTAATCGGAGCTATGAATCCTAAAGCAGGCTGCGCGGGCTCTGTTTTAAACCTTTTGGAACATCCTCAGTTTAATCATCAGGCAGATGTAGAACGCGGGGTTCTGGAAAAGGAATGCAGCGAAATGTTAAGCGCTTTTTTTCAGCATCTGAGAGAAAGTCGAAAAAAAGAAAAAAACATGTTGACAAATAAGTAAAGGTCAAGTATAATTACTTCTGCGTCCTGAGTGACGCAGAAAAGAATATCGTTTGAAAGATAGAACTTCAGGAGAAATACTCAAGAGGCTGAAGAGGCGCCCCTGCTAAGGGTGTAGGTCGTGAATAACGGCGCGAGGGTTCAAATCCCTCTTTCTCCGTTTCTTTTCAAAAGATATTTTTTTTACCCTTCCGGCTATTGACAATAAAAGGAACGGGTGATATAATATAATTCCACCGCGTCGGTGAGAAAAAAGTTTTTTGAAAAAAATACAAATTAGGTATTGACAAAGCTAAAACGACGTGGTAAAATGTCAAAGTTGCGTGTTGAACGCAACGGCAAGCGAACCTTGATAACTAAACAGTGTAAAACCTTGAAAATTCTGAAAGAGAATCATGGATAAAGGTTTTGGTTTATAAGGAATCAAAGCAATTATCATTCAAGAACAGCTTAGAGATAAGCGACCTAAAAACAGTAAGAACGGGAAGAATAGCTAGTAGTTGTTCTGACCAAAGATTAAACACTTAAACATGAGAGTTTGATCCTGGCTCAGGATGAACGCTGGCGGCGTGCTTAACACATGCAAGTCGAACGAAGCACTGAAAGCGGATTACTTCGGTTTGAAGCTTTCTTTGACTGAGTGGCGGACGGGTGAGTAACGCGTGGGTAACCTGCCTCATACAGGGGGATAACAGTTAGAAATGACTGCTAATACCGCATAAGCGCACAGGACCGCATGGTCCGGTGTGAAAAACTCCGGTGGTATGAGATGGACCCGCGTCTGATTAGCTGGTTGGTGAGGTAACGGCCCACCAAGGCGACGATCAGTAGCCGGCCTGAGAGGGTGAACGGCCACATTGGGACTGAGACACGGCCCAAACT
>CAJTDE010000012.1 GCA_910574835.1 Clostridia bacterium | reverse complement strand
AAATATCGAAGAGTTACGGGCAGTCAAGGCTTTATAGTCATACTGCCTTTTTATTATGCAGATAAAAGCAGAAGATTTCAAGAGGAATAGGAATAATGTGACCGAAAAGAGATGTTAGCTGGCGAGGACATTGTGCTGTTCTACACCATCTGGCGAAGATTCTGGCGAAGAAGTGCAGCAGAAAACTGTATGAGGTCACGGAGAAACGGAAGCCCCCCGCATTTGAAGAGGAAAAGGTGGAGGAAATCTATGGCGAGATACTGATGTCGTCAAAAACGCCAAAGAAAGATGGGAAAGGATATGCATATCCGGTGCTGGGTCATTTGGTGGGATTGGAAGGAAAGGTACGGGGGGACAGAAGGAAACTGCTTGCAATGGCCGGGTGCTAGGACGTGAAGAGTGGCTTGAGATACAGCCTGTGTGCGGCATCAAAAATCTGTATGAAAAGAGTTGCCAATGATTACTTGACAGTAACATATTAGAATAAATTTACCAGAAGTGATAGTAATTTAAATGCGTTTGTGGTATAATATGAGCACTTAGTAAATGTGAGCCAAAGGCAAAGCATGAATTGCAATGAATAAATAGGAAAGGGTGCGTGCGATGAATAAGATGGAAGATTTTCTGACAGCAACAAAATTGAATGAACTGCTTCATAAGAGAGAGGTAGAAGAGAAGAATAAAAATACGGTGCTTTGGATTTTAGCAATCATCGGAGCGGTAGCAGCCGTAGCCGGTATTGCTTATGCCGTATACCGTTTCTTCACTCCCGACTATCTGGAAGACTTTGAAGATGATTTTGACGATGATTTCGATGATGACTTCTTTGAGGACGGAGAGGACGAGGAAGAATAAGAAAGCAGGAAAGGGGTTGCTGCAATGGCGGCAGCCCTTTTTTCGTAGAAGGAGAATACGATGAAGAAAAAGAGAAATCCTTTGGGACAATTTGTCATTGGAATGATTATGCTTGTGGCCGGACTATATTGGTTTATGTCGAATGTGACGGTGAGCACTTATTTTGGCCTCCGCTTCATGGGATATCGTCTTGGAGGCGGACTCATTGTGGTACCTTTTATTGCAGGAATTATCTGGCTGTTTCTGAATGTGGATTCTATTGGAGCAAAGCTTTTGACCGGAATTGGGATTGTGATTATTCTGGCATCTATTATTTCCAATCTGCAGTTTGTGTTCCGCGGAGTAAGCCTGTACGTATATTTGGTGATGCTGATTCTGATTTTTGGCGGCGGCGCCCTTGTGGGACAGGTTTTGTTTCGGTGGCCGAAGGATGAGGATGAGAAGAATGTGAGGAGAAAGTAATGAAAAAAGGGCAGATTTACGAGGGAATAGTGGAAAGAGTGAATTTTCCTAATAAGGGAGTGGTCCGGTGCGGCGAACACAGTGCCGTAGTTAAGAATACGGTTCCGGGGCAGAAGGTTCGCTTCCAAGTGAATAAGATTCGCAAGGGGAAATGCGAGGGGCGGCTTCTTGAGGTTCTTGAGCCTTCTTCTCTGGAAATAAAGCCGGAGTGTGAGCATTTTGTATCTTGCGGGGGATGTACTTACCAAAATCTCCCTTATGAGGAGCAGCTTCGTCTGAAGGGCGGCCAGCTTAAGGAGCTTTTGGACAGTGCGATTTCGGAGCCTTATGTGTTTGAAGGGGTGAAGGAGAGTCCGCGGCGGGAGGCATACCGGAATAAGATGGAATTTTCCTTTGGAGATGAGGAGAAGGACGGGCCTCTGTGTCTCGGCATGCACAGGAGGGGGAGCTTTTATGATATTGTGACGGTGGATGAATGTCGGATTGTGGACAAGGATTACAGGAGGATTCTTTCCTGTGTGCTGGATTATTTTAAGGGGGAAGGGGTACCATTTTACCATAAGCTGCGGCATACGGGGTATCTACGCCACCTTTTGGTGCGGAAAGGTGTCAGGACTGGCGAAATTCTTGTGGCGCTTGTGACGAGCAGTCAGATGGAAATGTCTGACGCGCCTTGGGTAGAGCAGCTTTTGGAGCTTGAGCTTGAGGGAAATATTGTAGGGATTCTTCATACCTTTAATGACAGTCTGGCGGATGTGGTGCGGAGCGACAGAACGGAGATCCTTTATGGACGGGATTATTTTTATGAAGAGCTTTTGGGACTTCGGTTTCGGATCTCGCCATTTTCATTTTTTCAGACAAATTCTCTGGGGGCGGAGGTGCTCTATGAGACGGCACGGAGTTATATCGGGGATACGAAAGATAAGGTGATTTTTGATCTTTACAGCGGAACAGGGACCATTGCGCAGATGCTTGCACCGGTGGCGGAGCGGGTTGTGGGAGTGGAGATTGTGGAGGAGGCTGTGGAGGCGGCTAAGGTGAACGCGGAGCTGAATGGGCTTGCGAATTGCAGCTTTATTGCGGGGGATGTGCTGAAGGTAGTGGATGAACTTGCGGAGAAGCCGGAGCTTATAGTGCTCGATCCGCCCAGGGATGGGGTGCATCCGAAGGCGCTTCAGAAGATTATTGATTTTGGGGTGGAGAGGATTGTTTATATTAGTTGTAAGCCGACCAGTTTGGTGAGGGATTTGGAATTGCTGCGGGGGCGGGGGTATCGGGTGGAGAAGGCTGTTGGGGTGGATTTATTTCCGTTTACGGTACATGTAGAGACTATTGTGTTGATACAAAAGAAAACCTCGTAGAAATCCTTTATTTTAGGCACTTTGCGAAGCATTTCACGTTCACTTCGGAGGGTGAAAAAATCCGAAATAAGCACCTCAAAAACTACTTTGACGTTTCGGTGGTAGTTGATATCGGGTGTGGGAACACAAACGGAAAATAAAGGGTTTGGGCAATTAACGTGTCTATGTAGTGTCCACCTTGCTGATAAAAAGCGGACAACAGGCTCTTAGAAATTGAACGGGATAGGTGTATCATTAGAGATAGTGGTACGCTTATTTTTTTGATCCAATTTGCAGCTTTGAACATTCTGCTATCCGTCTATATAATGAAATCAAAAAAGGATGGTGGACTTTATGAGAGAAAAGAAAAATCATTTGTATGTGGATAGTGGGGAACGGAGCATTTTGTTACATAGCCTTGTGGAACTGAAAAATCAGCTCATACAGCAAGGCAGATATACAGACTGCGTTGACGAACTTATTTTTAAGGTTATCCATGCACCTATAAAAAAATTAAGAGTAGAGCTTGTAGGGGGAAGTGATGTACGATAAGGAATTTAAAGAACTGGTGAAGATAGCAGCAGAGAAATTAAAAGACGAATCCGTATTGAAACTGCTACAAGCCGATGTAAGTTATCAAAAAGACAGTAAGGATGAGGGATATGCGGAGGATGCCTTTAACCAGCTTGATTTGACGGAGAAACAGAGGGAAGTTTGCCAACATCTTATAGATTGCAGGGAAAAGCAGGATTTTGAATACGGCACTCATGCGTATATTGCAGGACTGATGGATGCGTTTCATATTATGGCGGTATTGTTTCCAGAAAAATGGGATACGGAGAGAATAAGAGAAGCCTTATCACAAAAGAACAGATAAGGCAGAGAATAAAACGGAATAGATTTTTACATAGCCGATTGGTGTAGTTTAGCAAATAAAACAGCCAGTCGGCTTTTTTTATTGCCATGAATCCTTTACATAGCCACCTTGACAAAGTGGCTAAATCTATGCGAAAGGAGGACGCACCCTATGTCAAATTGCAAAGTAATCGCTTTAACCAACCAGAAAGGCGGCGTTGGCAAGACCACCACGGCGGTCAATCTGGGCGTGGCTCTGGCACAGCAGGGCAAAAAAGTTCTGCTCATTGATGCCGATGCACAGGCAAATTTAACCATGTCGCTCGGTTACAGCCGACCAGACGACTTGCCCGACACACTCTCCACCATCATGCAGGACATCATTGATGATAAGCCCGTCGATGTTTCCAGAAGCATCCTGCACCATGACGAGGGCGTTGACCTGCTCCCGTCCAACATTGAACTGTCGGGACTGGAAGTAAGGCTGATAAACGCCATAAGCCGTGAAAGCGTATTGAAAACCTGCATCAATGAAGTGAAAAAGAATTACAATACTGTCCTCATTGACTGTATGCCGAGCTTGGGTATGCTGACAATCAATGCACTTGCGGCTGCTGACAGCGTGGTTATCCCGACACAGCCCCATTATCTTTCTGCCAAAGGCTTAGAGCTGTTGCTTCGCTCCGTGTTTAAAGTGAAACGGCAGATTAACCCGCACCTGCGGATTGACGGCATCCTTATGACGATGGTAATGCCACGCACGAACATCTCTAAGGAAATCACGGCAACGGTAAAAAGTGCCTACGGGCAGAGAATCAAGGTATTCGATGCACAGATACCCCACTCCATCCGTGCTGTGGAAGCCACCGCAGAGGGAAAGAGCATTTTTGCCTACGACAAGGGCGGCAAGGTAGCCGCCGCTTACGAGCAGTTCGGAAAGGAGGTGGCAGAGCTTGGCGAGAAGCAGAGAAAGCAAAATCGAGCTGACCGCATACGATGACCTCTTTGAAACGGACGAGAGCCGTGCGGAAGCGAATCTAAGCAAAATAAGGGAAATCCCGATTGCGGAGATTGACGAGTTCCCAGACCACCCGTTCAAGGTCTTAATGGACGAGGACATGGAGCAGCTTGTGGACAGCGTAAGGCGGAGCGGCGTGATGACCCCTGCCACTGTCCGCCAGAAAGAGGATGGGCGGTATGAGCTTATCAGCGGTCACAGGAGGAAAAAGGCTTGCGAGATTGCAGGGCTTGAAACGCTCAAATGCGAAGTTAAGGAGCTGACCCGTGACGAAGCGATTATCGTCATGGTTGAGAGTAATCTCCAAAGGACTACTATCTTGCCGAGTGAGAAAGCCTTTGCGTATAAGATGCGGCTTGAAGCGATGAAGCGACAAGGACAGCGTACAGATTTAACTTGTTCCCCAGTGGGTAACAAGTTGCAAGGCGTAAAATCATCAGATGAACTTGCCGAGAAAGTCGGGGAAAGTAAAAATCAGATTTTCCGCTATATCCGTCTGACCGAGCTTGTACCCGAAATCCTGCAAATGGTTGATGAACGCCAAATTGCTTTCCGCCCTGCGGTGGAAATCTCCTATTTGTCCGAGGAACAGCAATATACGCTTTTAGAAGCGATGGGCTACAACGATGCGACGCCCTCTCTTGCACAGGCTATCAAGATGAAAAAGTTCATGCAGGAGGGAAAGCTCACGGATGAGGTTATCCAGAGCATCATGCAGGAGGAAAAGCCAAACCAGAAAGAAAAACCCGCCTTTAAGGACGAGCGGATAACCAAGCTCATACCGAAATCCATTCCCAGAGGGCAGGAAACGGATTTTGTCGTAAAGGCGTTGGAGTTTTACAACCGCCACTTACAGCGGAGCAAGGCTCACGAGAGGTAAGGCAGGAAAAATAGGGATTTTGGAGATGGACGCCGAGGGGAAAGTCTGCCCTTTGGGAAACAGAAAAAATTTTTTGACTTCCCCCTCTCCACACCTCTCCCCCTAGATACTGCCAGTAACTATCCGAGAAAAGAAATATTAAAAGCTGTCCAGATGGGCGGCTTTTTTTCTGCCAGAAAGTCAGCTATCAACATGAGAACGAACAGGAGGTAATGAATGAAGATATGTAAATTATTGAGGAGAGCTGCGGCGTTTGCTTTAGCTGCGGTCACGGCACTGTCCGCCGTCCCTGCCACGACAGCGTTTGCGGCAGGCGACATCGGCACGATTTCCTTTACCCACACTTACGACGGCGCAGGGAACGCAATCAGATATAATTCCAGTGCGAACATCGGCGGTCATACCGCAGGAGGGACGGGCGAATATAAGTACCGCATGTATGTGGACGGGGAAACGGCGTTCTGCCTTCAGCCAGGAGTGCCGCTGAAAACAGGAAATACGCTTGCAAAAGCGTCTTCCAACGCTTGGAACTCCCTTTCCGCAGAACAGAAAAAGGCGGTGGGGCTTGCCCTGCTTTACGGCTATCAGGGCAACAGCGGGAATCTGTCTGGAAGCGATGACGAGAAATGGCTTGCCACCCAGACCCTTGTATGGGAGTTCGTCACGGGATGCCGCAATTCTGCAAGCCCGTACAGCCAGACAAGCACGACCGTTTACAGCCTGCACTTTGGCTCGAACTATGCCAACAGCGGGGCGAGGGCGGCTTACGACCAGATTGTATCATTCATGACAAGGCACAGCACAATTCCGAGTTTTATGTCAGCAGGCAAGAAAGACATTACAAAGGAGCTTGCCTATAAGGACGGGAAATACAGCCTGACGCTGACGGATAAAAATAATTCCCTCTCCGAGTATTCCTTTACCAGCTCCGACAGCAATGTGAAAGTTTCCAAGTCTGGGAACAAGCTCACCATCACGTCAAAGAAAGCCATTGACGGCAAGGCGAGGATTACGGCGACAAGAAATAATACGCCGACGGTCAGCAGCGGGGCGATGATGATTGCCTATGGCGACCCGAACTTGCAGGATGTCATTACAGGCGTGGAGAACGTGGACACCATGACGGCGTATATCAACGTGGAAACGCCGACAGGGACGGTCGCACTGAAAAAGACTTCCGAGGACGGCGTTGTCAGCGGGATTTCCTTTACCATCAAAGGCGACGGCTTCAACAAGACCGTAAAGACAGATAAAGACGGAAATATCACGGTGGAGGGCTTATTCCCCGGCACTTACACCGTCACGGAGCAGTCCATCGACCGCTATGAGCCGCAGAAAACCCAGACCGTGACGATTATCGGGGGAAAGACTTCTACGGTCACATTCAGCAATACTTTGAAGCGTGGCAGTCTGGAAGTCGTCAAAACATCCGAGGACAATCTTGTGGAGGGCGTGAAGTTCCACCTTTACGGCACTTCTTTAAGCGGATTGGCGGTGGATGAATACGCCGTGACCGATAAGAACGGGCTGGCAAAGTTTGAGAATGTCCTTATCAGCGGCAGCACGCCGTACACCCTTGAGGAAGTGGACACGGCTATCCGCTACGTTGTCCCCGCATCCCAGACCGCCCCGATTGAGTGGAAAAAGGTCACAAAACGCAGTTTTACCAACATCTTAAAGAAATTCAATGTCACGGTATTAAAGACCGACATGGAAACGGGGAAGAAGCCGCAGGGCGACGCTTCCCTTGCAGGTGCGGTTTACGGCATCTATCAGGGCGAGGAATTAGTTGACACTTATACCACCGATGAAAACGGGCAGTTCACAACGAAGTATTATATCTGCGGGAACGATTGGAGCATCCGTGAGATTACCCCGTCCGAGGGCTATCTTTTAGATACTACAATCCACCATGTAGGGGCAGAGCCAGAGCTTTACACCGTGGAATATAATTCTGCCAAGAATGATGTAAACGAGCAGGTTATCAAAGGCAATATCGCCATCATCAAGCACACCGACAACGGCGAAACCCAGATTGAAACGCCAGAGGAGGGGGCTGTCTTTGAGGTATATCTGAAATCCGCAGGCGGCTTCGATGCGGCGGAGGAAACCGAGCGTGACACGCTTATCTGCGATGAAAACGGCTTTGCCCAGACAAAGGATATGCCGTATGGCATCTACACCGTACACCAGACCTCTGGATGGGACGGGCGTGAGCTGATGAAAGACTTTGACGTGTTCATCTGCAAGGACAGCCAGACTTACCGCTACCTTATCAACAACGCCAACTTCGAGAGCTATATTAAAATTGTTAAGAAAGACGTGGAAACGGGCAAAGTTATCCCCTATGCAGGGGCAGGCTTCCAGATTTACGACCCAGAGGGAAACCTTGTAACAATGAAATTCACTTATCCAGAAGTGACGGAGATTGACACGTTCTACACCACGGCAGACGGCGGTCTTATCACGCCGCAGACTTTGGAATACGGCAAGGGCTATTCTCTCGTTGAGGTGCAAGCTCCATACGGCTATGTCCTCGACTCCGAGCCAGTCTATTTTGATGTGGAGCAGGAAAACTCCGAGGAGGAAAGCGGTATTACCATTGTCAAGGTGGAACGCTCCAATATGGCACAGAAAGGAAAGATTACAGTATCCAAGTCTGGCGAGGTATTCAGTAGGGTATCAGGAAACAAGGGGCTGTACCAGCCGATTTTTGCCGTGGATAATTTAGAGGGTGCAGTTTACGAGATTACCGCAGCCGAGGACATTATTACAACCGATGGCACGGTCAGAGCCGAGAAAGGCGAAGTCGTAGATACGCTTACCACAGGGGAAGATGGTACGGCGGAATCCAAAGAGCTTTATCTCGGAAAGTATGAGGTAAAGGAAGTGACTGCCCCGTATGGCATGGTATTAAACGATGAAATCCATGCCGTGGAGCTTGTGTATGCGGGGCAGGAAATCGAAGTGACGGAAACAGGCACGGAATTTTACAATGAGCGTCAGCGTGTGGAAATCGACCTCAATAAAACTCTTGAGGTGGACGAAGCATACGGCGTAGGCAGCAACGGAGAAATCAAAGACGTCACGTTTGGTTTGTATGCAGCCGAGGAGCTGACCGCAGCCGACGGCTCTGTTATCCCTGCGGACGGATTGATTGAAGTCATCTTCCTTGATGAGAACGGTCACGGAAAGGCAATCAGCGACCTGCCGATGGGCAGCTATTATGTGCAGGAAATATCAACAAACGCAGCTTACCTTGTAAGCGATGAGAAATACCCTGTTGACTTTGAGTACGCAGGACAGGAAACAGCCGTCGTGAACATCACGGCAAATGAGGGAGAAGCCATTGAAAACGAACTGATTTACGGCTCTGTCAGCGGCAGGAAATCCAACGAGGACGGTGAGGATTTAGGCGGTGCGTTAATCGGCATCTTTCAGACGGGGACAACGGAATATACAAAGGAAAATGCGATTGCGACTGCCACATCTGAGGATGACGGCAGTTTTTCTTTTGGCGAAGTTCCGTATGGCACATGGGTAATCCGTGAAATCGAAAGCCCGAAAGGATATGTACTCTCCGAGGAAGAAATCAGCGTAACAATCGGCGAAGTAGATGAGGTTGTGGAAATCGAGCTTGTCAATTATTTCATCAAAGGCAATATTGCTCTGACAAAAGTAGACAAGGACTATCCCGACAACAAGCTCACAGGTGCGGTATTCGAGGTCTACTCTGATGCCAACGGCGACGGAAAACTGGACAAGAAAGATGAGCTGCTCGGCGAGATGGGCGAGGTGGAAAAAGGCGTGTACCAGATGAGCGACCTCAGATACGGCAAGTACCTTGTCCGTGAGAAAACCGCCCCGACAGGCTTTGTTCTGGACGAGAATGTTTATCCCGTATCCATCGAGGAAAACGGCAAGACCTACAACGTGGAGAATGAAGCGGGCAAAGGATTTTTAAATGAAGCGCAGAAAGGCTCATTAAAAATCGTCAAGACATCCTCTGACGGCAAAGTGGAGGGCTTCTCTTTCCGTGTGATTGGAAAAGATTACGACCAGACATTCAAGACGGACAAAAACGGCGAAATCGCCATTGACGGCTTGCGTATCGGCGAGTACACCGTGTCCGAAGTCAGCGATAAGGCATCCTCTGGCTATATCCTGCCCGCCGACCAGAAAGTGACCATCAAGACGGACGAAACGGCAACCGTAACCATGCACAACGAGCTGCGTGATACACCAAAAACAGGCGACGATTTTAACCTCGGCTTGTGGGTAAGCCTTGCGGCGGCATTTACAGTCGGTGCGGGAATCTTCGGGTTTGCAGGCTACCAGTGCGGAAGAAAGAAAAAGGAGGACTAAGGGATGAGGGCAAAGACAATCATTGCTGCCATTCTTGCCGTATTCATGGTAAGTGCGGCGGTATGGCTGAAAATCCGTAACAGGAAGAAATAAATTAAGACAGATTGATGTAGATCGGGGCGGTTGGAAGATACCGCCCTCTTTTCATGTATGGAGGTAATTATGGACAGTCTGAAAACCATTGAGGGCAAAGTCAGAGCCGTCCTGCAAGAGAATGAGGACGCCAGAAATGACGACATGGTGCTGTACCTTGCCCTCTGCAATCTTTATCTGAAAGGTGCTGGAGCTATGCCGCTTGCCCAGATACTTTTGAACCATAAGGAGCTTGGCTTGCCGAGCTTTGAGAGCGTGGGCAGGACACGCCGCAAATTGCAGGAGAAATGCCCAGAGCTTTTAGGGAGCGTGCGGATGCAGAAAGTCAGAGCCAAAGGCGAAAAGGCATACCGCAGATATGCAAAAGAATCGTGAGGTGAAAGATGCAGGATAAGTCTTTTGAATATGGTGGGCATCATTTTATCCCAGAGCGGCAGTTTACAAAGCGGGAAGATGATTTTTTTAAGATTACCCGCAGATTAAAGACAGATAGGGAACTTGGCTTTTTCGCCGCCGACTATTACGGCAGGGGAAGCCAGAAATTCCCTTATTCTTATGATGATTTTTATGCTGCATCCACGGACAGGAAGTGCGATATTTTCCGCTGCGTGGAGAACGGCAGGCTGTACGTCCCCTGCCAGTATGAATTGCAGCAATATATGGACGAAAAGCAAAAAGAGAGGAGGAACGCCTATGAACGGTGAAACACGCTCCAATCAGGGCTATGAAATCATAGAGGGCTGCACTATCGGGAACACGGAGCTTGTCATCGGGCATCACCCGAAAGCCCCGAACCCTTATGTATGCTGGTACTGCAAGGGCGGCGACAACTACTATTGGGGCTGCTACTGCAACACACTCGAAGCGGCGAGGGAAAAGTTGAATGAACGCTACCAGTCGGAGTGCCAGATGCCATATAACCAACAGCACGATAAAAAGGCGAAGCAGCGCGATGGGCGTGAGCGGTAGTATGGGCAGCAATGAAAACAACAAGAAGTATGACTGCACGATTTGTCCTTACCCCCGATATAAGGACAGCCGTGTTATCTTCTGCGACGTCTGCATCCGAAAGGTTTTGGACTGGCAGAGGGAGAAAAAGCAAAGAAAGGAGAAGCCCGATGGAGAATGAAGAAAAACGGATGATTAGCTCCTATGAGGTCACGCAGAGCATCCACATCGGCAAAAAGGAAGTCGTGTTCGGCATAGATGAGAAAGAGGAATACCCGTATCTTGTCTGCTGTTGCACTTACGACAACCCGCTGTCCGCAGAATGGGTGACCGATGCGGTCGGCTCTGACGACTATCTGGAAGCCATGCAGATGTTTACCGACAGGGTGCAGGAACAGATAGAAAGTGTAAGAGCCGAGCAGGAACAGTTCAAGTTTGACATGACCCCGTTTACCATAGACGACTGCATCCCAGACGACAAAAGCGGCAGCATTGTGGGCAAGGTCGTTGTCATCAATGCCGAGGTCAACCGCCATGAGTACAGGCATTCCGCCTACCAGCTTGTACTGGCGGACGGCGGTCACGGAGCGTTGGGCGGCAGGGGGCAGGCGGTGTTCGGCACTTCCCTTGCGGACGGCAAGCACGCCCGATGGGAACGGTGCGACGTGCTTGGGGAAATCAAGCCAGAGAAGATGCCCGTCTGGGCAAAGGAAGCACTCGCAAAAATCAAGGAACAGGAAAAGGCGAAAAAATCAAAGAGCAGGGAGGAACGCTGATGGAGGTACGGGCTTTGACGCAATCCGAACAGAAATACACCTACGCCCAGAGTATGCAGCTTGAGGGGCAGACGGGGTGCATCGGTCATCTCCGTGGGGACTTTGGCGGCTCTGGAAACGAGTTTCATACCGATTGGTCTGACACAAGGGAACAGTGGAAAACCGATGAATTTAAGGCAGGGCTTGACGATGTAATCAACGCCCTGCGTGAAGATAAGGGGCTTCTGCACAGCCGCCGTGATATGTCGTCGGCTGCAAGGCAATCCCCCGATGCCGCCTTTATGGGGAATTACTGTACTGAGTACGGCTTCCGTGTAGATACTGACAAACACGCTTTCCTGCTCCGTTGCAACCCGACAAAGGGCGACTATAACTTTTACTGCTACTGCTATGTGAAAGAATGGCTCGATAAGCATATATCCAGAGCGGAACAGGGAATCCACTTTATAGACCCCCATTACAAAGAGCTGTTCCGCATCCCCGATGGCGGGAAAATCATTATCAACTATGCGTGGGGAGAAAAGGCGGAAAAGACCTGCCGTTTCATTGACGAATGCCATACCGAGGTGGGCAGCAATCTCTACCATATCTGCGAGTTTGCCGAGCGTATGGAAAGGAACGGGCATAGCTGCGAGCCGAAGCCGCAAGAGCCGCCGTCCGCACAGAAAGCCCCGAAACACAAAGACCATGAACGATAGGAGATGTGACTATGAATATTCAGGATATAGCAAAAAGCAAGGAAAAGAAAGCGGTTTTTCATATGGTATTGGAGGAAGCCTGCCGGCAGTGGTGCGATGGCATTGAAGATGCGCCAGAGAGGAAAGACGGTGAGGGCTTTGCCGATTTTTTCTATGAGATTTTTGAGGATAAGGAAAAGGAATATGTTCAGCAGGTAAAAGAGATGAATGGCGGCAGGCTTCCCCTTTTACAGCCAAAAGACAAAGACCATGAACGATAGGAGGTATGGGATATGGCAGTCAACCCAAAAGCCATAAGAACCTTAAACAAGGTTCTGGACGCAGGCTTTACCGAAGAAAAAGCCATCGCCGCCATGACGATGGACGACATTCTCTCCATGCAGGGCATCACAGTGGCGGACATCACGCTCATCAACGAGCTGCAAAAGAGCATCAAGGGGAACAAGGTTATCTCCTTTCTGGGAGGTGGCATGGAATGAGCGCAGCAAGGCAGGTCTGCATGACGGACAGCAAAGGCAGGACGCTTTTTTCTGTTCCCGATGGCGGTATCATCCGTATGTTTTATGGGAACGGGGAGGATTATTTTGCCGTCTGCCGCTATCTGGACGAAACCCATGCAGAGATTGACGGCGTAAGGTACGCCGTTCGGGAGTTCGCAAGGCGAATGGAAAGAAATAAAATCAACTATGCCCCTGCTTAAATGTGGGGCATGGACAACAGGAGGATTGATATTTTTATGGAACAGATTGTTTTGTCGGGCGGTGATAAAGAGTGAGTACCGAGTTAATCAACCGCATCACGGTAAAAAAAGACGGCGTGTATGTATCTTCCCACAGCTCCAACGACACCTCGCCCTACCATTCATGGAGGTGCAAGGGCTTGTCGGAAATCTATGATGCCGAGGGTCAGAAAGGGCTTGACCGTGAGGTTATCCGTATGCTCTATGAGTATGCCGAGCTTCGTGGGACGCATAAGAGCCTTGCCCGTTACCGCTACGCAAAGGACGCCCCCGCTGCCCATGCCATTTATCAGAAATATATGGACAAAATAGACGACCGCTACGGGCAGATGGACGAAGCCGACCAGAACAGCGTCTGGTACAAGCCCACGGAAAAGGCAAAGGAGTACCGAGCCTATGAGCGGGACATGCGGGAAAAGATGTATTCCGAAATCGCTGAAAGATGCGGGGAATACGACAGGAAGCAGAAAAACAAAGATTTGGAACGATAAGGAGGTGTGAGCCTATGGCTGCAAAGTACCAGCTTATTACGGAGCTGTACCGCCGCACGGGAATGGCGGTCGCAAAGAACCCGCAGGCTTGGCAGGGCTTTTTATCCTCTGCCTGCCACAATTACAAGTGCCGCTTTGACGAGCAGCTCTTGATTTACGCCCAACGCCCCGATGCCACCGCCGTAGCCGAGATTGGCACATGGAACAGGCTCTTTAAGCGTTGGGTGAACAAGGACAGCAAGGGGATTGCGGTCTTTGACCCGAAAGGGCGCAGGAACACGCTGAAATACTATTTTGACGTTTCCGACACCCATGAGGGCTACTACGGCAGCCGAGCCGTCCCGATATGGCAGATGGATAAGCGGTATGAGCAGCCCGTCATGGAACGGCTTGCGGACAGGTTCGGCGGCACGGAGGGCGGCGACCTTGCCACGTTTTTAATTCAGACAGCGGAGAACGCCGTGGAGGGCAATTTACCCGATTACCTCTCACAGCTAAAGGGCTGCACGAAAGACAGCTTTTTAGAGGAACTGGACGACTATAATATAGAAGTGATTTACAAACGGCTTGCCGCAAACAGCGTCGCCTATATGCTGTTAAGCCGCTGCGGTCTGGATGCGGGAGGATATTTTGAGCGTGAGGACTTTGCGGAGATTATAAATTTTAACACGCCCCAGACATTGAACGCCATCGGCATCGCCACAAGTGACATTTCCGAGATGGCGTTAAGGGAAATCTCTGCGGCAGTCCGAAATGTGCAAATCGAAGCAAAATGTCAGAACCGCACATTTGCAAGGAACATTGCAAGCCAGTATGATAAAGGCAGGAAACAACCCGAAAGGAGCGAAAATAATGAGCGAAATCACTTACACGAAACAGGCGGACTACCTTATACCCGACCTGACATTACCGACAGAGCCAGAGCTTCCGCTTGGCAGGTACGCTTTGATGCACAGGGATTATCTGGAACAGCACAAAAGAGTGACCTATCTCAATCTGCTGACAGCGGGCAGACTGAACGCACACCTTTACCAGACCGAGCAGACGGCGTTGCAGAGGTTAGAGCTTCTGACGAAGCAGTTAGCAGCCGAGCAGGGAGTGACGGAGGAGCTGAAAGAGAAAGCCCCGATGCAGTGGCTCGGCATGATGAACAACATCCGCAGCCAAGCGGAGGAAACCATCTTGAGCGAACTGATTTACAATTAGAAAATTCAGAACCAGAACCAGAGCCGCAGTCGGACGGCGGCAGGCAGGAAGATAAAACAGACACGGCACAGACCGCAGAGCCAGAGGGACAGACGGAAAAAGGCAGCGTTGCCAACGAGGAAGAAGTTGCCGTCAATCTCCCGACCGTAGACGAACAGATTGAAAGGATAGCTGAAGCAGAGGACGAAAAAGCCTCTGCTTTTGTTGTTTCACAGGAGGACATTGATGCCGTCCTTGTAAAAGGGAACAGCGTTGCGAACGGGAAATACCGCATTTACCACCAGTTCCAGAAGCAGGAAGATAAAAAGAAGAACATTGATTTTCTGAAAAGGGAATATGGCACGGGCGGATTTTTTGTTAATTTTTCAGACGGCACGGAGGGGTATGTGTGGTACAGCGGCAAGGGCATCTCCATTGACCGTGACGGCATCTCCACCGAACACGACCTTGTTTTGAGCTGGTCGAAAGCGGAAAAACGGCTGCGGGAGCTGGTTAAGGATAACCGCTACCTCAATCCCAAAGAGAAAGACCATTACGCCGACTATCTGGAAAGCATCTCTGCCCCGCAGCATGAAATCGACACCCAGAGGAAACTGGCAAGGCAGCGTTTTATTGAGGAAAAAAGGGAGCTGCCCCCTGCGGACAAGCGGGACACGCTCGCCCTGCGGCTCTCCGACTTCATCCGTGACTTGGACGGCTATGAAAAAGACTTGTTGGGCGTGATTGGATGCAGGGATTTTGCGGATATGCCCGCCGACCTTATGGAACAGGCATTACAGCATCCCGACAACGTGCAGGAACTGTTAGACTTCCTCTCCCTTGTGCAGAAAAAGACGACCAGCGTTTACAGCCGCAGCAATGCGTGGCGATTCTCGCAGGAGCTTACGGAGCTGTACCCTCTCCGCTACCTCTACCACGAGGGCGACGTGGTGTATATCGGGGCGGACAAATATGAGATTACCGCCTTTGATGAGAACGCCGTGTCCCTGCGAAATGCGGAGTTCCCGTTGTTCGGAAAAGAGTTTAGCAGGGAGGATTTTGAGCAGAAATTAAAGGAGAACCCTGCGAACGACCATTTAAAAACGGTCATCACCGAAAGCCAGAAAACAGAAACACTTGCCGAGGAAAAGCCCGACAGCATCACCCTCTCAATCGGCTTCTCCGAGCATCCCGCTTTTTATGACAAGGAGCTGAACGACCGATTTACGGATTTGAGTTTCGCTCTGGGAAATAAACTGCTCGGCATTCTGGACGAAAAACAGAACCGTGAAAGGGAGAATGAGGAGAACCATGTCGGATGGTATCATAAGACCGATTTTGAAATCCATGCCGTCATCGGCGGCGAGGAATTTAATTATGAAGGGCGGTTTGACATCGGCGACGGCGAGGGGGATTTAATCGCCCATATCCGAAATTTTTATGAATATTCCCTCTCCCCCGACTGCCCGTTTATCCCAGAATGGAAACGGCAGGGCGAAGATTATTACCGAGAGAAAATGGAATCCCTGCGTCTGGGGCATGACGTGTTCATCCCATTCTTGGAGCGGAACACGGGGCTGACCCAAGAGGATGAAAAGCGGCTTGGCGATATAATGGCTACCGAGGAGGACTGGTTTCACAGGAGGAAAGAACCCACCGAGGAAGAACTATTGGAACAGGCGAAAGGCTGCATTGACGCATACTGCGATGCGGAGTTTGGCGGCGACGCCGAAGTGGACTATACGGATTTATCCAACGTCAAGATTGCCTTTCAGAATACCGAGGACGGCTTGCATGGGATACAGGTATCCGTCAACCTCTTGCAGTATCGCATGGAAACGTATGTGGACGGCGTTCTTGCAGAATATACGCAGTATAATGACCTTGCCGACCTTATCCAGAACGCACTTTCCAATCTGTACTACCACGATTTAGTGTCCTTGACGGAGGAACAGCTTGAGCCGTTCTATTGGGAGGAAAACAAAAAGGCGGCTGAAAACCCAAGCCCAGACATCATCTCTGATGAAACAGAACAGAAGCCCCATTACACGGTAGAGCAGACTTCCGATGCTTTTGCTGACCCATTTATCATACGGAATAATGAAGCCCCAGAGGACAGTGCCGACCGATATTACGACGTAGGCGGCATCTACCAGACCTTTGAAACCGAGGAAGAAGCACAGGAATACGCCGACACCTTAAACAGTGCGGAGCATATCACGGAGCTATTTGCAGCGAAAGATGCGGAGCGTGAGGAACAGCAGAAATCAGAGTCTGCCCCGTCTGGGACGGATGAAAAGCAGGATAATTCTGACCTTATCGGCAAAGAGCTTATGATTGACAACCGCCGTTATCTTATTGAGAGCGTCGGGAAAATCAGCGGCGACGTTTCCATGCGTGACATCACATTTCAGAACAACGTAGGCTTCCCGATAAACCGTGTGGAGAAAGTCGGCTATGTCCGCAGGCTCTTGGAGCAGGCAGAGAAAGAATTACCATCCGAAGAAAAAACAGAATCCCCCGCAGAGCCGACCACGGAAACCGTGGCGGAATACCCCGCCGTGGAGAACGGGCTTCCCTATGACATTGTGGTGGAGAAGATACGCTTTGACGAGCCAGAGCAGAAACCGCAGAGCCAGAATCTGGCAGACACGCTCCGCTCCAGACTGGAAAGGGCAAAAGACAGTGCGGGACATGCCGCATTGCAAGAGGATATAGACACCCTTTTCATGGATAAGAACGGCGACAGCCTTGTGGGGATTGCTTCGGACGAATGGCTGAAACAGCTTGCGTATATGCCCGATGATGAGTTCCGCAAATATGCGGACAGTTACCAGAAAGGCACTCTGAACGCCTATAAGCTGCTCCCCCTCTCCGCCGACTGCCATAACTACCGCATTACCGATGATACGTTAGGCGTTGGCGGCGCAAAAGAAAAGTTCCGAAACAATATGTCCGCAATAAGGCTTCTCCACGACCTTCAGATAGAAAACCGCCTTGCCACGCCCGAAGAACAGGAAACCCTTGCAAAATATGTCGGGTGGGGCGGTCTGTCGATGGCGTTTGACAGCAATAATGCGGCATGGGAGAACGAATATAAAGAATTAAAATCAGCACTCTCCGATGAGGAATACCATGCCGCTATGGAATCCACGCTGACAGCTTTTTATACGCCGCCTATTGTCATTAAGGCGATGTATGAAGCACTTGACCATTTGGGATTTTCACAGGGGAATATTTTAGAGCCGTCCTGCGGCACGGGCAATTTTTTAGGGTTGTTACCCGACAGCATGGAGAAATCAAAGCTGCATGGCATTGAGATTGACCCGTTATCGGGCAGGATTGCGAAGCAGCTCTACCAGAAAGCCAGCATTGCTATTGAGGGGTTTGAGGAAACGAAGCTCCCAGACAATCATTTTGACGTGGTGCTTGGCAACATCCCGTTCGGGGAGTTCAAAGTCAACGACAGCCGCTACAACGCCCAGAAGTTCCTAATCCACGACTATTTTATTGCAAAGGCACTGGACAAGGTGCGCTCAGGCGGCGTTGTGATGTTCATCACCTCTAAGGGGACGATGGACAAGACAAGCCCAGAAGTGCGGAAATATATCGCACAGAGAGCCGAGCTTTTAGGTGCGGTGAGGCTTCCCGACAGCACGTTTCGGGCAAATGCAGGAACGGAAGTCACGAGCGATATCCTTATTTTACAGAAACGTGACCGCATCATAGAGATAGAGCCAGAGTGGGTACACCTCGACACAGACGAAAACGGCGTCACGATGAACAGCTACTTTGTCCAGCATCCAGAGATGGTGCTTGGCGAGATGAAGATGGAAAGCACGAGGTTCGGCATGGACAGTGCCTGCAAAGCCTACCCCGACGTGCCGCTTGCGGGGCTTCTCCATGAAGCCATTCAGCGGATAAATGGCGAAATCCCAGAGATAGAAAATGAGGTTGACCGTATCTCTGATGAGCAGGAGAAAGCCATCCCCGCCGACCCGAACGTGCGGAACTTCTCTTTTGCCCTTGTGGGCGGCAAGGTCTACTTCCGAGAGAATAACGAGATGACCCCTGCAAACGTGTCCATGACGGCGGAGAACCGCATCAGGGGACTGTTGGAAATCCGTGACTGCGTGAGGAAGCTCATCCAGTACCAGACCGACGACTGCCCAGAGGAAATGATACAGACCGAGCAGGAAAACCTAAACCGATTATATGATGCCTTTACCAAAAGGTACGGCTTAATCAACAGCAGGGGGAACTACCTCGCTTTTGGGGCAGATGAAAGTTATTTCTTACTCTGTTCCCTTGAAGTGCTTGACGACGAGGGGAAATTCAAACGCAAGGCGGATATGTTCACGAAACGGACGATAAAGCCCCACCGAGAAGTGACTTTTGTGGAAACCGCCAGCGAAGCCCTCGCCCTCTCCATCGGGGAGAAAGCCCGTGTCGATTTGCCCTATATGGCACGGCTCACTTGCAGGTCAGAGGAAGAAATCATTAAGGAATTGCAGGGCGTTATCTACAAAGTGCCGTCTTGTGAGCCTGCAAGGTATGTGACCGCAGACGAGTATTTATCGGGGAATGTGCGGGAGAAACTGAAAGTTGCAGGGATAGCGGCAAAGTCAGACCCAGAGCTTGCAGTCAACGTGGCGGCTCTGGAAAAAGTCATCCCAAAGGATTTGCCTGCAAGCGAAATCTCCGTCCGTCTCGGCACGACATGGATACCGCAGGAGGATATACAGCAGTTTATGATGGAGCTTTTAACGCCGTCAAGCTATGCGGCGGGCAGGCTGCAAGTGCGCTACACGGCATATAACGGCGACTGGTTCATCGAGAATAAGAGTTCCGACATTGGGAATGTCAAGGCGGACAGCACTTACGGCACGAAGCGGGCGAGCGCATACCGCATTATGGAGGACACTTTAAATCTCCGTGACACCCGCATCTTTGACTATGTTTATGATGAACACAACAATAAAAAAGCGGTGCTGAACCATAAGGAAACCACGGCGGCGCAGGCAAAGCAGGAGGTGATAAAGCAGGCGTTTCAGGACTGGATTTGGAAAGACCCAGAGCGGAGGAACAGGCTTGTACGCTATTATAATGACACATTTAATTCCATCCGTCCCCGTGAATACGACGGAAGCCATATCACATTTGGAGGCATCAGCCCAGAAATCCAGCTAAGACCGCATCAAGTGAACGCCATCGCCCATATCCTATACGGCGGCAACACGCTCCTTGCCCACAAGGTAGGTGCGGGAAAAACCTTTGAAATGGTAGCCGCCGCACAGGAAAGCAAGCGGCTCGGCTTATGCCAGAAATCCATGTTTGTTGTGCCGAATCACCTTGTCGGGCAGTGGGCGTCGGAGTATTTAAGGCTCTATCCATCTGCCAATATCCTTGTGACTACCAAGCGGGATTTTGAAACGGGAAACCGCAAAAAGTTCTGCGGCAGGATTGCGACGGGGGCGTATGATGCGGTGATTATCGGGCATAGCCAGTTCGAGAAAATCCCCATCAGCGAGGAACGCCAGAGGGAACAGCTCATGCGGCAGCTTGACGATATAGAGATGGGGATAGACGACGTGCAGGCATCCCACGGGGAGCAGTTCACGGTCAAGCAGCTCATGAAAACGAGGAAAGCAATCAAGGCGAAGCTCGATAAACTCAACGACACCAAACGGAAAGACAGCGTGATAAACTTTGAGGAACTGGGCATAGACAGGCTCTTTATAGATGAGAGCCATTTTTACAAGAACCTTTACCTTTACACAAAGATGCGGAACGTCGGCGGCATCGCCCAGACCGAAGCCCAGAAGTCAAGCGATTTGTTTATGAAATGCCGTTATCTGGACGAAATCACGGGCAACCGTGGCGTGGTTTTCGCAACGGGAACGCCTATAAGTAACTCAATGGTCGAGATGTATTCCGTGCAGCGGTACTTGCAGTATGACACCCTCGCAAGGAACGGGTTGCAGCATTTTGACAGTTGGGCTTCCACGTTCGGCGAAACAGTCACGGCTCTGGAACTCGCCCCCGAAGGCACGAATTACCGAGCCAAGACGAGGTTTGCGAAGTTCTACAACCTGCCAGAACTGATGCAGATGTTCCGTGAGGTTGCGGACATCCAGACTGCCGATATGCTAAAGCTCCCCGTGCCAAAGGTCAATTACCACAACATCAAGACCAAACCGAGTGAAATTCAGAGCGAAATGGTGGCGGGGCTTGCGAAGCGGGCAGAGAAAATCCGTGCAAGACTGGTAAAACCACAAACAGATAATATGCTCAAAGTGACAAACGACGGGCGGCAGCTTGCCCTAGACCAGAGATTGATTGACCCGATGCTGCCAGACGACCCGAACAGCAAAGTCAACGCCTGCGTGGAAAATATGTACCGCATCTGGGAGGGACACGCCGACACAAAGGCTGCACAGCTCTTGTTTTGCGACCTCAGCACACCGAAAAATGACGGCATGTTTAATGTCTACGATGACATGAGGGAAAAGTTGATACGGCGTGGAATCCCTGCGGAGCAAGTGCGTTTCATCCATGAAGCGAATACCGACGCACAGAAAAAGGAGCTGTTCGCAAAGGTAAGGAGCGGCGAAGTGCGTATATTGTTCGGCTCTACCCAGAAGATGGGCGCAGGTACAAACGTGCAGGACAGGCTGATTGCCATTCATAACCTCGACTGCCCGTGGAAGCCGTCATGCTTGGAACAGCGTCAAGGTCGTCTGGAACGTCAGGGCAATATGTTTCCCGAAGTGGAAGTTTACCGCTATGTGACAGAACAGACATTTGATGCGTATCTCTATCAGCTTGTCGAGGGAAAGCAGAAATTCATCTCCCAGATAATGACGAGCAAAAGCCCCGTGCGTTCTGCCGAGGACGTGGACGAGGTCGCCCTCTCTTTTGCGGAGGTGAAAATGCTTGCCACGGGCGATGAACGCTTTAAGGAAAAAATGGATTTGGATATGCAGGTGGCGAAGCTGAAAGTCTTGAAGCAGAGCTACCTTTCCGAGCATTACGACCTTGAGGACAGGATACTGAAGCACTACCCGCAGGAGATTAAGGAGTATGGGGAACGCATTGTAGGATATGGAAATGATGCCAAGATTGCAAGCCAGCATATGCCGCAGGGCGAGGATAAATTCTGCCCGATGACCTTAAACGGCGTGACCTACAAAGAAAAAGCGGACGCAGGCGAAATGCTCCTTGCCATCTGCAAGGAAAACCCGCTGTCACAGCCGATACAAATCGGCAGCTACCGTGGCTTCCAGATGGAGGTTTTCTATGATACGGTCAATGCCCACTACTGCTTAAATTTATGCGGAATGAGGAAATACAAAGTGGATTTAGGAACGGATGCCCTCGGCAATTTAACGAGAATTGAGAATGAGATTGCCAAACTTCCCGCAAGACTGGAAGCCGCCAAGACCAGAAAGGAGGAAACCACCGCACAGCTTGAAACCGCAAAAGAGGAAGTGAAGAAGCCGTTTGCCTTTGAAAATGAGCTGAAAGAAAAGACGGAACGGCTGAACGCCCTCAATATCGAACTGAATCTGAATGAAAAAGACAAGACTGTTATTGACGATGAGCCAGAGCAGAACGATGAGCAGCCAGAGAAAAAAAGTGCGGACAGGGAGCGTTAAATCCAGTTTGCACATTTGTATTGAGTATTTCTGGGCAGTATAATAAAGGACGATTAGAAAAAATCGGAGGTGAGGAAGAATGTCTGATGCGTTCAGATTTGAAACTTTTGTAGATGTTCATGACAATGTTTTTAATGAATATCTCGGCTCTGTCATCGCAAAACTGTCCAAAGAAAATGAGGAATACCGTGCCATAAGAGCCGAGATTGAGGGCTTATATGAGAAACATCCGAAAGTCTTAGGCGTGTTTGACACGGAAACAGCGGCGGAACTGACCGAGGAAGAATGTGCCGCACTGATTAAAGTGATGGAGCTTAGGAACAAACTTACAGACATGGAGATGCAGTCGGTCTACTTCCGTGGCTGCTATGACAGCGTGGGGTATCTGAAAAAGGCAGGGATTTTATAACGGACTGACCGAGAAAAAGGCGGTATTGGCGTGAGTGTTGATGCCGTCTTTTTATATAGCTTAAAAGGAATAATATTTCTATGGAGCAGAAATGCAATAGCTTGACTGGCTTGAAAAATTCATAATCTGGATGTACAATAAGAGCAATAAATAAGAAGTTGCAGGTGAGAATATGAAAATAATATGGATAGATGGAACTTTTGGGAGTGGAAAGACTGCTGTTGCCAATGTAATTGCTAAAAGAATTAATAATATGTGTTTACTTGAGTTTGATGCTTTGCAAAAGGAATATAAACCAAATTCTATTTCTGATTTTTTTGGAGAAAGGTATCCTGAAGCGAAAAGATATTTGATTGATGCACTTAGAAATAAAATATTGACTTTGATACAAGGCGGAGATTATGATTATATAATTGTTCCGATTGCATTGATTAATGATTATTGTAATCAGAAACTTGTAAATACTTTTGTAGATGTTGAATGCTATCATTTTATCTTAACTGCATCAGAAAAGATTTTGTATCAACGTATAGAAAACCAAGAAAATAGAGATGTGGATTTAGCAAAAACGTATTTTCAAACTGCAACTATATATTTGAAAAATCATTATTCTGATGCAGTTAGAATAGATACATCAGATATGAATATAGATAGTGTCGCAGAGAAAATTATTAAAATGATAAAATAATAAACGGTAAAAATTGATTAAGAAGATTTCTATGAAGGAGCAGACGGTGGCATTTGAAAAGGCGGTTGAGTAAATGAAAAATGAAATGGATATATCGCGATTTGGAAAGAATCAATTAAAACGCAAAAAGAAAAAATGGATAAAGCCAGTTTTAATGGGTATCATTATCGCTATTTTATTTGTATTATTGTCCTTGAAGTGTGAAGAGGTGATACGATGTAGTATAGGCAAATTATCCATTGATAATGATGCTAACGCAACTTGGATTGGGTCGCTAGCATCGTACTGGGGTGGCATCATTGGTGGTGTATTTTCTGGAACGATTGCAATTTTTGGTGTTTTTTATACAATACAGTTTACCCGTGAAGCTGATAGAAAAAAGGAAAGACAAAGTATTCAGCCATTTCTTAATGTAGAAGTGGTGGGAAAACCATCTGGAACTGTAAAAAAATTTCAAATCGCAGATGAGCCAAAATATGTAGAGGGAAAAGCTACACAAGAGTTTTATCCTATATATTTATCTATTACAAATATAGGAAACGGATTTGCAAACACTTTAACTTTTGGAACGGGAGAAAACTTAACTGGTATAAGCTTTAAAGAAGTATTTACAGTAAATCAGAAAAAAGAAATATTACTAAATGTTCAAACATACAAAATGGGAAAAAGAGTCACATTTTTTATCTGGTTTGCGGACAGCATGACAAACGAGTATATTCAATATTACGAATTAAAACGAAATGAAGATGGTACAGGATATGATTTAGATGTAGGATATCCTAATTTAATAGAATAAATATTTTCTTTAGTCATTATAATTGAGAGAATGTTGTAGATTGAAACAGAAAGAATGCTGTCAAACAATAAATTACGGTTTTCAGACAACTTAAATTAGAATTAATATTGAATTTATTACATAGCCGAGAGGTTTTCATTAGCGAAAATCCTTCGGCTAAATTCATTTCTGGAGGTGATTTTATTTGAATGAGAAGTAACAGACCCTATGTGCAGATTGACCCCGACGTGCTTGAGCAGGCAAGGCAGATAGATTTACTCTCCTATCTTAGAGCCTATGAGCCGAGCAACCTTGTCAAAGTCAAAGGCACGACGAACGTCTACTGTACCGCCGAGCATGACAGCCTAAAGATTTCCAACGGAAAATGGTACTGGTGGTCGAGGGGCTTCGGCGGCTATTCTGCCCTTGACTATCTGATGAAAGTCAAGGAATACGGATTTGTGGAAGCCGTGGAAACCCTCACGGGGCAGACGATGGCGGACTGGAAACCGCCGCCCCCTGCCGTGAAGAAAGACGAGCCAAAGGTGCTGCTCCTGCCGCCGAAGAACAAAAATTGTGACAGGGTGGCAGAGTATCTTTTCGGGCGTGGCATTGACTACCAGATTATTCAAGAGTGCATTGCCGAGGGGATTATTTTCGAGAGTGCCGACTACCACAACGCCGTTTTTATCGGGAAAGATGAGAACGGAACGCCAAAATATGCTGCCTGCCGTGGCACGATGGGGAACTTCAAGCGTGACGCATCGGGCAGCGACAAGCGGTATTCGTTTCGGCTTCTGGCAAAAGACCCGACCGATGCCGTGCATTTATTTGAAGCCGCCATTGATTTATTATCCTATGCCACCTATTTAAAATGCGAGGGAAAGGATTATAAGGCAGAGAATCTTCTCTCGTTGTCGGGCGTATATCAGCCGAAGAAAGAGCTGAAAGAAAGCAAAATTCCTATTGCCCTCACGACTTTTTTGAAAGCAAATCCACAAATCAAGACCATATTTCTGCATCTGGATAAGGACAGGGCAGGTCGTTTATGTACCGCCGCATTGAAAGAATTATTGCAGAAAGACTACCAAATCGTTGATGAACCGCCGCCAGTTGGCAAGGACTTCAACGATTTTTTAATGTCCTATCTGGGGATTGCAAGGCAGAAACCGAGCCGTGAAAGAAGGGATGCCCGCTGACTGCGTGAAGATTTTTCTGTTAGGAACAACGTAACTATCATTAAATTTAAGACCAAAAGGGAGGAAAGACCGATTGAAAAACTATGAAGTGACCCTTGTCGCCCACTATGCAAAGACCGTTTCCATCCATGCCGACAGCCCCGAACAGGCGGCGGAGAAGTTAAAGACCGTCCTGTTTGATACCGACCTTGTGAAGTTTTCCCAAGAGGATTTTGTCTGCGGCGAAGCCGAGATTAACGACCCTATGGAGGATGCAGGGGAAGAAATCGAATCCGAGGGAGAGGATTTTGAGGACGGCTGCTGTTCGGAGTGTCCGTGCTTCAGAACGGTATGTAAAGGATGCTGTCATGAGGGTGGGGATTAAAGACACGTCTTACCAAGCACTGAATTTGGTTATCCATCTGCCGATGGAAACAAAATTCGCTTGTTAGGGGACAGTTCCCCTAATACCCCGTTAAAAGAACAATGTTAAAGTATGCCGCCATGCCGTGTGCGGTACGGCGGTCACAGAAAGGAATCCAAGAATGAGTAATTTCTTATATTTTATCCTCGGCACAACGCTCGGCGGCATGGTCGGCGTGGCGTGTATGTGCGTGCTGCAGATTAACAGGCTTTCCGAGGGAAAGGGGGATTTGGATGCGGAAACGAAACGTGCAGATACTGTTCCGACTGACCGAGGAAGAAGCTGAATACCTCTGCTCCCTTGCGGAAAGGTCGGGACACTCCAGACAAGCCCTGCTCCAGTCGATGGTCATGGGCTACCGCCTGTGCGAGAAGCCAGACCCAGAGTTTTATAAAATCATGCGGGAGCTGTCCGCCATCGGCAACCGCATCAACCAGCTTGCGGCAAAGGCGAACGCCTTAAACTTTGTGGACACGCCGATGCTCTACGACGAAGCGAAGCGGTGGCGGGATTTCCGTCTGGACGTGGGCAGGTGCTACCTTGTTCCGAGGAAGATGTCTGGCTGATGGCGGTCTGCGAGATATGGGACGTAAAGGGCAGGCTCGACCACCCCATCGACTATGCGGAGAACCCAGAAAAGACCGCCAACCCAAAATACACGGATGCGGATTTGCAGGCGATGGGCGACGTGATGAAGTATGCCACCAATGGGGACAAGACCGAGCATCAGTTTTTCGTCACGGGCGTAAACTGCGACCCTGCCACCGCAAGGGACGAGATGATGATGGCAAAAGCCCAATGGAACGACCAGAGCGAGATTGTCTGCTATCACGGCTTCCAGAGTTTTAAAGCGGGCGAGGTCACGCCAGAGCAGGCACATGAGGTCGGCGTGAAGCTGGCGGAGAAGATGTGGGGCGGCAGGTTCCAAGTGATTGTGGCAACCCACTTAAATACGGACTGCCTGCACAACCACTTTGTCGTCAACTCCATTTCTTATATTGACGGCAGGCACTACCACGACAACAAGAAGAATCTGCGTCTGCTCCGCCAGCGTTCGGATGAATTGTGTCGTGAGTATTCCTTATCGGTCATCGAACACCCAAGCGGCAGGAAGAAGCCCTATGTCCTATGCCAAGCCGAGAAGCAGGGCTTACCCACAAGGGATACCGTGGCACGGCAGGCGGTGGACGAAGCCATCTCAAAATCGTTCACGCTGAAAGACTTTGACCGCCAGTTGTCGGAAATGGGATACCGCATCAATTTTGACCCCAACCGAAAATATTGGACGATAATCGGAAAAGGATGGCAAAGACCGAAGCGGCTCTATAAGCTCGGCGATGACTACACCAATGAGCGGATAACGGAACGCATCAAGGAAAATTCCTATGCGGTCAAGTTCCAGAGCTTTTCCAAAGAACAGCCGCAGGTCAGAGTGATAAGGGTAAAAGGCACGTTAAAGGATGCCAAGAAAATCGGCGGCTTGCGTGGGCTGTATCTCCACTACTGCTACAAGCTCGGCATCCTGCCAAAAAAGAAACAACAGAATTACGCACGGCTTCACTATCTCCTAAAGGACGACCTTATGAAGATGGAAGCCATCACCAACGAAACAAGGCTGCTCTGCCGCAACCATATCGACACGGCGGAGCAGCTTTTGTCCTATAAAGGCTCTCTGGAATCCGAGATAAGTGAGCTGACCGAACAGCGTAAGGGGCTTTACTCCCAATCCCGAAAATCTGTCGGGGAAGAAAAAGAAGCGGTCAAGGCTCGGCTGTCGGAAATCACGGGGCGCATGAAAACAATCCGAAAGGAGGTCAGATTGTGCGAGGGAATCGAAGCCCGCAGCGACACCCTCAAGGAAAAATTAAATGTCATACGGGCAGATGAGAACAAAGAAAAAGGAAAGGAGCTGATGAAGCATGAACACAGGCGGCGAAGCGGCGGAGCAAATCGTAAGGATGAGCTTGGAGGGATTTGAGGTTGCTGCCAAAATCACGGGGGCGGGTGCGAAGAATATCGCCATCCTCTTATATTCCATCTTAAAGGAAGAACAGAAAACCAAAGGCAAAGCAAGGCTCACAAACATGCTCCGCTCTGGGAAAGAGTTAAAAGTCTTTACTGTCAAGAGCGGCGACTTGAAGAAGTTCACGCAGGAAGCGAAGAAATACGGCGTACTCTACTGCGTTTTGGCAGACCGCAAGAACAAAGACCCCAATGCGGAGGTGGATGTGATTGCCCGTGCCGAGGACGCATCGAAAATCAGCCGCATCGTGGAGAGGTTCAGCCTTGCGTCGGTAGATACTGCTTCCATCGTGACCGAAGCGGAAAAATCGAAAGGGGAAAAAGGAAAGGCGAGAGATACCAAGACCGCAGATGCAAAGGACGGTCAGCCAGAGCCAGACGTCGGCGTGGAGGAAAAGGCGGAGAAAGACAAACTCATGGACGCCCTTATGGGAAAACCCGTGCAGAAAGAGGAAAACGCCCCAAACCCCTCGGTGGCAAAGACAGAAAAATCCCCTCTGTCCGAGCCTACCTCAAAGCAGCAAAGGAAGCCCGCAGAGGGGGCTACTATGGCTAAGGCACAAAAGCCGTCAGTCAGGGAGGAACTGCGGAAAATCAAGGAGAGCCGTAAGGAGCAGGAAGCGGACGTTTCCCCTGCAAAAGAGAAATCTCCCGACAGGGGAAAGAAACCGCCCGCAGGAAAGACGGAGCATAAGCAGCCCCAGAAGCGGAAACGGAAACCAAAATCGAAAGGAGCAAGATAAGCATGAGCATTTATGACGTATTCAGCGGCGGAGGCAGACCTTTTAACAAAGAGGAATGGGCGACGCAGAAACAGGAGCAGCGGAAAGCAGCCTATGAGCTGATAGACACGACCTGCGAAAAAATGATGGCGGACGGAGGTGCGTTTCAGCAGTACCTTGACGTGCAGGGGCATTTTGACCGCTACTCCGTCAACAACGCCATCTTGGTTTCGGCGCAGATGCCCGAAGCGACGCAGCTTAAGGATTACGGCAGTTGGAAACAGAGCCGTGCCTATATGGACAAGGACGCACAGAAAATCACCATCCTTGAGCCGGGGAAAGAGTACGAGCGGGAGGACGGCTCAAAGGCGGTCGGCTATAATGCAAAAGTGGTCTACGACATTTCCCAGACCTCGGCAAAGGACAGGCAGCAGCCACAGGAGCAGAAAACCATGCGGGAGCTTGTGTCGGCGATGATTGACGCAAGCCCCGTTTCCTTTGTGCCAGTGGACGACCTTGAGCTGCCTGCGTTCTACGACAGCGCACAGCAGACCATCTTCATCAAGACGGGATTGAACGAAGAACAGCTCTTTGTCAGCATGGCAAAGGAAGTGTCGGCAGCGGTCTTTGACTTCAAGCACAAGGAGAGCCGTGACGTTTCAGAGTTCAAGTCGTTCTGCGTCGCCTATATGGTAAGCTCCCGCTACGGCGTGGACACAAAGGGCTTCCGCTTCGACAATATCCCGAAAGAGTTTGCGGGCATGGAAACGCAGGAATTTAAAGGGCAGCTTGGCTCGATGCGTGACGTTCTGGGCGAAATCCAGTCGGACATGTATAAGAGCCTTGAGAAGAACAAGCCGCCCAAATCCAAAGGGCAGGAACGCTAATCGGAGGTGCAGCCCATGAAAGAAGAACGATACCATCTGGCATTGGACAAATACGATAAGAACATCGTCCTCAACGCCCTCAACACCCTGCGGACGCAGCAGATACAGGAGGAACGCCCCACCGAGCCTGTTGACGAGCTGATAAGCAGGGTGGCATTCGCCCCGACCAGGAAAGTAAAGGTCGCCCCATGCAAGTGCCATGAAGAACGGTGATGATTACAAGGCGGGCTTAATCCTTTCTTTATGCGGGATTGTCCCTGTCGTGTGGCTTGCACTGCTGACTGCCCCTTATGTCAGCGGCGGCATCGTGGAGATAATGCAGAATTTATCCGTGGCAATCGAGAACCCGTTTTCCATAACGGTATGCGGGGACAGCGTAAGGACTGTCCTTATTTTCCTGCTTGCCTACGGCATGGGAATCGGCGTTTATTTCTCCACACGCAGGAACTACCGCAAGGGGGAGGAACACGGCTCTGCAAAATGGGGCAATGCAGGTACGCTTAATAAAAAATACCGAGATAAAAACGCATCGGAGAACAAGCTGCTGACCCAGAGCGTCCGCATCGGGCTTGACGGGAAGAAACACCGCAGGAACTTAAATATCCTCGTGGTGGGCGGCTCTGGCGCAGGAAAGACCAGATTTTTTTGTAAGCCCAACGTCATGCAGTGCAACACGTCAATGGTAATCTTAGACCCGAAAGGCGAGATTGTCCGTGACACGGGCGGGCTTCTGGAAAAGAAAGGCTATGAGGTGCGTGTGCTTGATTTAATCAACATGCACAAGAGCCACTGCTACAACCCGTTTGTCTATCTAAGAAACGGCAACGACGTGCAGCGGTTGGTAACAAATTTATTTAAGGCGACCACGCCGAAAGGAAGCCAGTCGCAAGACCCGTTCTGGGACACGGCGGCGAGTATGCTGCTTTTATCCCTCGTATTCTATCTGAAATACGAAGCCCCGCCAGACGAGCAGAATTTCCCGATGGTGATGGAGCTTTTAAGGGCGGGTGAGGTAAGGGAGGATGACGACGGCTATGTAAGCCCGCTTGACGAGCTGTTTGACCGCTTGGAGATGGTAAACCCAGAGCATATCGCTTTGAAGTATTACAGAGATTACCATTCTGGTTCGGCAAAGACACTAAAGAGCATCCAGATAACCCTTGCCGCAAGGCTTGAGAAGTTCAATCTGGAAAGCCTTGCATCTTTGACTGCCACGGACGAATTGGATTTACCGTCTTTGGGCGAGAAGAAAGTCGCACTGTTCGCACTGATACCAGACAACGACACCAGTTTTAATTTTTTGGTGTCACTTTTATACACGCAGCTATTCCAACAGCTATTTTACCTCGCCGACCACAAGTACGGCGGGAGCCTGCCCGTCCACTGTCAGTTCATTATGGATGAATTTGCGAACGTCAGTTTGCCAGATGACTTTGACAAGATACTGTCAGTCATGCGTTCAAGGGGCGTGTCGGTCAGCATCATTTTACAGAATTTGGCGCAGCTCAAAGCCCTGTTTGAGAAACAATGGGAAAGCATCGTCGGGAACGCCGACGAGTTCCTCTATCTCGGCGGCAATGAGCAGAGTACCCACAAGTTTGTGTCGGAGCTGTTAGGCAAGGCGACCATCGACACCAACACCTATGGGAAAAGCTCTGGGCGGAGCGGCAACTATTCCACCAACTACCAGATTTCGGGGCGTGAGCTTTTAACCCCAGACGAGGTGCGTATGCTTGACAACCGCTACGCACTTCTTTTTGTGCGTGGGGAACGCCCCGTCATGGATTTGAAGTACGACATCTTGAAACACCCGAACGTGAAACTGACCGCCGACGGTGGGAAGCCGCCGTATATCCACGGCGAGCCGACGCAGGCGGTCGCAACCTTTGTGTTTGGCGGGGATATTCCAAAAGACGCTGTTGCGCTTAATCCTGTCAGCACTTCCTATGAGCTTCTGTCCGATGAGGACTTGGAAGAAATATTCAATTTATAAGGAGGATTTACCCTATGAAACTTTTTCAGAAAAACGAGAACAACCAGAACAAAGCAACCCAGAAACTGCCGATGACAGGCAAGGTAAAAAGAGGTTTCCGCTGCTACTGCGTGGCGGTACTGGCTGCGGCTTTGATGCTTGGAACGTCCATGACCGCCTTTGCCGCCAATGACCCGATTGCCGTTGTCAACAACCTCTCCAATTTCATCTTCGGTCTGATACGGGCGGTCGGGATGATTATGCTCGGCTTCGGCATCGTGCAGGTCGGCTTGTCGCTGAAATCCCACGACCCGTCCCAGAGGGCGAACGGCTTCCTCACACTGGCGGGCGGCGTTGTGATTACCTTTGCGAAAGAGATTTTAACCCTCATCACGGGCTAATCCAAAACAGACTGAAATAACAGACTGACACAAGACAGGATAACGGGGCAGATCCGCTCTGCGGAACTTGCCCCGCTATCAAATTTTAAGAACGGAGGTGGTCGAATGTCAGACAACTGGGTAGTCCAGAACTTGGAGAACGCCCTTGACACATGGAATGAAAAGTTAGCCGAGATATGGCAGCTCATCACCCAATCCCCCGAAACCTTTAAGGGCGGTGCGATATGGAAAGTCATCGTTGACATCCACGGGGCGTTGCAGGCGATAGGGCTTGCCCTGCTCGTGCTGTTCTTTGTCGTCGGCGTGATGCGTACCTGCGGCGACTTCGCAAGCGTGAAGAAGCCCGAACACGCCTTGAAGCTGTTCATCCGCTTTGCCCTTGCGAAAGGTGCGGTCACTTACGGCTTGGAGCTGATGATGGCTCTGTTCAAAATTGTGCAGGGCGTGATTTCCGCCATTATGAAAGCCGCAGGCTTCGGCTCGGCGCAGAAAACGGTTCTACCACAGGAGATAGTGACAGCCGTGGAGGACTGCGGCTTTTTCGAGAGCATCCCCTTATGGGCGGTCACGCTGATAGGCGGGCTGTTCATCACGGTGCTGTCATTCATTATGATAATGTCGGTGTACGGCAGATTTTTTAAGTTGTATCTTTACACCGCCATCGCCCCCGTGCCGCTGTCCTCGTTTGCGGGAGAGCCGAGCCAGAGCGTGGGAAAGAGTTTCATCAAGAGCTACTCCGCCGTGTGCCTTGAGGGGGCAATCATCGTGCTTGCCTGCATCATCTTCTCGGTGTTTGCGGCGTCCCCGCCCGCAGTCAACCCCGATGCGGCGGCGGTCACGATGGTATGGGGCTATATCGGGGAATTGGTGTTCAATATGCTCGTCCTTGTCGGTGCGGTCAAGATGGCAGACCGTGTGGTAAGGGAAATGATGGGCTTGTAATTACCCCACAGGAAAGGAAAATTGAAATGAAAAAAGAAACGAAGTATTGCCAGAATTATAATATCCATCTGTTAAATGGAGAAGTCATTGAGGCTTCCGAAGCCTATGACCTGCCTGCTGAAAAAGGGCTGGTCGGAAAATTTGGAAAAGCGGACGATAACGAGATATTTGAAATCGGGGATGCCATTTCTGGGTTTGCATATATCCCGAAACGCAGCATCCTCTTTATTTCGACGGGAGACGTCCGAGAGGGGCGGTGCTGATATGGAAGTCAAGATAAATAAGGAAATCCGCAACTACACGGAATCCATGTTCTTCGGGCTGTCGATGCGGCAGTTCCTGTTTTCCGTGCTTGCCTGCGGCGTGGCGGTCGGCTTGTTCTTCCTGCTCCGTGGCAGGTTCGGGACGGAAACAGTAAGCTGGATGTGCATCTTGGGGGCTTCCCCTTTTGCGGTCATGGGATTTGTGAGGTACAACGGCATGACCGCCGAGCAGTTTGTGTGGGCATGGATAAAGTCGCAGTTTCTGATGCCGAAGAAGATTTTATTTGTCCCAGAGAATTTATATTACGATGCGATGAAGCAGGCACTGGACGCACATGAGAAAGGCTTGCCCGCCGTGCAGGATAAGAAACGGAAAAAGGGGAAACGCAGGAAAAAAAGAACAAAGACAGACGGGCGAAAGCAGCCCAAGAAATCAAGAAAGCGCAAGGAGGTAGATTATGATTAAGACGCTGAAAACGCTGTTCAAGCAGGACAGGGAGAAATTCATCGTGCCGAAGTCGGTGCAGGCGGTCATCCCGTTAAAGACCATGTGGGAGGACGGCATTTTCCTCGTGGGCAGGAACAAATACGCAAAGACATTTAAGTTTGAGGACATCAACTACGCCGTGGCAAGCCGTGAGGACAAGGAAGCGATGTTCCTCGAATACTCGGAGCTTCTTAACGCCCTCGATAGCGGGGCGACCACGAAAATCACGATAAACAATCGCAGGCTCAATAAAGCGGACTTTGAGCAGACCATCTTAATCCCGATGGCGGAGGACGATTTGGATAAATACCGCAAAGAGTATAACAAGATGCTGCTCGATAAAGCAACGGGGGCAAACTCCACCGTGCAGGATAAATATGTGACGGTTTCCGTCTGCAAGAAGAACATTGAGGAAGCGAGGAATTATTTTGCCCGTGTCGGTGCTGACCTTATCGGGCATTTTAACCGTTTAGGCTCGAAGTGTACGGAACTGGACGCTAACGACAAGCTGCGTATCTTCCATGATTTTTACCGCACGGGCGAGGAAACGGCGTTCTCCTTTGACATGGTGCAGACCATGCGGAAAGGACACGACTTCAAGGACTATATCTGCCCCGACTCCTTTGAGTTTGAGAAAGATTATTTTAAGATGGGGAATCGGTACGGGCGTGTGATATTCCTCAGAGAGTACGCAGCCTATATCAAGGACAGCATGGTGGCGGAGCTTTGTGAATTAAACCGTAACATGATGCTCTCCGTGGACGTTGTGCCTGTCCCGACGGATGAAGCCGTGAGAGAAGTAGAAAACCGTCTGCTTGGCGTGGAAACCAACATCACGAACTGGCAGAGGAAGCAGAACCAGAACAACAATTTTTCCGCCGTCATCCCCTACGACTTGGAGCAGCAGAGAAAGGAAAGCAAGGAGTTCCTTGATGATTTGACGACCCGTGACCAGAGGATGATGTTTGCGGTGCTTACGATGGTGCATACCGCAGAAACCAAAGAGCAGCTTGACAACGACACGGAAGCCCTGCTCACGACGGCAAGGAAGCATCTCTGCCAGTTTGCCGTGCTGAAGTACCAGCAGATGGACGGGCTGAACACAGCCCTGCCGTTCGGCGTGAGGAAGATTGATGCGTTGAGGACGCTGACGACGGAAAGCCTTGCGGTGTTTATCCCTTTCCGTGTGCAGGAAATCTACCATAAGGACGGCGTGTATTACGGGCAGAACGTCATTTCAAAGAACATGATAATCGCCAACCGCCGCCATCTTTTGAACGGCAATTCCTTTATCCTCGGCGTGTCGGGTGCGGGAAAATCCTTTACGGCAAAGGAGGAAATGACAAACATTATTCTGACCGACCCTAACGCCGATGTCTTGGTCATAGACCCCGAACGAGAGTACGCCCCTCTTGTGAAAGCCATGCAGGGCGAGGTTATCCACATCTCAGCGACGAGCGACAACCACATCAACGCAATGGACATGAACTCTGATTACGGCGACGGAGCGAACCCCGTCATCTTGAAATCAGAGTTTATTTTGTCTTTGTGCGAGCAACTTATCGGCGGGGCAAGTCTGGGGGCAAAGCAGAAATCCATCATCGACCGCTGCACGGCAAGCGTTTACCGCTACTACCAGCAGGGCAACTATATGGGTACGCCGCCGACCTTGCAGGACTTCCGTGAGGAGCTGTTAAAGCAGGATGAGCCAGAAGCGCAGGAAATCGCCCTTGCGATTGAGCTTTTCACGGACGGCTCACTCAACACCTTTGCCAAGCATACGAACGTGGATACCCACAGCCGCCTTATCTGCTACGACATTCTGGATTTGGGCAAGCAGTTACAGCCTATTGGTATGCTCGTCGTCCTCGACAGCATTTTAAACCGCATCACCCAGAACAGGGCGAAAGGCAGGAACACCTTTATTTTCATTGACGAGATTTACCTGCTCTTTCAGCACGAATACTCGGCAAACTTCCTTTTTACCCTCTGGAAGCGTGTGCGTAAGTATGGGGCGTACTGCACAGGAATCACGCAGAACGTGGACGACCTCTTGCAGAGCCATACGGCGAGGACGATGCTTGCCAACAGCGAGTTCATTATCATGCTGAACCAAGCGTCCACGGACAGAATCGAGCTTGCGAAGCTCCTTAACATTTCCGACCTTCAGATGAGCTATATCACGAATGTCGGTGCGGGGCAGGGATTATTGAAAGTCGGCAGCTCCCTTGTGCCTTTCGTCAATAAATTCCCACGCAATACAAAGCTGTATAAGCTGATGACGACTAAATTTGGGGAGTGCTAAAAGGATGGCAATTTTGGAAATGTTGACTTACAATAAATAGTTATACTCTGACAATAGAAAGCTATATTTTACAATAAATATCCATAATAGCGGCTCATGTGTGAATTTTACAATAATTATTCATACTGGCGCACTGGTATTTACAATAAAAAGTTATACTGGTGTGAAGTCGCTGAATGGATTGGTTGTAAGAGTGTTTTTTGTTGTCGGTGGAGGTATTGCTGTTGCGTGGAATGTTCCATGCGATGGCATTTTTATTTGCAAATCCAGTGTTTGTATAACTATCTATTGTCAAAATGGAGAAAGGAGTATGACTTATTATTGTCAAGAAACAGGAAAGGAATTGTGTTTATCCTGCCGACTGTCTGGAAGTGCTGCGGGAACTTCCAGACAGAAGCGTGGATGTAGTGATTGCCGACCCGCCGTATTACCGCATGAAAGGGGACTTTGATTTTGTGTTCCAGACAGTTTCGGAATATCTGGAATGGTGTCTGGCGTGGGCGGGGGAATGCCATAGGATTTTGAAGCCTACGGGTGCGTTTTACTGTTGGGGGAGCTGCCAGATGATAGACAAACTCTCTACCCACGTTTTAGACAAGTTTGACTGGATAAAGCGGAATCTGATTGTCTGGAATTACAGGACGGGGCGACCTGCGAAAGCGACCTATCGGAATGAAGCGGAGTTCTTGTGGTTTTACAGTAACCCCTTGCATGAAATAAACATTGATGCCGTCCGCATCCCGTATGATGAGGGCGGCGAAAAAGACAAGCGGAAAAACCCAAAGGGGAAATCCTGCGGGAACGTATGGGAGTTTCCGAGGATTATGCCCAATTATAAAGAAGCGACGGGGCATCCCACGCAGAAGCCAGAGAAGCTGGCGGAACGGATGCTGCTTGCAAGCAGCAGGGCGGGCGATTTAGTGGTAATCCCCTTTGCAGGCTCTGGGAGCGAGGTAGTCCAGTGCATCAAAAACGGGCGTGACTTTATCGCTTCTGAAATCAATGAAGTTTATGTGGAGAATATCATTCTGCCACGGCTGCAAAAAGAAACGGCTTGCAGCGTATCGGCACAGGAGAAAGGAGGATTTTTATGTCGGAGATAAGGTTTCGCAACGCAGCCCACCGTGATTTTTTTCTGGAAAGCATGATAAAGTGTAAGGTCAACGACTGCTATCACAGGGCGTTTTTCTATGTGATGGGGATTGCGGGGGAAACAAGGCAGAACATCAACGCCATGTTCGATTTTAAGACGGACTGCATCAAGCCAGAGGGGATGCACGCAGGCTGGCAGACGAGCGGCACGGTCAAAGTCTGCCACCTTGCCTTTAACCTCTGGAACGGTTACGCCGAGGAGGGGCGTGAGAAACTATTCACGCCAGAGGAATTGTTCTGCTGCGAGTTCGCCCCGTATTTCATGGAGGGCATCAAGGCACGGTATCCCGAATATTGCAGGGATTTACCAACGCCCAAGAAGCAGGCAGAGCATACACGGTAGCTGAAAACAAGAAAAAAGGAAATACCCTGCGGGCATACCTCTATGCCCAAAAGCAGGGCAAGAACAAAGAAACACCCTGCGGGCATACCATTATGCCCAGAAAGCAGGACAGAATAAAGAAAGGAATATTTTATGAATCTGAAAAACTATAAATGTATTCTCTGTATTACCGCCGCTGTTACCTTTTTAGGAGCAGCGGTTTTTTGTGGCTTTAAGATTTATAGCCATTACCAGCAGATAGACGAGCAGACGGAAGCCTTTGCGGAGATTGCAAAGGTCGTGGAGAACGCCGAGCCAGAGGAAGAACTGCCCAGAGATAAGGATACGCCCGTCAGCGAGGGAGAGGATATTCTTGCAAAGTACAAGGAACTGTATTTGCAGAATGAGGATATGGTCGGGTGGATTGCCATAGACGGAACAAGCATCAACTACCCCGTCATGCAGAGCAGGAACAGCCCGAATTTCTATCTGAAGCACAGCTTTGAAAAGGAATACAGCGATTTGGGAGTGCCGTATATCCAAGAGGACTGCGACCTTGCGGCAAGTGATAATCTGGTTATCTACGGACACCACATCAAAGGCGGCAGGATGTTCGGGGCGTTGGAAGATTATAAATCCAAGAGCTTTTATGAGAAACACAGGAATATCCAGTTTGACACCCTCACGGAGCAGGCAGAGTATGAAATTATTGCTGTTTTTAAGACCGTGGCGTACAGCTCGGAGGGCTACCGCTACTATGATTTTGTCAATGCGGAGAATGAAAAAGAATTTAATGCCTTTGTCGGGAAGTGTAAGGAACTTGCCTTGTATGATACGGGCGTGACCGCTGAATATGGGGATAAGCTCATTACCCTGTCCACCTGCGAATACTCCGCACAGAACGGCAGGCTTGCCGTGGTGGCGAAAAAAGCAGACTGACATGACCGCAAATCTTCTGGGAAAGGAGGTCGGATTTTATGGCTGATATAAAGACCAGAGATGCGGTCAAAGGTACGATTAAAACTTTAGACAAAGCCGCCATAGCAGGCAGTCGAATGAAATCCGCTTACGCTAAGACAAAGGACAAGGCGAAGCAGGGATATTATGCAGAGGAAAATTCCCCCACGGAATATGCCGCCGACAAGGTTTCCCATGCTTCGGGATGTATCAAGGACGAGGGCATCCACCAATTCAATAAGCAGGGGCAGAAAAACGCCGAAGCCACAAGAGAGAATATCGGTAAAGTAAAGGATAAAATCGCCGACTTTAAGGCAAAGCGGGCGAAGAAAGCCGCAGAGCAGAAAACAATGCGGAATAAGGCAGGACAAAACGCCATGCGTACAATGGGACAGGACGGCTTGCAGGAGGTTCAAGGGACTGCAAGCCGTCCCGCTGTTTCTGCTACTCATTCTACTCCTGTCAAGACCGAAACGCCCCAGACGGCGGCAAACTCACTAATAAAGACCAGACAACAGGGAAAGCGGACGATAAAGACAACCGCCAGAAATGCGGAAAAGTCCGTCAAGACCACAGCAAAAGGGACGGTCAAGGCGACGGAAAAAGGCGTGAAAACTGCAAAGGCGACATCCAAGACAGCGATTAAGACCAGGTCGCAGACTGCAAAGGCGGCGCAGAAAACGGCGAAAGCATCTGCCAAAGCCGCCCAGAAAGCGGCGCAGACGGCAAAAGCCACTGCAAAGGCGACAGCCGAAGCGACGAAAGCCACGGTCAAGGCTACCATTGCGGCGGTCAAGGCAATCATAGCGGGGACAAAAGCGTTGATTTCTGCCCTTATCGCGGGCGGCTGGATTGCCATTGTGATAATCATTATCGTCGTCCTGCTTGGGTGCGCCGTTTCCCTGTTCGGGGGCGGCAGCGACAGCACTTCCTATACCCCTGTCAGTGCGGAAGTGGAAGCCTACACGCCGCTGATACAAAAGTATGCGAAGCAGTACGGCATCCCCGAATATGTGGAGCTTATCAAGGCGGTGATGATGCAGGAAAGCGGTGGACGTGGACTTGACCCGATGCAGGCGGCGGAGGGGAGCTTTAACAAGAGATACCCCCATGAGCCGAACGGAATCAAAGACCCCGAATATTCCATCGAGTGCGGCGTGCAGGAATTAAAAGCAGCCCTTGTTTCAGCCGAGGTGGAGAACCCGATTGACATGGAGCGCATCAAGCTCGCCTTGCAGGGCTACAACTTTGGGAACGGGTATATCTCATGGGCAAAGAGCAACTACGGCGGCTATTCCTATGCAAATGCGGTGGAGTTTTCCGCAATGCAGGCACAGCGGCTCGGTTGGGAGAAGTACGGCGACACACAGTACCCCGCCCATGTATTACGCTACTACCCATACGGGAGGGCGTTTACAAGCGGAGGAAACCAAGCCATTGTGGAGGTTGCATTGACGCAGCTCGGCAACGAGGGCGGTCAGCCTTATTGGAGCTGGTACGGTTTTGGCGGGCGTGTGGAATGGTGCGCCTGCTTCGCATCGTGGTGTGCCGACCAGTGCGGCTATCTGGAAAGCGGCATCATCCCGAAATTTTCCCTCTGCTCGGACGGTGTGAACTGGTTCAAGGGCAAAGGGCAATGGCAGGATAAGAACTATGAGCCGCAGGCAGGCGACCTCATTTTCTTTGATTGGGGGAGCGACGGCTCAATCGACCATGTGGGAATCGTAGAGAAATGCGAGAATGGGACGGTCTACACCGTGGAGGGCAACTCTGGGGATGCCTGCAAACAGCAGAGCTATCCAGTCGGGAGCGGCTCAATATACGGCTACGGATGTCCAAACTATTAGTTGAACAAGGTAAAAGGAAACCAGAGGTCAATCCTCTGGCTGCTCTTTTGCCTTACATATCCCCTGCGCCGTCCCTGCTATGATTGTCAGCTCTGAATCATCGAATGTGTCAAAGAGTGAGTCCAACTGTCGGCGGAGTGAAGATTTTTGTATGTGTTTATCGGAAAATATGTATTGGTCAGCCGAGATGTCAAACATTGTGATAAGTTGGATGAATAGCATAAATCTTGGCTGCTGTCCCTCTTTTTCGATAGACTGGAGGTATCTTGGCGTAATGTCAAGCTGTTCGGCTAATTCCTCTCTTGTCAGACCATTTTTTTCACGGGCATCCTTGATTGCTTCTCCAAAAGGCATAAAGTCAAAAGTTTCTGGTACTTCATTCATAAAGTATCACCTCATTTTTCGTAAAAGTTCATACAGATATTTTACGGAAATCAAAGTTCTTATGAAACGAGGTGACATTTCTACATATAGGATATATGATTTCCTATGTATAGAAGTGAAAGAACTATCCCCTCTTTTTTATCCCCTTGCATAGAGTTGTTATTATTCTTTATAGCGTATATAATAATAATCGCAATCAAAATATGATACGGAAATTACAGAGATACCTTGAATCTATACGGCGATTAGGAAAATCTTAACAATTTCTTATTGGAAAGTGCAGGATTGCTTATGTGCAATTTAGTAAAATAAAACAAAAGGAAAGGAATGGACTGATATGGAGAATAAAATACTGATTGTAGATGATGAACAGGAAATAGCAGACCTTGTTTCCCTTTATCTTGAAAATGAGAATTTTACTGTATATAAATTTTATAATGCCAAAGATGCAATGGCTTGTATTGAAAGTGAAACCCTTGATTTGGCAATTTTGGACGTTATGCTGCCTGATATGAACGGTTTCCAAATATGCAAAAAGATAAGGGAGAAATATCGCTATCCAGTGATAATGCTCACGGCAAAGGGAGAGGAAATTGATAAAATAACGGGATTAACATTAGGGGCAGACGATTATATTACGAAACCGTTTTTGCCTTTAGAATTGGTCGCTCGTGTGAAAGCCCAACTAAGAAGATATAAAAAATACAATGTGGGAAATGAGCCAGAGGAAGATATTTTGATTCATTCTGGTTTAGTTCTAAATGTGAAAACGCATGAGTGTACTTTAAATGAAAAGCCTCTTTCATTAACGCCTACGGAGTTTTCTATATTACGGATTTTGTGTCAGCAGAAAGGAAATGTAGTCAGTTCGGAGGAACTTTTTCATCAAATATGGGGGGATGAATATTTCAGTAAAAGCAATAACACCATTACTGTTCATATTCGGCATCTTCGTGAGAAAATGGGAGATTCATTTGAAGAACCACAATATATAAAAACAGTCTGGGGGTGTGGATACAAAATTGAAAATTAAGATTTCAAAGACAACTACACTAATTGGCACTTGTATCCTCGGCATTGCTGCTTGTTTTGGATTGTATTATCTGGTAGATAAGGTTTGGAACGGCTTTTTTGTGGATTGGTTCACGGCTAAGTACATGAATACGCATGAGGTTTATTCTGCTGATGTGGGAAAAGATATTCTTGTTACAGAGCCTTTGTGGTCGGAGCTGAAAGTATTTATCTTGACAGTTCTGATTATAATCGTACTTATCTGCATTGCAATTACTTTTGCGGTTGCAAATTTACATGCAAAGGCAGAAGTGAGAAAATCCATCACTGCGACTTCGGTGATGCTGCATGACTTTATGATAGAAGAAAAAGGAAATATAGATATTTTTCCAAAAGAGTATGCCGAAATTTCAGCCCAGATGTCCGAAATAAAATCCACGATGCAGCGGCATGAACAAATGTTAAAGGAAGAAGCAAGCAGAAAAAATGATTTGATTGCTTACCTTGCACATGATTTAAAGACACCGCTTACCTCTGTTATCGGATATTTAGCATTATTGGATGAAGCACAGGATATGCCGATAGAACAAAAAACAAAATATGTAAATATTGCATTAAGCAAAGCACTTCGTTTAGAAAAGCTTATCAACGAATTTTTTGATATAACAAGATATAATCTGCAACAAATTGATTTGGAAAAAGAATCTATAAACCTCTGTCATATGTTGGTTCAAATGACAGATGAATTTTACCCGCTGTTAAATGCTCATGGTAATCAAACAGAGGTATGTGTTGATGAAGAAGTAACGGTTTATGGGGATTCTATGAAGTTAGCCAGAGTTTTCAATAACATTTTAAAAAATGCGATTTATTACAGTTACCCAGATACGATAATTAAAATATGGGCTGAAAGCACAGATACGGATGTTTGGATTTATTTTTGCAATAAAGGAAAGACAATTCCAGAAGGTAAGTTAAATTCTATTTTTGAGAAGTTTTTCCGTATGGATGAAGCACGTTCGACGAATACGGGAGGTGCAGGATTGGGGCTGGCGATTGCAAAAGAAATCATAACACTGCATGGAGGTAAAATTACTGCCGAAAGTGAAAACGAATCAACAACTTTCCGTATCTCTTTACCTATAACACATTAGTAAAATATATAGGCTCTCTTAGCATTTTCTTAGGAATTAGAAAATTGAATATTAAAGTATGGATAGCTTCTGTTCAGTAGAATGAATACTGAATAGAAGCTATTTGCTTTGTATGAAAAAGGAGGACTTCATAATGAATCAACAAAAGAAAGTTGCTGTTTTTTTTGGCGGCTGCTCCACGGAATATGCAGTTTCGTTACAGTCGGCATATGCGGTAATTAAGTGTATTGACACAAAGAAATATGTACCAATCTTAATAGGCATTGCCCCTCACTCTGGCAAATGGTACTGGTATCAAGGGGAACTGGAAAAGATAAAGGAGGATAATTGGCAGTCAGAAGAAAACTGTACGCCAGTATTTCCGTCTTTTGACAGAACAGTTCACGGGTTGTGTTATTTGGACAATCATCATTTAGAGATAATTTCATTCGATGCTGCATTGCCAGTTTTACATGGAAAGAACGGAGAAGATGGAACAATTCAAGGGGTTCTGGATTTGATGGGGATTCCTGTTATCGGATGTGGTTTATTATCTTCCGCTTTATGTATGGATAAAGAACTGGCTCACCGTATCGTAGAAATGAACGGAATAAAAGCTGCACGGTCTTTTACTATTAAGACAAATTATTCAGAGGAAATGGTTCAGAAAAAAGCCCTAGAGCTTGGTTATCCTTTATTCGTAAAGCCTGTACGGTCTGGTTCATCGTTTGGGATTTCAAAAGTCTTACATGAACAGGATTTGCTTTTAGCAATCGAGAGTGCCTTTGAGCATGATTCTACCGTTATTCTGGAAGAAATGGTTGATGGTTTTGAGGTTGGATGTGCAGTTTTGGGGAACAAGGATTCCGATTTGATTGTGGGTGAAGTTGATGAAATTGAATTGTCGGATGGATTTTTTGATTACACAGAGAAATATACATTGAAAACTTCCAGTATTCATGTACCTGCACGTATTTCTCCACAAAAGGCAAAAGAAATTAAAGAAACAGCTCTTGAAATTTACAAAGCATTAAGTTGCTGCTGTTTTGCAAGGGTGGATATGTTTTTGACTCCCGCAGGGGAAATTTATTTTAATGAAGTAAACACAATTCCCGGCTTTACGGAGCATAGCCGTTATCCCAATATGTTAAAAGAAGCAGGTCTGCCATTTGATGAAGTAATCGGACGCTTGATTGAAATGGGGGTATCGAAGTGACACAGATTGAATTAACAAAAGACAACACTTATCATGGGAACTTAATACTTGTAACGCCAGATTATCCGCTTATGAAGTTCCCGTGTATGAAAGATATGCAGCCAGCAATTAAGGAACAACCAGAAATACAGATGAATGAGCAGGCGGCTAATTTATTACAGCTAATATTAGCAAAAATTCATTGCAAAAATGAAATTGTAGCTGTAAGCGGTTTCCGCACACAGGAAGAACAGGAAAAAATATGGAATGATACGTTAGCCAAAAGCGGTCTTGATTTCACAAAAAAATATGTGGCAGTACCCAGACATAGCGAGCATCAGACAGGACTTGCCATAGACCTTGCAGAGAACAAGGAACAGATTGACTATATCTGCCCGCATTTTCCATATACGGGGATTTGTGGGGAGTTCAGAGCGACCGCTCCCCGATTTGGTTTTGTTGAAAGGTATGTGTCTGGGAAAGAACAGATAACGGGTATTGGAGCAGAACCGTGGCATTTTCGCTATGTGGGTTATCCCCATTCTGTCATTATGGCAGAAAAGGATATGGCTTTAGAAGAATACATTTGCTTTTTAAAGGAAACTACCGATTTAAGGCATCCTTATATTTATAACAGTTCTAAAGCGGACAAAATCGAAATTTCGTATGTTTTTTTAGATGGCGGTCACTCTATAAAACTTGATGTATCGGAGATGTCGCCGTATATGATTTCGGGTACAAACGAGGGAGGGGCTATTTTAAGTAGATGGAGGGAATATTATGCGTCATAAAACATTTGCAGGAATAGATTATTTCCGCTTAGTGGCTGCTTTCATGGTAATTGCAATTCATATATCGCCATTGTCAGTCTGGAGTGAGGGAATTGATTATTTAATTACCTATTGTATTGGGAGAATTGCTGTTCCATTTTTCTTTATGACGACAGGATATTTTGTATTAGCTCCCTATGTGCTTAGCAATTTTAAAAAGAAATATCCTCTCCGTAAATACCTTGTTAAAAATATAAGGCTGTACCTCATTGTGACCGCTGTTTATATACCTATTTCAATATATTCTGGGAATATGCCAAAATCTATCTTGGAGTTTATAAAGCAGCTTCTTTTTGACGGCACGTTCTATCATTTGTGGTATTTTCCCGCCGCAATTATTGGGTGTGTACTTCTTGCGTGTCTGACAAAAAAATCAGTTCAGGCAGCAGTTTACTTTTCGCTCATTGCTTATGTGATAGGAGTATTTGGTGATTCTTATTATGGTCTTATAGAAAACGTGCCTTTACTACGCACGTTATATACTGGCATTTTCTATGTCAGCAGTTATACAAGAAACGGTATTTTCTTTGCGCCAATTTATATCCTGCTCGGTGTGCTGCTGGCTGTTCCCGAATTTCATTGTGGGGAACAGGTATGTAAATGGGGACTTGCATTAGCATCGTTACTTATGCTTTTAGAGGGATGGATTACTTATTCTTTCCATATCCAAAAGCATAATAGTATGTATTTCTTTTTGCTGCCAGTGATGTATTTTTTGTTTCAATTACTGCTTAAAGTTTCTGGGAAAGCCCCCGCTTGGATACGGAATGGTTCAATGATGCTGTATATTATTCATCCTGCGGTAATTGTTGCCCAACGGTTAATCGCTAAAGTGACAGGACTTACAAAGATACTTGTGGACAATTCCTTTTTCCAATATATTTCGGTCTGTCTATTGTCATTGGCAGCCATGTTTATGATTCAAATATTTTTTGAAAGGGGAGGTAGAAATGTATCAAAAAGGTAGGGCGTGGATTGAACTGGATATAGACAATCTGGCTTACAATATAAGGCAATTCAGAAAAATACTTTCTCCTAAGTGTGCGATTATGCCCGCCGTTAAAGCAAATGCCTATGGACATGGTGCTGTCCTCATTGCAAAAGCATTGCAGGATTTGGAAATTAAAGATTTTTGTGTGGCATCAGTAAATGAAGCGGTTGAGCTTAGAAAAGCAGGGATTTTAGGGCAGATTTTGATTTTGGGATATACCTCGCCAAATCAGTTTTCTGATTTGGTGAAGTACAATCTTACACAAACGGTAGTTGATTACCCCTACGCAAAATTGTTAAATGACTTTGGACAAGTCATCTTTGTCCATATTGGAATAGATACGGGTATGCATCGTTTAGGGGAAAGAAGCGAAAACATAAAGGAAGTTTATAAAATGTGGGAGTTTGATAATCTGAAGATAACAGGTGTATATTCTCACTTGTGTATGTCCGATGGGGCTAGTGATGCGGAACGGGATATTACTCTAAAACAAATTGAGGAATTTAATATGGTAATAAACTTTCTGCATAGAAAGGGAATACATCATTTTAAAACGCACATACAAGGAAGTTATGGCGTACTGAATTACCCCGCTTTAAAGTTTGACTATGCACGATTAGGAATTGCACTTTATGGTGTATTAAGCTCTCCGAAAGATAGAATTATTTCTAATACAAAATTGAAACCAGTTTTATCATTAAAAGCCAGAATTGCGTGTGTAAAGCAGTTACATAAAGGCGAAGCACTCGGTTATGGTCTGACTTATAAGGCTGGAAAAGAAATGCAGATTGCTACTGTTTCAGTCGGATATGCAGATGGGATTCCCCGTGAATTGTCAAATAAGGGATTTGTTTTGATAAACGGGCAGAAAGCAGCTATTGTCGGTCGTGTTTGTATGGACCAGTTAATGGTAGATGTGACAGATATTAAGGGCGTGTCTTGCGGGGATGAAACCATATTTATTGGGAAAAGCGGAAACAGTGAAATCATGGCTGCTGACCTTGCAGATAGTATAAATACTATATCAAATGAGATTTTAAGCCAATTAGGAAGTCGTTTAGGCAGAGTATCAATAAAAAAATAATAGCGGAAGATAGCATTTTCTTATAGGTATAGCGGGAAGTTTAGAATAAGAATTTTGATTGGATTTATAACTCGTCAAATAAAAAAAACAGCGTTTTGGCGGGTTGTATTTTCATGCAAAAATAGTTTTTCTCTCCAAATCTGTTTCAAGTTTGGAGGGATTTTTATTGCCTGCAAATAGCAAGTTCCATTTACATATATCATATCGGGGATGGGTGGACAGCCTGTTAAAAAAATCCTTGTCAGTGCAAGGGGGATTTCTACCCAAGAAGTAGAAGTCAAATTTCTACATATAAGAACTAAAATATCTATAAACCGTAAAGGTGTGACAGCCCTTACGGTTTTTCTTTTGTCGTTTTTTGTAATATCACGCCGCAAGGCTTTTCTGGGTGTGGGATGCCGCTCTCCGCCTTTCAATCTGGATTATACAAAAAAATTCAGATTGGAGGTAACGGATTATGGCGTACAACAAAGCCAGAGAAGAAAGAAAATGGCGGATATGGAAAGAAGCCGAGGAAAAGCAGCTTAGGAGCTTGGGTGTCAGCGAGGGCGATATTGAAAAGCTCCGTGTCCATGATTGGGCGATATTCAATTCCGACAGACGGTACTATGAGAAATTGCAGGATGCGGGTACATATCTTGAGGAAGTGGCAGAGGACACGGCACAGCCCGAAGTAAAAACGATTGAGGAATTTTTGGACAGCATTGAAAATGCAGTGCTGTACCAAGAGCTGCATCAGTTGGATAAGCTCACGCTCCAAGCGTTGCTGATGAGGACGCAGGGCTTTTCAGTCACTGAAATTTCAGTGGAATTAAGTTTAAACAAGGAAGTCATTTACAAGCGTTTGAACAGGTTTAAGAAAAAAATTAAAAAACTTTTGGGATAGTGTCCAAAATCGCACTCTCCCATCGGCTACTGGGTGAGAGGGCAAAAACCTCTTGCCCAGTTTTCTTTTATATCGAAACGGGACGGCTCTTTGACAACCGAATACCCATTCACCAAATACATTCTCTTTGTGGCTGTAATAAGCGTAAGCGTGTGCAGCGGTACGCCATGACCCGCCGAAAGACGGCAAGCGGAAAATACCGACTGGAAATATCGGGCAGCTCCCGATTTCGCCAAAACCCACAAAGAGGACAATGATACTCCCGTCCAGCCACAGTCCGAGCGGTAACCAGTCCGCCGCAGGCAATGGGGGCGGCTCTGTCAGACCGACAGTTGGGGTGCAATTCCCGTGGCGTCAGTTCGCTGCTGACCGTTTGGTGACTTCCCTTGCGTTATCACGCATCAGCATTTTCGGGGTGTCGGGGACAAATAGAAAATGCCTTTTATCATAAAGCCAGATGCAGGGCGGTCAATGGAACAGGGCTTGTTTTATGCTTTTCCGACCTTAAATGCTTCCTTGCGTCTGTCTGTTACATAGGCAGGATATTCCTGCCTAAATCCAGATGGAGGTTATAAAGAATATGGAAAGAACAATCAGGCGTGGCGACATCTACTACGCAGAGCTTAATCCCGTTATCGGCTCAGAACAGGGCGGCACACGACCCGTACTTATCATTTCCAATAATATAGGAAACAGGCACAGCCCGACGGTCATTATCGCAGCCATTACGAGCCGAGTGCAGACAAAAGCGAAACTGCCGACACATACCGCCGTGAAAGATTACAAAGGGCTTGATAAGGACTCCATTATCCTGCTTGAGCAGATAAGGACGATTGACAAACAGCGGTTAAAACAGCATATGGGGACAATGCCCACGGACATAATGGCAAGGGTTGACAAGGCTCTTGCCATTAGCTTATCCATGAAGCAGCAGAAAGCGGGGTGTGGCGATGGAGCAGAATAGGGAGCAGGATTTTGTACATTACAGCATCCAATTCGCATGTTTGCAGAAGCTGAAAAAAAGAAGTTTAATTACGGTAGATGAATACGAAGCCATAAAGAAGCGGCTTATGAGAGATTACAATGTCGTTACGAACCTTGCGGCTTGACATTCATCAATAAATATTTTGGAGGTAAATCATATGAGCGATGTGCAGGTAATCAAAGCAAACCGTAGTGAAAACCGTATCCGTGGCAGAAAGGTCGAAGTGTTAAGGGTAGCCGCCTATTGCCGTGTCAGCACGGACAGTGAAGACCAGCTCAACAGCTATAAGTCACAGGTCACATATTACACGGATTTGATTAAGAAGAAACACGAATGGACACTGGCGGACATATACGCTGACGAAGCCATAACAGGCACGCAGGTAGCGAAGCGTGAGGATTTCCAGAGAATGATTAACGACTGTATGAATGGGGATATTGATATGGTGATTACAAAATCCATTTCAAGATTTGCCAGAAACACACTGGACACTCTGAAATATGTCCGTATGCTGAAAGAGAAAGGCATTGCCGTTTTCTTTGAAGATGAAAATATCAATACCTTAACAATGGACGGCGAGCTGCTGTTGGTGGTACTCAGCTCCGTCGCACAGCAGGAAGTGGAGAATATATCTTCCAATGTCAAAAAGGGATTGAAAATGAAGATGCAGAGGGGCGAGCTTGTAGGGTTTCAAGGCTGTCTGGGATATGACTACCATAAGGATACAAAAAGCATATCCGTAAATGAAAAGGAAGCTGAAATTGTACGGTATATTTTCAATCGGTATATTGAGGGCGCAGGCTGCACGGTCATCGGGAACGAACTGGAAAACTTGGGATACAAGACAAAGTACGGCAGTTCAAAATGGGTACAGTCCACAGTCATCGGAATTATCAAAAATGAGAAATACAAAGGCGACCTGCTTTTAGGAAAGACATTCACGGTTGACCCGATTTCAAAAAGACGGTTGGAAAACTTCGGGGAAGAAGATAAGTTTTATATCCGTGACCATCACGAACCGATAATCAGCGAGGAAATTTTTGAGGAAGCGCAGAAGATACTGGCGAAGCGGAACACAAACCGCAACGTGCATCAAGAGGGGCAGAAAAGAAACAAGTTCAGCAGGAAATATGCGTTTAGCTGCATGATAAAATGCGGATTTTGCGGCGGCACTCTGACACGGAGGAACTGGCACAGCAGCTCCGCATACACTAAGACAATCTGGCAGTGCGTCACTGCTACGAAGAACGGGAAAAGACATTGCCCACACTGTAAGGGAATCCCCGAAGAAGTGATTGAAAAAGCCTTTGTAAAGAGCTACCAGCTTTTATGCACAGACCAGCAGGAGATTGTTGATGAGTTCCTGCAAAAAGTTGAGGGAATCCTTAATGACGACACTTCTCTGAAGCGTCTGCCTAAGATTGAAAAGGAAATGGCTGACCTGCACAGGCGTAAGGAGAAGCTGCTTGATTTAAGGCTTGATAATAATATCGACAGGGACATTTACGAAAAGAAGAACCAAGAGCTGTCCGAGCAGTTAAAGAAGCTCCAAGAGGAACAGGAGCGGTTGATGGAATTGAGCAGGAATCAGGATAATACCAGAACACGGTTAAGGGAGTTCAGAAAAGTGTTAGGTTCTGGGGAGATACTGGAGAGTTTCGACAGGGTGGTTTTTGAAAGCGTGGTTGAAAAAATAGTCATCGGAGGTTATAATAATGAGGGAGTGGAGGAGCCTTTGAAGATAACCTTTGAGTATAAAACTGGTATCCACTCTAATTTTAATGGAAAGGATTTTAAGCCAAAGCGTAAAAACGCTGCGGCTGTACATAATGACGCAGAATTGTGTTCCTATACGAGTGACGAGGCTGAAAAATTGTGTTTACATAGTAGTTCCGACACATGTGGAAACCGTTTGTGAGCTGATATTGAAAGAGAATCAGCAAAATGATGAGTAAATTGATAGTTCTGATTATATTTTTTTGTGGGTGTAGGCTCCGAAAAGCTTTGATATTACAGTGTTCCTAATAGGAGACATTCATATGAGTATTTCCAGTATGTTTTAGAACAGATGCTGCTGCATCCGGATGACAAGCCGGAAGACTATATCAGCAGCTTGGTTCCTTGGTCAGATAAGTTACCGAAAAGCTGCAAAAAGCAAAAGAAGTGTCTCAACAGCCGCTCGCAAGAGCGGCAATTTTTAACTATAGGACAAGTGGTTTACCATTTACAAACATTTTTTATTTGCAACATTACAAATTTTGGAAATACCTGGTATTTTTTTAAATGTCTGTGCAAAAAAATTATTGTATTATTGACATATTGCTTCCTTGCGTGACAGACAAATTTTTGCTATAATTACGATAATAATTGTAAAACAATTTTTTAGAAAGAGAGCTTGGCAAACATGATGATCTGTGCCATTTTTAGGCAAGCAGAGTGGTGCTATGACTATATAGTCCCGCAGTTTTGTCATTCTCAATTTTATACCGTCAACAGTGGCGCTCTTATGCTCGCAGGGAACTGCGTGGCGGAGAGCGTCTTTTTGTTTTGAATGTTGCTGGTGTTTCATCTACTTACACGGAGAGTAAATACCTACATTTTAAGCAATCGGGAGGTAACGAAAATAATCACAAATGTTAAAAAAATGTAACTATTCAGCACCCCGTTTAGGGCATATTGATTTTTGGTCAAAACAGAGAAAATAAAATTTCTGTTTTACCATTGCTTTATCACGAAAAGTGGATAACTTTTCAATATAACTGCCAAGTGCTTTTGGCCTGTGGATTATGGCATCATCAATCCTTGATCACAGCCTAATAATGGACTATTTGTCAATTTTATCCNAGAGTTATCGGCAGTTAATCTCTGATTTTTTCTGGTTATCCACCGTCATTTTGACAGTACACCAAAACGATACGATTCGCTTTTTGGCTCATTTTCCGTTAAAATAGAAGTATCAAATTTTATCGGAAGAAGGTGGTCCGGTTGACAAACGATGAACTGATTAAACAGTTATTACAACAAAATGAAGCATTATCAACAACTATCGCTGCTCAGACTCAGTTGATTGCCCAACTCAATCAGACCATACAGGAACTGAAGGAACAGCTTAACAAGAATTCCAAAAACAGTTCCAAACCGCCATCCAGCGATGGCTTTAAAAAGCCTGCCCCAAAGAGTCTCCGGAAGCCATCCGGGAAAAAAGCTGGCGGGCAGAGCGGACACCAGGGAACACATCTGGCGGTGATAACAGCTCCGGACGAAATCGTCAGGCATATGCCATCCTCATGCGGAGGATGCCCGCACTATCAGATGTGTAAAGGCACCGCATGCATCGCAGAAAAACGCCATGTGATTGATGCGGTTGTTACAGTCAATGTAACAGAACATCAGGCACTGGAACTTCCAATCTGTATGCTGCATGGGGACACCCGCAGAGGAGAATTCCCTTCTGATGTAAAAGCAACCGTACANGAAACAGTCGGTAAGATAAAGGATAAGATGATCGGTTCCTCACTTGGACATTTCGATGAAACCGGAACCAGAGTGGATAAAAAGCTCTGGTGGGTTCATGATGCCTCAAACTGTGAATATACCTATCTTGATATCAGTCCCAAACGTGGGACCGAAGGCATGGAGCAATGCGGTGTTCTCCCAGAATTCAGAGGGATTGCCATGCATGACTGCTGGGCTTCCTACTGGAACTACTTGGATATACGGCATGCAGTCTGCTGTGCCCATCTACTCCGTGAGCTGACAGGGATAAATGAAAATCATCCTGACCAGAAATGGACATCTGCGTTTATAAACCTTTTACTGGAAATGAAAAAGGTCAAAGAGAAAGCGATAGAGAAAGGCAAGGACTCTCTGAGCTATTATCACTATCATAAGTTCGATAAGAAGTATGATGAACTCCTCGAANGTCTGCCTTTTTATCCATAACTTCATGGTTCCGTTTGATAACAACCAGGCAGAGCGTGATCTTCGGATGATAAAGGTTAAGACCAAAGTATCCGGCTGCTTCCGAACTGAAGAAGGCGCCAGAGATTATCTGAAAATCATGTCCTACGTTGGTACGGCACATAAGCAGGGATACAATGCTTACGAAGCAATCAAAAATGCAATTTCAGGCCACCCTAATTTCATCTTTGAATAGTGTTGGCTCTGAATAGTTACAAAGAGAGAATATTTCTTTCAATGTATTTTCTGTATCTGGTATGTGCTCTATCGTCTGAAAAAGTGAGATTATATCAAAGCTTTCAGCCTCAAACATCCCTTTTTTAAATACATCATTGATAATTTTATCTCTAATTGCCGGAGCTGCCTGGCGAATAGGTGCATCTGACGGCTCTATCCCCACTACATCAATTCCTTTTCTCATCAGTATTTCTAGATATCCGCCATTTCCGGTCCCTATATCCAATGCCCTATTCGCTTGATAGTTTGGCAAATACTTACACAGATACTTATAATAAGTCCGACTTGCATTGTCTGCCTCATCCCCGCTATCATAATCTGCTTCCTTATAATTCCTGAATATCTCCTGCTTTTCCACAGTGCAATCAGAATAAAGAACGTGACAATTTTCACACTCATATAGAGCATAATGCATATACTCAGGTATTTTTCTGGAAGAGTATGAATAAGCGTCCAAATTTGAATGATTTATTTTCTCCTCTCTAAACAGCTTTAGCTTTCTACCGCATATAATACAGGATCTCATTAATCGCACCTCTGAACACTCCTTTTCTCACAAGCAATTATATAACCCAAACAATCATCTTCAGATCCTAAATTTAAGTGAAGACTTACTTGTCCAATTATTAAACTCAAAATCCATATTGGTGCAAAAAATACAGCCAAAATAATCCGCCACCAAGAACCGCTGAAAAATAATCGGTATCCAATTGTCAAAGTTTTATATGCCGCCACACAGATATCACGGCTTCTAGGGATAATACATATTTTTTCAAATCCTGCCTTTTCTAAATATATCTGAAGGCTGGAAGGTGTAAATCTCCAATAATCGTAGGGAATATAATGATATCTTGCCTGAAACGGAACTGTGAAAATCATACATCCGCCAGTTTCAAGAATACGATGACATTCTGAAAGAAAATGAGCGGTATCAAATACATGCTCTATTATAAGTAACATTTTTATTACTATAGTCAAATTGTTCTTCTGAATCCTGTATATCAAGTCCCTCATATTCCCATCCCTCAAAAAGATGCTTATAAGGCGAAGCTCCGCATCCCACATCTACAACCTTTCCTTTCCCATTTGCACCTGCACGCTTTATCAAAGGGAAAATACCACGGTATACCGATGCTACCTGCAAATCAAAGATTCGTCTAATGCCTCCTCCCAGATTCTTCAGCGGTTTTAGCTTCTCCATCTTTTTCCTCCTCAAAATTAATCCTTTCATCTTCAATTACCAATGGTCTATTCATCACTCGTTGGTTTATACTTAGTATGTATTCGCCTATTATGCCAAGGAAGATTAAAATTACAGCTCCAAGAAAAAACATACCCATCAGAATTGGCGCCGTACCCGCTACAAACCTATCCCAAAATATCAGCTTAAACACAAAATAAATCAATGCAATTATAAAACTTATTCCTGCCACACCAAATCCAATAAAGGTTGCTATTCGCAGCCCAATCTTTGTATAAGATGTAAAACTCAGCATCGCCGCGTCATAAAGTGTTGTAAAATTATTATGTGTCTTTCCTGCTGCTCTCTGTTTTTGCTTATATGGAATTACTTTTATCCTGTATCCAAATTCCGCCACAATTCCGCGTAAAAACGGCATTGGATCGTTAAGTTGTCTTAATACTTCTATAAATTCTCGATCATACAGCCCAAATCCTGTGAAATGCTCAATCTGATTTACATCTGAAAATCGCCGAAGCAGCTTATAATAACAAGAACGCAGAAAGTAAAGTATTCGGCGTTCTTCACTTGCAATCTTTTGCATAACAATTATTTTATATTCTCCGGATTCCCATTCATGAACCATCTGAGGAAGCAGTTCAATCGGATCCTGAAAATCACAGCACAGCAATATCGTACAATCCCCTTGTGTCTGCATAAGTCCGTAATAAGGTGAGTTAAATTGCCCAAAATTTTTAGCATTAAAAATTGCTTTTATTTTTTTATTTTGTTCACATATTTCCCTCAAATAGCTCCTGGTTAGATCGCTCGAATCGTTATCAATAAATACAATTTCATAATCATATTTCGGAAGCTCAAGTTTAAAAATTTTTTCCACAGCTCTCGCTATAAGTTTTACATTCTCTTCCTCGTTGTAACAAGGTATTAATACACTAACCATCTTCATCTTTTAAAACCTCAGCAATGCCCATGATCCCTTCAGCAAATGATATCTCCGGTTTCCAGCCTATTGTATCTTTCAATTTCGTGATATCCGGCCGGATACTTACCATTCCCGTATCAGGATAGGCTATTTTTCCATAGTTCAATTTGGACCTACTTTTTAACAATGTTCGCATTTCCTCAATAAACTCATACAATTTCCTGCAATCTCCGCTTCCAAAATTATATGCACCTTTGGCGTTTTCGCACTCGATCAGCTTTATAAGCGCATTACTTGCATCACTGATATGCAAAAAGTCCCACATCTGAATACACTGTGTAAGTTCACATGGCTCATTTTTCAGCATCCTTTTTACTGTATCCATAATTAAAGATTTTTTAAAATCACCTGGACCATATAAACTAAAGTATCGAGGTTCTATTAATACTGCCCCCGATTGCTCACATGCATATGCAGCATCACTATACAACATTGCTTTATATTTACCATACTCAGTATTCGGGCAAAGCTTTGTGTTTTCTGTTATTATGCCGTTATAACTGCCGTATTCTGCCTGACTTCCTGCCGTAACAATAAGTCTGCAGCCTGCATGCAGCATACTCTTAATTCCGGAAAGTGACCATTCATAGTTCTTCCGCTGCCTCTCTGCATCCATACGTGCAGATCCCCTGGTTCCATCCCAAGCCAGACAGACCAGGCAGTCAATATCCGGAAAATTTCTCCCTAAATCAGCATATTCTTCCATCTCCATTCTTTGTACGAGCGTACATAATCTGCTGATGCCAATCGTTCCTCTTTTTCTTACAATAGCTATACATTCATGTCCCTGCTTTGCCGCACATTCAATAAATGCTTTCCCTATAAAACTGCTTGCTCCGGTAACTGCTATTCTCATAACTCTTTCTTACCCATAAATTGAAAATATTCTTGTATTCTCCATGCAATATGCTCACTGTCTATTCCGTAATATCTTCTCAAAAAATCTCCGCTCCCTACAACCTCTGTATAGGAGTCCTCTAAACCTGTTCTTAAAAGCACTGCATGCTCCGGAAGGCTGCTCAACACTTCTGCTATAGCACCGCCAAGCCCGCCTATTACATTATGTTCTTCAACTGTTATAATTACACGTGTTTTCAGTGCAATCTCCCGTATTCCATCAATATCCATTGGTTTTATTCTCGGACATGAAAAAAGACCAACCTTCAAGTTCGTCTCCCTTAACAATTTCACTGCTTTTATTCCTTCTTCCAGAATTGTACCGGCAGTGATGATTACCGCATCAAACCGTTCTGTCTCGTTTGTCTCAAAAGGCTGCAAAAGCCCTATGCTTTTATAAAGCTGTTCCTTATGCAAATAAGGATCACGTCCTCTGGCAAGCCTTATATAACCAGGTCCTTGGTATTCATACGCTTCATTAAGAACACTCTCTGCCTCTACTGGATCAGCCGGTGTGTATACCTGCATATAAGGTAGTATCCGCATTGCTCCAATATCCTCTGTAGCATGATGGCTCATCCCCAGTGAGCCATAAGAAAATCCCCCTCCTACTGAAATTATTTTCACATCTGCTTGATGATAGCATACATCGTTCCGAAGCTGCTCCATACACCTTAATGTCGGGAAATTGCCCAAAGAATAAACAAACACCTTGTTTCCTTCCATTGCCAGCCCTGCCGCCACAGATATCATATTCTCTTCTGCTATCCCACAATTTATATATCTATCCGGATACTGTTCTGCAAATATTTCTGTCACATTATACCCAAGATCACCGGTGAGCAGCATAATACGCTTATCTTTTCTGGCATACTTTACAATTTCACTTATCACGCAATCTCTCACAAGTCTGCCTCCATGAGTTCATTTTTTGCCTGTTGATACAACTCTCCTTGCGGATCTCTGTAATGCCAAAGCAGCTCATTTTCCATGAATGATACTCCTTTTCCTTTAATCGTATTTGCAATAATCACTTTCGGCTTTCCAAGAGAATCCTCTTTAAAAGCTTTCCTAAGCTGTTCGTGATCATTGCCGTCTGCTGCTTCTGTCACATGCCATCCAAAAGCTCGCCACTTTTCCCCTAAAGGTTCCATATTCATAACCTTATTGCAGAAACCTGTTGCCTGCATACTATTTCTGTCTATGATTAAAACAAAATTATTCAATGCATATTGGCTGGAAAGCATTGCCATTTCCCATACGGTTCCCTCATTACATTCTCCATCCCCAATAACTGAATATACTTTATTTCCTCTTCCTTTCATTTTAGCGTCAAGCGCCATACCGCATGCCACACATACGCCATGTCCCAGACTGCCCGTTGATATTTCTACACCCGGAACTCTTTTATGTGAAATATGGCATGAAAAATTTCCTCCGTCATCTCCATACGTCTTCAGTGTCTCAACAGGAAAAAAGCCTCTTTCTGCAAGCGCAGCATATACGGCCACTCCACAATGCCCTTTGCTCATTATAAATCTGTCACGATCAGGCGCATGGGGATTGTCAGGAAAAACATTCAATATTTCTGCATAGAGAACGGCAATGATATCCGCTGCTGATAAAATTCCGCCGATATGAGATGCATGTGCATGGTTGACCATATCCAATGCATGTAATCTGATACGTCTGGCCAATTCCACGCTTTGCATATCAGCCCTTTCCGTTATCTTCCCCATATTTTCCACGGCGCACCTCCTGTCTCCCACATGTCCTCCAATTTCTTTTTTTCTCTTTGTGTATCCATACACTGCCAGAAGCCATTATGCATATATCCCATAAGCTCGCCTTCTTTCACAAGCTTTATCATCGGTCCCTGCTCGAGAATCGTACTATCATCCTCAAGATATTCAAATATTCCTGGATTAAACACCATAAACCCGCCGTTTATAACTGCCCCATCATCACATTCCTTTTCTCTAAACGACAGTATTTTTCCTCCCTGGCCATAATCCAGCACTCCTTTTTGCTGTGCAATACTTACCATCGTAATTGTAGCTGTCTTTCCATGCGAATTATGATATTTCAAAAGTTCATTTAAATCTACATTCGATAAACCATCTCCATACGTCAGCATAAACGGTTCATTCCCTATATACTCCTTTACACGGCGTATACGTCCTCCTGTCATAGTATTGAGTCCCGTATCAATTACAGCAACCTTCCATTGTTCTGAATGTCCGCTTAATACTTCCATTTCATTTGTTTTAAGATTGAATTTCACATCTGCATTATGGAGAAAATAATCAGCAAAAAATTCTTTAATTACATACTGCTTATATCCCCCTAAAATAATAAAATCATTATGTCCAAATGCCGAATAATATTTCATAATATGCCAAAGTATGGGCTTCCCACCTACTTCTATCATTGGCTTAGGCTTGAATCTGCTTTCTTCCGAAATTCTGCTTCCATACCCGCCGGCTAAAATTAATACTTTCATAAAATACCCCATTGTTCCTGTCTTTTTCCCGCATAACCTTCATGCTTACAGATGTAAAATACGCACAACATACTCTACCACTCTATTCCATTTATTTTATCATTAAGTTCGTAGCGCAATATTCTTAGTCCACCGCCATCATATGTTTTAGTTAATGAATAATTTGATAAAACAAAATTGTTAAACTTCCACGATGATTCCTCTATGCTCAATATCTCATCTTTTCCAAAATCAATGTATATGATATCATCAGGTACATCTTCTATCTGCAAAAAATAATCATACATAATTTTAGGTTGATTCACATTATATGCATAAACACAGCTGTCATAGGAAGAAGGTGCACATGCAGTTCCTTCACACATCAAATATGCAAAAGACGACCAATCCATAAATAATACCTTTCTATCTTCATTCGCCATTTTCCGTACCTCTTTTTCAAGAGTATGAACATATTCACACTTGTCCTTTGTTGTGTATAGCCCCTTCCAAATGCCACTATCTATTCTAGTATCAAGCAGCTCTACTGCTTCATCATCAAATACATATCCGTATGAGGTCTTTATCATGTATGTACCTAAAATAATGATTGCTATTACAAACATAACTTTAGAATAATACAGATGATAAACCTCCGCTTTATAAATTGTATAAAGCCCGATATAAGTAATTACTGTTGGGACAAACAGCCAAAATACTCTTGAACTAGAGCCAGATATATTTGTAAATACAACAAAAACATAAACTAAAAAGTAAGTTATTACTGTAAGTGAAAGTATATGAATATATTTTTTATTCTCATCTTTGGGATAAAAAAAAGAAAGGATGATTGTTTCAAACCAACTCCATGAAATCATCCTTGCATATCCGGAAGGGTATCCTGACCATCCTATATATATTCCATATAAAGCTAAACCATATAATAAAAACACCAATATGTGTTTATACCATTCCTGCCTTTTTAAAAAAATCAGTTTCAGACTAAATGCTGCTGTTGTACACAAAAAAAATGGTTTTAAGAATCCTCTTAATGCTGCTATCTTATCCCCAATCGGTACGCCTTCAATCATAAAATACCCCATATCTGAGAGCATAAATGACAAGCCTCGAATCAGTTTTTTTACTCCTCCTCCCCAAATGCAACAATACCCCAGTACAGCTATTGTCATAAGACCGCATCCAATAACAAATCCCATACACATATTTCGCCTTCTTTTCATAACAAGGAGTATTAAGATAAAAGAAAAGGCGATTAAGGTGTTCGGAGTTCCAATGATTGTTCTTGCCATAAGTACTCCTGCTGCAATCCCCATATAAATATCTGTTTTTGTTTCAATTTTATTATTCCATCCAGCAAATATAAGTGCACATATAAGCATTAAGTATACCATTCCAATTGTATTATAATTGACATCATACAATTGAAAGGGCGTCATAAATAAAACCGGGAAAATCACCAGCAACGGAATACTTCTGCCGCCACATCTTTTTTTGATAATAACAAGCGTCAATAAAGATACTACTACAAGCCAGCAAACGTAAAAAAGCCTTGAAAATAACACAATTCCTTCTGTTCCACCATTAACAGCACAAAAAATTTTAAAAGCAATTGATAATGGTATTGTGAATCCAGCTGCCTGTGTCCAGTTATTTACATATGGAACCGCTCCTCCCTGTGATACAATATATGGCTCAGCTATATACCACATCTCATCTGTATAGCAAACACCTCGAATAACGCGATTGACCAAAATAAATATCCCAAATAAAAGAAGGAAGCTCTCAAAACCAATAATTATGATTTTTTTTCTCTTTAATACATTATTTCCGTGGATTTGTAGCAATGATACTTCTCCTTCTATCTTCAATCATTGTCAGCATTTTTCTTGCTTTCTCTTTGTCATATTTATCTTTTACAAGATTTCTTAATTGTAAAGGATCACTTTTCAGATCATATACTTCCGTAATTACCTTATCTGACAAAGCTTCATCCAGTTTACATAATATTCCAACAAAAAGTTCTTTATCATATACTGCCATCTTCAATTCACGTCTTGCTAAATCCGGGCATCCTCCGCCGCAATATTCAATGATATTATACTCATATTCAAAATCCTCTAAAATACTGTGCCCCGAAAATTCTTTCACAATTTTCCCATCAGCAATCGTACAAATAGTCGCCGGTATATCTTTACTCATCCTCAAAGATTCCACTTTTCTAGCCGAATATCCTGTTCCGGTCATCACACATGGAATATTATAATTTTCTAAATATAAATTCGTGACAAAGCTGTCGCGCAGTGGATTGCCACTAAAAGAAAAACCATGATCAGCAGTTAAAATCACACAGGTATCCTTCAGAATGCCGATTCGTTCCAATTCGTCATACATATATTTTATTGTATTGTCTATATATCTTAAAGAAAGCTCATGTGTAAGGCTTCCATAATAGTTTTTAGGAATCTGGCTTAAGATACTCTCTGCTTCTTTTTTTTCAAAATCAAGCAGCTTCTGATCATCTGAATCAAATGTAAAAAAAGTCTCCGGGTTATGTGCATCCATCACATGTAAACAGGCAAAGTGCGGTTGAGCATTTTTATGTTCTTCTGCCCAATTGATATAGAACTCCACATGCTTTCTGGCGCTTGGTGCATTTTTGAAGATATCATAATCTTTTCCTATTCTTTTAAACAAATCCAGATCAAACAATTGATTTACCGCTAAATAAGAACTTTTAACAAACTCTTTAAATCTTATTGCGCTTGGATGTTTAATAAAAATCCAAATTTTTTTAATTGGCCCTTTTAATATGCCTCTGCAATTACGCATATTTAATTTAAAATTCATTCTTCGTATTCGCTTGAACAAAGGCGTAAATTCTTTTCTTACATGCCCCATTATCTCGCGGTTTTTTACTTTATTATTTTGTACATATGCAGGGATATGAAAGAAGGGATGCTTCGTTCCTCTCGTAAGTATATTATTAACATAATCCTTTCTGTTTTTGATAAAATCCTTATATTCTGCTTCCACAGCATTTTTTACAGTTTTTGTATTATAATTTGAGCTATTGTCCCGAATCATCTGAACCGATTCGTCATTATCAAGCATACAATCTGTAAACTTTATCCACTCTGTAAGGTTATCGTTTATTATCTCATACAATAACTCATAATCCTTTTCTTCTAACGTCCCTTGTGACAATTGTTCCGAAAAGTGCTTTAACCTATATGGCCACAATGCTGCCGGATCATAGCCTACATTATTATACAAACAATCTACACCCCTTCGTACAGACGATGGGTGGCATTGCGGTTCATAAAAATTGCAAAAAGTGACATATCCTTTCTGCTGCATTACATCAAAAATTGTCTGTGGGGCATCCTTGAAGCGTAATATATATCCTCCATTTTCCAGCACATCCTGCCCACAATACAGTCCCATTAATGCTGCCTCTGTGTATGGGGCCTGTGAATATATATGTTCGCAATAAACAGCGTCCTTCTTCAGCTTTTCCATAAAAGGCATAAGATCCAAATTTGACTTTTTTATATGGCTGTAGTTTAAAGAATCTACTACAAATAATAAAATATTTTTCATTTCTGCCCTGCTATTGCTCCTTCATATGGATATTTTTTGCCACGATAAGATCATTGACACTATCCACTTCTGTCCATTCATAATCTGATATATCCTCATAATATAGATGGAAATCTTCTTTAAAAATCAATTGTACCAGAGAATTTTCATACCATTGATCATAATATCCCTCTTCAATCATAAGCTCCATCTCTCTACACATCTTTGCTGCACTCTTTTTATCAAGTTTCGTAATTCCTGCATATTCCCCATAATATGTTTCCAGCTCTTTACTCATAACAAGGACCTTATCTCCTGATACTTCCACATTGTAATCCCCATCTGTCCTAATTGAGCTGTCCACAAGTACCATCGGCTTATCTATCGGCCTGCACACCACTTCTTTTACCAGTCTTTCAGACATAACAATGTCGCCATCTATGATTACAACATCATTATCAACAAAAGTCTCCTTAGCAAACCACAGAGATGCGATAGAATTTGTAACCTTATAAAATGGATTATAGACAAACCGAACATCTTTCAGCTCTTCTTCTATACTTTTATGCATATGCCCCGTCACTATAATAATATCTGCTTTGCTGTCATTTTTTTGTATCAGCCTTACCATTCTTTGTATCAATGTTGTATTATTATCCAGTTTAAACATTGATTTTGGATGACTCAGGGTCAACGGATTCAATCTTGTTCCTTTTCCGGCTACTAAAAATATATATTTCATAAATTTACTCCTCCTGCCAAAGTAATAATCCGATACGTATCAAATGTTTATCCGTGGGAAATTTTATATCTACCCCATATTTTTTTGCACTTTTTACTATATTTACTCCAATTGCCTCCAATGGACTGCGTGACAAGTATGGATTATTACATTTTTCTTTTCCGCAGCCGCCGCGGCACAGTTTACAGGAGCCTCCTATAAATGATATTGAATTGGAGCTATTATTCTTCCACATTAATTTCTCCAATTCAAGCAATAATTTATGGAGTACTACACTTGACTCGTTACGTATCTCGGAATACATTTTTTTATCATGTATATGAAAAGATAATATGACAAAGCATCCCCTGTCATACTCCTTCATCATTTGTTTATAATCTATATCCGGGAGATTTGGAGGGCAGCGCCAGTTATTATTATATCTACCGCAATAATAGCAGTTCATTTTAACATTTTCTTCGAAAATCAATTCTGACGGATTTATAAATATATACTTTGCATCACTGTTTATTGAATTAAAATACTGTATAAGTTCTTCATTTTCTATCATTAATTTTCCTCCACATATAATTTATTACATGCTAAAAAAATTAACTTTATCAAGGCTGTATAATGCAGTTAAAAACTGATCCATATATTTCCTTTCTCCCGTAGTTACTCTAAGGCACTTGCCTAAACACCCCACCTTATCGTAAGCTTTAACAAGTATACGCTCTTTTTCTCTCAGCAAAACTACTAGCTCATCAGCATCTTTATATTGGGGCTTTATAAATATGAAATTGCCCTCTTGAGCATTTACCTCGTATCCGTTTGCTCTTAAATCAGCAATAAGATACTCCTTCCCATCTAATTGTTTGCTGATAATACTGTCAAGCAGCCCTTCTTTTTCTATAATTCGCTGTGCAAAAAGCATAGCCACCGCATTCGTATTATGTGGGGTACAGAGATTTTGAATTACCTTCACATCTTTTTCTTGTCCCACAATATAGCCAAGCCTAAGCCCTCCCAAAGAAAACAGTTTTGAAAATGTTCTTGTAACAAATACATGAGCATTTTTTAACGCAGTATCTATAAAAGTATTATTATAAAAGTACATGTATGCCTCATCTATAAGAATTGTTATCTCATTCTCGATTGATCTTTTTAATATTTGTTCAAATTCATCTTCCGTATAAGCATTTCCAATCGGATTATTTGGATTTAGCAAAATGAGAAGCTGTGTATCCGGCGTAAGCTGTTCTATTATTCTTTCTACAGGCATCTGCAGATCATCTGTGTATTTTATTGGAACGAAATTCCTATCGTACATTTTTGCATAAACCTCATACATGGCATAAGATGGTGATACTCCTACAATTCTTCCATTTATGGAAGTAAACGCTTCTATAATATGGCGGATTCCTTCTGATGAACCATTTACAAGGCATATATTATTAGAAGTTACATTTAAAAACTTTGCCAGTGCTTCTGTAAAATCATATGTTTCCGGATATTGTGATATAAATCCCGGAGTTATCTCCGAAAGTACATCTGAAATAAACTCTTCCGGCAGACCACCCGGATTTTCATTTAAATCTAGTCTTAAATAATCTTTTCTATTATTTTGATATACAATACGCTCAAGATTAACTGCTGACTCATTTACAAAATACATTTCTTTTCCTCCAAGCCTGATTATTATACTGTTAATGTTCCAGTTCTGTCTAAAAATTTTTATATCTCATCATAAAATTTTATTATCTCAAAATTATGGTTTGAAACTCTGTCTTCTTCTTTTGGAAAGATCATATAATCACCATAATACACTTCCAACATATCTTTATATTCTGCTGCCATAGGCATCACAGTGTCTTCAAACGGCATATCAATCATTTCTTCAAAATATTGTTTTTTATATAGTTCACCTGAATCTATGCTGCCTGAATAAAATTTACAGTCTCTTACCCGTTGTGTATATTCTTTAAAAATCTTTGCCTGGATCTTTAAAGGATCTATGACTTTTCTTACAATTCCGCTAAACAATTTCCTTGGAATCGAATCAAAATTATAATAATATCCACGAATCATACTGTAATATATATATCTACGTATTTTCATTGCCTTCTGCGCAAATTTATTATTCGATACCTCTGCCAGCGGGAATACATCAATATATATTCCCCCCTTATAATTTGTATGTTTTAAGGATTTTTCTATCAACAGAGTATCACTTGCAACAATCTTCGGAAAAATAAACGGATAAGCATTAACCGTATCATAATCATGCAATATTAGATTTCCTGTATTCTGTGTTCGAAACACTTCCTTTAATTTTGCGTAATCTGTCCCCTTAATAAAAATATCTATATCATCATCCCACGGGATAAAACCGCTGTGCCTTGCACACCCCAGCGCTGATCCATATGCCAGGAAAAAAGGAATTTGGTTCTGTTTCAATATCTTTGATAATTCTTTCAGCATCTGCAATTCTTTTTTTTGCAGTTTCTGTGTAAGTTCATCAATATTCATTTCATCCTCCAAGCCTTATATAAATCTTCTTTCCTATATCTGATGATATCTTCTTAAGTAGGATACTAACTGATATAATTGCTATAGTAAGCAGTATGGCATTTAAAAAAGAATATTGAGTCAAGCCCAATATCCTCAATGGTTCATCTATAAATATATAATGTGTAATAAACACATAAAAAGAAATTCCATCTATCCATACTATCACTTTACTAATAGGTGTATTTACAATTACTTCTGATATTATCCTAATATTTACCAAAAGTTCTATGGTTGTAAAAATCCATATTGCTAAAACATTGTATACAAATGGTATCACAACAAACAGATAAAAATTGTTTTCTCCATTTATATCACAATAGCCCTTTACAATCATTCGCAGAATCCCTGCTCCTATAGCTGCTAAACACACAAGTGCATATTTTTTTCCGCTTATTTTCTTACAGCTCTTTCCATATAGATATCCAACAAAATATATCCAAAAATAATCCAATCTTATTCCAAAAAATCCCAATACAATTCCAACTGACAAAAATATCATCAAATACTTTAAGCTTACCGGTTTTCTTTTTACAAATATTGTAAGCAAATAACATATCATCAATGCTGTTATAAACCAAAGATGTGCCGTTCCGGGAATTGCAGGAATATAATACATCTTATTAAAAATATGATGATAACCCTCAAGATTAAATACTCCCAGTATCAACATAACCCATGAAAAATGATTACCCAAAAAAGTATTTACAGCAGCAGCCCCCAAAATAAACAGATAGCAAGGAATACAAATCTTAACAAATCTTCCCCAAAGCCATCTATTAGTATTATTTATATCTTTATTGCTATAAAGATAACCAGAAATAAAAAGAAACACCTGGACTCCCATTTGAAATAACTGCCCTATGGCTGAATTACCAGTTGCCGATCCTATATGACATATAATAATCATGAACATAGCAAGCACCCTGCTTACAGACACTGCTACATTGTAACCTGTATTATTCGAACTCATCTGCTACCGTATTTCTCCTTAAAAGCTATTAATATATTTTTATATTTATATCCCAAAAACAGTACACTGGCTATTATAATCACAAATAACAACAGTGTATTTACTAAAGTACCAAACATAAGATACAGAAAACTTTCAATCAAATAAAATACAACAAACAATGCTGTATGGATGAAATCCACCGGCACATGTATCTTCTTTGCTGCCACAATCATAAGAACTAACATTTCCACTGTTCCGGAAACAACAGCCGCAATTATAATTGCAAAAATCCCCAGGCTGTTTATCAAAGAATAGATTAAAAATAAATTTACAATTGCAGTAATTAGTTTTGTAATGGGATGAAAAATAGTAATGTTTTCTGCCGTCAAAGTATTATATATAAAACCTGCTATTGAAGAAAAGTAAACCGTACTGTAATAAGCCGGAATATATATGGCTGCTTCACTATACTGGCTGCCTATAAAAATTGGAAAAATAATTTTTAAGATTGGCAGTAGCAGCAAAGTCCCCACCAACACAATTTCCGTCAGTACACTCAGACCTTTGCCATATATCTTTACCCTTTCCGTATCCTCAGAAAGGGAATATGTCATCTCCTGCCACGACATATGAAACACGGAAACAACAAATGTAATCAGCACGCAAAATTTTGTACTTACCGAAAAGACTCCCAGTACATCACTTCCTAAATGTATTTTAACCACACTCTTATAGTAGTTTGTATTGATATAATATAGAATTGTATTAAGCGCAAACGGAAAACAATATATTACCATACGCTTTGCCCGTGTCTTGTTATATTTCGTTATACGTATATAGCTCCATACTTTTGTTCCTATACATAAAAACGCTATCTGTATGGTATAGCTTGCAATCATAGCAAGCATCAATGCATCACATTGCATATTAAAAAAATGCACGCAAATATAACCAACAAAAGCATTAAACAAGCTGCCGATTATTCCTGACATTGCAAATAGCTTATTCTTACCCAGTATACGTGAAATCCGCATGAACACATTCACCAGCATCACAAGTCCTGCATATATATATGCAAGAGAATAAGCTTTTAAGTGAAAAACAATAATCGCCAGATAATAGAATAGAGAGTATAATACTGCCGCCGGTATCAGCATAAAAAGCGCTGTTGAAATAACTTCTGTCTTATTCTCACTATCACCTTCCATCCCAAAACGTAATATCCCAGACCAAAGTTCAATAAACAGAACCGGAATCACAACATCAACAATTGATAATATATATTCATATTGTCCATATTCTGCCGGTAAAATATTAGAAGTATAATACCTAAGCATAAGAAAAGAAACAATATACGTAGCAATCTTTCCTAATAAATACACCGCAGATGTTTTTACAAATCTCTCAATTAAATTCACAACAACTTTTCCTTCTTCCAAAATCTACTAAATATATCAAAATAACTGTAAGAATCATTCCTCCTGAAAATAAAACAGAAATAGCTGTCCCATCATTAAGCGTAATAAAAAATATTAAAAATATAGATTGAATACACAATTGCAGGTCCTTTGAAACATATTTTACTCCAAATCGGAGGACAATTAATACAAGGGAAAGAACAGTTGCAATCAAGAATACTCCCCAAATTCCGCCATTGGCATATGCATCTGACATAAAACCGGTGCTTGTCCATTGATTCGGTTTTCCGAAATATGTGGCCCCAATTAAATTTGGAACAGGCTTCGTATAATTGCTCGTTATTCCGAAAAATTTGGATATTGTATTCTGGGAAAATCTAACTAACTCATGCCGGCTAAAGTAATCAAAGTAACAATACTTAATTAACGCCGGCATAAAGAATACTCTATTTCCTATTAATGCATATATCATTATACTGTCTGTCAGGCGATAACCAATATCTGCTGCAAAAACAGCCAGAGGAAGACCGATTAATATTATTTCCTTTAGATAATTCCTTTTCAAAATTTGAATCCCCAGAAGTACGGCTAAAACAAATAAATACGTCTTAAATCCGGTCACCGCATATGTGTACACTTGTATTAACATAATAAAGCCTGCAAATCCCCAGCGCTTTTCTTTTATAGCGATTAATAAACATACAGGTCCCACCACTTTACATATAATATTTTGTACAATTGCCTCAAGTGTAGTTAAATTCACAGCTGCTCTGGTATCATAAGAATTAAAAAAAGACAGAGCGCTTATATTGGGTATACCTAACTTTCTTATTGTTAATACAAGATAAGCTAATAGCCCTATTACAATGATATAGCGAACCTTTACACTTCTGTATGAAAATCCTTTTATTCTGATAACAGACAGCCTTCTTGTAACGTTAAACAACAACTTCATATAGATAATACAAGCCGACTGCAATAACAGCATCCACAAACAAATAAATGAGCAGAATTGATAAAGTACAAAAAATGGAGTAATACTAACTAAAAAAATCACATAACAGAATAATGTACAGATATCATTATGCTCATCTTTTATCAGTAAGTATGTAATTATAAATATCCCCCACCCAATTAACAATCTATTGATGTCAAAGGTAAATTCAAAACCGGTATATTCCCATAGCGGATATTCTGTAAACACATAGGATACATCCAAAAATATCTTATAAATTAATACTAATATTATTTCTAAGGTTTTCGGCTTAATCATTTATAATATCCCTTATTTTTGATAAATTTTATTCCTTCACAAATCTTATTAAAAGCATACAAGCCGCTCTTATTCTCTGGTATATAATTTGGATGCTTTACAATCAAATATGCTGCAAATGGAAGCGCCAACACAGGATGGGCAAGCTCCAAAAAAGCGCCTTTATCATAAAGATACTTGTCATTATACCCATGAAACCATGTCGATTCTCTGTTATCACTAAGTTCTGCTATGGATACCGGTACTGCAACAATCTTTAACCCTGCTGCCAAGCAATCACGTAAAAAGAGGGAATCTTCACCACTATGATGCGGCGTTCCACCGCCAAAATTGCAATTAAAAGTAATATTATGATAACTAACAGCTTTTCTTCTGAAGGCTATGCGTGCCGCACCGTAATTCATATAATTAAATATGTTTACTGTTTTATTTTTTTTATTATGCCTGCGCCTGTTTGATGCATTATCGATATTAAATATGATTACATCAGCATTTTTATTTACACTAAAAACCTCTCTTACGACATCTTCATACCCTTCTTTAAACCTCATATCATCATCCGCAAATACACATATATCTGCTGTTGCTGCAGACACAACCGTATTTCTGTTCTTTCCTACTCCCCGCTCACATCTTGCAAGAATTTTTCCTTTTTTGCCATCAAAAACTATCTCCTCATCCTGTGAATAAGTTGTTTGATTGCCTATAATAAATTCTGTTTGGATATTCATTTCTGCTAACAATTTGTTAACATTCTTCAAATCCATTGTTACTATTAATGTTTGAACATTGCTAGATTTCATATTACAGTCTCCAATACAACAATTCAGATGCTGAAAAAGTCTTTAAATCAAACATTCCTTTGACATCTATAAGAACATTCTTTTTATCATCTTCTCTTTTTTTATACATTTCTAGAATTTTTTCCATTGATAATTTTTTTATATCATCATGCGCTACTGCTGCAATAATACAGTCAGCATCAACAATATCCTGTAATGAAACAACTTCTACATGATACTCTTTCTCCGCTTCTTGTTTATCCGCCCAGGAATCTGCAACTGCAGGCTGTATCCCGTATTCCAAGAGCCTTTTAATGATATCATATACCTTACTATTTCTAATATCCGGACAATTCTCTTTAAATGTAAGCCCTAGAATTAATACCTTGGATTTTTTGGGTGCCTGTCCTGCCTCTATCATCATTTTAATTGCCGCATCTGCGACAAATTTCCCCATACCATCATTGACAATACGTCCATTTAAAATGATCTGGCTATGATATCCAAGTTTCTCAGCTTCATACGTAAAATAATATGGATCTACACCAATACAATGCCCTCCTACAAGACCAGGGCGAAAACCAAGCGCATTCCATTTTGTATTCATTCCATCCACAACTTCATTTGTATCAATCTGCATCTTATCAAAAACCATCGCCAATTCATTCATAAAAGCAATGTTAATATCACGCTGTGAATTTTCTGCAACCTTTATTGCCTCAGCCGTTTTAATATTGGACACAGGATATGTTCCAGCTTCTATTATAATATCATATATATCTTTTATCTCTTTTAAAGCCTCCTCGTCCATTCCTGAAACAATTTTACAAATGTTTTCCAGTCTATGCTCTTTATCCCCCGGATTGATCCGTTCCGGGCTATATCCCACCTTAAATTCTTTTCCACACTTTAAGCCAGATTCCTTTTCTAAAATAGGCATGCATACATCTTCTGTAACGCCCGGATACACTGTAGACTCATAGACAACAATTGCATCACGAGATAAATTTCTTCCTATTAGCTTACTGGCTTCTATAACCGGCGATAAATCCGGAACATGATCATTGCTCACAGGTGTAGGAACTGCAACGATAAAAAATTTTGCTTTTTTTAGATTTTTTTCATCTGAAGTAAACTCTACTGTCGTTTCACGTATTCCCTTGTTTCCTACTTCCTTTGTAGGATCTATGCCTGCTTTGTACAATTCAATTTTATTTTCATTAAGGTCATATCCCAAAACCTTAACCCCTTTTTTTGCAAATTCAACGGCGATCGGCATCCCGACATATCCTAGCCCAACAACTGCTAAGATATCTTTTCCACCGCATATCTTTTCTGCCAAACTCATTGTTATGTTTCTCCTCATATTTCTTTAGTTTTCTGCCATCATACAAAGGTAATCCTCAAATTGCGAATTTACAACTGACTCTTCAAAATAACTTTCGAACACATCAATAGCTGCTTCCGCCATCTTTTTTCTATACATTTCATCTAAATACATGGTCTCTATAACCTGTGCACAGCTATTTTCACTGCCTTCTTTATAATTCATTCCTATTTTATTTGACTCAATGAATCCTTTGGAAAACCCGGAAAGGGAATTAACCAAAGGAAGACCGCCCGAAAGATATTGAACCGCCTTATTTGTAAAAGTATCTTTAAAATCTTCAGTATTTTTAAGACAATACACACCGCACTTTGAAATAACCATAAGGCTGTTCATCTGTTCCTGGTTAAGCCAGCCTACAAAATGAATATTGGGCATATCTGCTGCCAACACTCTATAATAGTTTTCTCCGTCGCCCTTTCCACCGATAATTAGATTTATCTTTGGATATTTTTCGGATAAAATGTGAACTGCCCGTATAACCGTCTCCAGATCGAGGCTTTTTGTACTCAATGTACTAAAAAAACATATATTCCAGTTATCCTTCACTATGCCAAGTGTCCCCCACCATTTCAAGCTTTCATCAAGCTTGTCCTTACTCATAATAGGACGGTTTCCCCCAATAAAAATCCTTTTATCCGTATCAGTTACAGCTCTGTCAGCATAATTACATCCCCATTGTAAGGATTTATCTTCTTTACCAACGATTCCGGTTGCTGCAGACATAATTTTTCTTGTAGTATTTTTAAGGGGAAATAATACTGCTTTACTGAGAAGTTTAAAGTCTTTTGGAAAAATCCTTTCAAAAATATCAGGCCACAGATCTCTTATATCAACAATGACCGGAACTCCATGTTTTTTCCCATATTTGACTGCAGCCCCGGCAAATTGAGGTGTGGGCCATGCACAAAGAATAATATCGGGCTTTTTATATACTTTGCTTTTTTTTAAAAATTCAAATGCCAAGAGTTTATGATATATAATCCTCTTGGCAGAAATGTTTTTCCTATATGCAATTGGGGAATGTAGCAGCACTAATCGCTCATTCTTATTCATATCTATTTCTTTGTAGTTATGACATATATATTTTTTTTCTCCATGAATAAATGTTGATGTCCACCAAGTAACCTTATGCCCATGCTCTGCTAGGTGCTTTGCAAGTGACCCCATACGCATAAGTCTTACATCTTCATCTATCGGCAGCGCCTCTCCCTCTTTTATCAGCCATACATTTAAACTCTTCTTATTATATTCATTAGCCATATTTTATTATTTCCCCGTATACCAAACTGTATTGCACAATTTATCATTTATATATGAACAAATTTTATATTTTTCCCCTGTTTCATATTGAAATGATGCGTTTTTCTGATAGTTTATTTTAATTTCGCTATCCAAATGGGTAATCTTATAAGTTATCTCTTTGTCATCTGCATTTGTTGCCGGCATAATTGTGATAACATTCTTTTCTTCATCAACCATCAAATTAATTCCAAATATCTTCACTTCACTGTCTAATTTTTGCTGATAATTATTGTGAAATATATCTTCCTTATTATTTTTCACCTCTAAATCAGCCAAAAGCGCTGTCACTTGCTTTGCACCTTCCGAATTTAAATGAGAAATATCTTTAAAATCTTTTTCTTGCAAATCTAAATATCTTGTTTTTGTCAGATTAAAATCCCAATAATCAATTTCAATACCACTCGTCTCAATAACATTCAGAACTTCCTCAATAAATTCATCATATTTCAAACCGCCTGCCTGCATTATATAGAAATCGGACATCGGCAAAGCCATAAATGTTATCGAAATATCATGTTCCTTGCAATAGTTAATCATTTCATTAAGCACTTCTTTCCAGTCATTCCACTCCTCCTTTGAATCATACAATGAATATCCTATTCCTTCATAATAAAATCCTTGATTTTCCAGAGAGGTTATACAGGTGGTCTGTCCATTCTTCAAAATTTTCTCATATTCACTTTCCAAAATATAATTCTGATAATTTTCAGTACTTTTTTTACTTAAGTTCGATCTTATATATCTAAAATCCGCCAGATTCTTTATATACCTTCTCTGGGGAATTAGCGCCTCCACATAATGCTCCGAATTACTAGCAGAAAAAATATACATATACTTATTACTTGATGGTTTCATATAATCCGATATATAATATGCAGATACCAGATCGCTGCTTGTCCGCTCTTTTCTATTAGGCTGCCTGCATACATAAAAGTATAAATCCACATATACTTGTTTTAAATCATACAGCCTGTCTGCTTCTTTAATCAATGCCAGGCTGCCATCCAGATACTGCCAATTTGTCCCGCAATTATACGCTTTATTGCCTGTTATCCTCTCGTATACTTCAGGGTCTATTCCGTACATTGTATGAGATGTTCCAAGGAATAATGTATCTATATTTTCATTTCTATTATAAAAGTTGTGCAATATATACCTGCTTGGAATTGCAGCATCATCTATAGCTAAATAGGAAGTAATTACCTCAACCCCTATTAGAAAAAGAAAAAAGTAAACAATCGGCATTACTTTATTTATACTTTTCATTCTCTAATCTCTATCCTCTCTAAAACTGGAAATAGATAAATTCTCTTACCGTATAATCCTCACCAAATACGCCTAGCAGGATAATAGACCAAAGAAGTGCTGCCATTACCCCCCCCCTGAACCAATTTTCCTGTTTTTCAAAAAAACGGTTTATTGAGATCCCTTTCTCATGAAGCACATCTACCACACTCAAAATAAAAATTCCTAAAATCAAAGCCGTCCAGTCAAAAACACCAAAGTTTAAATCGGTAATTCCATATATCATAAAAGCTTTTGTCATCTGCCTTAACAATTTTAAAGCATTTTGAAGTCCATTTCCCGCAAAAAAAATCCATGCAAAGTCAACCAAAATAAATGTACTTATTATCTTTCGTATTCTTGTACTAAATGTAGCTTTTGTCTGAAAAATTCCCCACTTTACAAAAAGCGCTTTCTTAATACACCCGAATGTTTGAAATGCAGCATGCAGAAATCCCCACATCACATAATTCCATTGTGCCCCATGCCAAAATCCACTAACCAAAAATACAATAAAATTATTTAGCACTTGGCGCCCTTTTCCTCTTCTGTTTCCACCTAAAGGAATATATAGATAGTCTGTAAACCATGAAGTAAGAGAAATATGCCATCTTGACCAAAAATCCCTTATGGATGTTGCCAGATATGGCTGCCTAAAATTATGCATTAATGTAAAGCCCATAATTCTCGCTGCCCCTCTTGCAATATCTGAATATCCTCCAAAGTCGCAATATATCTGAAATGCAAACAATGTGGTTGCTAACCCTATTTCCATAAAACCATATTTATGATAATCATTATAAATTGCATTGACAAATATAGAAATTCTATCTGCGATAACAAGCTTTTGAAAAAATCCCCATAACATAAGCATGAAGCCTTCCTTTATATTTTGAAGATTTTTTAATTCAATACTTTCTATATTACGTATCTGTGTCATTAAATTTCCGGAACGTTCAATTGGACCGGCAACAAGTTGGGGAAAAAATGACACAAACAATGCATATTTCAATATGTTTTTCTCAGCTGACACTTCTCCGCGATAAACATCAATTGTGTAGCTTATTGCTTGAAATGTGTAAAACGAAATGCCTACCGGAAGTAATAAATCTAATCTGTACTCTATACATCGAAGTCCAAATCTTTGTGCCAAAGCAAAAAAATTAGTTAATAAGAAATTAGCATATTTAAATAATCCAAGAATACCTATATTGCTGGCTAAACAAATAAATATCCACATTTTTTTATTTGCTCTTTTTTGCTGTATCCAATAAATCTTCCTGTTCCATATGTAATCGCAGTAGATACAGCAATTAATATGGCATATTTAGGATTCCAGCTCATATAGAAATAATAGCTCGCTGTTAAAAGCCATATATAACGAAGCTTTCTCGGAATCATAAAATAAATAAGAACTACTATGGGAAAAAAGACTAAAAAGTTAATGGAATTGAAAAGCACTCTTTTCCCTCCTTAATCTATCTAAACACCTCTTATTGCGAAACTTTAGAAGAACTCTTTAAAACTATCCTACACAATTCTTTTTACGGCTCTTTTTATATCCTCTGCTTTTATATAATAGCTTTCCTCCAGTATCCTGCTCGCTGGCGCCGGACTATCCGGAAGTGTCACCATCTGTACCGGAGCCTTTAATCTCCCAAAATTTTCTTGATAAACCGCCTCTGCAACAGACGCGGCAACACTTGCAAATGCCCATTCCGCAATTGCCACAACTGCTTTTCCTGTTTTCTTTACACTCTTATTCACGGTTTCCATATCTACCGGCTTAAGGCTCCGCAGATCAACAACCTCACAGGAGATCCCTTCTTTTTGCATCTCCTCTGCTGCCTTCTGCGCCTCCTTAACCATAAAGGATGCGGCTATAATACTTACATCTTTTCCCTCCATCAAGACATTAGCTTTTCCGATTGGAGTCTCATAATGGCCTTCCGGCACTTCATCTTCTACTTCATAAAGCCATCTGTCATCTATATAGATAACGGGATCAGGATCATTTACTGCTGCCAAAAATAGACCTTTTGCATCCCGGGCTGTTGCAGGAGTTACAACCTTTAGCCCCGGAATATTTGCATAAATACCAAAAGGGCTTTGGGAATGTTGTGCTCCCTGCTCCCCTCCCCGATTCACGATTCCGCGGATTACTATAGGGACGTTCACTTTACCATCAAACATATAGTTCCATGAAGCACAATGATTAACTACCTGATCAAGCGTAAGATACATGAAATCCATCCGTGGATGAAACGCAATCGGATGTGCTCCCGCCATCGCAGCGCCTATACAAGCTCCTGTCATTGCCGCCTCGCTGATAGGCGAATCCATGATCCGCTCTGAACCAAACTCCTCCATCAATCCTACTGTTGTACGTCCTACAAACCAAGGATTATTGACTCCCTGCCCTATCACAAAACACTTGGAATCATTCGCCAGCGCTATTCTATGAGCCTCATTGATTGCATCTCCATAACTAATCTTTCTTACTATACTCATTGGCTGATTACTCCCTTACTATAAACATTTTTTAATAATGTCTCTGAATCCGGCTCTGCCGCAGATATTGCCAATTTTTCTGCATTATCTACCATTTCTTTTACCTTTTCGTGCAGCTCACATAGCTCTTTCTCCGTACACACCGTATTAAAAAGCAAGTTTTTTTCAAGATTCTTAATTGGGCATCGCTCTTTCCAATACTCTAACTCTTTTGCATCCCGCAATCCAACATCAATATCATCCCTATATCCGACATGTCCGAGCCAACGATAGGTGCGTGCTTCAATGAATTGCGGTCCCTCTCCATTATGAATCCTTTCAATGGCTTCCACCGCAGCCTTATTCACAGCAAAAACATCATTTCCATCTACAATCTCCGTATGCAAGCCATGAACCTTTGCCGCCTCTGAAATATTGTCATTTAATCTCCTGTCCGCTAACGGCGCAGAAGCAGCATATAGATTATTCTCACATACATAGAGAACCGGCAGTTTTTTAATAGCAGCAAAATTCAATGATTCATGCCAAATTCCCTCTTCCGGTACACAATCACCATGAAATATTACGCTGATATGCTCTTCTCCAAGCACTTTACTTTTAAATGCCGGTCCCAAGCCTATTCCAAGGCAGCCTGCTACAATAGAAGATGACCCCAGCAGACCGACAGATGGATCGCACAAATGCATAGAACCTCCCCGCCCGCCAGAACACCCTGTTTTACGGCAATAAATCTCGCCAAACAGTTCATCTAATTTACCGCCTTTTGCCAAAAAGTGCCCATGTGAACGATGTGTACTAAATACATAATCCGTATCTCTTAAAGCAAAACAAATTCCCACCGCACTCGCCTCTTGCCCTACATACAAATGACAGGGCGTACCTATTTCTCTTTGCTCCACTCTCTTTGCTATTCTCTGTTCCGTATATCTGATAATAAGCATACGCTCCAGCATTGCCATAATCCTAATTTTATTCAGGCTTAAATCATTCTTTAATAATGGTAATTCTGGAACTGCAAATGTATTCATAGTCATTTTCATTCTCCCTTGAGTTAAAATATCCAATAATTTATTTTCCTATGACTTTATTGTCCCTTGATACTTTTTCGAGAATCTCAATATCCTGTATCCCTAACATCCAATCACATGCCTCACAATTTGAAAGTACCTGTTCCCTTCTCTTTACACCGACAATAGCTATGGAATCTGAAAGATAATCCAGAATATAGCGAATCGCCACTGCGGCAGGCTGTCTGCCATAATTTTGTCCTATCTCTCTCATGCGATCTACAATGTCCATATTCTTTTGAAGCTTTTCACCATGAAAATTCGGATATGTAGCACGGGATCTTCTGTCGCTCTCCGGAAATTTTACATTTCTCCCATACTTTCCTGTCAAAATTCCCTGCCCCAAGCTCCCCCATGTAAATGGATTCACTTCAAGAGTATGTGATATATTCTTTATATCATCTTCATAGTCTCTGCATGCTAAGCTATATTGATTTTGAAAGGATACGAATTTCCCTTTGAATGGAAGTAGTATTGAAATATCTTTCTCCAAAATATTTGACAATCCATAATACTTGATTTTTCCTTCCTTTTTCAGGTTATCTAACGTTTCCACAATGCTCTCAATCGGAGTCACTCCGTCCAAGTCATGGATCTGATAAATATCTATATAATCTGTCTGCAGTCTCCTTAAACTTCCTTCTATAGCCTGCCGAATCCATTTAGGGGAATTGTCAAAATAAGTTCTTGTATTATCTTTGGTACGCCTAACGCCAAACTTGGACGCAATAATAGCTTTCTCTCTTTTGCCTTTAAGCGCTTGTCCAAGAATTTCTTCCGCTTTTCCTAAACCATATACATCTGCCGTATCAAAAAAATTAATTCCCATATCTATTCCGGCATGAACAGCATCTATTAGTTCTTTATCATCCGTATTCCCCCATGCATGCCCCCCCATCGGATCGCCGCCAATACAGATACGAGAAACCTTCAGATCTGAATTTTTCAGTACAATATATTCCAATTTCTTCTCCTCTATTTTTCAATAAATTTTTTTAGCACTTTTCCAACTGTAATAAAAAATATTTTCATATCTGTTTGAAAGGATATCTCTGCTACATATCTTACGCGAAGAGCATTTTTCTTCCATAATATTTCTTTCTGAAAAAATTCATCTGCGTTCTCTCTTCCAACAAGTTCATCGAGATTAATAAACTTTATAGAACTAAAATCTGTAATTCCTGGTCTTACCTCTAAAATATATTTTTCCTGACCTTGAAATCGATTCACATATTCCAATACCTCCGGACGAGGTCCGATAAAGCTCATTTCTCCTTTTATTATATTTATTAGCTGAGGGATCTCATCCAGCTTTGTTTTCCGTAGAAAGGCACCTGTTTTTGTAACGCGCGGATCATGAAATGCTGTCGTATAACCTCCGATTTTATCTGCGTTCTTTACCATAGAGCGGAATTTGCAGATACGAAAGGTTTTATTTTTATATCCTCCCCTGTCTGCCCGGTAAAGAACCGGCGCTCCATCTTCTATAATGATCGCAACAGAGACTGCAACATAAACAGGTATTAAAATCACAAAAAAAGGAATGGCCAAACAAAGGTCAATTCCTCTTTTTATACAACGATTATATATCCCATTTACTTTTTTCCCCAGTTGTTCATCCGTATATTGAATAACCTCAAATTTATCTTCCATATTAACTCACCCGTCTGTTTTCTTCCCTCTCAACTCTTCTCCACAATCTCCAACCCTACCTGTGCGTTCAACACTCTCCCAAACATCGGAATCTCCAAGTAAGCTTTCCGCTTATGCCTATCCACCTTCCGAATCGTTCCTTCCATCCCCTTAAGAGGACCTTTGACCACAACCACTTTATCCCCCGCAATATACCCTTCCGAGAACTTGACCACTCTCTCCTTCCCGGACAGCAATTCCACAATCTCAACATCCTCCTTCGTCATAGGCGTCCATTTTTCACCCACCCCAAGAAGCTTTGTCAATTCCGGAATCTTCTTCAGCGCTTGGTACAATTCCTCCACCTGATTGCTGATGACAAAAATATAGCCCGGGAACAAAATGGCCTTTTCCTGATGCCATTGTCCCAGGTACTTTCTCCTGCGCTCATACTTTGGAGAAAAACACTCCTTTACATATTTCTGCGCCCCATATTTTTTTATCATATTCAATGTTGCTTCTTCTTTTCCTGAAATCACCTGTATTACATACCACATACGCGTACTCTTTCCTAAAAATGAGTATGCTTCGCCACTCCGCACTTTCGTCCGGACCCTTTTTGCTGTGCTGCTATATCCGCCCTCCTTCAAAACGCGGCGAAGCGACGATTTTGAAATTCGGCTTTTAAATATTCTATAGTTAATTTTTATTACAAAAACAAATAGGTCCATTTGTGGTGGACCTATTTACTTTTAAACTACAATGGTGCCCAGCACCGGAATCTCTCTTCCGGAAACCATCTCCCGTTCCTTCTTAATCAATTTGGAATAAGAAACTCGCTTCCGCTCAAGAAATACAACCGCATCATAATCACTGACTTCTTCCAGCGCAGCCGCATCAAATACAATTTGCTTATAGGAAGAAAATTCCGCTTCCTGTACATGCTCTTTCAGGCAGCCGCAAAACTCTTCAACATCTTCCTTGGCTATTGTACCAGCAAGCATGAGCTTTTTCAAGCCCTCTTTTTGATTTACTGCTCCCTTCAAGCTGGCGGCTGCAATTCTTATCTGCTCTTCGCGGGGAATATTTGCATATGCTCCCTCCTCCAGATGATAAAGCCAATTATCAATAAAGCCGAAAAGCTTCTTCTTGCCGACCGGAGCCTTTACCTCACCAATCAACTGCATACCAAACTCTTCCCGGAACATTTCGGTGCTCTGCAGCTTTCCGCTCATCAGATATACCAGAATCAATACAAAACCGGCTAAAAACGCTCCCAATACTAAGCCTACAATGCCGTATTTCACTGCTGCGGAAACCGGATTAGCCAGAGCAAATGTCTGTCCAAGAGTAATCGTATCACCTTCCTCATCACGTACGGTCTTCAGATCTGTCTTCAATGTTTTCAGGTTATTTAAAAGGACTCCATAGGAAGACAATACGGATGATTGATATGATGCCATGTCGTTATCCATCTTCTCCGTCTGCACTGCAGCCAGAAGCTTCAAGTCATGAACTGTGATACTTCCTGCAAGCTCCTTACCATAGTCCATAATGGTTTCTTCTGCTTTTTCCAAATAGGCAGCGCAAAGCTCCTCACTCGAAGCAATAATCTGTATCTGAAAGAGATTTTGCTCTGATTCTGAAAAAGGAATCTCAGATTCGATATCCAAATTCTTGTTAGAACCGTTTGAATACATAATCTCTATTGTTTCCTTCCCCCTGTTAAAGGAAAGTAAGTAGTCCAAATCCACAACCGGAATACTGTCATCTGCATCAAAGAGCTGCTTTGCAAGTCTTCCATCTGTTGCATATGCTTTATATGCCGCAATTAAACTCCTTAAAGAATTTCCATCCTCTCCATCCGGAACATCCACATAAAAGCTCAATGTCCCTGCCCAAAGATGGTATGCATCCATCTGCATTACGACGGAATCCTTCAAATAAGCTTCCTGCTGCTCCAGCTCCAGCTCATTGCTGGCAATCGCCTGCTCATAATATCGAACACGCGGATTCTCCACAACCTCTACCGGCTCTGTCTCTCCATTCTCTTCCAGAAGCGCCTGGGCTTCTTGCTGAATCTGATTGCTCTTTACTGTGGACAAGTACTTATATCCACCTGCTGCCGCTGCAATCACAATCATGGAGCATACAATCCATCTCCACTTTTTCAAACAGTAAAACAGCAGTTCTACCAGACTGATTTCCTTTTCATAGCTTTCCGAATACTCATTCATTGGTTATCATCTCCCCTTTTCTTCTCTTTATTCCTGTGAGTAATTTAATTATTTCTTTATCACATAAGTCGGCACAATCTCCTGTACTTTCTGCCGAACCTTTCCGGAATCCTTGTCCGCGATTTTTTTCAGCTCGTCCAGCTGCTCCAAAAACCGCTCTTCATCAAATTCAATCGGCTTCCCTATATGAATCAGCCTGTTGCTCGTTTCCTGTAAGCCCTCCTCGCCCATCAAAAGCTCCTCATAAAGCTTTTCTCCGGGCCGAAGTCCTGTAAACTCTATGGGAATGTCCTCAAAAGGCTTGTATCCTGACAAACGTATCAAATTCTTCGCCAAATCCAGGATCTTCACCGGCTCTCCCATATCCAGCACGAAGATCTCGCCGCCCTTTGCCAGCGCTCCGGCCTGAAGCACCAGGGATACCGCCTCCGGTATAGTCATAAAATAGCGGATAATCTCCGGATGCGTAACTGTTACGGGCCCTCCCTGCTCAATCTGCTTCTTAAATAGAGGGATTACACTGCCATTACTTCCCAATACATTTCCAAAGCGCACCGCTACAAAGTCCGTCTTTGAATGTTTGTTCATCATTTGGATTACCATCTCACAGATGCGCTTGGAAGCTCCCATAATATTCGTAGGATTCACTGCTTTATCTGTTGAGATCAATACAAATCTCTGAACACCGTACTTGTCCGCCGCCTGAGCTGTCTTATAGGTCCCGAACACATTATTCTTAATTGCTTCGTTGGGGCTGTCCTCCATCAGCGGTACGTGCTTATGAGCCGCCGCATGATATACAATCTGCGGCCTATAGGTCTCAAATATGGTATTCATCCGATGTGTATTCCGCACAGATGCGATCAGAACTACTAAATCCAATTCCGGGTACTTATATTTCAGCTCCTGTTGGATATCATAAGCATTATTTTCATAGATGTCAACAAGAATCAGCTGCTTTGGTTTATGGGCCGCAACCTGCCTGCACAGCTCGCTTCCGATAGAGCCGCCTCCACCGGTTACAAGGATTCGCTTCCCCTCTACATAGTCCATCACAGCTTCCACCTGAAGCTGAATCGGCTCCCGTCCCAACAGGTCCTCTATTTCCACCCTGCGAAGCTTGGAAACGCTTACCTCTCCTGTAATCATCTGATACAAACCGGGAAGAACCTTAAGCTCACAGCCGGTTTCCTGACAAATCTGAAGAATCTCTCTGACCTCAGACTGCGGGGCTGAAGGCAGTGCGACAACAATCTCATCCACATTCATTTCATGAGCCAGGAAGCGAATCTCCTCTCTTCCTCCCATGATTTTGACGCCGCGCAGGTACTTTCCGTGCTTTGCCGCATTATCATCAACTACACAACAGACCTTCTGATCCAGATAGCGGCTGTTCTGAAACTCTTTAATAATCATAGCGCCGGCTTCTCCCGCGCCGATCACCATCGTATTCTTTCTCGCATCCTGCCGGCTTCCCAGCCTCTTTTCCTGAAACATCCTTAAGATTCTGTAAGCAAAACGCAAGCTTCCGATTCCTAAAATTAAAATTATATACTTCATTAAATAATAGGAAACCGGCATACGCATCTTCAGCAGCGCCATCAATATAATTTGGGACAGAATACTTCCGGAACATGCCCCAATTACATTGAGAAATTCCGTAGTGCTGGCAAAGCGCCAAACACTGCGGTACAGCTTAAACAAAATAAATATGATAATTGTAACGACCAGGTTTACCGGCAGATAGTACAGTTCGTAATCCACATATTTCATATCCATTTTGCCAAATGCAAAATCAAAACGAATATATAAGGCCAGGAAACCTGACACCATGATAATTAAAATATCTAAAATCGTTAACAATGCTATCCGATTCCTGGGGGCATTTTTTTCAATTAGACTTTCCAGATTCATAATATCCCTCTTCTGCATCTACACATATACGGACAATTATACACTACTATTGCCTTTCTGGCAAACTTTATTTATTCCACACACGTCAAATTCCTGCAAAATCTTTCCCCCTCTCCGCATTTTTTTTAAATTTTTTAAATATTTTTCTCAAAACCATACGATTTTCCCGTTCTCAATCGTATATATTAATACACCTAAACAAACAGAGGAAAGGGCATCTCCCATTTTCTCGCCATTTAATATTACAAAGGAGAAGGGTTATATGACTAAGAAGATTCAGAACGTTTTACAATGCGCTGGTATCTATCAACATTACTACGGTTACAATTATTTCCAGGATGCTGTTCTTCTGGCTTTGAAAGAACCGGAACGTCTGCAGAGTATCCGAAAGGAAATCTATTTTCCCATTGCCCAAAAATATCACACCAGCATTGCTAATGTTGAGAAAAATCTTCGCACGGTTCGGGATGCTGTTATCAAAAATGGCGGGCTGAAAATACTGGAAAGCATGATGGGCCGTTCCCTTTCATTCGATAAAAAGCTCTATCCAAAGGATTTGATCTGCATTTTTGTCAGCTACCTAAGCGAATAAAAAAATTTTTAATTTTTTTGCAAAACCATACGATTTTCTCTTCCTTGATCGTATATATGATACACCATAATAAATGGTGGCATGGTGATGCCCACTTCATCACCATTTCAATTTTGCAAAGGAGAAGGTTGATATGATCAGGAAGATTCAAACAGTTTTACATTCTGCTGGCGTCTTTCAGCATTATTATGGCTATAACTACTTCCAAGAAGCTATCCTTTTGGCCTTAGAAGAACCGAATCGCCTGCAAAGTATTCGAAAAGAAATTTATTTCCCTATAGCCAAAAAGTACAACACTACCATTCCGAACATTGAACGAAATCTCCGCACCGTTCGGGATGCTCTTGTCAAAAATGGCGGCTTAGAAACCATAGAGTCCTTGACTGGATGTCCTCTTCCCTACAACAAGAAACCATATCCGAAAGACCTGATCTGTATTTTTGCAGACTATCTAAGCGAATATTAAACAGCATACGGATCAAAAACTTATCTTTAAAATGAGGAAGAAACCGGCACAATGCCCAATGCTTTTCCCGCTGGGCTGCGCCGGTTTCTTCCTCTCTTTTTACATTTCTCTTGTTTTGTTGCTTTTTTTCACCTCCTATGCTAAATTAATTACCATGAAACCTTACAATAATCTAAGCGAAGCTCTGCAGCAGCGCTTCGGAGAAAAATTATATAAGCTTACTTTAAATATCGGCTGTACCTGTCCCAACCGGGACGGAACCTTAGGAACACGGGGATGCATCTTCTGCAGCGCAGGGGGTTCCGGCGAATTTGCAGGCGATCCGCGCCGTACCGTTACGGAGCAGATAGAAGCAGGTATACGCTCCCTCTCAAAGAAGCGCCCTGCAACCCGTTACATCGCTTACTTTCAAGCCTACACCAACACCTATGCCCCCGTAGACCATCTAAAAAAAGCCTATACGGAAGCCCTGGCGCATCCGAAAGTCGCAGCCCTGGCCATCGCTACCCGCCCCGACTGCCTGCCGTCTGATGTTCTGGAGCTTCTTTCGGACCTGAACAAGCAAAAACCCGTTTGGATAGAGCTGGGCCTGCAGACAATCCACGAGAGCACCGCCTCCTTTATCCGAAGAGGCTACACGCTCCCTGTCTTTCACCAGGCCGCAGAAGCTTTACATGCCCGGAATCTGGAGATCGTCACCCATGTAATCCTCGGGCTTCCGGGAGAGACAGCTGACATGATGCTGGACACCATACGCTATCTGAATACCTTACCAATCAGCGGCATAAAGCTTCAGCTTCTGCATATATTAAAGAATACCGACTTGGCCGAATACTACGAAGAGACAAGCTTCCGCGTCCTTACCCTGGAAGAATATGCGGACCTTGTCATCTCATGCCTGGAGATCTGCCGCCCGGATATCATCATTCACCGCCTGACCGGAGACGGACCAAAGGATCTTCTTATAGCTCCCGCTTGGAGTGAAAAAAAGCGCATGGTCCTCAACACCATTCACAAAGAACTAAAGCAAAGAAATACCTGGCAGGGCAGGCTATATTTCCCAACCAAAAAAGGCATACCTTACACCCCCGGCAAGCAGGACAAAAAGAAAGGAGTCCCACAATGTCCGAAACTCAAACCCTATACAAGCTAATCATTTTATACATGCTGAACCGTGTCACCTTTCCCCTCAGCAACGCCCAGCTCTCAGAATTTATCCTGGAAAAAGAATATACCGACTACTTTACGCTTCAGCAAGCCATATTCGAGCTGGACAGCTCCGGCCTGATCCGCCTGGAAACCGTGCGCAATACTACCCTCTGCCATATTACGGAGGAAGGACGCACTACTCTTATCTACTTTGAAAAAAAAATATCCTCCGCCATCCGGGAGGATATTGACACCTTTCTGTCCGAACACAAATACAAGCTCCGCAATGAGCACTCCACTCCCGCAAATTACTATCGTACTGCCACCGGAGAGTTTGCCGCTCATTGCCGTGTCCTGGAGAGGGATTCCACCCTCATTGACCTGACCCTTACTGTCCCTGTGGAAGAGCAAGCAAAAGCCATCTGCAGCCATTGGCGGGACAAAAGCCAGGAAATCTATGCCGGACTGATACAGTCTCTTTTATAAATGCAGCTCTTTTGTATTGCAAGCCGCTGTTTACGAAATGGACAGTGGCTGTATTTTTTTGCGGTAAATTCTCCGAAACAATACCGTACTCATAATCACCGCTACAATCTCCGCGATGGGAAATGACCACCACACTGCCGACAAGCCTCCGAGCCTTGCAAGTACAAAGGCCACCGGAAGAATCACTAAAAGCTGACGGGCCACGGATACCATAAGACTGTATACTCCGTTTCCCAAAGCCTGGAACACCGATCCCACTACAATCCCATATCCGGCAAAGGAAAAGCTTAAAGAAATAATGCGCAGAGCCGGAACGCCGATGGCAAGCATATCCGGGGACGCCTCAAAGATTCCCAGCAGCTCCTCCGTAAAGATATGGAAGATGCTCAGTCCCACCAGCATAATCGTCACGGCTGCCCCGATGCTCAGCCAAGCCGTCTGCATGATCCGCTTTTTCTCCCTGGCGCCATAATTATAAGCAATGATTGGCACCATACCATTGTTCAGTCCAAACACCGGCATAAAAATAAAGCTTTGAAGCTTAAAGTAAACGCCGAATACCGAAACTGCAGTGGAGGTAAACATCATCAGAATCTTATTGATACCGAACACCATCACCGAACCGATAGACTGCATAATAATAGAAGGAATACCCACCTGATAAATGCGTTTGATCGTAGGCATACTTGGCCGAAAGCCCTTCATATTAATATTAATTTCCTTATTTTTACGCAAATTAAAAAACACTCCCAGAAGCATCCCGCAGATCTGTCCCACTACCGTAGCAACTGCGGCTCCTAGAACCTCCAAACGCGGAAAACCAAACAATCCGAAAATCAGAATGGGGTCCATAATAATATTAATGATTGCTCCCAGGCCCTGGGTATACATATTATAAATGGTCAGCCCTGTAGACTGTAAAAGCCGCTCGCTAATCACTGCCAGGAACAGTCCAAAGGAAAAAACCGTCACCACAAACACATACTGAGTTCCGTAGAGTACCCGCTCCGGGTCGTCTGTCTGAGCCAAATAAAACTGCCGGGAACCGATTAATCCCAGCACCGCAAATATCAGATAGCTTACAATCCCCAGAAACAATCCGTTTCTGGCCGCCAGGTTTGCCTGCTCAAACTGCTTTTCTCCCAAAGATCTGGAAAGCAGCGCATTGATTCCCACGCCGGTTCCCACTGACACTGCAATCATCAAATTCTGCACAGGAAAGGCCATAGACACGGCCGTCAGCGCATTCTCACTGACCTTGGCCACAAAAGCGCTGTCCACCACATTGTAAAGGGCCTGTACCAGCATAGAAATGATCATAGGCATAGACATGGTAAATAATAATTTGGGAATAGGCATATAGCCCATTTTGTTCTCGTTTTGTACTTCAGTCATAATTCTCCTCCTACTAAAAGTCGCTTCGACACACCTGTGATGAGAGAAACTTTTATTCGAAAGGGCACTCATAAAAGTTCCTCTCGTGCGCCTTTGCGACTTTACCGGCCAGCAAAAATATTTTTTATAAATACTTGACATTTCTTAGCCAAACTAATTCTAATCTCGTATCTCTCTTTCTAATGTCTTCTTCGAAGGTCATTCAATCCACTTGCCAGCTCCTTCACATCCGCAATCACATCCGCAAAAGCGCCCGCCTGATACAGGCTTACCAGAATCATACCGATGGGCACCGCAAGGATCATGCCGAAGATGCTGCTGACCTTGTAGCCAATGAACATAAAAATAAGCGTAGGCAGGGGCTTTAATCCAATACTGTCCCCTACAATCTTCGGCTGTATCAGCTGCCGTACCAGCTGACTTATCAAGTAAATAATAATCAATCCGACAGCAAACTGATAGTCCGCACTTAAGACCTTCAGAATCGCCCAGGGAATCAAAGCCGTCCCTGTCCCGAAAAATGGCAGAAAGTCCAGAAATGCAATCAAAATCGCCAGCAAAACAGCATAATGAATCTTCAAAATCAGGAAACCGACAAATAGAATCAAAGCTACCACACCCATAATCTTAAACTGGGCCTTGAAATATCCCCCTATGGCTCTCTTAAACTTCTCTGTAATAAAGCGCCATTTTTCCCGAATCCATACAGGTATCTTCTCCTGAAGAGTCTGCACGATCCGATCACGTTCCGCAATAAAAAAGTAAGCGGACAAGATGGCAAAAATTATATGAATCAATGCATTCGGAATATTTTTTGCTACCGTACCGGCCGCCTCTACGGTAGGTTTTCCAATAGCTCCTATCAAATCTCCCAGGGATTCCGTAAGGGAATTTGTAAGCGAGGCCGCTCCCTCCCGTACCTGAGGCGGAAACCGCATGGAAAAGCCCTGAAGATTCTCCCGAATCTCCTCCAGATCCTGTAAAAAAGAACCATAAATCGTGGGAAGTATCGCCCAAAATCCATATAACTCCCGCACAATAGCAGTAATGGCAAAATATCCTCCGATTACCACCAGTGCAATCGCCGTAATAATAATCAGCATAGAACTATGCTTGCGCACCATCTTAAGACGCCGCTCCATAAACCGCACCAATGGATTGGCCAGCAGCGCAATCAGCCATCCTACCACAAAGGGCATAAAGAATACCAGCAGCTTCGGCGTCAGCACAAACACCAGTACAACCCCTGCCAGATATAACAAAATATTTACGATACAGCGCAGATATCTTCCGGGCATCCATTCCACCTCCGATTTCTACAACTTTACAAGAAGCTCTTCCATCTGTTCCCAAATTTCTTCCCTGCCCTGCTTTGTGAGTGCGGAGAAGGGTAATACTGCCGTTCCGGGCTTCACATTTAAACCGGCCCGCACCATTTTTAAATGCTTTTGTATCTGACTTCGATTGATTTTATCTAACTTTGTAGCTATGATAATGGGATCGTAACCATTGTAAACAATCCACTCATACATGCGCTTGTCATTTGCAGAAGGCTCGTGGCGAATGTCAATCAGAAGGAATACCGCACGAAGCTGCTTAGAGCCGTGAAGATACCGTTCAATCAGCCTGCCCCACTGCTCCTTGACCTCCTGAGTCACCTTTGCATAGCCATACCCCGGCAGATCCACCAGGTACATGGCATCATTGATATTATAAAAGTTAATTGTCTGAGTCTTTCCCGGCTGTGCGGAGGTTCGGGCCAGGGACTTCCGATTCATCAGCGCATTGATCAGGGAAGACTTTCCTACATTGGATTTCCCGGCAAACGCAATCTCCGGCATCGTATTCTCCGGAAGCTTACTGGTAATGCCGCACACAGTTTCCAAGCTTACATTTTTAATGATCATGAAACGCCGCCTCCAATACCTCTTTCATTTGCTCCACATAAACAATCTGGATGCCTTTTCGTATCTCTCCTGAGATCTCCTCCACATCCCTCTTATTCTTTGAAGGCACTAAAACTGTCTTGATTCCGGCGCTTTTTGCCGCCAAAATCTTCTCCTTCAATCCTCCAATGGGCAATACCCTGCCCCGAAGTGTAATTTCGCCTGTCATTGCTACGCTGGCATACACCGGAATCTCCGTAATAGCCGAAAGCATGGCAGTGGCCATCGTGATTCCGGCTGACGGACCATCCTTTGGCACCGCTCCCTCAGGTATGTGGATATGAATATCATGCTCCTGAAAAAATTCTTTGTCAATCCCATAATTACCGCTGATGGAACGGATATAGCTAAGACCGGTCCGCGCAGACTCCTTCATCACGTCTCCCATCATGCCTGTCAAAGATATCTCACCCTTCCCCGGCATAATGTTCACCTCTATCTGCAGGGTATCTCCGCCTACGCTTGTCCAGGCCAGTCCCCGGACAATCCCAATCTCGTCCGTTTCATTTGCCATGTCAAATACAAACTTCGGCTTTCCCAGGTAACGGCTCAGATTATTTTCCGTCAGCCGGACGGACTTTTTATCCTGCTCTAAGATTTCTCTGGCCGCCTTTCTGCAAACCTCCCCAAGCTTACGCTCCAACTGCCGGACGCCGGCCTCTCTGGTGTAGCTGTGAATCAATGTTTCCAGGGCGGCTGAGCTAATGGAAAGCTGCCCTTCCTTAAGGCCGTTCTTAACCATCTGTTTTCCAATCAAATGCTCCTTTGCAATATGTACCTTCTCGTTCTCCGTATAGCTGCTGACTTCAATTATCTCCATCCGATCCAGCAGCGGACGGGGAATGGTCTGAACATCATTGGCCGTTGCGATAAAAAGCACTTCGGATAAATCCAAGGGAATTTCCACATAGTGATCCTGAAAACGGTTGTTTTGCTCCGAATCCAGAACTTCCAAAAGCGCCGAGGAGGTATCTCCTTTGTAATCGCTGCTCACTTTATCAATCTCATCCAAAAGCATCAATGGATTCCTCACGCCAGCCTGGCGCATACCTGCTGCAATTCTTCCCGGCATAGCCCCGACATAGGTCCTCCGATGCCCCCGAATCTCCGCCTCGTCCCGGACGCCTCCCAGGCAGATGCGCACATATTTTTTATTCAGCGCCCGGGCTACTGATCGCGCAATGGAGGTCTTTCCTGTCCCCGGCGGTCCCACCAGGCACAGAATAGGGCTGCTGCCCTTCTTGGTTAAAGTGCGCACGGCCAGAAATTCCAGCACCCGCTCCTTTACCTTTTCCAGTCCATAATGATCGGCATTTAGAATCTCCTCGGCACGCTTGAGATCCATACTGTCCCGGGAGGTCTTTTCCCACGGAAGTTCCAGCAGGGTTTCGATATATCCGCGCAGTACTGCGCTTTCGGAGGAATTATTTCCGATATTTTGAAACCGATTGATTTCTTTGTTTATTTTTTCTTTTACTTCTTTTGAAGCCCGAAGCTTCTCCAAAGCTTCCCTGAAATGATCCGCATCCGTTCCGGAGGTATCCTCCCCCAGTTCTTCACGAATCACCTTCATCTGCTCCCGCAGGAGATATTCCCTCTGGTTTTTATCCACCTTTGCCTTAATCTTCTCCTGGAGTTCTCTCTTAAAGCGCATGATTTCAAGCTCTTTATTCATAAGGCCCCCAAGAAGCTCAAAACGCTCCGACAGGCTGACTGCCTCCAGCAGCTTTTGCTTTTCCTCATAGTGAAGCGGAAGATGGATCATCAGCTGTCCCATAAGCTTTGAAAGCTCTGATACCTCGCCGATCTGACGCTCCAGCTCTTTTCCCGTCTTGCCGCTTTCCTGACAATAGGAATGAAAGATATCCTTAAGGCTCCGAACCATAGCCTCCCGTACATCTTCCTTAAGCACTTCCGGCTCCTCCTCAAAACGGACCACCTCCGCCTCCGGGTAGTCGCCCTCCAAATCCAGCTGGCACATCTCTCCCCGCTCCAGGCCTTCCGCCAGAACCCGCATAATATTGTGCGGAAGCTTAATCACCTGTTTTACCACGGCAATCGTCCCAATGCGGTACAAATCCTCCATTCCAGGATTCTCTGCCTGCGTATTCTTCTGAGTAACCAAAAACAGCCGCTGCTCACGAAGCATCGCCTGCTCAATTGCCCGAACGGAACGCTCTCTGCTCACGTCAAAGTGGATTACCATATCCGGCAATATCGTCATCCCCCGAAGGGCAACTACCGGCAAAATCTGAATCAATTCACTCATGATTGTATCACCTTTTCATCTTTATTCCTGTTTTATAATAAAGAGATTCCAGGCTATGCCCGGAATCTCATATCATTGCTTGCAGTTACAGGTTTTCCCGTTCCGTCCACGACTTCCTTGGTGATCACACACTTGGTAATACTCTCGTCCGATGGAATCTCATACATAGTATCCATCATAATGTGCTCCATGATCGCCCGCAAACCTCTGGCTCCTGTTTTCCTCTTTACCGTCTGTGCTGCTATGGACTCGATAGCTTCTTGATCAAAGGATAATTTCACTCCATCCAATTCAAGCATTTTCTTATACTGCTTTACAATTGAATTTTTTGGCTCCACAAGAATACGGACCATATCATCCTTCGTCAATGCATCCAGCGCCACTGTCACCGGAACACGGCCTACAAATTCCGGTATCATACCGAACTTCACAAGGTCCTCCGGCAATACCTGCCGCAGCAGCTTGCCCACATTCTCCTCCTCATTTGGTTTGGTTACCTCTGCGTTAAAGCCGATGGACCTGCGATCCATCCTCCGCTCAATCACCTTGTCAAGCCCCTCAAAGGCTCCGCCGCAGATAAAGAGAATATTGGTGGTGTCAATCTGTATCAGCTCCTGATGCGGATGCTTTCTTCCTCCCTGGGGAGGTACGGAAGCAATTGTTCCCTCCAAAATCTTCAGAAGGGCCTGCTGCACACCTTCGCCGGATACATCCCTGGTAATTGAGGGATTCTCCGACTTTCTGGTAATTTTGTCAATCTCGTCAATGTAAATGATTCCGTGCTGCGCACGTTCTACGTCATAATCAGCTGCCTGGATAATCTTAAGAAGAATATTCTCTACATCTTCTCCCACGTAACCGGCCTCTGTAAGTGAGGTGGCATCCGCAATGGCAAAGGGCACATTCAAAAGCCTTGCCAATGTCTGAGCCAGCAGCGTCTTGCCCGAACCGGTAGGCCCAAGCATTAAAATATTGCTTTTTTGCAGTTCCACATCCAGATTCTTATCCCGAACTGCCAGGATTCTCTTATAGTGATTGTAAACTGCCACAGAGAGCACTTTCTTTGCTTCCTCCTGGCCAATCACATATTCATCCAGAAATTCCTTAATTTCCTTTGGCTTTAAAAGGTTGATCTCCTCATCACCCAGCTCTTGCTCATCCAGCTCCAGCTCTTCTTCGATAAGCTCTGCGCAAAGTTCAATACACTCGTCGCAGATATAGGTTCCGCTGGGTCCGGAAATCATCTTTCTTACCTGTTCTCCGGACTTCCCGCAAAAGGAACATCTTACATTATTTTCATTGTTTCTAGGCATAGTTGTTCTCGTCCCTTTACTTACGATTTTCAATCACGCTGTCAATCAGGCCATACTTCATAGCTTCCTCAGCGCTCATATAATTATCCCGTTCCGTATCCACCTCAATAACCTCCAGAGGCTGGCCGGTGTTCACTGCCAAAATCTCGTTCAGCTTCTTCTTGGTGCGCAGGATATGGTCTGCTACAATCTTGATGTCCGTAGCCTGCCCCTTGGCGCCTCCGGAGGGCTGATGAATCATAATCTCGGCATTGGGAAGAGCCATCCTCTTCCCCTTCGTACCTCCTGCCAGCAGAAATGCCCCCATGCTGGCTGCCATACCCATACAAATCGTGGACACGTCGCATTTAATATACCGCATGGTATCATAGATTGCCATACCTGCCGTAACGGAACCGCCGGGACTGTTGATGTACAGGTTGATATCCTTTCCCGGGTCCTCAGATTCCAAAAACAAAAGCTGAGCCGTTACCAGGCTTGCAGTTACATCATTGACTTCCTCTCCTAAAATAATGATCCGATCCTTCAAAAGTCTGGAGTAAATGTCATAGGAGCGCTCGCCCCTGCTGGTCTGTTCTACTACATAAGGTACCAAACTCATATTCATCATTACCTATCATTTCCTTTCTAAAATGAACGCCGCTGTTCTTCCCTATTGCCGTTTATTACATAAGCAATAGCTCTTTACTTCTCAACAGCCGCCTCTGTCACAAGCTCAATCGCTTTCCGAATAGACAGATCGCCTCTCATATTCTTCTTTTCCTCTTCGCTGATAAGCTCCTTCAGCTTGTCAAGCTCCATCTTGTAGGCTTCTGCCATATGGCTCATCTCTTCCTCAATTGCATCCTCGCCAATCTCAATATTCTCAGCAGCTGCTACGGCTTCCAAAACAAGGCGGCTCTCAATGCGCTTCTTTGCCTGAGGCTTCATCTGATTCACCATAGCCTCCGGAGTCGCTCCCGTATACTGCATGTACTGGTCAAAGGACATGCCCTGCATCTGCAGTCTCTGCGCGAAATCATCCACCAGATTCTCCGCCTGTGTCTCAATCATAGCCTCCGGAATCTCCATCTGAGCGCCCTCGATAATCTTCTCGATCACAGCGTCCTCTTTCTTTGCTTTGGCATCTGCCGCTTTGCGATCCTCGATCTTCTTCTTCAGATCCGCACGGTACTCCTCCATCGTATCAAACTCAGATACATCCTTTACAAACTCATCATCCGCATCAGGAAGCTCCTTCACCTTAATCTCTTTCACAGTGCACTTAAACACAGCCGGTTTTCCTGCAAGCTCTTTTGCATGGTATTCCTCCGGGAAGGTTACATTTATTTCTGCTTCCTTGCCAATCTCTGCTCCCACCAGCTGCTCCTCAAAACCGGGAATAAAAGCGCCGGAACCAATGGTCAGCGGATAATCGGTTCCCTTTCCGCCCTCAAAGGCGTCTCCGTCCACAAACCCTTCAAAATCAATCACGGTCATGTCGCCGTCCTGAACGCTCCGATCCTCTACCGTAATTGTCCGGGAATTATTCTCTCTCTCCTTATCCACCTCTGCGGTAATCTCCTCCTCGGTGGCTGCAGTATCAATTTTCTCCACTTCAATTCCCTTGTATGCGCCTAAGGTCACCTCCGGCTTTACCGCAACCTCGGCGGTGAATACAAACGGCTCTCCCTTTTCAATCTTGACAATATCAATGGAAGGACGGGACACCAGCTCCAGTTCACACTCCTCCAAAGCAGCCGCATAAGCTTCGGGGATCAATACATTCGCCGCATCCTCATAAAAAATCTCCGGTCCATACATCTTCTCAATCATCTGGCGCGGTACCTTGCCCTTACGGAAGCCGGGAACATTGATCCTGTTTTTATTCTTCTGGTATGCTTTCTGAAGCGCCTGCTCCAACTCCTCCGCAGACACCTCAATTGTAAGCTTAGCCATATTCTTCTCCAGTTTTTCTACCTGTAAACTCATTTTTATTTCCTCCTTAAATTGTATATTTACAAAACATTCAACAGGTCCGTGCAGGTACGACCTGTTATCTCTACACAAATCTTTACATACTCGCAGTCATTGTAGTAGTATAACACAAGTTTTTAGTGGAAATCAAGCCCAAAGTAGCCATTATACAAGAAAAATCAAGGAAATAGTTGCCGGTCCTGGAGTGAACCGCAGCAATGTCAGAATCTATGTAACACGACAGCCCCTCATACACTCCTCTGAGTATACAAGGGGCCATCCACTTCTTTTTTATTTGCCGCTCATCTGCTGTTCCTGCTTCATGATCATTTTCTTAACCATTTCGCCGCCGATGGAACCTGCCTGAGCAGAAGTCAAGTCACCGTTGTAGCCCTCCTTTAAAGGCACACCCAGCTCGCTGGCTACTTCCTCCTTAAAGCGGTTCATAGCTGCCTTAGCTTCCGGAACTGCCATCTGGTTTGTCTTAGACTGATCTGCCATCTGTTTCACCTCCTATTCCAGTTCCGTAACACTTTTTATCAGTATTACTTTTCCAATTCCGTAATACCCTCTTCACCGGTATCACTGTTAGCTATTGTGTACGGATAAGGCTTTTAACATACTGGAAATGAAAGGAAGGCTTTTCTTGTCCATATGGAAGTAAATAATGCCTGCAAAAATGCAGGAACATCAATGTCCATAGATAATGCTTGTTCGAATTTCCTCAGATTTTTCTTTTCCAAATAATTGTTCAATCAGAGAAAGCGCAAAGGGAATCGCCGTTCCCACTCCCCGGCTCGTAGTCAGACTGCCGTCCGTAACTACCCGCTCCGGCAGATATTCCGCTCCGGCAAGCCCCTCTTTGCAGCTCGGATAGCAGGTGGCCTTTTTTCCCTCCAAAAGTCCCATATCTCCAAATACCGTGGGCGCCGCGCAGATTGCCGCCAGCAAGGTTCCCTTTTTATTTGCATCCTCCAAAAGAGCGCGGAGCTTCTTGCATGCCTTCAGGTTGTCCGTCCCTGGCTGCCCGCCCGGTAAAATCAATAAATCCTGATCAGAGAAATCCATTTCCTCAAACAGCGCGTCTGCTCCTATGGATATCTGATGAGAACCGGTAACCGTCCTTTCTTCCCCAATGGACACAATCGTCACCTGCGCTCCTGCCCTGCGCAGCAGATCAATGGGAGTCAATGCTTCTACCTCTTCAAAGCCCGGGGCCAGAAAAATACTTACTTTTTTCACTGCTTATACCTCCTAGTTCCGTATTATCTCTTTTTTCTGTTATCGTCCATTATATCAGATGTTTCGCAAATTATCCACAAATATGCCGATACATTTCGCCGCTTTTTCTATAGCTTATAAAATGCAGCCGCGGTATAATAGCGTTATAAGCTTTGCGGATTTGCCGTTATGCACATCTGTCAAAAGAAAGGATATCTAACTATGGAAATTGAACGCAAATTCTTAATTCACACCCTTCCGGAAAATCTGGACTCCTACCCTTTTCAGCTTCTGGAACAGGCATACCTATGCACCGAACCGGTCGTTCGCGTCCGGCGAAGCAATGACACCTACACACTGACCTACAAATCCAAAGGACTTATGAGCCGAGAGGAGTATAATCTCCCTCTGACTGCCGAAAGCTATGAACACTTAAAGCAAAAGGCCGATGGCAATATCATCCGCAAAAAACGCTTTTGCATCCCTCTTCCGGATGAGCTTACTATTGAACTTGATCTCTTTGACGCCCCGTTTGAAGGACTCTTTTTAGCCGAGGTTGAATTTGCCACCCAGGAGCAGGCTCTGGCCTTTCTTCCTCCTGACTGGTTTGGCGAGGAAGTTACCTGGTCAACAGAATACCACAACAGCGCCTTAAGCCGGCGGGCCATATAATACAGCAATCATCAGCATATGTCATTATTCGACGACATACAGGCGCGTCCGTGCTTCATTTTCTTCCATTCGGAATAAGAACCGGCAAAAGCTGATATAATAAACCCATCATTTTGGGGAGGAACGATGGGTTGCGTGATCTGAAGCTTGCTGACAATATGCGTGAACTGCGCATTACAAATGAATATTCTCAAAAGTTTGTCAGCAATTACATCCATATTGCACGGCAAACCTACTCCCTTTATGAGACCGGAAGAAGACTTCCCGATTTAAAGACTGTCTGTGATCTGGCGGATCTGTATCATATCTCTATCGATCTTTTACTTTATACGGATCTGTCTGTGGATGTGGAACAAATTGCTGATTCTCCTGCATATGAACATCTGGCCATCACACCGGAAAACAGCGCGATTCCCTTAAATGGAACAGATGCCAGAATGCTGACAAATTACAAGGCTCTTCCTCCTGAAACTCAGCAGGAGATTCGGGAATATGTGTTATTTAAAAAGAGAAGGCTTGAAGCAAGTACGGCCTTGCACAAATAATAGCATAGGGCTTTCGCAAAAGCTTACAGCTTTGCGAAAGCCCTATATTTCTTTTCCACAATCTCGATTATCTTACATCTTCTTTTTCAGACTCATACACGATCTTGCCGTCACAAATCGTATACCGCACCTTTCCCTGCAGCGTTCTTCCCCGGAAAGGGGAATTTACGGCCTTAGACGAAAAATCTTCTACGGTCCAGGATTCATTCTCATCAAAGATCACCAGATCTGCCGGAGCTCCCGGTACTATTCCCGGATACTCAAAGCCATATAAAAGAGCCGGATTCCTGCTCATCTTCTCCATCAGCTCCATCAAAGTCAGATACCCCGGCTTCACCAGCTCAGTAATCCCAAGAGCCAAAGCAGTCTCAAGACCAATAATTCCGCTGGGCGCCTCAGTGAGCGGCCGCCCCTTCTCCTCCTGACTGTGAGGCGCATGATCCGTGGCTATCATATCAATGGTACCATCCTTCAATCCCTCTATAAGCGCTCTTCTGTCAGCCTCTGTCCGAAGCGGCGGATTCATCTTGGCACATGTTCCGAAGGTCAAAACCGCTTCCTCCGTCAGAGTAAAATGATGCGGCGTCACCTCAGCCGTCACATTAGCCCCTCTTGCCTTGGCACGCCGAACGGCTTCCACTGCCCCCGCCGCACTGATATGCTGAATATTGACTTTTGCTCCTATCTCCTGTGCCAGAAGGCAGTCGCGTTCCACCAGATCGATCTCAGCCCTGTCGGGAGAACCGCCAATACCAAGCTCGGCAGACACCTTACCCTGATTAATTCCGTTATTTTCAATAAAAGCCGGATCCTCCTCGTGGAGACTAATCGGGACTCCCAGCCGCGCAGCTTCCTCCATCGCTTTTTGCAGCAGCGCCTGGTCCAAAATCGGAATCCCGTCGTCTGTAAATCCCGCCGCCCCAAGCCTACGCAGGGCCTCCATATCCGTCAGCTCTCTTCCCTGCATTCCCTTTGTAACGCATGCGCAGGACCGCACATGAATCCCGGTCTTTTTTCCCTTCTCCAGTATATAGGATAACGTCTCCGGATTATCCACAGCCGGCCTGGTATTCGCCATACAGACTACCGTCGTAAAACCGCCGCGGGCCGCTGCCTTTGCGCCTGTCTCAATATCCTCTTTATAGGTCAGCCCCGGATCGCGGAAATGCACATGTACGTCCACAAATCCCGGTGCGGCAATTAAACCTGCTCCATCCAAAATCCGTGCATCCTTCATATCCTCCAATTTAGCATCCGCGGATACGATTTTCCCCTCAGCAATCAAAAGATTCCTCTTATCATCTCTGCCGTTTGCCGGGTCCAAAACCCGAATATCACGAATCCCTATCATTCTTCTTCCTCTTTTGGCTCCAAAGTCTTATTGGCGTATTCTACAAAGCTGTCCGTAGCATCCTTGACGCTATATTCCCCATTCAAAATCTCTGTCAGCATCTGATACCAGTAGACACGCATCTCCTCAAAGCCTTCCACCTGATTATAATAAGTTCCGCTGTAGGGTAGAAGCGCCTCATAAAGCAATGCCTCCTCATTGCCCCCATACACATCCCCCATCGATGCCCTGATCGGAAATGCACCGCTGCGGGCCACATTTTCAGCAGCTGCCTTCTCATCGTTGCACAGGAAATCTACCAGATAACGTGCGGCCTCTTCCCGCTTTTCATCACCTGACTTAAATATACAGAAACCATTCAGAATATATTCAAGGCTGGGAATCCCGTCAGCGGAAGGATAAGGCATAACTACAACCTCCACCCCATTGTCTGCCAAAGTCTGAGCATTACTCAATGCCTGGGGCAGGCTCCAAAGGAGACAAAAGGAGTTTTCCCCGCTTACAAAGGATGCTACCGCATCCGCACCGGAAGAGCCGGATCCGTTTAAGAACCAGCCTTTCTCCATCCACTCCTTTACCTTCGTAAGCGCCTGCTGATTCGCCTCGCTGTTCATCGTATAGGCTGTCCCATCCTCGTTCATAAGACTGCCGTCATAGAGATTGGTGAGAAGCGAGCGGGTTGCATAGTCCCCGGCTATGCCGGAGCAATACAACATTCCTCCGTTATATCCGGATTCCCCAAGACGTTCCATTGCCTGCTCAAAGCTTTCTGTCGTCCAGGTGCAGGCTCCCTCCCGGTTCATAAACTCTATGGCACCGGAAGCTTCTATCATAGAGCGATTAAATGCCATCACATAATTAGAACCGCTTAAAGGATACATCACATAGTCCCCGCCGCTCTTGCAAGCGCTTAAAAGCCCGGGACTTGCAATATCAGAAATCATTTCCTCCGTAAACATGGAATCCAGATTCACAAGAACTCCCGCCTTAGCATAGCCTCCGATACGGCCAGGCTCGTCCAACAATACATCCGGCAGCTCCTGCCCTTCCGCATCTATCAATCCCTGAATTTCATCCGGTCCCTGTGTATAATCCAACACACGAACATTCACCTGAATATTGGGGTATTTTTTATTAAACTCCTGAATAAGAGTCTGCTCATAGGCCCCATCCTCCTGACCCTCATCCTGGACAAATACGGGATAAGTCCACCAAGTAATGTTTGCCTCCAAATCGGAAACCACCTCTGCCGTCTCCTCCGGCTCCGCTTCCTCCGGTTCTTCCTCTACCGCCTCTATCTCTATCTCATCGCTCTCCGGTTCTTTTTCCTTACAGCCGCTTATACCAAAAACAAGTACAGTTCCCATAGCAAGTGCCATGATTTTCTTCCAAATCTTCATCCTTTAGCCTCCTGACTTTCCTACTATATCATAAACCGGTGTCTCTTTTCAATACCGGCTTTCCGGTTGACAAGCATTTCCTGTTTCGTGTACAATAGGGCCATACAAAAGAGGGGGATAATTGAATGAAACCATTAGAGGGAAGAAAACGCCGTATCGGCGATCGGTACGACGGTTTTCTTGTGCGGAATCTGGATCCTATGGGGAAATTGATTCCATATATTATGAGAAGCAAATCTGACAGCTGGGTATTATTTGAAGATCGCATCGATATCACCCACACGCAGGAATTTCTGCGCAGTATGCGCAAAAGCGAGATTCCCGGTCTTACTCTGTATCACATTATCTTTGCCGCTATCGTGCGTACCTACTCCCAGGTCCCTGAATTAAACCGCTTCATTCAGCGCAGTCATATTTACGCCCGTAACGAAATGAAAGGCTCTATGGTTGTTATGAAAGGGATGCAAAGAGACAGCGAGCGCACCACCATTATGCCACGCTTTGAGATGGACGCCACATTAAAAGAGGTTGTTGCGGAAATTGAAGCTTTGGCTAATCCGATTGACCGTACCAAGAAAGTCATGGAAGATGAGAATAAAAATGATTTTGACAAGCTCGAGATCGCCCTTGGTCTGATTCCCGGCTGGCTTATCAGCTCTGTTTTCTCTTTGTTAAAGCTCTTGGACCATTATGGATGGATTCCAAAAAAAATTACGGATTTAAGCCCTTTCCACGCCAGCTTTTTTATCACGAATATGGGTTCCATCGGCATGCAGCCCGTGTATCACCATATTTATGAATTTGGCACTATCTCTATCTTTGGCGCCATCGGCAGCAAGGAAACGGTTTATGAAACAGACCGGGTAGGCAATCCGCATCGAAAAACCTATCTGAATATGAAATTTGTGGTAGATGAGCGGATATGCGACGGCTTTGTCTATGCTATTGGCTTTAAGCATATCAAAAGCGGTATCAGTCGGCCGGAACAGCTTCTGGAACGTCCAAAGGAAGTTATTCATGACAAAATTGATCGGCGCCGTTAAATCACGGCAACGGATCTTCTATAAAGCGCATGTGTATAAAAAGGGATCTCAAAGCCTTCATAGCTTTGAAATCCCTTTTTTTCTGCGGATAACAGGACTCGAACCTGCACGGTCGCCCACTGGAACCTAAATCCAGCGCGTCTGCCAATTCCGCCATATCCGCACAATTGAAAATTGATACCACAAGACCGTAAACAATTGTCATTGCTTACGGTCTTGTCCATGAAGCATCGGGGATTCGAACCCCGGACAACTTGATTAAAAGTCAAGTGCTCTACCGACTGAGCTAATGCTCCATACTTTAATGAAATACAGGACTTGTCTTATGCTGCCCTGACTGGGCTAGCTGGATTTGAACCAGCGACTGCAGGAGTCAAAGTCCTGTGCCTTACCGCTTGGCGATAGCCCAAAATTGCTTTCGCAAGGGTGGATAAAGGGATTCGAACCCTTGGCCTCCAGAGCCACAATCTGGCGCGCTAACCAACTGCGCTATACCCACCATAATGCCAAGAAAACCGGCAATGTGCTCGAAGGGATTCGAACCCCCGACCCACGGCTTAGAAGGCCGTTGCTCTATCCAGCTGAGCTACGAACACAAGATAGTATGTATCACTCTATGCGATGCAGCTGCCGGAAAAAGAGCGGGTGATGGGAATCGAACCCACGTGTCCAGCTTGGAAGGCTGGTGTTCTACCATTGAACTACACCCGCATCAGTCGGGGTGACAGGATTCGAACCTGCGACCTCCTGGTCCCAAACCAGGCGCTCTAGCCAAGCTGAGCCACACCCCGAAGCCATTCACCACTACATCCTTTCGTGACGCATGTTATATTGTACTATATGATTTTTTAATTGTCAATCATTTTTTTATATAATTTATTGTAAAATGAGCTTGGCCTTCCCGATCCAAATCCATCATAATATAACTGGGTTTTCTGCCATCCTGCCGCGGATAGGAAAGGCTTCCCGGATTTAAAACTACAATCCCCTTATCCTGTTCCAGATAAGGTCTGTGTGTGTGGCCAAACATCACTATATCAAAGCCTCTGGCCTTAGCGTCCTCTTTAATCATCTGGGTTCCCATCGTAATATAGTAATAGTGGCCATGCGTCAGCAGCACCCGGTACTTTCCGATCAGGAACTCATCCTCCTTTGGCAAATCGCAAAAAAAGTCATTATTCCCCGCCACAATATGCACCGGACATCCTGCCATAGAGCGGATATACTCCTCACTTCCCTCCACATCTCCGCAATGAATCAACATATCTATAGGCTTCACCTGCTCCAACAGACGCTTAAGCACCGTGTCCCTACCATGCGTATCGCTGACAATCAACACCTTCATCTCATTTTTTCCTCTCTTCCAACTTCCAAAGCTTTTTAATTTCTTCCTTCATTGCCCGCAAAGCTTTTCCTCTGTGACTGAGTTCGTTCTTTTTCTCCATAGTCAGCTCTGCTGTTGAGCAGCCGCACTCGGGAAGCCAAAAAATAGGATCGTAGCCAAAACCGCCCTTTCCCCGCTCCTCATATCCAATCATTCCCTCTATTGTCCCTCTTGCTGTCAAAACTCTTCCGTCCGGAAATGCCGCTGCTATCACGCACACAAAGCGAGCCGTCCTTTTTTCGTCAGGTACACCCTCTAAACGCTCTATTAAATTTTGATTTTTAATCCGGTAGGAAGTGTCCTCTCCGAGATAGCGGGCGGAGTATACCCCAGGCTCTCCATGTAAATAATCAATCTCCAGTCCCGAATCATCGGCCAGCACCAAAGCGCCGGTCGCCTGCATCACGGCCTTCGCCTTGATCACTGCATTTTCCTCAAAGGTCTCCCCGTTCTCCTCAATGTCAAAAGCAATCCCGGTATCCTTTAAAGAGAGAATCTCAACGCCTAAATCCTCCAGTATTAAGCGTATTTCTTTCATCTTACCTTCATTTCCCGTTGCAAAAATAATTTTATCTATCATTTGTCCCTCTATTCCGGTTCCGTAATATTTCCTACAATACACCTATCCTAAATCATTTTCCAGCCACCCGTGTCTGAAAACTGATTTGTGCATTGTAATAAATATTACTGTTCCGGTTCCGTAATATCCGCATATACCTTCAAGCACAAGTTGCTGGACTGATCCTCCTCCACCCGCTCCCAGTGCTTATTGTCCGCGCTGATATAGCCCTCTCCGTCTTCCAAATCGACCGCCTTCCCAATTTCATCCGAAGCATATTCTACTGCTATGGGACAGGCGGCATCCGGAGTGGTAATCTCTACCACTGCTGCGAATCTTTCCCCTTCCTTCACAGTTACCGGCGTCTCCAGCTCAATAGTGTAAAAGCCCGGATACTGTAAATATCCTGACTGTACATACTCCACATTCCAAAGCTCCTTCCTATCCGTAAAGCCCGTTTTCACCGCCAGGCGATATTCCGTATCTTTGCCGGTTGCATAAAATCCCAATGCCTTAAGCTCTTCATCACCCTCGGCTTCATAAATATTGGCAAAGCTGGCTTGGTCCGAATTGTAGCCCACCTGGCCGCACCAGCCGCACAAGTCCGACTGGTATATGGTATCATAGTTATCCGCATCCTCCACCCTGGTAAACGCCGCATTGTATTTACCAATATTGGTGTCAAAGTAGGACACATAGAAAATTCCTCCGTCGCCAAAGGCTGTTCCCCAGCTGTTCTGACAGATAAAGGCTCCGTTCCCAGGGGCTGCCGTATTAAAATTCTCCGCAGGATACGCGTCATCCCATCCAATAATCACCACGTCATGGTTGGGTAACTCTTCCCCCTCATAACAATAGCTGGAATTTCTGCGGTTAAAAAATTCCGATTCCTCTCGGGGATCTGAAAAGTCCACATAGAGCGAGCTTTCCACCCCTCCATGAAGATAAATGGTCTGCTTTATAGACTCATAATCCTTATCCGCCGGCATCCGCACCTCTTGTACATGCTTAACTGCCTCAAGCCCTTCCGGAGATATCTGATCTCCGTATGGGTCCTGCTCCTCCAAAACCGGCCCCTGCCATGCGGTCAAATAGGCCACTGACATAATATAGGACCCGCCCTCCTCAGGCGCCATTTCAAAACTGTTATGAAAACTGAGATGATCTCTGGAAAAATCCAATTCTTCCTCCGGAAGCAGAGTAGTCTCCAAAGCAGTTAAAGACGCAAAAGCCCAGCAGGTTTCAAAGATCGACTGATCCCGCACCAAAGATGCACGCCCCTCCTGACGATAGTCAAAGGCTGCCGGAAGCTTTACCTCCTCCTTTGTCCGATCAATGGCAATCAAGTTTATCTCCTGCTCTACCTCATTCGGTATTACAATTTTTACAACTGCCCGGACCCCCTCTGCCTCTGTCTGCTGCCTGTGTCTTTCAAACTTAACCAAACATAGAATGGCTGCGAAAAGCACCCAAAAAACTATTTTCAAAAACTTTTTCATATGCCCTGCCGCCTTGCCGGTGGTTTTGGTCCCGGATATTGATAAAAATATGTTTTCAGCATCCCATTGTATATCTTCCGGTTCTTTGCCGCTTTTCTCCCAATATACTGCTCCGCATCTTCATATCCTGTGATTAGATAGGCAGACCAGCAGTCAAGCCGTTCCATAGCCTCACCGATTTGCCGGTAAAGGGCCGGAAGAGCCGCTTTTTCCTCCAACCTCTCCCCATATGGAGGATTTGCAAAAAGAAAGCCGTATTTCTTCGGATGATTCAGTTCGCTCACCGGTCTTGCCTGAAAGTGAATCAGATGTTCCACGCCTGCTTCTTTTGCATTTTCCCTGGCTGCTTTTACCATCGCCGGGTCAATATCGTAGCCCTGAATATCCGTCTTTACCGTATCATCCAACAGATCATTTGCCTCCGTAACAGCTTCGTACCAATATTTTTTTGCAATCAGATTGGCCCATGCCTCTGCCATAAAGCTCCGGTTCATTCCCGGCGCCATATTGGCCGCCATCATAGCCGCCTCAATCGGAAATGTCCCGCAGCCGCAAAACGGATCTACCAGAATCCGTTCTCCCTTCCAGGGCGTCAGCATAAGCAGAGCCGCCGCAAGGGTCTCTGTAATAGGTGCCTTGCTGGAAAGCCTTCTGTAGCCGCGTTTATGTAAAGAAATCCCGGAGGTATCCAGAGCAATTACCGCCTCATCCTTCAAAAAGTTAATTCGCAGAGGATACTCCGCCCCATCCTCCGAAAACCAGCTCACATGATAATACTCTTTCATGCGTTCCACGATTGCCTTTTTCACAATAGACTGAATGTCCGAAGGGCTAAACAGCTTACTCTTCACAGAGGCCGCCTTTGTCACCCAAAACCTTCCGTCCTCCGGCAGATAATGTTCCCAGGGAAGGGCCTTTACCGCCTCAAACAGCTCATCAAAGGTTGCGGCCTGAAATCTTCCCACCTTTAACAACACCCGTTCCGCCGTGCGCAAAAAAATATTTGCCTCGCAAATGGCCTGTGCGTCTCCAAGAAAGGTTACTTTACCATCCTCCACCCGGCTGACCTCATACCCTAAGTCTGATATCTCTCTTTTTAATACTGCTTCCAGCCCGAAATGACAAGGGGCAATCAATTCAAATACTTCCATATATATTCCATTTACCCTATCTGCAGTGCATATTTGAGAAACTAACAGCTTTCGGCACTGCTCATTGTTTTTGTGTATTCTATTATCATAATATGCCCCCTTCTGGCTGTCAATCTTTATATTAGTGGAAATGGAGGTGAATTACGATTTAAAAAGACCGCAAGCTCCAAAGCCTGCGGCCAATCTTAATCTCTTCCGGTATAGCTTTCACTGTTTCTGCCCTCGTAGGCTTGTATGCCTCCAATCATGGTCTTAACCTGATATCCCTTTGCACTCAATTCCCGCGCCGCCATAAGACTTGTTCCGCCTCTCTCACAGTAGAGAATCAAAATCTGATTGCGGAGAAAACGGACCCTTTCTTCCAGTTGTTCATAAGGAATACAGACAGCTCCCTTTAGATGAAGCCTTCTAAATTCCTTTGGTTCTCTCAGATCAATTACCACGTAACCGTCCCGAAACAGATAGGAATCGATTTCTCGTGGGGAGATTGTTTCAAATTCCATATCTTCACCTTTTATTCTATTGTAATATAAAATATATTATGCGTTCCTTTTGAAAAAGTTACGACCGATATCCTCTCTCCAATCGCGGACTGCCGGGGAAAAAGAAGACGGACACCCTTTTCGCCAGGTGCCCGCCTTCTCTCTTAATCATACTTGATACATTGACACATGAAGTTTGATTATTTCAAAGTTTCATGCTGCCATGCATTTAGTAATTGCAGTTGTCTGCGTTGCTGGTATTCTTGCTGGAATTCTTAGAGCTGGTATTCTTGGAGCTGTTAGAAGAATTCTTGCTAGAATTGTTTGCGTTGTTGGCATTGTTCGCATTGCTGCTGTTGTTTGCATTGTTTGCCATAATTGTTTCCTCCTAATATTTTTAATAGGCTTTACACTCTTATTATGGCATTTATGGCGAAAATTATTTTTCCATTTTTTTCTATTTTAAGTTACGCAGCATCCCATTCCATGCACTCAGCTATAAAGGATTGCTCATCGCAAATACATGTGCCTGAATCTAAAAAATACTACCGGCGATTGGAAAAAAGCCGCACAACCCACAGCACCAAAAGAATCGGAAGCAGAATTGGCAGAAGCCATGATAAAATTCCGCCCACAATCGTGAAAACAAGGGTTAAAACCAGGATCACAAGTATCATCATCAGAAGGCGTCCATACCAGGTGTTCAAATTAAACTGACGATATTTTAAATCTACGCCGCCATCCTCATTAAACTCCGCATGAAATCCCTTATCCGGCTCGCTTTGGGTATAAGCGCTTCCATAAGCTTCCCTGCTCCCCTGGGGACTGTTTGTATCAATAATCGTTTTTGCAATCAGCCGGGGATCTCCCAATGCCTCCAAAACCTCCCTCTCGGTCTTTCCGCCTGCAATCTCCTGAGAAATATAAGAATTGTAATAATGTACATTATCTTCTACCACGGAAGCCGGCACCTCTCCGGTCAGCACTGCCCGCAATGTACTTACAAATTCATTTCTATCCATGATATCTCCTCTGTCATCTGCTCAAACACGTCTTACTAGTTGTATTGATTTTACGCTGTTTCCCTTCTCCTGTCAATGGGCGAAAAAAAAGCAGGAATACCTGTCTTAAGGCTTCCTGCATTCTCCATATAAACGTGGGCGAGAGGATTCGAACCCCCGACCTTTTGGTCCGTAGCCAAACGCTCTATCCAGCTGAGCTACGCCCACATATCTAATCCCTTACAGCCCGGCATGTCTGCTCCTTGACTGCCTGATTATCATAGCACAAAGCGAATAAGAAATCAACCTTTTTTATAAAATTTTTTCCGTTGTTATTCTCACCTAGTTGCTGTTCACTCTATGACCAGTAACCTCACCTGCGCCGCTCACAAACATATAAATCTTTTTTGTAAAATGAAACGAGGAAATGCCGTAATACAACATCTCCTCCATCTCCGCTAATGCCGGCAACCGGAATCGAACCGGTACGGGAGATTAGTCCCGCAGGATTTTAAGTCCTGTGCGTCTGCCAGTTCCGCCATGCCGGCATTTCTACAGATTACTCTGTAAAATGGGACCTATAGGGCTCGAACCTATGACCCTCTGCTTGTAAGGCAGATGCTCTCCCAGCTGAGCTAAGATCCCGACTTATAAGCCTTATACAGCTTAAACGACCCGAATGGGACTCGAACCCACGACCTCCGCCGTGACAGGGCGGCGCTCTAACCAACTGAGCCATCGGGCCAGATTATATGTTACTATTTACTTAAAAAGTGGACCCACGGGGACTCGAACCCAGGACCGACCGGTTATGAGCCGGTTGCTCTAACCAACTGAGCTATGGGTCCAAGCTATCGCTAAATGACTCCTACGGGAATCGAACCCGTGTTACCGCCGTGAAAGGGCGATGTCTTAACCGCTTGACCAAGGAGCCTTGTTCTTTTCTGCCCCTTGGGGCATGTCTCTTTTACCTTACCAGCTTAGCGACATCTTAGATGTTACCACAAATCCTTTGTTTTGGCAAGCATTTTTTGCAATCATATTCAGCATTTATTCAGCTTTATATTCAGCAATTATATGAAACTTTTCATTAAGGCAGATTGCCATTTATAAGGTACCAATAACTCAAGCCAGCCACAATTCCCACCGTGCCGCATTCCGGATAGCTTTTCTTTTTGCAGGCAGCAAGTCAAGCTGAGACATCTGTTTGACTGTACGGCGCGAATTGTAACTGACTTGGATCTGATATCCATATCTGTTATTGTGCTCCTTCTTCTCCCTGTATCCGGGTCATAAGCTCATAAACCTCTATACGCGCAGCGTTCATCTCCGGCAGCCCTATGAAAATTGTTCCACACATATACTTTTCGTCCTCGGTCTGTTCTATCCGAACAACCTTTAAAAATGCGTGGATCTCATCATCATTCCAAATCTTTAAAAGAGTCTCATATACCGCCCCGATGGTTAGGGGCGTATTGCAAATAAACCCTACGCCTGTCTTTGATACATCCAGCACTTCAATTTCAATCTCTTCCGGCTTATCGGAAGTATCATGCATATTTTTAATCAATAATTTAGCGGACAGGCTCATACGCCTGCTGTTTCTTTTCTCCTGCATCCTCCAATTACTCCTTTCACGACAGCCTTTTTTTTATTTTAACGCATTTGTCTGTTTTTGTAAACCTTCTACTATAATTTCGCACGACATATGCACGAATCTTGTTACTTTTCACACCCACGCCAATCACTCCGCTGATTGGCGTGGAGCCGATACAGTTATGGGGCCGAAGGGACTGCCCCTCGCCGAAGGCGACTTTAAATGGGCAGTCCCTGTTACAATTCGCACCCTTATCAAATAAAAACTTTTCAAAAACTGGCGTGGGTGTGAATTGTAACCGAATCTTTTTCCATCCCTATTTCTGAAAATACTTCTCCTTTTTCTAATTTACTTTCGTATCCTGTGCATTTCCAACCTCCGGTACATACAAGCGCATCCCCGGCAGAAGCAATTCTTCATCCCCGCCGATAATATTCCGGTTCATGCGGTAAATCAGATCATAATATTCACCATGCCCATAGCGTTTGTACGCTATATTCCAAAGGCAGTCACCGGGACTCACCATATACATGTGATCATCCACCGTCTTCTCCACCTCATCCGGAATCAGATAGTGCTGCTGTCCCAGGTCCATAGCTTTTCCGTAAAAAAGTTCTTTTTCAACGGTCCCGTCTTCTGCCACAATTTTGACTGCAGGCGCTCCCCATTGGGGACGAAAATAGCAGATCCTTCCATCATCACAGGTAAGCTCCCAATCCTCTGTGACCAGATATGTATACACATCTACCAAACCTGCATCCTCCTGATATTCATATGTGCAGAGAGTGATCTCATCTTCTGTCGTAGCCACCTCCAGAATACGTTTTCCCTGCTCATCGTACTGGTAGATCCGATATTCCCATGCACCTACTTCATTTGTCCCCCAGTAATCATAGTAGTTAAGCTCTCCCATAAGACAATCTCCGTCATAGTACGCCTCATATCCACGGCTGAAGAAAAGCTCCTCACTGTAGCCGTTTGGATCGGAACCTACATCACGCCGATAGGTCAGGCTATGGTGCAGCCTGCCCTCTTCATCGAACTGATAATCGGAAACCTCAAACATATAGCGGAACGCCACATAAAAGCCGTCCTCGTAGGGCATACTATTTGACTTAAAATATATGTATCTGCATGTATTTTCCGTATCATTCCTCTGGTAAATATTTTCTTCGCAATAGCTTCTGCTGCCGCTCAATATGGCAGGCGAATACCCCAAGACATACAATAGGCGATGGTGTTCATCAAAATATGCATGGGAAATATCCGCCCTCTCTTCCTCATCATAGCTTTTGTTCATCTGTACATAATTAAAGCTGTTTTCAGAAAAAGAGGCGTCTCTGTCATACTCACAGGTCTCATGATTCATGAATTTCAGCCTGCTATCCCCTGCATAGGTGTATGGGATATTATCCTTTGCGCTTTCATTTTCCGCCTTATCATCCGGAGGGCTGCCACAGCCGCCGAAAAATCCAAGGCATAAAAGCAGAAGCCCTATAAAGGCACATATTTTCTTCTTTTTCATATATGCTAAAATCTCTTTCCGCATTTTGGGCAGAATCCAAAATCCTCCCGTGTCTCTAATCCGCAGTTCTCACAGCTTTTGATTCTGCTTTTATATCCCGCCTGTACCTGTGTGAGATTCTGAGGCAGTATCTCCGGATTTTCTCCCCTTGCAATTCGTTTTCCAACCTCGGGATCAAGGGAATAGATGATATTGCAGCACGTAGCCTTCACATAATACTGCCTGTTCCATTTAACACATGGTATAAAGAATAAAGACAGGCACATATAAATCATATATACCTGATACCGTCCATAAGAGCCGCAATGACCACAGATAACCAATTTATCATATTCAAAATTTTTAATTCCAAAAAAAATATCACGTCCAGAGACCGGAACATCGGAATCCGAAAGCTTATATCGCCCTTTCCGTGCGGCTTTCCATTCAGCTTTTCCAGAGCTCCCGCAAGCATCTTTGTAAGTGAAAAGCAGTATTCAATTAAAATACAGTAACTATGCGGGTTTCAGCAGTTAAGGCTGTTTTATTTTTAAGAGCCAATATTCTTTGTTATCTGTACTGAACTATTCGATAATGTCCACTGCGTATCATGCTCCAAATTGGGATTTGTTGTTCTAAATATTATCATAAACATCCAACTGATTCAATGTATCTTAATAAAATTATTAGCGTTTTCTGTTCAAACTGAAAATCTTGATAAAAAATCGAAAGATTCCCCCACGGAGCATATAGGCATAGATTTCCCACATCCGAAGCACAGCTGTCCGGTTCGCCTTCCGCTGGCAGTTCTTCCGAAAGATAACTGACTTTCTCAATCCATTTGAAATCTCCAAAAGACAATTCCAAAGGAAACAGAATATATAATGCGTTTGCTGCCGGCGTATTATAAAGAGTAATTGCGATTTCCTGTCCATCTACAATCATTTGCAGTTTTCTTTCACCATCTGCCATATTAGAAGCCTCTTCTCTATCCTCAATACTGCCTGCCGACCAGTCAGTTCCATGTGTACAGAAGAGTATATTCCTCTATGAAAGAAAAGCAACCTCCTATCGGGGACGCATGGACTTCTGTTAAATCCTTCTATATCTTTCCTGGTCTTCTGCCGCGGCTCGCTTATGCTGCCTGTCCAAATGCCATTCCATCAAAGCGTCATCGCTCATAATTGACTTGACATCCGCTTTCATCACTTCAAATTCCGTTATGGGGTAAATATGCTCCTCTGCCACATAATCTTTTTCATGCACGGTTTCCTCAAATGCAAAAATCAACTGGTTATGAAGAAATGCCCTATAGTTCGCAGATGCAAACTCTCCATAATAATTGATGTCAAAATAATAATCACAATCCTGGAACAATTGCTCCAAAACATCTGCGGCCACTGCCGGATATAAACTTACATTTCCGTATTTCTCCAAATCTGTCAGCAACGGCGACATCACGGTGGGCGCTGCGATATGAAAATGCATATCAGGAAGCGCTTCAATCAATTCCCTGCTATGCTCTATTTTATCAAATCGGGTGCAGATGAGCGCTTTGAGTTTGTGTCGATTTTCTTTCTGAAACGGATAAATGAATCCCAGTTTATACAACATTTCCTTCTTAGCGCCTAATTGAATCAGCTTGTCATAGGTATCTGCCCTTTGCACAATGATTTTTCCTATGCGGCCGGAACCTCCATTGAGAATCCATTGCATGTTTCCCGGAATTTCATCACCAATCGCCCCTTGCCAGAACAGCAAATCTCGCTTTTCTTCTGTTCCGGGAAGCCCGGTTAAGATAAAGAGCGGCGTAGACAAGGAATTGATCAAAAACCTTTTTTCTGCAAAACCAAGCTTTTTAAAATAGTAAATAATGACATCTCGTTTCTTTTGGAATAACATCTCCCGGCCTTCATCGTTTAGAATGATATCTCCGCTGACAAGGTTTTCCACAATAATTTCCTGTCCCAGTGAAGAAAACCATGTCTTACTCATGGGTTTCCCCTGATTATCATATACCGTCCGGGCGCAGAGATCTCCATACCGATTGTAATGATCCCGGAAACGGACGACTCCTTTCCTGTCATACCAATCCACCGCCTTTACCAGACGCTTTTTTTCCGCCTCCACATAATAAATCGTCCCTTTTTCTTCCCGCCGAAAAGAAACGCTCCCCGATTCATCACTCCCGACATGAATGTCCCAGGAATCCGGCACCGCAATCTCGTTGAAATATCTTTCCTTCCTCACCTTATCACGACAATTTCCAAGAATCAGGTCATACGCCGGGAAAATCCCATCCGGTAAAAAATCATCCTCCTGTACGACAATTGCCACGTGGTCGTATCCCGCCCGCTTTATGGACTCATGCCAAAACCGGCTTTCTTCGTCATAACTGTCAAACAGCAAAATCATTTCATTTTCCCAAGCACATTCTCCCATTTCTTTTCCATCGCCTCCATAAGATAACCACTGGCCTTTTCATAAGAATGCTGACGAAACCCTTCCATGTCCGCTTCCGTGAATAACCTGATGATTCCTTTCCCCAACCCGTCTACGTCCCCCACCGGAACTCTATATCCGTTTTCTCCTTCATCGACAAACGTCTGCATTCCATATGGTGAATCAAACCCAACAATAGGAAGCCCGGATCCAACCGCTTCCAATAACGTCACGCCGAACGTTTCTGACCAGGATGCAGACACATAAGCTTCGTACTCCTGATACACCTCGTCCAGCTTTTGAAAACCGCAGAGATGTACATAATCCCCACACTCTAACTGCCGTATCAAGTCTCTTAACCTACCCTCTTCTTCCCCTTCGCCGTAAATATCGAGCGTCAAATCCGGCACGCTCTTCCTCGCTTCTACCGCCGCCTCGATAACCCAGTTCATATTCTTTTCCCCCGGTGCCAGACGTCCTGCAGAAATCAGAGCATGTTTGCGCCTGCCGTTTTTCGGATATTTTAATTTATCCAAACCTGCTGCCGGCAATGTCACTACTAAAGGTTCTACCTCTTTGTACCGCTTAAACTGCTCTCTTAACAGGGCGCTTTGCGCCTCTGTATTAGTCACATAAAAATCAATTTTTTCAGGATGGGACAACGCATATTCATAAATCCGGTACCAAAAAACATGGTCTTCATCGCTGCATATATAATGATTCGCATGAAGAATAAAACCAACTTTTGCCGGAAATGCATTCAAGATAAAAGCTGAACGATGTATTTTTCCCGGTTCCCCGTCTATCAGGACGACATCTTGCCTGGTAAGCTTCAAGCGGGACATCATGTAGCCCACCAACTCTTCCCGTGAATAAATCAGACGATCCGGAAACTTATATAAAACCACATCATCTACCATCGCTTCATTTCCCATCACTTCCTCGTAGGCAACCGTTCCATCCTCGTTAAAAAACCTTCTCAGATACAGATGGGAATAATTTTCCATCGGCGTATAGTATTCCGAATAAATTTTACAGTATGTATAATAATCTTTTCGGATAAGCCGATCGTTCGAAATGATTTCCACCCTGTGTACGGCATCGTCCGTACCGGGCGCCAGATATGCCTGATAATAATAGCGCTCTCCCGGAAAGACATATTTTACCACATCGCCATTTCCGGAAATGGCATACTCTTTTCCGCCAAACGTATTTTCCAGCTGCTTCAGCCCATAAGTTACCGGTGAAATCCTGCAATCTGAAAAAAAACCGTACATCCATATAACTTCTGAATCCAAAAAGCCCAGCATTTGCATTTCATGCCATATGTTGGCGTTTGGGAACGTAGTTGCAAAAACAAATTTGGCTTCCAACCCCAGGGTGCGGAATATCTTCGCCCGATATGCCATCCCTGACTCCACACCGCCTTTTGACCAATAATAAAAATGATGAAAGCTGTATATCATATTCTTTTTTCCTCTCCCCACTCGGATTTTTTTCATCATTTCAGAATACTCATCTTCTTATAAAACTCTTTTTTCTTCCTTTGTTGCACCGCCAACAATTCCTGCGCGCATTTAGGGTTTTGCAACATATGCCTGATATCCAGCACCATTTTTTTATATTCTTCTGCCGGATACACACACTCTTTTATGAGGAGTTCCTTGTGATGTACGGTATTTTCAAATCCAATCACCAGCAAATTTTTCTGCTGCGCCACGTTTACCGCATCGCGGATTTCCCCATAAAGATTGATGTCCAGATAAAAGTCGCATTTTTCCCATAGCTCATCCAAAACATCTTGACTTAGACCGGGATAAAGCTTCACGTTTCCCTGTTTTTCCAAATTCATAAGCCGGTCTGACATCGCCGTGTTTGCTCCGATATGGAATGTCACTTCCGGTAATTCCTGCGTCAGTTCCTCTATCTTTTCAATTCTGTCGTACCTCGTCAGAATCAGCGCCTCACTTTTTGCCGCATTTACCGGATAATGCTCCGGTATCTCATAAAACCGAAAGCCGTTCTTCCCTCCCAGATTTTCGTATTGAAACAATAAATCATCATCAGGACACAATGCGAGTCCCCATATCTGTTCCGCATCTGGCTTTATATCCAATGTTTCCAGCATCTCTTGATCCTGAATGAGCAATGCCATCTTCTCATCCGCAGTTACTTCTGATATAAAATACTCTATAAACTCTTTCCATGAATTAAAAAAAGCTTTTACCTCCCCGCGCTCCAACAATGTAACCACATCATTTTCCGGATATTCCACGATAACTTCCTGATTTGTGTCAGAATAAAACACTTTCGTTTCCACTGCTCCGTCTGCACTGCGAAATTCACTCGCATATTTCAAACCATACTTATTGTAAAAATCTACTCTATATATCCGGCCATCTTCCATGCGCCACTCAATGCGCTGGACGATTCTGTTTTTTAGTGGTTCTGCAAGATTTTCCGCATAGCTTGATTGCATCGCACGAAAATATATGGCCGCCCGCTCACGTCCCATATAGTAAATTCCCATATGCCTCTCCCAGACAGCCAGGCCATCTGGCCAGACACTCCAGCCTTCCGGCAGTTGCAGAGAATCATAATGCAGCCCTCTCTCTACATGCTGTTCACAATTCTGTTTGGAAACGTAATACTCATAAGGAGATGAAATTCCTTTTGGCAAAAAACCATCATCCTCAAAAACCATAATTTTTGTCGCAGACCCCAAGCAATCCAGCGTCTGCCTCAGCTTCTTTACACCTTCATTGTATTTACCAGAAATACATATCATTTTTCAATCTCCTCAAGCTGTTCCATTTATGATTCATCCGACAACATTGCCACGATTTCCCTGGCATATGTATCATCATTTTGTAGTGTAATATGCTCATCAGCAAATTCCGATTCCGCTGTATGTTTATGTCCAATCCTTATTTTATCCACAGCACCCATCTTATACCACTCGTATTCCGAATCAATATGCCCAATATCTACAGCCCAATATCCTTCAAGAGCCAAATCATATGCCAATACTTTCGCTGTCGGACCCAGCATAATTAAAATCAGCTTATCCATTCCGTGCTTTCTGACCGTATCCAAAATCACCTCATATTTGCTATAGGCATTGCGTGAAGGGCAGATGATCCGTTTTACCGACCTTGCCCCTTCAAACAAATCATTTCCCACCCCTGACCGTGAATAGAAACCTTCCACGATTAAAATATCTTCATTTGCAAAAAGTTCTTTTATACTTTGAAAATATTTTCCACACATTGACTTATCTGCTAAATCCATATACGGGCGGGATATAAATGCATTACCATAATATTTTTCACTTGTAATAATCTCCGCCCAAACATCCTGATGCCATTTTAAATGTTGCTTCCAAGTCAAATCAACTATCGCCTTATAGCGGTCCATTTTTTCAAAAATATCTGGCAAGCACACTAATAGCTTATTATTATCCGGCATGGTAATAACTTGTTTCAGCCTTTTTGCCAATTCCTCATCGTATTCCTGATATCCAATGGATACCCCACACATCTGCTTAATTTCGCCATCTCCAAAACGTGCAGCAGAAATCCGTTTATCCCTTACATATTCAAGCGTCTCCAATATCCCCATAACATTTACCTTCTTATTGCCAGAAACATATATCGTTTCTGATTTCGCCGTTACCACGGGCCCCTTTAATGTATCGGCAAACGTCTTTATTACAATTCCTTTTTTCTTCCCACATCCTTTTATTAGAAAATAGTGCTGATAAATATCCCTTCTTTCGCATATTCGTTTACCAAACTCATCATATACCCGAAATCCATCTGCGTTTCCGTTGTAATGCCATAACAAGACAAGATTTCCCTCATTCGCTTCATATAAAGCCATTGAAGCGAATTCACTTTCCATTGGTATCACCATGATATCGGGAACCTTACAATGGTATTTTTCTAATTCCTTTAGCAATAGCTTCTTTAGCCCTTCTGTTGACACTACTATGGTGTGAATAGCCTCTGCATATGGAAACCATCCATACAAACACTTCTTTGCATCATCCTTCCTATCTCGCTCAAAATGAGCTAATATCACAATTTGCGCCGCTTTTCCAAATGTGAAGACAGCCTGTACAAACTCATCCGGCACGGAATCATCCAGCAGAATTGTATCTTGCTCCGACAAGTCCAGCCTTTTTATAAACTCCATTGCCAATTGTTCTTTCGTAAATATACCGCCATCCGGAAACACGAACCATTCCTTTTCTCCTTCAAATATCTGGTCATATGCTGCCGAACCATCCACATTATAAAACGTGCGTCTCGTAAGCTTTGCATACAATCCGCCTTCCGCCTTTGCCGTTATATAGTAGTCGACATACGCAATGCCGTTTGTATAAATTTCCTTACGAAGAAGTCTCGTGTAATTATAGTAGGAAATTTCCCTGCAATACTCTCCATTTTCTTCATCTAATATCATACTGGCAATCTCATATACGCCTTTTACCAGGCTGACCGAACCAGCCATTCGGTTTGCATATGTATATTGCAAATTACTTTTTAATTCATTCAATTTATCTTCTGCCTTCACGGAGCAATCCAAGCCATGATTATCTGTAAAGCATTGATACATACTGACTATCTGTTCAGCCTCTATTCCAACCTTTTCACATTCTCTGATATCTTTCAGCTCGGTGATTGTGGTGAAAATATACCTGACCGGAGAAACTGTTTCTTCCAATAGCTGCTTCTTAATAACATCAACGCTGTCTCTCATGCGTTTCATCGTTTGCACAAACATATAAACCGCCATCTAATCCCCCTTTTCTCAAGCCAGGTCGCCCCTGAGCATCTGATGAACCGTTTCTATCAGAAATCTTCTTGTGAAATATCTACCCTGCATTTTGGGTATTTTATCCACTTCTATATCAAACGCTCTAAGTCCTTAATATTTTCATACATTTCTTTTTCGCATTCAAACCAAAGTCCTGCATACAATGCGAGATCGGAATACATCGGTTGATTTCTGTACTGCCAAGGTTTTAAAATTCCAAAAAAATGAATAATGCAAGCGTTATCACGAATCTGCGCTGTCGCATCAACAAACCTCTCTGCCTGATTAATAGACGGATTATTCATATCCGGATAACTGGCAAAACGAATGCTCCCCCTTGACAAAGCTTCAATATCAATTTTCCACCATTCCGGCGGTAAATTATATAAGGTCCAGGGCACAAATTGAACTTTATCATAATACATATGATTTAAGATATCCTGATCATGAAATGGGTATCTCTCTCTATAAAACGCATCTACTATATAGCCAACGCTATTCCTCCTTCTTAGATAGTTTAAATTCATCAACATAAAACCCGCATTAAAATATTTGAAGTTATGAGGAATTGCAACTCTATCCAACGTCGATTCATAACTCCCTCTCGCATGCCCTTCAATGTCGTCACAAACCACAAAAGGACATGTCTCATCCATTGGGGTCTCATATACCTCTGTCAAATCCTTTTTTACCAACATATCCGCATCTAAATATAAAATCCTATCCATATCTTTCGGCAGCATATCTACTGCTAAAATACGGTAATATGTTTCGCACGAAAATCGATCCTTTATTGACATTTTCTCTGCAAATTCCCCTCCCACATCCAACGGATGCAGCCTCTTTTGTTTAAACCCGGAAACTATTTTTTGCAGTCTTTCAATATCTTCTTCCCTCAAATCATGATATGCAAGATAGACATCCACCTCTACATCTTCATGACTGCAGCACAGAGAATACACCATCACAGAAGTTATCCCCATAAATTTTGTATTTGTAGCAATCAATATATTCATCCTTATTTCCTCCTTTGAACAAAATAGCTTTACTGCTACAGCCGTTCTAATCCATCTACGTTTTCGTACATTTCCCGTTCGCAGTCAAACCAAAGCCCTGCATACATTTTCAGATCTGAGTATATCGGTTTATCTCGATAGAGCCAAGGTTTAAAAAAAGCCAAATAATGTATAATATAAGCATTATCCCGCATCTGCCTCGTTGCATCAACAAAGCGTTCCGCCTGATTGATAGATGAGTTATTCATATCCGGATAGCTGGCATATCGAATTTCCCCATGCGATAGTGCTTCCATATCCACTTTCCACCATTGCGGAAATAAGTTATATAATGACCACGGCACAAACTGAACCTTATCATAATACATATGATTTAATACATCCTGATCAAGATACGGATACCGGTTCTGTTCTCTGCAAAAAGCATCCAAAATATAACCTACACTGTTCCTTTTTCTCAAATATTCTAAATTCATCAACATGAAACCCGCATTAAAATACAGGCAATCCTCCGGGATCACTCCCCTATTATTTCCGCCTCTTGTCGGTCCCATCATATCAGCGCAAACAACAAAAGGACACCGTTCATTCATAGGCGTTTCATAAACTTCTGTTAAGTCTTTTTTTACCAGCATGTCTGCGTCCAAATACAGGATGCGTTTCATTTCTTTTGGCAGCATATCTATTGCAAGAATACGGTAATATGTTTCATACGAAAACCGCTGTGTTGCTACGACCTTTGATTTAAATTCTTCCCCCACATCCAACAAATGGAGTTTTTTCAACCCAAAACAAGACATAATCTTTTGCAGTCTTTCAATATCTTGTCCCCTCAAATCATGGTAAGCAAGATATATATCTACCTCCGTATCTCTATGGCTGCAACAAAGGGAATACACCATTACAGAAGTCGGTCCCATAAATTTCGTATTTGCAGCAATCAGAATATTCATATTTTCCCCTCTTCTTTCAATAGGATTCCATTCATACCAGCTCTGCTATCTGCTTTCTCACTTCCTCATATTTAGGATATGCCATTACCCTTCCAAAATAGGCCAGCTCATTATCCGCCAGTTTTTTCAGCAATTCCTTTCTTTTAGGATTTCCATGCTCCAAATAAAATATAATCGACCGTTTATGGTCCTCAAGCACTTCATCTCTTGATTTCCCCGCCCATTTATCTACAAGTGAACCGCTGCACGTACTTCTGTCGTATTCATAACCATGAATATTCAGATAGCAAACTGTCTCTGCATAAGACAACACGTAAGGCGTCCAAGCTTCATCTTCATACACAATCTGAGGCAGCGGATGTTCTTTCACAAGGGAAGTGCGGTATAATTTATTCCAGAGCGCCGGCAGTGCATACGCTTCGGAAGCATACATCTGAAGAAAATTTTCCACCGGCATGGCCGCATCTTCTTTGAGCGGATACCGCATGAATTCCTCATACCCCCTATTATCTATCTTATATGCGGACATAACTGCGATATCGCAATGATTCTTTTTCACGGAATGATACATCTTTTCCACCACATCAGGCCGAATCATATCATCACTGTCTATAAAACCGGTAAATTCACCTCTTGCATGTGCTATTCCCATGTTTCTTGCCGCTTGAACTCCCGCATTTTCCTGATGGATTGCCGTGACATTCTGATAGTTTGAAGCATACCAGTCAACGATATTCGGCGTATTATCCGTACTTCCATCGTCAACAACGATAATTTCCACATCAGGAAAAGACTGAGCCAATACTGTGTCGATGCTCCTGGCAATACCGTCTTGTGCATTGTATGCCGGAATCACTATGCTGACCAGGGGTTTTTCATACTCTCCTGCACCCAGCTGGACAAGTGCGGACTTTGCCACGATCATTTTTCCTTTCGGTGTATTGATATAAGCTTTGACTTGAAAGCCCTCTGTCTCCTCCCGGCCTCCTACAAGAAAATAATGCTGACGGCTGTTTTCCGTCTCCTCAATCATCCTTCCGGATGCATCATATAGGAAAAAGCCGTCTCCTTCCCCTTCCAGGTTCCACGACAAGACAAGCTTTCCGCCGTAAGATTTCTTTAATACCGCCGATACGAACTTATAATCATCCAGATCATAAATATCACTTTCCTGTAAAAAGGTCTTTCCCAGATCCTCCCTGAAAAGCGCCTGGACGGAATCGATCAGACATTTTTTCGTATAATACCCATTTCGCAAAGCAAGGGCGAATTGTCCCACATGCTGAACATACTTCCGATATTCCGGTTCACTCATAGCTTCAATGGCTCTCACAGCCTCATCCGGAGTATTCACCACAAGCCCGAGATGGTTATCTTCTATCAATTTCCGGCAGGAAATCCCTGCAGGAACAATCACCGGTATTCCGGCTGCGAGATATCTGCTCAGGGATAACGAATTGCCGTATTTCATATACTTGTACGCCTGTTCATCATGATACCATTCCAAGCCGAATCCGCCCTTGGATAAAGCAATCAGCAGTTCCTCTGCCTTTAACGTACCCATGTTAGTGACATTCCGGTTCGGAACAGCCATAGAAGAATTGTATAGTTTCAGCGCCACATCACTGTTCCAGTTCCGTACCATATTCGGGGCAAAACCTCCGGCACAATGAATTTCCTTCCGGAATACAGGCTCTCCCGTAAAGTTTATACCCGTCGTAAAATCCCACATCTCCTGAACGACAAACTTCATATCAGGCCGTATACCCGAATCCACCAGGAACCGTTTCATGGCATAGGAAGGCACAATCAATACCTCTGCCTGATTAAAGAGTTCCACCGTTTCTCCCAGCATAAAACCGCTGCTTCTAATCATCAGCGCCTCTACGGTATGAATGAAAATAACAGCACGTCCGTGATACGCTTTGACACGATCTACCAGGCCGCGTTCAAACTTCAGCCCATTCCATGTATGGAATTGGAAAACCACGACATCTCCTGCCGATATGCCCGCTATCATACCGTCATACCGAACCGACCGATTTCCATCGCTTTCCGCATTTGCATTGTAATAATAGATGCCCATTTCCCTAAAACCAAGCCAATGTGCTATTTCCGCAGTCATACACTGCAAGAATTTTGGCTGGTTTTCTATTCCATTTAACCGAGTAATGTATAAATTCATCTCCGCCTCCATATTAAACGATTTCTGCGTACCACATTCACATTTGCTCTATCTCTTTTCTCAATTCACTATATCCAACATAGGAACCAGAATACGGAAACGCCGACACATAAACCAAAGCAAGCTTTTTCAGCAAGTCTTTTCTCTCCTGATTTCCATTCTCAAGGAAAAATAAAACCAATTCCCTGTGATCAAGAAACTTTTCTTCTATCGGCCTGTTCCATGAAGCGTGGATTGCCGTGCTGCCTCTGCTGCTTCTGTCATATTCATACAGGTGTGCATTGATGTAACACACACGATCGGCATATGATAAAACATAAGGAGTCCATGCATCATCCTCGAACGTAACCCGGACAGCACAAGGATGTTCCTTTACAAGGGAAGCGCGATACAATTTATTCCAAAGCACCGGCGAAAGACTTCTCATATAGTACTCAAAAAACACTTCTATGGAAACAGCCGTATCCTCAGTCATGGGATAACTTGTCATATCCTCATATTTCTCTCCTGTCAGCATGTATACCGATGTCATGGCGATATCACAGTCATTTTTCACAATTGAGATATATAATCTCTCTATCATATCCGGCCTGAGCGTATCGTCATTGTCCATAAAAGCAATATAATTTCCCTCCGCCTTTTCGATTCCCATATTCCTGGCAGTGGCCTGCCCTCCGTTTTCCTTATAAAAAGTTTTCACCTGCGGATACCGCTCCCGATACCAATCAAGCACCGCCTGCGTTCCATCCGTGCTGCCGTCGTTCACAATGATAAGCTCCATGTCCGGAAACGACTGCGCCAGCGCAGTATCAATGCTTCTGGCAATATATTTCTCCGCATTATATGCCGGCATGATCAAACTGACAACGGGTTTTATCGGAAGCATTTCGGATACGGCTGCCACTCCGGACTCCGCCAATATCATTTTTCCTTTTAGTGTCCTGACATAAGCCTTCACAATAAACCGGGCTGTTTTCGGATAATCTTCCAAAAGAAAATAATGTTCCAGCACATTGGAAACCTCCCCCGCTGCTTTCCCGGAATCCGCATCATAGATCAAAAATCCTTCCGCCTCGCCCTGAAAAGTCCATGACAACGCCAGATTATTTTTATAAGATTCCTTGAGGCAGACATATGAAAATATACATTCAGACATCCTGTAAGCCTCATTCGACTCAGAATACGTATACATATCATTTCGCATGGACATGTGAATAGCGTCTAACAGACACTTCTTTGTAAAAAATCCTTCCCTTACCAAAGGGGCAAACTGCGCTACTGCTGCCGAATATACCTGATAGTCCGATTCTGTCATGTTTTTTATGGCTTCCGCCGCCTCCTCCGGCGTGTCCGCCGCGATACCAAGATGATTTTTCTCAATTATGCTCTGGCTTGAAATTCCCCTAGGTACGATTACCGGTATTCCGGCGGCAAAATACGCACCAAGTTTCAAACTGTTATTCACCGACAAATACCGTCGCCATTCCTCATTTCCATACCACACCAACCCGAAACCGCCCTTTGCTAATTCCATCAAAAGGCGCTCCGGCGCCAGCCATCCCATTTTCCGCACATAGGTTCCATGACATTCCGAATCAGAATATACTTTCAGGGGAACTTCGCACTCCCATGCGTTTGGAAAATGAATACCGTCGGGATTTCCCGCAAAATGAATTTCTCTGTTCCATGTCCCAGCCCCCAAAGCTCCTGGCAGTGCCGTATAATCCCACATCTCCTGGATGACAAACTTCATTCCGGTTCGAATGCCATGCTCTGTCAAAAACATCCGCATTCCGAGAGACGGGACGATCAATACTTCCGCCTCATTATACAATTCCACTGTGCCCTGCAAATCCTTGTGGTGTGCGTCCGACATCAGAGCTTCAACGTCATGGATAAAGATGATAATACGCCCATGATAGGCCTTGATATGTCTCACCAGCGCCCGTTCAAATGACAGACCGTTCCATGTCGGGAACTGGCAGATCACAATATCTCCCGCATTGATTCCCGCAATAATCCCGTCAAACCGCCTTGTACGGTTTTCTGCGCTCTCTGCCTCCGCATAATAGCGATAGATACCCATTTCCCTGATTCCTAACGAATGTGCAATATCTGCCGCCATATGCTGAGCATACTGCTCCGTGCTCGTAAAGGACATCCCGTTTAGTTTTGTAATATACACATTCATGGCACGCTCCCGCATAAATTGATTCATAATCTAACTATAGGGCTGTCTCACATAAAACAGCCCTACCTGCGTCATAAGAAAATATTTAACAACGCCAAAACTACCCAAAAAACAGCAAGTACAATATGTACGATCTTCAGCCATTTTTTCTTTGTGCTCATCACAAGAGCCACACTGTAAATTGCAAGTATGAACTCCAAAACAATTACAACCGTAACTGCGTTTCCCCCTGTTCCTAACATCATTTTTCCTCCCTATATTGTCAAGTGATTTTCCTTAAAAATTCAAGGAATTTTTATTGTTACTCTCAGATAAATGAGCCAAGGAAATGGACATTTCTCTGTATCTGGTACGAAAATAGAG
>CAJTDE010000011.1 GCA_910574835.1 Clostridia bacterium | reverse complement strand
ATGTCCTACGTTGGTACAGCACATAAGCAGGGATACAATGCTTACGAAGCAATCAGAAATGCAATCTCAGGTCATCCTGATTTCATCTTTGAATAAGGGTGGTTCTGAATAGTTACTTTGAAAGATTGAATTGACGTACATAAATAGACCTCTCCATAGTAAGATACGAAGAATTAACCCCGTAAGAGATTAAATATTTTCTGTATAGAAAAGCATTACATAGAGTAAAAGTGGTATCGCAACTTCAAGTTGCGAAAAAGCACGACAAAATTGGTGGTATAATAAAGAGTATAGGTTAAAATAAAACCATCAAAAATAAGGAGGGCATACAAATGGTGTTTGCTGATAAATTACAGAGTTTGCGAAAATCAAAGGGATTGTCGCAGGAAGAGTTGGCTGAAAAGTGCAATGTAACAAGACAGTCCGTTTCAAAATGGGAAACAGGTTTAGGATACCCCGAAACGGAAAAGTTATTGATACTTTGCGAAATATTAGATGTTGATTTAGACTATCTTATGCGAGATAAAACTGCAACAGCAGAAGATTGTAGCGTACAAAGGGAAATATCGTCTTATGAATCTTATGTTGGAAAATGGGTGCGGATTTTTTTGAAAGACCGAGAGTTTAACGGTTTGCACTGCGTTGCTCTTGTATCAATTCAGAAGTCATATTTAATTATTATGAATGACAAGGGTAAGCTGGGATTTATAGACGGATATTCTGTTAGCACCATTTCTGATTTTGTTGATAAGAAAAAGCAAATGAAGCTACCACCTATTCCAAGCAAAGAATCCATTAAGGATATTGGCAATTACCTTGTAGGGAAAAGATGTGATGTGAGATTGAAACAAAATAATTTGCTTTTGGGATTAGGATTTAATAAACCCGGAGGATTTTATTCAGTAACTATTGAAAACATTTCCAATGATGAAGTGATTGCTTGTGATTTGAATAAATGTAAGTATACCAGCAGATTATCAGATGTTTTATATATCAAAGAATGCTAAAAACAAAATTCTAATAGGGGAAAGTCAACAGAAATATGAATATTGTTTTATTCTGCTATTGATAACAGCATCAAGTATTATTATCGCTATTTAGAGGGACGATAACAAAAAGTGTTGCCGCCCCTCTAAATTATAAAAATGTATCCATAAACCATGCACCGCCCTATGTGGGAGAAAGGGGGAATCGTATATGCCTTATGCAGAAGCATACAGAGAACACATCATGTATACTTTCAATGGCTATTGCAAGACCGTCATACGCTTTGCGGCTATCAACGCATGGCGTGACAGAAGCAGACGGCGGCAAAAAGAAATATCCCTTGAATACCTCACAGAAGAAAAGTTTTACCCTTTAGGCACAACAGACGAATATTTTGAAGCACCTTATGAAGAATACCCCATTACGATATGCGGTCAGACAGTTATCCTTACCAATGGGGAACTTGCCGCCGCCCTGTTATCCCTGCCGGAAAGAAACCGGGAAATCATTTTCCTTTACTTTTTCGGGAATTATACACAACAGGAAATCGGGAAAATGTACGGACGCTGCCGGAGTACGACCGGGTATCTAATCCGCAGGACGTTAAAACTCCTGCAAAGGAAAATGGAGGTGTTTTCACATGGGGAATCCGAACCTTTTGTCCTATGAAACGATTGTCCGGGCGACCAGTGGCGAGCCGGAAGCCGTGGACGAGGTTTTACGACATTACAGCAAGTGTATCCGAATTGCCGCCATTGAAAACGGGCATATTGATAGGGATACCGAGGACAGCATAAAATCTCGGCTTGTTGCCGCCCTATTCAAGTTCCGTTTTGATGAACAGCCATACCGAAAAACTGAATAATTATCGCTACATAAAACGGCACACCAAGACAGGAAATCAAAAAAGGTTTCCTGTTTTTTGCGCCTTTTTTTGGCATTTTCAGAAATCGCCAGTATTATGCCGTGCAAAGGGGGATAAAAAGAAATTTCTCAAAATTCCCGCCTATTCCGGCTTGTGCGGTTTTGTAAGGAATAGAGGGAAATTTCCGCAAATCACCGTCATTTTTGCTTTGCGTGGTGTTGTAGGTAGTAAGGGGAGAAATATCGCCGCAGCTTTGGTAAAATCCCCGCTTGCGGCACTAAAGGTATTGACGGAAGCCCACACAGGGGAAGCCGCCACTTTTTAAGAGCAAGATTCTACCACAGTACCAAATTTCGCCTATCGGCTCATTTTGTCCTATGGGAATCTTGTTGGGGTTGCCACCCCAAGCCCGCCTTTTTGCGGCTTGCGCCGCTTGAAAAATCCCTCAAAAATTTTTTCGGATTTTTCAAAAAACACTTTCGCTTTACCCCCTGTTTTTCTCCTATTGGTGAGAGGGCAAAGCATAAAAAGAAAGGAGTTGAAGCCCATGAGAAAATACAACACGCCCCACTGCCACCGGGTAATCAAGACACGCTTGACCGAGGAAGAATATACCGAGTTTTCCGAGCGTGTCACCCTCTGCAAAATGAGCCAAGCCGAGTTTATCCGGCAAGCCCTTACCAAGTCAAGCATACGCCCGGTCATTACCGTTTCCCCGGTCAATGATGAATTGCTGTCTGCCGTTGGGAAGCTAACCGCCGAGTATGGGAAAATCGGCGGCAACTTGAATCAGATTGCCCGCTGTCTGAACGAATACGGCGCACCCTATAACGCCCTCTCCCAAGAGGTACGAGCCGCCACAGCGGAACTTGCCGCCTTGAAGTTTGAAGTCTTGCAGAAAGTAGGTGAAGCCGTTGGCAACGTTCAAACATATCAGCTCTAAAAATGCCAACTATGGGGCGGCTGAACAGTACCTAACCTTTGAGCATGACGAGTTTACCATGAAGCCCACACTGGACGGGAACGGGCGGCTTGTTCTCCGTGATGATTACCGCATTTCCTCTCTGAATTGCGGCGGGGAAGATTTCGCCATAGCGTGTATGCGCTCCAATCTGAAATACGGCAAGAACCAAAAGCGGGAGGACGTAAAGAGCCACCATTACATTATCAGTTTTGACCCCCGTGACGCACAGGACAACGGCTTGACCGTAGACCGGGTGCAGGAGTTAGGCGAGCAGTTCAGTAAAGAGCATTTCCCCGGACACCAAGCCCTTGTATGCACCCACCCGGACGGGCATAACCACAGCGGCAACATTCATGTGCATATCGTAATCAATTCCCTACGGATTGCGGAAGTGCCGCTGCTTCCCTACATGGAAAGACCAGCCGACACAAGGGAGGGCTGCAAGCACCGCTGTACGGACGCAGCTATGGAGTATTTCAAAGCGGAAGTCATGGAGATGTGCCACCGGGAAAACCTCTATCAGATTGATTTACTCAATGGCAGCAAAAACAGAGTTACCGAGCGTGAGTATTGGGCGAAGCGGAAAGGACAAGCCGCACTGGATAAAGAGAACGCTTCCCATGCCGCCACAGGAGAACCGGGGAAGATTGAGCTATCTCACCCCGGACAGGACGAAACCCATCACCGCCCGGAAATTAGGTGATGATTTTGACCGTGCCGCCATACTGGAAGCACTCACCATAAACGCACGGAACGCCGCCAGAGCCGTCGAAACACTCACACCCAAACAAGAATACCCCCGCAGCATAAAAGACCGTTTACAGCGGAATAAAGCCGCTATAAACGCCCCGAAACAGGACAGCGTACAGCGCATGGTAGACCGGGAAGCGAAACGAGCCGAGGGCAAGGGTATCGGATATGACCGCTGGGCGGCTGTTCACAACCTAAAGCAAATGGCGGCGACCATGAGCATTTATGAGGAATCCGGCTTTTCTTCCCCGGAGGAACTGGAAGCCGCCCTTGCCGCTGCCAGTGCCGGGCTGCATGAAGTGACCGGGAAACTGAAAACCGTGGAAAGCACCTTGCAGGAGAAAAAGGACTTGCAGAAACAGCTATTGGCGTACATCAAGACCAAGCCAGCCCGTGACGGACTGCGGGCGCAGAAAACGGAAAAAGCCCGGAGAGCCTACCGGGAGCAGCACGAAAGCGAGTTTATCATTTCCGAATCTGCCGCCCGGTATTTCAAGGCACAGGGACTCTCCAAGCTGCCAGCGTCCAAAGCATTACAAACCGAGATTGAGCAGCTAACCAAAGAGAAAAACGCCCTTTACAACGAGTACCGGGAGAAGAAAGAGAACGTCCGGGAATTGCAGACCGTGAAAAGCAATCTTGACCGAATCTTACGCCGGGAGCCGGAACGGGGAAAGGGGCGGGAAAATGAACGGTAAACGCCCCTACATGGACTACCAGCAACACAGAGCCGCCCGCCGTCTTGTGCATGAGTGCTGCAACTACGATAACGGCAACTGTATCTTGCTGGATAACGGCGAGCCTTGCGTATGCGTCCAGAGTATCAGCTATTCCCTCTTGTGCCGCTGGTTCATTGCCGCCGTGCTGCCGTTGGACGGGAAACTGGAAGCCGCCCTACTCCACCGGGCAGACAGGAAACGCTGTACCGAGTGCGGCGGGTATTTTCTCCCCAAGTCCAACCGGGGGAAATACTGCCCGGAGTGCGCCGGACGCATGAAAAGAATCAGAGCCGCACAGCGCAAGCGGAAACAGAGGGATAAATATCACGCTTTAGGATATTCCAGACCCCCGTAAATCAAGGCTTTTTAGACCGCCCTGGGCGGGTATGCGGTACAGGCAAGTAAGGATTTACAAAAAATTCCATATTTTTAGAGCGCTAATTGCAATGTTTTACGGAATCAATGGTAAAAAAAGGCTTTTTTTACGCCGGCATTTGCGGTATACTATGAAAATAGGGGTAAGGGTGCTGAAACTCAAGTGCAGGGTCGGAAAGCACCTTACGGAGTACCTATATGCATAAAGAGCTTGTGCGGAAGAAGGAAATACCCAGCAGGTATACCTATATGCACAAAAAATATGTTCAGCACAAAGAAGGGAGAATGATTATGGCACCAATAGAAATAACAGAACAAAATTTTGAGCAGGAGGTATTAAAATCTGACATCCCCGTACTGGTGGATTTCTGGGCGGCCTGGTGCGGACCTTGCCGGATGCAGGGACCCATTGTGGACGAACTGGCGGAGGAGATCAGCAGCGTAAAATTTGCCAAGCTGGATGTGGATACAAACGGCAGACTGGCGCAGCAGTATGGAGTGATGAACATTCCCACCCTTCTCGTATTTAAAGACGGCAAGGTGGCCGGAAGCGCCGTGGGCCTTCAGTCCAAGGAAAACTTACGGGAGCTGTTGGGAGTATAAGTTATAAGTTTTGATACATGAGCGACAGTTCGCGGCAGAATCGCAAATCTGTGGTGCAAAATCGCGTGTCCCCTTGTCCGCTGAGAATATGGATACAAGATAAAACAAGAGGAAATTCCTCTGATATAAGACGGCGGCAGAGAACATGCGGAGCCGGTGTACTGTCAGCCTGATAAATCGGACAGCGCACGAAAATAAAAGGAGCAGCACAATGTATGATGCAGTAATGATTGGGAGCGGCCCGGCGGGCTTGTCGGCCGCTCTCTATACCAGTCGGGCGAATCTGACTACCCTTGTAATCGGCAAGGACCGCGGAGCACTGGAAAAGGCGGATCGGATCGAGAATTATTTCGGAATGGCGGAGCCTATTTCCGGCTGTGAGCTGGTAGAAAATACGAAAACCCAGGCCCGAAGCCTTGGCGTGGAGCTGGTGGAGGATGAGATCTTTCACATCACCTGGAACGGTCATTTCATCTTGGAGGGTAAAAACGGAACTTATGAATCCCTGACTGTACTTTTGGCCACAGGAACCGGCCGCAAAACCTTGAAAATAGAAGGCTTAAAGGAGCTGGAGGGCAGAGGCGTCAGCTATTGCGCCGTCTGCGACGCCTTTTTCTATCGCGGCAAGGAGGTTGCCGTTCTTGGAAATGAAGACTATGCCATCCATGAGATGAGTCAAATTCTCCCGGTGGTAAAGTCCGCCGTGCTTTTAACCAACGGCCGGGAGTTAAAGACGGAAGTGCCCGAAGGAGTTCAGGTGATCCGGGAACCCTTACGTTCCGTGGACGGTACGGAGCGGGTGGAGGGCATCACCTTTGAGGATGGAAGCAGTATCGCCGTAGAGGGACTTTTCGTAGCATTAGGAAGCGCCGGAGCTATGGAGCTGGCCAGAAAAGCCGGAGCCTTCACAGAGGGGCAGAACATCAAGGTCAATGAGCGGATGGAAACCAACATTCCCGGCCTGTACGCAGCCGGAGACTGCATTGGCGGACTTCTGCAGATCTCCACCGCCGTAGGCGAGGGCGCCCAGGCCGCTATGTCCATGATACCCTTTGTCCGCCGGCAGAGAAAAGAAAAATAAGCAGGCATACAGCAATGAAAGCAGATACGGAAAAAAAAGCAATTCTCGCGGTAAGCTTCGGAACAAGCGTTTCCAAAACAAGGGAGAGGACCATCGATTGCATTGAAGCCGATCTGGATGAGGCATTTCCCGATTACAGGATATATCGGGCCTGGACCAGTAGGATTATCATAGCCAAGCTTCTCCGCCGTGACGGAATCCGTATCCTCTCGGTAAAAGAAGCTATGGAGCAGATGCAGCTGGATGGCATTACCCATGTGATTGTTCAGCCGACTCATCTGGTAAACGGCATCGAGAACGAGCGTATGAAGGAGGATGTACTTCTTAGCAGAGAGAATTTTACCTCCATCCTATTCGGTGACCCCCTTTTGACGTCTGCGGAGGATCAAAGGAAAGCTCTTCAAGCAGTAATGAATGAATTTCCGAATCAGGGAGAGGACGACGCGCTGGTATTCATGGGACACGGAACCACCCACTATGCCAACTCCGTCTATGCCGCCTTGGATGATATGCTGAAAGAGCTGGGGTATTCCCATACATTCCTCGGAACCGTAGAAGCCTATCCTTCTTTGGATATCCTCCTCAAAAAAGCGGCAGAGATTCATGCAAAGAAGGTAATCCTGGCTCCTTTCATGGTCGTAGCGGGCGATCATGCCATCCATGATATGTCCGGAGAGGACGAGGACTCCTGGCGAAGCCGTTTTGAAGCGGCAGGCTTTACCGTAGAATGTGTTATGAAGGGCCTGGGCGAATACCCGGGTATCCGTAAGCTCTATATCGAGCACGCAAAAGCCGCGGAACAGTCCGCTGATTCATGGAAATCATGAATTACGAAAAGCGCTCCATCTACATATACCATATGGGCATCCCATTCAAGGGACTGCTGCACGAAGAAAAATGTATACAAGATATAATGGAATCTGATTTTGTTTAAATGCCGTATCTTGTATGTGCAATCTTTGCTGCGGCAGTCCCGGACTTTATCCGCGCTCTGTCTGCGCTCATTCCCTCTGACGAAATAACCCGTCCGCATCTTAATTTGCATCTTAATTTTTTATGAAAATTGTTCACAACCCCTCGCGGATATGGTAAACTTTTTATAAATGCGCAAAACAAAAACACCTATGTATAACATTCTTACCATAAGAAACAGTTCGTGCGGCATGGTACAAATACAAGAGATTTACATAACACAAAGAAGGTTATACATCCCGGGTTTTGAAAAATCAGAAAAGAGAGGACAAAAGCATGAGAGGTGTCTATACCAACGTCGTAGAGATCCGTCAGAAGATTTTCACCGAGGTCGCCCGTATGGCCTATGAGGGCGGCGACTACTCCCGAATCATCGATCTGCCTTACAAGATTATCCCCGGCGAGGTAGCAACCTACCGGGAAAGCGTATTCTTGGAGCGGGCCATTGTAGAAGAGCGTCTGCGCCTTGCCATCGGCCTTCCCTTACGGAAGATGACCGAGCACGCTCCCGTATCCCAGGGCATTGAGGAGAGCGCCATCGCTGAAAAATACTACGATCCGCCCTTGGTCAACATCATCAAGTTCGCCTGCCACGCCTGCCCCGATAATGAGGTGAGGGTGACGGACGCCTGCCAGGGCTGTCTGGCCCATCCCTGCAAGGAGGTATGTCCCAAGGACGCTATTTCCATCGTAGACGGCCGCTCCGTGGTAGACCAGGAAAAATGTATCAAATGTGGAAGATGCATGAAAAACTGTCCCTACGGCGCCATTATCCAGATGCAGCGTCCCTGTGCCAAGGCATGCGGCGTAGACGCTATCGGAACCGATGAATTTGGCCGGGCGGACATAGATTATGATAAATGCGTATCCTGCGGCATGTGCCTGGTAAACTGTCCCTTCGGCGCCATAGCTGACAAGAGCCAGATCTTCCAGGTTATCCATGCCATCAAGAGCGACGAGCCTGTCTATGTGGCCCTTGCGCCGGCCTTTGTGGGCCAGTGGGGGAAGGAGCTTCCGGCGGAGAAGGTGAAGGAAGCCTTCCGTCAGCTTGGCTTTGCCGATGTGATGGAGGTAGCTGTGGGAGCGGATCTCTGTACCATCGAGGAGGCAAGGGACTTTATGGAGGAAGTGCCGGAAAAACAGCCCTTTATGGGAACCTCCTGCTGTCCGGCCTGGTCCGTGATGGCCAAAAAGCTGTATCCTGAGTACGCCCACTGCATTTCTATGGCGCTGACCCCGATGGTTCTGACCGGCCGTCTGCTGAAAAAAGAGCATCCCGGCTGCAAGGTGGTCTTTGTGGGACCCTGTGCGTCGAAAAAGCTGGAGGCAAGCCGCAGAACCATAAGAAGCGATGTGGATTTCGTTCTGACCTTCGAGGAGGTTATGGGCATGTTCGAGGCAAAGGGCGTGGACTTTGAAGCTATCACCCAGACCGAAAAGCTGGCGGACGCAAGCGGAGACGGAAGAGGCTTTGCGGTAACGGGCGGCGTAGCCTCCGCAGTCGTAAATTGTATTCATGAAATCGACCCCGGCCGGGAGGTAAAAGTACAGAGCGCCGAAGGGCTGCGGGCCTGCCGGGAAATGCTGGATCTGGCGAAAAAGGGCCAGTACGACGGCTATCTGCTGGAAGGCATGGCCTGTCCGGGAGGCTGCGTAGGCGGAGCCGGCACTTTAAAAAGCCCTACGGCATCCAAGGGTCAGGTGAAGCTGAGTATGAAAAAGGCCGGAAGCCAAAGCGTATTTTCCAGTGATTATAAGGAATACCTGGAGATGTTGGAGGAAAAGAACCAATGAAGCTTATGATTGCATCAGACATCCACGGAGCAGCAGGCTTTTGCAGAGAAATGCTTGCGGCCTATGACCGGGAACAGGCGGAGAAGCTCCTTTTACTGGGGGATATTCTCTATCACGGCCCCCGCAATGATCTGCCGGAGGGCTATGCCCCCAAGGAAGTGCTGGCCATGTTAAATGCCAGAAAGGAGGAGATTCTCTGTGTGAGAGGCAACTGTGACACCGAGGTGGATCAGATGGTCCTGGAATTTCCCATTCTGGCGGAATATTGTATTCTGTATGTAAACGGCAGGATGATTTTCGTTACTCATGGGCATAACTTTAATGAAAAAAATCTTCCCATGCTGAAAAAGGGGGATATTCTTCTTCACGGCCACACCCATGTGCCGGTGTGCAAGGAGGCGGAACATTATGTATACCTGAATCCCGGTTCCGTGTCCATTCCCAAGGAAGGAAGCTGGCACGGTTACATGACGCTGGAGGATGGCCGTTTTACCTGGAAGGAACTGGATGGGACGGTAAAGCAGGAATTTTGCATATAAATGGTTGGTGAGAATATTTGGAACAAATAGAACGGAAAAAGGGACGGCTGCGGTCATCCCGGCTTTCCAAGGTACAAATCATTGCTTTGAGCTTTCTGGGAATTATTCTGGTGGGCACGCTGCTTTTGCTGCTGCCCATTGCAACGCGGGAAGGACAGAGCACCAGTCTGTTAGACGCGGCATTTACGGCGGTAAGCGCTACTTGTGTGACAGGACTGATTGTGCATGATACCTTTTCCCACTGGACCCTCTTCGGGCAGCTTGTGATTCTTTTGATGATACAGCTCGGAGGACTGGGACTGATGGCTTTCAGCGTCACCTTTTCTCTGCTTCTGCGCAGGAAAATCGGGCTGAAGGAGCGGGGGATTCTCCAGGAAAGCGTCAATACGCTGCAGATTGGCGGCATTGTAAAGCTGGTGCGTCAGCTGCTGTTTGGGACCCTGATTTTTGAAGGGATCGGAGCGCTCCTTTTGGCAATTCGCTTTGCGGGAGACTTTGGAGTGGGAAAGGGACTCTATTACGGGGTCTTTCATTCCATTTCAGCTTTCTGCAACGGAGGCTTTGACCTGATGGGAGTGCGGGAGCCGGGCAGCTCTATGACTTATTACGCCGGAGATCCTTTAGTGAATCTCACATTGATTTTTCTGATTATGATTGGAGGAATCGGTTTTCTTGTATGGGATGATCTGCTGAAAAATAAGTGGCATTTCCGCCGCTACCGCCTTCACACGAAGATTGTGCTGTCCATGTCAGCCGTGCTTTTGTTCGGCGGTGCGCTGATGTTCTTTGTGCTGGAAAGTGACGGTATTCTTGCAGGGGAGCCTGTGGGAAAGCAGATTCTTGTAAGTCTCTTTCAGTCGGCCACCACCCGGACCGCGGGCTTTAATACGGCTGATACGGCGGCTTTAAGGGACAGCAGCAAGCTTTGGATGGCGATGCTGATGTTTACGGGGGGCAATCCCGGCTCTACGGCGGGAGGAATTAAGACGACTACCCTGGCGGTGCTTCTTATTTATCTGCGTTCTACCTTAAGGCGGACAAAGGGAGCGGAGATTTTCGGGCGGAGACTGGAGGAGGATGTGGTCAAACGGGCGGCGGCTATTCTGACCTTAAGCCTGCTGCTGGATTTGTTCGGAACTCTGATTTTGACGGCGGTGGAGCAGCTTCCTCTGGCGGATGTGCTGTTTGAGGTGGTTTCGGCTCTCGGAACGGTGGGAATCTCGGTGGGAATCACAGGGAGCCTTAAGACGGTGAGCAAGCTGATTTTGATGCTTCTGATGTACTGCGGCAGAATGGGAAGCCTGACTTTTGCCCTGATTTTCACGGAGAACCGTCAGACATCACCGGCTCAGAAGCCCACGGAGCGGATTCCCGTGGGGTGAGGGATTATGTAACTGGGAAGAATTTTACGGAACTGGATACAGTAAAATACTTCACAGTGCACAAATCGATTTACAAGCACATGGTTTTGTGGTTGGAAATTGATTTCATATGAGTGTACTGGGAAGAATTTTACGGAACTGGATACAGTAAAATACTTCACAGTGCACAAATCGATTTACAAGCACATGGTTTTGTGGTTGGAAATTGATTTCATGTGAGTGTACTGGGAAGAATTTTACGGAACTGGAATAGGATAGAGATATGAAATCAATTTTAATGATAGGAATGGGAAAATTTGGCCATCTGCTCTGCATGAATATGGCGGAATTGGACAATGAAATTATGATTGTGGATGAGGATGAGGAGCGCCTGGCGGATCTGCTGCCCATTGTGACAAGCGCTCAAATTGGCGACTGTACCAATGTGGAGGTGTTAAAAAGCCTTGGCATCCGCAATTTTGATGTGTGCTTCGTCTGCATCAGCGGCAATTTTCAGAATAGTCTGGAGATTACAAGCTTGTTAAAAGAGCTTGGCGCCTCCTATGTGGTCAGCAAGGCTGAGCGGGATATACAGGCAAAGTTTTTGCTGCGCAACGGGGCGGACGAGGTGATTTATCCGGAGAGAGACACGGCGGAGCGGGCGGCGAAGAAGTTCAGTTCCGATCATGTTTTTGATTATCTGGAACTGACGGATGACTATGGCATTTACGAGATTCCGCTTCTTAAGGAATGGCTGGGACACAGCATCCGGGCTCTGAATTTCCGCGTGCGGTATCAGGTAAGTATCCTTGGAATCAAGACAGGGAAGGACTTGAACCTGCTCCCGTCGGCAGATCATATATTTGAAAAGGATCAGCATTTGATGGTGATCGGAAAGAAGAAGGATGTTGACAAGATCTTACACAGAATGTGACGGGGAAGAAAAACGGGTTTTGGGGAAGCAAAGTCCGGGTGAAGGACAGCCAAAGGAATCTAAGAGGATGCGCAGACGAATGAGCCGAAGAGAGTGGGAGCACAGGAAGAAGCGGCAGAGGAGAAGGGCAATTTTTGCCCGCGGTTTTGCTCTTTTAGTGGTATTGCTCTTTGGGGTGGGACTGGGCTTTGGAATCCACAAAATCATTCGAAAAGCTGCAAGAGAGCCGGTTGATCCGCCGGAGATTATGGAAATGCTGTTGACGGAGAATCCATATTCCAGGCCGGGGGAGGCATTGGAGAAGGTGAAAAATATCTTTGTCCACTACACGGCCAATCCGGGGACCTCGGCGGAGGAGAACAGGAATTATTTTGAAAATCTGAAGGATACCCAGGAGACATCGGCAAGCTCTCACTTTATTATCGGGTATGACGGGGAGATTATACAGTGCATCCCCCGGGAGGAGATTGCCTATGCGGTGAAGGGGAGAAATTACGATTCTATTTCCATTGAGTGCTGTCACCTTGCGGAAGACGGAAGCTTTACGGGTGCTACGTATCAATCTCTTCTGCATTTGGTAGATTGGCTGCTGTATGAATATGATTTGCAGCCTGAGGATGTGCTGCGCCACTATGACGCGGGCGGCAAACCCTGTCCGCTGTATTATGTGGAGCATGAAGATGCGTGGGAGCGGCTTTTGGAGGATTTGAAATAAGCTTATGCAGTTTCAAGCTGTGTCCGGAGAAGATGCCGAATTGGGCGGCTCATACACACCCTGTCGGAGTGGAATGTGATTGCTGTGTTTAGCGTATTAATTGTAGGGAGGGTGTAGAGATTATGAAAAGAACTGTGAGAGAAACGCTGCTGAGGGTGTTGATTTTACTTGCAGGACTTACGATTGCCCATCTGGGCGTGACCTTGTTCCTGCTTGCCGATCTGGGGGCAGATCCTTTTAATGTACTGGTGCAGGGAATTTTCCGGACGGTGAGCGAAGGGACCGGATGGGAGGCGCTGACGCATGGCTATACGCATATTGCCATATGCTTTCTGATTATTGCGGTGCTTTTATTTGTGGACAGGAGTTATATTAAAATCGGAACCCTTCTCTGTATGATTTGCGGCGGACCGATCATTGACTTTTTTACATATTTTATGGGATTTCTGTTTGCGGCGGAGCGGTCTTTGTGGTTTAAGCTTCCCGTTTTGGCGGCTGGCTGTGTGATTCTGGCTTTCGGCATGACGATAGTGATCAAATCAGATGCCGGAACGGGCCCGAATGATCTGGTGGCGCTTGTAATCAGTGATAAGAGCCATTTTAAGTTCAGCATTGTGCGTGTTATTGTGGATGTAGGTTTCGTGGCTGTGGGCTTTTTGCTGGGAGGCTCTTTTGGAATCGGCACGATTGTCTGCGCCTGCCTGGTAGGGCCGGTGGCAGGATTTTTCCTGCCCAGGAGCGAAAAATTGGTGAATAAACTGCTTTCTTAGCCGGCCGTTTTGCGGAAAGTTTATTTATCAACTAAACCAACGGTAGAACTGCGTTTCTAAACTATAAATCGGTTGTTCTTCCTAAAAAAGTCCTTTATACTGAAAGAGAGTTGAGGTTATGGGGCTGCCGGGAAATAAGTGTTCAGTCTTATTTCCCGGCAGCTCTTTATCATACTACATGAAAAATACTTCGCAGCACGGCAGGAAAGGATTAATGTATGGAACATGAATTATATGAACAAAAAAAGATGGCTGATTTCATATTGAAAATGAGAAAAGCCAGAAATTTAACCCAAAAGGATCTGGCAGGAAAGCTGGGAGTGACAGATAAAGCCGTTTCCAAATGGGAGAGGGCTGTCAGCAGCCCGGATATCAGTTTGTTGATTCCGCTTGCAAAAGCCCTGGGAGTATCCACAGGAGAGCTTCTCAGCGGTGAAAAAATGGAAATGGACCCGGATAATGAGACACCAATTGCAGCCAAAACGGTGGAAGAGGAACAGACAGAGTTTACGGATGGAACAGAAAATAAAGAAGAGACAGAAACCCTGATAAATGAAGCATTAAAGTATTCCCGCAAATCAGCCGACCAGAGGGTAAAAAAGTTATGGGATATACTGTTCATAGGAATGAGCGCCGGCTTCTTCCTCGCCGCCATTGTATGCCTCATCTGCAATTTTGCCGTCTCGGGAGAATTATCCTGGTCCCGGATTGTGCTCGCGTCCCTGATAGCTGCCTGGGGAATCCTTACGCCTCTTTTCCAGGCACAGAAGAAACGAATCTGCAAAAGCCTGCTTGCATTAAGCCTGATGATTTTTCCTTACCTGGCCGTTTTAAACGTTCTTTTGCAAGTTCCGCTTCTGCGCACGATGGGAATGTGCATTGCAGTTGCAGCGCTTTTGGGAATATGGGGTCTCTACGGCATCCTCACGCACATCTGGAGCAGAAAAAAATATTTTGCTCTTTCCCTGATATGCTTCCTGATGTTTGCGGAAGAATATGGAATCAATCTTATAATAGACGGATATATAAAAAGAACCCACATCGAACAGTCATTCAATCAATTAAACGCTCTCATTATTTTAATATTGGCAGTATCATTTCTTGGAATAAGCTATTTTAGAGAACGAAGAAAGCAGTAAATACCCAAGCGATAACAGATTTGCGCTGTTTTACCTTTTACCAAATTTCACCTGCTAAAAAGCTTGCGTTCCTCCACCGGTTCCGATACAATAGAAAGACATAGCGTTATCTTTTTAACGACAGAGTAAAAGAAATATACCGCTCAAAGTGATAAAAAGGTAAGGATGAATATAAGAAAATTACAAGGAGGATGAAAATGAGGGAAGGTGGAAATACAGGAGCGCTGCTGCACGTAGGAAGATCCCGAAGCAGCTTTTCGGGAAAAATGGGCTATGTTCTGGCAGTTGCCGGTTCAGCCGTAGGTCTGGGGAATATCTGGCGTTTTCCCTATCTGGCAGCAAAATACGGAGGAGGCATTTTTCTTCTGGTGTATCTGATTCTGATGATGACCTTTGGTTATGCGCTGATCGTATCGGAGACAGCCCTTGGGCGCATGACAAAGAAAAGCCCGGTGGGAGCCTTCGGAGCCTTTGGAAAGGGCTTGGCGTTTCGCTTCGGAGGATGGATCAACGCGGTAATTCCCATGCTGATTGTGCCTTATTACAGTGTTATCGGCGGATGGGTGACAAAGTATCTTTTTGAGTACTTGAAAGGAAATACGGCTGCGCTGGCGGAGGGAAATTATTTTACCGGCTTTATTGGGGAAGGCTTTTCCGCGGAGCTTTGGTTCCTGCTCTTCAGTCTGGTTGTTATTGCAGTTCTTTTTGCAGGCGTGAAGCAGGGCGTGGAGCGTGTTTCTAAGGTAATGATGCCGGTGCTTGTGATTTTGGCGATATTTGTGGCAGGCTATTCCATGACCCGGCCCGGAGCTTTTGAGGGCGTTAAATATTTTCTGGTTCCCAAGCTTGAAGACTTCTCCTGGATGACGGTAGTTGCGGCTATGGGACAGATGTTTTATTCCCTGTCGATTGCTATGGGGATTCTGTATACCTACGGTTCTTATATTAAGGAAGATGTGGATATTGAAAAATCCACGAATCAGGTGGAAATTTTTGACACGGCCATTGCCATGCTTGCGGGACTGATGATTATCCCGGCGGTCTTTGCTTTTTCCGGCGGGGAACCGGAGACACTGCAGGCAGGTCCGTCGCTGATGTTTATTACGATTCCCAAGGTATTTGCAAGTATGGGCTTTGGAACCGGGGCAGGTGTGATGTTCTTCCTTCTGGTGCTTCTTGCGGCCCTTACCAGTGCGATTTCTCTGGCGGAATCCGGTGTGTCCACCTTTGAGGATCAGCTCGGATGGAGCCGTCATAAAGCTACCCTTTTAATGGGGGGAATTATGGTGGTATTCGGCTCCGCTTCGGCCCTTGGCTTCGGTGTGCTGGATTTTGTGAAGATATTGGGAATGTCCATTCTTGACTTTTTTGATTTTCTCACAAATTCTCTGATGATGCCGGTGGCGGCTCTGGCTACCTGCTTTCTGGTTACCCGCGTGGTGGGGCTTGATCGGATTGCAAAGGAGGTGGAGCAGTCCTCCCGTTTTCGCCGCAAGGGAATGTACAGCCTGTTTATGCGGTTTTTGGCACCTGTCTGCATTGCGGTGATTTTATTAAGCTCCATTGCAAGCGTGCTTGGATGGATTTCCATGTAGGGGGCTTTGGGATGTCAGAGAGAGGAAGGCGAGGAAAAGCATTTAAGGCCGCATTTCCCCATACAATTCCCATTTTTGCCGGGTTCTGGTTTCTGGGAATGACTTATGGAATTTATATGAATGTGTCGGGTTTTCCTTTTTGGTATCCGATGCTGATGAGTTTGACTATTTTTGCCGGGTCCGTGGAGTTTGTGGCCGTGAATCTGCTGCTTGGGGCTTTTAATCCGTTCCAGGTGCTGGCCATGACGCTGATGATCAACGCCCGGCATTTATTTTACGGTCTGTCCATGCTTGATAAATATCGGGGAAATGGGTGGAAGGATTTTTATTTGATTTTCGGCATGTGTGATGAGAGTTTTTCTATTAATTATACGGCCAGGATTCCCGAAGGGATTGACAGGGGATGGTTTATGTTTTTTGTGACGCTGCTGAATCATTTTTACTGGTTTTTCGGGGCGGCCCTTGGCGGAATCTTCGGTTCTTTGATTCGGTTTGATACGGAGGGCCTGGATTTTGTGATGACAGCAATGTTTGTTGCGATTTTTATGGAGCAGTGGATGAAGGAGAAAGAGCATGTAAGCTCTCTTGTGGGGGTCGGGGTTACGCTTTTGTGTCTCGTTGCTTTTGGGGCGGACCGCTTTTTGATTCCGGCTATGGCTGTGATTCTTGGGGTGCTTACGTTTCTTCGGAAGCCCCTTGAGAGACGGGGAGAGTGCGGGGATTGATAAAAAAGGATAGGATTGGGATATGATGTTATGACGTTTGCGGAGCAGATGATTACGATTGGGATGGTGGTTCTGGGGACGGTGCTGACCCGGTTTCTGCCGTTTTTGATTTTTCCGGCGGGGAAGCCTACTCCAAGGTATGTACGGTATCTTGGGAAGGTGCTTCCGCCGGCTGTGTTTGGGCTTTTGGTGGTTTATTGTCTTAAAAATGTGAGCTTGTTTGCGGGAAGCCGGGGGGTGCCGGAGCTTGTTAGCATTGGGGTTGTGGCGGGGCTTCACCTTTGGAGGCGGCAGATGCTGGTTTCTATAGCGGGAGGGACCGCTTGTTATATGCTGTTGGTGCAGGTGGTGTTTTAGGATGATGGACATTAGGTTGTTGGTAGAGTGAATGGGTGAAATCATGTGGTTGTTAGGGGGAAGGGAGTAGGATTGTGTGAGGATTTAGGGGATTGGGTGGGGCGATATGGGGGGATTTTGGTTTGCGAGGGAGCCGGAAAGCTGTGCAGGCTGCGGGCAGGTACCGCCACCCCTGATCGGGGCGGCCCTCCTCCCCTCCGCCGGTAAGGTTTTTGGGCTTGGCATAATGATATCGATTGCCATGTCCTGATTGGGTTGGGGAAATTTTTTCCTGATAATTTTCACTTGATAATTTTAGGGACTATTTTGTTGACAGATTTGATTTCGTATGATAGTCTTTCGTTTAAGAGCGGCAGCGTATTATATTTTGGTATAATACGCTGTTGCTCTTTTTTTGTCTTAATTTTATTATGGAGGGTGAATAATATGAGGAAATTTTTGTCTTTAAGGAGTGTTAGAAATTTTTCTTTTCAACTCTTTTGGGAGTTAATAGGGAGCATTTTTATTGCGGCCGGGATTTATAATTTTGCGGTACAGGCTAAATTTCCGATGACCGGATTTTCTGGGATTGCATTGATTTTATATCGTTTGTTTGATGTTCCGATTGGGCTTTTGACGATTGGATTGAATATTCCTGTTGCGATTTTGTGTTATCGACTTTTGGGGAGGAAGTTTTTTGTAAGCTCAATTCGCTGTATGGTTTTGTCTTCTGTTTTGATTGATTATGTGGCGCCTTTGTTTCCTGTTTTTGATGGGGATCGGTTGTTGGCTGCGCTTTGTACCGGTGTGTTTGGAGGGATTGGGTATGCATTGATTTATTCGAAAAACTCGTCTACCGGAGGGTCGGATTTTGTTATTATGTCGGTTAAGGCGGTGAAACCTCATCTTTCGCTGGGGATTATTGCGTTTTGGTCGGATGTGGGAATTATTCTTGCAGGGGGGATTTTGTTTCGTGATGTGGAAGGGATTATTTATGGAATGATTGTGAATTATATTTTTGCCGTGGCTGTGGATAAGTTTATGTATGGAATAAATGCGGGGAAAATGGCGTTGATTGTAACGGAACATGGGAAAAGAATATGTCAGGTGATTGATGAGTGCTGTCGGCGGGGTACTACGATTCTTAGTGCTTATGGCGGATATTGCGGTGAAAAAAAACAGGTGGTTATGTGTGCTTGCAGCAATAAGGAAATGTTTTTGGTTCAGCGTGCGGTGAAGAAAGAAGATCCTCAGGCTTTTTTGGTTGTGTTGGAATCTAATGAAGTGCATGGGGAAGGTTTTCAGATGGTGGGAATTGGAGAAAAACAGGATTTGTAAAGGATGAACGGGGCTGTTGCTTTGCATATGGATGGTTTTTCGTGCCGGATGATGCTGTTTTGACGCATGCTTGGTTTAGAATGATAAAAATAGTTTTTGGACGGCTTTACGTGGATTTGGAAAACAGGGAGGGAATATGAGGGGTAAGAGAAGCTTGACGGCAGCTTTGTTGGGGGGATTGTGTCTGGCGCTTTTTAGCGGCTGCAATTTTTCTGCGGCAAAGGTGCAGGATGTACCGGAGGAAAAGTCCGGTATGGAATCTGACGGTGCGGCTGAGGTTCCGAAGCTGGCGGCTTCGGGAGAGCGGCTCCTGGATTTTGTACCGGAGGGGTGGGAGCTGCTGGACAGCGGGGAATTGGATTTTAATCAGGATGGAATTACGGATTATGTGGGGGTATTGGAGAAGTCGAATCCTGGTTTGGAAGAGTGGTGGCCGCGTATTTTATTTGCTGTTGCCAGTAATGGGGAGGGACGGTATGAATTGGATTTTCAGGATTGCAATTTGATTCGGACCAGTGACGAGGGAGGCATCAATGGAGATCCCTACGGGCCGCTTTCGGCAGAGGGCGTTTCTTTTACAACCCGGGCTGACGGAGGAAGCAATTGGAGGTGGAAGGAGCAGTTTACTTATGCCTATAAAGGCGGGGAATGGTATTTGGTTTATTCGGAAAATATATATGGGTTTGTTTTTGGCTGTACCACAGAATATTCCGTAAATGACTGGGAGAAGGGTATCGGTACTCGTAATCGGCGAAGTGACAGTTTTGAGGAGATGGAAAAGGATAAGCCGGAGTATGATTTGGCTTATGAGATTCCCTTGGATGATGCTTTCACGATTTATCAGGCGGGTATGCGGCGGGAACTCGCGCCAAAGCGTGCTGCGGATTGGACGGTGGAGGAGGTTGAGATTGCGGACGGCATAGAACTGGAGGAAGCGTCGGTATGTCTGCCTGACAGTGTTTCCTGGTTTGCTGACTGTGATGAAAAGGGGGTGCTTTATACATTTTCAAGGGAAGAGTCCGAAAGCACTTATTTGGCAGGATATGGCTGGCAGGATAAGACGGTGTCCGTGATAGCGGAAGAAAAATCGGGTATCGATCATGTGATTTTTTATAAGGATAAAATTTATTATTCTACGTATGTATCGGAAATGATCCGTTATAAAGAGGTATGTGACGGGCAGGAACAGATTGCGGAAGCCGAGGAGGAGATTGGGATACGGCTGTACCGGATAAATCCGGACGGGACAGAGCGGGAGCTGGTATATGAATATCTGCTTCCTGAGGCGGGACAGGAGGTTTGGGAATATCGCCCTTGTTATCTGACTTTGATACCGGAAATCAGCGGGGATGAGATTGTGGTAGAGGTATATACCGGGGATCGCCCTCATCCGTTTTACCGGATGAATACAGATGGCGGAAATGTGCGGTCCCTGGGAGAGCTTTTACAAGGTGTTTGAAAATGAATCTTTGCTTGTAATTTGTATTTGTAGTTTGTATTTATGCAAAAAGATGGATTGTTTCATCAATAAGGTAAAATTATTTTGGTATATTTAATACGACTTTGAATCCGCCGTATTCGCTGCGGCCGATTAAAATGTCTCCGTTATGCCCTTTTATAATCTGTTTCACAATAAGCAGCCCCAAACCGTGCCGCTGTTCGGCGGTATTCGTATCACAAATCATATAATGGGGCGTATTGTTTAACCTGTCAATCTGTTCGCCGGAAGCTCCTGCACCGTTATCTTCAATGAGAATCTTACAAGTATTGTTATCCTCATCAACGGACACATAAATCACACATCCGTTTTCATTGTGGTTTATGCTGTTCTGAATAAGGTTTGATACCGCACGTTTCAGCAAGTCCTTATCAGCGTTAATGTAACAGGCGGACAGGGTATCGGCGGTTTTCCATTCAATCGGAAATTTATCATCAATATTTGTGTTCATAAAATCCACAATAACCTGCCGGACAATCGATACTGCATTTTCCTGTTTCATTGTCAGAGGCTGCATGTCATATTCAAGCTTGGAAGCGAGATTGAGGTTGTTAATCAAGTCTTTCATTCGGCTGCTTTGCTTTACAATGACAGCGGCTTTTTTGCGCTCTATTTCCGACAGATTTTCTGAATTTTCCAACTGTCCGGCGTACCCCATAATCATTGACAGCGGTGTTCTGATATCATGGGAAACGCCGGCGATCCAGTTTGCCCTTGCGGTTTCTTTTTTTCGCAACTGTTCCGCCTGCATTTGTAATATTTCCGATGTTTTATTGATTTTTTCGGCTATTTCAGAAAACACGCCTTTTTCTTTCATGCGGACAGGACTGCCGTCTGACAAATTCTGTATTCCATTTGTGAGCGGCCTGATGGAACGCAGTAGCTTTGAATCAACAGCAGCATATATGAAGAAAATTAAGACAATATTGACAGCCAAAATAATCATTGTGTTTTTGGGTAAATTTGCAATAAAGTGATAGTCCCAGCTTGCCCTTGTATGCTTCCAAAATCTGTCTTTTGGGAAGCCTAATACCAATAATCCGTTTTGGGCTTCTCCCGTAAAAGTGGGATATCCGTCTATATAGCCGCGGGTCAGCTCCGCTATATCCGGCAATGTATACTGCGTAGGGATATTATCGGGCAGGTGATCTGTCTGCCATACAACCTGCCGCGTATCATTGTCAATAAGGAAAGCCCAGGCATTTTCTTCTTTTAGTTTGGCCGATACATCATCTGATATGGAATAGCCGCCGTCTGTCAACTGCAATGCGGCTGCCGCATGCTCCGCCATATCCCAGGGAGAAAATGTTGACGTATTTCTTACAAAGACTACCGCAAAAAAAGTAAGATTCAGGATAATAAGAAGTATTGTGCTTAAGGTCATGATTCCCACAAAGCGGCGTATTAGTTTTGGAATACTTTTCATGCTATTTCCCCTTTATCATTAACTTATAACCCAATCCCTTGACCGTAACCAGCGAAACGGGGTGCGAGGGATTTTGTTCTATTTTTTCCCGGATACGGCGAATATGCGCCATTAGTGAATTTTCATATCCATAGGGATTGTCGCCCCATGCTGCTTCGCACAAGGCGTCAATTGTCACAATACGTCCGGCATTGCGGTATAAGGCAGACAGCAAATCATGTTCTTTTGCCGTCAATGGGATGTGTTCATTATTTTTTATGATTTCAGCACGGGAAAAGTCAATTTGGCTGTCGTGTAAGCATACAAGAGGATTTTCGTCTTTGTAGCTTCTGCGTAAAATTGCCATGACGCGAAACAAAAGCTCTTTTGGCAAAAAGGGTTTTACGATATAATCATCCGCCCCTAAACCAAAGCCTTTGAATTTATCATTATCTTCGCCGCGGGCAGTAAGAAAGAGAATGGGGTAATCGCCGCCTTTCCTTAAGTGTTCCATTAACTCAAATCCGTTCCCGTCCGGAAGCATTACATCAAGTATTGCTAATTCCGGGCGGGATTTTTCAGCCTGTTCCAGAGCTTCTTTCACATTTTTTGCTGTTTTGACATTTTGAAATCCGTATTCCGTTAAAATGGACAAAACCATATCTAAAAGCTCCTGTTCATCATCAACGAGAAGGATACGTTTATTCAGCAGATAATCTTCATTCATTGTACAAGCTCCTTTCACAGTGCATCATTCCATTTTATGTCTTACGGCATGGCAGCACTTTGCGGTGCACACTGGTTTCGCTGGCTCCTGACGGCTTCATGCAGGCATGCTCCGTATTTTCTTCGTTATTTTACCATATAATTGCGAATTTTTTAGGGGATTTCTGAAAATGTAAGGTAAATGTAAGGCAGAGAGAATGTTGTCGCAAGGCTGTTCCGGTATCATGTAAGAAATGAAAGGAGATGTAAGGAAGCAGATGCAAGGGTTTATAGGTATCCCTCGAACAACCTAAATACATGATACAAGGAGATATTTTTATGGATTACATGATCACAACAAAACAGCTGACTAAAAAATACAAATCTTTTGTCGCTGTTAATAACGTTTCGCTGAATATTCGCAAAGGCAGTATTTACGGCTTTCTGGGGCCCAACGGTGCGGGGAAATCCACTACTATGAAAATGCTCTTGGGATTGACTGCGCCCACAAAAGGCAGTTTTACAATTGATGGAAAGCAATTTCCCGATGACCGCCTTTCCATTTTGAGAGAAGTAGGTTCCTTTATCGAATCGCCCTCTTTTTATGCAAATCTCACAGGCAAAGAAAACCTTGACATTATCCGCCGCATTTTGGGACTTCCCAAAAGTTCCGTTACGGACGCACTGGAGCTTGTGGGGCTTTCTGAATTTGGCGGGCGGCTTGCAAAAAAATACTCCCTGGGTATGAAGCAGCGGCTGGGACTTGCCGGAGCTTTGCTTGGCAGACCGCCTATTTTGATTTTGGATGAACCTACAAATGGACTTGACCCCTCCGGCATACATGAAATCCGAAATTTGATTAAATCGCTGCCCGGTCTTTACGATTGCACGGTTCTTATTTCTTCCCATATGCTGTCTGAAATCGAACTGATGGCAGACGATATAGGAATACTCAATCACGGTCATCTACTGTTTGAGGGCAGCCTGGAGGAATTGCAGCAGAATGCATTGCAGTCGGGATTTGCTGCGGATCATCTGGAAGATATGTTTCTGTCTATGGTTGAGCAGGACAATGCAGCCAGAAAGCGGAGGGCGAAGTTATGAGGACATTTACAATGGAACTCAGAAAAGAAAAGCGCACGGGTATTATTCCGTTCATGCTTGCGGTCGGTATTTTGGGGGCGGCATACGCCTTTGCTTTTTTTCTTGTGCAAAAGGATACTCTCTTAAATCTGCCGTTAGCGCCTATGGACGTGCTGCTTACACAGATGTACGGCGTGATTATGGTTCTGAATATGTTCGGTATTATAGCCGCCGCCTGTATGATTTACAATATGGAATTTAAGGGAAGTGCCGTTAAAAAAATGTATATGCTCCCTATGAGTGTTCCGGTGATGTACTTTTGCAAATTTCTGATATTAACAATTATGCTCTTTCTTGCAATCGCTTTTCAGAATTTGGCGCTTACAAAAATAGGTCTGACGGATTTACCACAGGGCGCATTTGAATTTGAGGCTATGCTGGCTTTTGCCGGATATTCATTTATAACGTCAATGCCCGTATTATCTTTTATGGTTTTCATATCTTCCCGCTGCTCCAATATGTGGGTGCCTCTTGGCATCGGCGTTGCGGGATTTTTAAGCGGCATGGCATTGGCTGCGGCGGATCATGTTCTGTTCTGCATACATCCCTTTGTGATTATGCTGAAACCCGCTGCTGCCATGAGCGCACAGCCGGATATGATAGTTGTGATGTTTTCGCTGGTTGAGACAGCCGTTTTCCTTTCCTTCGGATTATGGGCTGCAAAATACCTGCGCTGCGAATAGGGAGGTGTAGGATATGAGCTTTTTAGAACTGCTTAAAATCGAGTTTATGAAAGTAAAGCGAGGCAAAATGATACCTCTGATTTTTATAGCTCCGCTGCTGGTCGTGGCTTCCGGCGTGGCAAGTTTGCAAAATTATTTTTCGCCGGAATATACAAACGCATGGGCGGCTATGTTTATTCAGAGTGCATTGGTTTATGCCTATTATCTGCTCCCGTTCAGCATGATAGTTGTATGCGTGATGATTGCGGGACGCGAAACGGGGAACAACGGAATTTTGAAAATGTTAGCCTTGCCCGTCAGCCGCTATGCCCTGTCAGCCGCAAAATTTTGCGTACTTCTCTTTTACTTATTTATGGAAATGGCTGTTTTTCTTGTTGTTTTTGTGATAACAGGCTTGATTGCAGCGGGCAGTACAGGAATTACGGAAGCATTGCCGATTATGTATTTATTGAAGTGGTGCGCCGGATTATTTTTTACAATGCTCCCTGGTGCGGCGGCAATGTGGGCGATTACGGTGCTATTTGAAAAACCATTGCTGTCCGTGGGCTTAAACCTGCTCCTTGTTATCCCCGGAGTATTAGCGGCAAATACGCCGCTTTGGGTTGTCTACCCTTATTGTTACAGCGGTTATCTGGTTTCCTGTTCCCGGCATGATTTTACGGCAAAGGGCGTTAGCGCCGGTTTTAACCTGTTTCCGTTTTTACCATGTGCAATTCTGGTTTTTGCGTTGGCGCTTACGGCGGCGGTGAAATGTTTTGGAAAAAAAGAAATGAGGTAAGTGATGGAAAATAAAAGATAAATTTTTTCTAAATCTGAAAGAAGGTTAAGAGCTGCCGGATTTTTCCGATATTCTAATTATAAGATGTTATCCTTAGTGGATCGTGTGTTCCCTTGTCCACTGAGGGGAATACCGGCAGCGATTGGGAGGTGCGGCGTTTGGATTTTTCAATGATTCAGTCAATTGGAACCTATACAAAAAATATGGAAATGCAGATGAAGTGGCAGAAGAAGAAGGAGGATAATGACTTTACTGCGGACGGAAGCACCAAATGGAGCGATCCGACGGCGCGGCAGGCGGAGGAGATCCGCAGATCCCAGGCAGACGGTTCGGCCAAGCTTTTATCTCAGATCCGTACAAAGCTTGCAGCAGGCAAAAAGCTGACGCAGGAGGAAATGGATTATCTGCAGAAAAATGATCTTCCCACCTATCAGAAGGTGAAAGCCATCGAAGCCGAGCAGAAGAGCTATGAAAAAGAGCTGAAAAACTGTAAGACGAAGGAAGATGTACAGCGGGTAAGGACAAACCGCGTAGCTGCTTCTTTAAGTGTCGTAAACAATGTAAAGAACAATCCCGCCATACCTGAGGGAGCAAAGCTTGGGCTGATCTGGCAGGAGCTTCAGAAAAATATGGTTATGGAAGAAACCATTAAAAAATTTGTGGAGAGCGGAGAATATGCCCAGCTTCCTACGGAAGCAGAAAAGCTGGAGGCAGAGAAGGAGCTTAAGGAGTGGAAAGAGGCCGAGCTTGGAATCAAGGATACGGAGGAAAATGCCGGGGAGAAAGAGCCGGCGGAAAATGTGACCGAAGCGGAGAGCACGGTGGAGGAAGCGTCGGCAGATAAAGCGCCTGTAGATAAAGCGCCTGTAGATAAAGCAAAAGAAATAGCAATTCAAGAGGCGTTAAAAAGGGACAGGACATTCTTACAGGAAAGAAAGAAGACACGTGCGGAGGTTGAAGCGACACCGGAGGCACGGAAGGTAAAGCGCGCCAAAGCGCAGGCGGCATATAAGAGAAATTCGGCAAAGATTTCCGGCTTTATTGTAGATATGAAAGCAGAGTAAGGGACTGCAGGCGCAGTTCCTTATTTGTTACCGGCCACAGACCGAACAGTAATCCTTGCTTTTTCTCGTACTACGATCAGGAGGATCGGAAGGAATAAAACCTCATGGTATAATCAAGTATACAAATGCAGATTCTAACAGAAAAATGAAAGAGGCGGTAAACTTGAGCAACCGATTACAATTTGAGACAAGTCCGTATCTGCTCCAGCACAAGGACAATCCTGTTGACTGGTATCCTTGGTGTAAAGAAGCATTTGAGAAAGCAAGGGCGGAGGACAAACCCATCTTTCTGAGCATCGGCTACAGCGCCTGTCACTGGTGCCACGTGCTTGCGCATGAAAGCTTTGAAGACCGGGAGATTGCGGAACTGCTGAACAAATACTATATCTCTGTTAAGGTGGATAAGGAGGAACGGCCGGATATTGACAGTGTATATATGTCAGTATGTCAGGCGTTTACAGGAAGCGGGGGATGGCCGACCAGCATATTTATGACATGGGATCAGAAGCCCTTTTTTGCAGGAACCTATTTTCCGAGAACAGCCGGAGGCGGCAGGATTGGGATGCGGGAGCTTCTTCTGAAGCTTCACGAAATATGGACGCAGGAACGGGATGTGCTTTTGCGGCAGTCGAAGCGGATTATGGAGCATCTAAGAGAAGAAGATTTGGAAGAAAGAGCTGGGGAAGAAGGAACTCTGGCTCAACAGATGATTCATTTGGCCGCAGAGGACTATGAGAGTCGATATGATCCCCAATACGGCGGCTTTGGCCAGGCGCCGAAGTTCCCAACGCCTCATAACCTTTTGTTTCTGCTTAATTACTATGAACGTTATAAGAAAGGCTCCTGTCTTGAAATGGCAGAGCATACACTTTTACAGATGTATCGCGGCGGAATGTTTGATCACATTGGCTTTGGCTTCTGCCGTTATTCCACGGACAGGATGTTTCTTGTTCCTCATTTTGAAAAAATGCTGTATGACAATGCGCTGCTGATTCTTGCCTGCTGCAAGGCATATACGGCGGCTGAAAATATTTTGTATCGTAAAATAGCGGAAAAAACGGCGGATTATATCTTAAGGGAGATGGTAAGTCCCGAAGGCGGTTTCTACAGCGCTCAGGATGCGGACAGTGAGGGTGAGGAGGGAAAGTATTATTTGTTTACACCGGATGAAATGATCCGTGTGCTTGGGCAAAAGGACGGAGAGGCATTTAACAGGCATTATGGGATAACGAAAAGGGGAAACTTTGAGGGAAAGAATATTCCCAATCTGCTGGGCCAGGATTTTAATGAGGAAGCCTTTGAAACGATGCTGCCCCGGCTGCGGCAGTACCGGAAAGAGCGGTATGATCTTCATTTGGATGATAAAGTTCTTACTTTCTGGAACGGACTTATGATCGGAGCCATGTGTGAGCTGTACCTTGTCAGTAAAGAGGAGCGGTATCTTTATGCGGCGAAGCAGGCGGATGCTTTTATTCGGAAATATTTGTGGGAAAAGGACGGTTTGTATGTAAGCTACTGCAAGGGAGAGCATGGGGCCAGGGGATTTTTGGATGATTATGCAGGATATATTTTTGCACAGCTTGCCCTTTACAGAGCCACTTTGAAGCAGGTATATCTTAACAGGGCGGACAGCCTGTGTGAGCGGGTGATGCTTGATTTTGCCGATGATGCAGGCGGGTTTTATTTGTACGGTCATGACAGCGAGGAGCTTATCCTGCATCCCAAGGAAACCTACGACGGTGCGGTTCCCAGCGGTAATTCCCTGATGGCCTGGAATCTTGTCAGAATGTCCATGATTACAGGAAGTGAAACGTATCGGCAGGCAGCGGAGAAGCAGCTAAAGTTCCTTTCGGCGGCTGCAGAGCAGTACCCTTCCGGTTACGGGATGTTTCTGACGGCGTTTTTAGAGTATATGGAACCGCCGGTGAAAGTAACGGTGGTGGCGGATGAACAGGAAGAGAGTGAACACCTGCCCCTTGGGATACCGCCGGAGGCTGTAATTATCCTATTACAGCAGCCTACGACGGAATACCCGCTGAAAGACGGCAAAACGACTTACTATATATGCCATAAAAATAGCTGTATGCCGCCTGTTCACACACTTCGGGAAGTTTGTGAGATTTCTGACAGAAAGTAAATGCAAAAGAAGCCTGTGTGTCCGTGCTGCCGTACTTTTCCCTGCGGAAATCCCAGGTTTCTCAGCGCGAAATCGCATCTTTTTGCGGTTTCTATGCATCGCGAAGCGTGTTACTGGTCACGGAGTGAACAGTAACCTTTTCAGATTGTTTTTAGATCCTGACATGGGAACCTTCTTGCAATTCCGAAAGGAGCGTGTTATAGTAAAGAAAATACTTTAATAAAGTCTAAATGGTGATATTATGGAAAAAACAAAAATAACGAATATGGAGGTTAAGCGAAAGAACCGAAACCATATTTACCGCTATATCCGCAAGTGCAAAACCATCTCAAACCCGGATATCTCCTATGCCCTGAAGCTCAGTCTTCCCACCGTAACACAGAATACGAAGGAGTTAATAGAGCTTGGGCTTGTCAGAGAAACGGGGGAATTGCAATCCACCGGAGGCAGACGGGCAAAGGCGCTGTCAGCCGTTGCGGGATACCGTCTTGCAGCCGGGATTGATATTACCCAGAACCATATAGGAATGATTCTTACCAATCTGACCGGCGATATTCTGAAATATGAGAGGATACCCTATCCATACAGGCCAGGCAGGGAGTATTTTCAGGAGGTAAGTGAAAAGCTGCAGGCATTTATCGAGGCCGGCGGGGAAGAGAGGGAGCGTATTCTTGGAATAGGTATTTCATTTCCGGGAATTGTGGATCTGCAGAACAAGGAGATTGCCAATTCCCATGCATTGAGCGTTACGTCTCTTCCCTTTGCAGAAGTGGCGGACTGCTTTTCCTATCCCTGTTACTTTCTCAATGATGCAAACGCAGGCGCCTATGCAGAGGGTATTTATTCCGATGCCAAAGCTCCTTTTTTCTATTTATCTCTCAGCAATACCGTAGGAGGGGCTTTGTACTATGACGGGCGGCTGATGCAGGGAAAGGGATACCGCTGCGGCGAGGTGGGCCATATGACCATAGTGCCGGACGGTCTTCTCTGCTACTGCAAAAAAGCAGGCTGCCTGGATGCCTACTGTGCGGCAAAGCGCCTGTCAGATCTGACAGACAAAAAGCTGGAAAGCTTTTTTTCCGGGCTGAAGGAGAAAAAAGAGGATCTGGTGCGGGCCTGGGAGGAATATAAAAAATATCTTGCAATTGCAATCAATAATATTCACATGGTTCTGGACTGTGACGTTGTTCTGGGAGGATACGTAGGAAGCTGTCTGGAGCCTTACATGGAAGAGATACGAGAAACCGTATCAAAGCGAAATACCTTTTCCGAGGACGGAAGCTTTGTCAGAGTATGCAATCACAAGGTTGGAGCCGCAGCTCTTGGGGCGGCTTTGCAGGTGATAGAATTATTTGTAGAACAAGTGTAATGAGCGTCTTACAAACTTAGAGATTCCGAAAGGAGTCTCTTTTTTTGTGCTTATTTACCAAAAACGGATAAGTGAATTTTGCTATTTTGCCGAAAAGAAAATTTCTATCGAAAATTCATTGACAAATGTAGTGGCAGGGAATATTATTTTATACATAATTAAACTATTTAATTAAGTATAAAATTAAGTGGCGAAGGGAACAAAAACAGGAGGAAGAAAGACATGGAAGGAAAAATGAAGACAGCGGTTATGGAAGGAATCGGAAAGATGGGATTTGAGGAAAGAAGCATCCCAACACCAAAAGCAGACGAGGTTCTGGTGAAGCTGGATTACGTGGGAATCTGCGGTTCGGATCTTCATTATTATGAGACAGGCGCCATCGGGGATTACGTGGTAAAGCCTCCCTTTGTACTGGGTCACGAGCCGGGAGGCGTTGTCGTGGAGGTCGGGGAGAATGTCCGCCATCTTAAGGCAGGAGACCGGGTTGCCCTGGAGCCGGGAAAAACCTGCGGACACTGTGAATTCTGCAAAGAAGGAAAATACAACCTGTGTCCCGACGTCGTATTCTTTGCCACACCTCCGGTAGACGGCGTATTTCAGGAATACGTAGCCCACGAAGCAAACCTGTGCTTTAAGCTCCCGGACAACGTAAGCACCCTGGAGGGCGCCCTGATTGAGCCGCTGGCAGTAGGCTTCCACGCAGCGATTCAGGGAGATGCCCATCTGGGACAAAAAGCAGTTGTCATGGGAGCAGGATGCATCGGCCTGGTGACCATGATGGCATTAAAGGCAAGGGGCGTATCTCAGGTCTATGTAGTGGATATCATGGAAAAGCGTCTGGAAAAGGCTCTGGAGCTGGGAGCCGACGGCGTTATCAACGGAGCACAGGAGGACGTGGAAAAGCGTGCGCTGGAGCTGACAGACGGAAAAGGCATGGATTTGGTCGTGGAGACGGCAGGAACGGAGATTACCACCCGCCAGGCTATCCGAATTGCAAAGAAAGGCTCCAACATTGTTCTGGTAGGCTACGGCAAAACAGGAGAAATGACCCTTCCCATGAGTCTGGTACTGGATAAGGAGCTGACCTTTAAGACCGTATTCCGCTACCGCCACATTTACCCCCTGGCCATCGACGCGGTAGCTTCCGGCAAGGTAAATCTGAAAGGCATTGTAACCGATATTTTCCCGCTGGAAGAGGCGCAGAAAGCGATGGACTACAGCGTGAACAACAAAGCGGATATCGTAAAGGCCGTTATAAAGATTTCAGAAGAAGCATAGGAAAGGAAATGCGGAGCGGGGAGTGTGTACCAAGTAAAAAAATATGATACAGGATATTGCGGAATTTCAATAAGCAGGAGGCAGAGATGGAAAATAAGGATACCAATATCAAGGTGCCGTTGCTCAGCAAAATAGCATACGGCATGGGCGACGTAGGCTGTAATTTCAGCTGGATGTTTGTAGGCAATTTTTTGATGATATTTTACACGGACGTATTTGGAATCAGTATGAGCGCGGTGGCGGCTCTGATGCTGTTTTCCCGGTTCTGGGACGCCATAAACGACCCGATTATCGGAAGCTTAAGCGACAAAACCCACAGCAGATGGGGACGCTACCGCCCGTGGCTTCTGATTGCGGCGCCCCTTACGGCGGCGGTTCTGGTGCTTTCCTTCTGGGCGCATCCCGACTGGTCCAACGGGGCAAAGATCACGTACATGGTAATTACATACTGTATTCTGGTATTGGGCTACACCTGCGTCAACATCCCTTACGGCACACTCTGCGGCGCCATGACACAGAATATAGAGGAACGCGCCAAGATCAACACCTTCCGTTCCGTAAGCGCCATGATTGCCATCGGCATTATCAACATTGTCACCGTTCCGCTGATATCCTCCCTGGGAAATGGGAACGATAAAAAGGGATATCTGCTGACCGCCCTTCTTTACGGGTGCATCTTTGCCGCCTGCCACATTTTCTGCTTTGCGAAGACAAAAGAGGCCGTAGAAATACCGGAGAAGAAGAAAATATCTCTGAATACCCAGCTGTCGGCAGTCGTAAAAAACAAGCCCTATCTCATTGCCGTGGCAGGCCAGTTTCTGTTCGGCCTGACCCTGTATGGAAGAAATGCGGACGCCCTGTATTATTTTACCTATGTGGAAGGAAATCAGGCTTTATTCAGTACCTATTCCCTCTGCATCATCATTCCCTCCATAATTGGAGCAGCCTGCTTTCCGCCCTTATTTAAGCTTACGAATAACAAGGGGCGTTCCGCTTCCATTTTCGCCCTGCTGACGGGAATCAGCATGTTCTGTATGTACTTTTTCAGCGTGGGAAGCGCGCCGGTGCCCTTTTACGTATTTTCCTGCCTGGCTCAGTTCTTCTTTTCGGGATTCAACACGGCGATTTATGCAATCATTCCCGACTGCGTGGAGTACGGCGAGTGGAAGACAGGGCTTCGCAATGACGGTTTCCAGTATGCCTTCATTTCCCTGGGAAATAAAGTGGGAATGGCCATCGGGACCTCGGTTCTGGCGGCGGTGCTTGGAGCCTGCGGTTATGCGGCAAATCAGCAGCAGAACGAAGCGGTTCTGGCAGTGATGAAACATTCCTTTACAACGATTCCCGGAATATTATGGATTGTCACGGCGGCGGTATTATTCTGCTACCGTCTGAACCGGAAGGCTTACAACCAGATTATTCAAGAGATACAAAAGAGGAAGGCGGAATAAGAAGCGGATTTAGAGCTTTGATTAGGCAAGGAGGATTTCAATGACAGTTTTGAAGATTTCACTGGTTACCATAGACCAGGTAAAAAGATTTGTGGATTTGGTATCTAAGGTAGAGGGGGATGTGGATCTGGTATCGGGCCGGTATACAATTGATGCGAAATCCATTATGGGTATTTTCAGCCTGGATATTTCGAAGCCGATGGAGCTTCGGATTTACAGGGAAGAGGGAGAGCTTGGGGAGCTTTTGATGAATTTGAAAGAATTTCAGCAAAATATTTGAGAACCTCATTTGATTGGGAAGCTGCCGCAGAAATTTTTTTCCGCGGCGGCCTTTTTGGTTCTGATTCTATGCAGGGTTCGGCGTTTCTATAGTAAATTGCTTGAATCCATTCCAAAGAAATGTTAGAATAAAGGACAAATTGCAAAATGATATATGGAAAGGCTTGGGAACGCTTATGCTGTTTAATTCCATGAGTTTTTTGATTTTTTTCCCCCTTGTTACCCTGATGTATTTTCTGCTTCCGCGCCGCGTGAAAAATTTTTGGCTGCTTTTGGCCAGCTATTACTTTTACATGTGCTGGAATGCAAAATATGCATTTTTACTGCTGAGCTCCACCGTTATTACGTACTTAAGCGGTATTCTGATGGAGCGTGCAAAGGAGCATATTGCTTACAAAAAATGGGTAGTAGCCGGAAGCTTTGTGCTGAATCTGGGCATCCTGTTTTACTATAAATATATTAATTTTTTGCTGGAGCTTGCAGGGCAGATATTGAGGGCGGTTCATATTGAACTGGAGATTCCGGTATTTGATATTCTGTTGCCGGTGGGAATTTCCTTTTATATTTTCCAGGCTCTCAGCTATACGATGGATGTATATCGGGGAGATATCTACGCGGAGAAAAATTTCTTTCGCTACGCCCTGTTTGTGTCTTTTTTTCCGCAGCTTGTGGCGGGTCCCATTGAGCGTTCCAAAAATTTGCTGAAGCAATTGGCAAAGCCGAAGAAATTTGATTACGCCAGAGTAAGAGAGGGACTTCTTCTTATGCTTTGGGGATACTTTCTGAAGCTGGTGATTGCGGACCGGTGTGCCATATTGGTAAATACTGTTTACGGTGATTACGCATCTTACCGGGGCTTTCAGATTATTTTGGCAAATGTGCTTTTTGCATTTCAGATTTACGGGGACTTTATGGGATATTCCGTGATTGCTAAGGGAGCGGCAAAGGTTCTTGGATATGAGCTGATGGAGAACTTTACTCAGCCCTATTTTGCTGTGTCTGTGAGAGATTTCTGGAGGAGATGGCACATATCCTTAAGTTCCTGGCTTCGGGATTATCTCTACATTCCTTTGGGCGGAAGCCGGAGAACAAAGGGAATTAAGTATCGGAATATTTTAATCACATTTTTGGTAAGCGGTTTATGGCACGGAGCCAGTATTACTTTTGTGTTCTGGGGAGCGCTTCATGGTCTGTATCAGATTATCGGCGAAGCGCTGGAGCCGGTTTTCAATAGGTGCTGCGGGAGCTTACATGTGAACAGGGAGAATTTTTCATGGAAATGTCTGCGGATTTTAAAGACATTTTTCCTGGTAGACATTGCGTGGATCTTTTTCCGGGCGGATACGCTGCCGGCGGCCCTTCAGATTTTGCGGCAGTCCTTTGATTTGTCCAATACGGGGCTTCTTTTGAATAACGGTCTATATGAGCTGGGACTGAATGAAAGGAATTGCTCCGTTTTACTGATAGCCTTACTTGTTTTGGCAGTGCGCGGCGTGATGCGGGAAAGGAAGCGGAATATCATGGAATGGCTGTCAGAGCAGAATTTTCTTTTCCGGTACGCCGTATATTGGAGCGCGGTGCTTCTCATTACGTTTTCTTTGGATATTATGGGACAGGAATTTATATACTTTCAATTTTAGGCGCTTTTGCCGCAAGGCGGATGAGCTTTTTCGGCGCGCCGGGGGAGAACTATGAAGAATATCGTCAAGCTGTTAATCAAATGTGTCTGCGTTATGCTGCCAATGATTGTTATCTATATCTATACCTGGGTAAATCCTCTGGCCTATATGGATGAAGAGGCGCCTCATTATCTCTGGAATAAAGAAATCGTTAATTCGGGGGAGGACTTCTATTACGACACGATTATCCTGGGGGATTCTATGGCAAATGCGGCTTATATGCCGGAAATATTGTCGGACACGGCCATAAATTTATCACTGGGCGGGATGACGCCTGTTGAAAATTATTATGTATTGCAGGACTGGCTTAGAACACATTCGGCGCCCAAGGTCTGTTACATTAGTTTTCAGGATGCTCATTTTGTTATGCAGGACTGCTTCTGGACAAGAACGATGTATGCCCATCGGTTTCGGACAGAGCAAAGCAGGGAGATTCTAAGAACCGCAGAGATTTTTCAGGAGGTCACCTTTCTTACGGAAAATTATTGGACAGATTTTATCTCCTATGAGCTTCGCCTCCCCAATAAATACATTGCATCCCTAATGAATGCCGGCTTTAACCAGCGCTATGAACAGAATGTGGAATCACAGAAGATGGACGAGCTGCACAGAGGGCGGTATGTAGCCAGAGGAGCGGATGAATTTAAAGGGGGTGAAAGGGCGGCGCTGGAGGAATTTTATGCAAATCCCCTTTTTGAAGACTATTACAGAAGGCTGATTGGAATGTGTGTGGATCATGGGATTCAAGTGCGCATTATAAAACTGCCCCATCCGGAAAATGTAAGCTATACGGAGGAATATATTGCGCAGTATCAGGAGTTTTACGACAGATTGAAAGCAGATTATCCGGGGATAACCGTAGACTGGATTGCGACTTATGACAAGAAATGCTTTATGGATGCAAATCATCTGAATACATACGGGGCGCTTCGCCTCAGCAGTGACATCAAAGAGCTATATCCGGATGATTTTGGCAATGCGCCTTTGTCGAAAAGGCAGGTGGAAGCTGTCAGCGATTCGATTCGAAGTGTAAAGAGGGGAGAGCAGCTGACAGAGTGGATAGCCGGAAGGGACTATACGATTTATGTAAATGATGGGACACAGATTTTTTCTATCTCGGGCTTAGGCGGTCAGGAGAGCAGGAATGAGGTGTGCCGTCTGGAGCAGGGGCTTGCGGTAAAGCGGGAAGCAGCCGATGCTTGGCAGTGGGAAGAGCCGGTAATCGGGGACTATACGGTTGCCGTGATGGACAATTACAATCAAAAGCTGGTATGTCAAAAATCCTTTTGGAAGGAAGGGGACACTTATTATCCGGCTGAGTAAGCTATGGGATGCAAAGCGCGGGGAAGCTTAGGAGGAGGGCCGTGTTTTTATGCTGTTGGAAAAGTTAAAGGAGCAGGCTGATTTTACCAATCATGAAAGAGAAGTGGCGGAGTATATCCTGGGGCATACGGAGGAAATTCCGGGAATGTCAAGCAAAGAGCTGGCCCAGGCTTCTTTTACAAGCAAGGCAACCGTGGTGCGTCTAAGCCAGAAGCTGGGTCTTGCAGGCTATCAGGAATTTAAGCTGAAGCTGGTGGAGGAAATCAACCAGAAAAACCGTCTTTCTCAGATGCTTGCAGGGGAACCTATCACCGATCAAAGCTCTTACTCGGATATTATTCACGCGCTTCCGGTGCTGTATGACAAGGCGGTGACCAACACGCGGCTTGCACTTGATAAGAATACCATGAACCGTATCAACAATGTGCTTCAAAGAGCGGAATGTATCGATCTCTACGGCACGGGAATCAGCTACATACTGGCCCAGTCCGCAGTGTTTAAATTTGCCACCCTGGGTTTGGAGTGTTCGGCTTATGAAAGCATCAACGGCCATTATCTGGCGGCCCGAAAGAATAAGAAAACCATAGCTTTTTTGATCAGTTTTACAGGGGCTAACCGCACCGTGATTCGGATGGCGAAATATCTCAGAGAAGGGACGAATAATTACGTAGTCGGACTGCTGGGTCCTCATAATCAGGTGATTCGAAAATGGTGTCATGAAATCGTGGAAATTCCCAACAGGGATTCTCTTTTAAGCCTGGATGTGATTACTTCCTTTTCCGCCGTTACCTATGTGCTGGATATTTTCTTTTCCCTGCTGCTTGCAAAGCGCTATGAGGAGCATGCAAAATCTTCCCTGGAAATGCTGACGCATATGGAGCTTCTTCTAGATAAAAATCCGTAATACAAAAATTTGGACCTCTGTTACAAATACGGGGGTCTTTTTTTGCGGATTTTGAAACGATGGAACTATCCCCTTTCGATTTATTGCCGGGAAAAAAGCCCTATGCTATATTCAATGCAACAAAGAACAAGAGACCCGGACGCACCGGCTTTACTCTTTGGCGCTGCTGCGCAGTAATTTTAAACAGGAGGGGATATCAATGGGAAAATACCATGAGCTGGCAAAGGAGATTGTAAAAAATGTCGGCGGAAAAGAAAACATTGCAGGACTGGTACACTGTATCACAAGACTTCGTTTTACCTTAAAGGACGAGGCAAAAGCAAAGGACGATGTGCTGAAGGCTATGGAGGGAGTTGTCACCGTTATGAAAAGCGGCGGACAATATCAGGTGGTTATCGGCAACCATGTGCCGGAGGTATTCGAGGATGTAATGGCGCTTATCGATCTGAAAGAAGGCGGCGGGCAGGCGGAGGAAGCAAAGTCAGGAAAGCTTCTTGACAGAGCGATTGATGTGGTGTCCGGCATTTTCCAGCCGATTCTGGGAATTATGGCTGCCTGCGGTATGCTTAAAGGGTTAAATACATTATTTGTAGCTATCGGCCTGTACGGCGCCGAGTGCGGCGGATATCTGATTATCAATGCTGCCGGCGATGCGCTGTTTACATTTCTGCCTTTGTTCCTGGGCTATACGGCGGCAAAGAAGTTTGGCTTAAAGCCGATGCTGGGGCTTGCTATCGGCGGAGCTATGTGCTATCCGGGGATACAGGCGGGAACCCTGTCAGCCGGTTTGGAACCTTTGTACGGCTTACTGGAGGGGACCATGTTTGCATCGCCTGTATACATAGATTTTTTCGGGATTCCCGTTATCTCGGTGGATTATACGGGAACGGTGATTCCGGTTATCCTGGCAGTATGGTTTGCGTCCAAATGTGAGAAGTTCTTCAATAAGTTCATTCCGGACCTGGTAAAATTCTTTTTTGTGCCGATGCTGACACTGCTGATTACGCTGCCCGTGTCCGTGATTTTCTTAGGACCGGTTGCAACCTTTGGCTCCACGCTGATTTCGGAATTTACGCTGGCTATCCGCGGCTTCAGCCCCTTGCTGGCAGGCGCAGTCGTGGGCTTTACCTGGCAGATACTTGTGATTTTTGGTATGCACTGGGGATTTATCCCCGTATATATCAACAATGTGATGACATTGGGATATGACAATGTGATGATGCCCTTCTTTGCCTGTACTTTTGCAACTTCTGCGGTTGTGCTGGCAATCTTCTTTAAGACGAAGGATAAGAAGCTTCGGGAAATGGCGGTTCCCAATTTTATTTCCGGTATTTTCGGTGTGACGGAGCCGGCAATTTACGGTATTTTGCTGCCTCTTAAGAAGCCCTTTATCATCAGCTGTATTGCAGGAGGAATCGGAGGTGCCTTCTACGGCCACTTCAACTTCCGGAAGTTTATCCTGGGAGGAATGGGAATCTTTGAACTGCCGAATATGATGAATCCGGATGGAACGATGGGAAATATTGTGGTTGCTTTTGCGGGAATTGCGATCTCTATGGCAGTGGGATTTTTGCTGACCCTGCTGCTCTACAAAGATAAAAAGGAGGAGAACTCCAAAAAGGTGCGGGAGACTATTGCAAGTACAAAAGCAAAGGATGGAAAGATTGAGATTGTCAGCCCCTTAAAGGGCAGAGTTGTGAAGCTGTCGGATGTGAAGGATGAGGCATTTTCTTCCGGAGCTTTGGGAAAAGGCGTTGCAGTTGAGCCGGAAGAAGGCGTGCTCTATGCGCCTGCGGACGGAACGATCTCCGCGCTCTTTCCCACCGGTCATGCCATTGGCCTCACAACGGAAACAGGGTTGGAGCTTTTGATGCACGTGGGAATGGACACGGTGCAGCTTGACGGAAAAGGATTCAAAGCCTTTGTTGCTGCCGGTGATTCTGTGAAACAGGGACAGAAGCTTTTGGAGTTTGACATGAAATTGATTCAGGGCGAGGGTTATTCTCTTGTGACCCCTGTGCTGGTGACAAATTCGGATGACTTTGAGGCAGTAACGCCCTCTTCGGAAACACAGGTGCGGGCCGGCGACTTGCTGCTGAGCATTATGTAAGGAGGTATCGTTAGCTATGCGGAAGGATTTTTTGTGGGGCGGAGCTACGGCAGCCAATCAGTGCGAAGGCGGATGGCAGGAGGGCGGCCGCGGTATGGCCCTTGTAGATGTGATTCCTTACGGCGAAAACCGGATGCCGATTATGAAGGGGCAGATGAATTACCGGGATCTTCCCGGAGACAGCGCCTATCCGGGAAGAGAAGCAATTGATTTGTACGGACATTTTAAGGAAGATATTGCACTGTTTGCGGAAATGGGTTTTAAGTGCTATCGGTTTTCCTTTTCCTGGTCGCGTATATTTCCCACCGGGGAGGAAACAAAACCAAATGAGGAGGGCCTGCGGTTTTATGAAGCGCTGATTGACGAGCTTATCCGCTATGGCATAGAACCGGTGGTAACCATCTGTCACTTTGATATTCCGCTTAATCTGGTGGATAAATACGGCTCCTGGAAAAACAGAAAGGTCATTGATTGTTACCTCAATTACTGCGAAGCGGTTTTCCGGTATTTTAAAGATAAGGTGCGTTACTGGATTACCTTTAATGAAATCAACATGCTTATGCATCTGCCCTTTATGGGTGCCGGAATCCTGTTTGAGCAGGGAGAGGATGAGCTTACGGTCAAATATCAGGCGGCCCACAATGAGCTGGTGGCATCTGCCTATGCCGTAAAGCTGGCTCACGAAATCAATCCCGAATGTCAGGTGGGCTGTATGCTGGCGGCCGGAAGCATATATCCCTATAGCTGCCGGCCGGAAGATGTATGGGAGAGCATGAGGCGGGAGCGTGAAAATTACTTCTTCATTGACGTTCAGGCCAGGGGAGGATATCCGGCTTATGCCAAGAGGTTTCTTGAGCAGAAGGGCATCCGGCTGGAAATGGGGCCTTGGGATACGAGAATACTGAAGGAATATACGGTAGATTTTATTTCTCTGTCTTATTATAACAGCCGTTGTGTCAGGACGGACGGCCAGGGGGAGGCATCCGGCGGAAATGTGTTTGCTTCTGCAAAGAATCCTTACTTGGAATGCAGTCAGTGGGGATGGCCTATTGATCCCCTGGGGCTTCGCATTACGCTGAATGCGCTGTATGACCGTTATCAAAAACCCCTGTTTATTGTTGAAAACGGGCTGGGAGCCAGGGATGAGCTTGACGGAGACGGAAAGGTCGAGGACGATTACCGGATAGATTATCTGAAAGCCCATATTAAGGCCATGATGGAAGCGGTAGAGGAGGACGGGGTAGATCTGATAGGGTATACGCCTTGGGGATGTGTGGATCTCATCAGCGCTACTACGGGAGAGATGTCTAAGAGATATGGTTTTATCTATGTGGATAAAGACGATAAAGGGAATGGTTCTCTAAGACGCATACGGAAGAAGTCCTTTGAGTGGTATAAAGAAGTAATTAGTTCTAATGGGGACAATTTGAGAGGGGAATAGTGGTTTATAAAGAGGAGCCGCAAAATAAGGCCGCAGTCATTTTCATAGGGAAAAGGCTGCGGCCTTATTTTGCGGTAACTTGCAGCTTTTTGGTTATTTTTCACACCCACGCCAATCACTCCGCTGATTGGCGTGGAGCCGATACGGTTATGGGGCCGAAGGGACTGCCCCTCGCCGAAGGCGACTTTAAATGGGCAGTCCCTGTTACAATTCGCACCCTTATCAAATAAAAACTTTTCAAAAACTGGCGTGGGTGCGAATTGTAACGCTTTTTGGAATTGTCCGGAAAGCTTTTTTAATCGCTGCTTGACATGGAGTGTTGCTGTGTTGTATAATTATACCAATGTGTTGCTTGTTTTACAAAAATTTATGTGCATTTTGCAAGATGAAGGGAGTGGAGTTATGATTACAAACGGTTTTACCTACATAGCGTTTTTGATGTTCCTGGCAGGTATTCTGCTTGCCGCGGAGAAGTATACCAAGTGGAAGGTGTTCAATTACGTTCCGCCGCTTGTATGGATCTATGTGCTGAATATGCTGTTCTGCACCATCGGAATGTTTGATTCGGAAGGGTGTTCCGCAGCCTTCGGCGTGTTGAAGAACAATCTTTTGTATGCGATGATTTTCGTTATGCTGCTGCGCTGCGATATCCGGAAGCTGGCCAAGCTGGGCGGACGTATGGTGGCGATCTTTATGGGAGGCGCCGTTTCCATTATGCTTGGATTCTTTATTGCGTTCCTGGTATTCAAGGGCGCGCTGGGCGGCGGCGAAACTATCTGGGGCGCTATGGCGGCTCTGTGCGCCTCCTGGATCGGCGGTTCTGCCAATATGGCGGCTATGGAGGCCGCATTTACCATTGATGCCGGCGCATACGGCTGTGCACTGGCAGTAGATACGGTTTACTATTCCGTATGGATTGCCCTGCTGCTGATTATGGTTCGCTACGCAGGCAAGTGGGACAAGTCCGTGAAGGCGGATACTTCCAAGCTTCAGGAAGTTGCGGATGCGGCCAATGCTGAGATTGAGAAGGAGAAGAAGAGAGCAACGGCAAGCGACTGGATTTTCCTGATTGGTCTGTCTTTGATGGTTTCCGCCATTGCGCAGACGGTCGGTGCGGCCGGCAATACGGCTCTTAAGGAAGTGGGCCTTGCCATGTTTGACAAGGGAACTTTGACCACCGTATTTGTGACGATTCTTGGTTTGATTTGCGCTTTAAGTCCTCTCGGAAAGCTTCCGGCCGTGGAAGAGCTGTCCAATATTTATCTGTACGCAGTTGTTTCCCTGCTGGCGTCTACGGCGACGCTGGTGGATCTGGTGAGCGCGCCTCTGTGGATTGTGGCTGGTCTTGTGGTTATGATTATCCACATTGGAATTATGTATCTTCTGTCCAAGCTGTTCCACTGGGACTGCTGTATGGTTTCCACCGCATCCCTGGCGAATATCGGAGGAAGCGCTTCGGCGCCTATCGTGGCATCCGCTTACAATCCCTCCTATGCCGGCATTGGTGTATTGATGGGAGTTCTGGGAGCGGCCGTCGGCAATTTCTGCGGTCTGGCTATGGGGTATTTGATGCAGATGTTCATTTAGCTAAGGGGAAAGCGCAGCAGTTATCACAAAGCGGCGCGTTCCCGGCTGAAAATCAGACAGGATAGGATATCGTTGGTTCTTCGTCCTTGAGAAGGTGGGCGGAGAACCAATGTTTTATACGGATATTTCTGCCTTCTGCCGACCGGTAAAGTCGCAAAGGCGCACGAGAGGAACTTTTATGAGTGCCCTTTCGAATAAAAGTTTCTCTTATTACAGGTGCGCCGAAGTGACTTTATCCTTCAGTGCCGTCGCGCAGCGACTTAGTTAGGAGGAAAATATGCATATGAATGAATGCTTTCGTTATCTTCATGCGGGACTGCCGGATGATATCCTGCAGCGGAAGCTTGCCGGAGACTTGGAAGGAGCCGTAAGGCTGATTGACAGGCGGCTTAAGACGGACACCGTACCGGAGGCGTTGCGCTGCTGCCTTACGGCGCAGCGGGAAATGATTCTGCGCAGAACGGAAGATTATCCCTTCACAAAGGGGGAGGCTCTGGCCGTGGTTCGGGAGCATATTTCCGATTTCTCGGAGGAGGAATTTGAGGAGCGTGTGGATGCCGGAAAGATCGGCTGGATTTATGTGAATGGGGAGAGGCGCTTTTTTAACCGATTTTTCCAAAGCATGTGCAAGTCAGAGCCGGCCTTCGGAGTTCGGGCCGGGGTACGGCTTCCGGGAGTGGAGAGTGCAGGAAAGGGATCGGCGGGAGAAGGCCGGCTGGATCGCAGCGCCCGTCTGATGCGGGAGAGAGGGAGCATGAGCAACCGTATCCGTATTCGGGCTTCCGTGCGTATGAAGGATGAGATTTTCAGGCCGGGGATGTTTGTGCGTGCCCATCTGCCTGTTCCGGCGGCCTGTGAACAGCAGAGTGAGATTGTGATTGAGAAGGTATTTCCGGAGGGCGGAAGGATTGCGCCGGAGGATGCGCTTCAGAGAACCATTTGCTGGGAGACGTATTTGGAGGAGAACCGGGAGTTCTGTGTGGAGTATTCCTATGTACATACGGCCCGTTATCACGATGTGGACGGGATGCAGGAGGAAGGGATTTCCCTTACCTGTGCGCAGCCGGAGTTTTTTACGGGTGAGGAGGCGCCTCATATTCTGTTTACGCCTTATATTAAGGAGCTGGCGGCGGAGCTTGCAAAGGGAGCCTGCGGACCTCTGGAAAAGGCGCGCCGGTTTTATGATTTTATAACCCTGCGGATGAAGTACACCTTTATGCCGGCTTATTTTGGACTGGAGCAGATTGCGGAATCCTGTGCGCGGAATTTTACGGGGGACTGCGGTGTGTTTGCCCTGCTCTTTTTAACACTCTGCCGGTGCGCGGGGATTCCGGCCTGCTGGCAGAGCGGTCTTACGGCGGAGCCGGATTTCTGCGGAGCACATGATTGGGTGCGGTTTTATGCGGCGCCTCACGGGTGGCTGTATGCGGACCCGTCCTATGGTATTGCGGCGGTGCGGGCGGAGAATGAGGAGCGCCGGAGGTTCTATTTCGGGAATCTGGATGCATACCGGATGGTGGCGAACAATGGATTTCAGGCGCCGTTTACCATAGAGAAAGAGCACTGGCGGACAGACCCTTATGACAATCAGCTCGGGGAGATGGAGACGGCCAAGCGGGGGCTTCGGTATGGAGAGTTTGAGCGCAGCAAAGAGGTTTTGGAGTGTACGGAGCTGGGACAGGAAAAATAATATAAAAAAGGAGTATAGCTATGAAGATTACAGAAGTGAGACTGGGAATTTTGTCGGTGCCTCTGCGGGTGCCATTTAAGACGGCTTTGCGTTCCGTGTCAAGTGTGGAGGATATTATTGTGGAGATTCACACGGATTCGGGACAGGTAGGTTATGGAGAGGCGCCGCCTACCGGAGCTATCACCGGAGATACTACGGGGGCTATTATCGGCGCTCTTAAGGATCACCTGATCAAAACCATTGTTGGCAGGGATGTGGATGATTTTGAAGAGCTGATTCAGGCAGTAAACGGCTGTATCGTAAAGAATACAAGCGCAAAGGCCGCAGTTGATATGGCGCTGTACGATCTGTACGGCCAGCTCTACAAGCTTCCTGTCTACAAGCTCTTCGGCGGAAGCCGTAAAAAAATTGTGACGGATATTACAATTAGTGTGAATGATCCGGAGGTTATGGCGGAGGATACGAAAAATGCGGTGGAGCGCGGTTATGATACGCTGAAGGTGAAGGTGGGTATGAATCCGGATCTGGATCTGGCCCGTCTGACAGCCGTGCGTGAGGCGGCCGGACCGGATCGGCAGATCCGCATAGATGCGAATCAGGCATGGAGCCCAAAGCAGGCGGTACGGCTTCTGAATCAGATGCAGGAAAAGGGTCTGGGGATTGAGCTGGTGGAGCAGCCGGTGCCGGCTCATGATTTTGAGGGCTTAAAGTTTGTAACCGAGCGTTCCTATGTGCCGGTTCTGGCGGACGAGAGCGTATTTTCTCCCGCGGATGCGGTGAAGATTATGCAGATGGGAGCGGCGGACCTTATTAATATTAAGCTGATGAAATGCGGAGGACTTTACAACGCGCTTAAAATTGCCACGGCAGCGGAGCTTTACGGTGTGGAGTGTATGATTGGCTGTATGCTGGAGGCTAAGATCAGCGTGAATGCGGCGGTTCACCTTGCCTGTGCCAAGAATATTATTACGAAGATTGACCTGGACGGGCCGGTGCTCTGCAGTGAAGACCCGATTTTGGGCGGATCTGTGTTTGAGGAAAAGAATATTACCGTGTCTCAGGAGCCGGGGCTTGGGATTCGGGGGATTGAGGGATTGAAGTATCTGGAGTGATTTTTTCATATGTATGGAGAAATAAGCAGGAATAAGATGAGGTACAGTAAATGAAAATTGTAATTCTGGATGGTTATACGGAAAATCCCGGTGATTTAAGCTGGGAAGGATTTGAGCGGCTTGGCGAGGTGACGCTCTATGATCGTACTCCGGTAAAGGATGTAAAGGAGATAGAAAACCGCATTGGGCAGGCTGTGGGCAGATTGGCAAATGCTTTTGGTATGAAGATATTGGCTTATGCAGTACACAGAAGACTGGAACTTGAGACGGATGTTTGCCGTTATACAGAACTGGAGGAGCTTTTTGCTCAGTCTGATATAATATCCCTGCATTGCCCTTTATTTCCGGCCACAGAAGGGTTGGTTAACAAAGAGAGCATCAGCAGAATGAAGGATGGTGTGGTGATACTCAATACGGGGCGGGGCCCCTTGATTGTGGAACAGGATTTGGCTGATGCCTTGAATTGTGGAAAGGTGTATGCAGCCGGACTGGATGTGGTGTCCACAGAGCCTATTAGGAAGGACAATCCTCTGCTTACAGCTAAAAACTGTCTGATTACGCCTCATATTGCCTGGGCCTCTAAGGAAAGCCGGCAGCGGTTGATGGATACAGCGGTGAGGAATCTAGAATCATTTTTGGCAGGAAAGCCGATGAATGTGGTGAACTTGTGATAATATAATAAATTAAGAATCAAGATTTTTACAGCCTTTTTACATCATAAAGCTTGCAGTGTAGAAAGGCTGTAGAATATTTTGTTTAATCAAAGTGTTTCCAAGATTTGCGAATAAGCAGCCATGTGATTAGAAGGACTGGCATGGATTGGAGAAGTTCCAAAAAGAAGCTTCGACTTGGTAATAAGCTATAAAGGCTGGCGGCAATGACGTAGGTGATGCATTGAATGTAGAGGCCGCATTTTTTTCGTTTAAATATAATGAGATAGATACCAGCCAGACGAAGGACAGGCAGCCAAAAAAGGACCCAGGGAAGGGGATAGCGGGATCTTAGCAGGTCAATGAAGAGACATTGCATGCCGTTCATTACAGATAAAAACCAAAGCCATATTTTTAATGCGTTTGACACTTTTATTGCACATCCTTTGCAAAAGTTTATGTTCTTATTTTATCGTCTTTTACGAGAAATAGCAATGCTTGCTCCGTATTCAATTTGTATTCAATTTTCTTGCAAGTCCCATTAAGATCCTCTATAATAAGGTTCATTACTAATGTATTTTGAATCTAAAACCATTACGTACTAAAAATATCTGTGGATTAAAGAAATACCCTGTGGACACACCACTATGTACAAAAGATATGTGCAATATTAAGGAAACACCCTGCGGGTATACCATCATGTACAGAAAACATGTGCAATATTAAGGAAACACCCTGCGGGTATACCATCATGCACAGAAAACATGTGCAATATTAAGGAAAGGATCACATCATATGGAAGAAATCCGTTTAAATAAATTCTTAAGCGAGGCCGGCGTATGCTCCCGGCGTGAAGCGGACAGAATGATTGAGGAAGGCCGCATCACCGTAGACGGCAGGAAAGCCGAGACGGGTATGCGCGTGCGTCCGGATCAGGAAATCAAAGTGGGAAAGAAACTTATCTCAATGGAGCGTGAAGAGGAAGTGCTTCTGGCCGTGTACAAGCCGGAGGGCGTTGTCTGCACCACTGACCGGAGAGAGAAGCGCAATATCGTGGATTTTGTGGGCTATCCTGTCCGCATTTACCCCATCGGGCGTCTGGACAAGGATTCCGAAGGACTGATCCTGATGACAAACATCGGAAGTCTGGTCAACAAAATGATGCGCTCCGTCAATTATCACGAGAAGGAATACCTGGTTACCGTCCATAAGCCGGTAACGGATGCTTTTCTGGAGCGGATGGCAAAGGGGGTGCGCATACGCAAGGAGGAGAAGGGCGAAGTGCTCTTAGACGCTATGACAAGACCCTGCCAGGTGGAAAAGCTGGGAAGATGCAGCTTCCGTATCATTCTGACCCAGGGCCTGAACCGGCAGATCCGGCGCATGTGCGAGGCCCTTGGCTACCAGGTGACTCATTTAAAGCGGGTGCGGGTTCTGAATATTGAGCTGAAAGGCATGCGCCCCGGAACATGGCGGAAAGTGACAGACAAAGAATTAAAAGAACTCATGGAGCTGCTCAGGGGATCAGCAGGATAAAATACAGGTCATAGAAACACCCTCCGGCATACCTTTACGTGCAGAAGGCATGCACAGATCTTAAGGAAAGGAAGCAATGGCAATGGATGAAAAAAAGGCGAGAATGCGGGAACTGGTAGAGCTTCTGAACCGGGCAGGCCGGGCCTATTACCAGGAAGCCCGTGAGATCATGGATAATTACGAATATGATAAGCTCTACGATGAGCTTCTAAATCTGGAAAAGGAGACAGGAACTACGCTGTCGGGAAGTCCTACGGTTCATGTAGGCTATGAGGTTTTAAGCGATCTCCCCAAGGAGCGGCATGAAACCCCCATGCTTTCCCTGGACAAAACAAAGGAGGTTGAGGATCTCAAAGAATGGGTGGGAGACCATAAGACCCTTCTCTCCTGGAAGCTGGACGGTCTGACTATTGTACTGACCTACCGGGAGGGACGGCTCTTCAAGGCGGTTACCCGGGGAAACGGCGAGGTAGGCGAGGTCATTACCAACAATGCCAGAGTATTCCGGAATATCCCCCTGCACATTCCCTATCAGGGCGAGCTGATCCTACGGGGCGAGGCTGTAATCGGCTACAAAGAGTTTGCCCGTATTAACGAAGAGATCGAGGACGCGGACGCCAGATATAAAAATCCGCGGAATCTGTGCAGCGGTTCCGTCCGTCAGCTAAACAACGAGATAACCGCAAAGCGCAGCGTAAACTTTTTTGCCTTTTCCCTGGTATCCGCAGCAGAGGCGGATTTTGAAAATTCCCGCGAAAAAGAATTTCTCTGGCTTCGGGATCAGGGCTTTGACGTGGTGGAATACCGCGTGGTAACGGCGGAAAATCTGGAGGAAGCCGTCCGCTGGTTTTCCGATCATATTTCGGAAAATGATTTCCCTTCGGACGGTCTGGTAGCCGTCTACGACGACATTTCCTATGGAAAATCTCTTGGCCGGACCTCAAAATTCCCGCGGGATTCTATGGCCTTTAAATGGGCTGACGAGATTCGCGAAACAAAGCTTCGTGAAATTGAGTGGAGTCCCTCCCGGACGGGGCTTATCAATCCGGTGGCCATCTTTGAGCCGGTAGAGCTGGAGGGCACCACCGTAAGCCGGGCCAGCGTCCACAATATCAGCATTTTGAAGGCGCTGGAGCTTGGAATCGGCGATACCATTGAGGTTTACAAGGCCAATATGATCATCCCCCAGATAGCCGAAAATCAGACCCGAAGCGGAACCGTGGAGATTCCGGGAGTCTGTCCTGTCTGCGGAGGCGCCACGGAGGTTCGCAAGGTCAACGATGCGGAGTCCCTCTACTGCACCAACAACGAATGTCAGGCTAAGAAAATCAAGTCCTTCACTTTGATGGTCAGCCGGGATGCACTGAATATTGAGGGGCTTTCCGAAGCTACTTTGGAAAAATTTATTGCCAGGGGTTTTATTCATGAACCTGCGGATATTTTTCGACTGGATCGCCATCGGGAAGAGATGGTGGAGCTGGAGGGCTTTGGGGAAAAGTCCTACGAGAATCTTATGGCAAATGTGGAAAAGGCCAGAAATACTACCTTGGCTAAGGTGATTTACAGCCTGGGCATTCCCAATATCGGCCTGGCCGGGGCAAAGCTTATCTGCCGGGAGTTCGGCAATCAAGTGGATGATATGCTGAAAGCAAAACCGGAAGAATTGGCGGCCATAGACCGGGTGGGTGATGTGATTGCCGAAAGCTTTGTCACATATTTTCAGGATGAAGGAAAAAGAGAGCGCTTTTTCAATCTGCTGTCAGAGCTTGTCATTGCACAGGAGGAGCGGGCGGACGAAGAGCAGCAGACCTTAAAAGGGAAGGTGTTTGTCATTACCGGAAGCCTCAATCATTTTTCTAACCGCACGGAGCTTAAGGAGCTGATTGAATCCAGGGGAGGGAAGGTGACAGGAAGCGTAACAGGTAAGACAGATTACTTAATCAACAATGATACAACCTCCGGTTCTTCAAAAAATAAAAAGGCGAAAGAGCTGGGGGTGGCGATTATTTCGGAAGAGGAGTTTTTGACATTATGAAAAAGGACAGATGTATCGTATTTTTCGATATCGACGGTACGATTTTTGAGACAGGAAAGGGGACGCCGGAGAGCACCATAGAGTCCCTAAAGCGTTTGAAGGAGCGGGGGCATATTCCCATTGTATGTTCGGGACGTCCTATTTCAACCTTATTTCCGGAGATTTTGGACTTGGATTTTCCGGGAATCATCGGGGGCGCGGGAACCTATGTGGAATATGAGGGGAAGGTTCTGCGCAATGTATTTTTGGAGCATGAGCTGGTGGAGCGGACGGTACCTCGTATGGAGTCCATTGACTGTTCCGTTGTTCTGGAGGGGCCGGAGTATCTGAGTTATCGAAAGGCAGGAAAGGCGCCTCTCTATTACAGCGTGCTCGGAAGGCTTCACAGGGAATATCCCCATCGGATAAAGGAGATGGAACCGGGGAGGGATGAAGCCTGCAAATTATCGGCTCAGCTTGGAGATCCGGAGGCTTTTGACGCTATGGTTCCGGAGCTTCGGGCGGATTTTTCCGTTGTCCGCTATCAGCAGTTTCCTTTTGTGGAAATGATGCCCGCCGGAATCAACAAGGCAGACGGAATTGAGACCTTGATTACACATCTGGGGATTCCGCGTTCTCATACATATGCATTTGGGGATGGACCAAACGACTTAGAAATGTTACAATATGTACAGTACGGAACGGCTATGGGAAATTCCGAGGACAGCGTGTTTAAGACGGCAAAATATAAGACCGAAGGGATATGGGAGGACGGAATTTACTTAGGGCTTAAACGATACGGATTAATTTGAGATAAGGAGCAAAAAAGCATGGATGGAAAATTGTATGATTTGATGAACTGGCCCAGGATTGAGGCATTGGTCTATTCCGAGGAGGATGAACCCCAGGAAATTCTCGGACCCCACAAGGTGGCAGGGGGAATTTTGATTCAGGCTTTTTTGCCTACGGCCATGAAGGTTACGGTGGCCGTAAAGGACGGCAAGACTTACCCGATGGAGCAGGCGGACGAGAACGGCTTTTACGCGGTTCTTCTGCCGGGAAAGACGATCCCCGAGTACACCTATCAGGTAGAGTACGACAACGGGACCGAGGAAGAGCTTGCGGACCCTTACGCCTTTGCGCCCAAGGTATTTACCCGGAATGACGCGGACAAGTTTGAGGCAGGCATCCATTATACCATTTACGAAAAGCTGGGTGCACATCCCATGACCATTCGGGGCACAGAGGGCACTTACTTTGCGGTCTGGGCGCCCAATGCTGCCAGGGTGAGCGTGGTGGGAGATTTCAACCTCTGGGACGGACGCCGCCATCCCATGCGTAAGCTTAAGGAGTCCGGTATTTTTGAATTGTTTATCCCAGGAGTGAAAGCCGGGGAAACCTACAAATATGAGATTAAAACAAAGAGCCGCCTGCCCATGCTGAAAGCGGACCCTTATGCCAACGGTGCGGAGCTTCGGCCCAATACGGCTTCGGTGGTCCGGGATTTGACCGGATTTTCATGGACGGACAAGGCATGGCTTGAACAGCGCAAAAAGACAGATTATAAAAAGGCTCCCATGCTGATCTATGAGCTTCACTTAGGCTCCTGGAAGAAGCCTGAGGAAGAGTCCGGCCGGGAATTTTACAATTACCGGGAGATTGCACAAGAGCTTGCTCCCTATGTGAAGGAAATGGGCTACACCCATGTGGAGCTGATGCCGGTGATGGAGCATCCCTTTGATGCCTCCTGGGGATATCAGGTGACAGGCTATTATGCGCCTACGGCCCGGTACGGAACGCCGGAGGATTTTATGTATTTTATGGACTATATGCACGGTCAGGGGATCGGCGTGATCCTGGACTGGGTGCCGGCCCATTTTCCGAGGGATACCTTTGGACTGGCGGCCTTTGACGGGACATGTCTCTATGAGCACTGGGACCCCAGACAGGGTTCCCATCCGCACTGGGGGACTCTTATCTATAATTACGGGCGGCCCCAGGTAAAGAACTTCCTGATTGCAAATGCCCTGTTCTGGACGGAGGTTTACCATGCGGACGGTATTCGTATGGACGCCGTAGCCTCCATGCTGTACCTGGATTACGGGAAAAATGACGGCGAGTGGGTGGCTAATATTTACGGCGGCAAAGAAAACCTGGAGGCCGTGGAGTTCTTAAAGCACCTGAATTCCATTTTCAAGAAGCGCAAGGACGGCGCCCTGCTTATTGCGGAGGAATCCACCGCATGGCCCAGGATCACAGGAGCCGTGGAGGAGGACGGCCTTGGCTTTGACTTTAAGTGGAATATGGGCTGGATGAATGACTTTATAGGGTATATGCACTATGACCCGGTATTTCGGGCTTATCATCACGGAGAGCTGACCTTTAGTATGATTTATGCCTACAGTGAGAATTTTATCTTAAGCCTTTCTCATGACGAGGTGGTTCACGGCAAGGCGTCCTTAGTTGGAAAGATGCCGGGGGATCGGGATTCCCAGCTCAACAATCTGCGGGCGGCCTACGGCTATATGATGGCTCATCCGGGGAAAAAGCTGCTTTTTATGGGACAGGAGTACGCCCCCTTTGAGGAGTGGAATGAAAATGTGGGCCTGGACTGGGAGCTTCTTCAGTACCAGGATCACGGCAATATGAGAGATTATGTGAAGGCTTTGAATGTTTTTCTGCGGGAGCATCCGGCGCTTTATGAGCAGGATCATGAGCCGGAGGGCTTTGAGTGGATCAACAACATTTCCGCCAATGAAAATATGCTCGTGTTCTTAAGGAAGGCAAAGAAAGCGAAGGAGACATTGCTTGTTGTGTGCAACTTCTCGCCGCTGGTTTATGAGAAGCATAAGATTGGCGTGCCCTTTGAGGGAAGGTATAAGGAGATTTTCAACAGTGACAGCGAGGAGTTCGGCGGAAGTGATGTGCGGAACAAGCGGGCGAAGCTGTCCAAGAAGTCCGAGTGCGACGGACGGGAAAATTCCATTGAGATTACGGTTCCGCCGATGGGAATTGCCGTATTCGCCTGTACGCCCGAGAAGATTCCGGTGAAGAAAGGGAAGGCCGGGAAAGCAGAGAAAAAGGCTGTGAAGGCAGAAAAAACCGTAGCAGAGCAAGAAACTGTTAAGGTGAAAAATGCAGCAACAGAGCAAAAAGTTCTGAAAGCAGAAAAGTCTTCCAAGACAGCGGGAACCGCGGCAAAGCAGGAAGCTAAAGCCACAGCAAAGAAACCTTCCACAGCGAAAAAATCAGCAACAAAGAATAAATAGTAGCATCCAAGAATAAAGTAGAGGAAAAGACATGCTGGAGAACACGGATACGCCGCAGGAAATAGAAGCAATCACAGAGGAAATAGACCGATTTCAACGATATATTGACGAATATCTGCCGGGAGTCGTAGCCTTTGGCCTGCGGGTACTGATGGCTCTTGTGCTGTTCTTTATAGGCTCTCGTCTCATTAAGCTACTGCGCCGCATTGTGCGCCGTTCTATGGAGCGGGCCGGTGCGGATGTGGGCGTGATGCAGTTTATTGATTCCATCTTAAAGGCTTTTCTGTATTTTGTACTGGTGATGCTGATAGCCTCAAGCTTCGGAGTGGATACCACCTCAGTTGTGGCCCTGGTGGGGTCCGCAGGTCTGGCCGCAGGTCTGGCGCTGCAAGGCAGTCTGGCCAACTTTGCAGGGGGTGTTCTCCTGCTTATGGTGCGGCCCTTTAAGGTGGGGGATTATATTATTCAGGGAGATTTGGAGGGAACGGTTTCCGAGATCCAGATGATCTATACCTATCTGCTGACCCCGGATAACCGGAAGGTCGTTATTCCCAACGGCAAGCTGGCTGACAACAGTCTCATCAATGTAACGGCCCAGGAGAAACGGCGTCTTGACATAGACGTGGGAATCTCCTATACGGCAGATTTGAAAAAGGCCAAGGAAACCAGTATGAAGCTTTTGGAGCGGGAGGAACGTGTGCTGAAGGAGGAGGAACACATGGTGGTGGTTTCCGAGCTGGCGGACAGTGCTGTGATCCTGAAGCTGCGCTTCTGGGTGAAGCCTGAGGATTACTGGAGTGTAAAGTGGGATATGACGGAGGCGGTGAAGCTTGCCTTTGACGCGGAGGGGATTGAGATTCCCTTTAACCAGGTGGATGTGCATATCCGGGAAGAGTGAGGGTAGCATTTAATAAGCAAAAAAGTAGAAAGGATGGAGATTTATGAGTCAGACAGAAAAAGAATATGTAATAGAAAGGACAAAGGAGCTGATTAATTCCCATACCTGCTGCGCAGAAGCCAGAGAAGCGGCTCAGGCGTGGTTAGATGCCGTTGGGACAGATAAGGAAGCGGAGACGGCAAAGAATTTGGTTGCGGAGCTTGAGGAGGATTTGATGCCGGTTGAGCAGCTCATTGCCTTTGCTGAATCCGAAGCGGGCGCCGGCGTTTTTGGGGACAAGGCAGGAGAGGTGGCGGCTCATGGCAAAGCTATCAAAGAAGCAGGAGGGAAATACTGTGACTGCCCGGCTTGCGTGGCTGTGGAGGCGATTCTGGAGAAAAAGGGAGAAATCCTGTAAGGCATATCTTGAACCGCATGACAAAAGGACGTAAGCAGGCAGGATAGATTTTGGCAGGAGGAGGCCGGCCAAATGGTCCGGTAAGAAAGAAAAGGAGCTGCTGCAAAATAAGCAGGAAGACATTTTTATAACCCATGCCCGGAGGATGTCCGGATGCGTTTGGAAATGTCCGTTATCTTATTTTGTAACAGCTCTTTTTGCTCGATTTAGATATTGTAATTTAGATGAAGCCATGCATTTTGGAGAAACGTTTATACCTTCCAGTATTTTTTTAAGTAAGCTTCCGCTGCTTCGGGAGAAAGGGAAAGGCGCTTGATTAGCCGGGAAGCCGTTTCTTCTCTGGAACGGGAATCCTCTTGGCATATTTCGATGATGGCTTTTGCACCTCGATCCATCCCCTGCTTGATTCCCTGCTCTACGCCTTGTTCGATACCTTGTTCGATACCTTGTTCGATGCCTTGTTTAATACCTTGCTTGATACCCAGCTCCATCCCTTTTTTCCGGCCTTCCTCCAAGCCTCGTTTCAGATTATAATCCATCAGGTAATTGTGATCCCGGATGGCTTTTTCCCGCGCTTCATACTCCAGGCGCTTTTCTTCATCTGCGCTGATATCCATTAACCGTTCATAAGCTTTTTCCACATGTGGACTTGACTCTGCCGCCATTTCAAATTCCTCCTTCTGTTCCGCATTGAAAAAACAGGCCCAATTCAAAAGCTCGGTATGAGGGTAATTGCACTCCTTAAGCTTGGGAAGCTCCAGAATATGAATCTCCAGTTTGTCCGTATACATCCGGCGCCGGTGATCCTCCCAAAGATGAAAGCAGGAGTAAAATTCCTTGTCATCCTCAAAGAGTATAAAATCCAGAATCCCTACATGGATGCATTTTTTAAGCACCTCAAAGCCGTCTCCCTTATGAATTTCTCCCGTAAACATTTTTGCCAGATAAAAAGCGGAGCGTTCCGGCCACAGGGGGAAGGGCGCAAGCTGAATTTCCAGGTCCAGCTGGGTCTCTTTTTCCTGGGCGTCGTCCGCCTCGTTCACCTGCTCGGAAATGGAAACCCGGATATCCAGGATTCCCAGCTTATCCTCCGGACGCTCTTTCCTTAAATGTGTAGGCAGAAGCCTTGACCACATAATTTCTTCCGGCTTTATGTCTAACAATGCGGAGATAAATCCCCTCCGGACTTCCGCATCCTCCATCAGTTCCTTGAAGCAGAAGTCTACCTTTGGCTTCATTAAAAATGTCTGTTCATTACTCAATACTGCGTTCTCCTTTCCTTGATTCGCTCATGTTTTTAGAGCATATAGGTATACCCGAAGGGTGTTTCCTTGATTCGCTCATGTTTTTAGAGCATATAGGTATGCCCGAAGGGTGTTTCCTTGCTCCGCTCATGTTTAGAGCATGCAGGTATGCCTTGAAAGAAAGATAAGAATAGCAGTATATCCGACTTTATTATAAAGGATTTCCTGATCTGATACAATATCTTTCTTTCCTTGTTAAATGTTATTAGTTGTTTTCAGTTACTGTGTACTCCGTGCTCAGTAACTTTTTCATCTCATGGATTTTTCTGACGGAAATGTCCGAACATAATTAGAATCCTTTGATAGAGGTAGTATATAACATATTTTTCCAAATTGCAAGCGAGATTTTACAGAATTTTCCGAACGCAAACACAGGATATGGTGATATCTCAGACAACACAAGCCAAAAAGCCCCGCCGTAAATCCTAAGAGTCCCTCCATACTTCGCGCGATACTTGTTATTAAGATAATCACCGCTGCGTCTGCGCTTTTTGACCTGTCCGTTTCAATGACTATTCAGTCGTAAAAATTCTGACACCCCCATTTTAAACCGCCGCTCCTGCAGCGCTCTGCACGGAGAACCGTTTTACCAATTTTGTAGAAATCTCAATCTTTACCGTATGAGGCACCGGCGTTGTTATCTGATGGATCAACTGTCTTGCCGCGGTCTGCCCCATAAAGGTTCTGGGAATATCAATGGTAGACAAAGAAGGCTCTACAATCCGGCTCTCGGAAATATTGTCAAAGCCTGCAATCGCCACATCCTCCGGAATCCGATATCCACGCAATTTCAAAGCCTTCATAGCGCCGATGGCAATTAAATCATTATCCGCAAAATAGCATTTCGCCAAAGCTGCCTTCCGGTCAATAATCTCCAGCATATCCGAAAGCGCTCCGTCAATCGAGGGCGGCAGCTCATGAATTACCGAATTGGAGGGCGACATTCCGTGCTCCCGAAGCGCCGTATCAAAGCCGGTGCGCCGTTCTTCGAAGTTCCTAATACGATAGGAGGAACGCATATACCCCGGCTGACTGCCGCATTGGTTAATGAGCAGACTTGTTGCAAGGTAAGCTCCCTGACGGTTATTGATCAGCACACTGCTGCACCCCAAAGAGTCAAAATGAGAATCCAGCAGTAGAACCGGCACCGAAAGCTGAAGGAACATTTTGCATACATGAATACTGGTTTCCGTTCCCAGAAGAATGATTCCGGCGCAGTTGGCAATCCGCAGATCCTCAATCCGTTTTTGGAGATCGTCCCGATTTTCATTAATCTGAACAAGCTTAAGCTGATATCCTTGGTTCCGGCATTCCTGCTCAATTCCGTCTGTCAGCTCTGAAAAAATCGGCATATAATTCAAAATTGCATTGTGGGCACGGTAGATAATACAGTAAATATCTCCTGAATGTCCGTTCTTTAAGGAAAGGCGCGTGAAATCATATCCGTATTTCTCCGCGGCCTTAATTACCTGATCCCGGGTGGCGGTGCTCACTCCGGGTTTATTATTCAGGGCCATAGATACGGCTGTGGCAGAAAGATTCAGTTTTTTGGCCAGTTCTTTTGCGGTAATTGCCATGTCTTATATTCTCCCGGTATTAGTCATGTGACAGTTCTCAAATTACATCCTTGCTTTCCACCTATTATAAACAGATTTAGAAAAAAAACAAGTAGGTAAAGTAAAAATAAAGTAAAAATTACTTTATTTTTTATTGCTATTAAGACCAAATAAAGCTATATTACAGATAGTACATCACTCTATGAATGTTTCGGTTTATAGGGGATGAATAACAGTAAAACCGGATAGAACACCTTATTAGAATATGCGGATGAATATGCGGGCGAATCCCGCTGAGATCAAGGCTTCATCCGGATAAGGATGAGATACCCGGACGGCCTGGAACCATCAATAAGGAGGACAAAAATGGAAAAGATCAAAATCGGTTATGCACCAACCAGAAGAAGCATTTTCAGTGCACCGGATGCCATCAAGTACCGCGGACTGACGGCAAAGCGCTTAGAAGAGCTTGGAATTGACTTTGTGGATATTACCGACATCAATGAAGAGGGACTTCTCTACAATGATGAAGATATGTATAAAATTGCAGAGAAATTTAAGAAGGAGAAGGTGGACGGCCTTTTTCTGCCCCACTGCAACTTCGGAACAGAATTTGAATGTGCAAGACTGGCAAAGGAGCTTGGCGTTCCCGTGCTTCTCTGGGGTCCTTTGGATGAGCGGCCGGAGCCGGACGGAACAAGACTCCGCGATACACAGTGCGGCCTTTTTGCTACCGGCAAGGTACTTCGCCGCTTCCGTATCCCCTTCACTTATATGACCAACTGCCGCTTAAGCGATCCCGTATTTGAGCGCGGTTTAAGAGATTTCCTGGCCGTATGTAATGTGGTTAAGACCTTCCGGAATATCCGGATTCTTCAGATATCCACCCGGCCCTTTGAGTTCTGGTCCACTATGTGCAACGAGGGCGAGCTTCTGGAGAAGTTCAATATTCAGCTTTCCCCCATTCCCATGCCTGAGCTTACGGATGAGATGAAGAAAGCAAAGGAGGAGGGCGCCGAGGTTGCTGAGGTCATCCGTTACTGCCGGGAGCATATGGAGATCCAAATCAAAGAAAACGAATTGGAGAATGTGGCAGCTCTCAAGGTAGCCATGATGCATCTGGTGAAAAAATACGGCTGCAAAGCAGCGGCTATCCAGTGCTGGAATCAGCTCCAGTCAGAGATTGGCATTATGCCCTGTGCAGCTAACGCCCTGATGAACGAGGAAGGAATCCCCGTAGTCTGTGAAACAGATATTCACGGAGCCATCACCGCACTTCTGGTAGAGGCAGCCGGAATGGGAGAGAAGCGTAGCTTCTTCGCAGACTGGACCATCCGTCATCCGGATATTGCCAACGGAGAGCTTCTGCAGCACTGCGGTCCCTGGCCGATTTCCGTGGCAAAGGAGACTCCGAAGCTTACATATCCCCTGGCCTTTGACCATCCGGGCAGCATTACCGCCGAAGCAAAGCACGGCCAGGTGACGCTGGCAAGATTCGACGGCGACAACGGCGAGTACTCCCTGCTCCTTGGAAATGCAAAGGGCGTGGAAGGACCTAAGGGTATGGGCACCTACTTATGGGTAGAGGTGGAGAACATCAAGCGTCTGGAAGCAAAGATTGTGGAAGGCCCTTACATCCATCACTGTGTAGGAATCCATGAAAATGTAGTTCCGGTATTATATGAAGCATGTAAGTACCTGGGAATCAAGGCCGATTTGTATGACCCCATTGAGGAGGATGTAAAAGCTTACCTTCGGGGCGAGTGATTGCGGAACCGGAATAAAAAACAGTAATATCTCTTGATATTACGGAACTGGAATAAAACAGTAATATCTCTTACAGTGCACAAATCGATTTACAGACACATCTATTTGTGACCGGAAATTGATTTAGATAAAGTGTACCGGAAGAGATATTACGGAACTGGAATAAAACAGTAATATCTCTTACAGTGCACAAATCGATTTACAGACACATCTATTTGTGACTGGAAATTGATTTAGATAAAGTGTACCGGAAGAGATATTACGGAACTGGAATAAAACAGTAATATCTCTTACAGTGCACAAATCGATTTACAGACACATCTATTTGTGACTGGAAATTGATTTAGATAAAGTGTACCGGAAGAGATATTACGGAACTGGAATAAGAATAGGAGATGTTTACATAATATGCAGAACTTAAAAGCATTGTCCTACGATCTCAGAAAAAACGTCATCGACATGATAGTGGAAGGCAAGGGCGGCCACATCGGCGGCGACATGAGCGTAATGGACATTTTGGTAGAGCTTTATTTTGAACAAATGAATATCAGCCCCGAAAATATGGACGATCCGGACAGAGACCGCTTCGTAATGAGCAAGGGCCACTCCGTGGAAGCGCTGTACGCAGTACTGGCAGCCAAAGGCTTTTTCCCTATTGAGCAGGTCATTAAAGAATTTTCCAAATTCGGCAGCAAATTTATCGGTCATCCCAACAACAAGCTTCCGGGCATTGAGATGAACTCCGGTTCCCTGGGACACGGACTCCCCGTATGTGTGGGAATGGCGCTGGCAGGAAAGATGGATGAGAGAGATTACCGCGTTTATACCGTTATGGGTGACGGTGAGCTGGCGGAAGGCTCCGTATGGGAGGGCGCAATGGCAGCCCATCAGTACAAGCTTGACAATCTCTGCGCCATTGTAGACCGGAACCGTCTTCAGATTTCCGGCTGTACCGAGGATGTAATGGCTCACGACAGCCAGGAAGAGCGCTGGAGTTCCTTCGGATGGCATGTGATTTCCATCAACGGCAACGATTACAAGGAACTGAAAGCAGCCTTCGACGAGGCAAAGACCGTAAAGGGCGCTCCCACCGTAATCATCGCCAATACCGTCAAAGGCTGTGGCTCCCCCGTTATGGAAAATAAGGCGGGCTGGCATCACAAGGTGCCGAATGCGGAGGAATATGCACAGATTATGAAAGATCTGGAAGCAGGAAAGGAGGCGGCGCTTCATGAATAAGATACCAAACCGGCAGGCAATCTGCGAAGTATTAATGGAAAAAGCAAAAGAGGACAAAGACATTGTTGTACTGTGCAGCGACTCCAGAGGAAGTGCATCTTTAACGCCCTTTGCGAATGAGTATCCAAAGCAGTTTGTGGAGGTAGGAATTGCGGAGCAGAACCTGGTGAGCATTGCCGCAGGTCTTGCAAAATGCAAAAAGAAGCCCTTTGCGGCATCCCCGGCCTGTTTCCTGTCCACAAGAAGCTACGAGCAGGCAAAGGTAGACTGCGCTTACTCCAATACCAATGTAACCTTAATCGGCATCAGCGGCGGCATCAGCTACGGCGCCCTGGGCATGAGCCATCATTCCGCACAGGACATTGCGGCCATGTCAGCCATTCCCAATATGCGCGTTTATCTTCCCAGCGACCGCTTCCAGACAGCAAAGCTGATAGAAGCGCTTCTGAAGGATGAGAAGCCGGCTTACATCCGTGTAGGCAGGAATCCGGTAGAGGACGTATATACGGAAGAAAACTGTCCTTTTGAGATGGATAAGGCGACTGTGATCACCGAAGGAACCGACGTGGCGATCATCGCCTGCGGAGAGATGGTAGGTCCGGCCGTACAGGCGGCAGAGCTTTTGAAGGCAGAGGGAATCAGCGCATCCGTAGTTGATATGTACTGCGTGAAGCCTTTGGATAAAGAAGCAATTGTAAAAGCAGCAGGAAATGCAAAGCTTGTGGTTACCGTAGAAGAGCATGCGCCTTTCGGCGGCCTTGGTTCTATGGTGAGCCAGGTAGTGGCAGGAGAGTGCCCGAAGAAGGTTGTAAACCTTGCGCTTCCGGATGCGCCGGTTATCACAGGAACCTCAAAAGAAGTCTTTGATTACTACGGACTGAACGGAGAGGGAATTGTCAAAACCGTAAAAGAGAATTTGTAAAAAGCGAAGTGTCCGTTACCGGTCGCGGAGTGAAGAGTAACAAGTATCCCATACAGGCTGCTGCGTACCTGAAATTCTTCTTGACAATATGGTGCTGTGTGGGATATTGTGGAATTGCGAAATTATAATAGGAGAATGTATAGAGATGGCTGATTACATATTGGGGATTGATCAGAGCACTCAGGGGACAAAAGCTCTGCTGTTTGACAATACGGGGCGCCTTTTGGAACGGGCAGATCTGCCTCACCGGCAGATGGTGGATGACAAGGGATGGGTGGAGCATGACCCGGAAGAGATTTACCGCAATACCATAGAGGTTGTTAAGCTTCTGGTAGAAAAATCGGGAATTGAAAAGGGAGATATCCGCGCGCTCGGAATCAGCAATCAGCGGGAAACCGCTCTGGTCTGGGATCGAAGCGCCGGCCGTCCCATTTATAATGCGGTAGTATGGCAGTGCGCCAGAGGTGCAAAAATCTGTGAGGGCTTAGAGGCTCAGAAAAAGGCCGAACTGGTGCGCGCCCGCACGGGATTGCCGCTGTCCCCCTATTTTTCCGCAGCAAAGATAGCCTGGGTACTGGAAAACGTAGAGGGAGCGGCAGAAAAAGCGGCGAAGGGAGAACTGTGCTGCGGAACTATCGACAGCTGGCTTGTATATAAGCTCACCGGCGGCAGAGAGTTTCGCACGGATTACTCCAATGCTTCGAGGACCCAGATGTTCAACATTAAGGAACTTGCCTGGGACAAGGAAGTATGCGGGCTTTTTAAGATTCCGGTTTCCTGTCTGGCGGAGGTGACGGATTCCAACGGCTTCTACGGTGAGACGGATTTCGAGGGATTTTTTGAAAAACCCATTCCCATCCGGGGCGTTATGGGGGATTCCCACGGAGCGCTTTTCGGACAAGGATGCCTGAGAAAAGGTATGACAAAAACCACTTATGGTACAGGTTCTTCTGTTATGATGAATATTGGCAGCCAGCCGGTGTTCAGCAACCGGGTTGTGACTTCTTTAGCCTGGGGAATGGACGGAACCGTAAGCTACGTGCTGGAAGGGAATATCAACTATACGGGAGCCGTTATCACCTGGATGAAGGACGAACTGAAGCTGATTTCTTCCCCGGCAGAGACGGGTGAGCTGGCAAAACAGGCAAATCCCCAGGATGAAACCTACCTGGTTCCGGCATTTTCCGGCCTTGGAGCGCCCTACTGGGACAGTGAAGCCAGAGCCGTATTCTATGGAATGTCGCGAACTACCAGGCGCGCCGAGCTTGTAAAAGCCGGGCTGGAGAGCATCGCCTACCAGATCACGGATGTGATACGGGCGATGGAGGAAGAGTCCGGAATTGAGATTCAGGAGCTTCGGGTAGACGGCGGACCGACAAAGAACGGTTATCTAATGCAGTTCCAGAGCGATATGGCAAGTATCCCGGTGCGCATCCCGGCAGATGAGGAGCTGTCCGGAATCGGAGCAGCTTATGCGGCGGGACTGGCCGTGGGCTTGTATCAAAAGGAATGGCTTTTCGGAAACGACAAGCGAACAAGCTTTACGCCGTCTATGGAAGATACGGAGAGAGCAAAAAGGTACGGAGGCTGGAAGGAAGCTGTTTCAAGAACCCTTACGAAATAAATGCGGATTTATTATTAAAGAGGTTTCCGGACGAAAGTCCGTAATCCTGGCTGTTTTTATAACGAAAGCAGTCAAATACAAAACTATTTCATTTTAAGGAGGAAAACATTATGAAACGAAAAGTGTTGGCTGTACTTCTCTGTGCAGCAATGACAGTGTCCATGCTGGGCGGCTGTGGAAGCAAAGAGGCAGAGGCACCGGCTGAGGCTCCGGCAGAAACCGAAGAGCCTGCGGAAGCACCGGAGGCAGAGGCACCCGAGGAGACACCTGCGGAGACAGAAGCACCTGCTGCAGAGGCTCTTCCGGGCGGCGGCTCCAATATCATTTATGTAATCACACCGTCTCATTCCAATCCGTTCTTCAAGACAGAGGCTGATACGGCAACTGCAAAGGCAGAGGAGCTTGGATATGAGGTAAAGGCTGTTTCCCATGACGACGATGCAACCAAGCAGTCCGAGCTGTTTGACAATGCAATTGCAGACAAGGCAGCAGCTATCATCTGCGACAATGCAGGCGCAGACGCAACCGTTGAGGCTGTTCAGAAGGCAAGAGATGCCGGAATCCCCACCTTCCTCATTGACCGTGAGATCAATGCGGACGGCGTAGCTATTTCCCAGATCGTTGCAAACAACTACCAGGGCGCAAAGGCTATCGCTGAGGAATGGGTAGAGGCTATGGGCGAGGAAGGAAAGTACGCAGAGCTTCTCGGAAAAGAGTCCGACACCAACGCAGGCGTTCGTTCTTCCGCATTCCATGAAGTAATTGACCAGTATGATACTTTAGAGATGGTAGCACAGCAGACCGCAAACTGGGAGCAGACCGAAGGCTATGAGAAGACAGAGACCATCCTTCAGTCCAATCCGGAAATCACCGGTATCATCTGCGGAAACGACACAATGGCAGTAGGAGCGGCAGAGGCTTGTAAAGCAGCAGGAAGAAGCGACATCAAGATCATCGGCGTTGACGGCTCCGACGAGGCAGCAGCTCTGATTAAGGCTGAGGAAATGACCGGTACCGCATTGCAGCAGTGTGCTCTGATGGCTGAGATGGCTGTTGAGCAGGCAGATAAGTACTTAAAGGAAGGCACCACAGGCTTAGAAGAGAAGCAGCTTGTAGACTGTGTTGCAATCACCCTTGAGAATGTTGATAAGCTGAGCGCTTTCGTATACAGCGAATAAAAAAACGTGAGGCAAAGAAAGTAGGGGCCTTTTTAAAGGCCCCTATTCTTCTAAAATGATAGTTTTGTAGTAGATCAAGGGAAAATAAGTATACAAAAATAGATAGGAGAGCGTTATGATAAAGAAATTGTTAGCCTTAAGTCTCACCCTGGCAATGGCCGTTTCCCTTACCGGGTGTGTAAAGGTTGTAAAGATAGGTGAGGAAGCACAGCTTACCGGAAAGCAGGAATTTAACGCCACCGACAGCGTACAGGGCATGTGGGAGAGCGCAGAGGCAAATATTGAAGAAAAGGCAGTAGATCTTCCCGCCTTTTTAGGCGAGGCAGGCGGAGATCTCAAATCTCTGGTAGACAAATACGGAAAATATTCTATGGGAACCTCGGGAAGCATCAGCTATGCCGTAAAAGGCTCCGGCGTGGTGGAAGAGGTCAATCAGGAGAAAAAAGCAGGCTATATGACCGTAAAGCTGGATGGTTATGACGGACCGGAAGTCATTAAGATCCAAATTGGAAGCATTTACAAGGGTTCCTCCACCCGTGACACTCTGGACATCATCCGTTTCGGTGATTACACCAACCAGGAAGAGTGGGCGGCGGTTTCCCAGGAGCTTCACAGCCAGATTGACGCCAATGTGATTCAGCCTGCTGATCCGGCGAGCCTTCAGGGAAAGACCATTGATTTTGTGGGAACCTTTACGGCGGACAGCGACGACGAGCTTTTAATTACCGTGGTAAAACTGGAGGCAAAGTAAAGCAGGAGGGATTTTGAGCATGGAAAATAAGAACAGAGAGGGCGTGTGCTTTCACGCGGAAGGGATCAGCAAGATTTATCCCGGAACAAAGGCTCTGGACAATGTGGACTTTGATCTGCTAACCGGCAAGGTCAACGTACTGATCGGCGAGAACGGAGCAGGAAAATCCACGTTGATGAAAATGATAGCCGGCATTGAGCAGCCCAGCGAGGGTAAGCTCTATATGGACGGAAAGGAAGTTCATTTCCGCAATACCACGGAGGCAAGAAGTCATGGGATCGGAATCATCCACCAGGAGCTGAACCTGTTTCCCAATCTTCCTGTTTACCAGAACATATTTGTGGCCAGGGAGAAGAAAAAGGGCTTTGGAATGGACAATAAATACCACCGGGAGAAAGCGGCGGAGGTTCTGAAGAAGCTGGAGCATGAGATTCCTGTGGACACGCTTGTCGGAGAGCTTAGAGTAGGTCAGCAGCAGATGATTGAGATTGCAAGAAATCTGGTAGAGGACGATTTAAAGATTCTCATTATGGATGAGCCAACCTCCTCCCTGTCCGAGCAGGAGGTGCAGGTGCTTTTCAAGATTATGCGGGAGCTGACGGCTCAGGGAATTTCCATTGTATACATATCGCATCGTCTGGAAGAGATTATGCAGATCGGGGACCATGTAACCATTCTCCGTGACGGAAAGTATGTGGCGGACGCAGACGTAAAGGACATCGATGTGCCCTGGATTGTAAAGCAGATGACAGGAGAGGGCAAGTCCTATCCGAAGAAGGACCGTGAAATTGATTGGGCTAAGCAGGAAAAGGTTCTGGAAGTGAAGAATCTGACTTTGCCAAAAAGCGGCGGCGGTTATCTTTTGAAGGATGTAAATTTTGACTTGAAAAAGGGAGAAATCCTTGGAATCTACGGCTTGATGGGCGCGGGGCGTACGGAAGTTTTTGAGTGCATTATGGGACTTCGTCCGGAGCACACAGGAGAGATTTATCTGGAAGGGGAGAAGATGGATATCAAGTCCATTTCCGGTCAGATTGACAAGGGCTTTGCTCTGGTGCCGGAGGATCGTCAGAGGGAAGGTCTGGTGCAGACGATGGACATCGGCCGCAACTGCTCTCTGTCCGCGCTTACCCGCTATACCAAGGCAGGCTTTGTGGATTTTAACAAGGAAAATGAGAAGGTGGAGGAAGAGATTCGGGATATTCATATTAAGGTGGCGGACAAGCGGCTTCCCATCCTTTCCCTTTCCGGCGGAAATCAGCAGAAGGTTGTTATCGGTAAGGGTATACTGACTGACCCGAAGATCCTTTTGATGGATGAACCAAGCCGCGGTATTGATATCGGAGCCAAGACAGAGGTATTTGACATTATCAATCAGTATGCGGAACAGGGACTTTCCATTATCGTTATTTCCTCGGAGCTGAAGGAAATCATTGCCATCGCAGACCGCGTAGTGGTTCTCTCCAACGGAATCAAGACCGGCGAGCTGAGCGGCGACGAGATACAGGAAGAATCCCTGGTGCTTGCCTCCTACAAGGGGCATCACGGCCACTGATAAAATTTATGTGAAATAGGAGTAAAGAATATGGATAAGAAAAATTCCAATAATAATACATTGGTAATGACTTTGTTAAAAGGAAGAACCTTTATTGTATTGATCGTACTGCTGATATTTTTCAGTATAGCAGCAAATAACTTCCTGAATATGAATACGGCTCTGCTTATCGGTAAGCACGTAGCCCTGTACGGCATCCTTGCTATTGGTATGACCTATGTCATCATCACCGGCGGTATTGACCTGTCCGTAGGCGCCATCGTAGGTCTGGCCGGTATGATTGCAGGCGGACTTCTGCAAAAGGGCCTTACCTTAAAAATGTTCGGCGTTACCCTGTATTTCAACGTGCCGGCAGTTGTGCTGATTACCGTACTTATCGGCGCCCTTATTGGTGTGATTAACGGTCTTATTATCACCAAATTCAACGTAGCGCCCTTTATTGCCACCTTGGGTATGATGTATGTGGCAAGAGGCTGCGCCAACATTCATTCCAACGGTGCAACCTACTCCGATTTGAAGGGCTACGAGGCTCTTGGAAATCAGGGCTGGGGTTTCTTCGGCTCCAGTGTGGCCGGTATCCCTGTGGGCCTTTTGATTCTGGTAATTCTGGCCTTGATTTTTGCGGTTCTTTTGAAGAAAACTGCTTTTGGCTGGCATGTATTTGCTATCGGAGGAAATGAGAAGGCCGCAAAGCTTTCCGGTGTAAAGGTGGATAAAGTGAAAATCCTGGTTTATATGATTTCCGGTATCTGCTCTTCCATTGTGGGAATTATTGCTTCCTCCCAGCTGGCGGCTTCCCATCCGGCAACCGGTGAATCCTGGGAAATGAACGCCATCGCCTCCGCAGTATTGGGCGGAACCTCTATGGCGGGCGGAATCGGAACCATCGGCGGAACTATTGTAGGCGCTTTCGTAATCGGCGTTATCAATGACGGAATGGTTATGTGCGGCGTGTCCGAGTTCTGGCAGATGGTAATCAAAGGAATGGTAATCGTACTGGCTGTTATTATTGACCAGTTCCAGAGAAATCTTCAGGCTAAGATGGCATTGAAGGCCAGAAATGAGAGCAAATAATAAGGGATATTGCGGAATTTATAATAGGAGAGAGCAGATGAAAAAAAGAGGAATTTTAAATGCCCGGTTATCCGCATACATTGCGGCTCTTGGACATATGGATACATTTATGATAGGTGATGCCGGAATGCCCATACCCGAAGGCGTGCCGGTGGTGGATCTGGCTCTTTGCGGCGGCGTTCCTACCTTTATCCAGACTATGGATGCGGTTCTTTATGAGGCTGAGGTGGAATTTTACACGCTGGCTGAGGAGATTCATGAAAAGAATCCCAAGCTTCTTGCCTATATCCAGGAGAAGCTCCCTGGGGTAGGACATGAATTTATTCCCCATACGGAGCTTAAGAAGATGTCGGCAAACGTACGATTTGCCATTCGGACAGGAGAATTTACTCCCTATCCCAATATTATCCTTCGGGCAGGCGTGGCCTTCCCGGCTTAAAAATATTTTTTCCGGCGGCCGGACGCATATCCCGGCTGCCGGCGCTATTTTATTCGAAGCCGCAATGTTTAGCAGATTAACCGGAGGATTGTAAGGATGAAACGACAGACACAGAATCCGTATTTGCCGGGGTGGGAATATGTTCCGGACGGAGAGCCTAAGCTGTTTGACGGAAGAGTCTATGTATATGGCTCTCATGACGAGGCAAGAGGAAAAACCTATTGTACGGGGGATTATGTATGTTGGAGCGCTCCGGAGGATGATTTGGCCTCATGGACGTTTGAGGGAGTTATTTATCGAAAATCGGATGATCCGAATTATGATGAGAAGGTATTGCTATTTGCGCCGGATGTGGCTCAGGGACCGGACGGGAGGTATTATCTCTATTACTTTTCTATGAGGATGGAAAAGATCGGGGTAGCTGTGTGTGAAAGCCCGGCAGGGCATTACAGATATCTTGGGGATGTTCGGTTTGAAGACGGCACAGTATTGTCGCCGGAATGCGGATATGGCCTGCCTTTTGATCCGGCGGTTTTATCGGAAGAAAGCGGCAACTGGGTGTATTATGGCTTTGCAATGCAAAAGCGTGTAAAAGGATTGCCGGAGGCGGCGTATATGGGCGGTTATGTCGCACGGCTTGCAGACGATATGCTTACAATCTGCGGCCTGCCTGCGCCTACCATACCCGGCAGGCTTCAGGCATCCGGAACGGGATATGAAGGTCATGCATTTTTGGAAGCCTCCAGTATCAGGCATTATGGGGATAAGTATTATCTTGTCTATTCCAGCGAATTGGGACATGAATTATGCTATGCAGTCAGTGATAAGCCGGACGGAGCTTTCATCTATCAGGGGACCATTGTGTCAAATGGAGATGTAGGGCTTGACGGAAGGACAGAGAAAGAGGCTGTATATTATCTTGGAAATAATCATGGAGGTTTGGTACGGATAAAAGATAAAATGTACATTTTTTATCACCGGCATACACATGGAATACAATACAGCAGACAGGGGTGTATTGAGCCTGTTTTCATGGATCGGGACGGGATGATTGCGCAGGTGGAGATAACCAGCAGCGGGGCAGGGGGAAAGCCTTGGAGAGCGGAAGGAGAGTATTCTTCCCATCTGGCCTGCTGTTTGAGAAGCAAAGAGGGAATTTTGCATTATTCTAGCAGTGTAAAATGGAATGACGCACATCCTTTTATATCTCAGGAATCAGAAGACGGCGCGGCGTCTCTTCAAAACCAGTTTGTTCACAATTTGAAGGACGGAGCTGTCTGTGGATTTAAGTACTTAGAATTTGAAGGACAAGAGAAAAAGATAGAAATTTGCGTTCGGGGAACTTTTAATGGAATTGTAAAAGTGCTGCTGGATAATCCGGAAGGAGAGAAGGCGGCGGAGGTTGAAATAAAGCCTGAAAGTATCTGGAATTGGAGAAGCGCCCGGCTGGCGCATGTACGGGGAATACATGGATTGTATTTTCAAATGGAAGGAACAGGTGCATGCGACATGGACTGCTTTAGGATAGTAAGGTGACGGGATTTACCTTACTCAATGAAAATAACAGGAGGATAAAATCATGAGTTTTCCAAAGAATTTTTACTGGGGAGGGGCCACGGCGGCAAATCAGCTTGAAGGCGGCTGGCAGGAAGGCGGCAAGGGTGTGTCTATTTCCGACATCTGTACGGGCGGTACGGCGGACAGGAGCAAACGCATTACGCCTGAGATCGAGGAGGGGACCTTTTATCCTTCCCATGAAGCCATTGACCATTACCACCGCTTTCGGGAGGATATTGCCCTGTTTGCGGAAATGGGATTTAAGATGTACCGGTTTTCCATTGCCTGGACGCGGATTTTTCCAAATGGGGATGAAAGCGAGCCAAACGAGGCAGGGCTTCGGTTTTACGATGAGCTGATTGATGAGTGCCAGAAGTATCGGATTGAGCCTATGATTACCATTTCTCACTATGAGGTGCCTTTCGGATTGACGAAGAAATGGAATTCCTGGACGGATCGGAGGCAGATTGACTGCTATCTGAATTTCTGCCGTGCTATTTTTACCCGATATAAGGGAAAGGTGAAGTACTGGCTGACCTTTAATGAGCTGAACAGTGCCACCAGCGCCGTAGGAGGGCTTTTGAACCAGGGGATTTTGAATGAGATCCGGCCGATGGACTTTATGGAGCAGGTGGATGTTCCTCAGAATCGTTTTCAGGGGCTGCACCATCAGTTCCTGGCAAGTGCGCTGGCAGTGAAGCTGGCACATGAGATTGATCCGGAATACCGGATAGGGTGTATGCAGATTATGGCTACCAGCTATGGACTTACCTGTAAGCCTGCGGATCAGCTTGCAAATCAGAAGCAGAATCAGATTATGAACTGGTTTTGCTCGGATGTACAGTGCAGGGGCAAGTATCCCAATTATATCCGGAGGTATTTCAGGGAGAATGGGATTGAGATTCAAATGGAGCCGGGGGATGAAGAGATTTTGCTGGCCGGTCCGGTGGATTTTTATACCTGCTCTTATTATATGTCCGGATGTCAGACGGCTGATCCGGAGGCGAAGAAAGGGAAGGGGAATCTTCTTGGAGGAGTGCCGAATCCCTATTTGAAGGCTTCTGACTGGGGATGGCAGATTGATCCGGAGGGGCTTAGGTATTCTCTGAATGAGATTTGGGATCGGTATCAGAAACCTATCTTTGTTGTGGAAAATGGTCTTGGGGCTTATGATAAGATTGATGAGGACGGTAAGGTTCGGGATGATTATCGGATTGAGTATTTGAAGAGCCATATTTATCAGATGCATGAGGCGGTTTTGGATGGAGTGGATCTGCGGGGGTATACGCCTTGGGGGTGCATTGATCTGGTGAGTGCCTCTACGGGGGAGATGGCTAAGAGGTATGGGTTTATTTTTGTGGAACGATATGATGATGGGACGGGGGATTTTTCCAGGAGGAGGAAGGAGTCGTTTTATTGGTATCGGGATGTGATTGAGACGAATGGGGAGGTTGTGCTGTAGGTTCTGCCGCAAAATTGGGAGAGTGGCGGGATTTGGGTAATATTTTGTAAAGATTTTGATGAATTTTACCATATGGGTATTGACAAATGGAGCGGGAGGCGTTACTATTGTAGCAGTGAAAGAAATAATAGGTTTGTAACTTCTTCGAAGGCTTTCCCGAAAATTTTCTTGGTTTTTTCGGTATGCGGTGAAGAAGTTTTTTTATACCTTTTGGAATGGAAATTGTGTTTTGTTAGGTGTATAATTAGGATATTATGGAACTGGAATAGTCCGGTTAGTGCTGCCGCGCAGCGACTATAATAATTGCAAAGGCGCATGAGAGGAACTTTCATGAGTGTCCTTTCGAATAAAAGTTCCTCTCGTTACAGGTGCGTCGAAGCGGCTTTACCCTTTAGTGCCATCGCGCAGCGATTTAAAATAGGAGGATGAAAGATGTTTGGCTTGTTTAAGAAAGAGGAATTTAAGATTGTGGCCCCGGTTGACGGCGAGCTGATTCCGCTTGCGGAGGTTGCGGACGGAGTGTTTTCGGAGAAGATTATGGGGGATGGCTTTGCGGTAATTCCGGCTAACGGAGCGGTTTGTGCGCCGCTGAGCGGCACGGCGGAGACAGTATTCCCCACCGGACATGCGGTAGGCATTAAGACGAAGGACGGAATTGAGTGTATCGTACATATCGGCCTGGATACGGTGGAACTGAATGGGGAGGGTTTTCATCCTCTGATTCAGCAGGGGGCCAAGGTGAAGGCCGGCGAGCCGATTGTGAATTTTGATAAAGAGGCTTTGGAGCAAAAAGGGTATAAGCTTACGACTATGGTGGTTTTCCCTTCCGGCTATGATCATGCCTTTGACTTGGGAAAGAGAACGGTGGCCTCGGGAGAGACACTGGTTTAACAGGCGGCGGACAAAGGGGGAGAGATGAAGGTTATTCGGAATATCAATAACAATGTGGCAGTCTGCCTGGATGATAACAATCATGAAGTGATTGCATTTGGCAAGGGGATTGGCTTTCAGAAAGCGCCCTATGAGATTGCGTTATCGCAAATTGACCGAACCTACTATAACCTGGAACCGCATTATATTACGTTACTGAATGAGCTTCCTGAGGATATTTTGGATGTTACCAACGAGATTGTCCGTAAGGGAAGCGCCTACCTTAAGATGGAATTTAATACCATATTCTGGTTTTCGCTTTGTGATCATATCAATTTTGCCATTGAGAATACGAAAAAGGGGCTTGTCTTAAAGAACCCTATGACAAATGAGATACGGCATTTTTATGAGAAGGAGATGCGTTTGGGGGAATGGGCCGTTAAGCATATCGGCAAGCGGCTGTCCATACGGCTTCCTCAGAGCGAGGCGGGAAATATTGCCATGCATTTTATCAATGCGGAGCAGCAGGTAAAGCAGGCGTCAGAGCGGAATGACATTGAGCATTTCGTGGAGGATATTACGGATATTGTGGAGAGCGGAATGAATGTGATTATTGACCGGGACAGCTTCAGCTATTCCAGGTTTGTGACACATTTGAAATATCTGCTGAAACGCTCTGGCAGCCTGGATGTGCCGGAGTCGGAAAATGAGAAGCTCTATGAGAGTGTATGCGAAGAGTTTCCGGAGTTAAAACGAGTTGGAGAAAAAATTAAAGAGTATATAGCTGCAACCTTGTTGGTAGAACCGGCGAAGGAAGAAATACTGTATCTGATGATACATATCAACCGGCTCTGCGCAAGGGAAGATGGATTGTAACCCGAAAGGGGCTTTACCTGGCACTTTGTTTCGTCCGGCAGATTTCTGGCGGTCTGGGATAGTGTCGGGTTTTTTGTTTCCGTGAAGGAGTTGACTTCGTGGAATCAAAACAGGCTTTGACAGGACGGGGGAGCGCGCATCCCGTTCTGACGGCACAGGAAATACGGATTTCCTGTATATAAAAACAGAGAGAAAGAGGAGAGTAGTGATATGGCAAAGTATACGGATTTATGCAATCAGATTCTCGAAAACGTAGGCGGGAAGGAGAATGTTTCCCAGGCAGTTCACTGTATGACCAGGCTGCGGCTGAATCTGAAGGACAGGTCACAGGTGGATATGGATGCGGTTAAGGGAATCAAAGGCGTGCTCGGCGCTCAGTTTTCCGGCGAGCAGTTCCAGATTATTATCGGACAGCATGTGTCGGAGGTTTATCCGGAGTTCTGCGGTATTGCAGGCTTAGGACAGACTGCGGCTATTGATGAAAATCTGGACAATAAGGAGCCCTTTGATATTAAGAAGGTTCCGGCAAAGATACTGGATTATGTTTCCGGTTCGATTGCACCGACCCTTTCGATTATGATGGGCGCCGGATTTTTCAAGATGTTTTATGCAATTCTGGGGCCGGATTTGCTGAATCTGATGGCAAATGAGTCGCCTCTGATGCAGACCCTTTACATCGTGGGAAATGCAGGATTTTATTTTATGCCGATTTTCGTGGCATGGGGAGCCGCAAAGAAGCTCAATACCAGCGTTGCTTTAGCTATGTTGCTGAGCTGTCTTCTGATTGACCCGAATATTTTAAATATTGTGACAGCCGGAGAGCCTTTTAGTGTCTATGGAATTATTCCGATGCAGCTGAACAATTATACACAGTCGGTACTGCCGTCCCTGCTGATGGTGTTTGCACTGTCCTATGTATTTAAGTTCTTTGACAAGTATGTTCCGAAGGTAATCAAGATTATCGGCGTTCCCTTCTGTACACTGGTTGTAATGGTTCCGCTGATGTTCTGCGTACTGGCTCCGATCGGAAACTGGATTGGTATGCTTTTAAGTGCATTCTTCGAAGGCTTGTACAACGTAGCCGGTCCTCTGGCAATTGCTCTTCTCGGCGCTTTTTGGCCTTTCTTTGTTGCTACGGGAATGCACGTGGCGATTGTGCAGATTGCACTGATCAATATTACGACTTTGGGCTTTGACCCGATTGTGCTGGCAGGTGCAAACATTGCCAACTATGCGCTGATGGGTATGACTCTTGCTTACTTCCTGCGTACAAAGGGAGAGGAAAAGCAGATGGCAAGCGCCAATGTGGTTACGCTGATTGTGGGCGGTATTTCCGAACCTACGCTGTTCGGTATTCTGCTTAGAAATAAGCGTGCTATGATTTGCCAGATTATCGGAGGCTTTATCGGCGGTCTGGTAGGCGGTATCTTTGGCGTGGCTGTGTATACGATGGGAGCTTCCAATTTCCTGACCATATTACAGTATGCCGGCGGTCCGGGTTCCAATCTTATCTATGCGGGTATTGCCTGTGCGGTTGCTTTTGTGGCAGCTCTGGCCGTAGGAATTGTTATTGGATTCGGTGACGGAGACGGATTGAAAAATTATAAGGGAAAAAAGGCTCTTAAGAAAGCCTAAAGTAAGGAAGAGGAGGGCGTCTGCTTAAGGGCGCCCTCTTTTATTAAAGTAGGAAACAGTATCCCCCGGAACAGAGCCAGAACGATTTACGGGCACATGGACTTGTGACCGGAAATTGTTCTAATAAACGGCGCTGGGAGGGGGATACGGAACTGGAATAGAGGTGTGAGATGATAAATTGTGTAAAGGAAATTCCGGTAAGCCCCTCAAGCTATCCTTTTGCAAGCGCTGCCCGCTACCTGGATTTTGAGAAATACGGCTACGAGGAAAAGGAATACTATCTGGAGGGCACGGCCAATGTTTATGAAAGTGTTGGAAATACGGGCGCTGTTAAGGTAAAATATAAAGATACGGCATACATAAACCGCATCATTGTCAGAGCGCCGAAGAACCCCGGCAAGTCCAGCGGAAATGTAGTGGTGGAGATTATCAACCCCACCTCTTTTATGGAGATTGACCGCATGTGGATTCTGGGCTATGAAAAGTTTATGAGGGACGGAGATATTTATATAGGCATTACAAGCAAGCCCAATACCATTGCAAAAATGGAGGAGTTTGACAGGGAGCGCTACGGCCGTCTGTCCTGGCCGAATCCCCGGGAGGATGAGCCGTTTCCGTTTACCATAGAGGAAACAAGGGAGAGGGGCTTGCTGCCGGATATTGATATTCACTATGAGACAGGTCTGTTCTGGGATATGCTGACGGATCTGGCCTGGCTGCTGCGGGGTGAGGAAGAGCAGAATCCCATCCGCTCCTATGATCATAGCTTTCTCTATCTGACCGGATGGTCCCAGTCGGCCTGCTATCTCTTCCGTTATGTGAACAGCTTTGCCTACCGGGATGAGGTAAAAAGGGACAAAAGGGTATTCGACGGCTACCTGGCCGGAGGCGGTGTGCGGAATTTGATTGTTCCGGTGAACCAGTATGAGGCCGTTATGGACTATGATTTCCGTCTGCGGAGGATTGAGCATGTGGAAGAGCCTTATATTTCCGTTCAGACAGAGAGTGAGAACGGCCTTTGGGATGCCTTCCGCACCAAGCGCGGGGACAGTGATTATTCTCATTTTCTATATCGGGAATATGAGGTTACGGGAGCCAGCCATGATACCATGTTCAGCTATGTGAATTATTACAAAAATGACGAGGATTTGAAGCGCATCAACCATTTGCCTGCTTATATAGGAAAGCATGAGGAAGGAAATGATTACCCGTCCCAGTTTCTGTTTGCCGCTGCCTTCCGCAATCTCTTCCGGTGGGTGAGAGAGGGGGCGGGGCCCAATTCCTGCGGACGGATTCCGGTTGATGAATGTGGAAGAAACCGCAAGGATGTGTTTGGGAATACAAAGGGAGGCTTACGCACCTGCCTCTTAAATTACCCCACCGGGCGTTATCATTCCGCAAGCGACATAGAGCCGGGACAGAGCTTTGTGGACCCCGGTTCTTCGGTGGACCCTCTGTTCGGCTATCAGGAGGCATTTTCTCCCGCATTTTTAAAAGAGCTTTACGGCAGTCTGGCGCACTATGAAGAGCTGTGCCGGGAGGATACCAAAGAGCAGATTTCCAAAGGCTTCCTTTGTAAGGAGGATGGGGAAGCGCTGGTTCGGATGGCAGTCTTACTTGCAAAGAAAAGGGGGCTTGTGTGATGGAGCGGACAGAGAGGTACAGGGTTCTGATTCTGACCTTTGAAAGCGAAAAGATGTTTGCCAATCCCTTTCTGGACTGCTGCGTGAAAGCGGTTTTCACAGGGCCGTCGGGACAGACCATTGTTCGGGAAGCCTACTGGGACGGAGAGAATGTTTACCGCGTGGCCTTTGCGCCCACAGAGGAAGGAATCTGGAGCTATGCGGTAAATGCTCCGGGTGAGACAGGCTTTGACGGAGCGAAGGGGCAGGTGGAATGTGTGCCCTACCAGGGAGAGCTTGCTCTTTACCTTCATGGATTTTTAAAAATCAGCAGGGATAAGCGTTACTTTACCTATGCAGACGGGACGCCCTTTTTCTGGCTGGGAGATACACACTGGGAGTTTTCCTACCGGGAAAAATGGGAGGAATCCAACCATCCGGGGATGGACAGCATGTTCCGGGGAATGATAGACCGTCGGGCAGAGCAGGGCTATACGGTTTATCAGACAAATCTGCGAAGCGATCCCATGATGGGAGGGGACGCTTATTACTGGCAGGAGCCGGATTTGCCCAATGTGAGGTTTTACCAGGAGGAACTTGACCGGCGGATGTATTATCTGGCAGATAAGGGGATTGTAAACGCCCTGGGCTTTGCCTGGTTTATGTCCATTGAAAATCAGGTGGAGAAATATAAAAATCTGGCCCGGTATATTATGGCCCGCTACGGAGCGCTTCCTATGGTGTGGACCCTGGCCGGGGAGCTGGGCGGTTATGACAAGGCCCGTCAGCCCTTCTATGTGGAGGAGTGGAGGAAGGTGGCTCTGTATATGCAGGAGCTTAACAGCTACCGTCATCCTATGACGGCCCATTATACCAATGAACGGCCCTTTGCCTCCTACTATCAGGATGAGGACTGGATGGATTTTACCTTGAATCAGGCCGGCCACGGGGACTATGTGGTGAGTATTGACGATTACAAGGCATTTTTGCAGGAGCATGGGGATAAGCCCTTTGTGGAGGGGGAAGCCTTTTATGAGTTCTGTTCTACCCTGGAGGAAAACGGAACCCGTCTGTGTACGGACGCTATGGTAAGGCGTGTGGCTTATCTGACCGTGCAGGCCGGGGGCTGCGGCTATACCTACGGCGCTCAGGGAATCTGGGATGTAGTCTGGGAGAAGGGGCAGGAAAATAAGATGTCTCTTTTTAACCGCTTTGATGTAACCTGGGCACAGGCCATTGACGGGCCGGGAGGCATGCAGATGGGGCTGATGCGCAAGTTCTACGAGGAACAAAGGTTTTGGGAGCTTTACCCCTATCAGACCGGGAAGGATGCGGTCGGAGATCCTTTTGGGAAGAAAATGCCGCTTATTACGGTGACAAAGGATGGAGGGCGCTGGGTGCTCTATTATCCCGAGGCAACGAGAAAGAGCGGAGATATCCATATGTCTTCCGGGAAGTATGTTATGCAGTGGTTTGATCCCAGAAACGGCATATACAAAGAGCCGCAGGAGTTTGAGGTGCGGCAGGATACCTGGAGGCTTCCGGCAAAGCCGGATCTACAGGACTGGTGCCTTGTGGTAAAAAGAGAAACAGTTGGATAATATTGCGGAACTTAACAGCAATCCCTAGACAGTGCCAGAAGAATTTACAGACGCATGCTTCTGTGACTGGAAATTCTTCTAGATTGGGGGTACTGGAAGAGGGATTGCGGAACTTAACAGCAATCCCTAGACAGTGCCAGAAGAATTTACAGACGCATGCTTCTGTGACTGGAAATTCTTCTAGATTGGGGGTACTGGAAGAGGGATTGCGGAACTTAAAATAGAAGGGAGAACAAGATTTATGCTTCAGATTGCGGAGAATCAGAGAACATTATTAAAGGACGGAAAGCCGTTTTTTTACCTGGCGGATACCTGCTGGTCTGCTTTTACCAATATTACGGATGAGGAATGGGACTATTATCTCTACAAGAGAAAAGCACAGGGCTTCAATACCATTCAGATTAACATTCTTCCCCAATGGGACGCTTCGGTGACGGATCTTGATTATCAGCCGTTTTTGGAGAAGGATCCTCATAAGCTGAATGACGCTTATTTTGCTCATGCAAAGGAGCTGTGCGTCAAGGCAAAGCAGGAGGGCTTTGAGCTGGCTCTCGTGGTTTTATGGTGCAATTATGTGCCGGGAACCTGGGCGTCAAAGCTGTTTCCGGACGGGATTCTGCCCTTTGACTGTCTGGAGAATTATGTGCGGAAGGTTCATGAGGTGTTTACGGATCTGGAGCCTCTTTATATTATCAGCGGCGATACGGACTTTCCGGAGGAGGAGACCGTTAAGTACTATCTGCATGTGGGCAGGATTTTGAAGGAGCTGGCGCCTCAGTGCCTTTTTACGACGCATATTAAGGGGCGGTATTCTTATATTCCGGAGGAGTTGTACGGACTTTTAGATCTGTGCTTTTACCAGAGCGGACACAATGCAAAGGATTTGACGATGCCTTATTCTCTCAGTGAGGAGATGCAGAATAAATATCCGGGAAAGCCGGTGATCAATTCGGAGCCATGTTATGAGGAAATGGGGTATTCCGGAAATATGTACGGCCGGTGGAGCCGCCGTGATGTGCGCCGGGCGGCTTATGTGAGTGTGCTTTCGGGGGCCTGTGCGGGCATTACCTATGGAGCGGCCGGTATTTATAGCTGGCATAAGGTGAAGAAGGGCTTTGCAAGCCTTTTGGGAGAGGGCTTTGATATGCCGAAATCCTGGGAGGAGGCGCTTGCCTTCCCGGGAGCATGGGATTACGGATATCTGAAAATGCTGCTGACCGAGCTTGGCGGGGAGAAGCTTGTGCCAAGACAAGAGCTGCTTTTAAATCCTACAACGGATATCCGGGTGGCAGGCTGCGGGGAGGATTTGCTGTTGATTTATGTCCCTTGCAATACGAAGGTTCGGCTTCAGGCGGATCTGACCGGCTGGGAGCTTCGAACGATTGATTTGGCGGAGCGGTTTGCGGCGAATGTCGGGTTCACGGTGAAGGAAGGCGAAACGGTTATTGAGATGCATCCCTTTGGGCAGGATGCCCTGATTGTGGCCCGCAGAGCCGGGGAATAAGGGATAACTGGAAATTGATTTCAGGTAGGTGAACTTTGAGGGATATTACGGAACTGGAAAACAGTAATATCTCTCACAAGACACAAATCGATTTACAGGCACATGGTTCTGTGACTGGAAATTGATTTCATACAGGTGTCTTGGGAGGGATATTACGGAACTGGAAAACAGTAATATCTCTCACAAGACACAAATCGATTTACAGGCATATGGTTCTGTGACTGGAAATTGATTTCATACAGGTGTCTTGGGAGGGATATTACGGAACTAAAATAAGAAAGGACGAGTGGTAAATATGGGATTTCCAAAGAATTTTTTGTGGGGCGGCGCTACGGCGGCCAATCAGTGTGAAGGCGGATATCAGGAAGGCGGAAGAGGTCTGGCAAATGTGGATGTGACTCCTCACGGTACGGAGCGTTTTCCGGTGATGCTTGGAACGAGAAAAATGCTGGAGCTTGAGGACGGGTATTATTATCCGGCCTTGGAGGGGATTGATTTTTACCATCGCTACAAGGAGGACATTGCCCTGTTTGCGGAGATGGGCTTTAAGACCTTCCGGCTGTCAATTGCGTGGAGCAGAATTTTCCCCAAAGGGGATGAGACGGAGCCGAATGAGGAAGGGCTTAGGTTTTATGAGGATGTATTCCGGGAGTGCAGGAAATACGGGATCGAGCCGCTTGTTACGATCACGCATTTTGACTGCCCGATTCATTTGATTAAAGAGTATGGCGGGTGGAAGAGCTATAAGCTGGTGGAGTTTTATAAACGGCTTGTGACGACGCTGTTTACCCGGTTTAAGGGACTGGTGCATTACTGGCTGACTTTTAATGAGATTAATATGATTCTGCATCTGCCCTTTATGGGAGCGGGGCTTGTGTTTGAGGAGGGGGAGGACCCCAAGAAGGCACAGTATACCAGTGTGCATCATGAGCTGATTGCCTCAGCCTGGGCGGTAAAGCTGGCCCATGAGATTGATCCGGAAAATCAGGTGGGCTGTATGATGGCAGCCGGAGATTATTATCCTTACTGCTGTATGCCGGAAGATGTGTGGGAAGCGAAGATGCAGGATCGGGCGAATCTGATGTTTATTGACGTGCAGGCCAGGGGATATTATCCCAATTATGCGAAGAAGCTGTTTGAGCGGATGGGGCTTGAGCTGTCTTTGTCTGACGCGGACGAGGCGGTGATGAGGGAGAATACGGTTGATTTTATTGCATTTTCCTATTATTCTTCCCGATGTGTGACCACCAGGGAGGATGTGAAGGAGACTACGGGAAATGCGTTTAAGGGGACGAAGAATCCTTATCTGAAGGCCAGTGAATGGGGATGGCAGATTGATGCGCTGGGGCTTCGGATTACAATGAACTCTCTGTTTGATCGGTATCAGAAGCCGTTGTTTGTTGTGGAAAATGGGCTTGGAGCCAAGGATACATTGGTAGACGACGGGAACGGGGCGTTTACGGTTGCGGATGATTATCGGATCGAATATTTGAGGGCGCATATTGAGGCTATGAAGGCGGCTGTTGAGGAGGACGGCGTTGAGCTTTGGGGGTATACGCCCTGGGGATGTATTGATTTGGTGAGCGCTTCTACCGGGGAGATGAGTAAGCGGTATGGGTTTATTTATGTGGATCGGGATGATGAAGGGCATGGGAGCATGGCCAGGTATCGGAAGAAGTCGTTTGAGTGGTATCGGAGGGTGATTGCTTCTAATGGGGAGGTGCTTGATTAAAGGGTAGTTGGGGGGGGGGCGGCTTTCCCGGTGGGGCCTGGGTCTGCTGCGGAATAAGCCCTCCGGCTTTTCCATATCTGTGTTCGGACGGTTCTCGTACACGCTGTCTGCTCTGAACGGACATTGCCTTGGAGGGGACTTTTTGGGTTTTTCTTTTGGGGCAATGTCCGTTCAGATCAGACAGCATGTACGCGAACAGCCGGACACCTGATATCGGAAAAGCCGGAGAACTTATTCCGCAGCAGACCCAGGCGTTGGGGACGGCAGCCTTTTTAGCGGTGGAGATTTGTTTTTGAAATATAATTTATGCCAACAGGTAAAGTCGCAAAGGCGCACGAGAGGAACTTTTATGAGTGCCCTTTCGAATAAAAGTTACTCTCATAACAGGTGCGCCGAAGTGACTTTACCCTTTAGTGCTGTCGCGCAGCGACTTTAATAGGAGGATTGCAGGATGGAACGGTTACGGGATGTTTTGATGGGGCGGGAAGGGAACTCGATTATGCCTTTTTTCTGGCAGCATGGGGAGGCTCAGGGGACGCTTGAGGAGTATATGGAGCGGATTCGGGAGTGCGGCTGCGGGGGTGTCTGTGTGGAGGCGCGGCCTCATCCGGAGTTTGGGAAGGATGGATGGTGGGAGGATGTCGGATTTATTGTGAATAAGGCCAAAAGGGATGGGATGGAGGTCTGGATTCTGGATGATTCCCATTTTCCCACGGGGTTTGCGAATGGCTTGGTTAAGGAGAAGTATCCGCAGTTTTTGAAAACTTATTTGGACTTGAGGAGGTTTGATGTGGTGGGACCTCTTGGGTTTGGCAGGATGAATCTGCGGTTTTTGAAGGGACGGCCCTGGGATGCCAAGGGGAGGGAGAAGGATGTGATTCTCGGGGTTTATGCGGCCCGGCGGGAAGATGAACCGGTGAAGGGCTTTGATGACAGGGTGGACCCGGTGAGAGCGGAGACTTTGGTGGACCTGACGGGGATGGTGAAGGATGGGATTCTTTACTGGGATATTCCGGAAGGGAACTGGAGTGTGCTTGTGGTTTTTGAAACCCGGCTGGGGGGTGAGGAGTCTACGAAGGATTATCTGAATCCCTTGGTGAAGGAGGCCACGGAGGTTTTGATTGAGGCGGTTTATGAGCCGCATTATGAGCATTTTAAGGAGTTTTTCGGGACGACGATTACGGCTTTCTTTTCGGATGAGCCGCGGTTTGGAAATGTGAAGGGAACGGAAGGAAAAATGGGGAGGGCGGATATGGTGCTTCCCTGGTGTGAGGGGCTTGATGAAATTCTGCCTTTTGGGAAGGAGTTTTTGCCGTTTTTGTTTGTGGATTCGGCGGATGATACCATGAGCCGGGTTCGCTTTGCTTATATGGATTGTGTTTCCAGGCTGTATTCGGAGAATTTTACCCAGGTTCTGGGAAAATGGTGCCGGGATCATGGGGTGAAGTATGTGGGGCATCATATTGAGGATAACGGAGCCCATGCGCGGCTTGGATATGGGCCGGGGCATTTGTTCCGGGCGCAGAAGGGGCAGGATTTTTCCGGGATTGATGTGATTAGCAACCAGATTGCGCCGGGGTATGATTTCCATCATGATGCGTTTGCTACCGGGGGAAATGACGGTGTGTTTTATCACTATGGCCTGGGGCGCCTGGGGGCTTCCGTGGCGCAGAATGATCCGGAGAAAAATGGGATTGCCATGTGCGAGGCTTTTGGGGCTTATGGATGGAATGAGGGGCTTAAGTGGATGAAATGGATTACGGATCATCTACTTGCCAGGGGGATTAATTATTTTGTTCCTCATGCCTTTGACCCGAAGGAGTATCCCGACTGGGATTGTCCGCCTCATTTTTATGCGCATGGGAATAATCCGCAGTTTCGGTATTTTCCGGTGCTGATGCGGTATATGCAGAGGATGTGCCATCTTCTGCAGGGAGGCGTTCACGAGGCGGCTGTGGCGGTGCTTTATCCGGCGGAAGGGGAATGGTGCGGCGATATCCTGCCTGTGGAAAGAGTGCTTCGGGAGCTGGATCACAGTCAGATTGGCGCGGCGGTTGTATGTCTGGATGATTTGACGGATGAGCAGGTGGAGGACGGCGCTTTTTGGGTGAATCAAAACCGGTATGAATGTTTGATTGTGCCTGCTATGGAACGGATTCCCGAGGTGATGCAAAGGAAGCTGCTGATGCTTTGCAAGGCCGGGGTCTCGGTTGTGTTTGCTGACGGACAGCCGTGGGAGGTGCTGTTGGAGCGGAGCATATCCTGTGAGGAAATGGAGACGGAAGAGATACCGGAATATGAGATGTTCGGAAAGCTTCTTAGCATGGCGGAGAATGTTTCTTTGGAGAAGATTTCCGGTGTTTGTGAGAAGTGGAGGACGGTATGGACTTCTGAGAAACAAAAAAGGCTGGCTTCTTATCACTATGTTCAGCCAGATGGGGAGATTTTTTTGCTGTTTAATGAGAATCCGGCTAAAAGTATTGAGACGGAGCTTACGATTGCTTCTGGCAGGACGCCTGTGGTTTATGATGCTTTTGCGAACCGGCTTCGGGCGGTTTCGGTTCGGCGCCGTAAGCAGGGGCGGATGGAAATGGATCTGTGTCTGAAGCCTTATGAGTCCGTGGTGATTCTGGCCTGTGACAGCTGGGAAGGCTTTTCTGTGGAAGCGGAGTGGACAGGGACGGTTCAGAGGACCTTGACGCTTGCGGGAACGTGGAAGGTTTCCTTTGCGGATGCGAAGAGCTATGGACTTGATAAGGAGACTTTTGGTTTTGCGGAGGTTGGAAGGAGAGAAGAGCTGCTTCCTCTGTCCTGTGAGCCGGAGTTTGCGGATAAGACGGGGACGCTGCGGTATGAGAAGACTTTTGAATGGGAGAAAACCCAAAAGAGCAGGGTGTTTTTGAATCTGGGCGAGGTTTTTGAGACGGCGGAGGTTTTTGTGAACGGGAAGAGCGCGGGAGTGTGCATTTGTCCGCCTTATCGGATTGAGATCACGGAGGAGCTTGCTTTTGGCAGGAATGAGCTGGCGATTGAGGTGACGAATACTTTGGGGAATGAGAATAAGGATTTTATGTCTCAATATACGCCGGTTGAACCTTTTGGGCTGTTGGGGCCTGTGGTTTTGGAGGAGGAAACGATATAGCCCGGTGAAGAAACCGGAGTGATTATATTTTGGGTTTTTTAACTGCATATGTGGAAAATGTAAGGTATAGTTTGGGCGCCATCCGTAAGGGGGGCGCCCAAAAGCTTTATAGGATTTAGATTGGGAAGAATTGAAAAAACCAAAAATTGTAAGGGAGAAGACATATGAATAAAAAATGGAAGAAATTAATGGCAATGGCGCTTGCGGGAGCTTTGGCGCTTACAGGAACTATGGTTCTTGGGGGCTGTTCATCAGAGACAGCAGAAGAGAGAACCGGTGGATCGGATCATCCGTCTGACACAGAGTCTGAAGAAACCCTTCAGTCTCCGGCAGCAGAGGATGCATCTGACGAGAAGATAAAAGTTGCGGCGCTTTTATACAGCCGGTCGTTCGAGTTTATGGTTGCCCTGGATACGGGCATTCAGGATCAGTGTAAGGAGTATGGAATCGAAGTAACCGTGCTTGACGGAAACGGCGACAGTGCAACACAGATTACTCAGATTGAAGATTGTATTACAGCCGGATATGATGTTATTCTTCTTTCTCCCAATAATTCAGAGGAATTGGTGGCCGGGGTGAAGAAGGCAAATGAGGCGGGAGTTCCCGTAATCTCACTTGACGGAGAGATGGGAGAAGGCTGCGAGGTATTAGCATCTGTGACGTTTGACAATTATGAAGGCGGCAAAACGGCGGCCGCAGCTCTTATGGACATCATTGAAAGCTGCAGCGTGCTGGAATGCAGCGGTGCAACCGGGGCGTATCATGCCGTACGCAGAGGCGGAGGTTTTGAAGATGCTATGGCTGAAAATAATGCATACACCGTAATCCCCAATGACTGCAGCTGGGATGCGGAGGTTGCTCAAAATGCGGTAGTTGATATTCTGACGTCTAATCCGGATGTAAAAGCCGTATTTACGCATAACGGCGAGATGGTGCGCGGAGTGATTGCCGGTTTGAAGCAGATGAATCTGTTAAAACCAGTTGGAGACGAAGACCATATTGTAGTTGTGTCTGTGGACGGAACACCGGCTGAACTGGACTATATCCGTGAAGGAGTTCTGGACGCATGTATTGAGCAGAATCCGTTTGATATGGGCGCTCTTGCAGTAACAATCGCTTATGAATACTTGACCGGAGAAAATACGGCTCCGGAAGCAAACCAATATGTATATCCAAGGGTTATCAACAAAGATAATGTGGAAGATCCTGTAAACTGGGCAAATAATTGTGATTGAAACAAAGAAAACAGTTGAAATGGATAGGAGGATAAAAGTGAGAAAACTTCGGGTTATTCAGATTGGAACCGGAAGCTGGGGATTCAGTTGGATAGAAAAAGCCCTGGCGTCCCAATGTGTTGAGCTGATTGGCGTAGTTGACAAGAAGCAGGAGATGTTGGACTATGCGGTAAAGGAATACCGGCTTGATGCAAAGATCTGCTTCCGTTCATTGGCAGAAGCATTAGAGCATGTGGACAAGCCGGATGCGGCCTTTGTGGTCGTACCCCCTGCTTTTCACAAAGCGGTGACTTTGGAAGCGCTGGCAGCAGGTCTGCACTGTCTGGTAGAGAAGCCGCTGGCAGTTACAATGCAGGATGCGATAGAAATGGTTGAGTATGCGGAAAAGGCGGGAAAGCGGCTTATGGTAAGCCAGAACTATCGTTTTAAGCGCGCGCCTCAGACCGTACGCAGTGTTCTTGACAAAAATTATATTGGAGAAGTGGGGTCCGTATTTATAAATTTTATGAAGAGTCCGCATTTTGACGGCTTTAGAACAGAAATGGAGGAGCCGCTGATAAATGATATGAGTATCCATCATTTTGATCAGATCCGGGGAATACTTGGAGCAAATCCGGTGCGTATAAAAGCAGTCACGTGGAATACAAAATGGAGCTGGTTTAAAGGCAGCCCCAATGCCTCCGTTACTTTCGAGATGGATAATGGCGCGGTGGTGTGTTATAACGGCAGCTGGGTCTCAAGCGGATGGGAAACCACATGGGACGGCGATTGGAGAATACAAGGTGAGAACGGGGAAATACATTGGAACAACAATGAGGTCATCCTGAAACCGTCGGATATCTTTATCTCCGTATTTCAGAATGGGGCGGTAGAGAAAAACGGCTGTCTGGAGTTTGATTTGATTTCAATGGAGAACGAAGAAAGAATGGCTGCGATTGCAGAATTTGCATCTGCAATTTTTGAAGACAGGGAACCGCAGACAAGCGGAAGAGACAATCTCTACAGTCTGGCTATGGTAATTGGGGCTGTGTATGCGGCGAAAACAGGCGAAACGGTTGAGGTTGAGCAGATGTTTGACAAGAACTTTTATGAAAAGTTTCATAAGGCAATGGGTGAATAAGGGGGGAAACAGATGGTAAATGTAGGAGTAATCGGATGCGGAAAAATTGCCCAGGTCCGTCATCTCCCGGAGTATGCGGATAATGACAAATGCAGAATTTGCGGAATCTATGATGTCAATAAAGAAAGAGCTGCTCAGATTGCCGAAGAATACGGCGCAAGGGCATATGGCACAGCAGAAGAACTGTTGGAGGATTCCTCTATTGATGCGGTAAGTGTATGTACGGCAAACGCCGCACATGCGCAGATAACAATTGCGGCATTAAAAGCCGGCAAGCATGTACTGTGTGAAAAGCCTATGGCGGTATCATTGGAAGACTGTGAGGCAATGGTCAATGAGGCAAAGAAAAACGACCGCTTTTTAATGATTGGGCATAATCAGCGTCTGGCAAAGGCTCATGTAAAAGCCCGCAAACTGATAGAGAGCGGAGCAATAGGACGAATCCTTTCTTTTAAAACAACCTTCGGACATCAGGGGCCGGAAACTTGGACGGTAGATCCGGCTGCTAACTGGTTTTTTGATAAGAAGAAAGCAGTTCTGGGGGCAATGGCTGACCTTGGGATTCATAAGACAGATTTGATTCAGTTCTTAACAGGGCAGCGGATTACAAAGGTAACGGCATTTCTTGGAACATTGGATAAAAAGGACAGAAATGGAGAGCTTATAGGAGTAGATGACAATGCAATCTGTATCTATGAACTGTCAGAGGGCGCAGTAGGAACGATGACAGCAAGCTGGACAATGTATGGGCAGGAGGATAATTCTACTGTTTTATACGGAACAGAAGGCATTTTATATCTATATGATAATCCAAAATATTCGATTCGCCTGGTAAATAAAGACGGAGAACAGATACTGTATGCTTTGGATCAGATTCAGACAAATGATAATCAGACAAAGTCAGGTGTGATTGACTTGTGGATTAGCTGTATTGAAAATCATACTCCGCCGAAAATTTCAGGAGAAGAGGCGCTCTATGCAATGAAGGCTGTTTTTGCCGCATTAAAATCTGCAGAAACAGGAAGGACAATCAATATAGAATAAAAAGGAGGCAGTCATGAGACCAATTACGTTAGCGTCGGGGCAGTTCGGAGATCTCAGCTTAGAAGAATTATGTAAACTTGCCCGGAAAATGGGATATGAAGGTCTGGAACTGGCTACACATGCGCATTTTGACGTTCATCGGGCCTGCAGCGAAGACGGGTACGTGGAACAGGTGAAGGAAACACTTTCGGAATATGGACTTTCAAGCTATGCAATATCAGCACACCTTGCAGGACAGTGTGTTGGGGATCGATATGATCCGCGGCTTGATAACTTTGCTCCGGCCAGGCTTGCAGGACAGCCGAAGGCCATCCGCGACTGGGCTGTTGACGAGATGAAAATAACGGCCAAAGCGGCAAAAAAGCTGGGCGTTGATGTTGTAACGGGATTTATGGGTTCTCCTATATGGGCATTTTGGTATTCATTCCCGCAGACAACGCCGGAGATGGTAGAAGCAGGATATCAGGAGATTTATGATTTGTGGACGCCGATATTTGATGTGTTTGAGGAGCTTGGAATTAAATTTGCATTAGAGGTACATCCTACGGAAATTGCATTTGATTATTACAGCACGGAACGCCTTTTACAAACATTTAACCGCCGGCCGGTGCTTGGCCTTAATTACGATCCCAGCCACTTAGTATGGCAAGGGGTAAATGAGTTGATTTTCCTCAGAGATTTTTCCGACAGAATCTATCATGTACATATGAAGGATGTAAAGCTGATAAAAGATGAAAAAGCAGGTGTACTTGGCTCCCATATCGAATTTGGAGATACAAGGCGCGGATGGAATTTTGTCTCCGCAGGACACGGAGATGTGGATTTTGACGGAATCATAAGAGAGTTAAATCAGATGGATTATCAAGGTCCCCTATCCGTAGAGTGGGAAGATTCCGGCATGGAGCGTGAAATCGGGGCGGCGGAAGCCTGCGATTACGTAAAGAAAATGAACTTTTCGCCGTCAAAGACAGCATTTGACGCAGCGTTGAAAAAGGATTAGTCTAGTTAAGAAATGCTAAGTGCTTTTGAAAAATAGTTTTTGCCGGTCGGTAAAGTCGCAAAGGCGCACGAGAGAAACTTTTATGAGCGCCCTTTCGAATAAAAGTTTCTCGCATCACAGGTGCGTCGAAGCGACTTTACCCTTTAGTGCCATCGCGCAGCGATTTAAGATAGGAGAAAGAGAGATGTATAAGTACAGTATGACCCAATGGATTGTTGGGAATGAAGATATTGAATACAGTTTTGAGCGTTTGAAAAAATATGGATATGACGGAATTGAATTTGCCGCAGAGCCATATACGACGGATCAGGATCGAATGGCCGAGCTGATGAAAAAGTATGGTATGGAGTGTACATCCCTTTGCGGGATCTTTCCGGAAGAACGGGATTTAACAGCAGGCAATGCTTCGACAGCGATTCGGTACATCATGGATTCTGTGGACTTTGCCGTCAAGGTTGGCGCTCCATATATGATAGTTGTCCCGTCACCGGTAGGAAGGACGGAGCTTCCCAAAGGACATACCTATGAAGAAATGTGGGAAAATGCGGTTAACAATGTGAGAGAGGCGGCAGATTATGCCCGGAGCAAAGGCGTCCGGCTATGCATAGAAGCTATTAACAGATATGAGACTTATTTTGTTAATACACTGGAAAAGGCTTATAAATTCGTAAAGGCTGTCCATCATCCGGCAGTGGGAATTATGGCTGACATGTTCCACATGAGCTTGGAGGAGAGGAATATCGGCGCAAGCCTGCGGATGATATCGGACGAGCTGATGCATGTGCATATTGCGGATAATACACGTGAAGCGGCAGGGCTTGGAAATACGGATTTTAGAGAAATGCTTTACGTATTAAGGGACATTAATTATAAGGGGCCGCTAACTATGGAATTTATGCCCCGCCTTGCGAATCCGTATGCTTCCGGAAATGTAGAAACACAGTCTGTTCTTATGAATGGATATGCGCAGCAGGCGATCAGTTATATGAAGTCTCTGGAAAATAGTATGGAATAAGAAATGCACGGTAAATGGAGCAGTGTTATCCGGAGGTAAAAGGATGCTTTTAGAGATGAGGTCCGTCAACAAATCTTTTTTTGATACGCACGCATTAAGCGATATATGCCTGACCCTTGACAAAGGCGAAGTCCGGGCATTGATCGGACCAAATGGCTCCGGAAAATCTACGGTTGCAAGAATCCTTTCAGGTGATATCCGGCAGGATACAGGCAGCATCTTTTTTGATGGAAATTTGTTAAATAATGATCTGCCCGCAGAAACGCTGCGGGCAGGTATTTTTGCTTTATATCAGGAGCATTATTTAATTCCCAACATGTCTGTTGCCGACAATCTGTTTATGTGCGGCTACTTAAAGAAGTTTGGAATCTTTGTAAATCACAGGGAGATCAGGCGCAGGACGAGAGAAATATTGAAAAAATTCAATTCAAACCTGTCGCCGGATATAAAGGTCTGCAAATTAAGTCAGGGAGAGCAGTATGTTATTTCTGCAGCAAAAGCATTTGTTCAGAAAGCAAAACTATTTGTATTGGATGAGCCGACTGCCGGACTGGCAAAAGAAGAACGAAAAGTGCTGTATCATCTAATCAGATGTCTGAAGGCAAACGGGGCGGCTGTGCTGTACATTACGCACCGTATGAGCGAGCTTAGGGAAATATGCGACAGCGTTACTATCATGCGTGACGGAAAAATTGTCTTGACGAGCAGCCTGAAGGATATTTCACAGAGCCGCATCCTGCAATTGATGGAGGTGGGGGAGTGCATGACGGAAGTGCTGCAGGAAGATAAAAAGAACAATACGGAAGTGCTTTCCGTCAGAAATTTATGTCTGAATCATGCATACAAGGATATTAATCTAACGTTAAATAAAGGTGAAACTCTTGGGATAATCGGCACAAATGGTTCCGGACGTACCGCATTTTTAAAGACGCTCTTCGGTGCAATTAAACAGGACAGCGGTGAAATCTATATAAACGGAAAAAATGCGGAGAATTTAACCATTCGCAAAGCAATTAAGGAATATAAGATCGGATATTTGCCGGATGACCGCCTCCATTTAGGGATTATACCGGATCTCACCCTGATTGAAAATACGATGCTTACAAATCGTGAGACAACGAAGTCGTTCTTTGTCCGCAAAAGCGATGAAATGGATCGATTTATAGATTGTATTCTTGAGAAAGGATTTTTTTTAGCAGATCCTATGAAGCCCATTAAATATTTAAGCGGAGGAAGTCAGCAAAAGGCATTATTCTACAGATGGATAGCGTCAGACGCCAAAATTATACTCCTGGATGAGCCGACAAAAGGAATTGATATTGCATCCAAAAATGAAATGTACAGCACAATTTTAGAATGTGCTGCTCAGGGCATTTCTTTTATTATCTGTTCTTCTGACAGAGAAGAGCTTGAGCCTGTCTGTACAAATATTATTTCGATAAAAAAAGGAAGACTTAATACGCTGCTATAAACCAATTCAAAGCTTAGAAAGAGGTAGTAGAAGATGAGTATGGATCATAAATCTTATATAGATCACTTTCAGCTATTGGATATAAAACAGATTTCATTTGACAGGCCGATGCATTTTATTATATATGAAAAGCAGGATGTTTTCTTTCTGTGCTATGTACAAAAACATTCCATTCGTCTGATTATGGGAGAGGCAGAAAAGGATTTAAAAGAGGGGGAGGTAGTATTTGGGCAAAATGAGAAAATACCCGTAAAAATATGCGGCTCGGACTCACAGTGCTTTGTGGTGCGCCTAAGCGGGAATAAATTAAAATATATATTCGAATTTTGCAGCCTGTCAGGGAGCGTTGAGAGCAGTAGAGATCAAGGAATAAAATACTACATTTACAATCAAAAAAACGAGGGTTTGTTTCTGCAGTCACTGTTTGAACAGCTATTTAGGGAAAAGGGGAATTATTATAATAATGATATGACATCCAGTATTCTGAAATGCATCATTCATATGATTATCAGGCCCATACAGGAGACCAGGAATGTAAGTGAAAATGAGATTGTAGAGTGCGCAAAACAGTATTTGTGGGAGCATTACAATGAAGATATCACATTAACGGATGTGGCTGAAGCTGTGTCAGTCAGCACGTTTCATCTGTCGCATTTATTTAAAAAAGAAACAGGAAGCCCGCCGATTCAATATTTGATTCAGTGCCGCATGGAAAAGGCGAAGGAATTGCTGCGGGACAAAAAGATACCCATCACCCAAATAGCATTGCGTGTGGGGTATGACAGTCCCAATTATTTCAGTACGGTTTTTAAAAAAATGGAGGGAATCAGTCCGGCGGAATATAGAAAGGGATTTAAGTATTAATTACTTTGATATCATACAAAACGGTCAACCATGCATCGGTAAAACTGTGCCTGTTGGCCGTTTTGTTTTACTTTAGGCATACTACAAAAATAATAGATAAAATTGTATTTAAATAAAATAAATACAATTTTAAATTTGTTTGAAAAATATACATAAAAACTATTGAAAACAGATTGACATACTTATAAAAAAGAGTTATAAATAAATTAGAAGAGAGAGTTAATGTGTTGATTTAGCAGATTTATTTGATAAAAAGATTATTAATTAGATGATTTAAACAAAATAAAATACAAGATAAAATATTAAATACAAGTTGGGAAAGAAAAGGAATCAGTACTATATGGCAAAATATCAAATGTTGGCAGAAGCCCTGCGGCAGAAAATCACAGAAGGCGTTTATCATCCGGGGAGTAAGGTCCCTTCGGAGTATGAGCTTCAAAACCACTTTCAGGTAAGCCGTCAGACCGTCCGCAATGCATTGGAACTTCTGGAGAAGCAGGGCTTTGTCAGAAGCCGCCAGGGCAGCGGCACCTATGTGGCGGATCGGGAGGCGGAGGAGCAGAAAAAGAGCAGGCGCATTGCCGTAGTGACCACCTATGTAGACAATTACATATTTCCCAGGATCATACAGGGAATCGAGAGCGTTCTTTCCAAAGAGGGCTTCCAGGTGCAGATTGCATTTACCGGCAACCGGATTTGGAAGGAGGAAGCGATCCTTGCGGATCTCTTGGAGCAGGATCTGAGAGGTCTTATCATCGAGACGACGAAAAGCGCTCTGCCCAATCCAAATCTTCACCTTTACCGCAGGCTTCAGGAGAAGGGGATCCCCATTCTTTTTATCAACAGCCGCTACCCTGAACTTGACTGTCCTGTGGTCTGTCTCCAGGACGAACAGGCGGGACGGCTGGCCGCAGAGTGCCTTCTGGCAAACGGCCATAAAAAAATAGGCGGTTTTTTCAAAAGGGATGACGGCCAGGGCGTCCGCCGCTATCGGGGATTTTTAGAGGCGCTGCGGGATGGAGGGATTCGTCCGGCAGAAGAGCACATTCTCTGGTTTGATACGGAGGATGCTTTGGACTTTGACGGTATGGAGGAGCAAATTGTAAAACGTTTGGGTGCGTGTACCGGAATTATGTGCTACAACGACAGTACGGCTTCTCATATTATGGAGATCTGGAAGCGCCGCGGAATCTCTGTTCCGGAGGATATGTCCATAGTCAGTGTGGATGATACGGATCTGGCGATGCTTGGGGATGTGGGTCTGACCTCGGTACATCATCCCAAGGAAAAGCTGGGCGAAAAGGCCGCAAAGCAGTTGATTTCCATGATACGCAATCAGCTTCCGGGGACGTCTTACGAATTTGAACCTTACCTGGCAGAGCGCAATTCCGTAAAAGATTTGACGGAGTAAAGCTTTGGAAATAAGAAAGAAATTAATGTATGAGCGTAAGCACCCCTGCCTGCTCACACCAGTCGGGGGCAACACATAACAATCCAACTATTTTAGGAGGTAAAAAGAAATGAAACAGTACAAGTTTTGGTTTGCAACCGGTTCCCAGGATTTATACGGAGATGAATGTCTGGCACACGTGGCGGAGCACTCCCAAAAAATCGTGGAGCATCTGAACAAATCCGGCCTGCTTCCCTATGAAATCGTGTGGAAGCCCACCCTCATCACCAATGAGCTGATCCGCAAGACCTTCAACGAGGCCAATGCGGACGAGGAGTGCGCCGGCGTTATCACCTGGATGCACACCTTCTCCCCGGCAAAATCCTGGATCTTAGGTCTGCAGGAGTACCGCAAACCGCTGATGCATTTACATACCCAGTTTAATGAGGAAATCCCCTATGACACCATTGATATGGACTTTATGAATGAAAATCAGTCTGCCCACGGCGACCGTGAGTACGGACACATCGTAAGCCGCATGGGAATTGAGCGCAAGGTCATTGTAGGACACTGGGCGGATGAGAAGGTAATCGGGCGGATTGCCTCCTGGATGCGCACTGCCATCGGCATTATGGAGAGCAGCCATATCCGTGTGATGCGCGTGGCCGACAATATGCGCAACGTAGCCGTAACCGAGGGCGATAAGGTAGAGGCCCAGATTAAGTTTGGATGGGAGATTGACGCCTATCCGGTCAATGAGATTGCGGAATATGTGGAAGCCACGGCAAAAGCCGACGTTGACACTTTGGTAGAAGAATATTATGATAAATATGAGATCTTATTGGAAGGCAGAGATCCGGAAGAGTTCAGACAGCATGTCGCGGTGCAGGCACAGATTGAGCTGGGCTTCGAGCGTTTCTTAAAGGAGAAAAATTATCAGGCTATTGTCACGCATTTCGGGGATCTGGGAGCCTTGAAGCAGCTTCCCGGACTGGCTATTCAGCGCTTGATGGAAAAAGGCTACGGCTTCGGAGGCGAAGGCGACTGGAAGACGGCAGCTATGGTACGCCTGATGAAGATTATGACAGAAGGCATGAAGGATGCCAAGGGAACCTCTTTTATGGAGGATTACACCTACAACCTGGTACCTGGTAAGGAAGGGATTCTCCAGGCACATATGCTTGAGGTATGTCCCACCATTTCAGAGGGACCTGTCGGCATTAAGGTAACCCCCCTTTCTATGGGTGATCGGGAGGACCCGGCCCGTCTGGTGTTTACTTCCAAGACAGGCAAGGGGATTGCGGCGTCACTGGTGGATTTGGGAAATCGGTTCCGTCTGATTATCAACACTGTGGACTGTAAGAAGGTAGAGAAGTCTATGCCCAAGCTCCCGGTGGCAACCGCATTCTGGACGCCGGAGCCAAGCCTGGCAACCGGGGCGGAGGCGTGGATTCTGGCAGGCGGCGCCCATCATACGGCATTTACCTATGATTTGACCGCCGAGCAGATGGGTGACTGGGCGGCAGCTATGGGAATCGAAGCGGTTTACATTGATAAGGATACCACCATCCGCACTTTGAAGAACGAAATGCTCTGGAACTCCGTTGCTTTCCGGTAGGAAAAAGGAACTGGAATCAGTAATTTTCTGCAAAGTGCACAAATCAATTTACAGGCACATGCACCTGTGACTGTAAAATGATTTCATACCAGTGTACTTTGCGGGAAATTACGGAACTCGAATAGGAGGTTTTACAAGATGAGCAATTTGAAAGAAGCAATCGAAAACGGAAGAACATCCCTGGGAATTGAGCTTGGCTCCACCCGGATCAAGGCGGTACTCATTGACGAGTCCCACAAGCCCATCGCATCCGGCAGCTATGACTGGGAAAACCAGCTGGAGAACGGCATCTGGACCTATGCTCTTGACGAGGTATGGAAGGGCCTTCAGGGCAGCTATACGGCGCTCAAGGAGGACGTAAAGAAACAGTATGGCGCAGAGATCACAGCTATCGGCTCCATTGGAATCAGTGCCATGATGCACGGCTATCTGGTATTTGACAAGGAGGGAAACCAACTGGTGCCCTTCCGAACCTGGAGAAACACTATCACCGGACAGGCGTCCGCAGAGCTTACCGAGCTGTTCCAATACAACATCCCTCAGAGATGGAGCATTGCCCATCTATATCAGGCGATTCTGAACGAAGAAGAACATCTTCCGCGTATCGACTATATGACCACCCTTGCCGGCTATATCCACTGGAAGCTTACCGGCCGGAGAGCAATGGGGGTAGGCGAGGCATCGGGCATGTTTCCCATTGATACCGCCACCGGGCAGTTCTACGAGCGCATGCTGAACCAGTTTGATGCCCTGACAGCAGATAGGAACTATTCCTGGAAGCTGAAAGAGATTCTCCCGGAGGTACTCGGCGCAGGAGAGCTGGCAGGAACGCTTACCGAGGAGGGCGCAAAGCTTCTGGATGCATCCGGTATACTTAAAGCCGGCATCCCCTTATGTCCGCCGGAAGGTGACGCCGGCACCGGCATGGTGGCTACCAACAGTGTAGCGCAGCGAACCGGAAATATTTCTGCAGGAACGTCAGGCTTTGCCATGATTGTTCTGGAGGATGAATTAAAGAAAGTACATTCCGAGATTGATCTTGTGACCACTCCGGACGGAAGCCTGGTGGGAATGGCCCATACCAACAACTGTACCTCTGATTTGAATGCATGGGTAGGCTTATTTAAGGAATTTGCAGAGAGCTTCGGTATGAAGGTGGATATGAACGAGCTTTTCGGAACCCTGTATCGAAAAGCGCTGGAAGGCGATCCGGAGTGCGGCGGGCTTTTGGCTTACAACTATTTTTCAGGTGAGCATGTGACCGGCTTTGAAGAGGGACGGCCTCTCTTTGTTAGAAAGCCCGACAGCAAATTTAACCTGGCTAACTTTATGAGAGTGCATTTAATGACCTCCTTGGGAGCAATGCGGGCGGGAATGGATATTCTCATCAAGGAGGAGGGCGTTCAGGTAGATGAGATCGTAGGACACGGCGGTCTCTTTAAGACCAAGGGCGTAGGACAGCGCTTCGTAGCTGCGGTTATGAACGTTCCCGTAGTGGTGATGGAGACGGCCGGCGAGGGCGGCGCCTGGGGAATTGCCTTATTAGCAGCCTATATGAAGAACCGAAGCGAAGGCGAGAGCCTGGGAGCATATCTTGCCGAGAAGGTATTTGCCGGCGAAAAGGGCGAGCGGATGGAGCCGGATGCAAAAGATGTGGCAGGCTATGATGCATTTATTGAGCGTTATACGGAAGGTCTTGCCATTGAACGTGCGGCGGTGGAATATTTGAAGTAACAGCTTGTAAAATTACAAAATAGATCTCAAAGGAGGATGGCGCATATGACAGAAGCTTTTCGTGCGCCGTCCTTTTTGTGAAACTGGAATAGAGGTAAACCATGCTGAAAGTATTTCTGGTAGAAGACGAGGTAGTAGTACGTGAGGGAATAAAGAACAATATCCACTGGGAAGCGGAGGGCTTCCGGTTTGCCGGCGAGGCCAGCGATGGAGAGCTTGCCTACCCATTGATTCAGAAGACCCGGCCGGATATTTTGATAACCGACATAAAAATGCCCTTTATGGACGGCCTGGAGCTGAGCCGTCTGGTAAAGCAGGAAATGCCGGATGTAAAGATCATCATTCTAAGCGGCTACGATGAATTTGAGTATGCCAAGGAGGGTATCAGCATCGGCATTACGGATTATCTGGTAAAGCCTATTTCCGGAATCCAGCTTTTGGAGGCTGTAAAAAAGGTAGGCAGGCTGGTGGAGGAGGAACAGCAGCAGCGCCGTTTCCTCTCTACTTTTGAACAGGAGCGCCTGGAAAATACCCAGTTAGCCAAACAAAAATTTTTCCGCAGTCTGGTGTCCGGCACAAAGTCTGTGTCGGCACTTCTCAAGGAAGGTCTCGAGATTGGCCTGGAGCTTGCGGCCAACCGCTATAATATCCTGCTGTTCCAGATTTTTGCCGGCGATGGCGAAGGCTATGACGAGGAAGAGAATCGGGTTACAAAAGCCATAGAAGAAATGACAGAACATCTGCCGGGCGTTATGATGATAGAACTGGGGTTGGAGGGATGGGCCTTTCTACTAAAGGAAACAGACGAAAAGGAGCTTCTTCAGGTCCAAAAGGAGTTTCTTGAAAAACTGGAGCAAACACTGCGTTCCTATGAGACTGTGGAGTATTTCGGCGGCCTGGGCCGTCCGGCTATGCGTCTTTCCGAGCTTGGCCACAGCTTTGAAGAAGCCAATCGGGCCTTTGCCTACCGGTATTTGAAAAAACGCAACCAGATCATAGACAGCAGCAGGGAGACAGAAGAAATGATGGAAAAAGACGATATCCGTCTGGATGACCTGGATGTTCGGCAGCTCGACCGCCGGGTGGCCGAGAGCTTCTTAAAGACCGGTTTGAAGAGTCAGATTCCTCATTTTCTGGATGAATACCTTCAAAGTTTTGGAGAGAAAAATATCCAATCCATGCTGTTCCGCCAATATGTGACCATTGACCTCTACTTTGCGGCGGTAGGCCAGGTGCAGCAGATGGGCTTTGAGGCAGGGGAGCTGGTAGAGCGGTGCGGCGATTTCCAGAATATGACCTCCGTCTTTTCGACGGTGGAGCAGACAAAGGAATATCTGACCCGGGTACTGGAGGCGGCCTTAGAGCTTCGGGAGGCCGTTTCCCAGAAGAAATACAGTTCCCTTTTAAAGGATGCCAAGGCTTTTATCAAAAAAAATTATGACAACGAAGAAATTTCTCTTAATATGACAGCGGCCAGCGTGAACTTAAGTCCTAACCATTTCAGCACTATTTTCAGCCAGGAAACGGGACAGACCTTTATCGAATACCTGACGGCCGTGCGGATGGAAAAAGCCAGAGAGCTTCTTCGGGGGACTTCTATGAAAACGGCAGAGATTGCCTTTGCCGTGGGTTACAAAGATCCCCACTATTTCAGCTATCTTTTCAAAAAGACGCAGGAATGTACCCCCAGAGAGTTTCGGGCAGGCTCCTGATCACAGTCCGAAAATTAAGAAAACAGCAATGCCAACGTATTGCGGAACTGGAAATCGCTATGTTCAAGAAAGATTCTTCAATCAAAAATCGTTTAAATATGCTTCTGCTGGTCTGTCTGATTCCTTTGACCGTGATGATTGTCTACCTGCTGCTCATTGTACGGCAGTTTTCAGAGCGTTATGATGCGGTTGTGGAAAATATTTCCAAGGCAAATGCCTACAACATCGCTTTCAAGGAGGACATGGATTACATTATGTACATCATTGTAGCCAATGCCCAGAGAGCTTCGGAGCTTGTAGATTTGGAACAGCCTCAGCAGATGATTGATGAGGCCCGGGAGGTTTTCGGGGGCCTTTATGAAACGGCGGATGCCGACTATGCCAGAAACCGTTTAAGCAGGATTTTGAAAAGCCTGAATACCCTGGAAAGCAGGGTGGAGGAGATCGCGACGGATATGCTGGAGGGCGGTTCTTATGACACCAATATGGAACGCCTGGATCTGAATATCCGTATCCTGACAGAGCTTATCCAGGAACAGATTCAGCAGTATATCTATTATGAGACAACCAACCTGGAGGATCTCAGGGAGGGAATCCGCTCCGATGTAGATGCCGCTATCCGCATGAGCAGCCTGATTTTTGCGGTGATTTTGGGAGGCGCTCTGGTGATCAGCCGTAAGATTATGACCGGAATTACAAAGCCCATCCGAAATCTCTGTGAAGTTACGACTCTTGCCGGAAGCGGCGACTTCGCGGTCCGTGCCCAGGAAGGAAGTACGGACGAGCTGGCGGTCTTGAACTCCAGCTTCAACCAAATGGTGGAGAAAATCGGAAATCTTGTAGAGGATATTCGTATTGAGCAGTTAAATCTGCGTGCAACGGAGCTGAAGCTTCTGCAGGCTCAGATCAATCCTCATTTTCTTTACAATACCTTGGACACCATTATTTGGCTGGCGGAGGCCGGAGAAAAGGAGCAGGTGGTGGCGATGGTATCCGCATTATCCGATTTTTTCCGTACCACCTTGAGCAAGGGCAGGGATTACATTTCTGTCCGGGAGGAGGAGGCCCATATCCGCAGTTATCTTAAGATTCAGAAGGTACGGTATCGGGATATTCTGGACTATGACATATGTATACCGGAGGAACTGCACCAGTATCAGATTTTAAAGCTGACCCTGCAGCCTTTAGTGGAAAACGCCCTATATCATGGTATCAAGAACAAGCGCGGTATGGGACAGATTCAGGTGATTGGAGAGAAGAAGGGAGATATTCTGGTATTTCGCGTGTGGGACAACGGAAAAGGTATGGGGCCAAAGAAGCTTGAAAAGGTCCGCCGGATCATCAGCGGAGAACAGGATCCAGGGGACCCCTCCGGCTTCGGTCTCTTCAATGTGGATCAGAGAATCCGTCTGAATTACGGCCCGGAGTACGGCCTTACCATAAACAGTATTTATGGCTCCTGGACCGAAGCTGTCGTAACCATTCCGGCCGGAAAAAAATAAACCTTTTTCGGAAAAAAACAAACTTTGTTCATAATTTGTTCAAAGGTTAGTAAAAAATTATACTTAATTCAAAAGGATGTCCGTATCAAAAAAAAGCTCCCTGCCGTAAAATGAAACCATAGCCAAGAGAAATTGGCAAATAAAACACAGGGAGGGTTTTTGACCATGAAAAGAAAACTTATCGGCTTACTGTTGTGTGTAGCTATGACAGCGACTATGCTGGCTGGCTGCGGCTCCAAGGGAGGAGATGCTCCGGCTGAGGCTCCTGCGGCAGATGCTCCGGCAGAAGCGCCGGCGGAGGGAGGAGATGATGCAGAGGCAGATGCAGATGCTCCGGCAGCATCCGGCGATTTAATCACCATTGGCTTTGCTCAGGTTGGACATGAATCTGACTGGCGTACCGCTTCCACCAAGTCCTGTCAGGATGTATTTTCCGAGGCAAACGGTTATGATCTGCAGTTTGTAGACTGCGACAACGATTCTGCCGTACAGCTTGAGGCAGTGCGCGGATTCATTGAGCAGGATGTAGATTACATCATCATTGACCCCATCGTTTCCACCGGCTGGGACACTGTGCTGACCGAGTGCGAGGATGCGGGGATTCCGGTTATTGTAATTGACCGTACCATCGATGATTCCGACAAGTATGTATCCTGGGTAGGCTCCAACTTCAAGACCGAGGGTCTTGCGGCTGGCGAGTGGCTGAAAGCTTACGCAGCAGAGAAAGGCATCACCGAGATCAACGCTCTTGTAATCGAAGGCTCCACTGGTGCATCCGCAACCATCGGACGTACCGAGGGCTTCAAAGAGATCGCTGACAGAGAAGGATGGAACATCGTGGATTCTCAGAGCGGTGACTTTACACAGGACGGCGGCGCAGAGGTTATGGAGTCTTACTGCAAGTCCTATGAAGGAAAGTTCAACGTAGTAGTCTGCCAGAATGATAACGAGGCATTCGGTGCTATGGATGCTATGAAGCAGGCAGGCGTTTCCTATGGTGTTAACGGCGACGTGATTCTGATTTCCTTTGATGCTTGTACGGCAGGTCTTGAATTTGTAAAATCCGGCGACATCAATGCAGACTTCGAGTGCAACCCGCTGGCAGCTCCTTTTGTAGAGGAGGTTATTAAGACTCTTGCAAGCGGCGGAACACCGGAGAAAGAAGTATACATGGAAGAGCACTGGTTTGTTAATGAGGATATTCTCTCTACCATCGAGGTAAATGGAGAAACTCAGAACCTGACCGTAGTAACGGATGAGATTATTGCCGCACAGTACTAAGAGGTTTTCGGCCGGCGAGATTGTATCCGCAGGCAGGACATAGCAGCAATTATTGGGGAGGTTGGTGAAAACGGGCCTCCCTTTTCTCAATAGAAAGGATAAAAACTATGGACAATCAAGTTGTATTGACCATGCGTGGCATATCCATGACTTTCCCGGGAGTGAAGGCTCTTGATAATGTGGATTTTACCTTGCGAGAAGGTGAGATTCATGCGCTGATGGGCGAGAACGGTGCAGGCAAATCAACACTGATCAAGTGTCTGACCGGTATCAATGCATTTGAGTCCGGCGAAATTCATGTGGAGGGCATAGAAGGCCCTGTTGTAAATCATTCTACACTGGATGCTCAGAAGAAGGGTATTTCCACTGTATATCAGGAGGTAAACCTCTGCCCCAACCTGAGCGTGGCGGAGAACCTCTTTATTGGCCGTGAGCCAAAGACAAAGCTTGGAACCATTGACTGGAAAACGATGGTGAAGAGGGCGGAAGCCATTATGAAGGATCTGGATATGAGCATTGATGTAACCCAGAATTTGGAGGAATACTCCCTGGCATTGCAGCAGATGATTGCCATTGCCCGTGCGGTAGACATGGAATGTAAGGTTTTGATTCTGGATGAACCCACCTCCTCTTTGGATGATAACGAGGTGGAGAAGCTGTTCCGGCTGATGAATCAGCTTAAAGAGAAGGGGGTTGGCATTGTGTTTGTTACCCACTTCCTGGAGCAGGTGTACGCGGTCTGTGATCGCATTACTGTGCTTCGGAACGGCCAGCTGGTGGGAGAGTACCCAATCGAGGAGCTGCCCCGGGTAAAGCTGGTGGCAGCTATGATGGGAAAGGATTTTGACGATCTGGCTTCCATCAAGTCCGACGAGTCTCCTGTATTCCGTGATGAGGACATTCTCATTGACGCCAAAGGTTTAAGCCACAAAGGAACCATCAAGCCCTTTGACCTGGTGATTCACAAGGGTGAGGTTGTGGGACTTACGGGGCTTCTGGGGTCAGGACGAAGCGAGCTGGCCCGCGTTATCTACGGCGCCGATAAGAATCAGACAGGAACCTTGAAGATAAACGGAAAAGAAGTAAAGATCAACGCGCCTATTGACGCCATGAATCTTGGCATGGGACTTCTGCCGGATGATCGGAAGGCGGAGGGGATCATCGGGGATCTGTCTGTCCGGGAGAATATCATTCTGGCGCTCCAGGCAAAGCGTGGCATGTTCCGGCTTCTTTCCATGAAGGAGCAAATAGAGCTGGCGGATAAGTACATAGAAATGCTGCAGATTAAGACGGCCAGCCGCGAGACACTGATCCGGCAGTTGTCCGGAGGTAATCAGCAGAAGGTGATTCTGGGCCGATGGCTTGCCACCAATCCGGATTTCCTTATTTTGGACGAACCCACTCGGGGCATTGACATCGGAACAAAGACAGAGATTCAAAAGCTGGTTCTGAAGCTGGCAAAAGAGGGAAAGAGCATTGTTTTCATTTCCTCTGAGATTGAAGAGATGCTTCGTACTTGTACGAAGATGGCGGTTCTTCGGGACGGCGCAAAGGTAGGAGAGATCACCGAGAGCCTGACTCAAGAGACGGTTATGAAAGCGATAGCAGGAGGTGGATCCAATGAATAAACTGAAAAAAGTGACAGGGATGGCCTTATTCCTTCCTATCTTCTGTATGGTACTGGTGATGGCGGTAAATATTGTATATGATGCGGCTTCCGGGAATTTTGCCTTTAACTTTTTTACGATTTCCATTCGGAACGGCGTACTCTATGGACGTCTGATTGACATTTTAAACCGGGGCAGTGAGATTGCAATATTGGCGGTAGGAATGACTCTTGTGGTATCGGCTTCCGCCGGAACGGATATTTCCGTTGGCTCCGTCATGTCTCTGGCTGCGTCATTTTGCTGTATGCTGCTGGCAGGCTACGGCGTATCCTCCACAAACGATCTGGCAGTGCCTCTTTTCGTTGGCGTTTTGGGAGGGGTTCTGATGGGGTGCCTGTGCGGAGCCTTTAACGGATTTCTGGTGGCTTATCTGAATGTACAGCCTATGGTCGCCACCCTGATCCTGTTTTCCGCGGCGCGGGCTATCGGGCTTCTGCTCTGCAATAACCTGATTGTATATGTGCGGAATGACTCCTTTAAATTTTTCGGCGGCTATGCCGGATTTATGCCTACGCCTATTATCATTGCCGCGATCTGTGTGATTATTACGATGGTTCTTCTTAAGAAAACGGCTCTGGGCCTTTATATTCAGAGTGTCGGCATCAACAAGAGGGCGTCAAGGATTGCAGGACTGAACTCCGCAAAAATTATCTTTGTATGCTATGTGGTCTGCGGCCTGGCGGCCGGAATCGCCGGTATTGTAGGGGCTTCCCGTATCAGCTCGGCGGATTCCAATAATATCGGCCTTAATTATGAGCTGGATGCTATCCTGGCCGTGGCGCTCGGGGGCAACAGTCTGGGCGGCGGCAAGTTTAACCTGGCAGGCTCTATTATTGGCGCCTACACCATCCAGGCGATTACCACCACCCTCTATGCACTGGGTGTTTCCTCAGACGTGGCGCCGGTGTACAAGGCTGTTATCGTTATTATCATTGTAACTATTCAGGCGCCGCCTTTTAAGGCTTATATGAAGCGGCTGTCTGCCAGGAGAGCGTTAGCGAAGGGAGGTGCTGCGGCATGAAACAGAATAAAATAAACAGCAATACCCTGCTGCTTTTGATTACGATTGCACTTTTTGTGGTTATGTATATGGTGGGATGTGTGATTTATAGTTCCAAGGGCTTTACACATCTGCAGACCTTTTTGAATATTCTGATTAATAATGCAGGGCTTCTTTGTATTGCCTGTGGCATGACCTGCGTGATGCTGACAGGCGGCATTGACATTTCCGTAGGTTCTCTGGTTGCTATGGACTGTATGTTTTTGGCCGTAGGTATGGAGCAATGGGGCATGAACGCCGGACTTCTCTGTGTGCTGGTTTTGCTGATCGGCGTGGTATTCGGTCTGGTTCAGGGCTTCTGTGTGGGCTATCTGGAGATTCAGCCCTTTATTGTAACGATGGCCGGTATGTTCTTTGCCCGGGGCATGACAGCGGTTATCTGTACGGATCAGGTATCTATCAGCCAGAATGAATTTTTTGTAGGACTGGCAAATATGAAGTTTGAGATTCCCTTCGGAGCTTACACCAACAGCAAGGGAGTTTTGCAGGTTCCCTTTATCCGCCTTCCGGTTATTATTGCGTTGGTGGTACTGGTTGCGGTATTCCTGATGCTTCGCTATACCAAGTTCGGACGCAGTCTTTACGCAGTGGGGGGCAATGAGCAGTCGGCAACCATGATGGGCCTGAATGTAAAAATGACAAAGCTTAAGGCGTATATGCTTTCCTCCTTCTTGTGTTCTGTGGGCGGCATTTGCTTCTGCATGAATACCATGTCGGGAAGCGTGCGGCAGGCTCTGGGCCTTGAGATGGATGCCATTGCTTCTGCGGTTATCGGCGGAACACTTCTGACCGGCGGTGTGGGAAATGTGATTGGTTCTTTTTTCGGAGTGCTGATCAACGGTACGATTTCTACGCTGGTAAAGACCAACGGTAAGCTCTTAAGCTCCTGGTCGAGCATTGCCGTGGCTGCACTTCTGTGCTTCTTTATTGTATTGCAGAGCGTATTTGCCAAGATGAAAGATACAAAGAAATAGAGAAAACAACAATAAGATTTTCTGTTTGTGTACCCATAGGGCCGAACAGGAGTCAATGAGGGCTGCTAATGAGGATGAGGAGAGCATGGATCATAGGACTTTTGGCGCTGACTGCTGCTTTGTGCGGATGTACAAAGCAGCAGGAGGAGCCGGAAGATACCCTGCTGTATGAGGATGAAATCGAGGACAGTGATGATTATATTGTAGTGGGTTTTGCCCAAGTAGGATCTGAGTCTGACTGGCGGCTGGCCAATACCCAATCCTTCCGGGATACGTTCCGGGAGGATAATGGGTATTATCTGCTTTTTGAGGACGGACAGCAGAAGCAGGAGAACCAGATTAAGGCCATTCGGAATTTTATTCTCCAGGAGGTGGATTATATCATTCTGGATCCCATTGTGGAGACGGGCTGGGATGCGGTGCTCCAGGAGGCTAAGGCGGCTGGGATTCCGGTGATTCTCTCGGATCGTCTGGTGGTTGTGGAGGATGAAAGCCTTTATACCTGCTGGGTAGGGAGTGATTTTGAGGAAGAGGGGCGGATTGCCGGGCGGTGGCTCAGAGATTATCTGGAGGATCAGGGAAGGGGCAGCGATGAGATTCGGATTGTTACCCTTCAGGGGACATTGGGTTCGTCGGCGCAGATTGGGCGGACCGAGGGCTTTGATGAGATCCTTGCGGCCCAGGGCAACTGGAATATGCTGGAGCGGATGTCCGGGGACTTCACGCTTACAAAGGGGCGCGAGGTGATGGAGTATTTCCTCGACACGTACGAGGATATTGATGTGGTGGTATGTGAGAACGATAATATGGCCTTTGGGGCGATTGAGGCGATTCAGGATGCAGGGAAAACCTGCGGACCTGACGGGGATATGATTCTTATTTCTTTTGATGCGGCCAAATCTGCTTTTGAGGCCATGCAGCGGGGGGAACTCAATATGGATGTGGAGTGCAATCCGCTTCTTGGGCCTATGGTGGAGGAGATTATTCAGAAATTGGAGAGAGGGGAGGATGTGGATCGGGTTCAGTATGTGGAGGAGAAGTGTTTTGATGCTTTTATGGATTTGGAGGGGATTTTGGAATCGCGGACGTATTAGGGGGCGGACGGTTCCGAAACATCCGGCGGGCCGGAGCTTCTATATTGAGAAAGCGTATGAAAAACTGACAGAAATCAGTGCGGATGACTTGAAGCGCCTGGAGTATGAAGCCAGGGGAAAAGCCATTCGGGATCATAATTATCTGATGAATTATAATAAAGAAAACTCCCCCCGATGCCGCGCCGTCTGATAAGCCGTATATTTCAGCATCAGGATTTCCGCAATAAGAAGCATACCGGCGGAGCTGTGGAAGGAAAGCCCGTGTGAATCGATGTCGATTTTCTGTGTAAAAAACGGAAGACAGAAGTGGCACAGCTTGGACAGCTCGTTCGCTCCGTCCTGGCAGATGGCCGTCAGGTACATGCCTCTGTCTTTCAGCTTCCGGGCATATTCGTTCATGGTCGGATTGTTTCCGGACAGGGAGAAGAGAAATACAACGTCGCCCTCGGACATCTGCTGCATGGCCATAATGCGTTCTTCGGCGCCCTCAATCACATGAAGCAGCTTTTTTGCCAAAAGCAGATAGCCTTTCATAGCCTTTGCCGCAGATTTTTGGACAGCGCCGCTTCCATAGGCGTAAATCCCCCGGGCATGCTCCATCCGGTAAAATAATTCCGAGCAGTCGGCCTGCTGAATGGAGGAAATGGTCCGGTTGAGATTGAAGCTGTTTTCCTCAATGCTGCGCTCGTTAAATACAGGCGGACGAAAGCTGTCCCATTTGAGAAATGCTTTAAATTCATTGTATCCGTCCATGCCAATAAGCTGCAGGAAGCGGGATACCGTGGTATGGGAAACCTCGCAGGCATCCGCAAGCTCATGAAGGGTCATTTTTCTGCATTCTTCTTTGTGGCGGCAAATATACTGCCAGACGCGGCGGTCACTGGCGCTCATGTGTTCGTAATGCTCCTGTACCAAGTCATCAAGCCTCATGGTCAGCCTCCTTTCGCTGATGATACTCCAGATATTTGAAGAACAGAATGTCGATGAGAATAAAATAGGCCGTTGTGGACTCATACTGCCAGTGCGTGGGCGTTTCAAACAGGCTGCTTTCGTCCACATACAGATTAAAATCACATAAATGGGACAATGTATTTTCACGGTTTTTGGTGATGGACATAAGGGTAACTCCGGCGATGCGGAGCTTTTCGGCAGTCTCCACCATCTTTTTGTTCTGGCCGGATACGGAAACTAGGATGCAGAAATCATTGCTTCCGATAAGGTGGAGGAGATTGTAGATTTCCTCGCCGCTTGGAACGTCATAAAACATGTGGCCGGCGCTCATAAAGATACGTTTAAATTCCTTTTTGATGGAAGCCTGAACCATGCCCTCCCCAAAGATATAGAGCTGTCTGGCTGTGCCCATAGCATCAAAAATGGGATCGCAGTTCTTTTCGCACATGCTGTCCATAACCTTCTGGTAGAGAGAGCAGATGTACTTGAGTTCGCTGTGAGGCCGCATCTTCTGTCCATCCATTTTCAGGTAGAGTTTAAGCTCCGCAAAGCCCTGGAAGCCTAATCTTTGGGCAAAGCGCATCACGGCAGAGTGGGAGACGCAGCACTTCTGGGCAAGCTTTTTGATGGCAATGTTTTCACATTCCGCCCGGTGTTCGGAAAGATACTTCCAGACCGCCCGGTCGCTTTCGCTGAAAGCTTTATACTTTTCATTTACAAGCGCTTCAAGACTCATAATGATATTCTCCCCCTGCCTTTTTATGAGAATATCATAGCATAAATTTTTTGGTAAAGTCCACCTATTCCGAAAAAATATACCAAATATCTCCGGTTTTTTGGTATACCCTTTCGCAACAGGCGGACTTTTCAGGATTACGGGCAGGATGAATGTGCCTTACATAGTTTTACGCTTTCAAAAACAAAGATGTTATCGTCCTTACATGCCAAGACGGAGAGAAACGAACAGACAAAATATGCCGAACACAATGAGTACGATACAGCCGGAGAGCTCCCGGAAGAAGTGCTCTTTCCATTTCTTACCCAGTGCTGTGAAAGGCGACATTCCTGTCTGCCGGTATACCAGAAACATCAGGCAGGCGACAATGAAGATGTACATTCCGTTGCGAAGCAGCAGCTCGGCCGCCAAAAGCAAAGACAGGTAAGACATCATATAGGCGGCGTCCCCTTCATAGTAGTGCTTTTGTGCAAAGCTCAGGAGATAAGCGGTAAAGGGTCCTGCCATAGCTACCAGGAAGGTCAGCGTAATCTGGGGATTCTGTTGGAGCATCAGAGTAATGTTGCTGCTCATGGTAAACAGATTTAGGTAAGCAAGTGCAACGAACGGCGCCAGTACGAGAAGTACCTTTGCGATGGTAAACCATTTATCATATTTGTGATAGTCCGTGGGGGCATATATCTGTGCTGCGTTCATGTTTGAATCTCCTTCCCGGTTTTTATTCCTGCAGGTAATGAGCCAAGGGGCTTGCCTGCATATCTATTCCGTCTATCTATTTGGCCCGGATGCCGTAAAAGAGTTCCTTTTACGGCATCCGGGTTGTCTTGCCTATAACATTAATTTTGAAAAAAGAGTTATTTCAGCTCCGGCCAATATCCCTTATTTGCCTCAATCAGATCGTCGAGAATCAGCTTGGCAACACGTGCGCTGGGTACGGTTTTGGACAGTGTCAGTGCCTGCCACATTTTCTGGTAGCTGCCCTCGATCCAGGCTTCCACAGCCAGCTTTTCTACGCTGACCTGCTGCTCCATCAAGCCCTTCTGGAACTGGGGAATAGCCCCCTGACAGATGCGCTCATAGCCGTTGGAGCCTACGATACAGGGAATCTCTACCATAGCGGTCCGGTCGAAGTTCTCAACTGCTCCTTCGTTGGGAACAATCAGAAGGAAACGCTCCTGGGTATTTTCCGCGATGGCGCATGCAAGGTCTACAATGTAGGTAGCATGTGCATCCGCCTCAAAGCCGCAGTCCTTGGCGGTTCCCTTTTCGATGATCTCTTTGCAGGCGCCGAACACGGTTTTTTCACGGCCGTCCATAACCTCATTTGCACGGGTGTATTCAGGATTGGAGTGCTCAACTACGTAATCCGGGTACAGGTAGTACTTAAGGTAAGTGTTGGGAATGGTAGAGGGGTCTACCGCATATACATCCTTCGCCTTGGCAAAGGTTTCCTTCCAGCTGTCGTCCACATGCTGATTTGTCTCCGCAAGACCGTCCGCAAAGCCGTTGGCGGCCATATGCTTTTTGATCTCCGGCATCAGATCGTTGCCGTCCTTGTCGTGGATCTTGTGCCACCAGCCGAAATGATTGAGTCCGTAGTAACCCACACGCATTTCCTTCCGGGATTTCAGGCCTACCATATTGGCCATTTTTTCCTCCAGGTCAATGGGCATATCGCAGATATTTAAGATCTTGGAGTTGGGGCGCAGACGGCGTGTTGCCTCCGCTACGATGGCAGCCGGGTTGGAGTAGTTCAGCATCCAGGCGTTGGGAGAGTACTTCTCCATATAGTCCAGAATTTCCAGAACGCCGCCGATGGAGCGCATTCCGTAGGAGAGTCCTCCCGGTCCGCAGGTTTCCTGGCCGAGAACGCCGTACTTTAAGGGGATTTTCTCATCCTTCTCACGCATTGCATATTTTCCTACACGGATATGGGCAAGGACAAAGTCGATTCCGGTAAATGCGGTTTCAGGGTCTGTGGTGTAGCCAAATTCAATATCCGGTGCATTTTCCTTCAGGTAGATTTCGCATGCCTTTGCCACGATCTCCTGGCGCTCTGCGTCGTTGTCGTAGAACATAATCTTGTGGATGGGGAAACGGCCCCGCTCGGCAAGCAGCATAAGGGCAATTCCGGGTGTGAAGGTGCTTCCGCCTCCGGCAACAGTTACGGCAAATGATTTTTTAGACATAATATACTCCTCCTTATTTATAGTTCCGTAATATCCTTCCCAGTACACTTAGCCTAAATCAATTTCCAGTCACAAGAGCATGTGTCTGTAATTTAATTTGTGCATAGCGAGGGGTATTACTGTTTTATGGGTATTAAATATTACTTACGATAGGTTATGACAGTAGTTTCTCCGGCCTTGGCAGCCTTATTCGGCATCAGCTTTACATCTGCGCACTCGTCGCCGTTGGTCAGAAGGATGGGGGTGTGAGTGGGGTAGCCTTTTTTCTTCATCAGTTCCATATCAACCTCGCAGAGAAGCTGGCCGGCCTTTACCTCGTCCCCTTCTTTTACCTTGGGGGTAAAGCCTTCGCCGCCTAACTCCACGGTGTTGATGCCGATGTGAACCAGAAGCTCCAGTCCGTCCGCCGTGGTGATGCCGAAGGCGTGAAGTGTCTCCGCAATCATGGAAATCTTGCCGTCGGCCGGGGCATAAACCTTGCCGTCCGTCACAATCACAGCCACACCGTCGCCAAGAGCTTTGGAGGCAAATACGTCATCGGGTACGTCGCTGACCGGAATAGCCACGCCGTCCGCTACGGCCTTAAGCTCATGCAAAGTCAGATTTGCTTCATCTGCAACAGCTTTTTCGGTCTGGCCGGAAGCTTCCTGCTGATTTCCCGGTTCTGCCATATCCAGCGCATAAGCGGAAGGATTGGCCAGAATGGTTTCAAATCTTTCACGGACACTTGCTACGGTCATGCCTACAATGACCTGCATGGACTTGCCGTTTTTGGAAATGCCGTGTGTACCGACGCCCTTAAAGTAAGCGTCGTCCTTTACAAGCGTCTCGTCCTTGACATTGACACGGAGGCGGGTTGCACAGTTGGTCACGTCCACAATGTTGTCGGCGCCGCCAAGGCCCTCCAGGATAAGAGCGGCCAGCATAGTCTTTTTGTCCATTTCCGTGCCGCCGGCCTGCTTTGCACGGAACTCCGCTTTGGAGTAGAATTTCGTTTCATCCGTATCCTCACGTCCCGGTGTCTTAAAGTTGAACTTGACAATCAGGAACCGGAATACCACAAACCAGATGCCCGTATAGATTAGACCGATGACCAGAAGAAGCAGGTATTGCTTCCAGTGAGCTGTCATCAGGGGGATGAAGTTCAGGGAACTCATCTCAATCAGTCCGCCGGAAAATACGCCTACGATGCCGAACAGATTCATGGTAGTGGACAGGCAGGCTGCCAGTATGGCATGGACTACGAAGAGAACCGGCGCCATAAACAGGAAGGTAAACTCAATAGGCTCCGTAACACCGCAGACAATGGCTGTCAGCACGATGGGAACGAGAAGTCCTTTGAGCTGCTTCTTCTTCTCCGGCTTTGCGGTGGAGTAGAAGGCAAGGGCGATACCCGGACATCCGAAGAGCTTGGAAAAGCCTGTTGCGGTAAATGCGGCCTCAGGACATAAGCTCTTTAAGGATGCCGTGGAGGCTGCCAGTGTGGGAAGCTGTGTAGCCCAGTAGGAGTAGATACCGCCGGGACATACCAGGTTATCATAATAAAACGGGCTGTACAGAATATGGTGCAGGCCGAAGGGGATAAGCAAACGCTCCAGGAGGATGAATACCCACACGCCGGCTGCTCCTCCGTTCATAACAAAGTCCTGGAAAAGCTGCATTCCACGCTGAATGTTCGGCCAGATAAGGGCGGATGCCAGCGCAGCCGGAAGCATCACGAAGAAGCCAATCATAAAGATGAAGGTGGAGCCGTTAAAGGAGCCGAGCCATTCGGGCAGCTCTGTGTCAAAGTACTTGTTATGTAGCCAGATTACAATGCCGGATACCAGGAGGGCGCCGAACATACCCATGTCCAGAGTCTTGATATTGGCAATCATGGCAAGGCCGCTGGTGCCTCCAACCTCTGCGGCGAAGTCTACGCCGAATACATTTCCCCACTGGGAGAGGATGGTGCTTAAGAAATAATGGAAGGTAAGGTATAGTACCAGAGCTTCCATACAGCAGCGGGCCGCCTGCTTTTTGGCAAGGCCGATGGGGAGTCCGATTACGAACAGGAGCGGCAATTGGTTAAATACACACCAGGCGCCTTGGAGAATCACATTCCAGATTAAATACCACATGCTGGTCGGGGCGGCTAAGGAGCCGAGAACTGCTTCCGTGGTGCGCAGAGTGCCGATTCCGACCATGATACCTGCAAAGGAGAACAATAGTACCGGGGTGAACATGGCGCCGCCGAACTTTTGGATCTTTTGCATCATTGTTACAACACTTCCCTTCTTTTTTTGTTTTGGTGCTTTTGCCTAATATCATTCTCCCGGGATGATGTACATGAATGATATCTTGTGGTGAAATTATCGTATCAGGTTGGGGTGGGAAATGCAATATGATGGGGGGATTCCGGTATGGGGGGCTTGAGGTTGGCATTTGTAACAAAAGATGTGAATTGTCACAGAGGGGGGGACGGCGGCTGCCGCAGCGTAAGCCGGAAGACTTTTCCATATCCTGTGTTCGGACGGTTCGCGTACATCCTGTCTGCTCTTGTCGGACTAACGCTTTTTTGGTGTGACAGGCTGCGCCTGATTGGAGGTGTTGGGCGTTAGTTCGCCAATTTCAGACAGGATGTACGCGAACAGCCGGACACTGGATATAGGAAAAGCCTTCCGGCTTACACAGCGGCAGCGCCTGGGGTTGGAGGTGGTGGGTGTTAGGTTTTGCGTTTGGGGTTGTGGACTTTTGGAGGCGGGGTATGATGAAATGGGATATTAGATATCGGAAGCGTCTGCCGGCTTGTTTTGTGATATCATGGAAGGGAATGTTCATGTGGGGGGAAAGGATAATGAGAATGGCCTTTTTTAATATAGTTTACCATATAGTTTGACTTTTACTATTGCGTGTGGTATATTTATAACAAAAAGAGTGAAATACACCACATATGTAAGGAGGAAGTTTATGAAACATAGGATTAATTACTTAGGATTTTTATCTCTGTTGGCATTGATAGCGATTTTGGGGTGGCGGACAGAGAATAAAGATTTATATGGCTTTTTTGGATTTGCCTATTATTTTCGATATTTCCGGGTAATACCGGATGAATTTTTCCGGCTTAATATTCAAAAAGCTGCTACTTTTGCATTTATGTCGGAAATGATTTTGCTTGTTCCTTTTATGTTTGTCTGTACCTTTATTTATGGCGCTGCGGAAGCTGTTCCTGTTTCTTTTGCCTTAAGTTTTGCGGCAACTGTTTTGGCGTTTACGACTGCTCTTGTTTTTTTAGAGTGGAGAGAACGAAAGGGAGCGGAGAATGATTAAAAATCGGATAAAGGAATATCGGGCTAAATATGATATGAAACAGGAAGATTTGGCTAAACTTGTAGGAGTCCGAAGAGAAACTATTGGAAATCTTGAAAAGGGTAAATACAATCCCTCATTGGTTTTGGCTTGGAATATTGCAAAGGTTTTTCATGTTTCAATTGAAGAAGTTTTTACGGTTGAGGAGCAGAGTTAGCAGCCTGTGTAATAATTATTTTCCATCCGCAGAACATTCCGTCCGGGGAGAGGAGACGGGTATGGAAAAATAGAAGACAACGCCGTTAGGCCGGTTTTTTGCGCCGTAAGGGATCTGCTGCATGGATAGGATCTGCGCCACAATGGAAAGCCCGAGGCCCGATCCGGAGTAGGAAGCATCTTTGGCCCGGTAAAATTTTGTCCAGATATGGGGCAGACTTTCCAAGGGAATAGGCCGGCCGTTGTTAAAAAGAGAAAAGTGAAGAAAGCCGTCTTTTTCGATGAGGGACAGCTTTATTATTCCATCGGGGCATACATTTTTTCGGGCATTGAGCATGAGATTTTCCAAAACCTGTTCCATGCGCGCTTTGTCGGTCCGGACATAGACCTTCTGCTCGGGAAGCTCGTATTCCAGGGAAAAGTTTGTGTCAGGGGCATCAAAAAGAAGCCGGCCGGCTGTCAGCTCCACCAGCTCTACCAGGTCAAATCGGGTGATGGTAAGCTGTGAGGCTCCGTTTTCCAGGGCGGACAGATCCAGGAGGGCATGTATCAGTTGATTCATACGTTCAGTTTCGGACAGAATGACTTCTGTGTATTTCTGCTTTTTCTCCTCAGAGTCGGCATCTTGTAGGCCCTCGGCGTAAGCCTGGATAATGCCGAGGGGTGTTTTCATTTCATGGGACAGCTGGTCAATCAGATCTTTGCGTTCGGCCATGAGCTTTCGTTCCTTTGCCACCTCCTCCTCAAGCCGGGCATTGGCGTCTGTCAGATCCAAAAGGGCTGTTTTCAGATTTTCCGAGAGGGTGTTAAGGCTTTGGGACAGCTCTCCAAATTCGTCCCTGGCGGCAATGGCGCAGGGAGCGGAAAAATCGAGGGCTGCCATGCGTTTTGCGGATTCATTCAGCCGGGAAACGGGCTTTGTGATAAAATGGCCCATGAGAAAATCAATGAGCAGTACCAAAAGAAGCACAAATATAAACCAGAGACAGAAAGAAAGGTTTTCTTCTAAGGGCAGGGCGGAAAAAAGTCCGTAGGATAAGAGCAGAGCCAGACCGGCCAGTTTGGAGAGCATTAATATTTTTTTTCGCACGGTGCGAAGGGAAAGAGCGTTTTTTAAGTTCATGGGGCTACCTCGAATTTGTACCCGGAGCGGATGAGGGTGACGATGTGGCGGCATTCTCCTCCAAGCTTCTGACGCAGGGTTTTGATATGGGTGTCTACGGTGCGGCTTGTTCCCTCGAAGTCGTATCCCCAGACGCGGTTTAAAAGCTGCTCCCGGCTGAATATCTGCTCGGGGTTTGTCATTAGGAAATGGAGAAGCTCGTATTCTTTATGAGTTAGGGTAACTTCCCTGCCATCTGCGTAGACTTTGTGGGAGGCGGGAAGGAGCATTAGGTTTCCGGCTTGGAGAGTATCTCCGGGGACAGGGGAGGAGCGGCGCAGCAGGGCGTTTACCTTGGCAAGCAGCACTCTGGGGCTGAAGGGCTTAGTAACATAATCGTCCGCGCCGCAGTCATAGCCTTTTAGCTTATCCTCCTCCTGGCTTTTGGCGGTGAGCAGGATAATGGGCATATTGCTTAGGCTCCGGGCGGTCCGGCAGACGGAGAAGCCGTCCAGATGGGGCATTTGGATGTCCAGGATCATCAGGTCCATAGGGGTGCTTTTCAGAATCACCAGGGCGTCGATGCCGTCGTCGGCGGTATAGCAGGTGTGGCCGCCCTTTTTCATATATTCCGTCAGGATTTCCTGCATGGGGGCTTCGTCCTCTACGATTAAAATATTAGCCATGATGCTTCTCCTTTGCTGGTATTGCCGTGGGTTTTCATATTAAACAGCATTTTAAATGGCTGCGTGGGGAGTTGTCAATGGAAAAATACAAAACTGAAATTTTGTGAACTGCTATTTTCAGTAAATGAAAAATAAGAATACAGCAGGAGATAAGTTCCTATGTGAAGGAGGAGCAGGACTTTCGTCGCTGACGTGCGGAAAGTATTTCTTGACAATTAGTAAAAAGAGTGTATGATATAAATATAAAGTAAAAGCGTTATACTAATTGCAGCAGCAAAGAATATGACTTTGCGGAACTGGAAACAGCAAAGTCACTTAATGTACCAGAAGGATTTGAAGGCACAAGTCTTTGTGACTGCAAATACTTCTCATAGGGGGACATTAAATGACTTTGCGGAACTGGAAACAGCAAAGTCACTTAATGTACCAGAAGGATTTGAAGGCACAAGTCTTTGTGACTGCAAATACTTCTCATAGGGGGACATTAAATGACTTTGCGGAACTGGAATGGAGGATATCAAAATGAGAACAGTAAAATGGGGCGTTTTGGGAACAGCATATATTTTTGAGAGAGATACGGCAGAGGGAATGAATCAGGCGGAAAACTGTGAGCTTTACGCAATCGCAGGCCGCAGCATGGAAAAAGCAGAAGCCTTTAAAGAAAAATACGGTTTTCAAAAGGCATACGGAAGCTATGAAGAGCTGCTTTCCGATCCCCAGGTGGAGGCAGTCTACATCCCCCTTCCCAACACCATGCATTATGAGTGGACGATCAGGGCATTAAAAGCAAAGAAACATGTTCTGTGCGAAAAACCGCTGGCGCCCACAGCAGAAGAGTCCCGAAGGATGTTTGAGACAGCCCGGGAGCAGAAGGTTTTTCTGATGGAGGCATTTGCCTACCAGCACAGTCCTTATATCGCTGAGATTCAAAGGGAGCTGGAAAACGGAACCATCGGGGAGGCCCGCTACATGGAGGCGGCTTTGATAACATCGGACTATGTGGAGCAAAATATCCGCATGCGCAGGGAAACGCTGGGAGGCAGCACCTATGATCTGGGAGTCTACTGCAGCAGCCTGATTCTGCGTATGCTTGGAAGAGAGCCGGAGAAGATTCAGGCAGTCAGCTCGTTTTCCGGGGAAGGGGTAGATATGTATACAACCGTTCTGATGGAATATGAAAATGGCCTGCGGGCAAGCTTTGACTGTGGCATGGTGCTTGCCACGGAAAAAAATTCCGCATTGGATCGCTTCCAGATTCACGGGACAAAAGGCTCCATCCAAGGAGTAAAATTCGGCTTTAACGCGCCGGGCGAGCTAAGCTACCTGGTAAAGAGCTTTGAAGGCAGGGAAGAGCTGAAAACCGTGACGGTTCCCCAGAATTACCGGCTGGAGGTAGAGCAGCTTGGACGCTGTATTACGGAAGGGGAAGCGCCTGCCGTGACGGAAGCATTCTCCCTGGCCAATGCCCGGATCATTGATCGGATTTTAAAATGTATCGGATATTAGAGCATTTGCAGAATGGATGCCGGTTACCGTCCGTTTTAAAAAGGGTGAAAGAAAAAGCGAAGAAAGGAAAGCATTTTTTTGAGGCTTGGTGCCAATTATGAAGGATGCAGGTCTGAACAATACGACGCTTCGAAGGCAGAACCGCGGGCTTGTCTTAAAGCTGATAGCCACAGAGGAATGCTCATCCAGAATTGAAGTGTCAAAAAAAACGGGACTGTCTAAAATGGCAGCAACGCATATTATCAGTGAATTTTTGGAGGAGGGCATTATTGAGGAGAGAGAGTCTCTTCCGGTGAAAGGAAAGGGGCGGAATCCCATACGCCTCTGCCTTTCTGAAAATGCGCCCAAGATGATAGGAGTTCACATCTTCCGGGATGAGTGCAGCGTGGTATTGTGCGATCTTAAGCTGCATGTAAAAATGCGCCGGAAGTTTGCTGTGACAAAAGAAAGCTGCGGCAGAATATGGGAGCAGCTGTATGAATGTATTGACGCCGTTCTTCAAAGCGCCGGGGAGGAACGTCTCTATGGAATAGGAATCGGCTCTTTGGGACCGGTGGACGTCGGGCGGGGAAGAATTTTGAACCCGCCTAATTTCTATGGAAAAAGGGATATAGAAATTGTTTCCATGCTGAAGGAAAGGTATAAGCTGCCGGTCTTTTTTGACAGTCAGTATAACTGCGCTGCGCTTGCCGAGAAGTATTATGGAAATGGCCGGGATGCGGAGGATTTTCTCTTTGTGGGGATCTCCAACGGAATCGGCTCCGGCGTGGTGACCGGGGGAGAGATTAACCGGGATTTCTGCGGATTTACAAGTGAGCTTGGTCATGTGAGCATCGACTGGAACGGGAAGCTTTGTACCTGCGGACGGAGAGGGTGCCTGGAAATGTATGCAGGGAGCAGAGTCATCACGACGCATCTGACGGAAATTACCGGGAAGAGCTATGATTTCAGAGGATTTTGTGAAATGGCAAAGGAAGAGGGGGACTCTTTGATGCACCAGGTGTTTGCGGATATGGTGGATAAGCTGGCATGCGGAATTACGAACGCGGTAAATCTCTATAATCCGCAGAAGGTATTGATTGGGCATGAAGGGTATTGGCTGCCGGGACGGTACCTTGATAAGCTTCAGGAGCAGGTTAATCGAAGGAAGCTGCTTGGGGATTATCATGAGGTAAAAGTCGAGAGGCCGGCTTTCGGGGAGAACTCGCACATTGTTGGATGCGCCTGCAGTTTGCTGGAAAAGATCTTTGATGGCAGTAACGAGTACGTTTCCGGTCCTTGCAGGTATGAACAAATAATTTTGGCCGCCCGGTAAAGTCGCAAAGGCGCACGAGAGGAACTTTCATGAGTGCCCTTCGAATGAAAGTTTCTCTCATTAACAGGTGCGAAGCGACTTTACCCTTTAGTGCCGTCGCGCAGCGGCTTCAAATAGGAGAAAAACATATGTCAATCTACGAAATTACATTCAGCCCCACCGAAGGTACAAAAAGAGCCTCGGATATCTTTACCAAAGCGTTCTGTTCAGAGAGTATACATATCGATCTTACGAAACGCAAGTCGGATTTTTCCGCATATTCTTTTAAGAAGGAGGATATCTGCATCATAGCCGTTCCTTCCTATGGCGGCCGGGTTCCGGACATTGCCGTAACGAGACTGCTCCGGTTAAAAGGAAACGGAGCCAGGGCGGTACTGATGGTAGTATACGGAAATCGGGCTTATGATGATACCTTTGCAGAATTGCAGGACACCCTGACATCTTCCGGTTTTTCCTGCGTGGCCGGAGTGGCGGCTATTGCCGAGCACTCCATTATGCGCCAGTTCGCCGCAGGACGTCCGGATGCTCAGGATGAAAAGGAACTGAAAGACTTTGCCGGGAAGCTTCGTTCTAAAATGGAAGCAGGAGAAGCGTCAGCGCCTATAAGCTTCCCGGGGAACCGGCCTTATCGTGAGTACGGCGGCGTACCTATGAAGCCAAAAGCGGGAAATGCATGTACTCTGTGCGGTCTATGCGCGGAAGAATGTCCGGCAGGGGCAATCCCGGCCGAACATCCGTCAGAAACAGATACCTCTGTATGTATTTCCTGTATGCGCTGTATTGCCGTCTGCCCCCAGGAAGCCAGGAGCGTCAGCAAAGCCCTCCTTACGGCAGGCAGCATAAAGCTGAAAAAAGCATGCGGCGTCCGTAAGGAGAATGAATTATTTTTGTAATCAAGAAGCCGTATCAACGATTACAATACTGGAATCGCCTTTTCGGGCTTGCTCAAGGACCGCCTCTGCCAGCTTTTGAAAGGAGCTGTGGGAGGAGGTGGCGCCCGTTAAGGCATCGATTCCGTCCGCGTGTCCGTCATCCAAAAGCTGACTTGAATAGTAGCGCATATACTCATTGGGATAGGTTCCGTTGGAGTGGAGCATAGTCTGCATATAGGCATTGTCCCAGCTTTTGATAAAACCGCTTGGATTTTCCGCATTGTATTCCACGGAGACAATGCTTCCTCCTTTTACCATAATGGTAATATATTCCTTCCAGCCGTGACTGAACTCAGATGCCTGTGCAGTGTAGTAACCATCCTGCAGCTCCGCAGTATTTTTGCAGGCTGTCATGGGCATTACAAATAGCAGAAGAAGCAAGGTCATACACAAGATTCGTCTCATCGGTTATTTTCCCCCTTTAAAACAAACTTTTTCACTTGCTCTTGAAGAGCCTCGGCCTCCCTTGCAAGCAGGCCGCTTGACTGCTCCGTTCCGCCGGCATTCTGCAGATTCTGGTTTGCAATGGTGGAGATGGACTCAATTCGTTCATCCATGATGGCCAAAGCGTTTTCCTGTCCGTGCACGGCAGTGACAAGCTGATCCGAAATCGCTGAAATCTCATTTGTGACAGAGGAAATAGCTTGCAAAGAGCCGGCCGTATCCGCTGTCAGCTCCACCCCGGTCTGAATGATGGAGCGGGTCTTGTTTACCATTTCCGTAGCGCTCTGAGCGGCCTCGGCGCTTCTGGTAGCCAGATCCTTTACCTCGTTTGCCACTACGGCAAAGCCCTTTCCGGCGGTTCCGGCCCTGGCAGCCTCCACGGACGCATTGATGGCCAGGATATTTGTTTGGAAAGAAATATCCTCAATGGCTTTGGCAATCTTTGTGATTTCCTGGGCATTGGCGCTGATATTATCCATAGCCTGCGTAAGAGAGGACATTTGAGTGTTCGCGTCCTGAACACATCGGGTAATTTCCTCCGTTTTTGCCCGCGTCCGGGTGCTGCTTTCCGTTACGTCCGCAAGCCGTTCCTTCACATGGGTAACCTCTTGAACCAGGGATTCCGTAGTCTGGTTCTGCTCAAGAGAAGCTTGGTGCAGGATTCCGGACTGGCTGTTTAGCTCTTCCGACATATCCGTAAGGCGGACAGCCGCAGCGCGAAAACCGGATAAGGTATCGTTCATGGACTGAGTAATGGTATTTAAGCTTGTATGTATCAGTGCAAAATCCCCCTGATATTCCACCCGGGGTTCTACACTCAGATTGCCCTTTGCAACCTGGGTCAATACTTCTTGAATATCGTCTATGTAACGGTTGAGACTCTTCACGGTGGCATCCAGGGTCCGGGTCAATACTTCCAGTTCATCCCCGGAGTGAATCGATTCTACCTCCGTATGCAGATCTCCGTCCGAGAGGGTTACCATCCGGTTTGTTACATGCTTCACCGGACGGGAAATGGAGCTGGCCAGACGCAGAACAAGTAAAATAGAAACCACCAGCACGGCCAGAGTGGTAAGGATTGCCACAAACATAGCCGCATTGATCAGAGAATTATAGTCGGCCTTTGGCACTTCAATCACCAATGACCACTGCGTTCCCCGGATGGGAGAAAAGGCGGCCATCATTACTTCGCCGTCTGCGGAAAATTCGGCGGCGCCTGTCTCGCCGGTAGTTACGCGGCTTAAGGTTTCATCATTTCCGCTGCTAAGCTCTGCCAGAGTGGTTCCGGACAGTACTAGGGATTGCTCCTGATGTCCGATGACAAGGCCTTCGCGGTTTACCATATAGGCCATGCCGTGTTTTCCGATATTGATATTGCTGATCACGTCATTTAAGGTGTCGTATTTGTAGACGCCTACCACATAGAGAATGGTTTCTCCGTTTTCCTTTACCGGCATACCTATCATAATGCCGAGCTTATCCTCAAAAATGGTAGAGGAATAGGTAGTCAGATTGTCGGTCTCCTTTAGAAGTCCGAAAAAGTCATCCTCCAGACTTTCCGGAGAACCATTGCTGCCTTGGATCATCCGGCCATCCGGGCCGTAAAGGGCAATGGTGTGAAACTCATAGATCTCAGCTGCCTCGGTAAGAAGGCTTTCACGGTTCTCGTAAAGGGCCTGTGCGTCAGAAGCGGCTGCATTTTCCCCGGCAGACAAGGTCATACGGGGATCTCCGGCAATGGTCATCATACGATCCGCAAGCATGTGAATATTGGCCTCCACAGTCTTAGCCGACTGACGGGCCATAGGCTGCAGGCTGTCCAACAGAATGTTGTTTGCCAACGACTGCATCGAGAACGCCATAATTACGCAGCAGATTATCACCAATATCAGAATATTAAGTGTCGTACTTCTCAATATCCTCCCATTGAGGCTCCGGCGGAACTCCCGATTGCGGGAGATCGTTCTTTTTCCAGTCACGTTTGAATCTCTCCTTTTCGTAAAATTATTTTTAGCACAATACGCTACCCTTTAGTATACCACGGCCAGGGTGACAAAGGAAGTAAAAAATACTTACTTTTCGCCTTGTGAATTGTAAAAAAAATTGTAAAAAATGCGTTTTTTCTTGAGTTCTCATAATAAACATGTTTATAATAAGCATAACAAACGTAATTAATAACCCTATTTACAATGAGAGGCCATGCGGGAGACTTATTTTATTTTAATCAAGAAAAAAGCAGAGCTTACAAAAGGGATAGTATTTCTTGTACTTCTGATATGCTATTCGTATCTTGGCGGAGTTTTGGATACTGTTTTGACACGGCGATTCAGTCCGTTTAATCGGATCTATGTATGCCGGCTTGCTTTTTTTGCGCTTCTGACAGGTTTGACCGTATGGATTTGTATTCGTTTCCTTTGCTATATCAAAAAGAACTGGGAAAGCTTGTTCCTGCTTGGAATCACTCCTGTAGAATGTCTTTTGCTGTTTTTTCTTACAAATACGGAGGTCTTGTTTCTGCAGCTTTATCTGGGCGCTATACTGTTCCGGATACAAGGCGCTGAAGGCGGAGCTGCCTTAGCGCTCAATGTGCTCTGGAGCCTCTTGAGCTGCCTGGTAGGGGTGATGCTGGGCCTTAAAGCTCACACAGGCAGTCTGACTGTTATAGGCTCTGTGCTGGGGGCGGGGCTTGCTTTTTTGCTGGGAACCGGCCGGCTTAACTATTCTATGGTTTCCGGGTGGGTGATGTCCGAAAGCATAGGCGGCATGTTTGGAGAAAACTACTGTTTTTTTGTGCTGCTTTTTTTGTGCCTTCCGATCCTTTGGCTGCTTGAGCTTTGGATGTATCAAAGGGCTGATTTGTCTGTAATTGCGGATTCACAATATGCCTTTCGCACTCATTGGCTTGGTGATCTGTTTCACAGGCTGAGCCGATGGTGTATTTGGGAGAAGAATTATATTTGGATATACCGAAACAGAGAGTTTCTTTTTTGGAAGCTGTCTGCCGGTGTGTTCTTTGCTCTGGTCTGTTGTCTGTCTGAGAGCTTTTTGGCGGTGTTTCTTACGGCCTATGGAATCTGCCTTGTTACCTCCTTTTATCTTTTGGAGATTTACAGGTTTGAGCGAAGAAATTTTTTGATTTATTATATGTCTGATTATTCTTATCCGAGGCTTTTGCGGGACGAGGTATGGGGAGGTTTCTGGCTTCTTGGGGATCATATTTTTCTTCTTTTTGCGCTGCTTCGCCTGCGGAATGGAACACAGCTTTTTTATCTGCTTCTTCTGGTTGCTGTTATTTTTCTTCTTTCTGTTTTTGTAAATGGAAGTCTCTTTGCTTTTTATCCGAAGAAGCAGTGTGCCGCAGATATTTGTGTAACGTTGCTGAAGCTGCATCTGCCTGTTGTGCAGGTGTGGTTCTTGTATCAATGGATTCGACAGGGAAAAAGGAATTGGGAGCGTTTGGGCTATGAATACAGGGCATGAATTGAGCTTTGAGCATGTGACAAAATTATATCGCGGAACGTATGGAATCCGGGATCTGTCAGTGAAGCTTACCTCCGGGGAGATAGCGGCGTTTATCGGGCCGAACGGCGTGGGAAAGACCACGCTTGTGAAGGCTGCGGCCGGCTTGCTTTCAGTGTCCGGAGGAAGTGTCAGTCTGTGGGGGCGGAATACAAAAGAGCGGTCCTGCCGGGCTGAGATTGGCTATATGCAAAGCGACATGAGTTTTTATGAGAAAATGACGGTGTATGAGGTGTTGGATTTTTTGAACGGTGTGAAATTCGGCGGCCGTTATTTTGCGGAAATTGAGTCCGGTCTTTATCGCTATCATTTGCACGAACAGAGGAACACCCGGATTAATCAGCTTTCCCTTGGCATGAAGCGGAAGCTCTCGATTCTTATGGCCCTTATGGGGGAGCCAAAACTGATCCTTTTGGACGAGCCGGAGAGCGGGGTGGATACTTCCGGGATTATACGGCTTAAAGCAGATTTGACCGCCTGTGCGGCAAGAGGGGCTATCGTGATACTGACCGGTCATGTACTGGATTTTTTGGAAAAGGTGTGCACGCGCTGTATCTTTTTGAAGGACGGAAGGATTGTGAGGGACGTTTCCCTTAAAGAAAAAAGTGTGGAGTTAGAGGCGCTTTATGAGGAACTCTATGGAGGAAATTGATTTCATATAGGTGTACTTTGCGGTATTTTGCGGAACTGGAATGGGAACAAAGAGATGAGTAAAATAGTAAAACGCGGCTACGCTCCCAACGATGAAAGGGAGTTTAACCAGGAATCCATGAAAATATTACACGGAGCAGGGAACGATTTGCGGTATTTGCTGAATCGGGGCTACGATATCAAAGGGGCTTCCACCTTTGTAGGCAACCACTACCAGCTTTCCGAACGCCAGCGTCTTGCCCTGGTAAGAGCTGTCTCATCAGATGACCATATTCAAAAAAGAAAGGAAAAGGAACTGAAATCCTTTCTTCCAGAGAGCACTGTTCACATAGACGGCTTTAATACCATCATTACCTTGGAAGTGGCCCTGTCCGGCACCATTCTTCTAAAAGCCCAGGACGGAACTATCCGGGATCTGGCAGGACTGCGGGGAACCTACCGCCTTATAGACAAAACGGATACTGCCATTACCTGGATATTAAGCAGGCTGGAGCAGGAAAATGTGGCAAAGGCTGTCTTTTACTTGGATTCCCCCGTATCAAACTCCGGAAGATTAAAGCAGAGAATCCTGGAGCTGTCAAAAGCCTTTTCTTTGGAAGTGCAGGCAGAGGTTATCCACAATGTGGATACCGTCCTTTCATCCCTTGATCATGTGATAACGGCAGACGCTATCATTCTGGATAAATGCAGGAGCTGGAGCAATCTAAACCGGAGAATCCTGGAGGAAGCTCTGGGAGGGTATCCATATGCTGATTTTGAAGAGCTATGATGATCATTTTGTTATCGGAACAGATCTATAAGAAAAATTTAAGAAAAAATTTCAATTCCTTTCCTTGACAGGGAGCGAATAACAGGTTACCCTCAATAAAACAAACAAAAAAACATGCAATTCACACAGCATCACATTCATGGATTTCACATACATCTGCAATTATGAATAAACATTCGCATAAGGAGCAGCCAATGATCCGAAAACCCAGAAAAGCAAAAAAATTTTTCCGGGCACATAAGATTACCTGCCTGGTACTTTTTATATTGATTTATCTTATTGCGGGAGCCACAGTCCCTTTTATGTATTTTCCGGAGATTCACCCGGAGACAGTGGGGGACTTTGAGCCTTCCACTTTTCGCAAGGGTGTTCCCGGAGCAGAGCGGGCAGCGCTTTTGGAGACAAATGAAAGCGCCTGGGAGGAGCGAATCCGCTTTATGGCCAGGGCAAGAGAGCGGATTATACTCTCCACTTTTGATATGCGGCCGGGGGAGAGCACGATGGATATTCTGGCGATGCTTTTAAACCGGGCTGACCAGGGAGTGCAGGTGCAGATTCTGGTGGACGGCTTCAGCGGAGCTGTCCGCATGGAAGGGAGGTCCTTGTTCTACGCCCTTTCTTCCCATCCAAATGTGGAGATTCGGATTTACAATCCCATGAACCTATTGTTGCCCTGGAAGCTTGAGGGACGGATGCATGACAAATACGTGATAGTGGATGACGAAGCGTATATTCTGGGAGGACGCAATACCTTTGACTATTTTATCGGAACTTATACGGATAAAAATGTAAGCCGCGACAGGGAGGTTCTTGTTTACAATACAAAGCCGGGCAGTACGGAGACTTCTCTTTATGAACTGGAGACTTACTTTGAACAGGTCTGGAACCTGGAAGTTTGTAAGCCTTTCCACAACAACGAGGAATTGGCGAAAAAAGAGAAGGTGAAGGAGCAGAGAGCGCTTTTGGAAGAACGCTATCGGCAGCTTACAAAAAAAGCGCCGGAGCTGTTTGAGCCGGAATGGGATTATGAGCAGCATACCTATGAGGCGGGCAGCATCCGCCTTATCTCCAATCCGACCGAGATTTATGCCAAAGAGCCTGTTGTATTTTACAAGCTGGTGCGGCTGATGAAAGAGGCTGAAAAGCGCGTGGTGATTCAGTCGCCTTATGTCGTCATAAATTCCTACATGTGCCAGGAGCTTACTCTTTTGAAGGAAGCCGTTCCGGATGTGAAAATTTTGTTGAACTCTGTGGAAAACGGGGATAATTTCGTAGCCTCTAGTGACTATCTGCGGAATAAGGATAAGATTCTGGAAACGGGAATCCCTTTATACGAGTATGACGGCGGTATTTCCAATCACGCAAAGAGTATTTTGATTGATGATGATTTGTCTGTTATCGGTTCTTACAACCTGGATCTGAGAAGCTCCTATCTGGACACGGAATTGATGCTGGTGGTAGAGAGCCGGGAGCTGAACCGGGAGCTTTGCGGTTATATGGATGAAATGGAGGCGGACAGCCGCAAAGTCCTTTCGGACGGGACTTATGAAGTGCCGGAGCATGTGACGGTGGAAGAGGTTCCTCTTTGGAAGAGAGCCGCCTGGGGCGTCGTGGGCTTTCTTTTGCAGCCCTTTCGAATGTTGATTTAAACAGTATGGAGTGTTACTTTTTACACCCACGCCAATCACTCCGCTGATTGGCGTGGAGCCGATACGGTTATGGGGCCGAAGGGACTGCCCCTCGCCGAAGGCGACTTTAAATGGAGCTTTTGTAGGTTCACATAAATTTTGGAAAGCCTTGAATTATGAATAGGAAGCAGTTATAATAAAATCAACTGTAAAACTTTTGCATTATATTTGAAATGAGGATACAATGATAAAAAGAAGAAAGATACATATTAGAGTGATAGCCCTTATCGTTACCCTGTGTCTCTGCTTTTCCGTACAGGCATCTGCCACAGAAGCAGATTTGAAGAAGCAGCAAAAGGAGACGCAGCGTCAGCTGGATGAGATTAATAATCAAATGAAGTCTATTGAGAGTCAGCAAAAGGCTGTGCTGGCAGAGATTGACTCCCTGGATTCGGAGCTTATGAACCTGGTGATGGACCTGGAGATTTTGGCAGGTGATTTGGAGCTGAAGCAGGAGGAATTGGAGCAGGCTAAGGCAGATTACGAAGCGGCCAAGCAGCAGGAAGAAGCGCAGTATGAGGCCATGAAGCTGCGGATACAATATATTTATGAAGCGGGCGAGACGGATTATCTCTCCATGTTTCTGGAGGCGAACAGCTTTGCGGACTTTTTGAACCGCCAGGAATATGCCAATGAGATTCACAAGCAGGATCGAGAGATGCTGACGGCTTACCAGGAGATTCGGGATCAGGTTGCGGAGCTGCGGGATCAGCTGGAGCAGGAAAAGCTTGAGCTGGAGACACTCCAGGCCGAATATGAAGAGGAAAAGGCTGCAGTCGAGAGCACACTGGCTCAGAAGAGAGCGCAGGAGGCTGATTTCGAAAGTCAGCTGGCCAATGCTCAGGCCAAGGCCAAGGAGTATAAGAATAAGATCAAGGAGCAGACTGCTCAGTTGAAAAAGCTGGAAGCGGAGCGCAGAAAGAAGGAAGCGGCTGCAGCAGCGGCAGCCGCTGCTGCCAATAAAAACAGTTCCACAGGGACAATCAAAGGCGGCGCGACATCTGCCGGGAACACAGGAAGCTCCGGAGGCGGGGCAACCGTAAGCGGCGGAAGCTCGAAGGGCAGCTCTATTGCAAACTTTGCCCTGCAATTTGTAGGAAGACCTTATGTATCAGGGGGGACAAGTCTTACCAATGGAGCGGACTGTTCAGGCTTTACCTGGGCCGTATATCAGAACTTTGGGATTTCTATTCCCCGACAGTCGGACGCACAGGGCCGCGGCGGCCGCGAGGTCAGCTATTCCGAAGCTCAGGCAGGAGATATTATTTATTATGGCGGACATGTAGGTATTTATCTGGGAGGAGGAAGAATCGTGCACGCCAGCACGGAGCGGACCGGAATTAAGACGGAGAATGCCCTTTATCGTTCGATTAAATCTGTGCGCAGATATTATTAGTGGCCGTAGCGCATGGCTTTGCGGTGAAAACTTGATGTTTCAATTAAAAAGCTTATAAGAATCAAGAAGATTTGGCTGTGCTGTCAGTGTTTTAGCTGACAGCACAGCTTTTTTAGGAATGTTTGGGAAAACAGCATTTTTGGCAACTGCTGCCATCTATTCAGGCGATTATAAAGCCATATCGGAAAAAAAGTTAATATATATATTGACAATAAAGTATATATATGTTATATATAATATAACAGCTATATACAAACAAAGAGGGATAGGGTTTGTGTATGGAACAAAAGAGGTGAATACGTGAATATCATTATTAGTAATTCAAGTGGAAAACCCATTTATGAGCAGATTACCGCACAGATCAAGGGCATGATCATGAACGGAACCTTAAGCCCCGGTGATTCCCTTCCTTCCATGCGTCTTCTGGCCAAGGAGCTGCGCATCAGTGTGATTACAACCAAACGCGCCTACGAGGATTTGGAGCGGGACGGCTTTATCACGACCATTGTGGGGAAAGGCAGCTTTGTGCGGGAGGCGGATCGAGAATTTGTAAAAGAGGAGCAGCTAAAGGCCGTAGAGCAGCATTTACAGACAGCCGTGGACACGGCTCGTCAGTATGGAATGACGGAGGAAGAACTGATAGAGATTCTAAGGATGCTGTTTGAAGAGATATAAGGGATATTGCGGAACTGGAAACAGCAATATCCCATACGGCGCACAAATCGATTTACAGGCACATGGTCTTGTGGCTGGAAATTGATTTCAGATAGGTGTGCTGTAAGGGATATTGCGGAACTGGAATAGTCCAGCTAAGAAATGTCAAGCGATTTAGATAATTTTTTTGCCGGACGGTAAAGTCGCAAAGACGCACGAGAGGAACTTTTATGAGTGCCCTTTCGAATAAAAGTTTCTCTCAATACAGGTGTGTCGAAGCGACTTTACCCTTTAGTGCCGTCGCGCAGCGACTTAAAATAGGAGGACAACTATGGAATATGCGATTAAAGTACAGGGATTGACGAAGCATTATAAGGATTTTACATTAGATAACGTAAGCTTTCAGGTACCTGCAGGCTCAATTGTGGGCTTTATCGGAGAAAACGGAGCCGGAAAAAGTACTACCATCAAGGCGATCCTGGATCTCATCCAAAAGGATGACGGAAGCATAGAGCTTTTAGGACAGGAGAACGGGGCCAGGAATCGTGAGATAAAGGAGCAGATTAGTGTTATTTTTGATGAGTGCTATTTTCCCGATGGTCTTATGGTAGAGAACGTGAATCAGATGATGAAGCAGACATACCGCCATTGGGAGCCGGAGACATTTTTTCATTACTGCAAGGAGTTTGGGCTTCCGGGAAAGAAGGAAGTGAAGGAATTTTCCAGAGGTATGAAGGTGAAATTGTCGATTGCAGTGGCGCTTTCCCATAAAGCGAAGCTGATTATTCTGGACGATGCCTGCGGCTCTTTGGACCCTATTGTGCGCAATGAGATTCTTGATATTTTTATGGACTTTATTCAGGAGGAAGAGCACACGGTATTTTTATCTTCCCACATTACCAGTGATATTGAGAAAATCTGCGACTATATTCTGCTGATTCATAAAGGAAGGATACTGTTTTTTGAAAATAAGGATGCTCTTTTGTACGATTACGGAATTGTAAAGTGTACGGAGGAACAGTACAAAGAGCTTGATCCGGCCTGGATTGTAGGTGTGCAGAAGAACCGCTTTGAGGTGGAGGTCCTGGTAAATAACCGTCAGTCTTTGGAAGGGCAGTTTCACGATTATGTGGTTGACCAAGCATCCATTGAGGATATCTTGCTGTATGTTGTAAAGAACAATATTGAAAAAATATAAGAATTAAGTTTTTCACAACTTTGTAAAAGCTTGACAGGAGACAAAAAGAAGGGAGCGAACAATATGAAGGGCTTGTTGCTAAAGGATATCTATAATTTGAGAAAAGTGGGAAAGCAATATCTTTTAATTCTGCTGTTTTTTACAATATACTGTTTTTTCCTTAAAAATCCGTCGTTTTTTCCTATGATGACCATTATGAGCTTTTCCATGCTGATTTTAAACAGCATGGGGTTTGACGAGGCGTCCGGCTTTGATAAATTTGCGCTGACCCTGCCGGTGAACCGGGAGGATCTGGTGCGGACCAAATATCTGCTGCTTTTGCTGCTTTTAGCCGCCGGCTATGTGATAGGAATGACCGGTAATGTGCTGATAAGTTTGTTCATTCAGGAGGAAATGACTGTGTTTTTAGAGCAGATCATTTCAACTGCGGCGGTTGCGGCTGTGTTTTTTCTGCTTTATGGGACTTTGCTGCCTCTGGTATTTAAGCTGGGGGTAGAGAAGGCGCGTATGATGATGCTGGTCTGCTATATTGCCGTATTTGCCGCTGTTTTCGCTGTAATTAAGCTGATTACGGGGATGGGATTGGAGGGAAAAGTCACGGATAAACTGATGATAGCCGCGACAGCGGCAACAGCGGTTTTCGCAGTTCTTTATCTTTTGGGAAGTTATATAATCTCTATCCGTATTATCCGGAAACGGGAATGGTGACAGAAGAACATCCCCGCCGGAATGAAGCTGCTGACTGCGGCATCAGATTCCGGCGGGGATAAGTAAAGGCACGCTTTAATGCCTATAAAGGCAGCAGAAGCCGCGATACGGCTATGGCCGTGGCGCCGATGTATTTTTTGCTGGAAAACGGTTGATTCTTAATACAAAGGTCAGGCGGCAGCAGGGGATTGATTTGGTAAAGCTGCTCCGTAAACAATTTAACAATAGAGTCATGCTCAAAAAGATCCCCCATAAGAACCAGCTTATCCGGAGCTAAAATATGGATTGCATTATTTGTGACAGAGGCAAGGGCATGAGCGCAGGAGGTCAGAAAGTCCCAAAGCACACATGTATCGCTTGCTAAATCCAGATACCGGGACAGATTTCCCCGTGACGGAACTCCAATGGATTCTTTTAGTTTGGAAAGCTCTCCGGCCGGGGACATCGCTGTATTTTTTTCTATAAATTCTACAATGGCATCGGCCGAAATGGAAGGCTCTAAGCATCCTGTTCGTCCGCAGTTGCATTTCTTTCCGTTTTTTTCTGCAATCTGATTGTGGCCAATCTCCGTAGACTGGTAATTATAGCCCTTGTATACCTGTCCGCGGATTGCCATAGCGGAACCAACTCCGGGTCCCCATTTTAACATCAGAATATTCTGCGCCTTTGTGGCAATATCGGTGTATAGAAGCTCGCTGAGAAGAAAGGCGCACACATTGCTCTCTACGGCCACCGGAAATGGAAATTCCTCCTCAAAATATTGCTTGATTGGAATCGGATATTCAAAAAGGCGGAAGGGATGCAGTGCAATTCCCTCATCCTGATTGACAGGTCCTATAATTGTAACGCCCGCTCCCAGAATTTGCTCGGTAGAGATAGAAGCCTCCCAGAGCATCTTAATACATTCCTTCGCGATATTAGAGCACAATGTTCTTGGCTCATTCGTCGCGGGAGTAAGGGAAGGATGTTCGATCAGAATATCGCCCTTAAGGTTTGTCAGAGCAATATTGATATAATAAGAGTGAATGTCTATGGCAAGGACATACCGCCAATCATACTGAATGGCAAGAGGCGCCCGGCGTCTTCCGGCACGAGGGAGACTTTCGGGGAAAAAGTCCTCCTTTTGAACCAACAATCCTTCTGATAAAAATTCATTTACGATCATAGTCACGGCAGCCGTGGTGATATTAAGAAAGTCGGCAATATCCGTTCTGGATAAGGTTCCATGTGAAAACAATAATTGAAGCGTCAGCGAACGATTACTGGGCCTTAAATAATTCGTATTCAGTCCGTTTTTTTTCATTAGATACACTTCCCGTATTAATTAAGGATTCCCTGTTGTTGGAAAAATAAATATATATGTTAATTATATAAAAAAATTAAAAAATATGCAATTACTATTTTGTGAATCAAAAAATATGTAAGTATTGCACAAAAATAGATTGCAAAATATGTGAAAATGTTTGAATTGACAAAGAGAAAGCAAGTTGATATGATAGTCCTACAATAATTAATTAAGTAATTTAATTAAAAAACCTCCAACTGGTCAGAATAATTTGTTGGAGGAAAGAAAAGGAGGACAAAATGAAAAGTAGAAGTAAGAAGCTGGTTGCTCTGTTAACAGCAGTAGGGTTAGTAACAGCATCATTAGCAGGCTGTGGAGGATCCAAGGAAGAAGCGCCGGCGCCGGCATCCTCCGGCGATGAAGCGGCAGCCAAGGAGCTTTCGATTGTAGCAAGCCATCAGCCCTACAGTCACGGGCTTCCCAGTTACATTGGCGATCAGGAAGGCGCCTTTTCGGAGGCAGGACTTAATATGGAAATCCTCTGGTTCTCGGGCGGAAACACACAGAACGAAGCCCTAGGAGCAGATGAGTGGGAGGTTGGAGCTTATGGTTCCGCTCCGGCGATTGCGGCAGGCGTTGCCTATAATGCAAAGATCATCGGTATTGCCGTAGAAGATTCCGTTTCCATTGATTATTTTGTAAGACCGGACAGTGAAATCGCGCAGATTCAGGGAGAGGTAGAAGGCCATCCGGATATTTACGGAAATGCGGATACCTGGAGAGGCAAGACCATCCTCTGTGCGACCTCTACCAGTGTTCATTTTGGATTGGTTGCAACTTTGTCAAAATTAGGTCTGACACAGAATGATGTAAATATCGTACATATGGATGTACCTTCCGCTTATGCTGCATTCAAGGCAGGCGAGGGAGATGTGGTAGCTCTTTGGGATCCTCAGTCATATCAGGCAGAGGAAGAAGGCTGGGTGAGAGTATCCTGCGGAGAGGCAGCCGGAGAAGAATTTCCGACAATCTTAGTCGCATCGGAGAAAGCTATCGAAGAAAACTGGGATGCTGTTTATGCCTGGATGAAGACCTATCTTGAAATCTGTGATAAATATAAGGATGACAACGAAGGACAGGCGGCTTACTTATTGGATATGCAGCTTGACAATGGCATAGATACGGACGAAGCTATGGCTCAGCGTTTTATAGAAGATCGCCCATTGCGTACACTGGAAGATAATATTGAATATTTCAAAGGTGAACCAGGCTCCAGAAAGATGGATGCGGTGATGGAGAATGTAATTGATTTCTTTGTGGATCAGGGTAGCTACACAGAAGAAGATAAGCAGAGCCTGGTGGATAATGGCTTTATTGACAGCGAATTTATCCGGGCAATTGCAGAAGAGAAGGGTCTTTCTATGGAATAAACATAATGAAAGGAACGGTATCTTGGATTTATGGAAAATAAAAAGAAAAATAAGATGAAATATCTCTGTATGAGCCTGGTGGGACTGCTTATATTTTTCGGAATATGGGAGCTGAGTGTTCGTTTGGGATGGGTGTCGGATCGCACCTTAAGCCCTCCCTCAACCGTGATTGGAACCTTTATTTTCAAGCTTACCAATGCGAATCCGGATGGCTCTACCCTTCCGCAGCATTTTATGCAAAGTTTAAAGCTGGCGCTTTCCAGCTTTGTAGTTGCAGTTGTGATAGGAGTGCCTCTTGGATGGGTGATGGGTTACTATAAGGTAGCAAGCTTTCTGTTGAATCCTATATTTGAGATTATTCGTCCCATTCCACCCATTGCCTGGATTCCAATTATCATTTTAACGATGGGAATCGGTATGCCGGCAAAAATGTTTATCATCTTTGTAGCAGCATTTGTTCCCTGTGTCATCAATTCGTATCTGGGAATCCGTCTCACAGACCCTGTGAGAATTAATGTGGCGAAAACATTTGGAGCCAGCGAGTGGGAGATTTTTACAACAGTTTGCATACCTTCTTCGATGAATATGGTATTTACAGGCATTCGGTTGTCTCTCAACAATTCTTGGACAACACTGGTTGCGGCAGAGATGCTGGCTTCTACACGGGGGCTGGGTTATATGATTCAGCTTGGAAGAACATTGATACGGCCGGATATTATCATTGTAGGAATGTTTACCATCGGCATTACTGGGGCGCTTCTCAATAACATCTTGGCAATGTTTGAGAAAAAGGTAGCTCCGTGGAGGTATCGGGAATGAATAGTGCGGACACAAAAAAATGGTATTATATGTTGCCAATCATATCCATCGCAATCCTTTTGGGAGGATGGATGCTGGTGGCTCAGGGTGAAGGCAGTATGATTCCTACGCCTTACGCAACGCTTATGCGGTTCTTGGACATCTGCGTCCATCCTATATCAAAAGCAGTTTTGCCGGTACATATGTGGATGAGCCTGAAACGAGTACTGATTGCCTTTGTTTTTGCGATTGTCCTTGGTATTGGCTTGGGAGTAGGACTTGGATGGAGCACAAGCTTTCATGCATTTGCGGATCCGGTATTTGAGATTTTGCGGCCTATCCCTCCGATTGCCTGGATTCCCCTTGTGATCCTGTGGTGCGGAATTGGAGAGCTGCCGAAGGTTGTAATTGTTTTCATCGGTTCCTTTGTTCCCATTGTGTTAAATACTTATTCCGGAATTAAAGAGATTGATTCGCTTTTGATCAATGCCGGTCTGGTACTCGGAGCAAATCGGAGGCAGCTTCTGACAGAGATTACACTTCCGGCTACCACTCCGGCTATCCTGGCCGGAATCCGGACAGCCCTTTCCAGCGGATGGATGTGCGTGGTGGCGGCAGAGATGATTGCGGCAAAGCAGGGAGTAGGTTTTTTGATTGTCCGCGGACAAGAATCAGGCGATACGGCCCTGATCGTGGCTTGTATGCTGGTAATCGGCGTTGTCAGTCTGCTGCTGTCAACCATTTTAAGTAAGCTGGAAGGAGTGCTTTGTCCATGGCAGTTCTCAAAAACAAAATAAGTCTGAAAAATATCAGCAAAACCTTCTACCTGAAGGATCGGACGGTAGAAGTGCTGAAGGATATCACCTTTGATGTAAAAGAAAATGAATTTTTGGTGCTTCTCGGGCCGGGCCAATGCGGAAAAACCGTAATGCTGAACATTATGGCGGATTTGGAGAAGCAGACCTCCGGGGCGATTGAGTTTGACGGGAGCAGACCCACTATGGGTGATTTGGGAGTCGTGTTTCAGAAATACGCCCTCTTTCCCTGGAAGACAGTTATTGGCAATGTGGAAATGAATCAAAAACTCAAGGGTGTGGATAAAGAGACCCGCAGGGCGAAGGCCCGGGAATACATCAACCTGGTGGGCCTGCAGGGGTTTGAGTCCTCTCTTCCCAAGCAGCTTTCCGGCGGTATGAAGCAGCGTGTGGGGATTGCGCGGGCTTACGCATCGGAATCAGATATTATGCTGATGGATGAACCCTTTGGGGCGTTGGATGCTCAGACCCGTTATCAGATGGAGGATGAGATCATAAAGATTTGGGAGAAGAATAAGAGAACCATTGTATTTGTTACAAATAACGTAGAGGAAGCCGTGTATCTGGGAGATCGGATTCTTCTTCTGGCCTCCCGTCCGTCGTATATCAAAAAGGAATATATTGTAGATCTACCCAGGCCCAGAAGCCAGACGGACAGAGCTTTTCTGGAGCTGCGCAACGAGATTGTAGAGAATACGGATCTGGATATTTAGGACAGGGAGAAACATTACGAACTTTTAATAGTCCGGTTAAGAAATGTTGAGTAATTTTGAAAAATAATTTCTACCGGCCGGTAAAGCCGCAAAGGCGCACGAGAGGAACTTTTATGAGTGCCCTTTCGAATAAATGCTTCTCTCATCACAGGTGTGCCGAAGCGGCTTTACCCGTTAGTGCCGTCGCGCAGCGACTTTTATAGGAGGATAAGTATGAGTGAGGACGTAAAAGTAAAGGTCCGTGGCTTGACAAAAAAGTTTGGCGACCTGCTGGTGCTGGACAATATCTCTTTTGATGTAAAAAAAGGCGACTTTGTATGTATTGTAGGTCCTACCGGATGTGGAAAAACAACCTTTCTGAACCTGCTTGTAAAGCTGTTGGAGCCGACAGAAGGACAGATTCTGATTGACAACGAGCCGGCAGATCCCAAAAAACACAATATGGCCTTTGTGTTTCAGGAGCCTTCCGCTTATCAATGGCTGACAGTAGAAGAAAACATTCAGTATGGTCTGAAGATTAAGAAGTATCCCAAGGATGTGATTGAGGAGCGCACGAAAGAGATTATGGAGACGCTGGGGCTGGAAGCCGTGCGGAAATCTTATCCCCATGAGTTGAGCGCATCCTTGGAGCAGCGCGTGGTGATTGGACGAGCATTTGCCCTGCACCCGGATTTGCTGCTGATGGACGAACCTTATGCACAGATGGATATTAAGGTGCGTTACTACCTGGAGGATCAGGTCATTAAGCTCTGGCAAAAGACGGGAAGCACCGTATTATTTATCACCCACAATATTGAAGAGGCTGTTTATCTGTCAGAAAAGTGTCTGATTCTTTCCAACAAGCCTACAACCATCAAGGAGGAGAAGAAGATAGAGCTTCCCAGGCCGAGGAATATTGCTTCTTCGGAGTTCATTGAGCTGAGAGAATATGTGACAAGCCAGATCAAATGGTGGTAGCTATGGAGACAGGTAAGAAAAAAATTGTTCCGATGCTGATACTCCCTGTTATCTGGGGCAGCTATTATGTGGCAAGTCAGCGGCTTGTGGGATATACGTCCGTGTTTACCTCAGGTGTTGGAATCCGTTTTCTGACCATGCTGTTCCTGACCGTTCTTATGTGGAGGCGGAGGGAGCTTCCGCTATTGCTGCAAGTGCATGGTGTGTGGAAGCGTCTGCTTATGATTGGTACGCTGGGTTTCCTTTTGGATCTGACAGCCTTCATCGGTTTGTCCATGTCTTCCGCTGCAAGCGGCACAGCTTTGCTTAAATGTGATGTCCTTATGGTAAATCTTCTTTCTATGATGATTTACAAGCAGAAATTTACATGGAAGTCCTGGGCCTGTACTTTTGTGATGCTGTTTGGCGTATTTTTGGTTATGGGTGTGGATTTTACAAGCTTTCAGGTGGGAGATCCGGGGAATGTGTTTTTTCTGCTAAGTGCATTTTTTGTGTCTCTGAATGCATTTGTGATTAAAAGCGTTCAGTTAGATGAGAAGAATCCCGTCTGTGACGATGTAGTGGCGTATTATAACAATATGCTCACAATGCTTTATTTTACAGGGGCTTCGCTGGCAATGGGGACTTTGGGACAGCTTGGACTTGTACTGCAGGAAAAAGAGGTGGGTCTGGCATTATTGCTGGCAGCTTTGGGGCAGACGCTTATTTATGTGGTTTATTATTATAATCTCAGGAATTATCCGGTTTGGCTGGTAAAGACATGTTTGCTTCTCATGCCTTTGGTATCTACTTTGATTACATTTGTGCTCTTTCAGGAGCGAATGGTAACAGAGCAGTATCTGGGAATGGCAGTGGTTATGGCCGGAGCCTTCGGCATTTTGGCCGAGCAGAAGCATACATAAAGGAAAATATAGATTACAGGTGCGCCGAAGTGACTTTGCCCTTTAGTGCCATCGCGCAGCGACTACAATTAGGAGGAAAAGAAGATGAAGGTAATATTAGGCTCAGATAAATCAGGTTTTACTTTAAAGGAGGCTGTTAAAGCTCATTTGGAAGAAAAAGGCTTTGAAATAGAAGATTGCGGAACTTTAGATTTGGATCATGTAAAACCATTCTTTGTTACGGCGGCAGCCCTGGCGCCTAAGATTCAGAGCGGTGAGTTTGAGAAGGGAATTTTGATCTGCGGAACAGGCGCCGGGATGGCAATTGTGGCGAATAAATATAAGGGCGTATACGCCATGCCGTGTACCGATCTCTATGATGCCAGAATGTGCAGAGCGATCAATGACGCGAATGTTATGACTATGGGCGGTTGGAAGCTGGCTTCGGAGGTGGGCTGTGAGATGGTGGACATCTTTCTTGCAACTGATTTTACGGAAGGCTTAGAGGAATGGCGTCAGGAGTTCTTAAAAGGAGCGAAGGAAAAGGTAGCGGCTTTGGAAAAAGAAATTTATGGCTGAGCAGAAAAGAAGGTCAAAAAAGGAGTTGATAGTATGCAGAATATAAGTGAGATAAAAAAGTTTGCCGTTGAGATTCGCAGGGAAACAATAAAATGCATTGGAAACTTAGGCGTTGGTCATATTGGAGGAGCCTTGTCCATCGCAGACGTACTGGCTGTTTTATATAGCGGTGTTATGAACATCGATCCGAAGGAACCAAATAAGGATGACAGGGATATGCTTGTGGTATCCAAGGGACATGCAGGACCGGCCGTATATGCCGCACTGGCCTTAAAAGGATATTTTCCGGTAGAGATGCTGGATACCTTGAACAAGCCCGGAACAAATCTGCCCAGCCATTGTGATATGAACCGTACCCCGGGAATCGATATGACAACCGGCTCTCTGGGGCAGGGTGCAAGCTCGGCAATGGGAATTGCCTGCGGCAACCGTCTGAAGGGCTATGACAATTATACATATTTGATTCTGGGAGACGGAGAGGTAGAGGAAGGACAGGTATGGGAGGCGGCCATTTTTGCACATGCCAAGAAGCTTTCCAAGGTGATCGCCTTTGTGGATTACAACAAGTGCCAGATTGATGACTATGTGGAAAATCTATGTGCGATGGGCGACATAGCAGGGAAATTTGAGAGCTTTGGCTGGTATGCCCAAAATGTAGAGGACGGCAATGATGTGGAGCAGATTTTAGCTGCAATTGAAAAAGCAAAGGCACAGGATGAGAGGCCAAGCGTGATTGTTCTGAATACCGTTAAGGGAAAAGGCTACGGCAAAATCGAAGGCGCACTTGGCTCACACAATATGCCGGTAACTGCAAAGATGGTAGAGGAAGCCTTGGCGGAACTTTGCCTTTAGTACCGCCGCGCAGCGACTATATTAGTCCAGCTAAGAAATGTCAAGTGTTTATAAGAAATACTTTTGGCTGGACGGTAAAGTCGCAAAGGCGCACGAGAGGAACTTTTATGAGTGCCTTTCGAATAAAAGTTTCTTTCATTACAGGTGTGCCGAAGTGACTTTACCCTTTAGTGCCGTCGCGCAGCGACTTTTAATAGTCTAGCTAAGAAATGTCAAGCGATTTAGATAAATTTTTTGCCGGACGGTAAAGTCGCAAAGACACACGAGAGGAACTTTTATGAGTGCCCTTTCGAATAAAAGTTCCTCTCATTGCAGGTGCGTCGAAGCGACTTTACCCTTTAGTGCCGTCGCGCAGCGACTACAAATAGGAGCTTCCTGTATAATTCAAATATAAGGAATTCCAAGAAGGGTGGTTGATAAAAAGATACCTCAGAGTAAAATAAGATTACTGACTTTTGGACGGTTAGTAAAAATCTT
>CAJTDE010000010.1 GCA_910574835.1 Clostridia bacterium | reverse complement strand
AGCGATTTAGCGTTCACACCGCGGAGCAGGAGATTAACAATAGTTACTTTTCTTATGAATTTGGCATCATCTGAAGACGAAACGATCCGATTGCCTTCTGCTATTAAAGCGTTTTTGTCCGATTTAAACTTTCTAACATTCATGCTATCACCTCAGTATTATTTTACTAAGGGATATCTGAAAAGTAAATAGAAAATATTTATGTCGTTTACTATAATAACCGTATAAAGGAAAAAAGCCTGGAATTTATTGTAGATAAAACGGGACCGAGCGTAGTGGTGACAGGCGTAAAGGATTGGGAGCGTATAAAGGGAAAAAGTCTGGAAATCCTGGCAGATATCAGGGATTCTTATGCCCTTGCAGGAGCGCAGATTTATGTGAATGGGCAATGTACGGCGTCTTATGACAAAGATATGCTTCATGAACTGGGCGGAATGTTGACCTGCTCTGTTTCCGGTGCGAAGACATGGCAGACTTTTTCTGTAAAAGCCTGGGATGAGGCTGGTAATGTAACGGAGACGAAACCTGTTCGGTTTCTGGTAACAGAGCAGATTCGTTTTCGGTTTCCGGGAGATGATGAGCCGAAGACGGCATGGGCCGTATGGATTGGGGGGATTTTGCTTTTGGCCGGAGGAGGATTGATCATGATCGGAGGAATCCGCAGAAGGATTCAGGCAAAAAGAATGTAGAGAATTAATTTTAAAAATCAATACAATTTGCAAATGATAAACACAATTGCCGTATAATTGTCGTACAAGATGTTTAAAAAATTTTTTCACAGGGATTGACACAGGAACAGGGCTTACATATAATATCTACAGACAGACAGACAGACAGACAGACAGACAGACAGACAGACAGACAGACAGACAGACAGACAGACAGACAGACAGACAGACAGACAGACAGACAGACAGACAGCTGAAACACAGTCTGTTTCCAGTTATATGAATACAATTATGGGAACATGGTTTTATCAATGCAGCTATGTCAATAATAATGAGCTATGAAAAAGTTTTAAAGCCTCTTGCGTAAAACAAAGCAAGAGGCTTCTCTCTATCGATAAGAGAAAATTTGAAAAGAGGCGCTTTGATGAAAAAAGGAAAAATTTGTAAGAGATATTCAATTATGATTCTTGCTTCTATACTTCTTTTATGCGGATGCGGCAAAAAGGCGGGAGTTAACGAAGAAAAGGAAGCTCTGAAAATCACGTTCTTTGACGTAGGCAAGGGCGACGCCATCCTGATTGAGACAAAAAACACCTCTATGCTTATCGACGCGGGTTACGACGAAACCTGCGGGGAGCTTCTTGATTATCTTGGGCAGCAGGACAGGCAGCCTTTGGATTATCTGGTGATTACCCATTTTGATAAAGATCATGTAGGCGGTGCGGATCATGTTCTGGAGGGAGCGGGAGCGGAGCAGATTTTTCAGCCGGACTATGAAGGGGATGGGGGGCAATATCTGGAATACCAGGAGGCATTGGAGGCAGCCGGTCAGCGGCCGGATCTTGTGACGGATACGACGCTTCTTTCTTTCGACGGTGTGGAATGTCTTATCTATCCGCCTCAGAAGCAGGAATATGAGGAAGAGGACAATGATTTTTCTCTTGTGATTAGTATGACTTATGAAGAACAGCGTTTTCTCTTTGCCGGCGATTGCGAGAAAGAACGGCTGAAAGAGCTTCTTAGCCAGACGGAATTTGATTTGAAGCATGATTTGTTAAAGGTCCCTCATCACGGCAGAAAAGAGAAAAATTCCGAAGAATTTTTCGAAGCCGTTTCCCCGGAAATCGCCGTTATCACCTGTTCTGAGGAAGAACCCGGGGATGATAAGGTGCGTAAAATTCTCCGCCAGACAGGTGCGCAGACCTATCTTACCTCAGACGGAACGCTCACCTGCTTATGCGATGGAACGAATATGGAGATTTGGCAGGAGTAAATGAGATAAAAAGGAGCATTGGACATGAAATTTATTGATTACAGCCCTTAAGGATTTCCGCCGGCTGAATGGCAAAATATAATAGTTTTTCAAAAACAGATTATAAAGTTTATACTTTTGATGTATTAATATTTTTGATATACTGAGAAAAAATAATAAATTGAAATACGGAGGAAAAACAAATGGGAATGATAGCAAATTACCAAGAGATCACGGATGCAGAGTTAGAAAGGCTTGAGAGCTGTGAGGATATATTTGAGGCTGTCGAAGAAATGCAGGAGAATGATGATCGGGAACTATGTGATATTGATAAGATGTGGGACGCCCTTCACTTTCTCTTGACGGGAAGATCAGCCGGTAAACCAATAGAAGATAATTTAATCAGTGAGTCCATTATAGGAAGCTTTGGCATTTCGGAGGATGAGTTTATAACGGGAATACATGCAGATAGAGTGAATAAAATTGCAAAAGCATTACAGGAAATCGATTTTACAGAATATATGGAAAATTTCTCTATGCATAAGTTTGCAAAAAATGATATTTATCCTGCTATTTGGGAGTATCAGGAGGAAGAAGATATGATTAAAGAGGATTTAAAAATTTCTTTTGAAAGCTTAAAAAAGTTTTATCAAAATATGGCAGAAAAGGGATGCGGCGTTTTAATATCCATTTGCTGACGGCTGTCAAGCAGTTTTAACAATCTATGTTCGGAGCGTTCACATATACGCTGTCTCTTTTAATGGATATTGCCTTCTTGCGTTTTTTTATAACATTAAGGTTCTCTAATAATATCCATTTAAAAAGACAGCGTATATGCGAACAGCCGAGGAACAGATATTAAAAAATCTGCTGTCTTAATTGACGGCAGCCCCGTTCATCAGCTTTTTTCATTTTCTCCAAATACCTGCTTCTTCAGCCGAATCCCCGTTGGTGTTGACGCCAGACCTGCCTGGGAGGTTTCCTTTAAGGAACAGGGAAGCATATCCCCCACCTGGCGCATGGCAAGTACACACTCGTCAACCGGAATCTTACTTTCCACTCCTGCAAGTGCCATCTCCGCAGAGGTAAAGGCAATGGCAATCCCAGATACATTCCGCTTGATACAGGGAATCTCCACAAGCCCGGCAACCGGATCGCACACCAGGCCAAGCTGATTTTTGATAGCCATAGCACAGGCATGGGCAGCCTGGCCAGGTGTTCCCCCGCAAAGCTCTACCAAAGCGGCGGCAGCCATTGCGGAGGCCGAGCCGCATTCTGCCTGGCATCCTCCCTGAGCGCCGGCAATGGAGGCATTGCGGGCAATGACCATTCCAATTGCTCCGGCCGTAAAAAGAGCCATCACAGCGGCATGCTCATCGCAGCGTCCTTCCTCCAGTATGGAAACGACGGTACCTGGCAGGATACCGCAGGAGCCGGCGGTGGGAGAAGCCACAATCTTTCCCATAGCTGCGTTATATTCTGACACGGCAATCGCCCGAGCCATAGCATGATTTAAAAAATTGCCCGTAATTCCGCCCGTACCGGCATAAGCCTCCATCTTTGCCGCATCGCCTCCGGTAAGGCCGGAGGTAGAGCGAAGCTTCGGATTTTTCCCTTCCTTTACAGCTTCCTGCATGACATGAAGGCTTTCCTTCATACGCTCATAAAGCTCTTCCTTTGGAATCTCCATCTGCTCCGCCTGGTCGGAGAGCACCAGGGCGGAAATGGGTATTTGTTTTTCTTCTGCGGCTTTGCAGATTGCCGCAATGGAATCATAGTCCAACATATATTTACTCCTTAATTGATAAATAAATGTGAATAATCAGCAATTCTTCGCCGTATTTAAATTGCCCGAATTAATACAACATTAATAATATTGGGAAGAATCCGCAGGCTTTGTATCAACGTTTCCTCCACGTCTCCGTCCACTTCAATTGTCATTACCGCCTCGCCGCCTTTTTTCGGTCGGGTCAGACGGAAGTTGCCGATATTGGTTCCCGAATAAGCCATAAAATTCGTCACGGCCGCAATCGTGCCCGGTCTGTCATGGTGGAGCACCATCAATGTATTATACTGACCGGTAAAGGAAACCTCCATTCCGTTGATTTCCGTAACCAGTATATTGCCGCCGCCGATACTGGCACCCTGTACCACGCACTCGGCTCCGTGCTCGCCCTTCAGATGAATCCGTGCCGTATTGGGATGGGCGCCGGGAATATCCTCCGCGGTGAAGGAGTACGCAAGCTCTTCTTCATCCGCAAGACTTAGGGAACGTCGGATGCGCTCATCGTAAGAATGCATTCCCATTATTCCGGCAATCAGCGCTTTATCCGTACCGTGTCCCCGATAGGTCTGTGCAAAGGAACCGGACAGCCGGATATCCGCCCAGACTGCCTTCTCCTCCAGAATCTTCCAGGCCACACGCCCCAGACGCACGGCTCCGGCCGTATGAGAGCTGGAAGGGCCAATCATGACAGGGCCTATAATATCAAATACGTTCATATTATTTTCCTCTTTTTTGAAAAATTTGCAATTGTTCAGACAGCTTATGCATCCTTTTATGTTTCTCCTTTTTTAGTTCCGTAATATTTCTTAAAGCACACTTTGTGAAATCAATTTCCAGCCACAAGTACATGTGTCTGTAAATCGATTTGTGCGCTTTAAAAAATATTACTGTTTTTACTGTCTGAGCTGTTACATTTATTTTTTAATCCATCTTTCGTAAATGGTATTTACAATGATACCAATGGCATTATCCCCGGATACGTTACAGGCAGTTCCAAAAGAATCCTGGGTGATATAGAGGGCCACCATAATCGCACAGATAGGCCCGTCCGGGTTGCCTGCTTCCGCGCCGAAAATCATATAGAGAAACGGCAGGGCCGTCATAATCGAGCCGCCCGGAGCGCCGGGAGAAGCCACCATAGCAATCCCCAGAGTCATAATAAAGGGGATCACCGTCCCAAGACTGATAGGCAGCTGATTCATCAGACACACGGCTGTAGCACAGGCCGTGATGGTGATCATAGAGCCTGCCATATGAATATTGGCGCACAGGGGAACCACAAAATTGCGGATCTGCTCAGATACGCCGTCATTTTTGGCACATTCCAGGTTGACTGGAATCGTGGCTGCTGAGGACTGGGTGCCCAGTGCGGTTGTATACCCGGGAATCTGATTTCGTATAAGGGTAACGGGATTCTTCTTACTGATGCTCCCGGCAATGATAAACTGAATGGTGATACAAATGAGATGCATAAGAATCACCACCAGGAATACTTTCCATAAAATACTTAAAATTGCAAAGGTTTTTCCCGACTTGGTCATATCTGTAAAAGTTCCGCAGATATAAAGGGGCAGGAGTGGAATAATAACCGTGTGAAGCACCTTGTCAATGACACCGGAAAAATCCTTCATGCCGTTGTAGAGGCTGTTTCCCATTTCCTTCCCTCTCATGGTGGACAGACACAGGCCCAGTACAAAAGCAAGAGCAACTGCGGACAGGGTGTCCAGAAGGGGCTGCAGCTGAATACTGAAATAGGAGCTTAAGGAATTGTCCGCCGTCGCCGCAATCTGTTCCATTGCCTCCGGACTCATAAAGCTTGGGAACAATCCGTTTGCCACCAGATAAGAGCAGGTTCCGGCAATCAGCGTAGAGCCGTAAGCAAGGCAGACGGTTATGAGAAGCAGCTTTCCGGCCCCCTGGCTCAGATCCGCAATTCCCATCGTTACATAGGCGACAATCATCAGCGGAATAATAAATTTCAAAAAGGTGCTGAACAAGCCGGAGGCAGTTACAACTACCCGGCAGATACTTTCAGGCAGGAACTGTCCGAACAAAATACCAAGAATAATGGCAATGATGAGCTTTGGCACAAGGCCCGGTTTTTTCTTCTCCATGATACATCCCTCCATAAGAAAAATCTTTTGTGCGTCTCTTTTCCGGGACCTAACTGTTGGTAGAAATAAGCTTATCAGGTCTGTCCGGGAAAGAGGAATGTCTTTGATACAAAGACAAAACTTTGAAAAATGTATTTATATGAAATACAAATACAGAATACCTTTTTATTGGTAAAAAAGCAAGGGGGTTGCGGTAAAATTAGTTTAAAACCTTGAAATCTTTTAGAAAAGTGATTAAAATAGAAAGAGTTCGTAAAAAGGACGGCAGAACCAAAAACAGTAATATGCCGCACAATACACAAATCAATTTACAGGCACATGAACCTGTGACTGGAAAATGATTTCATAGAGGTGTGTTGTGAGGGATATTACGGAACTGGAAAACAGTAATATGCCGCACAATACACAAATCAATTTACAGGCACATGGACCTGTGACTGGAAATTGATTTTATACAGGTGTATTGTAAGGGATATTACGGAACTGGAATAGGAGAAAAATGATGAGCAAAATTGATGAAATCCGCGCAGAAATGATGAAAGCCATGAAAAATAAGGAAAAGGACCGGAAAGAAACCCTGTCTATGCTTCTGGCGGCTCTGAAAAACAAAGCCATTGACAAGCGCGCAGACCTCACCCCGGAGGAAGAGTATGAGGTTATTAAAAAAGAAATAAAGCAGACAAAGGAAACAATGGATTTGGCGCCGGCAGACCGCACCGATATCATTGAACAGTGCAAGGCACGTCTGGCCGTTCTCTCCGAATTTGCGCCGGAGGAAATGAGCGAGGAAGCTATCCGCGCCGTTATAAAAGAAGTAATCGAAACCCTGGGCATAGCAGAGCCTTCCGGCAAAGACAAGGGGAAGATTATGAAAGAGCTGATGCCGAAGGTAAAGGGAAAAGCGGACGGTTCCCTGGTAAATAAGTTAGTAGGAGAGATTCTTGCGTAGACGGATACTCCTGCCCTGTCTGATTCTTTCAGCCGTATTGTACGGCTGCGGCGGGGAAGGAGACAAAACAGGAGAGGTGACCGTCCCCGAAGTACAGCAGGCGGATCAGACAGAACAGGCAGAAGAGAGCGGCGGTGAAAACGGCGGGGCAGAAGAACAGCCGGCCCCGGTTATTGTGGGAACCGAACCAGGAACCGTGCTGGGTGAGGAAGAAGTGATTCTCATGCAGGAGGGAGAGTTGGTCAGCGTTCCCTATAACAGAATCCAGGGAATGGATGGATTTACCATAGCTTATGACCCGGAAACCTTTTCGCTGGAGGCGTCGGAGAAAGAGCTGTGTTTTTATGCATATTCTTATGGGGCAGATTCGGAAACGCCGGTATTTGTAAAAATTTCGGAGACAGACGGAGATTCTGTGGAGAGTTTGGCGGATCAGTATGTGGCTGACAGCAATGAGGAGTGTCTGGTGGAAGAAGTAACTATAGGCGAGGGCGAGTATCCGGCTACTTGGATCAGCTATTCCGAAGGGACGGACAATAACAGCCGGACTTGTGATCTTTATATTTTCCGGTATAATGAGAAATTGTATACGGTGCAGATGGATTGCTTTGTAGAAGCTTATGAAGGAATGGGGGCTAAACAGGAGAGTATTTTGTCTGCGTTGAGGTTTGATGAAGGGTAGAGGGTGGATTATTTTTATATGATGATTAACGGTAGAGGTGTGTCATTTTGGGGGACGGCAGGCGGTGAAGGCTGCGGGCAAGAACCGCCACCCCTGATCGGGGCGGCCCTCATCCCCTCCGCCGGGACGGTTGCGAGTATTAGCGATCTGGCATAGCTTGGAAGGCGTTTTGCTTTCAAATTGATGTTTCGGCTATATAAAAATAAGCTTTGGTATGAGGCGTAGGATTGTACATTCAGGGAGTTGCGAATGATGATCCGGAAGTTTCGATTTTTGAATTAGTCAGAAAAAATGTGAAAATTAGGAAAGAACTAAAATAGAAAAGAATTAAAATAGTACAAGGAATTAACTGATATGAACTCACGACAGATAAGACAATCCTTTATATTATTATTGACTGCTGTCATCTGGGGGGTGGCTTTTGTAGCTCAGAGCGTAGGCATGGACTATGTTGGGCCTTTTACATTTATCTGTGTCCGCTCCCTTATCGGCGGGTTGGTGCTGCTTCCGTGCATTACTTTGTTGGACCGCTTAAATGGACGGCAGGACGGAACTGCTTCGGCAGGCGGAAGAAGGAGTAAGGAAGGGAACAATGGTGTAGATGGTAAAAGTATGGGGGACAGCAGGGTTATGCAAAAAAAAGCGGATGCGAAAAGGCTGCTCCTTGGCGGGATTTGCTGCGGTTTGGCTCTTTGCACCGCAAGCTGCTTTCAGCAGTTCGGTATTCTATACACCAGTGTGGGAAAGGCCGGATTCCTTACGGCCTTTTATATTATTATTGTTCCCATTTTGGGACTCTTTTTTGGCAAAAAATGCGGACCCTTTGTGTGGATAGGCGTGGTTTTAGCGCTGGCGGGGCTTTATTTCCTTTGCATGACGGAAAGTCTGCGCCTTGGGACCGGCGATATTTTGGTATTTATTTGCGCCTGTCTTTTTTCCATACATATCTTGGTGATTGATTATTTTACCCAGTATGTAGATGGTGTAAAGATGTCCTGTATTCAGTTTTTTGTGTGCGGAGCGGTATCGGGTATAGCTATGCTTATTTTCGAAAGGCCGGAACTGACACAACTTCTTGCTGCCTGGAAACCTGTTCTTTATGCGGGCGTGCTTTCCAGCGGAGCCGGCTATACCTTGCAGATCGTAGGGCAGAAGGATATGAATCCCACTGTGGCCTCTCTTATCCTGAGCTTGGAATCTGTGGTATCGGTACTGGCGGGGATGCTGTTTTTAAATCAGCATCTGACAAGCCGTGAGCTGTTTGGATGCGCCCTTATGTTTGCGGCAATTATTCTGGCTCAGCTTCCGCAGAAGAAGAAAACTATAGGCCGGACCCAAAATACTTAGCAGTAAGCCGTAAGACATTTGCTCTTTGTGGCAGAGTCAGATAAAGTGCGGCAGGTCGTCGTTACCAGTTTTAATCAAAGAACTATGATTTATGAAGCGGTTTATTCCTTATGCAGTCAGACAATAAGGCCGAAAAGAATCATTTTAGTGGATGACGGCTCCACAGATCAGGTATCCTTACAAATTTTTAAACGGATATTTCACCCGGATATCCATCCGGACCGCCTTTCCCGCCTGATCTCCAGTCTGCTCGGTATGGAGGTAAAGGTGGTACATATTCTTCCCAATGAGGATAGCATGATGGATGGAGACACGCTTCTGATTATGGATATGCTTGGAGAACTGGAGGACGGCTCACTCATAAATGTAGAGATCCAGAAACAAAGCTACGCATTTCCGGCAGAAAGAATCACCTGTTATTCCTCCGACTTGGTTATGCGCCAGTATGTCAGAGTAAAAGGATACAAAGGGAACACTTTTACCTACCGCGATATCAAAAAGGTATATGTAATCGTAATCTTTGAGCAGAGCATGGGAATATTCCACAAAATGGGAGAGCACTACATCCATCACGGAGAAACCAAATTTGATACGGGGCTTCCCCTGGAGCTGCTGCAGGAATTTTACCTGGTAGCCCTTGACGTATTCCGGAAAATCCCATATCATAGAGACAGAAGCGAATGTACCGCATGGCTGTCTTTATTAACCACAGAGCATTTGGAAGATGCGGAAGCTCTGGTCAGAGAATACCCCTGGCTGGAGGAAATCTACGAGGAAGCAGCCATGCTGAGACAACATCCGGAGGAGGTGCTGGGGATGTTTTCAGAGGCATTGCAGATATTAGATGAAAATACAGTGAAATACATGATAGAAGAACTGCAGAAGAAGGTAGAGGAAAAAGAAGCAGCGATAAATGAAAAAGACACCATAATAAATGAACAAAGCTCTGCCCTCCACAGAATAAGCACAGAAAACGAGGCATTAAAAAGGCAATTAGAAGAGCTGTCACAGAATACATCCTTATAAAAATATTTTTAGCAGCCTCATAACGCTTTACAAGAAAACAACCATTCAACAAATAAATCCAGCTAAGAAATATCAAGTGTTTTTGAGAAATATTTCTTGCATTTTCCGCTAGATGGTAAAGCCGCAAAGACGCGCGAGAGAAACTTTCATGAGTGCCCTTTCAAATGAAAGTTTCTCTCATTACAGGTGTACCGAAGCGACTTTACCTTTTAGTGCCGTCGCGAAGCGACTATATTTTAGGAGAAAAAACATGATAACAATCTGCGGTACGGACTGCTGCAGCCAATGCGAAAAAAAAGAAGCCTGCGGCGGCTGCGTGAAAAACGACGGACATCCCTTCGGAGGAATTTGTATAGCTGCCGAATGTATCAAAAAAGGCGGCACAGACGAACTGACTAAATTAAAAAACACCCTCATAAACGAATTTAACGCCCTCAAAATCAAAAACCTCCAAGTAAACGATCTCAACCTGATCAACGGATTTTACATAAACTTGGAATACCGCCTGCCAAACGGACAATCCGTAAAGCTTCTCGAAGACAAGAACATCTATTTTGGAAACCAGATAGAGCTTCCGGACAGCGACAGATGCTACGGCCTCACCGCAGACACCCAATTTCTCCTGGTATGCGAATACGGATGCAGCGGAAAAGATCCGGAAATCATACTGTACAAAAAAAGATAACACCCCTATCCATTTAACTTCAGAAAACCCAAAAAGGGGCAGACATGATACTGGAAACCAAAAGACTCCGCCTCCGCGAAATAACCCAGACCGACTACAAAGCCCTAAGCCAAATCCTACAAGACGAAGAAACCATGTACGCCTATGAGGGAGCCTTCAGCGACAAAGAAGTACAAGAATGGCTCGACAGACAAATCCGGCGCTACAAAAAATGGGGTTTCGGCCTATGGGCCGTCATACTAAAAGAAACCGGCGATTTCATCGGCCAATGCGGACTCACCATGCAGCCCTGGAAAGACCAGGAAGTACTGGAAATAGGCTACCTGTTCCAACGCACCCACTGGCACAAAGGCTACGCCACCGAAGTAGCAAAAGCCTGCAAAAAATACGCCTTCGAAATCCTAAAAGCCTCCGAAGTCTGCTCCATCATCCGCGACACAAACATACCCTCTCAAAAAGTAGCTCTCCGAAACGGAATGCACCCCGCCGACCATTGGACCAAACATTATAAAGGCATAGCCATGCCCCACGACCGCTACACAGTCATCCGCAAATTATAATGCATTATAATCCCATGAAATCTACAATAGAGTTTCTTTTCCCTTTACTTTAGAAGAACTCTCATTTCCAAGACAAAATATAAAAACCAAATATAGTTCATCTTTGCAGAACACCTATCTTAACAACCAACCCCCCCTTTTTTTTGAAAAAGATTCCAAAAGTCAACAACACAACACAAAAAGAATAGCACATCAATCATAAGAACCCTTCACACCCCACAACCAGGGGATGCAGCAGGCTTAGGCGGCAGACTTTTCCGATATCCAGTGTCACGCCTGTTCGCGAACGCTCTGTCTGATATGGCCGGACATTGCAAGACAACTTCCAAAAATACAACACCAACCAGCAATGTCCGTCCAGAGCAGACAGAGTGTACGAGAACGAGCGGACACGGATATGGAAAAGTCTGCCGCCTAAGCCTGCTGCATCCCCGTCCACCCCCATATTTGCCAAAAAATCCCCCCACATATTGAATTTCCCCCACCAATCCACTATAATAAAACAAGACCAACCAAAAAGGACAACCAAACAATGAAACTACTATTCATATCCCTCGGCTGCGACAAAAATCTCGTAGATTCCGAACAAATGCTCGGCCTCTTAGAAAAAGAAGGCCACACCTTCACCGACGACGAAACCGAAGCCGAAGCAATCATCATCAACACCTGCTGCTTCATAAACGACGCCAAAGAAGAAAGTATCAACACCATCCTAGAAATGGCCGAACACCGAAAATCCGGCGCCTGCAAAGCCCTAATCGTCACCGGCTGCCTGGCCCAGCGCTACCATCAGGAGATACAAAAAGAGATCCCCGAAGTAGACGCCATCCTCGGAACTACCGCCTACGACGCCCTCCCGGGGATCCTGAAAAATGCCCTAAATGGCCAAAAAGCACAAAAGCTCGAACCCCTGGATCGCCTGATAAAACCGCAGACATCCCGTCAGCTCACCACCGGCGGCCATTACGCCCACCTAAAGATTGCCGAAGGCTGCAACAAACACTGCACCTACTGCATCATCCCCAGGATACGCGGCCCCTACCGCAGCATCCCAATGGAAGAACTATTAGAGGAAGCCTCCCGGTTAGCAGCCCGGGGCGTAAAAGAACTCATCCTGGTAGCCCAGGAAACAACCCTCTACGGCCTAGACCTTTACGGAGAAAAACGCCTCCCGGCCTTGCTAAGAGAGCTATGTAAAATCAAAAGCCTCAGATGGATACGCGTCCAATACTGCTACCCGGAAGAAATCACAAAAGAGCTTATTGAAGTATTCAAAGAAGAACCAAAGCTCTGCCATTACCTGGATCTCCCCATTCAGCACGCCTCCGATTCCATCCTAAAACGCATGGGAAGAAAAACCACCCGGGCCGATCTGGAGCAAATGATCGCCGATCTAAGAGAAGCCATCCCCGACATCTGCCTCAGAACCACCCTGATCACCGGCTTCCCGGGAGAAACACAGCAGGATCACGAAGAACTCCTGTCCTTCATAGACGCCTGCGAATTTGACCGCCTCGGCGTATTCACCTACTCACAGGAAGAAGACACCCCGGCCGCCCTGATGCCGGACCAGATTCCCGAAGAAGTCAAAAAAGACCGTCAGGCCGAGTTAATGGAGCTTCAGCAGGAAATAGCCTTCGAAAAAGCCGAAGCCATGACAGGCCGTGAACTGGAAGTCCTGATCGAAGGCCGCGTATCCGATGAAAACGCCTACGTAGGCCGCACCTATCGGGACGCCCCCGACGTAGACGGCTACATTTTCATCAACACCGAAGAAACACTGGTAAGCGGAGACTTCGCAAAGGTCCGCGTCACCGGAGCCTACGAATACGATTTAATAGGAGAGCTGATATGAATCTGCCAAACAAACTAACCGTCCTGCGCGTACTGCTGATTCCTTTTTTCGTCCTCTTTCTTCTGACAGATCTGGGTGGCGATTATGGAAAATACTACGCCCTTGCCATTTTCATCATAGCAAGCCTTACGGATCTTCTGGACGGAAAAATCGCCCGAAAGTACAACCTAGTCACCAACTTCGGAAAGTTCATGGACCCGCTGGCCGACAAGCTCCTTGTCTGCTCCGCCATGATCTGCCTGGTGGAAATGAAACGCCTTGCCGCCTGGATTGTCATTATCATCATTGCCCGGGAATTTATCATCAGCGGATTTCGCCTGGTAGCCTCGGATAATGGAGTGGTAATTGCGGCAAGCTATTGGGGAAAGTTTAAAACCACCTTTCAGATGCTGATGATCATACTGCTGATCCTGGATCTGGGAGAAGCATTTGCGCTAGTAGAAACCATAGTAGTCTGGATTGCCCTCATCTTAACCGTCGTATCCCTGGCGGATTACCTGTTGAAAAATAAGGGCGTCTTACTGGAAGGAGATATCTGACATGATAGTAGAACTGATTTCCGTGGGAACCGAAATCCTCTTGGGCAACATCGTAAACACCAACGCAGCCTACCTCTCGGAGAAATGCGCCCAGCTCGGCCTTTCCCTCTATTATCAGACCGTAGTGGGCGACAACCCCGACCGTCTGGAGGAAACCCTTAGAACAGCCCTTAACCGCTCCGACGTGGTGATCTTAGGCGGCGGCTTAGGACCCACCCAGGACGATCTGACAAAAGAAGTTACCGCCAGGGTCCTGGGCAAAAATCTGGTGGAGGACGCCCACAGCCGGGAGCTGATTCAGAGATTCTTTGACACCCGCGGAATCGCGGAGATCACCGACAACAACTGGAAGCAGGCCCTTGTTCCCGCAGGGGCAATCGTCATAGACAACGACAACGGAACCGCCCCGGGACTGATTCTGGAGGAAGGGGAGAAAATCGTCATTCTTCTGCCGGGACCGCCCGGAGAAATGAAGCCTATGTTCGAAAAGGACATTTTCCCCTATCTCAATAAGAAGCAGCCGGAGGTAATTGTATCGGAAACGGTAAAGATCTGCGGAATGGGAGAGAGCAAGGTCGAAACCATGATCTCAGATCTCATAGAAAAGCAGACCAACCCCACCATAGCCACCTACGCCAAGATTGGGGAAGTCCACCTGCGGCTCACCGCCAAGGCAGCGGACGAGGCGGCGGCAAAGAAGCTGATGAAGCCCGTGATCCGGGAACTCAAGGTGCGCTTCGGCGGCAGCATCTACACCACCAATGAAATGATGACCTTAGAGGAATCCGTAGTCCAGCTTTTAAAGGAGCAGGATCTGACACTGACCACCGTAGAATCCTGCACCGGCGGACTTTTTACCGGCCGCCTGGTCAATGTACAGGGAGCCTCCGAAGTATTGAAGCAGGGCTTTATCACCTACTCCAACAAGGCAAAGCGCAAGCTCATCGGCGTGAAAAAGCTGACTCTGAAGGAATTTGGCGCAGTAAGCGATAAGACAGCAAAGGAAATGGCAAAGGGCGCTATCCTGACCACAGGCTCCGATGTGGCCGTATCCATCACCGGAATCGCAGGTCCCGACGGCGGCACCAGGGAAAAGCCCGTGGGCCTTGTATACATTGCCGTGTCCGTAAAGGGAGCTATGCGTGTGGAGGAATATCATTTTACCGGAAACCGCATGAAGATCCGGGAGAGCGCCGTGGTAGCGGCTCTGACCCTTCTTCGCACCAGTATATTAGAAACCATCAAATTTTAAGGAGCGGACCTACATGCCAAAGCAGAATATAACCATACGGATCAAATATTTTACGGACAAAATCGAACGGCTTGCCTACATCGGAGGAAAATCCGACTGGATCGATCTGAGAGCCGCCGAGGAAGTAACTATGAAGGCCGGAGAATTTCGGCTGATTCCCTTGGGAATCGCTATGGAGCTTCCAAAGGGCTATGAGGCCCATGTAGTGCCCAGAAGCAGCACCTTTAAAAGCTTCGGAATCATTCAGACAAACAGCATGGGAGTGATAGACGAAACTTACTGCGGCGACAACGATCAGTGGTTTATGCCGGCCTATGCCCTGCGGGACACCCGGATCCATGTCAATGACCGGATCTGCCAGTTCCGCATTATGGAGCATCAGCCGGAGCTGTTCTTTGAGGAAACCGGCGCCCTGTTAAACGGCGACCGGGGCGGATTCGGCAGTACCGGAAAGGCGTGAGAATATGCAGATAATAACCTTTGCAGCAATTGATATTGGTTCCTACGAGGTGGGAATGAAGATTTTGGAGCTGGTGCCCAAGACAGGCATCCGGGAGATAGACTACATCCGCCACGGCATTGAGCTTGGCCGGGATGCCTACAACAAGGGGAAGATCGGCAATGAGATGTTAGAAGAGCTATGCCGGGTATTGGAGGACTTCACCCGGATTATGAAGGAGTACCAGGTAGACGACTACCGGGCCTGCGCCACAAGCGCCATCCGGGAGACAAGCAACTGTCTTTTGATACTGGATAAAATTCGTGTGCGTACCGGTCTGGAGGTTGAGGTTTTAAGCAATTCCGAGCAGCGTTTTTTAGGCTACAAGTCCATAGCCTCCAACGAGGAATCCTTTCAGAAGATCATTCAGAAGGGAACTGCCATTGTGGACGTGGGAGGGGGAAGCATCCAAATTTCCCTCTTTGACAAGGACGCCCTGGTTTCCACCCAGAATATGCGTCTTGGCACCATGCGTATCCGGGAACGTCTGGCGGAGGTGGAGAGCCGCACCAATCATTTCGGCGATATCATAGAGGAAATGATCAACAACGAGCTGAAAAGCTACAAGCGGCTGTACTTAAAAGATCGTGAGATTAAAAACATCATTTTGGTGGGAGACTATATTACCCAGTTTATGCAGCGAAACGCAATGGAGCACAGCCTCATGCTGGGCCGGGAGGAATATATCCGGCTCTACCAGGAGATTATGACCCGGACACCTCAGGCAATGGTGCAGCGCCTTGGTCTGGTTTCGGAAAATGTGTCCCTTATTATGCCGGCGCTGATTATTTACAAGCGCCTTATTGAAGAGACGGGAGCGGAAACCATCTGGATTCCCGGCCTGAACCTAAGCGACGGCCTGGCTTACGACTATGCGGAGCGCAAAAAAATCTTCAAGTCCTCCCACAATTTTGAAAATGACATTGTGGAGGCGGCCAAAAATATTGCCAAGCGCTATCAGAGCAACAAAACTCATCTGGCGGGCACGGAATACCTGGCTCTCACCATTTTCGATAAAATGAAGCGGATTCACGGCATGGGAAAAAGAGAGCGCCTTTTGCTGCAGATCGCGGTGCTTCTTCATGACTGCGGCAAATACATCAGCATGAACCGCACGGCGGAGTGCTCCTACGAGATTGTGATGTCCACGGAGATCATTGGACTGTCTCACCGGGAACGGGAGATTATTGCCAGCGCCATCCGTTTTAACACGGAGGAATTTGCTTCCTTTGAGGAATTTTCTATCGGTTCCAGCCTGGACCGGCAGGATTACCTTCTGACCGCCAAGCTGAGTGCAATTCTTCGTGTGGCAAACTCTATGGACAGAAGCCACAACCAGAAATTTAAGAATGTAAAGGTTACCTTAAAGGAGCGGGAGCTTATCGTTGTGGTGGACACGGTGGAGGACATTACCTTAGAGCAGGGGCTTTTCTCCCACAAAGCGGAATTTTTCGAGACAATTTTCAGTATCCGGCCCGTAATCCGGCAGAAAAGGCAGGTGTAGGAAATGGAAAAGAAGGATTTTACCAAAAGTGAATACTATCGGAACCGGGAGCTTTCCTGGCTGGCATTTAATGAGCGCGTGTTAAGCGAGGCGAGAGACAAGAGCATCCCTCTCTTTGAGCGGTTAAAGTTTTTGAGCATTACGGCTTCCAATCTGGACGAATTTTTTATGATCCGTGTGGCTTCCTTAAAGGACATGGTTCACGCAAAATATACCAAGAAGGACATTGCCGGCCTGACGCCTCAGGAGCAGCTTGACGAGATTATCAAGGCCACCCGGGAAATGGTGAGCACTCAGTATTCCACGTATTCCCGATCCCTGCTGCCCCTTCTGCGCCAGCACGGGCTGACGGTAGTGCAGGAGCATGAGGATTTAAACGAAGAGCAGGCCCGGTATGCGGACCGGTATTTCCGGGAGAATGTCTATCCGGTGCTGACGCCGATGGCTGTGGATTCCTCCCGTCCGTTTCCGCTGATCCGCAATAAATCTCTGAATATCGGAGCGCTGTTGTCAAAGAAAAACGAAAAGACAGAGGAGCTTGAGTTTGCCACCGTGCAGGTGCCCTCCGTTCTTCCCCGGATTGTACGCCTTCCCGATGATAAGGACGGCTCAAAGGTTGTGATTCTGCTGGAGGAGATTATTGAGCGCAACATGCAGCAGCTATTCCTAAGCTACAACATTGTCTGCGCTTATCCCTACCGGCTTATGCGCAATGCGGATCTGACGATTGACGAGGATGACGCTTCCGATCTCTTAAAGGAGATTCAAAAGCAGTTAAAGAAGCGTCAGTGGGGGGAGGCTATCCGTCTGGAAGTGGAAGACAAGATGGATAAGCGCCTCTTAAAGCTTCTGCGTAAGGAGCTGAATATCAAGGAGGATTCCATTTTCAAGATTGTGGGGCCTCTGGATCTGACCTTCCTTATGAAAATGTACGGTATGGACGGCTTTGACGCCCTCAAATACCCCAGGCATGTGCCTGCGGCCGTGAAGGAGCTTCCGGCGGATTGTGATATTTTTGAGGAAATACGCAAGGGCGACGTGCTGCTTCACCATCCCTATCAGACCTTTGATCCGGTGGTGAAGCTTGTGCGGGATGCCTCCGCGGACCCGAAGGTTCTGGCTATCAAGCAGACCCTTTACCGTGTCAGCGGCAATTCGCCCATTATTGCGGCTCTGGCACAGGCGGCGGAGAACGGGAAGCAGGTGTCGGTGCTTGTGGAGCTGAAGGCCCGCTTTGACGAGGAGAACAATATTTTATGGGCCAAGATGCTTGAGAAGGCGGGCTGCCACGTGATTTATGGATTGGTGGGCCTTAAGACGCACAGCAAGATTACGCTTGTGGTGCGCCGGGAGGATGACGGCATCCGCCGGTATGTGCATCTGGGCACGGGAAATTATAATGATTCCACGGCGAAGCTTTATACGGACCTGGGGCTTATGACCTGCTCCGCGCCTATCGGTGAGGATGCCACGGCTGTGTTCAATATGCTGTCGGGCTACTCGGAGCCGGTGGGGTGGAACAAGCTTTCTCTTGCTCCTATCTGGTTAAAGGAGCGGTTTCTGTCGCTGATCCGCCGCGAACAGGAGCATGCGGAGAACGGCGGGGAAGGGCATATTATGGCAAAGATGAATTCGCTCTGCGATCCTGACGTGATTGCGACGCTCTATGAAGCCTCATCCGCAGGGGTGAAGATTGATCTGCTGATTCGGGGAATCTGCTGTCTTAAGGTGGGAATCCCGGAGGTAAGCGAGCATATATCCGTGCGCTCCATTGTGGGGAATTTCCTGGAGCACAGCCGGATCTTCTACTTCCACAACGGAGGGCAGGAGGAGGTTTACTGCGCCAGCGCGGACTGGATGCCCCGGAACCTGGAGAAGCGCGTGGAGATTCTTTTTCCCATTGAGCAGGAGAATTTGAAGAAGGAAGTGATTCACATTCTGGATATGGAGTTCCAGGATAATGTGAAGGCGCACCTTCTGCAGCCGGACGACACGTATGTGAAGGCGGATCGGAGAGGAAAGGTTTCCATAAGCTCGCAGGATTATTTTGCGGAGGAGGCGAAGGAGAAAGTAAGGGTGGATTCTTCTGTCTACACCGGGCGGGTGTTTATTCCGGAGGAGCCGGTGGAGTAGGGATAATATGGCATACTTTGCCTAAAAAGGTATAATTTGTTGAAAACTGTCAAGTGATATGGTAACATATTGCTTGGCAGTTTTTGTGTCATGATTAAAATATATTTGAGGGAAGATAAACTGCATTACAGGGGGAAAAATGAAACGTATCTATTCAATATTGATTGGAATAATGAGTCTCTTTTTGCTTACGGCGTTTATGGGATATTCGCAGAGAAATATGGATGCAAAAAATGAAACAGAACAGCCTGTAGGCGAGATTTTTGTTTCTTATGGCGAGGTTAAGATTTATCCGTGGGAAAAGGACGGGGATCTTTATTTTTTCCTGCCGTCTTCTTTTGAGTGGGAGCAAGCAGAGCTTATGGTTTTAAATGCGGAGCTTCAGCTGAATGGTGAGATTGTCGATTCTTCTATCGGGGGGGGGGCGGAATTATGCTCCGGATACCATTTATGATTACCGGTTTTACTGGGGAGAAACAGAGAAAAAGGGCAGTCTGCAGTTTATGAAGTCCGAGAATACAGGAGCAGTTTATATTGAAACGGAAAGCGGTTCTATGGAACAGATTGATGGCGATAAGGAATATCAGGAAAGCGGTTTAATTCTTGTAGAGGACTCCGCCGGAGATACTTGTTACAGAGGATTGCTGCGTTCAATGAAAAGCAGGGGAAATTCCACTTGGCAGTCAGAGAAGAAATCTTATACAATAAAGCTGTGGAAAGCGGCAGATTTGTTTCATATGGGAGAAGGAAAAAATTGGATTCTTGTGTCAAATGTTTTTGACGGGAGTAAGCTTCAGAATAAGATTTGCTTGGATATGGCATCGGATTTGGGGCTGCCTTATACATCTCAGGGAGAGTATGTGGAACTCTATTTAAATGGGCGGTACCAGGGAAATTATTTACTTTGTGAGAAAATAGAGATCAATGAAAACCGGGTGGCGATTACGAATTTGGAAAAGGAGACAGAAAAATTAAACGGGGATTTGAGCGAACTGGAAAGATTTGATACGAGCAGGACGAAGGGAATTTCGGCAGAATACAATCCGGATAATATCAGCGGAGGATATATTATTGAAAAGGATCATTATACGGACAGTATAAGCGGGTTCATGACAGAAGAAGAAAATTTGTTTTCGATTAAAGAACCGCAGTATGCCACTCAGGAACAAGTAGATTATATCATGGAATATATTCAGCAAATTGAAGATATGCTGCTTTCCAATGATGAAGAACTGTTTGATTATATTGATCTAGATTCCTTTGTGCTTCGGTATCTGCTGGATGAAGTTGTTTTGAACCATGATTTTGGGATAACTAGTATGTATTTCTATAAAGAACAAGGCGATCAGAAGTTATATGCAGGACCCATATGGGATTATGACGGCAGTATGGGAAGAGGTTTGACAAATTCAGAGATTTTGGCAGCTTTAGAGATTCAGAATTATCGTCGGGAAAAAAGTATTACTTGGTATCCTTATCTTTACCAAAATGATACATTTTATAAAGAGGCGGTAAAAATTTATCAGGAAAAAGTCAGGCCCTATATATTAAGCTTGCTTGAAGAGGATGAAGGAAAAATTGATGTTTATGCCAGAATGTTAGAATCTTCTATGAGTATGGACATGACTCGTTGGTCTTATTCGGACTGTATGGCCGGATATTATGAAGAATTTGAAAATAATGTGAGATATATCAAGTTTTATCTGGCAAGACGGCTTCAGTTTTTGGATGAAATCTGGCTTGGAGAAGACAATCATTATGAGCCTGAAGGAAATGGAGAACGTCACACAGCGACATTTATCGGGAAAAAGAAGACAGAAAGTTTTGAGGTGTCAGATGGAGAAGTGATTATCATGACACCGGAGCATTTGTTGGGAGAACAGGAATGGTGGTATAATGTAAGAGATGAGCGTTTGTTTGTTGTGGAGATTCCGGTATATGAGGATATTACATATTATGCCCGCAGAGGAGATGAATGATACGGAAGTGGTTACTTATCATACTTTGTTGACTTTCCGGTTATGGGCGTGATAGGATAGAGCAGACATAATTTTAAGAGATAGAAAGTTTATCTAGAGAGAGGAGAAACCATGATAAAAGTAATTGCAAGTGATCTGGACGGTACATTATTCGGAAGTGAAAGTAAAATAGCCCCTGAAACATTGGCGGCCGTTAAACGTGCCTGTGAAGCAGGAATCCGCTTTATCATCACTACCGGAAGAAATTTCCGCGGTGTGATGAAGGAACTGGAGGATGCTGATCTGACTTGTGATTACATTCTGTGCAGCGGCGCTGAGGTTCGCAACAGCAGGCAGGAAATTGTAAGCCAGGTTCCCATAAGCATGGAGCAGTGCCGTGAGGTCTATGAAGTTCTGCAAAAGTATCCGGTATCCGTTATATTTGGCACAGATGAGTATGATTATCAGATCGGTACTTATGAAGAGGTAGAAAAGCAGACCGTATCACGCTTAAATTCCTATTTTTCGGAAATCGGTATAAGTGAGCTTCAAAAAGCTCAGATGTTCGGCGAGCGGATGGATACTACAAAAGTAGTAAAGAATTTTCAGGAACTGAACGATACCGGAGTACCGGTGTACAAGCTTTTCCTCTTTTCTGATGACAGGGAAATGCTCGCCGAGATTGACAAAGAGCTTGCAAAGCAAAAGCAAATCGCAGTTTCTTCCTCCTTTCCGACCAATCTGGAGATTACGGATGTCCGCGCCCAGAAAGGACCGGTGCTAAAGGAGTATATCGAGTCACTGGGTTATCAGATGGAGGAGGTTATGACATTCGGTGATAGCCGGAACGACGAATCTATGTTATCTATGGACTTCGGCGCTACCATAGCTATGGCAAATGCAGATGAGGAGCTTAAAAAAGCGGCAAAATACATAACAAAATCCAACGTAGAGCTGGGGGTAGCTTATGTCATAGAAGAGCTTTTAAAGCAATTCTAATCTGCTTCTTAGGCATTTAGAAATATTCATTTTACATAAAATGGGTATTTTAGCTGCAATTTATCTGAAGAATTGAGAAGAGCTTAAAGTAGGAAATAGAATTGAATATTTTACAGTATTATGTTAATATAAGACAGAAAAGCAGGCATGGAAAAACAGCCTGCTTTTGGGAGTTTTTACACTCCTTCTCAATATTAAATCAGACAAGGGGAAGATTAAGAAATGAAGTCGATCAAATCAAAAATTCAAATTAGTATGCTTTCGGTGGTATTGGTTGGATTTGTCTTGATCGGAGTAATCACAGCACTTTTAAATGCCAGCGGAATTGACGATACTATGACAAAGACTCTCGGTCCCGCCACACAGATGGCGGCGGACGCGGTAGAGTGGCGTATGAATAACTACTGGACGGCTTTGCAGGAGGCGGCAGCCTCCGATATATTCCGGGAATCTGAGCCTACCGCTCCGGAGTTGGTTCCCGTTCGTGATGAGATAGCAAGCCGCAATGGTTTTCTTTATACGGGCAAGATAGATGCGGACGGCTTTTCCTCCACAGGCTACAACTATGCCGGAGAGGATTATTTTCAACAGTGCAAGGCAACCGGGGAGCCTTATATTTCCGATATTATGAATGACGGACAGCAGCTGATTTTTCTGCTTGAGGTTCCGATTATGATCGACGGACAATTTGAAGGCGTGGTATATGGCGGCATTGACGCTGATTTTCTGTCGGATATTGTCGTGAATCTGTCTATGGGCAGCGACGGAGTGGCCTATATACTGGACAAAAAGGGAAATGTCATCGGCCACAGAGAGCGGTCTCTCGTGGAGGAAGGATCGAATATGATTGAGACAGCCAGGACGGATTCCGGCGTGGCGGATGTGGCTGCCGTCAATCAGCGGATGATTCAGGGAGAAACCGGCTTCGGCTCTTATAATTTTTATGGAGATAATAAGCTTGTGGGCTATGCGCCTATCGGCGGGAATCAGGAATGGAGCATTGCCATTGAGACCAGTCAGCGGGAATTTAAATCCACATTGGACAGAAGCATTATGCTTACACTTCTGGTGGTTATTCTGGTTGTGATCGCACCTTCCCGGTAGCGGTCAAGGTGGGAAGATCCATTTCCGGCCCCATTGCGGCCTGTATTACCCGTCTGGAGAAACTGGCGGACGGTGATTTGCAGACGCCCATGCCTGTGGTAAAGTCAAAGGATGAGACTGCTGAGCTGGCAAAGGCCCTGGGGGAGACCGTAGGCCGTCTGAACGATATGGTGCAGGATGTGTCCCACCATTTGGGCAAAATGGGGCAGGGAGATTTCCGGGAGAATATTACGCGTACATACTGGGGAGATTTTGTTGCAATTGAAAAGTCCATTAAGGCAATTCACAGCTCATTAAAGGATACGCTTTTCCAAATCAGCCAGTCAGCCGGGACGGTGGCGGACAGCGCCGGCGAGGTGTCAAACGGGGCACAATCCTTAAGTCAGGGCGCTACGGAGCAGGCCGGCGCGGTTCGGGAGCTTTCGGCGACAGTGATGAGCATTGCGGAAAATGCAAAGCAGACTGCAAAAGCGGCGGAGGAAGCCGGGATATTTGTAAACCAGGCAGGAGCGCAGCTTGGTATCAGCGTGGATTATGTAAAAGAGCTGAATACTGCTATGGGGAAGATTTCAAACTCCTCTACGGAAATCAGCAAGATTATTGACACAATTGAGAATATCGCCTTTCAGACAAATATTTTGGCGCTGAATGCCGCAGTGGAGGCAGCCCGGGCAGGCACCGCCGGCAAAGGATTTGCGGTGGTGTCCGATGAAGTGCGTAACCTGGCTTCCAAGTCGGATGAGGCGGCCAAGGCTACAAAGGAGCTGATTGAAAGCTCCATTGCCGCAGTGATGGAGGGTGATCAGGTAGTGAGCAAGGTGACGGAATCTCTGGATAAGACCAATTCCATAGCGGAAAATGTGACGACCAAGATGAATGCCGTAGTGGAGGCTGTGGAGAGCCAGACAACCGCTATCTCTCAGGTTACCGAAGGCATCGACCAGATTTCCGCAGTTGTTCAGAATACCTCGGCTACCTCCGAGAAGAGCGCGGCTACTTCGCGGGAGCTGTCTGACCAGTCTTTGCTGATGAACAACCTGGTACGCAAATTCCGGCTGAAATAATTCCTGTGCTTTATGATTGTGTAAAGTTTCAGTGGGGAATAAACCTACTAATTATGCAGAAATTTTAGTAAGATTATACATGCGGCAATTCAGGCGGCCGCAGCGAAATCCGTTCTCCGTCATTTCCATATCCTGTGTTTTGACAGCTCACTTACACAGAATATGGGAAAAATCGGAGAACGGATTTTATTATGTATCCATTGAACCGTTATTGCATCAGATATTTTACGGATATTTTGCAAAAATAATTGTTGACAAATAAAAAAGATGGGTTTATTATAAATAAAAATTGCATATTCGGTGTATAAAATGTGTTGACAAGGAAGAGTACCGATTACGAGACTTACAGAGAGCCGCGGGCTGGTGTGACACGGCAGTTGGATTTTCGGGAAAATCCCCTTTGAACAGTTTGACTGAAGAAATATGGGTTTTGCGTAGGTCAAAACGGCAGACAACCGTTATCCTGTCCCTCATTTACAAATGGCCGGCCGGCCAATGAGATTGAGCGGCTGTTTTATAACAGCAAGAAGAGTGGTACCGCAGAAGCTTACGGCTTTTGTCTCTTTGGAGATAAAAGCTTTTTTTATGCCCGCGGGTACATAGAAGACAGGCTCTTTTGCAATTTTTTAATATCCCTGCGGTCATTCCTGCTGTCCATTGACAGCAGCTGACATTGATATAATTTATTCTAATTTAAGGAGGAAGATTCGTTATGAAAAAAAGTGTGAGATTTTTAGCCCTGGCACTGTCCGCAGCTATGCTGTTCGGCCTGACTGCCTGCGGCGGAGGCAAGGATGACAGCCAGCCCCAGGAGGCGCCGGGCACAGAGGAGAGCGGCGCGGCTGAGGATGCGGGAGCGGAAAATGCCGATGCTTCCAATCCGGATGCAACCGTACTTCAGCTTGGAACTACGGTAAATGAGCAGGACAGCTTCCAGGTAGCGGCGGAAAAGTTTGCCGAGCTGGTGGAAGAGAGAACAAACGGCGCGTATAAGATTGAGATTTACCCCAACGGTACGCTGGGCGGAGAAAGAGATATGCTGGAGAGTATGCAGATGGATACCCTGGACATGGCAATTGTCACCAGCGGTCCCTTCATTAACTTCTCAGATGCAATGGGCGTTCTGGATATGCCTTATCTGTTTGGAAGCAATGAGGAGGCTTATACGGTACTGGACGGAGAGATTGGCCGGGAGCTTCTCGACACATTGGAGTCCTCCGGGCTTAAGGGCCTTGCTTATGCGGAGCGCGGATTCCGTAACCTGACCAACAACGTAAAGCCAATTCAGACAGCGGCTGATTTGAACGGATTGAAGCTCCGCGTTATGGAAAATGACGTTTACACCGCAAGCTTTAAGGCAATGGGCGTAAATGCGGACCCGATGGCATGGGCCGATGCGCTGACCGCTCTTCAGCAGGGCACCGTAGACGGACAGGAGAATCCCGTCAACGTAATTTATTCTTATAAGCTGTGGGAGTCTCAGAAGTATGCAACACTGGATCGTCATTCCTATTCTACCGCCATTATTACAATGAGCGCGAATCTCTTTAACTCTCTGGATGCCGAGACACAGCAGATTTTCCTGGATGCGGCTCAGGAAGCGGCGGAGTTTGAACGCGCATGGGTGGCAGAGCAGGAGGCGGATCAGCTTCAGGCTATGAAGGATAACGGCATGGAGGTTATTGAAGATCCGGATCTGGATTCCTTCAAGGAGGCCGTACAGCCTGTTTACGAGCAGTATGATCAGTATGCGGATTATGTATCAAGAATCCAGGAAGTCATTGCAGGTATGTAAGTAAAATTTCAGAGGCATATATAGTAAATGATAGGATTGTCTGATTGTGGATGATTTTTATTCCATGATCAGACAGTCAGGTTAAATCTGTATAACTTACATGAAAAGAACGAACTGCAAAAGGGGGAGTTTGATTTTGATGATTGTTCGAGGAGTTCATAAGCTCAGTGATATTTTGGATAAGATCGCAGAGATTATCATTGTGGCCATGCTGGGAGCTATGGTAATCATTACCGGTGCGCAGATTGTCTGCCGTATCTTTTTTACCGCTCTGGCCTGGAGCCAGGAGGCAACGCGGTATCTGCTGATCTGGAGCACGCTGTTTGGTGCGGGCTGTGTGTATAAGAACAGCGGCCATATTTCCATTTCCGTGCTTCAGGATGCGCTTCCGGGAAAGGCGAAGGATATTCTGCAGATTGTGATCCATGTGCTCTGCATGATCTTATTCGGCCTGATTGTGTTTTATGGGATACGGTATTTCGGAAAGCAGGGCAGTCAGCTTTCGGCAGCAATGCGTCTGCCTATGCGGTATGTTTATATCTGTATTCCCATCGGCTGCGGCATTATGTTTTTCCATGCGCTGGATGCGGTGCTTGGCTGTGTGATGCATTTACTGGGAAAGGAGGAAGCATAAAATGGCGGCGTTACTGTTTATTGCATTTATTGTTCTGCTTATTTTAGGGGTTCCGGTAGCCTTTTCCATTGCACTCTCTTCCGTAGCGGTTATGGTGAAGGGAGAGGTGCCGCTTCTGATGATTGTGCAGCGCATGTTTACGGCCACGGATTCCTTTTCCCTGATTGCGGTTCCCTTTTTCATTTTTGCAGGAGACCTGATGGCAAAGGGCAAGGTTTCCAAGGTTCTGGTGGAATTTGCGGAGGCATTGCTTGGAATGATCAAGGGCGGCTTGTCCATCGTATCCGTATTGGCAGGCATGTTCTTTGCGGCTATCTCCGGTTCCGGCGCGGCTACCACCGCGGCTGTGGGTGCAACCTTGATTCCCGAGCTGAAAAAGCGGGGATATGAAGAGGCCAGGTCTGCGGCCCTCATTGCGGCGGCCGGTACGATCGGCGTTGTAATTCCTCCTTCCGTACCGATGGTGCTCTATGCGGTCATTGCGGAGGAGAGTGTAAATACCCTCTTTAAAAACGGCTTTCTTCCCGGCGTCTTAATGGGAGTGATTCTCATTGGAATTTCTCTTTTTGAGGCCGCGAAGTACAATTATCCCAAGGGAGCGGCCTTTTCCCTCAAAAATGTGGGAAAGACCTTTTTGAAGGCTATCTGGGGGATTCTTATGCCGCTGATTATTCTGGGCGGTATTTTCTCCGGGTACTTTACGCCTTCGGAGGCTGCGGATGTGGCAGTAATCTACGCGATTCTGGTGTCCGTATTTGTTTATCGGGATATGGGACCCAAGGAGCTGTTTACCATTATGAAGGGAAGCGCCAAGACCTCGGCTGTGATTATGATCATCATTGCCTGCAGCGGACCCTTTGGATGGGTGCTGGCCAACTGGAAGATTCCCGAGGCGATTGCAAACTCCGTATTGAGCGTGTCCTCCAATCCCTATATTATTATGTTACTGATTGCCGTCATTATCCTGATTGCCGGTGTGTTTATGGAAACCTCCTCCGCCATCATTATTCTGACGCCGGTATTTCTGCCTCTGGTGAAGGCTATGAATATCAGTCTGGTGCATTTCGGCATTGTATTTGTGGTAGGTATTGCTATCGGCATGATTACGCCGCCGGTGGCCATTAACCTGTTTGTGGCTTCGGGCATTACGGGGCTGCCCATAGAGAGGATCTCGAAGTCCGTAGTTCCTTATCTGCTGGGGCTGATTGCGGTATTCTTCCTGATCCTGTATGTTCCCATGCTGTTTCCCGGGCTGATGTAAGGCTTTACGTGCGGGAAATCTCAACAGAATCCTTGAATTTTTCAAAGGCTGTAAAATGACAAAGCGGCAGAGAACTGCTCGTGACTGTCCGTTTGGTAATCAAAGCTGTTACCAGACGGATGGTACACGGGCAGTTCTGTTTTTTGTAAGGAAGAAAATAGTTTCATAATTAATCATAATTAATGGAAAAAACCTCTTATCTAAGGTTGACAACAATACCTCCCCTCCCTATAATATGATATAGAAACTACGGCTGAACAGTGATTTTCAGCTAAAACCGGGGGGTACATAGAAGATGAAAAGCATACGAAAAAAAATCACCATTTGTCTGATGATGACCGTTCTTGCAGCTCAGTGTTTTGTAGGAGCCGTCAGTATCTCACTCAACTACACCAGCACCATTTCCACGGTGGATCAGATGATGCGTGAAAGTGCAACTTTGGCAGCGGAACGTGTGGAGCAGGAGTTAATGGCATATAAAAATGTAGCTGCGGATACAGGCTGCATTTCACAGCTTTCCAGCCAGACCATAGGTGTGGAGGAGAAGCGTTCCATCATTGATGAGCGTGTAAGTATGCACAATTTTCAGCGCGGCAATATTATCAGTGAGGATGGAACCAGCATCTTTGACGGAAAGGACTATTCCGATAGGGAATACGTTCAGCAGGCCATGCAGGGCAATGTCTATGTGTCGGAACCTCTTGTCAGCAAGGTTACGGGCGAATTGTCCATCATGGTTGCGGCTCCTCTTTATTACGGAGGGATTCAGGGGACTACGGTAGGGGGAGTTGTCTACTTTGTTCCTCATGAGACCTTTTTGAATGATATTGTGTCCTCGATCCGGGTAAGTGAAAATAGCAGGGCTTATATGATCAACAAATCCGGCGACACAATTGCAGATACCACGTTGGAAACGGTTATGTCTCAGAATATTGAGAACGAAGCACAGAGCGATTCCTCTTTAAAAGAGCTTGCGGCAATCCATGAAGCCATGCGTCAGGGGGAAAATGGTTTTGGAAGTTACAAAAGTGCCGAGGGCAATATGTTTGTGGCTTATGCTCCCGTAGCGGGTACGGACGGATGGAGCATCGCAATCACGGCTCCCCAGTCCGATTATCTGGCCACAACCTATACCGGAATTGCAATTAATATCGCGGCGATCATAGCGTCCATCCTGGTATCGATCATAGTAGCTTTGAAGCTTGCTAATAATATCAGTATACCAATGAAAGCCTGCGCAGACCGGATGAAGCTTTTGGTAGAGGGAGATTTGGAATCTCCCGTTCCAACCGTTGCCAACAGGGACGAGACCGGTATGCTTGCCAAATCCACGGCGGAGCTGGTGGGGGGCTTAAGCACCATTATCAAGGACATTGGTTATCTGCTGAACGAGATGGCCAATCAAAATCTGGATATCCGTTCCCGACATCGGGAAGCCTATGTTGGAGAATTTCAGAATATCTTGCTGTCCATGCGCAATCTCAAGGTAAAGCTGAGCGATACTATGCTTCAGATCAACCGTTCCGCGGATCAGGTTTCCGAGGTCAGTGAGCAGGTGTCCATGAGCGCCCAGAATCTCAGCCAGGGTTCGGTGGAACAGGCTAGCTCCGTGGAGCAGCTTGCGGCCCGGATCAACGAGATTTCCAATCAGGCCAAGGATACGGCGGGCGGCGCACAGGATGCCAGAGGGCAGACGCATCAGGCCGGTGAGGAGATCTCCGTGTGCAATCAGCAGATGCAGGAGTTGATGGAGGCTATGGATAAGATTCAGAACAGCTCCAGCGAGATCGGCAAGATTATCAAGGCCATTGAAGATATTGCTTTCCAGACAAATATCCTGGCTCTGAACGCGGCTGTGGAGGCGGCAAGAGCCGGCACGGCGGGTAAGGGCTTTGCCGTTGTAGCGGATGAGGTGCGCAATCTGGCAAGTAAATCTGCGGAAGCATCTCAGAGTACCGCGGCCCTTATTGAAAACTCTACGGAGGCTGTGCGGACCGGAACAGAGATTGCAAAGCATACGGCAGAGACATTGGTTCATGTTGTCAGCAGTATGCAGTCCGTGATTAGCTCCATTGACAAGATTGCGGCCGTATCCGGCGAGCAGTCTGAGGCGGTTGCCCAGGTAACGGAAGGAATTACCCAGATCTCCGGCGTGGTTCAGAGCAACAGCGCTACCGCAGAGGAGAGCGCGGCGGCAAGCGAGGAGCTTTCTGCCGAGGCGGTGGGCTTAAAGCAGTTGGTGGAGCAGTTTACCCTGGCAAGAGATTAAGAAAAATTGCCGGTGTAAGAGACTTATCATGGAATGATGTGATTGAGACTTACGAATGGGAATAGCTGCTTAGGTTCAAAGTGCAAGCATAAGAAATGAAGCAGAGGCTGTCTTGGTTAGGCGGCCTTTGTTAGTGCGGCGGTAACAGCTCTAAAAGTAAGGAAATTGATTTAAACAAGTATATGATGAGAGCTGCTGCGAAATTGGAAGAGGAGCGAACGGAATTGAAAATCATTGATCTGAAATGTCCGGCCTGCGGAGGACATATGAAACCACAGAAGGATCATCCGAAAACTATGATCTGTGAATACTGCGGCAGTCAGTACCAGATGGACCCGGAGCCGGAAAAAACAGTAAACGTTCAAATTCATTCCAATCCTTCAGCCGGTAATACGGATAAGCAGATTTGGCCGAGAATTGTGCTTTCCGGGATTGCATTTTTAGTGGGCAGTATGGTGTGGGGCTTGATAAGCGGCGGTTCCTCCAAAAATAGCAGTTCAAAACCGGATCTTCCGGCTTATTCCTATGATTATGGATATGAAACCCAGCCGGAAACGGAAGAGCGTGATAGCGAAGTGCATAGTTCCCTTTATACGGCTTTTGTAGAGGCGGTTTTCCAAAAGGATGCGGAGCTTGTGACAGAGGAAGAGCTTAAGACAATCACTTACCTCAGCATCCGCAGCGATTCGGAAGAATCTGTTATAGAATACGGCTTTGGCGATCCCTACCAAGATGCCTTTGAGACGGAAACCCTGCGTTTTACTTGGATGCCTTGGGAAAACAGTGATTTTTCCAGCCTCACAGGGCTTATCAAAGCAGATCTCAGAGAGCAGGATCCGGACGCGGATGCGCTTTGTGATTTAAAAGAGCTGAAAGGATTGTCCGTTTATAAGATGGATTTTTCAGAGATAGAAGAGCTGCTTCCTTTCCCGGAGCAGTTGATTGAGCTGGAGGTAGATTCTCCGGATAGTCTTGCAGGCGTTTCCGCATTTGAAAATCTGGAAATCCTTTCCGTCAGAAATATTTTTGCTCCCGATTTCAGAGAGCTTGTGCCCTTGGCGCATTTAAAGGCGGTGGAGATCGAAGAAAAGGATGGGGAAGGCTCCCTGACCGATTATACGGCCTTTGCCTCTATGTCGGAGCTTACCGCATTGCAGATCGAGTCGGAGGGCATACGGGATCTGGGATTCCTGCGTTCCCTTAAAGATCTGGAATGTCTGTCTCTGTCAAAAACAGATGTTCTCAGTCTGGAGCCGTTAGCAGAGCTTTCCGCGCTGTCCGTTTTGGAATTGGAGGATAATGGTTCCGTTGAGGATTATGGTCCGGTGGGACGGCTGACAGGTCTTAAGGAGCTTACCATCAATAAGAATACCTCCGCAAAGGACCCGGATCTCTCCGGGCTTACATCCTTGGAGCGATTAGACATCTGCGGCTTTATGTCCTTAAGCTCTCTTATGAATATGAGCCAGCTAAAGGAGCTGTCCGTTCATGGCTGTAATCTTGATGGGATTGACAGCTTGTCCACACTCTCGGGGCTGGAGCGGCTAACCTGTTATTCGGTCTGGTCTTCGTCCGGTCCTCTTCGGGAGGTAAGCTTTATAGATGGGATGACAAATCTGAAACACCTGGATTTTTACGGGCTTGATCGAGATGAGCTCTGGGGAGCTTTTGACAGGGGAATCGAGATCTTCGGTGATATTTCCAATGCCTTTAACCATCCCGGGCTGGAAACACTGATTTTGAATGAAGGCACCTTCGAGATTGATTTCAAAAAGCTTTCGGAGAATCCGTCCTTAAAGCATCTGGAAATGAAAAATGTATATCTGGAAGAAAACTTTTATGTGGAATCTTATGCAGGCATGACAGACGCCTGGTTTGATGATGTTTCTTTTGACGAGCACAAGGAGTTCCTTATGAACTATCCGGGTCTTGAAGTGCTGTATCTGGATGGCAATCAGCTGACGGACATTCAGTTTGTCACAGCCCTGAAAAATCTCACGCATCTGGGGATTCAGGACAACTATGTGACCGATTTGTCCGCGCTGAATCAGCTGGAGAAGCTTCAATATCTGGATATCCGCATGAATCCTGTCAGCAAAGGCGTGGATGCAAATGAGAATGTGCGGATATTGGAATAGGGAAAGCATTGTGTAAGAGGACCGTTAACGATGAAAAATGAATACGATAATGAAAAATTTTTTCGGGAATATGCTAAAATGTCCCGCAGCAGAGAAGGGCTTAAGGCCGCCGGAGAATGGCATCAGCTCAAGCCTCTCTTTCCCCCGCTTCAGGGGAAAAAAGTTCTGGATTTAGGCTGCGGTTATGGCTGGCATTGTACCTTTGCGGCAGAGCAAGGGGCGGTACGGGTATTGGGGCTTGACTTAAGTGAGAAAATGATTGAAGAGGCAAAAAAGCGGAATGCGGGAGAGCAGATTGAGTATCGCGTCTGCGGTATAGAGGAATATGAGTATCCGAAAAATATGTGGGATTGCGTTGTCTCCAATCTGGCGCTGCATTACATTGAAGATATTGAGAATGTATTTCAAAGAGTATGTACAACACTGAAGCCGGGCGGAACATTTATTTTTAATATGGAGCATCCGGTTTTTACCGCAGGGGTTGGACAGGACTGGGTTTACGCGGAGGACGGAACGCCTCAATATTGGCCAGTTGATCAATATTTTATTTCAGGAGAGCGGGGTACACATTTTTTGGGGTGCGAAGTAATAAAGCAGCATCACACGCTCACACAGATACTAATGGGATTGCTGAACAACGGCTTTGAGCTTGAAGCTGTGGAGGAGGCGGAGCCATCCGAAGAAATGATGTATATTCCAGGAATGAAGGATGAATTGCGCCGGCCTATGATGTTGTTAGTGAAAGCCAGATGTGCTAGTGAAATCCGCTAGTGAAAACCAAGCTAGTGAAAATCAAAGCTAGTGAAAATCAAGCTAGTAAAAATCAATAAAAAATAGGTTGACAAATACAAGCAATGGGTACATAATAGAGCGATAAATGAAAGCACTGACAAAGGAGTCAGGAACCAATCATAGGTTTTCGACTCCTTCTTTTTGTGCAGATAAGAGAAGTTTTTTCTTACTTTAAATGCGGGAGGGATAAGGAAAATGGCAGTAAAATACGTTTTTGTCACCGGCGGCGTGGTTTCGGGACTTGGAAAGGGAATTACCGCGGCTTCACTGGGACGGCTCTTAAAAGCCAGAGGCTACCGGGTGACCATGCAGAAATTCGACCCCTACATCAACGTGGACCCGGGAACTATGAACCCCATACAGCACGGAGAGGTCTTTGTAACCGACGACGGAACGGAAACAGATCTTGACCTGGGGCATTACGAGCGGTTTATCGACGAATGTCTGGATCAAAATTCCAACGTAACTACCGGAAAGATATACTGGTCCGTTCTCCACAAAGAACGCCGGGGCGATTACGGAGGAGGAACCGTCCAGGTGATTCCCCATATCACCAACGAGATCAAAAGCTGTTTCTACCGCGGGGAGGAGGGAGCTGAGACGCGGATCGCCATCATAGAGGTGGGCGGCACGGTGGGAGACATCGAAAGCCAGCCTTTTTTAGAGGCTATCCGTCAGTTCCAGCACGACATCGGCCATGAAAACGCCATATTGATTCACGTAACCCTGATTCCCTACCTGAAAGCATCGGGAGAGCTGAAAAGCAAGCCCACCCAGCAGAGCGTCAAGGAGCTGCAATCAATGGGACTTAGGCCGGATATCCTGGTATGCCGAAGCGAACGGCCGATTCCCGAGGAGCTGAAAGCCAAAATATCCCTTTTTTGCAATGTACCCAAAGAACATGTACTCCAGAACATAGACGTAGAATATCTCTACGAAGCCCCCTTAGCGATGGAGAAGGAGCATCTTGCAGGGGTTGTATGCGAATCTCTAAAACTCCCCTGCCCAAAGCCGGATCTGACAGACTGGAAGACAATGGTACACAATCTGCGCAATCCCAAATACCGGACAGAAATTGCCATAGTCGGAAAATACATTCAGCTCCATGACGCCTATCTAAGCGTGGCGGAGGCTCTCAAGCACGGCGGAATCGCAGCGGGTACGGATGTAAAGCTTCGATGGATCGATTCCGAAGAGCTGACAGCAAAAAATGTATCCGAGCAGCTTCGGGGCGTCCACGGTATCCTTGTCCCCGGAGGCTTTGGCACACGCGGCACGGAAGGAAAGATCACAGCCATCCAATTCGCAAGAGAACAGAAGATTCCCTTCCTTGGCATCTGTCTGGGGATGCAGATGGCCATTGTAGAATATGCCCGCCATGTGCTGGGATACCCGGATGCCAACAGCATAGAGCTGAATCCCAACACACAGCATCCGGTTATTACCCTGATGCCGGACCAGGACAGCGGGGCAGATCTGGGAGGCACCCTTCGCCTGGGAGCTTACCCCTGTGTGTTGGAGAAAGGAAGCCTGGCAGAGCGTCTTTATAAAAAACAGGAAATCAGCGAACGCCACCGCCACCGGTATGAAGTAAACAACGCATACCGCGGACGCCTTACGGAGCAGGGAATGCTTTTGTCGGGCCTGTCCCCAGACGGCCGAATTGTAGAAATGGTGGAACTAAAAGAGCATCCCTACTTTATCGGAACCCAGGGACATCCAGAACTGAAATCAAGACCCAACCGGGCGCATCCGCTTTTTGAGGGGCTTGTCCAGGCAGCAGTTCAATACGGTCAAACATAAGAATATAAGGCTTTGAAGAGAGCGCTTAAAAGGAAGAAACAAAATCCTGCTGCAGCGGAAGCCGTACCCCGGAAGGGATGGAACAGGCAGAAGCCGCATAGACTTCTGCCTGGGTCAAAGTGCTGCGTCACTCTGCGGAAGTCCCCTTTGGTAAATCAACTCAACAATCTCCCCGATGTTTCTGCAGCTTTCCAATTTAAGATTGGTTTTCGGGAACTCCGGGGGGAAAAGGGGGATTCCGTTTCCAAGAACGGTTGGCATAACGTAAATATAATATTTATCAATTAAATTTTTGCGCATAAAGCAGCGAATGATTTCTCCTCCGCCCATAAGCCAGATATTTCCTGAGTGTTCTTTCGAAATAAGATCCAATACCTGCTGCCCCGGCGGTAAAGATGTGAATTGGACATTCGTGTCATATTGAGCTTGCCGGCGTGTGCATACATAACAGGGCATTCCTTCATAGGGCCATTTATCCGGCGAAAGCTCATTTTTTATTTGGCGGTAAGTTTTTCCTCCCAGTATAATTGCCTGCAAGGAGCGGTAGAAGGTTTCATATCCAAGGTCAGGCGAAGGACCTGGGGTTTCATCTAAAAAGCCGATACTGCCGTCTTTTTCCGCAATATATCCGTCCAAAGACATTGCGATATACAGTATTAATTTGTTTTTCATAAACATTATCCTCCTTGTGCTGATGAATGTTATTCTACCACAATTCTCAGCTCAGGAGAACAGATAGTTTTATCTTTTCATTTGCAAACCTTCCGGCGGAATCAGAATATTTGATGAGTGGTAAAAAAGAATTTCCCCAGGCTGACGCCGGAGGAATATGATGAGCTAAAGGGAGTATAGGATGTAAATAGCAATATTTTTCCGGAGTTTCCGAGAGTGCTATGGATCTGGAATTAAAAAGGAGGATGTGTTACAATAGCAGAGGAGTAAACCAGAAACTGTTGGAAAAAGGGTTATTAAAATGAAAAAGGCTATAAAGCGCTGTATTTTGGCAATCTTACTTCCCTGTATTTTGAATTTCATACTGCTGTTCGATGCGGTGAACCAAACAATGTCCGCGTCCCGGATATTGTTTGCAGTCCGTGTCGGACTCTTAAGCGCCCTTGGCGGAGGTTTTCTGCTGATTTATCTGGGGCTTCTTGTGATGCCTGCTTTTGACCGGGTGAGGACAGGGCTTCGGGTGCGTATGATGCTGGGAGGCCGAAGACTGGTGTACGACGGCCTTTACGGAATGGCAGTTCAAATATTAGTTTTTGTTATATTTTACATACAAAAAGCAAAGCCTTATGATTTTGGCGTCGGAGTTCTCATAGCCAATGGGATTTTTGGGGTTTTGGGAGCCTTTTTCCTTATCTTTGCGGGAGCTGTCCGGATCTTCTTTACCTCTCGGCGTCTGAGTATAGCCCGGCGTATTGTGCTGCTCCTTACAATGTGGATTCCTGTGGTGAATCTTTTTGTACTGCTTTATGCCTGCCGCCTGGTTTATGAAGAGTATGATTTTGAGCGGGAAAAGGTACTTCTTCGGGAGCTTCGAGTGAATACAAAGCTTTGCAAAACACGCTATCCTCTGCTGATGGTTCACGGCGTAGGCTTTCGGGATCTAAGGTATTTCAACTATTGGGGCCGGATTCCGGCGGAGCTTATGCGCAATGGCGCTGTCATTTATTACGGCAACCAGGAGGCTTTTGGAACCATTGCCTATAATGGAGAGGATATCCGCAGAAGAATTTTTGAGATTCTTAAGGAGACGGGAGCTGAAAAGGTGAATATCATTGCACATTCCAAGGGAGGTCTGGATGCCCGCTATGCCATTTCCACCCTGAAAATGGCGCCTTATGTAGCCTCCCTGACCACCATGAGCACACCTCACCGCGGATGCCGCTTTGTAGATTATGCCTGTCGTCTGCCGGAAGGGCCGTATCGTTTTATTGCTTCCTGCTTTGACAGGACCTTTGGAAAGTTTGGAGATAAGAATCCTGATTTTTATACGGCTACCCATCAGTTTTCCACAGAAGCCAGCGCACAGTTTAACCGGGAAAATCCCGATATGCCGGGAGTTTATTACCAGAGCTATGCTTCCGTGATGAAATATCCCTGGAGCCATCTGCTGCTTAGTATTCCCTGGTGCATGATACGCCCCTTAGAAGGAGCCAACGACGGATTGGTGAGCGTTGATTCCGCAAAATGGGGGGAATTTCAGGGAGTGTTTGCCAATAAGCGGATGCGGGGAATTTCCCACGGGGATATGATTGATTTGAAGCGAGAGGATTATAAAGGCTTTGATGTTGTGGAGGCTTATGTGCGGCTTGCGGCAGATTTGAAGAAGCGGGGATTCTAGTAGTCCGTATCGGAAATCCTTGTGCATATTTCCGATACGGACTACTAGTGTACCGGGATAAAATCAGCGCGCAGAAGCGTTTCGCGCAGAGGAATATCCTGGTTTTTCAGCCGTTCTATAAGGCGCTGCCCGGCCGTTCGTCCCATATCAACCACCGGCTGGCGGATAAGGCTCATATACTGCGTGCCGTATTGCGGCTGGGCGCTGTCCATATAGCCGATAAGCTCAATATCCTGGGGGACACGGATTCCCCTCTGATCTAAAAGCATCATGGCCTGAATCGCCATCATATTATTGGAGACAATCAAAGCGCTGCAGTCTTGTGCAAGGAGGATATCAAGGTTCTCGGATACAAGGGCGGACATGGATGTTCCGGTGCGGATAAAGCCTTCCGTGGAGAGATTGTTTGCCTCCATAGCGTCCTGGTACGCTTCAAGCCGTTCGGCAGTCGTCGTAATCCTGGGAAGACCTGTAATATATCCGATCCTGGTATGGCCTTTTCGGATCAGGTATTCGACGCTGCTGTAAACAGCCTGATAATTGGCTACGATAACCGAATCATAGGGCGCTCCCGCCGGCCGCCGATCTACCAGAACTACCGGTATATGCTTTGGAATCACGTCTTCCATTTCCGCATAATTGTCAAATGTGGAGGCCAGAAGAAAGCCGTCTACTCCTCCGTTTGCCAAAAACCGCAGGTTCGTTATTTCCCGTTCCTTTGTCTCTTTTGTATTAACTACGAGGAGATGGAGGGCTTCTTTGGCAATTACCATTTCCACTTCTTCAATCAGCGTTGCAAAAAACGGGTTGGAGATATCCGGAACAATAAATGCAATCAGATTTCTCTTTCCTGTCTTGAAGCTGCGGGCCGCCGTATTGGGGCTGTAGTTTAATTCCTGAATACTGTTCAGTACCAGATTCCTTGTTTCTTCTTTTACGGAGCGTGTATTGTTAATCACATGGCTCACAGTAGCGATGGATACCCCTGCATGCTTTGCCACGTCGCAAATACTGATATTTGACACGAAAATCTTCCTTTCTTGCGATAGTAAACGTTTAAAAAATAATATCATCTAAAAAAATCCATGTCAAGTAAGAATCAAATAGATATAATGCTGAAAATCAAAAAAGAAATTTTGGATAATTTGCATGAAAAAGAGTAATATTTTTTATATAATTATTACTATTGACAAATTGATACCGGGGGGGGGGTAAAATGCAGATACAAAGTAAAAACGTTTACGTAGACGATTTCATCAAACAGATGGAAAAAGAAAGGAAAAGGGATTATGAAAAAAGTATTGGCAACATTGCTTGCAGTCAGCATGGCGGCAGCGCTCACTGCATGCGGCGGAAACGCGAAAACAGAGCAGGAGGCTCCCACAGAGGCGCCGGCTGCGGAGACGCCGGCAGAAGAGGAAGGGGAAGCTCCGGCAGAAGCCTCCGAGGGAGGACATATTTTTGGTTATACCTGTATGGATATGACGAATCCGTTCCACATCGCAATGCGTGATGCAATGCAGGAGGCGGTAGAAGCAAACGGCGACACGCTGATCGCAATTGACGGACAGCAGAACCAGGCAAAGCAGAATGACGTAATTGAAGACTTAATCACACAGGGCATCGAGGTACTTTTTCTGAATCCGGTAGATTCCGAATCCGTACAGCCGGCGCTGGAAGCATGTGCGGAAGCAGGCGTAAAAGTAATTAATGTTGACTCAGCCGTTGCGGACCGCAGCCTGATTGAGAGCTACCTTGCATCGGATAACGTGGAAGCAGGAAGACAGTGCGGAGAAGAAATTGTAAAACTCTTCCCGGACGGCTGCAATATCTGTGTTATTGAAAATCCGCTGGCGGAAAGCGTTGTACATAGAGTACAGGGCCTTGAGGAAGCCATTAAAGATACGGATTGCAAGATTATTGACAGAAAATCTATTTCTACAATGGACGTTGTTTTACAGAATGCGGAGGACATTTTGACGGCAAATCCTGAGATTGACGTATTCTGGGGCTTAAACGATGATGTCAGCCTTATCATTCTTGGAGCCGTGGAGTCTGCGGGCCGTGCGGAAGAAATAAAAGTCATCAGTGTAGACGGTTCTCCGTCCGGAAAGACAAGCGTTTCGGAGGGCGGCTTATATGCGACAGCGGCACAGAGTCCGGTTTCCATCGGCGTGAAGGCCGTAGAGTGTGCATATACGATTTTAGACGGCGGTACGGTGGATGCGGAATACGCACTTCCGACAACACTTGTAACGCCGGATACCGTAAAAGATACTGATCCGGCAAACTGGAATTAATATCAGACAGTGGGCGAGGTTCATCCGGAGGGGCGTGAGAAATGCCCCTCCTTTTTAAAAGAAAGGGGTTAACGGCTTGGCGGAACAATATTTATTGGAAATGAAAAATATTCATAAGCGTTTTCCCGGCGTGTATGCGTTAAAAGGAGTTAATCTGCAGCTTAAGGCAGGAGAGGTTCATGCATTGCTCGGTGAAAACGGTGCGGGAAAATCGACATTGATTAAAATATTGGGGGGCATTTACACAAAGGATGAGGGAGAGATCTTTATTGAAGGGACAAAAACAGAGATACGATCCGTAAAAGATGCAAGGAAGGCCGGAATTTCGATTATTCACCAGGAATTGGTGCTGGTTCCCTATCTGACCGTGATGGAAAATATCTTTCTGGGAAGAGAGATAACGCGCAGCGGCCGACTGACAGATGCAAAAAAAATGGAGGAACGGACAGCCGAGATCTTGGCGGAATTGGGACTGGAACTGAATCCGACCGATTTGATTGCGGATCTGAATATTGCACAGCAGCAGATGGTAGAAATAGCGAAGGCAATCTCCTTCGGCGCGCGGATTGTTGTGATGGATGAACCTACAAGCTCCCTGTCAGACAGAGAAGTAGAGTCTTTGTTTGTCAGTATCCGAAATCTGACAAAAAAAGGAATCGGCATTGTGTATATCTCTCACCGCATGAGCGAGCTGGAACAGATCGTTGATCGGGTTACCGTCATGAGAGACGGAGAATATATCGGGACGCGGGATACCAGCACAACGACAAACGACGAGCTGATTGCTATGATGGTGGGAAGATCCTTAAATAACTACTATATTCGGACATTTAACGAATGTTCAAGGACTGTTTTGGAGGTAAAGAATCTAACCAATCAGAAAGTGCATGACGTAAGCTTTGAATTGAAGGAAGGGGAGATTCTTGGATTTGCCGGACTTGTGGGAGCAGGAAGAAGCGAGATGGTCCGGGCCGTCTTTGGAATTGATAAAATTGATTCCGGAAATGTTCTTTTAAACGGGACAGATGTGGCGGGAAAGAGCACGGCGGAGATCTTAAAAGCAGGAATAGGGCTTGTTCCGGAGGATCGAAAGGCCGAGGGGATTTTCCAGGACATGGAGATTCGGTTTAATCTGACTTTAAAAGTACTGCGCAGATTTATTAAGGGCATTAAGGTGGACAGCCATAAAGAGCGGGAGATTGTTGACGAATACATACAAAAGCTTTCTGTGAAGGCGCCGGACAGCGAGACGGCAATCAGCTCTTTGTCAGGGGGAAATCAGCAGAAGGTGATTATTGCAAGCTGGCTGGCTGCGGACCCAAAGGTGCTGATTCTGGATGAACCCACCAGAGGGGTGGACGTAGGATCAAAAAGTGAGATTTATGAAATCATGAACGAGCTTGTGAAAATGGGCGTTTCTATCATTATGGTTTCTTCCGAGCTGCCGGAGATCTTAAATATGAGCGACAGAATTATGGTTATGAATGGCGGCCGGATCACAAAGGTATTAAATCATGACGAGGCTACACAGGAGATTATCATGCAGTATGCGGTAAATATGTAGGCAGCTGATTGAAAGTATGAGAATCAAAATAAAACGTGATAAAGGAGTTTCAGATATGGAGAAAACGCTGTTGAAGGGGAAGCTGCTCGATGGAGTAAAAAAGTATTTTAAAAGGAACGCAGGTATTTTAATTGGTTTACTGATCATCTGTATTGTGATTTCGATCAAGTCTCCGCAATTTCTTACACAGAAAAATATTATGAATGTGCTGCGTCAGATTTCCTCAAATATGTTTCTTGCCTGCGCTATGACAATGATTTTGATTGCAGGGGGAATTGATCTGTCGGTTGGTTCAACTATCGCAATCATCGGTGTGATTGCCGGTACTATTATCGGAAAGGGCGTGCCCATCTGGGCTGTAATTCTCATTTGCCTTTTGATTGGAGCGGCAATCGGAGCGGTGAACGGCACAATTATATCCAGAACAACATTGCCGCCTTTTATTGTAACCTTTTCCATGATGAGTATTCTGAGGGGTGCAACTTATGTTTACACCGGAGGTACAACTGTGCGGATTGACAACAGAAGCTGGATCAATCTGGGAACGGGCTATGCCTTTGGTATATTGCCGCTGCCTGTTATTTATCTTGCTGTTGTATTTATATTGGTGTGGCTGATTTTAAATAAAACCGTTTTGGGACGTCATATCTATGCGGTGGGCGGAAATGAAAAGGCAGCCAGATTCAGCGGTGTAAATGTAGTGAATGTGAGAATGTTTGTGTACATTTTCAGCGGTATTATGGGCGCTTTGGCCGGTATGGTGCTTTGTGCAAGAAGCTATTCGGGAAATCCCCTGGCAGGCGACGGGGCGGAGATGGACGCGATTGCGGCCTGTGTTCTTGGCGGGGCGTCTATGGCTGGAGGTTACGGTTACGTAGGCGGGACTTTGATTGGCGCGCTTATCATCGGACTGCTGAATAACGGACTGAATCTGATGAAAATAGATTCTTATTGGCAGATTATCTTAAAGGGCGTCGTTATCTTAGCGGCTGTCTATGTGGACTATCTTAAGAATCTGAAAAAGGGAAAAGCAGAGTAAAAATATCCTGCAGGTATACCCTTACATAGAAAAGCGTGTGCGAATTAAGGAAAGGAGATACATAACGTTATGGCATTTTTTCAAGTAAACTTTTTTTCACCGTCGCTGTGCTTCAACACGGACATATGTGTGTTTGTTCCTACACCAAATTCGGATGAAATACTGAATCATAAAAAGTCCGATTATTTTAAGGACGGAGCAAAATTTCAGACATTATATCTTCTTCACGGAGCTTACGGCGATTATACGGACTGGTTTCGGCTGACAGGTATAGAGCGTTATGCCCAGGAGCATAAGCTGGCGGTGGTTATGCCGTCGGCGTCCAACAGTTTTTATCAGAATATGTACAAAGGCAGCGCCTATCTTACCTATCTGCTGGAGGAGCTTCCGGAATTTGTAACAAAACTGTTTCCGCTCAGCAAAAAGAGAGAAAATACTTTCGTAGCCGGACTCTCTATGGGCGGCTATGGCGCGCTGCGTCTGGCATTCCAAAAACCGGAGCAGTTTGCAGCCTGCGCGACGCTGTCAGGAGCAGTCGATATCGTTGCGGTAAAGCGGGACACGGATAAGGGAACCATAGACGGCCCGTTTTGCTGGAATGCGATTTTTGAAAATACGGAACCGGAAGGAACGCAGGCAGATATCTTTGAGCTGATAAAAAGAGACAAAGAAGCAGGGCTGCCGCTTCCCAAGGTATTTCAATCCTGCGGAACGGAAGATTTCATTTATCCGATTAATGTGGAAGGCAAAAAAGCCTTTGAAAAGGCCGGCATAGATTTGACTTATGAGGAGCACCCGGGAATCCATGATTGGGATTACTGGGATACCCATATTCGGAGAGTATTGGACTGGCTGCCGCTAAACAATGATTCTGTGGAGGAGGGATAATATGGCACATATTGATTGCAGTTTTTACTCAACGAGCCTTAAAAAGAACGCCCATGTCATCGTTTTTATTCCGACGGTGAGTGCGGATGATTATCTGGAAGAGAGGGACGTAGATTACTATAAAGAAGAGAAACGGTTTCCGGTGCTGTACCTGCTGCATGGAAGCTATGGGGACTGTATGGACTGGTCAAGATTTACCGGAATTGAACGGTATGCCCAGGAGAAAGGGATTGCCGTTATCATGCCGTCCGGAGAAAACAGCAGCTATGTGAATATGGAGGCAGGAGAAGCATATCTCACTTATATTACCAGAGAACTGCCGGAGTTTATGTGTAAAATGTTTCCGTTAAGCAAAGAGCGAAAGGATACTTATATTGCAGGACTTTCTATGGGAGGCTACGGAACCTACCGCTGCGCATTGGAGAGACCCGGCTATTATGGCTATGCCGCCTCTCTTTCCGGGGCATTGGACAGAAATGTTTTGGAAAGCGCCGATATGCCTCATATGAAGAAAATGCCGCGTTCCTATGTAAATGCGGTTGCCTTAGAGCATAACAGCGACAATCAGCTGGAAAAGCTTTTGGAGAAAAGACTTTCGGAAAAGGCGGAGCTTCCGAAGCTCTATATGGCCTGCGGTACAGAAGATCCCATTACACCCTCCAGTGAAGCTTTTTATAAAAAAGCAAAAGAATTGGGAGTTGAGATTACATATGAAGAATATCCGGGCGTACACGACTGGAATTTTTGGGACAGTCATATAAAGGATGTATTAAGATGGCTTCCATAAGATTATAAATCATTCAGAAAGAAAGCACTTTCGTTCAACGGACTCACATTGTGCAGTTCTGTCCGTTGGGCGGTGTCTGCCCTGGTTTATCGGATACTGCCGGTGAGTATCAAAGTCCCTACAGTTAGCTGCGGGGGCTTTGTTTTTTTGACAGTCATTGCATTTCAGCTCTCTTTTAAATAAGTTAAATTTATAAGAACTATTAATAATATATATTTTACTTATATCAATACAAGTGTTAAAATATGCATAGAAATAAAAAACTACAATTTTGTGCGGAAATCCCGAGTTTTTCAGTGCGAAATCGTATCTTTTTGCGATTTCCGTGCATCGCGAAGCGACTTTGCCCTTTCGTGCTATTGCGCAGCAATTTTAAATCAGGAGGAGTATACAGTATGGGAATGACAATGACACAGAAAATCCTGGCAGCCCACGCAGGACTTTCGGAGGTAAAGGCCGGGCAGCTTATCGAAGCGGATCTCGATCTGGTTCTTGGCAATGACATCACAACACCGGTAGCCATCCGCGAGATGGAAAAAATGAACAGCAAAGAAGTATTCCACAAGGATAAAATCGCCCTGGTAATGGATCATTTTATCCCCAACAAGGACATCAAATCCGCCGAAAACTGCAAATGCGTTCGTGAATTTGCCTGCAAACATGAAGTAAGCAACTACTTCGACGTAGGAGAGATGGGCATCGAGCACGCCCTCCTTCCGGAAAAGGGACTCACCGTGGCGGGCGACTGCATCATCGGCGCAGACTCCCACACATGTACCTACGGCGCTCTGGGAGCCTTTTCCACAGGCGTAGGCAGCACCGACATGGCCGCAGGCATGGCAACCGGCAAGGCGTGGTTCAAGGTTCCCTCCGCCATCCGATTCAACATCATAGGAAAGCCCTCCAAATGGGTCAGCGGCAAGGACGTCATTCTCCACATTATTGGCATGATCGGCGTAGACGGAGCACTCTACAAATCAATGGAATTTACAGGCGAAGGCATCAAAAACCTGTCAATGGACGACCGTTTCACCATAGCAAATATGGCAATCGAAGCAGGCGGAAAGAACGGCATCTTCCCGGTAGACGATCTTGCAAAAGCATACATGAAAGAACATTCCGCAAGAGAATACAAAGTATACGAGGCAGATCCGGACGCAGAGTACGATGAGGAATACACCATCGACTTAAGCACCCTGAAATCCACGGTAGCCTTCCCCCATCTGCCCGAAAACACAAAAACCATCGGCGAGATTACAGAAGACATCGCCATAGACCAGGTAGTAATCGGCTCCTGCACCAACGGCCGCATGGACGATCTGCGCGCCGCAGCCCAAATCTTAAAAGGCCGAAAAGTAAAAAAAGGACTTCGCTGCATCGTGATTCCGGGAACACAGAAAATCTACATGGATGCTATGGAAGAAGGACTGTTAAAAATTTTCATCCAGGCCGGAGCTGCCGTAAGCACCCCCACCTGCGGCCCCTGTCTTGGCGGCTACATGGGAATCCTGGCAGCGGGAGAGCGCTGCGTATCCACCACAAACCGAAACTTTGTAGGCCGGATGGGACACGTAGATTCCGAAGTTTACCTGGCAAGCCCCGCAGTAGCGGCCGCCAGCGCAGTAACAGGCAAAATATCCGCACCAAAAGACCTTGCCTTATAAAATAAAACAAAAAACAAAAAAATTTCCGAACAAAGACAGGAGAACACATCTATGCAGGCAAAAGGAAACGTATTCAAATACGGAGACAATGTAGACACCGACGTAATCATCCCGGCCAGATACCTGGCCATAGCAGACCCCAAAGAACTGGCCGAACATTGCATGGAAGACATAGACCAAGACTTCGTCCGCAAAGTACACCCCGGCGACATCATAGTAGCAAACAAAAACTTCGGCTGCGGCTCCTCCCGGGAGCACGCCCCCCTGGTCATCAAAGTATCCGGCATCTCCTGCGTCATCGCCGAAACCTTCGCCCGGATCTTTTACCGCAACGCCATCAACATCGGCCTCCCCATCATCGAGTGCCCGGAAGCCGCAAGAGACATCAAAGACAGCGACGAAGTAGAAGTAGACTTTGACAGCGGAACCATCCGCAACCTCACCACCGGCAAACAATACCAAGGCCAGGCCTTCCCCGAATTTATGCAGCGCATCATCAAAGCAGAAGGCCTAATCAACTACATCAACGAAAAATAAAAAGACAGCAAGCATCCTAAAAACAAACCACAGTACCACCGCCAACCAGAGGTTTTGAGAGAAAAGAGGCCCCCGGGCTTTTCCGATATCAGGTGTCCGGCTGTTCGCGTACAGTCTGTCTGAAATTGGCGAACTAACGTCAAAAAACTCCAACAGGCGCAGCCTGTCAAATCCCAAAAACGTTAGTCCGACAAGAGCAGACAGACTGTACGCGAACCGTCCGAACACAGATATGGAAAAGCCCGGGGGCCTCTTTTCTCTCAAAACCGACCACCTTTTAAAGATTATCAAACACCACCGTCTCCTCCTTCAACTCCCCAACAATAGCCTGATTCACCCCCATCCTCTGCGTAATATCCTCCATATCAATCACCAAACTCCTCGTACTGTCCGCAACCCCCGAAATCCCGGAAGCGCCTTCCCCAATCACCGTCGTAATCGCCCCAATAGATTCCACAATCCCGGACATAGATCCCCGCAAATGCTCCGTCCGCTCCTTAAAGTTATCCATCGACTGCTTGATATAAGCCGCATCCTCCTGATACTGCTTCCCCGACCGCACAAACTCCTGAAACTCCGTCAAAATAGAGCTGTTCATATAATCCACCAGATTCTGCGCATTCTGAGAAAGATTATAAACAGCAGAAGTAACAACCGAATTAATCTCCTGAATCCGATTGGCCGCATCACTGCTGGAATTGGCAAGCTGCCGGATTTCCTTTGCAACCATAGAAAAGCCCTTGCCCGCGGCCCCTGCATTGGCCGCCTCCACCGTAGCATTCAGAGCAATCAGCCGGGTAGTCTGTGAAATCTTCAAAATCTCATCCGTAAGACTGTTCACCTGATCCACGCTGCGGCTCTGGGCAATCGCTTCATTTAAAGACTCCAAAATATCCGCCGCCTTAGCGCTGGTAACCTCCACATTCGTCTTAGCCGACTGCTCCAGATCATCCGCCCGTGCCTTCATAGCCACGGAATAGGCCGTAATACTTGCACATTCCTCCGCCGTACCGTGGGCATCCCGGTTCACTTCCTCAGCGCTTGCCGTAATCACAGCGGCATTGCTGGCCACCTCCTGAATCGTTGACGAGAGCTGCTGCATCAGATTGGACAGATCCGACACACTTTCCCGGGAAGTAGCCGTTCGCTTGCGTACCTCACTCGTCATATCATCAATGCGATCCGAGCTGTCGCGAATCGTACTCAAAATACTCTTAATGGGTGTCACCACATATTTCAGAATTAAAGAAATGGTTCCAAACACAAGGGCCGTACAGATGGCAATGGAAAGAACACTGACAATCAGAGAAATCACATATACCGCCGAGAGCTGCCCTCTGGCATCGGAGGTCTGCTCACTGATGGAAGCATCCAGGGCGTCAATACTGGCCTCAATAGTTCCGGCAAAAAGAGCCACATCCTCATTGGCGAGAAGATAAGCTTCCTGGGTCTTATGACTGGCGCTCTTACACACTAGATTGACCAAAGCATGCTTAAAGGAATCATAGGCGGACAAAAGAGCCTCATACTCCTTTTGGTCTTCCTCCGTAACAAAGCCTTCGTACTCCAGGAGCATATTGTCCAATAAGGCTTCCTCCTCCTTAATCTCATTTACCACCGTAATCATTGTATTATAATCCGTTGCCACAATGTGGGAGAGGGCCAGATTGTGAATATTCATGGCAGATTCGGAAATCTCTGCAAGCCGGCTTTTCCCTGACATCAGATTATCCGCAATATTGGCTGCATTGGAATTGACATTATGTATATTGATAACAGCTAAGGCATTGGAAATAAGCGCCACAATCCCCAGAAGGGCAATGGGCAGAATTAAGCGCCGTTTGAGGCTGATTTGTTTTGTCATGGTAATACCTCCAAAATATTTGCTGCAATATTCAAGTATGCGCTTCGCAGACGCACAGCTGACACGAATCTCAAGGGTGCGGCGATGTACTAGGGCGCCGTGATATCCTCCACCATCTTATCAAGCTGCTCCTGAAGCCCCTGCCCGGTGGGATTGCCGGCGGCCATATTTCCGGCAAAGACGGTTACGGGGTCCCAAAAATTCCCGCCCAGACGCTGAACCGTGGAAAATTCCGACTGGCTGAGGAGAGCGGAGATAGCGGGCGAGCTTTGCACCTCCTGAGAAGACGCCGCATTTTTGTTGGCAGGACCCTGTCCCCGCAGCTCAAAACGAAGCTTCTGATTGGCTTCATTGGAAATCCACTCCGCCAGGCGGGAGGCCCACTCATGAGATGCGGAGTAGGCGTTGACGCCGATAAGCTTATAACCGGAGTAGGAGGCCATCTGAACCTGCTGCCCGCCGCAGGTGTAGGAGGGGAGCCTTGACGCTCCGTAGTCCGCACCCCAGGCTTCTTTTATGGCTACGGCGTTCCATGTACCGCTGACGCCGGCGATAACCGTTCCGTCCTGCACGCCCTTTAGAAAGCCTTCGTCCGTGGTATTCAAAAACCCGGGGCTTTCGGCCAGGTTCAGCATGGACTGCGCCACATCGGTTCCGCGAATGGGACCTTCCGTCCCGTTCCAGGTGCAGAAGTTGGTAATGCCGTCGTCGTTGAGACCTACTTCAAGTCCGGTATTTCCAAAGAAGGAATATACATACCATCCGGAGGACCAGTCCATCGTTACTTTCTTTTCCTGGGCTGCGGCGACTTCCAGCATCCGCTCCAGAGAGGAAATGTCCCCTTCCGTAAAATAGCGCTTATTATAATAAAGAAAATATCCGTTATCCGCAGTCAGAGGATAAGCATACAGCGTATCCCCCACACAGGCGGCGTGAACGGCCTCCGAAAGATTGGCGGCTTTGATGGAATCCGCCGGCTCTACAGGCTCCAGGGCGCCTGCGGCTACCAGCGTATTCAATTGATCGTCCGCAAAGGCAAATACATCGGCGCCGTTTTCCAAATCATTCATCAGCGCATCCATACAGTTGCTTTCACTCTGGGGGGAAAAGGTGATGTGAAAATCGGCCTCGCTTTGGTATTTTTGCTGAAAGCTTTCAAAAATCTGACCCAGCAGAGCTTCGTCCTCCGCTGCGCCCCATACTAAAAGTTCTACCGTTTCCGGCGCTTTGGCTGTGCCGTCGGCCGCCTCCGGATCGGCTTTTTGGCATCCGGCAAGAGTAAGGCAGAGAAAAGCGGCCAGGATGCACAGATAAATTCGTTTCTTCATAATCGTGTCTCCATGATATTCCCCGGCGGGAACAAATACCCCGCAATCTTGCTGCGAGGTATAAGGGGTATGTCCCTTTGAGGATTTTTTCTACTGAAAATTTTATCATTTAGAGGGCGATCCTGCAAGTGGTTTTGAGGTATATTTTAGCGTGTATTTTTATTCCTACGGGCAAAAATCCGAGTGAAAATATCAGCATGTTCATTTGGAGAAGCTTACCCCGTTTTATCGGGCAGCCGCGAAGAACAAATGCCCCGCGGCCTGCTGCGTTATAAGCTTGAGGTCTCGTCGGTTTGTAGTGGGGACTTAGAGAGCAAGGCCGCACTCAAAGGCCAGAGACAGGTACTTTTCTCCATTGGTCATTCCGTAATCCGTCAGATCCCGCGGCTCCCAGATGTCGGAATCCAGGTTATCGGCGCCGTACAGGAATTGAGCAAACTTCACACCGCGGAAACGGGCCACAGCAATAGCGGCGGCACACTCCATTTCCACGGCAAGACAGCCCTGGTTTCTGCGTTTTTCGATCTTATCTGCCGTTTCCCGGTAGATGGCATCCATCGTCCATACCTTTCCGGTGACATAAGGGTAGCCGCAAGTATCAAGGCACTTGGTCATGGCCTGGACGGATGACGGCTCCATCGGGATTTCTTTACTTTCCGGGGCATAGTGGAAGCTTGTGCCTTCCTCACGGACAGCGGCGGTGGGAATCAGGAAGCGTCCCTCCATCCGGGATTCATCCAGAATACCACAGCTTCCGAAGAGTACGATTTTTCCGGCTCCAATGGCTATGATTTCCTCCAGGCCGGCGGCGCAGGCGGGAGCGCCTACCCGGGACAGGAAGAAGGCGATGGGGGTTCCTCCATAGACGGTCCGGTAGACGGGAAGGGCGCCGTTGGCCGTGTAAAGCTCCGCGATTTTTGTGACGCCTTCTCTGGCTGCGTATTTCTCAATGATTGCCTCGGAAAAGGTAGATACGCAGATCTTTGGAAAATCAGGCAGAGGCTTTGTGATATCCGCAGGGTTGATAAATGCAACCCTTGCGGGATCAAAGGAGCGGGAGCCGATAAGAAGCTGACGGATCTGATCAATGATTCGTTTTGGAATCCGGGGATCAATGGGCATAAGCTTACTGTACATACGCACGCCCTGGTAGGAAAATACAATCAGATCAAAAATCGCTTCCCAGGAAACGGGCCGAAATTCGTTTCGGTTTATGCCGTATTGAATCAATTCCCGCCACATGCAGGCGGAGGAGCGATATTTTTCCCGGAGAGTATTATCTCCGGCTTCCAAATGGGGGCGGCTGAAATATTCGTAAATGGCAACGCTTAGGGAGGCGCCGCTGTCAATCATTTCATCCTGGTAGCGTTTCAGAACTTCGTCCAGGATCTGTACGGCGGATTGGCCTTGTTCCATTTTGACGATAAATTCGTTCTCCTGGGTTTTTAGCAGGCAGTCCATCAGCTCCGAAAAGATCTGCTCCGTGCTCTTATAGTGGCGGTAAAGACCGCCCCGGCTCAGACCGGACGCCTCGCAGATATCCTTCATGGTTACTTCCTTAAAACCCTTTTGGGCAAAAAGGACTGCCGCTTTTTCGCGGATGAGTTCTTTTGTTTTATCACCTTTTCTGCTCATGATACCTCCTGATTTTAGTTTTGTAAGAATCCTTTGAGTATCTTCGAGACAAACGCAATTTCCATCAACACAAACTGATACCTGCAAAATGGATCCGTGTATCAGGAAAGATATTGAAAATTTGCGACACTGATGTCTCTAAAATAATTATGCGACATATATGTCGTTTTGTCAAGGTGGATTGTTTCAAAAATAGGCTGTGTTTTGTGTAAAAAAATGGAAATTATATTGACTTATGGAAAGGAATCAGATAAGTCCAATCCCTAAGTTGGCACAGGTTGTGGTCTTGCCCACACCTCCCTTTTGGTTGGCGATGGCGATGATTTGCGTGTTCAAGATAATCACCTCGTTTCTTGGTATGAAAAAAGGGAGAATGTGACCGGAATCAACATTCTCCCTTAGAAACGATATGTGATTGTGCAATAATCTGTCTTTTGTGAGGTTAGCTTTTGAGAGCCATCTCGCCGCAAACCCGCATGAATACTGGATTTTTGCCTGTTTGCTTTCCCTTTCCCCAATAACCTGTGTTCAACGAATGGCAGGCAAAGGAAACGAGCCGCAAGGTAAAAAATGCGATGAAAGCCAAGTTTAAAAATGGGGAATACATCGCCCCTGTCACGCCTTTAGGGTATAAGCTGCATCCGACGGAAAAGAACAGGCTCATTATTGATGAGGAAACGAAGTGGATTGTGGAACGGATTTTTGAACTTGCGGCACATGGGTATGGGGCAAAGAAAATCTGCCACGCCCTCGCCAAAGATAAAGTGCCAGTCCCAACATGGTGGCTTTATAAAAGGAACGGGTATAAGGCGTCCATGTTTGAGGGAAAACCAGAAGAAGTAAAATACCGCTGGTGCATACAGACCGTCAGCGGCATCCTCGCCAACCAGATATACCTTGGGCATACCGTCCATTACAAGCTGACAAAAATGTCTTATAAATCCAAAAAAAATATCAAGCACAGCGAGGATGAGTGGTTCGTGGTGGAAAATACGCATGAGCCGATTATCACGCAGGATTTGTGGGATTTGGTGCAGACGCATGTAAATTCACGGCGACGGAGCCGTAAAAACGATGAGCCGCAGATATTCGCAGGGCTTATAAGGTGCGGGGAATGTGGATGGACGCTCGGCTCGGCAAACACAAAGGACAAGGGGCGTTTTTACCGCTGTACCCAGTATGCAGCGTATGGCAGGAATTTCTGTACGCTCCATTACACGCCTTACAAGATTTTGTATGCGTTTGTCCTCGGAAGGTTACAATACTGGCTGATGGCGGTAAAAGAAAATGAGGATGCCATTCTGGAACGGCTACTGCAGGGCAGCGAGAAACAGCGGCAGTCCGAGAATGCCCGTGCCGAAAAAGAGCTGAAAAAGGCACAGAAACGCAGGCAGGAGCTGAACAGCCTTTTTGCGAAGATGTATGAGGACAGGGTAAAAGGGTTTCTTGATGAAGAAAATTATTCCATGCTCTCTGTCAAATACCGCACGGAGCAGCAACAGCTTGATGAAACAGTCAAGACCATCTCCGCAAAGCTTGAAGAAACAAAAGAGGAAACGGACGATGCAAGGCGTTGGATTGATTTAATCCAGAAGTACAGTGCTATTGACGAGCTTACCGCCCCACTCTTGAATGAACTGATTGAGAAAATCGTTGTCCACCAGTCATGGAAAGATGGGAACGGTAGGACAGTGAGGGATATTGAGATTTACTATCGTTTTGTGGGGAAAATTGATTAAATAGGCATGGGGAATGTGCCGATTGCGGCACTTCCCCGAAACACTGTCTTTAACTCATGTAAAGCGGGGATTACCTTATCCCCTGCATTGCCTTACCTGCCGAAAAGGAACAGCCGATTGGCTTATTCGGGCGGCGGCACTTGGACTATCTGAAACAGCACCGCAGGGTTACATACACAAATCTTCTCACAAGCGGCAGGCTCAATTCCTACCTTGCCGACATTGACAGGCAGGCGCAGGAACGCCTTGAACGGCTCATAGAGGGCATGAAGCAGGCGCAGGGTATCACGGAACAGCTAAAGGCTGAAAACGCCTTAGAATGGGTCGGGAGGATGAATAACATACGGGCTTGTGCGATGGAGATTGTGAATACTGAAATCATTTACGCATAGGCGGCATAGCGGCAGAGGGTTAAAGCTCTGTTGCTATTTTTTTAATTTTAACAATAGTCTTCTCAAAAACGGTCAACGGATATATAATATACTTGCATTAACCGTTGCGGTCAATAAGGAGAATGTATATGAATGACAAGTTTTTCAAACTTCCATTAGAAAAACAGCGGCGTATTATAAACGCTGCTTACAAAGTGTTTTCAGAAAACAGCTATAAAAAAGCCCCAATGTCGGAAATTGCAGACGAGAGCGGTATTTCAAAAGCATTGCTTTTTCACTATTTTACTAACAAAAAGGAATTATATATGTACTTGTGGATGAACGCTATTGAGATGACAAGGAAAGCGGTTACAGAATACAAAACTTTGGAAACAGATGACTTTTTTGAAATGCTGAAAAGAAGCCTATTATCAAAGTGTTCGCTTATGCGTGATTATCCGCATTTATATGCTTTTTCGCTAAGAGCATATTATGAAACGGCTCCAGAAATACACAAGTCCATTCAAGAAAACTTTAATGATGTTAGCAAGGCAAGTGAAATGATAGTGTTTGAGAAAATAGATATATCAAAATTTCGGAAAGATATTGATATAAAAACAATGTATGCTGAAATCTTTTACGCTGTCGATGGATATATGCTGAAAAAATATCGTTTAAATTGTATTATACCAGATGAAATTGAGAAAGAAATTATTATTTTAATTGATTTTTGGAAAAAGGTTTATACGCAGGAGGTGTGAACAAAATGCAGCATAAAACAATTTTGTCACAAGGCGGAACTGTACATTATTGGATTGCCAGAAATGACAATGTATCAGACTGTATTGTTTTTACGCATGGAGTAACCGCAGACCATACTATGTTTGAAAAGCAGATACCCTACTTTTCAGATAATTACACAATCATCTTATGGGATGTTCCTATGCATGGATTGTCGAAACCATATCAGAAATTCACTTATCAAGATACAGCAGAAATATTACATAGCATATTGCAGAAAGAGAACATTCAAAAAACATTTTTAGTGGGTATGTCTATGGGCGGCTATCCAAGTCAACATTTTGCTGCTTTGTATCCTGATATGGTAAAAGGATTTGTGGCGTTAGATACAACGCCATTGGGACTTAAATATTACTCAAAATCAGACTTGTGGTGGCTGAAGCAGGTTGTTCCTATGGCAAAATGCTTTACAACAAATCTTTTACGAAAGAGCATGGCATTGTCAGTATCAGAGAGCCGCTATTCCTATCAAAAAATGTTGTCTATGTTAAAGCCGCTGTCTAAAGCAGAAATTATCCAGAAAATGCGGATTGCATATGAATATTTTATTGTAGAAAATAGAGATGTTAATTTTTCGTTCCCCATATTGATATTGGTGGGTGAGAAAGACAGCACAGGCAAGGTTAAGGCATATTGCAAAGAATGGGCAAAGCAAACAGGTTATCCTTTGCATTTTATAAAACAGGCAAAGCATTTTGCCAATGGAGATAATCCAGAGCAAGTAAACAAGGAAATAGAAAAATTTATTATTGAAACTGTTCACAAAGAAAGGAAAAATTATGCTGTATTATGATGAATATGGAAGCAAGGAAAATCCGACTATCATGCTTCTGCATGGGGCGGGTGCGCTTGATACATTTTGTAGGCAGTATTGCTTTTCTGATAAATACCATCTTATTGTACCTCACTTAGCAGGTGCAGGAAAGGCGGCTACTGAGATTTATGAGCCAGAAAAGACCGTAGAGGAACTCTTTGCGCTCATTAAAACCCTACATAAAAAACGGATCGGCGTAATCGGTCATTCGCTTGGAGGTCAGATTGCAATAATGCTTGTCAGCAAGCAGCCCGAATTATTTGACTTTGCCGTATTTTTAAGCGCATGGGTAAATCCCAAGCCGAATACAATTCGGATGTACTGTTCTCTTGCAGGTTTATCCGCAAAAATGCTACATTGGAGATGGTTAGTGCAATTTCAAGGGAAATATTGGAATTACACAAAAAAACAAGCCGATAATATGGCAGAATATTCAAAACAGATTACTCCGCAGGTGTATGACTCATTCTTTTCCAATACATTAGATTTATCAAAGTTACCTGAATATCAAGCAGTAACGATACCTATGTTGGCGATTTGTGGGAGTAAGGAAGTCAGAGATATGAAAACTTCTCTTACATTACTTGCTCAAAATCCAAACTGTCAAACAATGATATTACAAGGAGCAAACCACGACTTTCCAATGCGTAATGCCAAGCAACTTAATCCAATGCTTGAAAAATTTATATCGGAGTGCTTATGAAACAACAAACAGAATGGATACGCTGTCCTATCTGTGGCAGCAAAACCCGTGACAAAATTAGAGAAGATACCATTCTGAAAAACTTTCCTCTCTACTGTCCGAAGTGCAAACGGGAAACTCTGATTGAAGTAAAGGATTTACAAGTAACCGTCATCAAAGAGCCAGACGCTTTAGACGCAGAGCCGATGAATGAGTGAGCAATCACCGTTTGTCGGCTCTTTCCTTTTTACACAGGCAGGACAAGTCCACCTAATAAAAAAACGATGTGCGGGTGGGCTGATTTGTTATGCTTGAATTACCCTCCGACTTCGCTTTTGAAGTTTGGAGGGATTTCTTTTGCCTGCAAGCGGCTTTCATCTGTATTTACATATACCCTACCGAGGATGGACGGATAACCTGTTAAAAAAATCCTTGTCGCCACATGGGGGCTTCCTGCCCTACAAGTAGAAGTAAAATCTCTACATAATAGAAATAAATTCTCCTTAAACCGTAAAGGTGTGACAGCCCTTACGGTTTTTCTTTTGTCGTTTTTTGCAGGAATATGCCGTATGGCTGTTTCTGTCGTAGGCTGCCGTTCCCCGCCTTTCAATCTGGATTTGAACGATTTTCAAAATTCAGATTGGAGGTGTCTACGGTGAAATACGCACCGAGAAAGGTATATCTCAAAGAGAATGGCGGCTATGTGGAGCTGTCCTACACGGATTTTTGCCGCCGCAGAGAAGCAGACCATACATATTCGGACAAGCTCTTTATCCCCGTGCAGGGCTGTCTGATTGAGGTTGTGCGGGAACAGTACACGGACTTCTATCGGGATAAAGAGCGGTGGCGTTATCTTCAGAAACTGGATGCGAAGAACAGCCTGCTTTCATTAGATGGATTTGTCGATAGCGAGGGCAACGCTCTGGACTTTATTGCCGATGAAACGGCGGGCGTTGAGGAAACAGTTATCCATTCCATGATGTTGGACAGGCTGAACGCCGCCCTGCTCTTGCTGTCGGATGATGAGCGGGCGTTGATACGGGCAATCTTCTTTGACGGTGTTTCCACTAAAGAGATTGCAAAGATGGAAAATGTTGACCAGAGTACGGTAAACAGACACAAGCTCAAAATTCTGGCAAAGCTCAGAAAAATAATGGAAAGCAGATTTTAAGTGCAAAGCCCCTTTGATTTTTCCTTTGGAAAATCGAGGGGGATTTCTTACTGCCCTCTCAATCTTGGATTTATGAAATCCCGATTGGAGGAAAAGAAATGGCATATAACCACGGACGGGAGGAGCGCAAATGGCGTATCTGGAAAGAAGCGGAGGAAAGGATTTTACGGAAATGTGGTGTTGACGAGGATACCATTGAGAAAATCCGTATTTACGACAGGGCGGATTTTAATGCCGCCAGACGGTTCTACCGCTATCTGAATGATGTCGGGGAATACCTTGAGGGAATGGCGGACAGGGAGAAACAAACGGAGGTTAGGACGGTGGCTGATTTACTGGACGAGATTGAAAATGAAAATCTGTACCTCGCATTAGTCACGGTAGACAGGCGCACTCTGAAAATCGCTCTCCTAAAAATGCAGGGCTATTCCACAAAGGAGATTGCCCCGATTGTCGGTCTGACAACGGGGGCTGTCTACGCAAGGATGGGACACCTGCGGAAAAAGCTGAAAGCCTTTAAGCGGTAAGGGAAGAAAAATACATTCACCTGCGGGCTATGGGGTGAGAGGTCAAAAACCTTTCGCCCTATTTTTTCGCAGGAGGAAAAACATAATGGCATACCGAGTTAAAACATATACGCTTCGGGAGGAAGCGGCGGAAAACGGCACAAGGTATTTTATCAGCTTTAAGGACGGGCAAGGCGGCTATCACGAATTAGAGGTATCCGAACAATTCTTTACTGAGTTTCGGCAGATGGAACGCAGAAACCGTAATCTGCTGCAATCGGATGAACGCCACAAAGAATTTTTCGAGCTTTCCGATGAAGCCCTTAACAAAAGGGCAAGGGTTACGCCGAAAGGCGTTGACGAGCTGATTATCGAGCAGGAACGCTCCGAACTGCTCCACCGTATCATTGCCGCTCTGCCAGAGATACAAAGGCGGCGTTTCCTGCTCTATTACGAGTACGATTTCAATTACTATGATATTGCTGCAATGGAGCATTGCACGGCACAGGCGGTTAGGCGGTCTGTCGTTCTTGCCAGAGAAAAGATAAAGGTGCAGATGAAAAAATATCTCTGCCCCTAACAGTTTGATAACGCTCTTGTATCTTTAGATATGGGGGCGTTTCTCTGATATGTTCTCTAATGGAATTTAGCAGATCTTTATGTTTGAGAGGATGATAGAACGCCCGGAAGCTTCTGATTACAAAATAACTTTCTTATTTTAAATTTTATTTTCTAAATCAAGGTCAATTCGGCCAAATATCCGTGAGAAGATTAGAAAAATACTTCTTTTATTGCAAAGAATCAGAAAATTCATTATAATAGAAAGGAAAGAAAACATATGAAGATGGAAGATTGAACTTATAAGCAGTATGTTAAAAAACGGAAAGGCATTGGAAGAAATCATGTCCTTTCTGGGGGATAAAGGGAAGGACGTCGCTTTTATTTGCCAGGAGGCCATGTTATGCGCCCCGGATTATAACACAGATGAAATCTATAACCGACTGAAAAACAGGGGGATTTAACAATATTCTATGAGACAAAAGAAGGAGCCGAAGAAAAAAGAAAGAAACTATTCCATATGGTTTACGGGAATCGTTTTGGTTATGGTGTACATGATTCTGATGGACAGTATGTCCGAGGCAAAAGAGAAGGTATTCAAAAGCCATTTAAAAGAACAGATACAGGAGCTTTCGGAGGATATTTTTGTCTTGATGCAGGAACAGGAAGCGGATAAATCTTGCGGTTTTTCCAACAAAATGCTACAATCACAATAATAATAACCAAGATAAAGGAGAACCCAAATGAACGAATGTTACGGATGCAACACCTGTAAAAGCGCAGATAAGCCCTTAGAAGAGTTTATCGCCGGTCTGCCGATGGAGACCTCCCATCACCGGGTAGACAGTCAAAAAACAAAATGCGGTTTCGGCTTAAAAGGCGTCTGCTGCCGCCTGTGCTCCAACGGCCCCTGCCGCATCACCCCCACGGCCCCCAGAGGAATCTGCGGCGCCACGGCAGATGTCATTGTAACCAGAAACCTTCTCCGGGCAGTTGCAAGCGGAAGCGGATGCTACATCCACGTTGTGGAAAATACCGCCCGGAACCTAAAGGACACCGCCCGCACCAAGGGAACCATCAAGGGAGAAAATGCCCTCCGGCTTCTGGTTCACGAATTTGGCCTGGAAGAGTCCGACGATTTACATAAAATGGCCGAAGCAGTCGCTGACAAGGTACTGTCCGATCTCTACAAGCCCGATTACGAAGAAATGGAGCTGATCGAAAAGCTCGCCTACGCTCCCCGCTATAAAAAGTGGAAAGAGCTTGGCATCCTCCCAGGCGGAGCAAAATCCGAAGTCTTTGCCGGTGTAGTAAAATGCTCCACCAATCTGAACTCCGATCCCGTCAACATGCTGATGACCTGCCTGCGTCTCGGTATTTCCACAGGACTTTACGGACTGACCCTGACCAACCTGTTAAACGATGTGATGTTAGGAGAGCCGCAGATCCGCATGGCCCCCGTAGGACTTAATGTCATCGATCCCGACTATATCAACATCATGATCACCGGCCATCAGCATTCCATCTTCGTAGACCTCCAGGAACGCCTGGTTTCCCCCGAAGCGGTGGAAAATGCAAAGGCCGCAGGAGCCAAGGGCTTCAAGCTGGTAGGCTGTACCTGCGTAGGCCAGGATCTGCAGCTTCGCGGCGTCCACTACACCGACATTTTCGACGGTCATGCAGGCAACAACTACACCAGTGAGGCAGTACTGGCGACAGGAGCCATCGACGCGGTGCTCTCTGAGTTCAACTGCACCCTGCCCGGCATCGAGCCTATCTGTGACGAATTAAAGATCAAACAAATCTGCCTGGACGACGTAGCAAAGAAGGCTAACGCCGATCTGATGCAGTTCTCCTTCGACAAACGGGAGGAAATCAGCAATCAGGTTATGGATGCCGTTCTCGCCGCCTACAAGGAGCGCAGAGGCCAGGTAACACTCCGGCTTTTACCGGAGCACGGAAACAAGAATACCCTCACCGGCGTCAGCGAAGGCTCCCTCTATGATTTCTTGGGCAAATCCTGGAAGCCCCTTCTGGATCTCATTGTATCCGGCAAGATCAAGGGCGTTGCAGGCGTGGTAGGCTGCTCCAATCTGACAGCCCTGGGCCATGACGTCTGCACCGTAGAGCTGACAAAAGAGCTGATTAAGCGTGATATCATCGTTCTTTCCGCAGGCTGTTCCTCAGGAGGAATCGAGAACTGCGGCCTTATGACGCCGGAAGCGGCCGAGCTTGCGGGAGACGGCTTAAAGGAGGTCTGCAAGAGCCTTGGGATTCCGCCCGTACTGAACTTCGGACCCTGCCTGGCCATCGGCCGTCTGGAAATGGTGGCAACCGCTCTGGCAAAGGAGCTGAACATCGACCTGCCGCAGCTGCCCCTGGTATTATCCGCACCCCAGTGGCTGGAGGAGCAGGCTCTTGCGGACGGCATGTTCGGCGCGGCCTTGGGGCTTCCCCTCCATCTGGGACAGCAGCCCTTTATCGCAGGCAGCGATTTGACCGTAAAGGTGCTCACCGAGGATTTGAAAGACATCACCGGCGGCCAGGTCATTGTAGAGCTTGATCCGGTGAAAGCCGCCGACAAGCTGGAGCAAATCATTGAGGAGAAGCGCAAAGGGCTTCAGATTTAAGAAGGGAGGAATAAACATGAAACGAATCATGATCGATCCTTCCAAATGCGACGGATGCAAAAGCTGTGCCCTGGCCTGTATGGACAGCCACAGAACAGACGGGAAGACAGGCGTGGAGACCCTTGATTTTGGCGACCCCTCCAATGAATCCCGTAATGAAATTGTAAACGATGGCAGCGGGGGATATCTCCCCATGTTCTGCCGCCACTGCAGTTCCCCGAAATGTATGGAAAGCTGTATGAGCGGCGCCCTCTATCGGGATGAGAAAACGGGACACGTGCTTTATCGGGAAGAGCGCTGCGGCGCCTGCTTTATGTGCGTGATGAACTGTCCTTACGGGATTCCCAAGCCTGATGTAACCAGGAAAAAGATTGTGAAATGCGATTTCTGCAATGATCGGGAGGAAGGCCCTGCATGTGTGGCAGCCTGTCCCAAGAAAGCCATTTACGTGGAGGAGGTGTGAGTATGGTAAAACCTTATGTGATCATAGGAACCGGGGCGGCCGGAATAGCGGCGGCAGAACGGCTTCGCCTGTTAAAGCCCGAAGCGCCCATACAGATGATGTCCGTCGACGAATATTCCCACTCACGCTGCATGCTCCACAAATATCTGGGCGGCGAGCGGGACGAGAAAGGACTTTCCTTTGTGGATGAGGACTTTTTTGAAAAGAAAAATATCATGTGGGGAAGGGGGCAGGCGGCAAAGGCCATTGACCCTAAGGAAAAACGGGTGATTATGGAGAATGGCTATCAGCCCTATGAAAAGCTTTTAATTGCCACCGGCTCCGTGTTCGGAATCCCCCCCATTCCCAATTTCCGCACAGCCGCCAACGTATTCGGCTTCCGGGATTTAAGCGACGCTCAGAAAATGAACAAAGCCATTGAAGAGCTGAACGCAAAGCACGTATTTATCGTGGGAAGCGGACTGGTGGGCCTGGATGTAGCCTACGCCTTGATAGAGCGGGGGATACAGGTAACCATAGCTGAGATGGCGGATCGGGTGCTGCCCTTACAGACGGACGCAGTTTCCGCCAGGGCTTATCAGGAGCTTTTTGAGAAAGCGGGAGCCGTGTTTAAGCTCGGCATCGGCGCCAGTGATTCCGTGGTAAATGAAAAGAACCAAATCACGGCGGTGAAGCTGTCAAACGGAGAAGAGATTCCCTGTGATTTCGTAGTCTGCGCGGCAGGCGTTCGGCCGAACCTTTCCTTCCTGGAAGGCAGCGGCCTTGCGGTGGAGCGGGGCATTGTGGTGGATGAATGTATGCGCACCTCCGACCCGGATATCTATGCGGCGGGCGATGTAACGGCCCTTTCCGGCATCTGGCCCAACGCGATGGATCAGGGACGAATTGCCGCCGCCAATATGTGCGGTCAGCAGCAGAAGTATATGGATACCTTCTGTATTAAGAATACCATTAATTTCTTCGGTCTTACCATGCTGTCCGTGGGAGAGGTGGAGCCGAAGGAGGAAGGAAGCCAGGTATACACCAGGGAGTGCAGGAATGCTTATCAGAAGGTGATCGTAAGGGACGGCATGATAAAGGGCGTTCAGTTCCAGGGCGATATTTCCCATACAGGCTTCTGGCAGTATCTGATTAAAAACCAGATTGATATTTCAGGGAAGCTTAAGGAGAAATCTGTCTTTGATCTCAGCTACGGAGATTTCTACGAGACGGATGAGCTGGGCGAATACCGGTATACATAATTACGGAATTAAAGTTTCCCAATGGGAAGAAGATTTTAGAAAAGAAAGAACGGGGATGCCGAAAAGTCAGGCATAAGTGCCTGGAAAAAGGGCATCCCCGCAAGTATGGAGGCTGTTTCAAATGATAATACTGATAGGAGCAGGCGTATTGCTTGCGGCTCTGTGCATATTGGTGGTTTATATTGCTTATCGGGAGGTGTTTTACGCCGTTCCCAAGGCGGACGAGGATGCGCACGCAATACCGGGCGGAGAGCAGTATAAGAAAATCGAGGATCGGATGCACACCCTGATCGGGAGCATGGAGCGGCTTCCCTATGAACTGCTTTTTATTCAGGCATGGGACGGAACTCGCCTGGTAGGGAGATATTATCACGGAGAGGAGGGAGCGCCCTTTCAGATCCAGTTTCACGGCTATCGTGGTACGGCGCTTCGGGACTTCTGCGGAGGAAACAAGCTGGCCAGGGAGATGGGACACAATACTATTGTGGTAGATCAGCGGGCACACGGAAGAAGCACCAGCCGGACCATTACCTTCGGCATCAAGGAGCGCAAAGACTGCTTAAGCTGGGTCAACTACGTCTGCGAAACCTTTGGCAGCGATACGCCCATTTTCCTTTCCGGCGTGTCTATGGGAGCCGCCGCAGTTTTGATGGCCTCCAATCTCGAACTGCCGAAAAATGTACTTGGCATTATAGCGGACAGCCCCTATTCGTCCCCGGCAGCTATTATTGAAAAGGTCTGCCGTGACCGGGGATACCCGCCCGCTGTGATGCTGCCCATTATCCGCCTGGGGGCCAAGTGGTTCGGCCATTTTGATCTGGATGAGACAACTGTGACAGACGCTGTCCGCCGGACCAGAATCCCCATTCTGCTGATACATGGAGAGGACGACCGCTTTGTGCCCTGCCGCATGAGCCAGGAGATCTGGTCTGCCTGCGGGGGTCACAGAACCCTGAAAACCTTCCCCGGCGCCGGCCACGGACTGAGCTATATGGTGGATACCAAGCGCTATGAACGTCTGGTGAGGCAGTTCGTGGAAGAGTGTATGCAGAGGCAGAAACTAAAAAATGCCTGAAACATAAGTATTCCGCGACTTTACCCTTTCGTTACATTGCGCGGCAATTTGCATGGGAGGAAGTTCTATGGGAAAAATGAGCTGACTTTTGCGATTGTATGGATTGTGATTTACTGCGTTCTGCAATCCTTGGCAAATCCGCTGAATGAAAAAATCGGAATAGAATACTCTGCAAATGCTGTTTTTGGTATCTTGCAGACAATTATCCTTTTATCCCTTATTTGGAAAAATGATTTGCTGGAACAGTATGGCTTCTGTAAAATTTTCGTACCTGCCCGCAGATTTCTTTACTACGTGCCGTTGATCATGATAGCCACAGGAAATCTTTGGAACGGCGTTGCTGTCAGTTATTCCTTATTGGATATGGTTTGCCATATTGTCTGTATGCTTTGTGTCAGATTTGCTTTGCGGTTGCAGTAGGCTTCCTGTTTGTAACGATATTTTACCGCGGCGGAAGTCTGCTCCCCTGTGTGATTACTCATTCTGCTGTGAATACACTCAGTGCTTTTGCCAATAAAGCGGGATTTACGGTGGAAAAGCAAATGCTTCATGGCTTGGTTATGATGCTTATAGCGACTGCTTACACCTTAATTCTTACAAAGACACTCCCGAAAAACCAGAGCTTAGATTGGGATGATGCGGAGCATAGATAATAGGGCGGCTTACACACCTGACGTTTTTTTCCTGCATAGGTAAAGCAAATCTCAATCGCGGCATGCTTTAGGCTAAAAGGAGTTTCTGAAAATGGATAAAGCACGAGTTTATGTAGATTTAAACGAAATGGTTACGGATGATATTGCATTGCTGTCAAAAGATGATACCAAGGCTGATAGTATGGGCAGCATAATTACATTTTATGAAGGACTGCCTGTTAGCCTATATTCCGATGATGCGTCCAACAGCGGAGAAACAGATAATTTGATTTTTGAAGGTACTGCCATAAAATATGATTTAGAGAGTTATCCGGGATGGCAGCATGTAAAATGGTGTGTTCGTATTGATTGGAATAGTCTTATGTATGAATCCGATATGAAATTTTTGCAGTTATTACAAATCGAAATAGAAAAAGACCCTAACGATTTACTTGGTTTTCAAAAATTCCTGATATGTTTTAAAAATCATGGAATGGATAAAGACAGAATGGTGAAAAATTTGGAAAAAATAAAAAATCAGTGTGATGTTAAAGCAACGGATATTTTGATGGATTTAAAGGATTTTGTCGTTGGCTGGTATAGTCAGGACTTATCAATCAATTGAAACATACCAAAACAGCAGTTTTTTATGCTGCAAACAGGACGATGTATCCATACGATTACTCCCTTCATAAGTACTCCGTTATAAATTGTTCAAGTATTGGATTAAGCTGCCTGGCATTTCGCATTGGAAAGTCGTGGTTTACTCCTTGTAATGTTATTGTTCGGCAGTTTGGATTTTGAGCAAGCTGTTTAAGAGAAACTTTCAGGTCTTTCACTTCCTTACTCCCGCAAATAGCAAGCATAGGTATTGTTACGGATTGATATTCCGACAGCTTTGATAAATCCAATGTATTGGCAAAAAAAGAACGGTACACCTGCGGAGTAATCTGTTTTGAATATTTTGCCATAGTATCTGCCTGTTCTTTGGTGTAATGCCAGTACGTTCCCTGAAGCAGCGCCAACCATCTCCAATGCAGCATTTTTGCAGTCAATCCCGCAAGAGAACAGTACATCCGAATTGTTTTCGGCTTGGGATTTACCCATGCGCTTAAAAATACGGCAAAGTTAAATAATTCAGGCTGCCTGCTGACAAGCATTATTGCAATCTGGCCTCCAAGCGAATGACCGATTACGCCGATTCGTTTTTTATGCAGGGTTTTGATGAGCATAAAGAGTTCCGCTGCGGTCTTTTCCGGCTCATAAATCTCAGCGGCCGCCTTTCCCGCACCTGCTAAGTGAGGCACAACAAGATGATATTTATCAGAAAAGCAATACTGACTGCAAAATGTATCAAGCGCACCCGCCCCATGCAGCAACAGGACAGTGGGATTTTCCCTGCTTCCATATTCATCATAATGCAGCATAATTTTTCCTTTCCCGGCGTACCGTTTCGGTAATAAAGTTTTCTATTTCCTTATTTACTTGATCCGGATTATCTCCATTTGCAAAATGCTTTGCCTGTTCTGTCTTTATCGTCTGCCAATATTAAAACGGGGAATGAAAAATCAATCCTTTTACCTATATCAGAATACATAGCCGCAAAATGCTGACTTGGATATCCGCCCATAGACATTCCCACGATAAATGTTTTTTCAATATTTTCTTTCTGCAATATGCTATGTAATATTTCCGCCGTATCTCGATAAGAGAATTGCTAATATGGCCTTGACAATCCATGCATGGGAACATCCCATAAAATAATTGTGTAATTACCGGAAAAATAGGGTATCTGCTTTTCAAACATGGTATGATCTGCGGTTGCTCCATGCGTAAAAACAATACAGTCTGATACATTTTCATTTCTAATAATCCAATAATGAACGGTTCCGCCTTGTGCCAAAATTGTTTTATGCCTCATTTTGTTCACACCTCCCGGGTATAAACCTTTTTCCAAAAATCGATTAAAACGGTAAGCTCTTCCTCGATTTCGTCCGGTATAATACAATTTGAACGATATTTTTTCAGCATATATCCATCGATAGCGTAGAAGATTTCGGCATACATTGTTTTTATATCAATATCTTTCCGGAATTTTGATAAATCTATTTTCTCAAACACTGTCATTTCACTCGCCTTGCTGACATCCTTATAATTTTCCTGAATGGAATTTTTTATTTCCGGAGCCGTTTCATAATATGCTCTCAGCGAAAAAGCATATATATGCGGATAATCACGCATAAGCGAACACTTTGATAATAAGCTCCTTTTCAGCATTTCAAAAAAATCATCTGTTTCCAAGGTTTTGTATTCTACAACCGCTTTCCTTGTCCTGTCAATAGCATTTGTCCACAAGTACATATATAATTCTTTTTTGTTTGTAAAGTAGTGAAAGAGTAGCGCTTTTGAAATACCGCTCCTGTCTGCAATTTCTGACATCGGGGCTTTTTTGTAGCTGTTTTCGGAAAACACTTTGTAAGCAGCGTTTATAATACGCCGCTGTTTTTCCAATGGAAGTTTGAAAAACTTGTCATTCATATACGGTCTCCTTGTTGACCGTAACGGTTAATACAAATATATTATATATCCGTTGACCGTTTTTGAGAAGACCATTACTAAAATTATAAAAATAATAACAGGTTTTTTGCCTATGCCGCAAGTTTATTATGCGTAAATGATTTTCTTATTTATAGTCCCCCGCATACTCCCTTATGCTATGAAGCCTCCCTGCATCCTTTAGACGGGAGGGCGGCCCTGGCCATATACATTTGACTCGCTGTCCTCGGAAAAAAGCCGCAAAACAGATATTCAATAACACAATAATTTTGCCGCAAAGCTCACAAAAAAATGATGCAACTATGATGTTTTCGTGACGCTCTTCTGACGCTTTGATATTGTAATTTAATCTTATCAACAGACAATCCCCAAAGCGGACAGAGCGCCGCCTGAGGCAAACCTATCAAAGAACAGAAGAGGTGTATCCGTATGAAAAGGAGAAACAGATGGCTATGTGGAATTTTAGCAGGCTTCCTGCTGCTGACGTCCTGTCCGGTGACGGTTTATGCAGGCAGAGAAGACGCGGAGCAGGAGAGGGATGTAACCCTCGCCCCCTACTTTCTCATAGAAGGCAAAGACTCCTCCACTGATCTCTTCCCCCTGAAGGGAACCGAGGTCACGGCAAATGTCAATGGAACCATTGCCGAAATCCACGTAACCCAGCGCTATGCCAACGAGGGAGAGAATCCCATCAATGCCAAGTACGTATTTCCCGCTTCCACCCGTGCCGCAGTCCACGGCATGACCATGACCGTAGGCAATCACATGGTTCGGGCGCAGATTAAGGAAAAAGAAGAAGCCAAGCAAGTATATGAGGAAGCCAAAAGCGAAGGCAAAAATGCCTCCCTGATGGAAGAGCAGAGAGCCAATGTCTTTACAATGGATGTGGCAAATATTATGCCGGGAGACGAAATAGCCATCGAGCTTACTTACACCGAGCTGATAGAGCCGGAGGAGGGCATCTACCAATTCGTATTTCCTACCGTCACAGGACCGCGCTATGCCGGCCGGATGACAGACGAAGAAGCAGAGGCGGACGACTGGGTGGCCAGTCCCTATCTGACAGAAAACGCACCCATAGACAGCACTTACGATATCACCGTCAATCTCTCCACCGGCGTACCCATAGAGAACCTCAAAAGCACCACCCACAAAATAAATATTTCAAAAGATCAGGACACCGCAGCCAAAGTAACCCTGGCCGACAAAAGCACCTTTGCCGGCGACCGCGATTTTATTCTCAGCTATGAACTAACTGGAGATTCCATGCATTCGGGTCTGACACTCTACGAGGGAGAAAATACCAATTTCTTCCAATTAACCCTGCAGCCCCCCGAGCGCTACAACCCCGACGACATTCCCCCAAGAGAATACATCTTTGCCCTGGACGTATCCGGCTCTATGGACGGCTATGCCCTGGACACAGCCAAAACACTTATCAGCGACCTGGTATCCGGCTTAAAAGAAACCGACCGCTTCAACGTAATACTCTTCTCCGATACGGTATGGACCCTGGCCCCCAATTCCCTGGAAGCCGTAAAACCCAACATCGACAGCGCCCTGCAGCTGATAGAAGAGCAAAAGGGCGGAGGAGGAACCGAGCTTCTCTCAGCGCTTTTGACCGCCTACCACATTCCCAAGGATGAGAATACGGCCAGAACCGTAGTTATGATAACGGACGGCTACATATCCGACGAAAAAGAAATCTTCGATCACATCCGCGAAAATCTGGGAGACACCAGCTACTTTGCCTTCGGGATCGGAAGCTCCGTAAACCGTTATCTCATCGAGGGAATCGCCGCTGCGGGAATGGGAGAAGACTTCGTAGTCACAGAAGAAGCGCAGGCCAAAGCAACAGCGGAGCGCTTCCGCACCTACGTACAGTCACCTCTCTTAACCAACATCCAGGTAGAATTTGACGGCTTCGAAACCTACGACACCGAACCTTCCGGCGTACCCACCCTCTACGCCAGCCGCCCCATCGTACTCTACGGAAAATGGCGCGGCGAGCCAACAGGAACCATCCGCATCACCGGAAAGCGCGGCAGCGAGGACTACATAGAAGAAATCCCCGTCACAGCCGAAAGCATTTCCCAGGAAAACGAGGCTATCCAATACCTCTGGGCCAGAAAGCGCGTAGAAATGCTCACCGACTACAGCTCCAAAACCGGAAGCCAGGTGAAAAAAGAAGTCACCTCCATCGGCCTGAAATACAGCATGGTCACCCCCTACACCTCCTTCGTAGCCGTAATAGAAGAAGTACGCAGCCCGGAAGGAAACAGCAAAGACGTAGATCAGCCCAATCCCCTCCCCTTCGGCGTATCGGGCCTGTCCGTAGGCGGCGGCTACATGATAGGCGCAGAGCCAAACGGCCTCCTTCTCATTCTGCTTCTTAGCATGGCAGTCCTGCTAAGCCGCACTCAGAAAAAGAGAAAGAAACCCTGCCTACACAAATCAAAGCATCAGCCATAAGCACCAAAGAAACCAAGCCCCTAAAAACCTTCACCACTCACAAAAACGGTAACCAAACATGAAAGACAAAAAAAACCCAAGCATCTATCTGCTCAGCTTATCAATCATCTTAGCCCTAAAACTATACACAAAGCAAGCCGACAGCGAATCACTCCAATGGATACTGCGCCCCACCGCCTATTGGACAAGCATCCTAAGCGGCCACCCCTTCACATACGAACAGGGAGTAGGTTACATAAACCACTCCCTGCGCTTCATCATCGCCCCCGCCTGCGCCGGCCTTAAATTCTGGATGATAACCTCCCTCATGCTAAGCTGGTCCTTCCTCCACCGAATAGAAGGCCCCAAAAGAAAGCTAACCTGGACCCTGCTATGCTTCCCAGCCGCCTTAGCAGCCACCATATTCGTAAACGGAATCCGCATCACCCTATCCATATCCCTGCCCCAAATCCTCCAAACCACAGAAAAAGGCGCCTCCCTCCTAACCCCGGCCCAGCTCCACACCTCCATCGGAACTCTGATATATTTCCTATCCCTCCTGGCGCTATACCATCTGGGAGACCGCATAACCCAAAAAACAAAAAAAGAGCCATCAATAAAAAGCCGCATCCTCCCGTCCCTCTGGTATCTAATCCCAGTACTAGCCCTGCCATTCCTAAGCCGCCTAGCCTACAAAGACTACAAAAACCTGACCCATTACGAGCTGCCCATCCTCGTAATCTGCAGCTCCATCCTACTAATCACTATCCTGCCGACAACAATAAAGCACCTATCCCAGCACCGCCCAAAAGCAAACCAATAACAGCAAACCGCCTACCCACTCCCAAACGGAAAAGCAATAATTCCGTTTTCCAAGCAGTCCAAACACAAGTTCCACCGCCAACCAACAGCAAAATAAGCCGGCAGACTTTTCCGGTATCCCAGTGTCCGGCTGTTCGCGTACGCCTGTCTGATATTGGCGGACAAACGTTCCAAGTCTCAAGGGGCGAAGCCCACAAAGACATCAAACCGTTTGTCCGACAAGAGCAGACCGGTGTACGCGAACCGTCCGAACACGGGATATGGAAAAGTCTGCCGGCTTATTTTGCGTCCCTCTTAAACTGTATAAAACATAGGCAACCCCGGCGGACTAAAAGTAAAAGAAAAAAAGCAAATCACAAGCAGCAGCAAAAGCGCATAATTCGCCAAAAGCGGCAGATGCATCCCCGGGCACTGTACCTCAAAATACCGGGAAGCCAAAAAAGTGATCAAAACACCAAACACAAAAATCAAAATATCCACCACCAAATAATCCTTCCCGCTGACTCCGGTATAAGTAAAAAAAGCGGCTACAATAAAGAACATCCCCAGAAGCACCCCTGCAATCCGCGAAGTAAGGAACCGCCCCGAAGTCTTAAACAGCACGATTACCTCAAACAACGTATAAAGAAAAACCGGAAAAAACAGCATTTTCAAATGCTCCCACACAGATTCATTTACCGGAGCAAAAAGCGCCACAAAGGGATTTGCATCGGACCATTCATAGACAAAATGCAATAATATCCCGGCAGCCAGAGAAAAGACAATCCCGGCAATTAAGTTTGTACCCTCTCGAATTTTCATAGATTTTTCTCCTATTTTAAATTGCTGCGCGATAGCACTAAAGGGTAAAGCCGCTTCGGTTACACTTGTGATGAGAGAAACTTTCATTCAAAAGGGCACTCATGAAAGTTCCTCTCGTGTGCCTTTGCAACTTTACCGTCCGGCCAAGAGTATTTCTTATAAACACTTGACATTTCTTAGCCGGACTATAAAATCCATACCATCCCAAACAAGAGATTGTAACAATTTGGAAAATATTTCGGAAATGTTAATAAATACTGCTGTCAATGTAACATATTTGCAATTATTGTATGCAGATTAGAACCAAAAAAGGTTCTAATTTTTTGCACACATTTATAAGAAAATTTGTCTCTAATTACAAGAATAAATGCACAAATGGTTAATTATGGAATAAATTTACAAAAAGAGTAACAAACATTTGGATGTCCGGTTGACGGACAGGGAGAAGATTTTTATAATATTGATTATGAACAAGTTAAGAGATTGTGCAATTGTGTTAGGATTGGCAGGAGCCATATTAATGGTAACTGCCGATACGAAAGAGGTAGAAGCAACGAACAAAATCTCTTACAAAGGCGAATCTGTCTCCTGCATAGCCTTTACAACAGCAGGAGAGCAGTGGTTAAAAGAAGCTGAGACAGAGCTTACAAGAATCCGAGAGGAGCAGGAAATAAAAGAGCTTGAACGGCAGGCTGCCGAACAGGCAGAGCAGGAACGAATAGAAGCAGAAGAAAGAGAGGCGGCAGAAGCAGCAGAGGAGGAAGAACGACGGGCGGCAGAGGAAGCGGCGCAAAAGGAACAGGCAGCGGAAGCACAAGCAGCCGTCATAGAAGAAGCGGAAGTTATTCCGGAGGCGGAGGTGATAATCGAAAACAGCGGATGGATCTATACCATATCCGAAGCAGATTATAATGCCCTTTTAAAGATTGTAGAGGCTGAGGCTTCCGGGGAGGATATAACAGGAAAGATGATGGTAGCAAACGTAGTGCTCAACCGGGTCAAGAGCGGCTCCTTTCCCAATACTATCGAAGAAGTCGTCTATCAGCGAAAAGGAGGAAAGGCTCAATTCTCCCCTGTATCCACCGGAAAGATTGAGCGGGTACGGGTGTCCGAGTCAACCATAGAGGCAGTAGAGCGTTCGCTTTGCGGGGAGGACCCGTCACAGGGCGCGCTGTATTTTGTAGCTCCGGCCTATGCAAATCCGGACAGCCTTCAATGGTTCCGCAATAGTCTGACCATGCTTTTTGTGTATCACGGTCATGAATTTTATGCTTGACAGAAGAGCACTTTTTTGCTATCCTTAACCCTATGATATAGAGAAATGCAAAGATGAGGAGTAGTACATTTCCCTTGGCGTTCAGAGAACTGCTGGCTGGTGTGAAGCAGTGGAAGAGAGACTTGGAACTGACCTCTAAGCGGCTGCCCCAAATCTTCGGCCTCCGAAGAGAGTAGATGCAGACGGAACCCGACCGTTATAACGGGGAAGATATAAGGTTCAGGGGAGACCCGTATGAATCCGTATCTGATGAGCGTGTGAACATTCACAAATCGGAGTGGTACCGCGTAAGGCAGAACTGACAGCCTTTCGTCTCTGGATACAGCATAAAAGCTGTAGAAGAGACGGAAGGCTTTTTTAGTGAAACCTATCAGCCGGAAAATTTTTTTATATCACATTTCAACCGAATAAAAGGAGAGAGAAAAATTATGATGAACCACAACAAGTATCAAAGACAGTATTTCTTACCCCCTTACAAATGTATGAAATGGGCAGAAAAAGACTATGTAGACAAAGCCCCTGTGTGGTGCAGCGTAGATCTTCGGGACGGCAACCAGGCTTTGGTAGTTCCAATGACATTGGATCAAAAGGTAGGTTTTTTTAAGCTTCTGTGCAAGGTCGGCTTCAAAGAGATCGAGGTTGGATTTCCGGCGGCGTCCGAGACAGAATACACCTTCCTGCGGACACTGATCGAGCAGGACCTGATTCCTGACGATGTAACCATCCAGGTATTAACTCAGGCAAGAGAACACATTATCCGCAAAACCTTTGAGGCACTAAAGGGCGCGAAAAAGGCCGTCGTTCATGTATACAATTCTACCTCCGTGGCACAAAGAGAGCAGGTATTCCATAAGTCCAAGGAAGAAATTCTGAAAATTGCCGTAGAAGGGGCAGAGCTTTTGAAAAAGCTGACAGACGAGACAGGAGGAAATTATCTCTTTGAGTACAGTCCGGAAAGCTTCACCGGGACAGAGCCGGAATACGCTCTGGAGGTATGCAACGCAGTTTTGGATGTATGGAAGCCCACTCCGGATAAAAAAGCAATCATCAATCTTCCGGTTACCGTACAGCACTCCATGCCTCACGTGTATGCAAGCCAGATCGAGTACATGAGCGAAAACATGAAATACCGTGACAGTGTGGTGCTCTCCCTGCATCCGCACAACGATCGGGGCTGCGGTGTGGCTGACACAGAGATGGGCCTTTTAGCAGGGGCGGATCGCGTGGAAGGCACCCTCTTTGGAAACGGAGAGCGCACAGGTAATGTGGATATTGTAACTCTGGCCATGAATATGTATTCCCAGGGCGTAGACCCGGAGCTTGACTTCGGCAATATGCCGGAAGTCTGCGAAGCCTACGAAACATTTACAGGAATGAAAATCAACGAGAGAAGCCCCTACTCCGGCGCACTGGTATTTGCGGCATTTTCCGGCTCTCACCAGGATGCCATTGCAAAGGGTATGCATTATCGGGAGGATAACAGCTGCGATAAGTGGACCGTACCCTATCTGCCTATCGATCCGAGAGACATCACAAGAAATTACGATGCGGACGTAATCCGCATCAACAGTCAGTCCGGCAAGGGCGGCGTTGGCTATATTTTGGAGCAGAATTTCGGTCTGAATCTGCCTCCCAAGATGCGCGAGGCAATGGGCTATGCAGCCAAGGAAGAATCCGATCATAAGAACAAAGAACTGCTTCCGGAGGAGATCTTCGAGCTGTTTAAGAGAAAGTTTGAGAGCCTTACACATCCGTACAATATTACGGAGGTGCATTTCAAGCAAGTGAATGGCATTACCGCCGAGGTGCATACGGAATATGAGGGCAAGCAGGAAGTTACCTACGCAGAAGGAAACGGCCGTCTCAATGCGGTCAGCAACGCACTGAAAAAATGCTTCGGCCTTCAGTACAATCTGGTTACCTATCAGGAACACGCCTTAGAACAAAGCTCCAGCTCCCGCGCCATCGCCTACGTAGGCATCCAAACCCCGGACGGAAACCTCCACTGGGGTGCGGCCGTAGACCCCGACATCATCCGTGCCTCCATCGACGCGCTGCTGACGGCAATCAACAACTCAACCCTTTAACATCCAAAAAACAGGGAGAGACAACAGGGCCGCAGGCATTTCCGATATCCGGTGTCCGGCTGTCGGAAAAGCCTGCGGCCCTGTTGTCTCTCCCGTCCGTCCCCTACTTCATAAAACTCCTAGCCAACTGCACCATCTGTTCCATCCGAGCAACCTCTTCCGGAGACTTTCCCTGTTTCAGCGTTTCAAAGATCTGATTAAATTCCGCCTGAGACATCTGTTGGTTCGAGTTCTTAGCCGCGTTCATTATTTTCTGAAAATCATTTGGATTCATCGTTTCACTCCCTTCCGGCATAGGTGGAGGGGAAAAATCCTCCGAATCTGCAGTCATATTTGATATAAAATCCGCCATAACAGAGGCATCAAAGCCCTCAGACATGCCGGACGCCATATTCGAATACTGCATATAAGCAGTCATGATCTCCATAATCCGGATAATAGAATCGATCTTTTGATTCAATTCCGTACATTTTTTTTGTACATCGTGAAGAATTTTATAGCCGTCTTCCGTAAAAAGCATATGGTTTCCCCCTCTTCTTATTCAATATATGTACGATACCAAAAAAAATGAATATGATATAGAAGAAAATTCTTTTAAGCGGAGGCTTTTTCAATGGGACGTTTGATCATAGATGATACGACGATTTACGAGATTGACGAAGAATGTATGCGGCAGAAAGAACAGAAGGAAAAAAGGGCAAAACCGGCCGATATAAAGGAACAAAGCTTGGAAGGCAGAGGTCATCGTTTCAATAAGGTGAAGGAAAGGCCGGCTCCGTAGAGCCAGCCTTTCCGGTCACTTAATTAGCATCCGCATCCGCCGTTGCCGCCAAAGAAGCCGCCGTTGCCGCCGCATCCGCCGCAGCAGAACAGAAGCAGAATGATCCACAGACAGCTGTTGTCGCCGCATCCGTTGTTGCCGCCGAAGAAGCCGCCGTTGCCGCCGCATCCGCCGCAGCAGGAAAGCAACAGAAGAATCCAGATCCAGGAGCAGCAGTTATTGCCGCTGTTCACTTCATTACATCCACATCCACAGTTTGTAGCAGTTAAATCACTCATGAGAAATCCTCCAAAATAATTATTTACAATGCCATACTATGTGAAAGATAAAAATGTGTGAATTTCTTGTTGGAATATGATTGGAAAATATTTACTTGTACAAACCTAAGCTTTGTGAGAGAATAGGAATATAAATTTCTATAAAAATAAAAAGGGGAATAAAACAATGCCTGCGACTTATGCACATTACCAATTCGGCAAGCTCGTCTACCGCGCATTGCCAAAAGAAATACAGACAATGGTGAAGGAAAATAAAGCAGCGTACCTGCTGGGACTTCACGGACCGGATCTGATATTTTATTATCGGCCGGTTGGAAAGAATCCGGTGAATCAGCTCGGAGTTCAGATGCATAAGGAGCCGGCTATTGATTTTTTTGAAAAGGGCAGACAGAAGTATCAGGAGCGTCCCAATCATGTGCTCTTATCTTACTTGTGCGGCTTTTTGTGTCATTTTATGCTGGACAGCGAATGTCATCCATACATCAGCAGCTATATGAAAACGCATCATTTGGGGCACCTGGAGATTGAGACGGATTTTGATCGGTTTTTAATTGAAACAGACGGGAAGGACCCTGTGCATTTAAACTGTACGGCTCATCTGTGCAGAGATTATGATACGGAAGAAGCAATAGCATCTATGTTTGATGGGATCACATCCAGGCAGATCGATCAGGCTATACAGGGCTTTCGTCGCTGTATCCGCTTTTTTCAGTGCCCATGCAAAGGAAAAGCATTGTTTTTAAAGGCTCTATCCAGGGTCGTTGGCCAGGATAAGGGAATTGGCGGTCTGATTATGGACGGTGTACCTCATCCGCTTTGCGGGGAAAGCAGGCTTTATCTGCAAAAGAGGCTTCAGGAAGCAGTGGGTCCTGCGGCAAAGGTGATTGAGGAATATGTATACGGCATCGCTACCGGAGAGGCATTAAGCCCGCGGCTTGCACGAGATTATGAGCAAGAACCCGTATAGTTCCTGCAATGTATATTGCAAATATCAGAAAACAGCAATAGAAGAGCAAGAGGTGCAGTATGGATAAAATGACAAAGCTGGAAAAGCGATGGATTCTTTATGATGTGGGGAACTCGGCCTTTGTGCTGCTGGCCGCCACGATTATACCTATTTATTATAAAAATATAGCTGAGGCAAGCGGCATCAGTGCGGCCGATTCCACCGCCTATTTCAGCTATGCCACATCAATTGTGACCATCCTTGTAGCAATTTTAGGCCCGATTCTCGGAACATTGGCAGATACAAAGGGATTTAAAAAGCCGGTATTTACTTTTTTTGTAATGATGGGCGTGATTGGCTGCGCGGGTCTTGCAGTACCTAAGACATGGCTGATGTTTCTGGTGATATTCATATTAACCAAGGTGGGGTTAAATGCCAGTCTTGTTTTTTATGATGCCATGCTGGGTGATGTGACTACAGATGAACGAATGGACGTGGTGTCTGCCCAGGGATATGCCTGGGGGTATATCGGAAGCTGTATTCCGTTTATTTTCAGCCTTGTATTTGTTCTCTGCTCCGATACCATAGGAATCAGCGGAAATGCGGCTATGGCGATTGCTTTTCTGATCAATGCGGCGTGGTGGCTGCTGGTAACGCTGCCGCTTTTAAAAAGCTATGAGCAGAAGCATTATGTAGAGCGTTCGGCACACCCGATCAGAGACAGCTTCGGACGCCTGACGGGTATCTTTTCCGAGATACGCAGAAAACCTGCGATCTGGTATTTTCTCCTTGCGTTTTTCTTCTATATAGACGGCGTCTATACAATTATTGATATGGCCACCTCCTATGGAAAGGATGTGGGAATCAGCGATACGAATCTGCTGCTGGCGCTTTTGCTGACCCAGGTAGTGGCGTTTCCCTGCTCAATTCTCTTTGGATATCTCTCCAAGAAGGTGAAAAATACCGTGTTGATTGAGGCTTCCATTATCGGCTACTTTGGGGTGGTTCTGTTTGCCCTGCAATTGGACAAGACCTGGGAATTTTGGTTTCTGGCAGTGTGGGTGGCCGTGTTCCAGGGCGCTATTCAGTCATTGTCCAGATCTTATTTTGCAAAAATTGTTCCCAAAGAGAAGGCTGCGGAATATTTCGGCTTCTTTGATATCTTTGGAAAGGGCGCGGCATTTATGGGGACTTTGCTTATGGGAATCTCCACCCAGCTTTTTGATACCTCCCGAGCCGGCGTGTCCGTGCTGGCGGTTATGTTTGCGATAGGCTTTGTACTCTTTCGGACGGCGGTCAGGCACAGGGAGGCTTGACGGCAATTCCTTTGACTTTGTAAAATGCCTATGATATGATAGCGGAGGATTACGGAGGAAGAAGATTATGATTTCATATATCAAAGGGACGCTTGCTCATCTTGAACCGGAGGAAAGCCTTGTGGTTGTAGAGACAGGAGGCATTGGATATGGGATTCTGATATCAGGAAAGGATCTGGATCTCCTGCCGGGACATGGGGAAGAGATTCGTCTGTATACCTACTTGCAGGTGAAAGAGGACGGATTGCAGTTATACGGTTTTTTGACAAGAGAGGATCAGAAGCTTTTTAAGATGCTGCTTAGCGTCAGCGGAATCGGTCCCAAGGGCGCACTTGGCATCCTGACGGCCCTCTCGGCAGATGATCTGCGTTTTGCGGTTTTGGCGGACGATGCCAAGGCAATTTCAAAGGCGCCGGGGATCGGGCATAAGACGGCTCAAAAGCTGATTTTGGAGCTAAAGGACAAGTTAAAGCTGGAGGATGCGTTTGAGGCAAAGCTTGCCAAGGCGGACTTGGGAAGGAAATCAGACTTGTCCGGACTTACAAAGGCTAAGAACGAGGCAGTGGAAGCGCTTACAGCTCTTGGCTATTCCTCCGCAGATGCATTAAAGGCAGTTCGACAGACAGAACTGACGGAAGAGATGAGTGTGGAGGAGATTTTGAAGGCGGCGCTTAAGCATATGTCGTTTTAAGCTGCCGTGAATGATCAGCTTGAGGTAGAGACGGATGGGAAAAAGGATTATTACAACAGAGTCCATAGAAGAGGATGTGCGTACCGAATATACTCTGCGTCCTCAGACTTTGGATGAATATATCGGCCAGGAGAAGGCAAAAAAGAATTTAAAGATTTACATTCAGGCGGCCAAAGAGCGTGGGGAAGCGCTGGATCATGTGCTGTTTTACGGTCCTCCGGGGCTTGGAAAGACTACCCTGGCCGGAATTATCGCTCATGAGATGGGAGTAAATATGAAGGTGACCTCCGGTCCGGCTATTGAGAAGCCGGGAGAGATGGCCGCTATTTTGAATAACTTATCCGAGGGGGATGTACTCTTTGTAGATGAGATTCACCGTCTGAATCGCCAGGTAGAGGAGGTTTTATATCCGGCGATGGAGGATTTTGCCATAGACATTGTAATCGGAAAGGGCGCCACGGCCCGGTCAATTCGCCTGGATCTCCCTCGTTTTACGCTGGTAGGCGCCACCACCCGGGCAGGGCTTCTCACAGCTCCCCTGCGGGATCGGTTTGGAGTTATCCATCATTTGGAATTTTATACGGAAGAGGAGCTGGAGACGATAGTCCTGCGTTCCGCTCAGGTATTGGGTGTGGAGATTGAGCCAAAGGGAGCCTTGGAGCTGGCGAGACGCTCCCGGGGTACGCCCCGTCTGGCCAACCGCCTGTTAAAGAGAGTCCGGGATTTTGCCCAAGTAAAATACAATGGGGAAATCACGGAAGAGATTGCGGATTTTGCCCTGGATCTCTTGGAGGTAGATCGCTATGGTCTGGATCAAACCGATCGCCTTATTCTGAATACAATGATTGATAAGTTTACGGGGGGACCCGTAGGACTGGATACTCTGGCTGCCGCCATAGGCGAGGATTCGGGAACCATTGAAGATGTTTACGAGCCTTACCTGATCAAGCGCGGATTTATCAACCGTACACCGAGAGGGCGCGTAGTGACCGAATTGTGCTATCGGCATTTGGGACTGTTTCAGCCATGATTTGCTTGCTTTTTTATCTATATCAGATATAATATACACAAAGACAATTATTTGGACTGCATTTTGATAGGGAGAAGCCCGTGAGCGGGGAAAAGGGAGTGAGTGTCATGGCTATGAAGAATACCGCGGAGGTCGTGATTGCCGGGAAGGTCTTTCGGATCAGCGGCTATGAAAGTCCGGAGTATTTACATCAGGTAGCTGTCTATATCAATGAAAAGCTGGCAGAATTTCAGAAGCTTGAGGGGTATCGAAAGCAGAGCACGGATCAGAAGCAGATGATGCTGAATATGAATCTGGCCGATGATTTTTTCAAGGCCAAGCGTCAGGCGGATAAGCTTTCCGGTGAACTGGAAAAAAAGGATCGGGAGATGTATGGGATTCGCCACGACCTGATCGAAGCCCAGATGGACAGAGAAAAGCTTCAGACCGAGAAGAAAGAGCTGGAGGAAAAGCTGTCTCTTAGCCAAAAAGAATCTGCGGAAAAGCTCTCGGCCCTGAAGCGTGAGTATTCGGAAAAGCTTGAGTCCAGGAAAAAGGACAGCGACCGGGAACGCCAGGAGCTTAAGAAAGCTTTGGAAAACCAGGAAAAGGCGCTGGAGAATCAGAAAAAATCTATGGAATCCCAGCGGCAGGGTACGCAAAAAAGGCTGGAAGAGCAGAATCAGACGGCTCAGAAGCGTCTTGCGGAGCAGAAGCGCACCTATGAGGGAGAGATTGAACAGCTTCATAGAGAGATTCGGGATTTGCAGAGAAAGCTGGATCAGAAATCCCATACATAAACCGGGCGTTCGGCTTTCCGTATGGATGGTAATACAGATATTGGGGGTTGCTGCAAAATACGGCAGTGAGGATTTTATACGATCCGAAGGTCTTATTTGCCGCAGCCTTTTTCTATGAATACCAAAGAGATTTTCAAAAATCCCCGTTCAAAGAGTTTCCGGAAGTATTTATTTTTATGAGGAGGCAGATATGAGACATAGAACGGAACTTCTTGCTCCGGCAGGTTCTTTTGACAGTTTAAAGGCGGCTGTTTCGGCCGGAGCCGACGCGGTATATCTTGGAGGCTCCAGGTTCGGCGCAAGGGCCTATGCAGATAATTTTGATGAGCAAGAGCTTTGCGAGGCTATCCGCTATGCCCATCTTCATGACTGCGATCTCTATTTAACGGTAAATACCTTATTAAAGGACAGAGAACTTGAAGAGCTTGGACCTTATTTGAAGCCCTATTATGAAAGCGGCCTGGACGCCGTGATTGTGCAGGATATCGGCGTGCTTTCTTATATTCGGGAGTATTTTCCCGATCTTCCCGTCCATGCCAGTACCCAAATGACCATTTTGGGGGCCGGAGGAGCGGCCATGCTGAAAGAGCTTGGGGCTGCGAGAATTGTGACGGCGCGGGAGCTTTCCCTGGATGAAATACAAAGGATACATGAGACTGTGGATATCGAGATTGAAAGCTTTATCCACGGGGCGCTCTGTTACAGCTATTCCGGACAATGCCTTTTCAGCAGTATGCTTGGAGGACGAAGCGGAAACCGCGGACGCTGTGCGCAGCCCTGCCGTCTTCCCTACCGTCTGTACAATGGCAGTCAGCCGGTCAATTCAAAGGAAGAGGCTTATCTACTAAGCCCCAAGGATATGTGTACGATTGAACTGCTGCCAAAGATTCTGAAGGCAGGCGTCAGCTCTTTGAAGATTGAAGGACGGATGAAGCGTCCGGAATATACGGCAGGTGTTGTGCGCATTTACCGGAAATATTTGGATCGGTATCTTGAATATGGGGACAGAGGATATCAGGCTGCAAAGGAAGACCTGGAGGAGTTGAAAACGCTGTATAACCGGGGCGGATTTTCCAAAGGCTATTATCAGATACGAAACGGGCGGGAGCTTTTATCCCTTACCAGGCCGGGACATTTTGCAGGCAATAGAAAGGGAAAGGGCGATCCTGACGAGCTGCGGGAGAAGCAGAGTTATGAAGCGCTTTTGGCGAAGTTAAAAAAGGAGTATGTGGAGAAGGAAAAAAAAGAAAAAATAAAGGGAATCTTCCATATTTCTACGAAAAATCCTACGGAATTTGTGGTATCATGCAAGGGAACCTCCGTAACGGTCATTGGCGAGCCGGCCCAGGTTCCCAAGAATCAGCCTATGGAGTCCGCAGCAATATTAAAGCAGCTTCAAAAAACAGGGGAATCGCCTTTTGAATTTGAGGATCTGAAGCTTTTGGGAGAAGAAGCCGTATTCCTTCCGGTCCGTCAGCTCAATGAGATGCGAAGGGAAGCCCTTGCAGAGCTGGCAGAGAAGCGAAAAAGTCAGGGAGAGCGGCAAAAGGGCCAGCTTGACTTTGAGGTAAGCTCACAGTCTGTAAAGACGCAGGAAAAGGAGATTTCAGGCAAAGACCGGAAGCCGGCCCTTCATGTACAGCTGGAGCGTCCGGAATCTCTTGAGGCAGCGCTGGTGTTTTCAGAGGTGTCTATGATTTCCATATCCGGAGGGCAGATTGCATTTGACAGGCTGAAAGACTGTGCGGAGGCTTGCCACAGCAGAGGGAAGACTTGTGCGCTGGTATGTCCGGCAGTATTTCGCTCCTGGGAGCGGGAGTATTTTACGGAACGCGTTGATATCCTAAAAGAAGCCGGGCTGGACGCCGTGATTGTAAAAAACCTGGAAGAGCTGTCGTTTTTAAAGGAGACAAGCTGGGACATTCCGGTGATATTGGATCATAATCTATATACCTTTAATCAAAGGGCGCATGGGTTTTGGATGCAGGAGGGGATTTTGTTTGACACCCTTCCTCTGGAGCTGAATGAGCGGGAGCTTAAGCTTCGCGGATGCCGGGAAAGCGAAATGCTCATATATGGCCATCTTCCGCTTATGGTGACGGCGGGCTGTCTCCAAAAAACCGTGGGCGCGTGCAGGAAGCAAAGAGGGCGGCTAAGCCTTGTCGATCGATATAAAAAAGAATTTCCGGTCGTGAACGAATGTCGATGGTGTTATAATATCATTTACAACTGCGAACCCTTGTCCCTTCTTGGAAATAAGAAGGAAGTGGAGAACCTTTCTCCTAAAAGCTTAAGAATAAGCTTTACGGTGGAGGATGATGTACGGATTCGGAAGATTTTACGGCAATATGTGGAGGTGTTCTTCCGGGGAGGAGAGGCAGAGGACATAAAAGGCTCTTTTACCAGAGGACATTTAAGGCGTGGAGTGGAGTAGTCTCTATTATGACAAATCTGATTGTTGAATTATCAAAATTTGCGTTTATTATCTTGATAGCCCTTTATACCCTTTTGAGCTTTACCATTTTGAAAAAGAAAAGCCAGGGGGAAATGAATTACGGATGGAAGCTGCAGAACCTGCTGATGTTTTTTTTCCATCTGCTGGCCTATGTGGTGCTTTATCTTCAGACAGAAGAGATCAAGATCTTGATTTTTTATCTGTTTCAGCTGTTTTTGCTTCAAGCGGTTATTGTTCTGACAGGAGTCATTTATCCCAAGATTAACCGTTTGGTGCTCAACAATATGTGCATGCTTTTGGTGATTGGATTTATTATGTTAACCCGCCTTTCCTACGATCGGGCTGTGCGGCAGTTTCAGATGGCGGCGGTGTCTTTGGTGCTTGCTATGGTGATTCCCCTGCTGATACGCAAATGCTCTTTTCTGCAAAGTCTGCCGTGGATTTACGGAGGGGCCGGGCTTTTACTTCTGACCGTAGTTGCGGTGTTTGGGGATACCAGCAACGGGGCAAAGCTGTTTCTTAAGATTGGAGGCTTTGCTTTTCAGCCTTCGGAGTTTGTGAAGCTTAGCTTTGTTTTTTTTGTGGCGGCAAGGCTCAGTAAGAGTACTGCATTTAAGGATGTGGCTCTTACGACGGTTATGGCGGCCTTTCATGTAATTGTTCTGGTGCTTTCCAAGGATCTGGGAGGGGCGCTGCTGTTTTTTATAGCGTATTTGGTGATGCTCTATGTGGCTGCAAAAAATCCGCTCTATTTTTTAAGCGGTTTGGGAGCCGGGAGCGCGGCTGCCTGGGCGGGATATCACTTGTTTTCCCATGTGCGGGTGCGGGTGATGGCCTGGAGTGATCCCTTCCAATACATTGACAAAGAAGGCTATCAGATTACCCAGTCTCTTTTTGCCATTGGCACGGGAGGATGGTTCGGCATGGGGCTTGGTCAGGGGACGCCGAACAAGATTCCTGTGGTGGTGGAGGATTTTATGTTTTCTGCCATAGCGGAGGAATTTGGCGGAATCTTTTCTGTCTGCCTGATTCTGATTTGTCTGAGCTGTTTTATGATGTTTGTTAATATCGCCATGCAGATCAAAAACAATTTTTATAAATATGCTGCCCTGGGGCTTGGGACTCTCTATGGGTTTCAGGTATTCCTAACTATCGGCGGGGCGATCAAATTCATTCCATCCACCGGTGTGACCCTGCCTCTTGTGAGCAGCGGCGGCAGTTCTATGGTGGCTACCATTGCTATGTTTGCTGTGATTCAGGGTATGTATCTTTTGAAGGAAGACGAGGATTTGAGGATTGAAAAAGAGCGAAAACAACGTGCAAAAGCAAGAGCAAAAAAAACGGGGGCAGGGAAAAAAGAAAAGATCAGGTAAGGATCATGAGCTTACAATGATAACTTATCTTTTTACGGGACTTTTTGTGCTGCTGATAGGTTATTTTGTGTATTTTGATGCGGTTTTAAGCCCGGAGGTAATCAATAATCCTTACAATTCCAGGCAGGATGCCTTTGCAAACCGCGTGGTGCGCGGAAAGCTTCTGGCCTCTGACGGAACAGTGCTGGCGGAGACAGTAATTGACGGGGACGGAACGGAAGTCCGCAGTTATCCTTACGGAAATGCATTCGCTCATGTAATTGGTTATTCCACCCGCGGGAGAACCGGCGTTGAATCTCTGGCTAATTTTCACCTGCTGACCTCCAATGCTTTTTTCGGCGAGCGGATTGCCAAGGAAATTCGTGAGGAAAAAAATATCGGAGATAATGTAATCACCACTCTGGAACCAAGGCTTCAGCAGGCCGCTTATGATGCGCTGGGCAGCCACAGGGGGGCTGTGGTTGTGCTGGAGGCTAAGACCGGGAAGATTCTTACGATGGTTTCCAAGCCGGATTTTGATCCCAACCGCGTAAATGAGGACTGGGATGCTTTGAATAAAGAGGATAACAGTGAGAGCGCACTGTATAACCGGGCGCTCCAGGGCTTGTATCCTCCGGGATCAACCTTTAAGATTGTAACGCTTCTTAATTATATGAGAGAGAATCCGTCCTATGAGGATTTTCATTTCAATTGCAGGGGCAGCTTGACGGAAGGTAATTATACGATCAGCTGCTATGGGAAAAATGTGCACGGGGATGAGGATTTGCGGAAAGCCTTTGCCAAATCCTGCAATACGGCCTTTTCTTCCATCGGACTGTCTTTGGAGGAAGGAATTTTTAAGAGTAATTGCGAGAGCTTGCTGTTTAATGCGGAGCTTCCGTTGGAGCTTCCTTACTCGAAAAGTGCATTTACATTGAAGGCGGGGTCTACGCCGGCGGAGCGGATGATGACGGCTATCGGACAAGGGGAAACTCTGACCAGTCCTATGCATATGGCGATGATTGTGAGCAGCATTGCAAATGAAGGGATTTTGATGGAGCCTTATCTTTTGGAGCGGGTGGAGACTTATGAGGGGGATGTGGTGAAGAATTATTATCCGTCGGTGTATGGAAGCCTGATGTCCCGGGAGGAGGCGGAGGCTTTGACGGAGTATATGAAAGCGGTTGTGACGGAAGGGACCGGGAGCAAGCTGGGGAATCTGGGATTTCCTGTTGCGGGGAAGACGGGGACGGCGGAGTATTCCAGCAATAAGGATGAAAGTCATGCCTGGTTTGTGGGATTTTCGGATACGGGGGAGGATGATATTGTGGTTTGTGTGTTGGTTGAGAAGGCCGGGGCGGGGAGTGAGTATGCGGTGCCGGTGGCTAGGAAGGTGTTTGAGGTTTGGGGGGACGGGAATATCAGAAAATAGGGCGGCAGTCATTTCCATATCCTGTGTTCGGACGGTTCGCGTACAGGGTGTCTGCTCTGTACGGACATTGCCTTTGTAACTGGGATGGGGATGGTTTGGTTTTGAGGCTGTGCCCGTCCATATCAGACACCCTGTACGCGAACAGCCGGACACCGGATATAGGAAAAGCCTGCCGCCCTATTTTCTGACATTCCCTGACGGTGGGGGTGGTACGGTTTTTGTTACTTTTCACACCCACGCCAATCACTCCGCTGATTGGCGTGGAGCCGATACAGTTATGGGGCCGAAGGTTTTTTTGGAAGTGAATGTTTTTGGGGATTTGGGAGATTTACTTTTGTTTAAAAAAATGGTACAATAGCGGTTGTTTGGTTTTATTGGAGTTTTTTATTTTATTTTTGCTGGTGGGAGGGACTGGAACTATGGCATCAGGTGCTTCTGGTAGACGCAGGACCAGTACGAAGAAGAGGACTGCGGCTGCTTCTAAGAAGGCGGCTGCGAAGAGACGGGAGGAGACGGCTTTTATTCGGGATGAGATTTTGGTGCTCATCCTTTTCGCCGTGTCTGTGTTGCTGCTTATTAGTAATTTTGGTATTGGCGGGGCGGCCGGCGGTTTTGTGAGCGGTGTGATGTTTGGGCTGTTTGGTTTTTTTGCGTATGTGCTGCCTGTGGGATTGTTTCTTGTGACGGCGTTTTCGATTTCGAATCGGGAGAATACGATTGCGGTGATTAAGGCTGTGGCTGTGGGCGTGGCTTTTTTTCTGCTGTGCGGAGCCGCTCAGCTGGTCAGCGGTGAGAAAGGGGGAGCCGGGACGGCTAAGGCTTTCTATGCTTTTAGTGCGGAGCATAAGACCGGGGGCGGTTTTTTCGGCGGGATGCTGGGGAAGGTGCTTACGGGAGCGTTTGGCACGATTGGGGCATGGCTGGTGCTTTTGGTGCTGCTGATTATCTGTGTGGTTGTGATTACGGAGCGCTCTTTTATCAGCGGTGTTAAGACGGGCGGCAGGAAGGTCTATGATACGGCCAGGGAGGACGCCAGGCGTCACAGGGCGCTGGCGGATGAGCGCAGAGAGGCGCGCAGGAAGGCGATGGAGGAACGGGAGGCTAAGGAGGAAGAGGAGCGGAAAAAGAGCCGCGTAGAACGGAAGATTTCCGGTGTGGCCCTGGAGGATACTACGCTGAAAAGGGAAGAGCATACGGATGAGATGCGGGAGATTACCCTTGATGACGGCCCGGATCTGAAGGATTTGGATGAAATGTTTGAGATTCCGATTCAGCGTCAGCGAAGCGTGGCGGCGGAACGTGAGACGGAAGAGGCGGAGATCTTTGTGCCGGAGGCTGCTTTTGAGCCGGCAGAGGAGCGGGAGCCTGTTCGGCCGGAGGCCGATATGTCTTTTGCGGAGGAGTTGGAAGAGGAAGAACAGGAGGAAGAGCTGCCTGTTCGTGTTGTCAGGCAAAGTCCGAAGCCTGCTGTTTCAAGAGAGGAGGCTGTTTCGGAAGGCTCCCTGGCCCGGGGAGCGTCTCTTTCGCAGCCGGCCGGGCAGGGATCGGGTTCTGGGGGATCGCGGTCTTTTGGCGGCGGACAGGGGCTTTTTAAGAAAGCGGCTTATCAGTATCCGCCTCTTAAGCTCTTAAAGCAGGTGAAAAACAGTGAGAATAAGGATGCGGATCGGATTCTTCATGAAACGGCTATTCATTTACAGCAGATCCTGCGGGACTTTGGCGTGGGGGTGACGGTGACGAATGTGAGTCAGGGGCCGTCGGTGACACGCTATGAGCTGCAGCCGGATCAAGGAGTGAAGGTCAGCAAGATTGTTTCCCTTGCGGATGATATTAAGCTGAATCTGGCGGTGGCCGATGTGCGGATTGAGGCGCCGATTCCCGGAAAAGCGGCTGTGGGAATCGAGGTTCCCAATGCGGAGAATGCGATTGTGTCTTTCCGGGAGCTGGTGGCTTCGCCGGATTTTAAGAATCATAAGTCGCGGATTGCTTTTGCCGTGGGCAAGGATATAGCCGGGAAGACGATGGTGACGGATATCGGGAAGATGCCCCACCTTTTAATTGCGGGAGCAACGGGTTCCGGTAAATCTGTCTGTATCAATACTCTGATTATGAGTATTCTTTACAAGGCAGACCCGGAGGAGGTCAAGCTGATTATGATTGACCCCAAGGTGGTGGAGCTAAGTGTGTACAACGGAATCCCTCATTTATATATTCCGGTGGTGACGGATCCGAAGAAGGCGGCGGGGGCTTTGAATTGGGCGGTTGCGGAGATGACGAACCGCTATAAGCTGTTTGCGGACTACAATGTGCGGAATCTGCAGGGGTACAATGAGAAGATCAAGGGGATTGAGGATATTGAGGATGAAAATAAGCCTAAGAAGCTGCCGCAGATTGTCATTGTGGTGGACGAGCTGGCGGACCTTATGATGGTGGCGCCGGGGGAGGTGGAGGATGCCATCTGCCGTCTGGCGCAGCTTGCAAGAGCGGCCGGGATTCATCTGATTATTGCCACGCAGCGCCCTTCCGTAAATGTAATTACGGGACTTATTAAGGCAAATATGCCCTCTCGGATTGCGTTTGCCGTTTCGTCGGGTGTGGATTCACGGACGATCCTGGATATGAACGGGGCGGAAAAGCTGCTTGGAAAGGGCGATATGCTGTTCTATCCCTATGGCTATCCCAAGCCGGTCCGCGTACAGGGGGCCTTTGTCTCCGACGAGGAAGTAAGCGCAGTAGTGGAATTTCTTAAGGATACCAATGCGGAAGCTTCCTACAGCAATGAGGTGGAGGAGCATATGAATACGGTCCAGGCGGCAGCCATTGATACGGGGGCTTCGGGAGACGGACCTGAGCGGGATGCCTTGTTTGTGGAAGCAGGGAAATTCATTATTGAAAAGGATAAGGCTTCCATCGGCATGCTGCAGCGATGGTTTAAGGTTGGCTTTAACCGGGCGGCGCGGATTATGGATCAGCTGGCGGAGGCCGGAGTAGTGGGCGAAGAGGCCGGTACGAAGCCCAGAGAAATTTTAATGACCCTGGAGGAATTTGAACGATACATAGAAGAGTGTGTGTAAAGATGTTTCTTAGAAACGCATTTTGGGAGAGAAAAGAGGAATAAGTCATGCGTTGTCCCAATTGTGGCGCAGAGCTGGAGGCGGGAAGTATTTACTGCCCTGTCTGTATGCAGGAACTGCAGATTGTTCCGGACTATGACCCCTTGGAAGAGCTGGTAATCGGAGAAGAACCGGAGCAATCAGGTGAGAAGATAAAAGAACAACCGAATAAAGAACCCGGAAAAGCAGACCCGCAGGAAAAGCCAGGAAAAGCGCTGTGGCAGTCGAAGCTGTTTTGGCAGCTTTTCGCGTCCCTTGCGGCAATCGCAGCCTGCTTTGGCATTTTCCTTATGTCTTACCACTCTATGGGACGCGGAAATGATTATGCTTATCAATTGCGAAAGGGAGAGGAGCTTATGGAGGAGGAGCGCTATGAGGAAGCGCTGCCATACCTTAAGCAAGCGCAGAGCCTTCAGTCCGACTCGGAGGGAGCGGATACCGCGCCTCTGCGTCTTCTTGCCGAAGCCTATGCAAAGGTGGATGCAAAGGAACTGGCCGTAGGCTGTATGCAGAATGCAATTTTTATTGAGGATGCGGCACGGGGGGCGAATTATGAGCTGGAAGCGCTTTATCTGGAGCTGATGGAGCTTTTGAATGAGGTAAAGCAGACGCACTTGATTCAGGAGGTAATCGATTCCTGCAAGTATGACGGGATCAGGGAGAAACTCCTTCCCTACCGGGTGGAGAAGCCCATTTGCAGTTTGCCGGAGGGAACATATCACTATTATGTGAATCTGGAGCTGGATGCGGAATACGGAGCCGTCTATTATACCTTGGACGGTACGGAACCCACCAAGGACAGCACCCGCTATGAAAAACCTATTTCGCTGACGGAGGGTGAGAATCTTCTGTGCGCGGTAGCAATTAATAAAAAAGGAATGGTCAGCGAACCGCTGGTACAGATCTACCGGCTGGAATTTCAGTATGACCCGGATATGGATGAGGAGGATTAAGCTATGGTAAAACATTTGGTGATGTGGAACTTCAAGGAGGATTTTCCGGCGGAGAAAAAAGAAGAGATGGCCCGCGAAGCCGATAAGCGCTTAAAGGCCCTTGTGGGGCAGATTAAAGGGCTGACCTTTGCGGAAATGCGTCTTAATAAGCTGCATGGAAGCAGCCGCGAGCTTTTATTGGTGTCAGAGCTTGAGACGCCGGAGGATCTGGATGCCTATCAGGTACACCCCCTTCATGTGGCGGTGGCGGAGGAAGTGATCAAGCCCGCTGCCTGTGACCGGGTCTGCTTTGATTATGAATTGTAGGTTTTAGTTGAAATCTGATGAAAATTGCATTATGATATTAGAGATGAGTAATTCTGCGCAGTGGATAAGCATATATACCTTATAGGACGAAGTCCGTCAACCCAAAAGGCGTGCGGATATGGCACTGTACAAAAATGATACTCCAGGAGGAAGCATATGTTCAAGATTTTGAAAGCAGAGCAGCTCTCTGCAAATGTCTACATGAAAGTCGTTCATGCTCCAAGAGTTGCAAAGTCTTGCGAGCCGGGACAATTTATTATCGTAAAAGTGGACGAGACAGCAGAACGTATTCCGCTGACCATCTGTGATTACGACAGAGAAGCCGGGACAATCACCATCGTGTTCCAGCCCATCGGCGTTTCTACCCATAAGATGGTGGATTTGAAAGAAGGAGATTTCTTTGAGGACTTTGTAGGTCCCTTGGGAAAGCCCTCCGAGCTGGTAACGGATGATTTGGAAGAGGTAAAGAAAAAGAAGGTTGTGTTTATCGCCGGCGGCGTGGGAACGGCCCCCGTATATCCCCAGGCAAAATGGCTTCACGATCACGGAATCGAGTGCGATATTATCGTAGGCGCAAGAACGAAGGAACTCCTGATTTTGGAGGATGAGATGAGCAAAGTGGGCAACCTCCATCTGTGTACCGACGACGGCAGCTACGGCTTCCACGGTGTGGGTACCGCCATGCTGGAGAAGCTGGTGAGCGAGGGACATCACTATGACCTCTGCGTAGCCATCGGCCCCATGATTATGATGAAATTTGCCTGTCTGACCACGAAGAAGCTGGGGATTCCCACCATTGTCAGCATGAATCCGATTATGGTGGACGGCACCGGCATGTGCGGCGCCTGCCGTGTACTGGTAGGAGACGAGGTAAAATTCGCCTGCGTGGACGGACCGGAGTTTGACGGCCATCTGATTGATTTTGACCAGGCTATGAAGCGCGCGGCCATGTATAAGACCGAGGAGGGCAGACGCCTTCTGGCTTACCAGGAGGGTGATACCCATCACGGCGGCTGCGGAAATTGCGGAGGTGACAAATAATGGGAGACGTATTAAAGAAAGTACCGGTTAGAGAGCAGGATGCCAAGGTCCGTGCCACAAATTTTGACGAGGTATGTCTCGGCTACAATAAGGATGAGGCTGTGGAGGAAGCCCAGCGCTGCATCAATTGTAAAAATGCAAAATGTATGGAAGGATGTCCCGTACAGATACATATTCCTGATTTTATCAAAGAGGTAAAAGAAGGCAACTTTGAGGCTGCTTACCAGGTTATCAGCAAGTCCTCCGCTCTGCCGGCTATCTGCGGCCGCGTATGTCCCCAGGAAAGCCAGTGCGAGGGACGCTGCATCCGCGGCATTAAGGGCGAGCCGGTGTCCATCGGCAAGCTGGAGCGTTTTGTGGCTGACTGGGCCAGAGAGCAGGGCATTAAGCCGGAGGCTTCCACAGAGAAGAACGGCAAGAAGGTTGCGGTTATCGGTTCAGGCCCCGCAGGTCTTACCTGTGCGGGAGATCTGGCAAAGCTTGGCTATGATGTAACCATTTTCGAGGCTCTTCACAAGGCGGGCGGCGTACTGGTTTACGGTATTCCGGAGTTCCGTCTTCCCAAGGACGGCGTTGTGCTTCCCGAGGTGGAAAATGTGAAGTCTCTGGGAGTTAAGATTGAGACGGATGTTATTATCGGCAAGTCCGTAACCATTGATGAGCTGATGGAGGAAGAGGGCTTTGACGCCGTATTTATCGGCTCCGGAGCAGGACTTCCGAAGTTTATGGGGATTCCCGGCGAGACTGCCTGCGGCGTATTCTCCGCCAATGAGTATCTGACGAGAAATAACCTGATGAAAGCATTTGATCCCAAGTATGATACACCGATTGCCATCGGCAAGAAGGTAGCTGTCGTAGGAGGCGGAAATGTAGCTATGGACGCCGCCCGTACCGCTCTGCGTCTGGGCGCTGAGGTACATATTGTGTACCGTCGTTCCGAGGAAGAGCTTCCTGCCCGGGTGGAGGAGGTTCACCATGCAAAGGAAGAGGGCATTATCTTTGATCTGCTGACCAATCCTACCGAGATCCTGGTTGGCGAAGACGGCTGGGTAAACGGCATCCGCTGTATCCGCATGGAGCTTGGGGAGCCGGATGCATCCGGAAGAAGACGTCCTGTTGAGGTTCCGGGTTCCGAGTTTGACATTGAGGTGGATACGGTGATTATGTCCCTGGGCACCTCACCCAATCCTTTGATTTCTTCTACTACAAAGGGGTTGGAGATCAACAGGCGTAAATGTATCGTTGCCAGTGAGGACGTGGGCGCAACCTCCAAAGAAGGCGTGTTTGCCGGCGGAGATGCGGTAACCGGAGCGGCAACCGTAATTCTGGCTATGGGCGCAGGCAAGGATGCGGCCAGGGGAATCCATGAATATCTGAGCAAATAGTTGTTTTGGATATCGCTGATTATAAAGGAAACGGTGACGTTTTAAGCAGTTGTTTGAATTTGTTATGATGATAAGAGGCTTTGGAGTGCGCGGTGTGCATTTCAAAGCCTTTTTGCCGCAATGCTTTTCATATGAGTATCAATGATGATACCTTCAGTGGACAAGGGTATCATCCGTGAAGAGAAGCCGGGAGTTATCTTGTGTACGGAGGGAAGGTGATCAGACTTTGGAGGAACTTTCACGAAGCCTGTTCGTCTGAAATCTTATATATAAAAAAGAAAATGTCAGAAATATCAGAAAAATGGCGTTCAGTGATTGACAAAGTCTTTTCCACAATGTTACCATAAAAAAAAGGCCAGGAGGGCAGCGCTCATGAAGAAGAACTATGGTTTCAAGAGATTTATTGCTTTTTCTATGATCTTGGTTCTCGGAATTACAGGCACGGCAGGGTGCGGCTCGAAGAAGGAAGAAGTGTTGGAAGAAGTGGAGCTGACGGATACCATCCGTTGGTTTAATGCTTCCTATGCCATATTGACGGAGACGAATAATTGGGATTACAATCTGTTCGGAGGTCTTGCGAATACGGAGAAGAACCGGAAAATCGTCCGGAAGTTTCTGGATGAGCGGTGGGGAATTACGGACTGGGATTCCGCGGACGAAACTCTGGAATGGATTCGGGATAAGGGACATCGGTCGGATTTTGCAAGGATTGTAACAACGCTGGAACGGGATGGTATGAGTGATATTCCGGAGGATGAGCGGGAAGCCTTTCTGATTGAGCGTTATGATTTCGGAGGCGATGAACGGGCGCATCTTTTTGCCGAGTGGTATAAGATGTATGAAGAATACGGAATTGACGCCATTACAGGCTGGGACTGCTGCCGTGCCATGAACTTTCTGGGGTATTATTACATTGCCGGCTATTACGGCAAGGAGGAGGCGCTCGATCTGTCTTTGGAGTTTGCCGAGAAGATTCAGCCCCTTTATGATTCCTGGGATGAACTGATGGACAGCTATCTGCGGGGCTATGAGTTCTGGTCTGAGGAGAGCAGCTCTTCCAGAAGGGCGCTGTATGAGAAGATTAAGACCAGGGATGACAGTCCTTATGAGGTGGATTTTCATATGGAGCTTGAGAAAACGTGGTGATTGTCTAAAGCAGGGGAGCCATTGACTTCTATAAGTCTCTGGCTCCCCCAAACTTTTTGTACTTAAACTAAAAAACCAAAGTGATTATTTGTTTTATGAGGGTAATGTTATGCTGATTTATTTATCTTTGATTGATTCATTAGAGGATAAAAGAAAATTCGAAAGATTATATATTGCTTATAAGCAGACAATGTATTACGTTGCTAATCGTATTTTAAAAGATAGTTATGCAGCGGAAGATGCTGTTCATCAAGCATTTTTGCGTATAATTAATCATTTAGAAAAAATTGATGAAAGTGATTGTCGCAAAACAAAAGCTTTTCTTGTTGTTGTAACAGAGCATATTTCAATAGATCTTTATCGAAAACGTAAAAGAGAAAATATATTGTCATATGATGAAATTATGATTTATATCGAAAATGACAGTATTAATTTTGATGCTCATATGGATGAAGTGTCTTTAGCAATATCACAATTACCTATAAATTATTCAACGGTATTACTTTTAAAGTATTCTCAGGGATATAATGACACTGAGATTGCACAGCTTTTACATATTAAAGAAGATAATGTACGTAAACGGATATCACGAGCCAAAAAAAGGCTTGCACAAATTTTGAATATTGAGGAAACGAAAGATGAGATATAAAATAAATGATGAATTTTTGCAGACACATATGGAAAATATGGAAAATTTTATATTAGATTCAATTCCAGATGAATCGGAACTCAACCATCAATTTAGCAAACGTTTTTTGCGAAAAATGGAGCGTTTATTGAAATATGAACGATACAGACTTACTAAGCATAACTTTTTTCATTACGCAAAAGCTGTTGCTGTAGTAATTTTTTTGATGACAACTGTCTTTTTAGTTACTGTTTTAAGTGTTGAGGCATATCGTATTCGATTTTTTGAATTTATCACGACGGTATGGCAAGAATTTACCTCGGTCACAATTTATAGTAATGATAATGTAGAACTTGATATTTTGACCCCTGTCGAGTCCTCTTATGTTCCACAAGGATACAAGGTTTATGAGAGAAAAATAAATCAATATGAAAATGTAATTATTTATATAGATGTTGATGGCAGAGAAATTTACTATGCACAGCAATTGGCTACGCAAAGTGAATACATTTTTGATTCAGAAAATGTGAATACTGAAATAATGGAAATTGGAGAGCAACTTCTATACTGTTTAGAAAATAAAGGCATTATACAATTATATTGGTATGACAAATCTCATATTTATTCAATGATTGGCCAGATTGAACAGGTTGAATTAATTAAAATGGCAGAAAATATTATAACAAAACAAAAAAATCTCTTAAGATAAGTGTCACAAATCACACTTTTTATTCGTTGATATTATATATCATCGAAGAAAGGAGGAACTTATCATGGGAAAAAAGATATCCCGATTTATTCTTTGTTGCTTGCTACTTTTTACCTGTTGTTGTACACAGGTATTTGCCGCTGAATCAAACGTAAATGCTTCAACTGCATTAGATTTTTTGATTTTACCACATATGGATTATATCGCGCAGGCAAAAGGAAGTCTTTACATAGACTCCAATGGTGAAGCAACAATAAGCTGTTCTGTTTATGGTTACCAAGGAACTACAACTCGCGTTGAAATTACTGCAAAACTGCAGCAATATAATAAGGGAAAATGGGTTACGTTTGATACTTTTTCTATAGGTAGTGACTCACACAGGACAAGCTTAAATGAAACATGCCATGTAGACAAGGGGTATACTTATCGTGTCCATGCAACTATCAAAGCTTACAGCGGATCATCTGTTGAAACACGGACGGTCATGAGCAGTGAAGCGAAATATTAGTCCAAAATAATGGAGGATTATTTTTTGAGAAAAATTTTTTTACGATTTATTAGTTCAGCAGTAGTATTTGCAATTCTATTAACGAATAACATACATGTTTCTGCCGCTGTATATACAGAAAACGCTCCTGAAGTAGTATTTGATATGGGTGATACTCAAATTGAATATTATGAAACAAGTTCAGGTGATCGTATTTTTTTGCAATATGTAAATGGTGTTCTCACCCAAAAAAACACATTAATTCATGGAAAGGTTGATATTGTTGAAAGAGAATTTTTTGATTCAAATGGACGTAGCCAAACATCTATGAAAGATATAATTAAACCAAGTGATTATATAACTGCAACATTAGAAGAAGAAATTTTAAAGCCTGCGCCAAGAGCCTCCTTAGGAACAATAAACTATCGAGCTATTATCGATACAGGATATACTTATTATGGTTTACGATGCTCATATACTACAACAAACCAAAACAGTACATATACAATTCGGTCATATGTAGGTACGGTTGTAGATCTTGTGTCTATTTTAGTTTCGGCTACTAATTTGGCAGCTAGTATTGGCTCAACTGTAATTAAAAGAATTTGTGTATCTGCAGGCATTGCCATTACTGGTGGAGTTATAAAAAGTGCTTTATCTACAACGGTCGCTTGTGTAAAAAGTACATACAAATGGACATTAGTTGATACCACTCTTTCTGCTCATTCAAAAAATGTTTACGGCTATAAATATCATGTAACAGACAGCAATTACCATACTGGTGATAACTATTATGAGGGATATCAACCCAGTGATTGGCGTACACAAGCGTTAGCCGTATGGTTTCATAATGAAATGTTCGCATATTCTGTCTGGGATGTGGTTGGATGGAGTTAAAAAATGAAATGTAATTATTGCAATACTGAAATGCTAGAAGGATATCTTCCTACTCCTGGTATAGAATGGGTGCCCAAGTATAAGGAAAAGAAGTTAAAATATACAGGACCCAAAACAAACGGCTTTCGGATAGGGCGAATGTATCTTATGAGCCTAAAAAAGCAATCGGCATGGTACTGCCCTAATTGTGATTTGATAATAATTAATTGCAGGTAAAGTGTTCCAAAACAGGGGAGCCATTGACTTCTATAAGTCTCCGGCTCCCCTGGACGCTTGGCCTGACTGACAATCTCTTTTTGACTTTTCTCTATGGGCAGCTTTATGTTTCATTTTCTTCACAGAAATCCGATGCCAGCTTATTCAGCAAATCCTCCTGAATCTTCGGGAAATGCTCCCGTATCAGTTGGGAGACAGCTTCATACTTCCGCAGGTAAAATAGCTCTTCGGGCAGAGAGGTATCCAAAGCAGCCACACTTTCCGAGTGCATCCCTTCCGAGTGATACCAGTCCGTGATCTTCTCAATAAATGCATGCTCCGAGGCTGCAAGACCTTGAAGCTTCTTTGCGCTCCCGAAGGATACAATGCCGCCGACAAAAAAGCCGGCAAACAGAAGCAGCATCACAATCAGAGCAAAGTTGTGGAAGGGGAAGCTTAAGATCCCCATAAAGGCCAGGAGCATAACCACAAATCCGACGCCGCCTACCGCTGAGAAGGTCCAGGCAGAGGATCGCATATCTGCGCAGCGTTCCTCCGGGCTTCGGTAAGCCTTCACATAGGCAGGCTTTTCCCTTGGCCCTTCTAAGACTGCGCCCGGGTCAAAATCCTCCGGAAATTCGTAATCCTCCGGAATCTCAACCGTTTCTTCCTCCTCGGGCAAAAGCTCTTCTATCAGGTCCACATCACAATCGGGACAGTGGGTAATTCCTTTTCGATATTCATTTTTACATTTGGGACACCAAGCCATGAGCGTATTCTCCTATTCCGGTTCCGTAGATCCCTTAAAGCACATGAATGAAAACTATCTGTGAATTATTATCTGAAATTTTTGTGCCTGTGTCAAGAAAAATCATGAAAATATCTCCGGGAATAATTGAAATCCTGCATCAAAAATCTTATAATAAGAGAAGATTTTGAGTTACAATTCCCGGCTGACGGGAAAAGGAGTGTTATTATGCAGAGGATATTAGTAGTGGACGACGCGGAGCTGAACCGTGAGCTGCTATGCGATATGCTGAAGGATGAATACCAGGTAGAGACGGCGGAGGACGGAAGAGAAGCGCTTAACTATCTGGACAAATACCCCAGAGAAATGGCCGCAGTTCTTCTGGATCTGCATATGCCGCATTTGGACGGCTATGCAGTAATGGCTGAGATGAGCAAAAAGGAATGGCTGAAAAGGATTCCGGTGCTGATTATCAGCAGCGAGCTTGCGGTGGAGGCGGAAAGCAGATGTTTGGAGCTGGGAGCTTCGGATTTTATTCACAAGCCTTTTGAGAGAGCGATTGTAAAAAACCGTATTAAAAATGCTATGCGGCTCTACACCCGAAAAAATCAACTGGAGCGGAAGGTGGAGGAGCAGGCGGTAATGCTCAGAAAGCAGGATCAGATTATTCGGATTCAGGCGGAAAAGCTGAAGGAAGCGGAGCCGTTTCACCGTTTGATGCTGGAATACCAGGCAGCGATTATGGAGATTGAGACAAGGCTTAAAATCCTCAATGCGGAATTTTCCCAGGAGTATAAGCGGAATCCCTTTGAATCCATTAAGAGCCGTCTGAAATCCCCGGAGAGTATTTACGAAAAGCTGGAACGGAAAGGCTATCCGGTGACGGTGGAGAGTATCCAGGAAAATCTAAAGGATGTGGCGGGGATTCGGGTGATTTGTTCCTTCCCGGATGATATTTACCGTCTGGCGGATCTGCTGATTAAGCAGGATGATATTATTTTGCAGAGGAGAAAGGATTATATTCAGAACCCTAAGCCTAACGGGTATCGGAGTCTGCATTTGATTATTGGCGTGCCTGTTTATCTGTCCAGGGAGAAGAAGTATATGATGGCGGAGGTTCAGTTTCGGACGATTGCTATGGATTTCTGGGCAAGCCTGGAGCACAAGCTGAAATATAAGAAGGTTGTGGATAATACGGAGGAGATTGTGCGGCAGCTGAAGGTTTGTGCGGATTCGATTGAAGAGCTGGATTATCAGATGCAGAAGATTCGGAATCGGATTGATCATTCGAGAGAGTGATTTTTGTTTGTGCGGTAATTTTGATATTGGGATGTGGGACTGTGATATTTGGCGGGGGAGCGGAAGGCTGTGAAGATTACGTGTGTTGCGGTGGGAAAGATTAAGGAAATGTATTTTTCGGAGGCCGTGAAGGAGTATGCGAAGCGGTTAAGCCGTTATTGTAAGCTGGAGATTGTGGAGCTGCCGGATGAAAAGACACCCGACAGGGCGAGTGCGGCGGAGGAAGCGGCTATCTTGGAGCGGGAAGGGGAACGTATCCTGAAGGCTGTCAGGGAGGATGCTTATGTGATTGCACTGGCTATTGAGGGGAAGGTTTTGGATTCGGTGGAGTTTTCCCGCAGGCTTGAACGGCTGGGGGTGGAGGGGAAGAGCCATATTGTCTTTGTGATTGGCGGTTCTTTGGGGCTGTCCCCGGCGGTGATGAAGCGGGCGGATGAGTCCGTAAGCTTTTCGCGGATGACGTTTCCTCATCAATTGATGCGTGTGATCTTGTTGGAGCAGGTGTATCGGGGGTTTCGGATTATGAAGGGGGAACCGTATCATAAGTAAGGGCGAAAGAGGACGGATATTCCGGAAATAAAAGAGAATAAGTGTTGTATTTTACCCCTCTGGGAGTTTGTGGCTTTCATGGGGGTAGTATTATGGACTTATAGTTAAGATTCACTCAAAGATGGTTCTAAAAATAAGATTACATATTATGTATGTGGCAACTGGAACACCGGATATCAAAGAAAAATGCCGACAGGTTCTTGGCTTATTGTAATTTACCGAATGGCTGTGTATAATAGAAATAGATAACAGGATATACCTTTGAAAATATCTGTAAAGAAAACGGCAGCATTTCAATGGGTGATGAGGCGGTAAAGATATTTCTCAATGCAAAAGGAACTCTGGATGATGTGAGTGATGAATTAAAGGCGTTCCTTGATTATGTGGCAGGGAAGAAGCCGAAGGATGACTATGTGGAGAGATTGGAAGAAGCTGTAAAAGAGGCCAAGAAGAATAGAGAATGGTGGCATGAGTATATGACGTTGTTGATGAGAGACCAGGAGAATGTGAAAAAAGGTGAGGAAATGTTGGCAAAATTAATAATACTTTTAAGTGAAGATGGCCGTTTATCAGACGTTATCAAAGTATCACAGGATAAAGAGTATCGTCAGGAACTTTATGTGGAATATCATATCATTTAAAAGCAGAACATTACAGGGCAGAAAATTTTAAAGATTTTCTGTCCTTAATAATATTACGAGATTTTTCGCATTTAGGTAAGATATGATTTTAAGGATACTCAAGAGGAGATGGATGCTATGATGGAGTCGGTTGAATTGATTAAGGAGACGATTTTAAATTAAATTGCAGGCCGGAGAAATGTTCCGGAAATTCTTTAGTTACTTTTTAAAATGCGATTTGAGAAGTCTTTGGTATCATAATATGTTATTTACGGAAAAAGGCTGTGATTTTATCAACCACAGCCATATGCAATAGAAAACTTATTACCAGAGTTTTTAGATAAACAGATCTAAACGCTGCAGGGAGAATGTTTTTTCTCTCCGGACACATCATCCGCCTGAACGCTTCCAAGTTTTTTCCCATAAACCTTCAGAATATAAAAATACATCCCAATCAAAAGCCCTCCGGCCAGTACCCAGGCAGTCGGACTTGCCAGGCAGACGCCCAGATAGCTGTGCTGCCTTGCGGCGATAACAGCCACCACGCCGCGGCCAATCAATTCTGCGATACCGGCTGTCATAGGCAAAAGTCCAAAGCCCATTCCCTGAATACCGTTTCGGTAGACATTCACAATAACCAGAGGCATAAAGAAATAGCCGATGCAATTCAGATAAAGATCAACCTCACCGATAATATCCGCCACATGCTCCGACACAAACAAATAGGTCAGATATTTCCCGCCGGTCATTACAAAGGCGGAAGCCAGAATACTATAGGCAAAGCCGATCAGGGTAGAGGCCCGGAAGCCCTGCCGTACGCGCCGGATATCCCCGGCGCCCACATTTTGGGCGCAGTAGGTAGATATGGTGGTGCCAAGAGCCACATAAGCCTGGGTAACTACCTGTTCGATCTTGCTTGCGGCCGTAAAAGCAGCTACGGACATAGAACCAAGGAGGTTCAGGGACGACTGCATCATCATCGTTCCCACAGCCGTGATGGAGTACTGAAGGGCCATCGGAAAGCCAATCCCCATCTGAATCCGTGCCAGATGTCCGTCGGGGAGCCAATCCTCTTTTTTTAGCCTCAAAAGAGGAACCTTCCTTATAATATAGATCAGGCAGAGAATACCGGATACCCCCTGTGAGATCACGGTAGCAAGAGCGGCCCCGGCCACGCCCATATGAAAGCTGATAATCAGCACCAAATCCAGAACAATATTCAAAAGCGCGGCCAGAATCAGAAAGTAGAGAGGCGTTTTGCTGTTGCCGAGGGCGCGCAGTATACAGGAGAGCAGGTTGTAAAGCACCTGGGCAAAAATTCCGGCGCAGATAATCATAATGTAAGTATAAGCATCCGCAAAAATATCCTCCGGCGTGTTCATAAGCTTCATCAGCGGGCGCATGCCAAGCATACTGCCGGCTGTCATAAGCAGAGAAACCGCCAGAGAAAGCAGGGCGGCGCTTCCAACGGTTTTGCGCATCCCATCCATATCCCCGGCTCCGAATCTTTGGGCTGTCAGTACGGTAAAGCCTACGGTCATTCCCATAAGGAAGCCGAGAATCAAAAAAGTTATGGTTCCGGTGGAACCAACGGCAGCCAGAGCCGGCGTTCCCACAAATTTTCCTACAATAATGGTGTCGGCCATGCTGTACAATTGCTGAAATACATTTCCGATAAAAATGGGCAGAGTAAAGCCAAGTATAATTTTCGTTGGACTGCCTTTTGTCATATCTTTTTCCATAATAGTCATCCTCACATTGATAGAAGCCAAAAAACAAAGCTTCTATTTATATTTGCGCTATTATAATAAAAGGAAGGGAGAAACGCAAGATGTTTTGGGAAAGATTTTTAAGTCTGTGAAAATCAGAGAATTAAGTAAAATTCTGGGATTGCCGTGAAGGGCAAAGTGACAAAAAAATGTTGAAAAAATAGAAATTTTTTGACTTATTAAGTAAAAATCAAGACCGATTTTCTTAGAGTAACCTACTCTACGAAGAAAAAAATTGAAAGTTCTATGTTCAACGTTTATTATTATAACCAGATCTATAGAGATTTTCAAGTTTATTTCTTATTTTTCATATTATTCTTTGGGTATCTTGAAAAAAATTCCAAATATTAACAAATTAAACAGTGCAGATTTTGCTTCTAAAAGATAAAAGCAGCTCGAAAAATACAGTTTTTTTATAAAAAGGAAAATTTCCCCTTTTATTTTCGTAGAGTAGGTTACTCTACGAAAAAATGCAGAAGTAATAAGGCTCTTATTTAGTAGGAAGAGCCAGGCAATACAGAAAGGGGTCCTGGATATCTGGTACGTGCTTTATTGTCCGAATCAAAAGGAAGAAGATCTGATTTACGCCTGTAAGCATCATTTGAAAAGAGAAGCTCTTAAGGATGCTTTTGTATTCACCTATGACTGCATGAGACGGTATGGCGGCACGTGGCATCTGGAGCAGAAGCCACTATTTCCTCATTATCTGTTTTTAGAGAGCGGGGACGAAGGGAAGCTGACGGAGGAGTTAAAAAAATATTCACAGGTATTTCCAGTACTTGAAAGCGGCGGAAAGTTGATTCGGGTGGAACCGGAGGAAGAGAAGGCTCTGCGTATGCTCTGCGGAGCGAGCCATCATTCACAGATGTCACGGGGATATATCCGGAACGGGCAGACGGTTGTGACGGAAGGGTCGCTGCAAGGAAAGGAAAACCTGATTCGGAAGATTGACCGCCATAAGCGGATTGCCCGAGTGAGCCTGCCGTCAATGGGGCACTTTCGGGAGATACAGGTTGGATTGGAAATTGTATCGAAGAGTTAGAGAAAAAGCATCCTATCTGTTCTACAGTTTTAGACTGCGGAGCAGATAAAAGTGTGTAATAAGGAAGAAAACTGATTTGGGGTATGGGCCGCAAAGTGGCGAAGCATACCCATTTGCTTGCAGAAAATAAAGAGGAGCAAAAAGTATGTGGTATGCCATACAGACAATCACCGGGAGTGAGGAGGATATCATAGAAAGCATCCGAAGAACGGTAGATACAGAAGCTTATGAGGAATGTTTTCTGCTGAAACGGGAAGCAGTCTGGCGGATTCAGGGGGAGTGCCGGGTTCATGTGGAGCGGCTGTTTCCGGGATACGTGTTCGTTAGTACACAGCATCCCAGAGAGATGTATCAGCAGTTAAAGCGAATTTCTTCCTATACAAAGATACTGGGAAAAGAGGAAGAGGAATTTTATCCTGTTTCTGTGGAGGAAGAGGAATTTTTAAAAGATTTACTGAATGGAGATCAAGAGTACACGGTACGCCTTTCAATGGCTGTGGTAGATAAACAGGGGAATATTGCGGCATGTGGCGCACCTTTGGAAAAATATTTAGATAGGGTAATTAAAAAACGCATTCGCCTGCGGTATGTGATTATCCGGGTTCATTTGTTTGGAAGAGACAGGGAGATCTTGATGGGGCTTCGTCTGGAAGGGGATCAGACTTAGAGAAGCATTGAGGAGGTTAAGATGGAACTTAATAAAAATAATGATTTGACAAAAGAAAAAATAAATATCCCATTTTCACCTCCTGATATTTCGGAGGAAGAGATTAATGAAGTTATAAGCACACTGAGATCCGGATGGATTACAACCGGACCGAAAGTTAAAAAACTGGAAACATTGCTGACAGATTATGTAAATGCAGATAAATGCGTCTGCCTGAACAGCCAGACGGCGGCAGGAGAAATGAGCCTGCGGCTACTTGGAATAGGCAGGGATTCCTGCGGCATGGACGGAATATACGGCAGTGAGAAGGATGAAGTAATTACCTGTGCATATACCTACACAGCCTCAGCCTCTGTTATCTGCCATGTTGGAGCGAAGCCTGTACTGGCAGATTGTCAGGAGGGAAGTGTGGAGATGGATTATGATGCATTGGAGCAGGCTGTCAATGCACATACAAAGGCAATCATACCGGTAGATCTTGGCGGGATTCCCTGTGATTACGACAGGATTTTTGAGATTGTTAACCGGAAAAGGGAGCTTTTTCACCCATCCAACAGGCTTCAGGAAGCGATTGGCCGTATAGCGGTGGTTGAAGATGCCGCACATGCTCTGGGGGCTTCCTATAAAGGAAGAATGATCGGCTCTATTGCGGACTTTTCTAATTTCAGCTTTCATGCAGTCAAGAATTTTACCACAGCAGAAGGCGGAGCGTTAGCATGGAGGATAGACGGGGCGGATCAGGAAGAAATTTATCATCAATTACAGCTCTATTCTCTGCACGGCCAAAGCAAGGATGCCTTGGCTAAGACAAAGCTGGGGGCCTGGGAATACGATATCGTTGGACCCTGGTATAAATGCAATATGACAGATATCATGGGAGCTATCGGAGTGGCCCAGTTTGACCGATATCCGGACATGCTTAAGAGGCGCAGAGAGCTTATCGGCATGTATGATTCCGTATTGAAGCCGATGGGAGTGGAGGTCCTGCCGCATTTTACAAAGGAACATACTTCATCCGGGCATCTTTATATGACTCATATTCCCGGAATTGGCATAAAGGAACGGCAGGAAATTATTGAGAAGATGGCGGAGCAGGGAGTTTCAACAAATGTCCATTATAAACCACTACCTATGCATACCGCTTATAAAAGGCTGGGATTTCGGATAGAGGATTATCCCAATAGCTACAGGCAGTTTGAGAATGAAGTAACTCTGCCGTTACATACAAAGCTTGCGGATGAGGAAGCGGAGTATGTTATCAATAAGTACCGCGGGATTATAAAAAAGTATATAAAATAAATCAAATATGAGTATAAGGAGTGGCGGATGGTTTTAAGAAGTTGGCAAGACCTGCCACGGTTTATGCAGGTTGAAGAAGTGAGAAGGTACTATGTGATTCTGTCAAGAAAAAGGAACAGCCTTTTCTTTAAGCGTATGTTTGATATTGCAGTATCAGTGATACTGCTTTTTTTGCTTTCACCGATATTTTTGCTCCTTGCAATTGCAATCAAAGCCGATTCAAAAGGTCCTGTATTTTACAGGCAGGTACGTGTGACGCAGTATGGGAAAAAATTTCGGATTCATAAGTTCCGTTCTATGGAGAACGAAGCAGATCAGAAAGGAACTCTTGTAACAGTAAGAGGAGACAGCAGGATTACAAGGGTAGGCCGTTTCATTCGTGATAAAAGGCTGGATGAACTTCCGCAGCTGATTGATGTGCTTCAAGGGAATATGACTTTTGTGGGTGTACGGCCGGAGGTGCCTAAATACGTGGAGCAGTATACACCGAAGATGATGGCTACGCTGCTTTTGCCGGCAGGGATAACAAATCTCACATCCATTTATTATAAGGATGAGGGTAAGCTTCTGGATAAGGAAGGAGATACGGACAGGATTTATATAGAGGAGATTCTTCCGGGGAAGATGGAGTGGAATCTTAAAGGGATAGAGAGATATGGATTTTGGCGGGAGATTTGGGTTATGTTTATGACAGTATTTTCTGTGTGGGGGAGAAAATAAAAATCTTGTTATGATTTTAGGATATAAATCTCTTCCTTGATACTAACAATGTTTCCGATTTTTTCATTTATATAGCTAAATTTTAACACAGAAAACAAACATACTTGTTTTTAGATGAAAGAGGAGCAGAAAAAGTGAATATATTATTGATTAATCATTATGCTGGTTCTACAGAGATGGGGATGGAGTTCCGTCCCTATTATTTTGCGCAGGAATGGATCAAAATGGGCCATAATGTAACGATTCTAGCCGGAGATTACTCTCATCTACGCATAAAAAATCCGGAGGTAAATAAAGACTTCCAAAAAGAAGTAATTGACCAAATTAAATATTGTTGGGTAAAGACTGGGCGCTATGAAGGAAATGGAGTAAAACGTGCATTAACCATGTTCCGGTTTGTGTATAAGCTTTGGATTAACGCAGATAAAATAGTAAATAGCATGAAACCGGATGTGGTTATTACATCCTCTACCTATCCGCTTGATACATTTGCAGGGCAGAGAATTGTGAAGCTGAGTGGTGCAAGGTTAATTCATGAAGTACATGATATGTGGCCAGCTACTTTAATTGAATTGGGAGGGATGAAAAAATATAATCCTTTTGTGCTCCTTATGCAGATCGGAGAAAACTCAGCGTATAAACATTCGGAATATGTCGTGTCCATACTTCCCTGTGCAAAGGAATACATGATAAAGCATGGGATGGCAGAGCATAAATTTGTTAATATTCAGAACGGTATTGTTTTAAGCGAATGGGAACAGGAGGAAAAGATTCCGAAAGGGCATCAAAAGGTATTAAGCAAGTTAAAAGAGAACGGAAATTTTGTAGTTGGGTATTTTGGAGGACATGCGCTTTCGAATGCATTAGATATTTTATTAGATGCTGCAAAGGGGATTCAGAATCCTCGGATTAAATTTGTTCTTATTGGGAATGGTGTTGAAAAGTCACGTCTTGTAAAAAGGGTGCGGGATGAAAAAATAGAGAATGTTTTTTTCTTGGATCCTGTGAAAAAAGCTAGTATCAGTAGCTTGACAAAATATTTTGACTGCAGTTACATGGGATGCTTAGATTGTTCTTTGTATCGGTTTGGGGTCAGTCCCAACAAAATGTATGACTCGATGATGGCAGGAAAGCCACTCGTGTTTGCAATAAATTCACCAAAATCTCCTGTGGAAACCTATAAATGTGGAATTATTATAAGAAGCGGAAAATCTTATGAAGTTCAAAGTGCAATTGAACAATTATATGATATGCCAGAAGGTATGCGGGAAGAAATGGGATTAAGAGGGAGAGCAGCTATTTTAAAATATTATAATTATACGTTTCTGGCAAAAAAATTCGAAAAATTATTTATAGGATAAAGTGATGTTGCTAAAGATAAAGAAAATTGTTGTCGGAAATACTTGCGCTAATACAAATCACAAAGAAATAAGGAAGGACATACGAGCGTAAAAAGGAGAAGACAAATGGAATTCACATATGATGCATATGCAAAGCTGATACATGCCATACAAGAGAGTTATTACACCATTACGGATTATCATAATTATAGAAATGTAAAAACTCCTTGTATTTTAAGGCATGATATCGACTATTCCATAGAAAAAGCAATGAGATTTGCAGAGTTGGAAAAAGAATTGGGAATAAAATCAACATATTTCGTATTAGTTTCCAGTGACTTTTACAATGTGTTTTCCCATGATAACAAGGCTAAAATACAGCAGCTGATTGAATATGGACATGAAGTGGGACTCCATTTTGATGAAACGGTGTATGATGGATGTGAGGCATACGAGGAAAAAGCGGTTGCATTCATATTAAAGGAAAGGGATTTATTAGAGCAGGTATGTAATAGAAAAGTATCTGTAGTATCAATGCATAGACCATCAAAGAAAATTTTGGAGAAAAATTTGAAGATTCCAGGTATGATTAACAGCTACTCAAAAGAGTTTTTTCAGGATTTTAAATATATGTCGGATTCTCATATGAAGTGGCAGGAAGATGTAATGATTTATATAAAAGAGAAACAGTATTCCAAAATGCAGATTTTAACGCATGCTTTTTGGTACAGAGAAAAAGCTTGTGGAATAAAAGAACTGCTGAAGAGCTTTTTGAAAGAGGCTGAAGAGGAACGATATCGGATACTGGAAAAAAATTTTACAAATCTTTCAAGTATTTTATAAACAGAGGAATGTCAATGGAGAGCCAAAAACTTTTAGATTTTTTAAAACAAAAAAAAGAGGATATCGTTTATTATGGAGGAGCGGTGGAAATAGACTCCTTTTCAGATATAAATAATATTTGTGATCACAGTGTTATTTGGATTAAAAATAAAGAATTTCTTACAGAAAGCATAGCAGCTAAATTGCAGAGCTATCAAAATGTTCTTGTTATTTGTACGGAAAGGGCAGCTTGCATGAAGAACTGCATTGTGACATCTGATCCGAAATGGGCTTATTTCTCCATATTAAAACATTTTTTTCTAAAAGAACAGGAGAGAGAGATTGACAAAAGTGCGGTAGTTCTTACAGATAGGATCGGAAAAAATGTAAACATAGGAGCATTATGCTATATAGGTAAAGAAGTTATAATTGAAGATAATGTATATATTCATTCGCGTGTAAGCATAGAGGGAAAATGCCGTATTGGAATGGGAAGTGAAATATTTTCGGGTGTAGTGATAGGGGCAGATGGATTTGGCTATTACAGGGATCGAAAAGAAATTCAAAGAGTTCCTCATTTTGGAGGAGTTGTAATTGGTGAACATGTAGAAATTGGTGCAAATACTTGTATTGACAGAGGATGCTTAGAGGATACCAGAATCGGAAATTATGTAAAAATTGATAATTTGTGTCATATTGCCCACAACGTTTCTATTGAAGATAATTGTATTATTACTGCAGGAACAATAATTGCCGGAAGTACCAAGATAGGCAGAGAAGCCTATTTTGCTCCCGGAGCAATTGTTAAAAATCAGATTGCAGTAGAAGCGCAGGCATTTGTCGGCATGGGGGCAGTTGTAACAAAGTCGGTAGAAGCTAAGAAAGTAGTGGCCGGAGTTCCGGCAGAAGTGTTAAGAGATAGAAAAAAGGGTGATTTCTAGAAATATAGAGAATTTATTGATAAATGGATGAGCATTGAGAGGAGAAACGGTTGAGCAGAATTTTTATTATTGAGGCAAAGAGAACTGCAATAGGAAGATTTTTAGGATCTTTGTATGAGGCAGATCCGACAGAGGTATGCGTTCAATTATTAAAGAATGGATTTAAAGAAGAGGCATTACGTGAAGTAGAAAGTGTTATTATTGGAAATGTGATTTCCGCAGGCGAAGGTCAGGGAATAGCAAGAAAAATAGCTGTATTATCAGGGATTCCGGTTAGAACACCAGCTTATTCTTTAAATATGGTCTGTGGTTCCGGTATGCAGGCAGTTTTAAACGGAATCAGGGAAATTAAATGTGGTGCAAAACTGATTCTTTGCGGCGGTTTTGAATTTATGTCAAATATACCCTATGCCACCAATAGTTATATCAGACTCGGAAAGAAGTTTGGAGATTTCAATATGATAGACCTGATGACTCATGATGGCTTACTGGATGCATTCAGTGGAGTTCATATGGGAATTACGGCAGAAAATGTTGTAAAGGAGTGTGAGATTACGAGGGAAGAGCAGGATCGATATGCTTATATGTCACAACAAAGAACAATATCTGCGGTGGATTCCGGTGTTTTCAAGGATGAAATTGTACCAATAACATTACATGATTATAGAGGCAGGGAATATGTTTTTGATACAGATGAGTTTCCAAACAGAGAGAGTACTCTGGAAAAATTAAAATTATTGAAACCGACATTTTTAAAAGACGGAACAGGAACTGTTACGGCCGGAAATACATCAGGAATCAATGATGGGGCAGCTTTTTTACTGCTGGCATCAGAAGATTACTGTAGAGAGAAAAATTTATGTCCCCTTGCAGAAGTGATTGATGGAACAGTGGTTGGATGTGAGCCTCAATTAATGGGCTTGGGACCATATTATGCGATAAGGGATCTGCTTAAAAAGACAAAGCTAGAATTTAAAGATATTGCGTACTTTGAGATAAATGAAGCGTTTGCAGCTCAGGTATTGGGATGCTATAAACGGTTAGCAGAAGATTATTCTGATGACATAGAAAATATCATAAGAAGAAGCAATATTCACGGTTCCGGTCTGGGCTTGGGACATCCTCTAGGAGCTACCGGGGCAAGGATTACGGCCACTCTTTCCCATATACTCAAAAGAAATAAAGGGAAATATGGGATTGCTTCCTTGTGCATAGGCGGTGGAATGGGAGCAGCATTGATGTTAAAGGGGGCGGATAATTTTGCTGAAGAATAAAGTGATTGTTATTACCGGGGGAACTTTAGGAATTGGTTATGCTACTGCATGTACAATGTGCCGGGAGGGTGCTGTCGTCTATGCATGTGCCAGACATGAGAGAGAATTTTTGACAGAAAATATCCGGTATCATTTTCTGGATGTAACAGATGTTAATTCCTGTAAAAAATTGATAGAGGATGTATTGGCAGAGCATGGAAGGATTGACGTATTGGTAGCAGATGCAGGAATTACAAAGGACAGCCTTACAGTAAAGATGACAGAAGAAGATTTTGATACTGTGATTGATACAAATCTCAAGGGAATTTTCAATATGGTAAAGTATATTGCTCCACAGATGGAAAAGCAGGGCAAAGGCTCTATTATTACAGTGAGCAGTATTGTTGGGCGATATGGAAATATTGGTCAGGCAAACTATGCAGCATCAAAAGCAGGAATTATAGGTATGAGTAAGTCATGGGCAAAGGAGTTTGCAAGAAAAGGTGTGCCGATCAGGGTTAATGTGATTGCACCAGGATATATTCTTACAGATATGGTCAAAACAGTGCCGAATGCTCTCTTAAATGCCTTCGCAGAGCAGACAATGCTGAAACGGTTGGGTCAGCCGGAAGAAGTGGCAGAGGTAATTACTTTTCTGGCCAGTGATAAAGCATCTTATATTACAGGGGCTGTTATTGATGTGAATGGCGGAATGAGATTATAAAAGGAGATGGATAAAAATGAAGGAAAAATTGTTAAAAAAGATTAAAAACAAAGAAATGGAAGTCGGAGTAGTAGGGCTAGGTTATGTAGGATTACCACTTGCAGTGGAAAAAGCAAAGGCAGGATTCAAAACAATTGGTTTTGATGTACAAGAGGAAAAGGTAAAACGGGTAAATGAAGGCCACAATTACATCGGAGACGTGGTGGACAACGATTTAAAGAAATTGGTTGGAGCAGGAATGTTAACTGCTACAACCGATTTTTCTTTTGTAAAAGATGTTGATTTTATAGCTATTTGTGTACCTACGCCCTTGGACAAGCATCAGCAGCCGGATATCAGCTATGTGAAATCCTCCGTGGAAGCGATTTCAAAATATTTGATGCAGGAAACAATCGTGGTACTGGAATCCACTACTTATCCGGGAACCACAGAGGAATTGGTAAAGCCAATATTAGAAAAGGGTTCCGGATTAAAATGCGGAGAGGATTTTTATCTTGGCTTTTCTCCTGAACGGGTAGATCCGGGAAACCTGGTCTATAAGACAAAAAACACGCCAAAGGTAGTCGGAGGTATCGGAAAGGATGCCACGGAAGTGATTGCAGCCATGTACAGGGCGGTGCTTGACGGGGATGTGGCAGAGGTATCCTCTCCTGCCATCGCCGAGATGGAAAAAATCCTGGAAAATACCTATCGGAATATTAATATTGGTCTGATTAATGAGCTGGCAATTCTATGCGATCGTATGGGGATCAGCATTTGGGAAGTCATAGATGCGGCTAAGACAAAGCCGTATGGCTTTCAGGCCTTCTATCCGGGACCGGGGTTAGGCGGACACTGTATTCCATTGGATCCCTATTACCTTACCTGGAAGGCCAGAGAGTATGGCTTTCACACATCCATGATCGAGAGTTCTATGATGATCAATGACAAAATGCCGGAATACTGCATCGATCGTGCGGCACGGATTTTGAATCGGTTTGAAAAGTCTTTAAAAGGTTCGAAGGTTCTGGTAGTTGGTGTAGCGTATAAACAGGATATTGATGATTACAGGGAAAGCCCGGCTCTGGAAGTGATTGAGCTTTTGAAAGCTTCCGGAGCAGAGGTATCCTATTATGATCCGTGGATTTCGCAGTATAGATACCACGGAAAGATTACAAAGGGAATGACAGAGATTAGGCCAGAGCAGGTGGAAGAGTATGATTTGCTGATGATTACGGCGGCCCATACGAATGTGAACTATGAAATGCTTCAGAAACATGCAAAGGCAATTTTTGATACGAAAAATGCAATGAAGGCAGTTACGGACAGAGAAAATATTGAGGTTCTGTAAAGGAGAATGAATATGAAATATGCATTAATCGGCTGTGGCCGGATAGCCACGAATCATGTAAAAGCAGTTATTAATAACAAGCTTGATTTCATAGCAGCCTGTGATGTGGAAATGGAGCAGATCGAAACACTGTTAGCAAAGCATGGTCTGGAAAAGGATGCTTCTATCAAACGCTATTCAGACTATAAGAAAATGATTGAAGAAAATGATCTGGATTTGATTGCGATTGCAACGGAAAGCGGGGTTCATGCGGAAATCGCTCTGTATTGTATAGATCACGGGATTAACTGCATCATAGAAAAACCCATAGCCATGAGTATTCAAGATGCAGATGAGATTGTGAGACGTTCGGAAGAAAAGAATGTAAAGGTATCTGCCTGCCACCAAAATCGCTTTAATGTGGCAGTGCAGGAGATGCGGAAAGCTGTGGAGGCAGGAAGATTTGGAAGGCTGTCACACGGCTCTATTCATGTGCGCTGGAATCGAAATGAAGGCTATTATACACAGGCCTCCTGGAGAGGAAAATGGGCGTCTGACGGAGGAGCATTGATGAATCAGTGTATTCATGGAATCGATCTGCTCCGTTGGATGATGGGAGATGAGGCAGAAGAGGTATACGGACAGACAAGACAGCAGTTTCATAGCTATCTGGAGGCGGAGGACATTGGAATGGCAGTTGTGAAATTTAAAAATGGAGCCATTGCAACCATTGAGGGAACTACCAACGTGTATCCGCAGAATCTGGAGGAAACCCTGTATCTTTTTGGAGAAACCGGGACGGTAAAATTAGGCGGAACCTCCACAAACAATATCGACGTGTGGCAGTTTGCAGACGAGACAGGGGATGACAGTAGGAACAAGGGCCTTAAGGAGGCTACCAGCAATGTGTATGGGAATGGCCATACAAGTCTGTATGCGGATGTCGTGGAGGCCATACAAAAGGAGCGAAAGCCCTATGTAGACGCAGTGGCAGGAAGAAATGCTCTGGAACTGGTACTGGCAATATATAAGAGTCAGAAAGAAGGGAAACCGGTGAAGCTGCCTTTAAAAGAGTTTGCCTCTGTAGAAATGGCCGGTGAATTTCAATAAAAGCTTGATGTGACAGTTGAGATAAATAATTTGGAGGTTTTGTATGCTTAAAGCCGCATTGATAGGATATGGATATTGGGGACCCAATGTTGCGAAACAGTTGTATCGAAATAAAAATTATGTATTTGACACAATCTGCGATTTGAGAGAGGACAGACTGGAAAAAGCGAAGGAATTATATGCTGACAGCGTTGCATATACAACCGATTATAACAGCATTTTAAAAAGAGCGGATATCGACTTAGTAGCGATTGCCGTGGAAACAAGCCGGCATTATCAGATTGCAAAAGAATCTTTACAGTCAGGAAAACATGTTTATGTGGAAAAACCCTTTACAGATAATGTTGAGCAGGCGGAGGAATTAAAAAAAATAGCGGCAGACAGAGGATTGCGCATACATGTGGATCATATTATGGTTTATCATCCGGCAATCAGAAAGATTAAGGAAATTATGGATGCGGGCGCTCTGGGGGACATTTTATATGTATCCTGTTATCGACAGAATCTGGGAAATGTGAAAAACGATGTAAATGCCATGTGGGATTTAAGCGTCCATGATCTTTCCATTATAGATTATCTGGCAGACGGAGCGAATGTGAGGTTTGTCAAAGCACTGGGAGAAAAAGCATACAGTTCAAGGGAATCCATTACATTCCTGTCTGTTCAATACGAAAACTTTATTGCAAATATAACGGCCAACTGGATATCGCCCATTAAAGAACGGAAAATCATCATTGCAGGAACTAAAAAGATGCTTGTTTATGACGATGTGGATGTAATCAACAAATTAATCGTTTATGATAAGGGATTTGATAAGACGCCTATTAAGGATATGGAATATGATGAATTTGTAGTGAAGTCTCGGATTGGCGATGCCATTATTCCAAAACTGGAGCAGTCCGATGCTTTGTATAACAGTCTTGAGCACATTCGAACCTGTATTGAAAACGAACAGGAGTCGCTTACGGATGCGGATGCGGCAATTCGGGTGATTAAGGTCCTGGAGCTTGCGAACCAGGATTTGCACAGCAATGGAAAGGAATTAAAAAATGAGTGATTATTTTGTTCATAAAAGCGCCTATATTGATGAGAATGTAATAATCGGAAAAGGAACAAAGATATGGTATTTTTCCCATATTCAAAGCGGAGCGAGGATAGGAGAGAATTGTAATCTTGGTTCTAATGTAAACGTAGCAAACAATGTTAAAATAGGGGATTTTTGTAAAATACAGAATAATGTATCCGTGTATGAGGGAGTTGAATTAGAGGATTATGTATTTTGCGGTCCGTCTATGGTATTTACAAATGATTTGACACCCAGATGCCGGTATCCCAAAGATCATACGGTGTATGGAAAAACAGTTGTAAAATCCGGAGCAAGTATAGGAGCAAATGCAACCATTGTCTGCGGTCATACAATCGGTGAAAATGCCATGATTGCCGCCGGAGCAGTCGTCACAAAGGATGTAAAGCCATATGCCTTAATGGCAGGTATTCCGGCCAGAAGGATTGGATGGGTCTGTGAGTGCGGAGAAAGGCTGGATGACAGTTACATTTGTTCAAAATGCAAAAGAGCATATCATTTTGATGAAGAAAACGAAACTTTAATTCAAGAATAGTAACAGGGGGATAAAGGCTGTGAAATTTATAGATTTGGACAGACAGTATGATGTAATCGGAAAAGAGATAGAAGAGCGGATGAGCCGTGTTATAAAAAATAAAAGCTTTATTATGGGACCTGAGATAACGGAATTGGAGAGTAATCTGGCCGCATATACCGGCAGAAAGCATGCGATTACATGTGCAAGTGGCACGGATGCTCTGGTGATACCGCTTATGGCTTATGAACTGAAAAAGAGTGAAGCCGTATTTGTTCCGGCCTTTACCTTTTATGCCACTGCGGAAAGCGTTGTTCTGGGAGGAGCCACACCGGTCTTTGTAGATTGCGATGATTCCTATAATATGGATGTGAAACATCTCAAGGTGCAGATAGAAAAGGTTTTAGAAGAAAAGAAGCTGACACCGCGAGGTATCATACCCGTAGACCTATTTGGACAGCCGGCAGATTATGATGAGATTATGGAGATAGCAAGGGAATATCATCTATTTGTTTTGGAGGATGCGGCGCAGGGCTTTGGAGGCGTATATAAAGGCAGGAAGGCGTGCTGCTTTGGGGATATTTCTGCTACATCATTTTTTCCGGCAAAACCATTGGGATGTTATGGAGACGGAGGGGCGATTTTTACCGATGATGATGAGCTTGCCGTAAAGATGCGCTCGATTCGCGTGCATGGAATGGGTTCTGACCGTTATAATAACATCCGGATGGGAATGAATGGCCGGATGGACACACTGCAGGCAGCAGTGGTATTGCCCAAGCTTGCTATTTTTGATGAAGAACTGGAAAAAAGAAATTATGTAGCAGAGCAGTACAAAAAAGGCCTGAAAAAAAAGTATGTAACTCCTGCGGTACGGGAGAATAAAGTATCCTCCTGGGCACAATTTTCACTTTTGGCGCAAGATATGCAGCATCGGGAAGAGATTATAAAAAAGATGAAAGAAAAAGAGATTCCAATTATGATCTATTATCCCACACCACTGCATCTGCAGACTGCGTTTGATTATCTGGGATACCGTAAAGGAGCGCTTCCACATTGCGAAGAATACGCTGGCCGGATATTCAGCATACCGATGCATCCGTACTTAACAGACAGAGAAATAGGATATATTTGCGAAGAATTAAATTCCATAGCATAAAGGGAATTATTGAGGTAGATAAGCATATGAGAATACTACATGGGATGAGTGATGTTGCCGGTCAAGGCTCCTATTCGGTTGCCGGTCTTCGGGCAATCGGTGCAGATGCAACAATGGCAGTATGGAGGGGAAACCCTTTTGGATATCCGGTTGACATTGATATGAAGATAGGAAAAAAGAAATGGATGTATCCTTTTTATGCCATAAAAATGCTGGCTTTTGCGATTCCGGCTTTTTTTAAATATCAGATTTTCCATTTCCATTTTGGGTATTCTTTGATTCCTTTCGGATTGGACTTGGTCTGGCTGCACAGAGCAGGGAAAAAGATTTTTATGGAATATCATGGGAGTGATATCCGGTATACGTATCAAAGAATCCGTCCAAAATATTATCCTTATTCTAATCTGGAGCCGGTTTCCAGGAGAAAGCGCCGCGGCAATGACAAAGTACTTAAATATGCAGATGCAGTCATTACACATGATGAGGAGCTAAAGCAGCATATTCCGTCGGATAGAATCTATATTACACCTTTAAGAATCGATGTTTGTAAATTCACACCCATATATCCCGAGGAAGAAAAGAAGAGGCCTGTAATTGTACATGCTCCAAGCAATTATATTGTAAAAGGTTCAAAATATGTGATTGAGACCGTAAAGGAATTAGAAAAGAAATATGATCTTGAATTTATTCTTGTACAGAATAAAAAACAGGATGAGGCCATTGAGATATACAAAAAGGCAGATATTATCATAGACCAGATGTATGCACAGACATATGGTGTTTTTGCCGTAGAAGCGATGGCCTTGGGAAAGCCGGTGGTAGGTTATATCTCCGATGAGATAAGGTCAGCATTTCCGAAAGAGCTTCCGATTGTGAGCGCAACGATAGATTCCCTGTATCAAATGTTGGAAATGCTAATTATGGATAGCAAAAAACGCAGAGAATTGGGCATGGCCGGAAGAAAATATGCGGAAGATTATCATGATTACCGGAAGATAGCAAAAGTACAAATGGATATCTATAAGGGTGTTATAGAGCCTATGCCGACAAAGGAGTCCTTTATGTATACAAAATCAAAGGAAATAACATATGAAGGTTAATACAAAATTACTGCTTTTTCTGTTGCTTCTCTCAATTTTTATTCCAAACTTGTTTAATATCCGCCTGATTGGAATGAATCTTACGTTTGGAAGAACCGTGGTGATTGCGATTTTCCTGTTTTGCTTATGCAAGGACAACGGAAGGATATTTTTCCGGCATAAGTTGGAGAGTATCACCGTAATAATTTTTGGATGCTGGCTTACATATGGCATCCTTCTGATGATGTTAACTAAGTCCATGCATAAAGCAGCAGCAAAGGAATTGATAAATATTTTCTTTGGAGTATTGATTATTTACTGTATGATCCGCTTGATTGGCGATTCGAAAGAAATGTTGGATTGTGCAGTTGTTTTTACAGAGAAGCTTATCATGTTCTGTGTTTTGGTGGGGATATATGAAATTATCACAGGAAGGCATTTGGCAGCCTCAATTTTTTGTGATTTGAATCATATAAAGTCGCTTACAGAAATATATGGAAACATAAATTTTCACCAGGCGACAGGCTTTCAGTATGGAACAAATGATTTTTCTGCTTTTCTGACCTTCTTTTTCCCTGTTTTTTTATTAAAGGATAGAAGAGGAATTTGTGATTATCTTGTGATTGGCGGGATAGCTTTCATATGTGCGGTAAATTCATCAACACTATGTATTTTAACAATCATCTTGAGCATCGCATTTTATTTGATAAAAGAAAAAAGAGTCAAAGCAAGGCATATCATTGGAATCGCTATTTCTTTTATTGTACTGTATGCAGTCCTTGCTTGGGTGAGAGCCAGGTATGGGAATACATTTTCTCTGACAGCAGAATTACAGAACCATCTGTATAATTATCAAAAAGGAAACGGTTCTTCTTATAAAAGATTTTGGACATATGTACAAAGCATTTTAATAGGCATAGACACATTTTTTCTTGGAATCGGACCGGCAAATTTTTCAAACTATATAATATCCGGTTCTTATAGGAAAGTATTGCTGAATCCGCATAATCTTTGGCTTGAAATATTTACGGAATACGGAGCTTTGATTATGGTATGTTATGTTACTTTGCTGTTCGTGATTTTTCGAAAAGCAGGGCATATATATAAAAGATATGGGATACAAAAAGCATTGTTAATACAGATGATGCTGATGGGGTATCTCATTGTAGGAATCGTACCAAGTACTTTTATTTCTTATTGGTATCAATGGATATTGGTTGCACTGGGGATATCTGCAATTAAAATGTATGAAACAAAAAAGAAGGGAGGGTATCGTGCGCAATATGAAAAAGTTCAATACAACAGAGCCGGATTGTGATTTGCTTTATATAACATTTATTGATATGGAATCAAATTTTCATACTGGCTCGTCTGTTCGCCCTCTGAATATGTTGAAAGCGTTTCAAGAGCTTGGACTAACGATGAAAGTATTATCCGGAGAAAAAACGAAAAAGAAAAAACGCAGAAAAAAGATTGAGGAAATCATACATTGGTTAGATACAAACACTCCCAAATTTTGTTATATTGAGCCGCCCAGCGGACCTTTTTATGATTGGAAGGATTTATATCTGATAAAGAAGCTCCACATTAAAAAGATTCCCATAGGACTTTTTTATCGTGACGCATACTGGATGTTTCCTGAATATGGTGCGGACGGTAAGAAAGTTTCGTTCCAAAAGAAGATAAAGCTTTTTATTATAAAAGGGATGCAGCAAAGAGATTTAAGGGTATTTAAGCGTACCTGTGATCATATTTTTTTCCCCTCTGACAGTATGGCGGATTATTTTCATTTTAAATCTCAGTCAGCGCTTCCTCCGGGCTGTGTAATACGTAAAGACATTCATTATGATTCAGAAGAATTTGTGCAAAAGGAAACGTTGACGTTCATTTTTGTCGGAGGGGCGGCTAGAAATCACGGCACCTTTTTGACGCTGGAGGCATTTGAAAAGGTAAATCAGAATAAAGTGGTTGCCAGGTTGATTTATATATGTCCAAGGAAACAATGGGATGACATAAAAAATGAGGCCTATAAAAAAGAGTATTTAAGGTGGCTTTCCATATATCATGTGTCAGGTGATGAGGAACTTGCTTCTTTTTATAAAAAAGCGGATGTGGCATTGCTTGCAGCGCCCAATACGGAATACAGAAATTTTGCAGTCCCTGTAAAAATATTTGAATATATTTCATATGGTAAGCCTGTTTTAGTAACAAATTGTTATGAGACGGAAAAGGCTGTTTTGGAAAATCAGGTTGGATGGTCCGTACCGGACAATGCGTCAAGTGTATGTAGAAAAATATTTTTTTTATATGAGAATCAGAAAGAAATCTATGAAAAAAGAAGCTTTTGTAAAAAAGCATGTATGCATAATTCATGGGTAAATCGCGCTAAAGAAGTTTTGGATGTGCTTTCGAGTAAAAGTGCTCATTTGTAACAGCAGAAAGGTTGGGGAATGAAGGAAAGCAAACAGAGAATCTTTGTAAAGGGAAGTCTTATTATTACAGTGTCAAATATATTATTAAAGGGAGTTACTTTTTTATTATTACCTCTCTATACAAGATATCTGACACCGGAGATGTTGGGAGTTTCGGATTCCGTTACGACCTTTACAGCCTTTGTATTTCCGATTTTAGTCCTTGGATTGGATTCCGCCTTTGGAGCTTTTTATTATGACAGGGATTCTAGAGAGTATCGGATGAAAATATTTAATACGATTGAATATGCGCTTATTTTCACAGGAATGTTATCGTTGCTGCTCTTAATTTTTGCCAAAACTATTTCACAGGTACTCTTTGGCACAGGAGATTACCAGATTTTGATATTGCTTGCCGTGTGTTCCATGATCTGCAATCTTTTCTATCTGCCGTATGCTCTTTATGTCCGCATGGAGAACAGGATGATGCTGTTTGCAGCCGTAAATGTGCTGACCTCTGTCTTTCATATTATTTTGAACATATTCTGCCTATGCGTATTTAAGATGGGCGTATACTCTTTGATTGTCAGTATGTTTGTAACACATTTTATGCAGGCTGCTTTATATGGGGTTTTAGTTAAGGTTGAGTTTAAAAAAAGATATTTTGATGTAAGCCTTCTGAAACGAATGCTGAAATACTCCCTGCCCTTGCTGCCGGTCGTTGTGGTGTCGTGGGTGCTTCAGGTTTCGGATCGGTATATCCTCTTAAAGCTATGCGGAGAGGGAGAGGTCGGGATCTACGGCATAGGGGCACGATTCAGCAATTTGGTTTCCCTGCTTGCCAACGGAGTGTATACCGCTTATACAAGCTATGCTTTTGGAAAAAAGGACGATTTGGATGCAAAGGCACAGTATGCAAGGATTTTAGATGATTTTGTGTATGCCGGATTGATTTGCTGTTCTGTATTGACCGTTTTTTCATTCTCTATTATCAGGCTGATGACAACACAGAGCTACGGCAGCGCCGTACAATTAATGGCGCCGTTGGTATTCTCTCAGTTGTATAACGGTATCAATACACTTGTGGGATATGGAATCGGCTTTGCCAAAAAAACATACTATTTTCTGATAGCCACAAGCATTGGAGCCGTGATAAATGTAATCACAAATCTTATTTTTATTCCCAAATATGGCGCATTGGCCGCTTCCTATACTACCCTGGGAAGCATTCTGATTATGGCGATGGTGACTTACCTTGTATCGCAAAGACTTTATAAAATTAATTATAATGTGATGAAAGCGTTTCTCTGTCCTTTGGCTGTGTATATGATAGAAGTATTTTTCCAAAAGGAGAATGTGTTCTTGCAGATAATAGAATTTACAGCAATTGCCGTGGGAATTTCACTTTTATTCAGAAGCAGTTTTTTTGATTATTTCAATACAATGAAAAATATGTTATATCATCCGAAAAGAAAGGAGTAATTGCGGATATTTAGAAAGAGAGGACTGTAATGAAAACAAATTATAGAGATATCATAAAAGGAAAGGTATTTTCTCCTAAGAATATCATTTGGATTCCTGTCATAATGATATCTGCATTACAATTATTGCGGATATTTTTTGAATTTCCATCATCGGATGAGTGTTATTATTTTACACAGCCATTACGATTTGCTCAGGGAGATAAGCCATTTCTGGACTCTTGGGATTCCATACAGACGCTTGGGATATTTTTGATGCCATTCTATAAGCTATATATCAGCTTGGCTGGAACGAAGGGGATTGTATTATTTAGCCGTTTTCTTTATTTCATTTTTGCACATATAACGGCGGCTCTGATATATGTTGTTCTTCGAAAGGATATTGAGCATAAGACGGCGGCTTTGCTATCATTGACGGTCGCCGTTTACGCACCTTTTTCCCTGTACACAATCGGGTACAATCAGCTTCTGGATTTGTTTGGCATAATGGGCACAATGATTTTCTTTATTGGAATATCCTGTAATGGACGCAAGTGTTCCTGGATACTTTGCTTTCTTGCAGGAATTATTCATTCCGCAATGGTTGCATCATATGCCTCTTCCGTTGTGATCATGCCCATATTAGCATTGCTCATATGCCTGATAGGAATATCCTATGCAAAACTGCATAGGGGGGGAGTAAATGGACAAGGTTTGTCTTGGGATATGTGTCAGGAATTGCAATTGTCGGGCTTCTTTTGCTTTTATATATCTCTTTTGCGGTTGGATGGAAGAATTTTATTGTATGTATTGAGCAGATACGTTTGTATTTTGACAATATACATGGTGTTCAAATATCGGAAATTCTTTACACCTTAATATTGGTCATATTTGATGAGCTTTTTCCAGGGAGATCTATGCGGGTTTTGCTGGCTGTTTTTTGTTTTGCGGTATTGTGTACTGCGGCTGCCAGGGTATTTGACCATGTGTTTCACACACATTCCAAAAAAGTTTATTATCCGACGGTTGGTTTTTCCTTTATATGGGTCTTTTTATGTGCCTGGCATTCTGCCAGGGCATTTGCCGATATGACATCCCTCGATAATCTGCTGACAATTGATTATGCTGCCTATATAGCCATGCTTTTGCCTCTTCTCATGCTTCTGCCGTTAAAGAATGACATATTAAAATGGAAATGGTTTGCGCTTTTGTCATGTTTATCATTACTGCAGGCCGTCTGTGTTTCCATGACAAGCGGGGGAACCTGGTATCAGGCCAGACATGCGCTTATAGGAACTGTAATGTACGTTATGGTTCTGATGTATGTGCAGGCCCAAAGCATATTTGATGACTTTAAAAGTAAGTCCAATAAGCACCGCTTGTTTCAGCTTGGAAATTTTTCTGGAATTTTATTATCCCTTTTTGTATTAATGACTTTTCTGAGCTTTGAATATTGGGATGTATACGGAAAACCGAATGGAAGCATTTTTAAAATAGATACGGTGAGAGCAGAGTCGGGTCCGGCGGCGGGTATTTATATCACGGAGGAACAGGATGAATTTAACCGGCATTTAGTGAATGGAATAAAGAGATACGCCAAACCCGGAGAAGGACTTTTGGTAATGGAGCTTTTTCCCTATGCTTATGGAGTGGAAGGTTCCATGCGTATGCTGACCAATAATACATGGGCCGCAACCTTATATACACGTGGGAGCTATACGGATAATATTTATTTTTCACCTGTATTGGATTATTTTGAACATAAAAACAAGATTCCTTATATGATCGTATACTTTGAGGAACCCCAGTTTTTATCAAATCCGGATCCCAATTATGCAATGCACCAGTTTATTCTGGAACATTATCAGTTGGCGGAAACTTTTCATCGAAGGGATAATAGCTATACTTATACAATTTTCATCAATAAGGGAGGAAAAAATGATTAGGAACAAAAGAGTTTTTATCACCGGAGGAGCAGGCTTTATCGGAACAGAAATTGTTCGAAGATTATCGGCAGAGAATGAGATAATTGTTTTCGATAATCTGGACAGGAATGCGATTAAGTATACCGGGCTGGGAGAGCAGAAAAATATTACCATTGTACAGGCGGATATTTTGGATGCGCAAAAGATTACGGAGGTAATTGAGGATTTTAAGCCGCAAATTGTCCTTCATTTAGCGGCCATTGCCGGCGTATCGAATGTAGCCAGAAAACCGGTGCTTACCATGCAGGTGAATTTAATTGGGACATATAATTTGCTGGAAGCTTTAAAGGATATTGATTGTGTGGAGCATGTGATTGATTTTTCCACATCAGAGATTTTCGGATCTTATGCATACAAATTGGACGAAAATTCCGTAAGTAAAATCGCTTCTGTAGGTGATGCCAGATGGACCTACAGCACGTCTAAGCTTGCAGCCGAACACTTATCTCATGCTTATCATACCCAGTATAATCTTCCGACAACAACTGTCCGGCCGTTCAATGTCTATGGACCGGGGCAGGTAGGCGAAGGAGTCATTCATCAGTTTATCAGCAGGGCTATCAGAAATGAAACAATAAAGATACATGGTGACGGATCGCAGATCCGTTCTTTTTGTTATGTAACGGATTTTGTTGACTGTATTATGCTCATACTTGAGAATCCAAACTCTATCGGGGAAGCCTTTAATATCGGAAATCCCCAGGGTACGGTTACGATATCTTTACTTGCCAGGCTGATTAAGGAGAGTGCTGACTCTGATTCCGATATTGAGTTTGTTGAAAAAAGCTATGTGGATGTGGAGCTTCGTGTTCCGTCTATAGAAAAGGCGAGAACATTGCTAACTTACCGGCCGTCCGTAGATTTGCAGGAAGGGCTGAAACATACAATTGATTGGTATAGGAAAGTGGAACTTAATGGAAATAAATGATAAAGGCAATGTCAGAAAAAAAAGTGGACTGAGGATGCTCTTATGTATACTGGGAGCTTACCTGCTATATTCTTTTTCGAGTGTTATGTCGAAGCTGGCATCCCGATATTTTCTCTCCGCAAAATTCTTCATGTTTCTTTTTGCTTTAATTGGAGTGATGGGAATTTATGCGCTGATTTACCAACAATTAATTAAAAGAATGTATTTATCTGATATATATTCGTTTAAAGGAATTGTTGTTATATATAATTTGGTCTGGGCTGCAGGGATATTTGGAGAAGAAATAAGCATTTGGAATCTGGTTGGCTCTATAGTGATACTAATGGGAATTTATTTGGTTGGTAGAAATGATTAAGTATATAGTTGTAGGAATTATTTCAGTAGTATTATCTTGCGTTTCTCAAATGCTGCTAAAGGTGAGTGCAAATAAAAAATGGAATACCAGAGTCAGAGAATATTTAAATATGTTTGTGATTTCTGCTTATTTTTTGTTAGGGGCATGTATGCTTCTGACAATTTATATGTATAGAGGAATGGAGTTTAAATACGGAGCTATTATTGAATCCCTGAGTTATGTGATAATTATGATTATGGGAAAATTGTTTTTTGATGAGCCGTTTACACAGAAGAAAATATTAGGTAACGTATTAATTATATTAGGAATATTTATTTTTAATATATAGCAGCAGGAGTTCTGAAAGCTGCTTTTAATGAACATTTCCTTTGTACAAATTACAAAAAGGAGACAGAAAATGATTCGTCTGATAAAGCCGTATATAAATTTTGAAGAAATAAAAGAAGAGTTGAAAGAAATACTTGACAGTGGAATTTTAACATCTGGAAAATATGCAAAAAGCCTGCCAAAAGAGATTGCACGTTATACAGGGGCAGAGTATGCCTTTAATACAACAAGTGCGACAACCGCTCTGTCAATGGCAATGGAATTATTGGATATCGGGCCGCAGGACGAGGTAATTGTATCTGATTTTTCATTTCCGGCATCCTCCAATGTGGTAGAGCAGCGCGGCGCAAAAGCTGTTTTTGCAGATGTCAGTCTGAAAACATATAATATGAAAAACGAGGAACTGGAGAATAAAATAACAAAGCATACAAAGGCAGTAATCTTTGTATGTGCATTAGGAAATCCTACGGGAGTACAGGAAATCTGGTCTATATGCAGGAGACATGGCATCCCTCTTGTTGTTGATGGTGCCTGTGCTTTGGGCAGCAGTGAAAAAGGGATTCAAATCGGTAATATTGGGGATATTTCTTGTTTTAGTTTCCACCCTAGAAAATTAGTTACTTCCGGTGAGGGCGGAATGATTACAACATCCAATCCTGAGTATGCACAGAAGCTGGCGATAAAGTTAAATCATGGGGCTGTTGCTGAGAATGGAAAATTATGCTTTGTAGATTATGGTTTTAATTATCGGTTGCCGGAAATTCAGTGTATGATGATTCTAAAACAATTGGAGCAATTAGATAAGATTATTTCTGAACGAATTGCAACCAGGGAATATTATAAAAATGAGCTGACGCCGTTAGGATTTGAGCCGCAGGCCTATGCAAAAGAGTGTACCCACAATATGCAGAGCGTGGTATTTACTGTGCCAAGCGGAGTGGATCGTGATTCATTGCTTAAATATTTAAGGAACCATGAGGTGGAGGCTGTGTTTGGGACCTATTGTTTATCGAACTGTGTGTACAATAAAAAGAAATACGGAGATGTTCAGACCAATGCTTTATGGCTTCAAAACCATACCGTATGTCTGCCCTGCTATCATGACGTTGAACAAGAAACGGTCGTGAAGGTTATTGCGGATTATATAAAGGGGGACAGATAAGTGGCAGATTTATCAGTAATCATACCAACATATAATGAATGTGATAATGTGCATACAGTAGTAGATGCCTTCAATGATTTAGTGAAAAAAATTGATTTTTCTATTGAATTAGTTTTTATAGATGATGGATCATCCGATGAAACGTTGTCTATGCTAAAAAAAGAGAAATACAACTGCAATGTCTCTATTGTGAAGCTGTCAAGAAATTATGGTTCACACGCAGCTATAAGAGCAGGAGTACTTTCAGCCGAAGCAGATTGCTGTATGTTTTATTATATGGATATGTCAGATCCTATAACGTGTATTGAAACTTTCTATCATAAGCTGAAAGAAGGGTATAATATCGTATATTCAGAACGCGTTGGATATCAGGCAGGGTTGGGAAGCCGTATTTTTGCAAAGCTTGTTGTGCGGTATATAGAAAAAAGCTATCCCCAAAATGGTGTAAGCAGTATTGCATTTGACGGAAGGATCAAAGAAGAGTTAAACAGAAATATTGAGAACAATTCATCGGTTTTCTTTCAAATATTTCAAATGGGCTTTAATAAAATCGGTATGCCAATTGAAATCCAAGAGAGGAAAAAGGGAAAGTCCAAATGGACATTATCAAAGAAGATAAAATTATTCATTGATAGTTTTGTGATGTTTTCCTATATGCCAATCAGGACAATATCGGTTTTGGGAGTTATTCTTTCTATTCTTGGAATACTGTGGGCAGGGATTATTGTAATATGCAAGCTTACAGGAATGTTGAATGTTTCTATCGGCTGGCCCACACTTTGCTGTGTTTTACTGATCGGATTTGGAATTACAAATATTTCATTGGGAATTATATCTGAATATCTGGTGAGAACTCTGGATGCATCAAGAAACAGGTCAGTATTTATAATCGAAGATATTTGCAAATACAAAGCAGGATGAGGACAGGTATTTATGATAAATCTATTGCGAAAAAGGTCAAATCTATATTGGTCAATCATTATTCTTACAGGAATTATAACATTCGGATTCTTATTGGCAAACCCGTCTATTGGAGTGGATGATGAAAATCTGGATTTTTATTTTAAATATAATGCTATGGCAGCTTCAGGAAGGTATGGTTATGTGATACTTGATAAGCTGTTTCATTCTTTTGGATATTATCCGTTTTGGCGTGACGGGCTGACGATTGTAGTACTGCTGATAGGGGTAACCTTGTTTGCAAATATATTTGATGGCTTGTGGGAGGAAAAATCTGAAATCCCCGCAATCATTTTTGCCAGTGTATTTTTGACATACCCAATGATAGGACAGAATTTTGTTTATATTGGAGGGAATATTGAAATATCTTTAATGATTGTAATTGCTGCAATCGGAGTTTGGTTTAGTAATGTATGGATTCGAAATCATAAATTAAAATTTCTTCTGTTAAGTATAGGAACCCTTATCGCAGGCCTTTCCATTCTGGAAAACTGTATCAATTATTATATTACAGGTATGTTTATTTCCCTGTGGATTATGAACAAAAAGAGTATTCAAAAAAATGAGCGGGGGGGGGTAAAAACATTCTTATGCTACCTAAAATACTGTATGGTATTTGTGGGTGTCTCAGGTATAGCAGTAATATTGAATGCACTGATTAAGCTGTTTGTCTATAATTGTTTTCATTTACCTGCCTGGAATTATAGTAATAAATATATTATATGGGATTTTGAACATTTATTTGAATCTATAAAAACATTTGTTTTAGGATTTCTTGTTCAGAATAAAGGCTTGTTTCAGGAAACAGTATATATGAAAATATTGATATTATCCTTGGTAATCATTATTGGGGTATCTATAACTGACACTATAAAGTATAAACAGATTACCAGCTGCTTTCTTGGTATACTGATGGAACTGTCTGTATTTGCTCTCTATTTTTATAGTGGGAATTATAAAATTGTAACCAGATCGTTAGTTGCTTATGGACTTTTTTCAGCGTTCGCTATTGCTGTTCTATTTAAAAGCATTAGAACAGAAATCTATAAAGCTGCAATTTGTATTTTGGCATTTGGCGTTGTTTTTAATCAGAGTCTGGAAATTCAAAAGTTGTATAAGGCTGATCATGAGAGATACCTATATGATGTAAATATGGCACGAATGATACATGAAGATGTTCTTGATGTGTGTAACGGACTGCCCTCCGTACCTGTAGTGTTTATAGGGAATCCATTGCCTTATATTCAGATTCCGAATGAAAGAGATGATGTTAATCTGCGTTCTATTTTTTCGGATAATAATGATGGCAGTTCTATCAGAATCCATCCCTTTTTTCATATGATTGGAATTGATTATCTGGCGCCGTGGGAAGGTGATATGACGCCAGATAAATATACCAATTTTAGTAACAATGAATATACGAAGAGGGCTATAGAATATGCCAAGTATATGCCGTCCTGGCCGGAGTACGGCAGCGTAATGAATGCAGATAATCTTGTAATTGTAAAGCTGGGGGCACTTCAGCTACAGCAGTATACAGAGAAGAAGGACATTGAGAATATATATGTCAAGGGAAAGACGGAGGCTTCTGCGACGTGTAAGATATATAATGCAAAAATGAGCGGAAACTTTATTTATATTTCCGGATATGCATATTTTGATGATTTTAGTTCATTAGGGTCAGAAATAAAGGTTTTGCTTGAAAACGGGGAAAAGCAGCTCTTGCTGGCAACAAAGCAGTCAAAAAATTCAATACCTAATGAACACGGAAAATATGATACGGACGAGAACAATATGAATGCATTTTCTATCTGGATAGATTCAAATCGATATGACGATATAAAAGGGAATTGGCGTCTGAAATGTTTGATTACGAATGGAAGTCATTATGCAGAGATAGAAGATTGTAGTGTGAAAGAGATCGTGATTGACTAAGATGCAATTAAAGCAATAAGGGGGATTGACATGGAGAAGAAGAACGATGAAAACTATAAACTCCTCTTTCTTGGAAGTAAAGAATTTGGACTGGAAGTGTTTGAGCATATTTTGGCGCTTGTACCTAAAAATATTTGTGCATTTGTAACTGTAGATGATTCAGAGGATTCCAGAAGTAAGATTAACGAGATAAAACTTTTATGTACAAGAGAAAGCATACCGGTGGAAGTGATATCAGGAAAAATGGAACTGGAGAAATGCATTGGAAAATATAAACCTGATATTTGTTTTGTAGTTTGCTGGTATTCATTAATTCCGGAAGAATTGTTAAGCAGTGTTCCCAACGGATTTATTGGGATTCACAACTCTAAGCTGCCCTCTTACAGAGGACAGTCACCTTTGGTATGGCAGATCATTAATGGGGAAGAAAAAGCCGGTTTTTCGATTTTTTCCTTTACACCTGGTATGGATGACGGAGACATTTGGTATCAGGATGAAGTGGAAATAGAGAAAGATGATTATATTTCTGACATTATGCTGAAAATACAAAACAAAGTGTTGACGTTTATTGATAGAAAACTACCGGAGATGCTTAATGGAAAAATAAAACCATATCCACAAAAGAATGTAAATATTTCTTATTCCAGTAAAAGAACTGTGGAGGATGGGCTAATAAATTGGACGGATAAGAATGAAAGCATTTATAATTTTATTCGTGCGCAATCAAAACCGTATCCAGGTGCATTTACTATATATAAAGGGCAAAAGGTCATTATCTGGAAGTCCTATCTTTTCCCGTTTCCTATTTATGGAGCACCAGGACAGATAGGCATGATAAATAAAGAGGATGGTGAACTCGTAATAGTGTGTGGAGATATGAAGGGGCTTGTGATAAAGGAAATTGAAGTAGAAGGTCAGTTATGGAAAGCAGCAGAGTATATAAAATCATTAAAATATAAGTTTGGGATTAATGAGAACATTTAAGTTGAAGCAGTGCTCAGTTTTTCATTTTAGAAGATTTGGAAGAGGTAGCAAAAAAAGAAAACACTAGCGAAACATTGGTAATAATTTGCAAAAAGCGTCAGGCTGATAGAAAGCTGTATCAACATCATCCACTTGTAAATGAATAAGCGACAAAACGATTCGGAGAGTGCCAAAGACTGCCTGGCACTCTCTTTTTGGTAAATACAAATTTACCAAAGCTCCCTCGTTCTCAGTGTTAGATGCAGTGAAAGATTCGTAATTTTGCAGTCCCTCTGGTAATTTCTTTATAAAAAATGTAGAGTATACAGTGGCTTATTTTCTGTTCCGATTAACAATTGTTCAATTCAAAAAAATTGATATCTCCCACAAAATCTGCTAAAATACTCCCAGAAGCATACCTTAACAAAACCGCTATCGACTTTTCTCGAAGGATATTACAAATGAACAAGGAACAAATAGAAAAAGATATTATACAGACAGAAGCCGCATACCAGGGAAGGGTGTATTATCCAAAGGGATGCAGAAATGTATGTTATATACAGGCTGTCTTGTCGGCCCTTTGTCTGGCTGTACTTCTATACTTGATATTAGCACAGAATCTGAATGAGAATATCACCGGAATTATCATATTAATGGTCGTTGCAGCTTCAGGATCACTAATGCTTGCAATTGGATACACGCGATTTGAAATTCTGGTAAAAGAGGACCACTTAATGGTAACTCCCATGTTCCAAAAAATGAAAAGGATTAAATATGATCAAATCACGGAAGTCCGATATTCCGGTATGGCAAAAACGCTGGTTTTGTCAGCGGGAAAAAAACGGGTGATTACCGTTGAAAACTATGCAGTGGGATACAATGATTTATGTGATTTGTTCAGGTCAAAAGGCAAATTAAATTAAAGTAGTAGCTCATAACGGATTTCCTGCGGACTTTGACCCTGGTACTTCCGGAATTCCTTACTATAGTATGGCAACATCCGCACAGCTGCATAACTGATACAAATCAGGTTGGAAAGTCTTTCGATCCCGCACATGGAGCATGAGACTGACGAAGCAGTGCCCCTTAAGGTAAAGTGCTGTTAATAATTACGCATTTAATTATTGGTATGGCATCAAATATGTTTATGAAAAAAGTAGAACCATATATCAATACTCTATGGCTAAAGATATCGGGATTATTATTAGGTATATCCTGAATCCGTGAGTTTGGCCTCAAATTAAAACCCATTTACAAAAGCTCCCTCGTCCTCGGCGCCAGATAAAGCGGAAGATTCGTAATTTTACCGTCCTTCCGGTAATTCCTTTTTGAAAAGCGCAGGGCATACATCGGTTCCTTCTCTGTGATATACTTTTTGAAGGAGGGGGCTGATTTATCCTCGCCGCCCTTTGCTTCTACAGGGATAATCTCCGTTCCATATTGCAGAATAAAATCAATTTCACTGTTTTTATCCGAAAAGTAGCGCGGCTCCACCTCGAACCGGCCGCGGAGCTGCTGGAGCAGAAAGTTTTCAGTTAAAGGCCCCTTAAACTGATAATCATTTTTTAAAAGAATGGCACTGTTATCTATGCCTGCCATAGCCTTTAGAATCCCTGTATCAAAGAGAAACAGCTTAAATTGATCCAGTTTATCAAAAGCAGAAAGAGGATGCTCCATCTTAGATACATTATAAACACGATTCAGCATACCGGCAGAGACAAGCCATTCAATGGCTTCCTCAAAATCCCGTGCACGCCCTCCTTCCCGAACGGCGCCATACATAAATTTTTCATTTGCTTTGGCAAGCTGTGTTACAATACTACGGAAAACCATAAGAATCCGTCCGCTGTTTACTTTTCCATTGTGTTTAGAAAAATCATTTTCATAAATATCAATCAGTTCCCGTTGAATTTGCAGGATTTTTGCAGGGTCTTTGTATGTTATCCAGGATTGGACACATTCAGGCATACCGCCGATAATAAGATAGTGGTGATAAGCGTCTAGCAGGCGGTTATGGAAAAGAGCTTCAACAACCTGTTCTTTTTTTATACTGCAATAATATTTATATAGAGATGGATCTGTTGCATTCAAAAATTCATCAAAGGTCAAGGGATAAATATTCAGCAGGTTAATCATTCCCACAGGATAAGATTTGGGCTGTGCCAGAAGTGTGCCAAGAAGACTTCCGGCTGCGATTATATGATAATCGTTCGCTTTTTCCTTAAAATACTTGAGAGTATTGAGCGCAGAGGGACACTCCTGGATTTCATCAAAAATAATTAACGTTTCTTCAGGAAGGATTTTCTTTCCTTCAATAAGAGAGAGAAGCTCAATAATTCTCTGCGGATTTTTGTTGGATTCAAAGATGGATTTCAATTCTTCTTCCTCGTCGAAATTGAAATAAGCAGTACTTTTATAAAAGTTTTTTCCGAATTCTTTCATAAGCCATGTCTTACCAGATTGGCGCGCGCCTTTTAACACCATTGGCTTGCGTTCCTCGCTGGATTTCCATTTTATTAAATCATTAATTGCATTACGCTTCATGAGTATTACCGCCCTCTTAAATAGGATAGTTACAATATACCACGTTTTTCTTAGTTTTACAAACTTATTTTCACACGTTTTTCTGAATTATTTTATATAAATATACACATTTTTCTTAAAAATCAGATATAGTAATGCACGTTTTTCTGGAAAATTGTAATTATTATGATTTCAGAATAAAATTCCTCCTACTTTCAATTAATTTTTCCGGGTACTATTTTTAATAGGTTTTAGTATGTAATATTTTAAAAAATTAATTCTTGTACTGATAAAAGTTTTGTGCTATACTATCTCCAATGGGGCATTGGCGCAGCTGGGAGCGCGCCACACTGGCAGTGTGGAGGTCACGGGTTCGAATCCCGTATGCTCCATTATTTTTATGAAAAAATCATGAAAAAAAGGAGACAACACCTATGAGCATAAGAATTGGTATTTTAGGCTACGGAAACTTAGGAAGAGGCGTAGAGTGCGCCGTCCGTCAGAATCCGGATATGGAGCTTCGTGCCGTATTTACAAGAAGAGATCCGAAAAACGTAAGCATCCTCACAGATACAGCCAAGATCTGTCATGTAGATGAGGCGAAGAACTGGAAAGGCGAGCTTGACGTACTCATTCTCTGCGGCGGAAGCGCCACCGATCTTCCGGTACAGACCCCGGAGTATGCCAAACTTTTCAACGTAGTAGACAGCTTCGACACCCACGCACGGATTCCGGAACACTTTGCGGCCGTAGACGCAGCGGCAAAAGAGTCCGGCAATACGGCAATCATATCCGTAGGCTGGGACCCGGGAATGTTTTCCTTAAACCGCATGTATGCCAATGCGATTTTGCCGGAAGGAAATGATTATACCTTCTGGGGCAGAGGCGTAAGCCAGGGCCATTCCGACGCCGTGCGCAGAATCCCGGGCGTTAAGGATGCAAAGCAGTACACTATTCCGGTAGAAGCAGCATTGAACTCCGTACGTGCCAGAGAGAATCCAAAGCTTAGCACCCGGGAAAAACATACCAGAGAGTGCTTTGTAGTTCTCGAGCAGGGCGCCGACGCCGCCAAGGTAGAGGAAACCATCAAAACCATGCCCAACTATTTTGCGGATTACGACACCACCGTACATTTCATCAGTGAAGAAGAAATGAAGCGGGATCACAGTCAGATTCCCCACGGGGGCTTTGTCTTAAGAAGCGGCGCAACCGGCTGGGAGAAGGAAAATCACCACCTGATCGAGTACAGCCTGAAACTGGATTCCAACCCGGAATTTACTTCCAGCGTTATTGTCGCTTATGCCAGGGCCGCTTATCGTCTGTCAGCGGAGGGCAGTCATGGCTGTAAGACCGTATTTGATATAGCACCGGCTTACTTAAGTGCAAAGAGCAAAGAAGAGCTGCGTAGATCCTTACTATAATTTTACTCGAATATATCATTATAATATACCCTGCAGGTATCCGAAAACATATATAATTGCCGCATAGAATATAAAACTGCTTTACCAGCTAACGGAAACAAATCAGGAGCGCTTATGAACAGACAAGATCTCGAGGCGTCCATTACAGACTTTCCCATCTGTGACTACGCCTTTATCCAAATCAAAGACATTCCTTTCCGGGAAGAAGTACGTCATATCTGCAAAACAGAATGTCCCAGATACGGAAAATCCTGGTCCTGTCCCCCGGCTGTGGGAACGGTAGAAGAATGCCGGAAGCGCTGCGAGGCTTATGAGGGCGGCTTTTTGTTCACCACCATGACAGAGGTTGCCGATATCGAGAACATGGAAGAGCTGCTTTCCACCCGGACAGAGCACGAACAGCTCACCCGTCAGGTAGAAGAGGTTTTTTTAAGCCGGCATCAGGAGCTTCTGGTCCTGTCCACCGAATCCTGTGCGCTCTGCGGGCGCTGTACATACCCGGACGCACCCTGCCGCTTTCCCAACCGGATGCTCCCGTGCATGGAAGGCTATGGCATCCTGGTTGCCGGCCTTGCGGAGCAGTGCGGCATTACATTCATGAACGGAAATAATCTGGTCACCTGGTTCAGCCTGATTCTCTATCGGGAAGCTTGTGTATCAGTGAAGCGTCCCAAAGCGCGCTCTTAGTTATACTTGCGCGCATAGAACCGAAAAACCGGGCATATAGTAAGAGTAAGGAAACGACAAGGCCCGGGTGCAATGAACTGGAAAGAAGAGATGACAGACGCATTAAATCTGCCCAAGGATTTGATGCTCGGCGCGGTAATCATAACCATTACCGGCAAGCATGAGGCTTATGTGGAGAACTACATGAGCCTCATTGAATATACGGAGGAACTTATCCGTATTCAGACAAAAACCTGTAAGCTGGAGATTCACGGCCAGCATCTGGATATTTCCTATTATACGAATGATGAAATGAAGATCACCGGAGAGATTCAGGAGGTGAAATATTGCTGACTTCATTTTTTCGTTACCTCTATGGCTATGTGCGCGTCCGACTCACCGGCTATTCGCCGGAACGCTTCTTAAATCTCTGTAAAGCCCACCACATTGAAATCTGGGATTTGCAGAATAACGGCAGTTATTATGAAATGAACTTGAGTATCCGGGATTTTCGGAGGCTTAAGCCTTTAAGGAGAAAGACGAAAGCCCATCTTCTAGTTATAAAACGGTATGGGCTTCCCTTTTTTTTACACCGCTATCGGCATCGAAAGATGTTTGTGGTGGGGATTTTCTTGTGTATTGCATTTTTATATACCATGTCCTTATATATCTGGAATATCCACATCGAGGGAAATTATTCCCGAACCACCAACGTAATCCTGGACTATCTGGAGTCAGAGAACATTGTTCATGGAATGAAAAAAAGTGAGGTGGATTGTAAAGAGATTCAGTCTATGATCCGTATCCGGTTTCCGGATATTATCTGGGTATCTGCCGAAATCCGCGGAACACGCCTTCTGATCCGTATTCGGGAAAATATGGACAGTATTCCCGCCAAGGAAGAGACCATACAGGAAGAACCGCGGGATATAGTGGCGTCCAGGGAAGGAATTGTCACAAGTGTTCTCGTGCGAAGCGGCGTATCCCAGATTCAGGTTGGGGACGAGGTGGAACCGGGACAGCTTTTGATTCTCGGCCGGATCGATATACTTAACGACAGCGGGGAAGTGTCCGGCTACCAATATACGGCGGCAGACGCAGATGTCTACGCCAGAACTACTTATACTTATTATGATGAATTTGTATTGTCCCATGAGGTGCGCCATCCTACAGGAAAAAAGCGTTATGGAATCTATGCAAAAGTAGGAGGAAAGACCATCTCACTTAAGCTTCAGCCGGGATTTGAGCGGTTCAGCGTTCTGAATACGGAGTATCCTGTGAAGCTTACGGAGAACTTTTATCTCCCCCTTACCTTTGGCTCCACCATCTATGAAGAGTATGAAATATATACGGAATCTTACAGCAAAGTGGAGGCAGAAGCTCTTGCAGAAGCAAATTTAAATGAATTTGTGGAAAATTTAGCACAAAAGGGGGTTCAAATTATTGAAAATAATGTTAAAATAGAAGTCGGCACAAATATCTGCCGGGCCGTGGGGACGATTACGGCTCTGGAGGAAATTGGAAGCTATACGCCGACAGAGGTTTTAGAGCCGATCCCGGAAGCCTCCGATACGGACGAAAAATAACGGATAGGAGCTAATAAAATTTGGACATTGAGGAAATTCTAATAGATATTCCGGCCGAACATGAGGGCAATGTGTTTGGCCAATTTGACAGCTACGTGAAGAAAATAGAGAAGGCCCTGAAGGTTTCCGTGATTTCCAGAGACGGGTCTGTGAAGATCTTGGGAACGCCGCAGCGCAGCGATCAGGCTGCCAGAGTTCTAAAGCAGCTTTTGGCGCTGTCCCTGCGGGGCAATACCATCCAGGAGCAAAATGTAGATTATGCCCTGGCCCTTTCTATGGAAGGTCAGGAAGAAGCCTTGACGGAGATTGACCGGGATCTGATTTGCCATACCACCAGCGGGAAGCCTATTAAGCCTAAGACATTGGGGCAGAAGCGCTATGTGGATCTCATCCGCAACCATATGATTGTATTCGGCACCGGACCTGCCGGCACCGGAAAGACGTATCTTGCAATGGCTATGGCAATTACAGCCTTTAAAAACAACGAGGTAAACCGCATTATCCTAACGCGCCCGGCCATTGAAGCCGGAGAAAAGCTCGGCTTTCTTCCGGGGGATCTGCAGAGTAAAGTCGATCCTTACCTGCGTCCCCTGTACGATGCATTATATGAGATTATGGGAGCGGACAGCTTCCTGAAAAATATGGAGCGGGGGCTTATTGAAGTGGCGCCTTTGGCCTATATGCGCGGCAGAACCCTGGACAATGCTTTTATTATCCTGGACGAAGCCCAGAACACGACCCCGGCCCAGATGAAGATGTTTTTAACACGGATTGGTTTCGGCTCCAAGGTAATCGTAACGGGCGATGCCAGTCAAAAGGACCTTCCCTCGGGCGCACGCTCCGGTCTGGAGGTTGCGCTGCGGGTGCTTTCGAAGGTAGAAGACATTGGTTTTTGTGCTTTAACCAGTAAGGATGTGGTGCGTCATCCTTTGGTTCAAAAAATTGTACAGGCATATGAGAGCTATGAGCAGGCGCAAGAGCGCCGGAGTGCAAGAAAGGATGCATATGACAATCAACGTAGAAGATGAGAGTCAGGGAATACTCTCACAGTTGGACACACAGGAGCTGGCAAAAAGGGTTATTGAAGCGGCTCTGGATTATGAGGGCTGTCCCTATGAGGCGGAGATTAGCCTCCTTTTAACAGATAACGACAAGATTCGACAAATCAACCGGGAATATCGCAGCATCGATCGCGCTACGGATGTACTGTCCTTTCCGATGGTTACCTATGACAATCCGTCGGATTTTGCTCACGCGGAGACAGATGCCGCAAGCTGCTTTCATCCTGAAACGGGAGAGCTGCTTTTGGGAGATATCATCATTTCTATGGAAAAGGTGCGGGAGCAGGCAAAAAAATACGGGCACAGCGAGGAGAGGGAGTATGCGTTTCTCATTACCCACAGTGTTTTGCACCTGTTAGGTTATGATCATATAGAAGCGGAACAGGCAAGGGAGATGGAGGATAGGCAGAATGCGATTCTCCGCTCTTTAAATATCTTACGCTAGGAGGATGAAAACATGAAAAAGAGGAGCTTTGTCTTTCTGTTCATGGCTATGATACTGGCTTTTGCCGGCTGCGGCAAAAAAAATTCCCAGGGAGCGGAACTTGATACGGACACGAATGTATCGGAAAGCGAGGAAGCCCCCGGAGGAAATGAAAATACCCGCGAAGTGGTGGACGGCAAAGTACGCAGTTACTTTACGGGCGAATGGATCGATGAGGAGATCGGGAACAGACGCCCTCTGGCAATTATGCTGAACAATAAGCAGGAAGCCCTTCCCATGTCAGGAGTGAACAATGCCAGTGTCATTGTGGAATGTCCTGTGGAGAAGCGGATTACCCGCTGGATGGGAATTTTTGAGGATTGGGAGGATATGGAGCGAATCGGGTCCATTCGCAGCTGCCGCCTGTATTTCCTGCATTTTGCCCAGGAATATGAGGCTGTTTATGCTCATTTCGGACAGGCTGTTTATGCCTTGGACGCGCTGAACAGCGGGGAATACGATGTGCTCTCCGGAGGGACAAAGTATATCGAACATCCCGTTTCCGCCATGTATGATCGTGTCTCGCGTCCCGGAAAGGATTGGGAGCACACCCTTTATGCATTTCCAAAGGGAATCATCAAGGATATCAAGAAAAAGGGCTATGATATGAATATGCCCTCCGATTATTCGGGAAAGTTTCAATTTGCGCCCATAGATGAGATTGAGGCATATGAGGATTACCCGGATGCGGTCTTTCTCCAGCCGGGCGGCGTCAGGGGAGAGGGCGGCTTCGGAGGAGTAAAAGCCACCTTTGAGTATAATGAAAAAGATCATAAGTATTATCGCTCTACCTACGGCAATCCGCACATTGACGAATTAACCGGCGATCAGGTTGCGGTGACAAATGTGATTTTTCAGTACTGCGACGGCAATGTATTAGACGATGCGGATTATCTGCATTTTGCCAGCCAGGCAGAGCACAACGATTGTATTGTGTTCACAAACGGAAAGATGATCGAAGGTTACTGGAATGCTGTCGGAGAGTTAGGCGTTCCGGCCCGCTATTACACAGAGGATGGCAAAGAGATCGTGCTGAATAACGGAAAAACCTTTATTTGTATCATATGGAATGATTATGCGGATGATGTGGTAATTCAATAACAGTTCAGGCAGCTGAACTTCAGTAACGGAAGGACTGCTATGGGAAATCAGAAGAAGGCGAAGAAGCGTTCCAATTTTATAATGCAGGGAAGTATTCTGGCAGCGGCTTCGATTTTAAGCAGGCTCATTGGAATGCTGTATCGGCTTCCGGTTACCAATATCATTACGGATCATGGAAATGATTATTATTCGGCGGCCTATGAGATTTACAACATTATCTTGCTGATTTCATCTTACAGCCTGCCCCTGGCCGTATCAAAGCTTATTTCTGCAAAGGCGGCTTTGGGGCAGTATCGAAATGTCCGCCGCATTTTCAGAGGCGCCCTGTATATGTCCGTCGTGGTCGGAATTTTAGGCTCTGTGGTGACTTATCTCGGCGCCGGATTCTTTACCGGGCAGCTTTTAAATACGCCGGAAAGCGAGCTGAGCCTTAAGATATTGGCCCTGGCCGTATTTTTCCTGGCTGTGATGGGTGTGTTAAGAGGCTTTTTCCAGGGAATGGGAACTATGATGCCCACGGCGGTTTCACAGATTATCGAGCAGATTTTCAATGCGGTGGTAAGTATTGCGGCGGCTGGTATGCTTTTTCAGTATGGTCTGTCTCTGGATCAGAAGGCAGGCGTCGCAGACGGGCGGAGCGGTCCCATCTACGGGGCTGCCGGAAGTACGCTTGGCACCAGCGTCGGCGCTTTGGCCGGGCTTTTGTTTTTAATTGCCGTAATGATGATGTACCGGCGTGTCTTCCGCCGGCAGATCCGATCGGATCGTTCCGGAAATGTGGAAAGCTACGGCGCAATTTTTCAGCTTTTGCTGCTCACCATCGTACCCGTTCTCTTAAGCACGGCAGTTTATAACATCAGCAGTATTTTGGATCAGGGACTGTTTAAATATCTGATGCTGGATGTGCAGAAAATGGAGAAGTCAACCGTGGAAGTCTATTGGGGAATCTACGTTGGAAAATACAAGCTTTTGACCAATGTTCCCATTGCGGTAGCTTCCGCTTTGTCGGCGTCCACTATCCCGGCCTTAACACGGGCGCGGATGGAGGGCAACCGCAGGGAAATGCGCCGAAAGACGGATGGGGCAATCCGGATGGTTATGTTTATCTGCATTCCAAGCGCATTCGGACTTGCTGCTTTGGCCGAGCCGATTCTGAAGCTTCTGTCCTGGAATACCGATCCCATTGCCGCGAAGCTTTTTATCGCCGGATCGGCGGCTGTTATATTTTACGGCCTTTCCACCCTGACCAACGGAATCCTTCAAGGCATTGATAAGATGCACATTCCCGTGCGCAATGCACTGATTTCTCTGATACTTCATTTGGGGCTTCTGGTGGTGCTGGTTCAGATATGCGGGCTTCATATTTACGGAGTTGTAATTTCCTATCTGTTTTTTGCAATTTTGATGTGTATTCTAAACGGCCTGGCGATTCGAAAGTATCTGCGCTATCGGCAAGAGATGATAAGGACCTTTTTGATTCCCATTGTTTCTTCCGCTATTATGGGACTTTCCTGCTGGCTGCTCTATGCACCCTTAGAGGAATTGATAGGCTTTCGCTTTGCGGCCCTCCTTTGTATTATTCTTGCAATCTTTATATATGGCTTTTTTCTTCTGCTGCTGCGGGGAATTACGGAACGGGAGCTGCGGGCTTTCCCAAAGGGCCATGTACTTATTCGAGTCTTAAAAAAGCTTCGCCTTCTCTAAACTGCTTTATAAGATCCTCTTTTTTTGTCCATACTATGGAAAATGACAAAAAAGGAGGATTTTTTTGTGGGAAAGAGAGTGCTTGCCATTTTGTCTGCTTTTATGATTCTGGGCGGGCTTGCTTATTATTCCGGTATGTTGTATTCCGAGAAAGCCTCATTGGCAGAGGAGCCTTATCTTAAGGATGCCGGGGCAGCTTTTATAGAAGCTCAGCTTCTGCAGATCCGAAATATGCAAAGCGAGGAAAAAGAAAGGCAGACAGCCGGGGACGGGGCGCGCCAGGAGGCGGCCTTGCAGGGGGATACTGTTTTGGCACAGACAGCTCCCGATTCTTATTATCTGATGGAAGAGAACGGCTATGTAACGATTTATCTGTCGGATCAGATAACCCTCTATGAGTATACAAATATAACAATGGACATGCTTCCGCCATATTTACAGGCCGAGATTCAGGCCGGTAAAAGTGTGGCCGGAGAGAGGGAGCTTTATGACTTTTTGGAGAATTACTCCAGTTAAAACTTGCTATTCTTATGGTTATGGTGTAAATTAGAAGTATTCAGACCTTAAGAGACAGGATGCGGACCGCGCATGGCGCAGTGACAGCAAGAAGTCTTTGAGGCTTTGTTTTTTGATTTTTGGAGGCAGATATTGACATGAAGCAAGCAGGATTGATACTGGAGGGCGGCGGAACAAGAGGGGTATTTACGGCCGGCGTGCTGGATTATTTTATGGAACAGGGGCTTTACCTTCCCTATGTGATCGGCGTGTCTGCCGGGGCGTGTAATGCAGTGAACTATGTATCTCACCAGCCGGGGAGGATGAAGACATGTACCATTGATTTTTTGGAGGCAGGAAGCTATGTAGGGCTTAAATATCTGGTAAAGAATCACAGCCTTTTTAATATGGACTTGATTTTTGATATTTTTCCAAATAAAATCATTCCCTTTGACTATGATACGTTTTTCTCCTCAAGGCAGACCTGTATTTTGACAGCGACCAACTGTCTGACGGGACAGGCGGCTTATTTAACGGAGCGTCAGGATCGGGCAAGGCTTATGGCTGCCTGCAGAGCGTCGGCCAGCTTACCCATTGTATCACCTATGGTAAATGTAGACGGGATACCTATGCTGGACGGCGGGGTGGCTGATTCCGTTCCCATCCGCAAGGCTCTTCATGACGGAGTTAAGAAAAACGTTGTCATTCTAACCCGCCAATCAGGATATCGGAAGCCGCCTGCCAGACGTTCACTTCGGATGGCAAGGATTATGTATCAAAAATATCCGTATCTCATCCGGGCCATAAAAAACAGGGCTTACTATTACAACCGAACTATGGAGCTTTTGGAGGAGTTGGAGGAGCGGGGACATGTATTCATCATTCGTCCCCAGGTACCGGTTGTGAAGAATACGGAGGATGACGTGTCCGTATTAACAAATTTTTATAACCACGGCTATGAATATGCAAAGGATGTGTTCCCGCAGATAGCGGAATATCTGAAATGGGAACCGGTGAAAGAAGGAACGAATTATGATGAATGATAAGAAAATTGCCCGCATCAATGAGCTGTATCACCGTTCAAAAGCAGAGGGCTTGACCGAGGCGGAAAAAGAGGAGCAGGCGGCTCTTCGGCGGGAATATATCGAGGCGGTCCGCATGAACCTGCGCGGCCAGCTGGAGCGCATTGATATTCAGGAAGCAGACGGAACCATTACCAATGTGGGGGAAAAGCATGCTAAAAAAGGACATTGACAGAAAAGAGCGGAAAAAAGAGCTTCGAAAGGAGATTCGGGCGCTTCGAAAGGCACATACCGATGAGGAGATTCACAAGAGAAGCCTCTTAGTAAAGGAGCAGATCCAAAAGCTTCCGGAATATCAGGAAGCAGAGGTTCTCTACGCTTATATGGACTGTAAGCATGAGGTGGAGACAAGGGACCTTATCCGTGATGCCTGGGCAAAGGGAAAGAGGGTGGCCGTACCCAAGGTTCAGGGACAGGATATGCGGTTTTATTATATCACCTCCTTTGAACAGGACTTGGAGGATGGGAGCTTCGGGATTCGGGAGCCGAAGGAGCATGCGCCGGCAGATGCTGAGGACGCCCTTTTATTGATGCCGGGAGTTGCCTTTGATCTTATGAGACACCGGGTAGGGTACGGAGGAGGCTTTTATGATCGGTTTCTGGAAGCCCATCCGAGGCTTATTACGGTTGCCCTGGCCTTTGAATTTCAGATAAAGGAAGAGGTTCCCTTTGAGGAATTTGACATTCGGCCTGCGAAGGTGGTAACAGAACAGAGAGTATTTACATAGAGGAGAGAATCAGATGACATTATTGGAGCAGCTTGGACGTGAAGCTAAGGCGGCGGAACCGCTTCTTCGCACCTTATCGGAAGAACAAAAGAATCAGGTCTTAAACCAGGCGGCAGAAGATCTGGTGACACATACGGAACGTATCCTGAGGGCAAATGAAAAGGATATGATTCAGGGAAAAGAAAAAGGGATGAAAGCCGGCCTTCTGGATCGGCTGCTTCTGACGCCGGAGCGGATCGAGGGCATGGCAGAGGGCTTAAGACAGATTGCAAAGCTGCCCGATCCAATCGGTCAGGTGATTGATGAGCATACACCCGCGAACGGCCTGCGTATCCGAAAGGTACGTGTGCCTCTGGGTGTAATCGGCATTATTTATGAGGCAAGGCCCAATGTAACGGCAGACGCCTTCGGACTCTGCTTTAAGACAGGGAATGCGGTGGTGCTTCGCGGAGGAAGCGACGCCCTGTATTCCAATCAGGCAATCGTGGCGGTGCTGAAAGAGACCTTGGCCTCCTGCGGCTGTCCTGTTTCGGCCATTTCTCTTTTGGAGGATACCAGCCGTGAGACTGCGGCCGATTTTATGAAGCTGAACCGCTACATTGACGTGCTGATCCCCAGGGGAAGCGCCGGACTTATTGCCTCCGTAGTCAAGAACAGTACCATTCCCGTGATTGAGACAGGCTCCGGCAATTGCCATATCTATGTGGATGAGACGGCAGATCCGGCTATGGCCGCAGAGATTGTTTACAATGCCAAAACCCAGCGCATCGGCGTGTGCAATGCCTGTGAGTCCCTAGTGGTCCATGAAAGGGCTGCCTCCGTCTTTCTTCCGATGCTTGCAAAGCGTCTCGCCGAAAAAGAAGTAGAACTTCGGGGCGATGAGAGAGCCAGAGCGGTCATTCCCATGAAGGAGGCGGCAGAGGAGGACTGGGGAACGGAATACCTGGATTATATTCTTTCGGTTAAGACGGTGGATAGTATTTCGGAAGCAATCGCCCATATCAATCGTTACAATACGGGTCATTCCGAAGCTATTATTACAGAAGATAAGACACACGCGGAACAGTTTTTGCGGGAAGTGGATGCGGCGGCTGTTTATGTGAATGCATCTACCCGCTTTACGGACGGATTTGAATTTGGCTTTGGGGCGGAGATTGGTATCAGTACCCAGAAGCTTCACGCCAGAGGTCCTATGGGGCTTGAGGCGCTGACCTCCTATAAGTATGAGATTTATGGGACGGGGCAGATAAGGGGATAAGACTATGAGAGTGATTGCGGGAACGGCCAGGAGCCTTCCGTTAAAATGCATCGAGGGCCTGCATACACGTCCCACTACGGACCGGATTAAGGAAACTCTGTTCAATATCCTGCAGCCAAAGATACCGGGGTGCCGGTTTTTAGATCTCTTTGCGGGCAGCGGGGCAATTGGCATCGAGGCATTAAGCCGCGGGGCGGCGGAAGCTGTTTTTGTGGAGAATCAGCAGCGTGCCTGCGGCTGCATCAGGGAAAACCTTGCGTTTACCAAGCTTGCGGATAGGGCCAGGGTGCTTAAAACAGATGCGGTCAGCGCGATCTGTCAGCTTCGGGGAGAAGCCGCCTTTGACATTATATTTATGGACCCTCCTTACGATCAGGGACTGGAACAGCAGGTACTGGCTGCGCTTCGGGATTCCTCCCTGGCAGATGAACATACGGCCGTGATCCTGGAAACCTCAAAAAACAGTGACACGGACTGGGTGGAAGATTATGGTTTTACACCCTATCAGATAAAAAACTATAAGACAAACCGGCATTTGTTTTTGGAGCGCGGTTAAGGTCAGCAGACTGTTCGTGCGGAGAAAATGAATCAGACAGGAGAACAACATGACAAGAGGAATCTATGCGGGAAGCTTTGATCCGGTAACCTTTGGACATCTGGACATTATTGTGCGATCTTCTCATATTGTGGATGAGCTGGTGGTAGGTGTTTTGAACAATCGGGCAAAATCTCCATTGTTTTCTGTAGAAGAACGTGTTAAGATGTTAGAAGAAGTGACAAAGGAATATTCAAATGTGAAGATCAGGTCCTTTACAGGACTTTTGGTAGAATTTGCAAAAGAGTGTGAGGCTCATATCATCGTCCGGGGGCTGCGGGCAATTACGGATTTTGACTATGAGCTTCAGATGGCACAGACGAACCGGATTATGAGTCCGAACCTTGATACCCTGTTTCTGACTACCAGCCTGGAATATGCGTATCTTAGCTCTACCACCGTAAAGGAGGTGGCAAGCTTCGGAGGCAATATTTCAGCCTTTGTGCCGCCCTATATAGAGAAAAAAATTCGGGAACGGATGGAAAAGCCTGCAAACGGGTAAACTGAGAATATAAGCAGTGAAAACCATTGAATGGTCCAGTAGAAGTTTTAAGAAGGAGAGCGAGCATGAGCAGCAAAATCGAACAGATTATTGAAGAGATTGAAGAATATATTGACGGCTGCAAGCCTCAGACATTATCAAAGACAAATATCATTGTAAACAAGGAAGAAATTGAAGAACTGCTGCGGGAGCTTCGGATGAAAACCCCCGAGGAGATCAAGCGCTATCAGAAGGTGCTTGCCAATCGGGATGCGATTCTTGCGGATGCCCAGGCAAAGGCGGATGCCATTATCAAGGAGGCCAATATACATACGACCGAATTGATCAATGAGCACGAGATCATGCAGCAGGCGTATATTCAGGCTAACGAGATTATGGCGGCAGCAGAGGCAGAGGCACAGCAGAGATTGGACGCCGCTACCATTGAGGGAAACAACTTCCGGATGCAGGCCATGCGCTACACGGATGATATGCTGGGCAATCTTCAGAATTTGATACACAAAACAATGGAGAGCCACATGGCCAAGTATGAATCCATGATGGGTTCTCTAAGGAGCTTCAGCGAGATCCTTGCTAACAACCGGGCGGAGCTGGCACCTACCTTAAACGAACCGGATCTCACAGATTTGGAAGAATAATCAAAGCGGCAAGGCAGACTGCGAGAGCGGCCGTCAAAAGCTTCGCTTTCAGATAAGTCATAAAGGATAAGCCGCTGTCCAGAATCATGCTTTCTGTCTGGGCGGCGCCGGAAAGTCCCCCAAAGGACAGAAAGCCCGTCAGAAAGAGGTACTTTTGCGGAATCGAAAGAGACACATCTGCAGTGACCAGAGCGATTCCGTTGGTCATTTCCAGAAAACCGACGCTTCCGAAGGTAAGATAGGAAGAAGGACAGGGAAGTCGGATAAGAAGCCTTGCCAGCATGGAAAACAGGATGATATAACACCCAAGCTTCAAAATACTTTCCAGTCCGTTCATCATACAGACATCTACGATTTTGAAGTTGATTTGAGATCCGGATGTCTTTTTTTCTGCGGGCAGATCGGAAAACCTTCTTCCCCTGCGGAGGAAAAGAGCCAGTAAGAGCGGAACGCCGTAGATCAAAAGCAATGTGGGAAGAAGAAGCTTTGGACGTTTTAAGGAATCCGTTAAGCAATAGCCAATGAGAAAGGCGGGGCTGGCATTATTGCAAAAGGCCAGAAGATAGCTGCCTTCCTCCAGGGAAATACGTTTTTCGCGTACCAGATCTCCGGCAAGCTTTGCTCCTACCGGATAACCGCAGAGAAATCCGGCTGTCAGGCAGAAGCAGCCATTTGCGGAACAGCCAAAGCATCGGTTAAGAACCGGATAGAGAAACCGCGTTATGTAAGAGACTCCGTCCACAGCAATGAGGAGATTGGACAAGATCAAAAACGGCAGAAGCGTAGGAACCAGGGTATGGAACCACAGCATCAGCCCTTCCCTGGATGCGTCCACCGCGTGGGCCGGATCTGCTAAAAGGAATCCCAGCAATAGGAGAATGATAGAACAATAAAGTGTTTTTTTCATCATATTTATATATATGAGAGACAGGAGGCAGCTTATGAGTAAATTAGAAAATCTGGAACCAAAGCAGGTATTTCACTATTTTGAGGACTTATGCGCCATTCCCCACGGGTCAGGGAATACTAAGGGCGTAAGCGATTACTGTATGGCTTTTGCCAAAGAGCACGGCCTTAAGGCATGGCAGGATGAGGTCTTTAATGTTGTGATTGTAAAGGAGGCTTCCAAGGGCTATGAGGACGCTCCTACGGTAATTATCCAGGGACATCTGGACATGGTTTGTGAGAAAGAGACAGGGCATCCCATTGATTTTGCAAAGGAGGGGCTTGAGCTGATTGTGAAGGAGGATTTCCTTTCGGCTGACGGAACCACCCTGGGAGGGGATGACGGAATTGCGGTAGCGATGGCTCTGGCCGTTTTGGCGGACGACAGTTTATCCCATCCCAGATTAGAGTGTGTGTTTACGGTGGATGAGGAAACAGGGCTTTTGGGCGCCAAGGATCTTGATACAAGCGGCTTAAAAGGGAAGCGGCTTATTAATATCGACTCCGAGGAGGAAGGAATCTTCACCGTCAGCTGTGCGGGCGGAATGCGAAGCGAATGTATCTTGCCGGTAAAATATGAGGAGAACAGCGGAGTCTGCTATGAGATAGCGGTAGAGGGGCTTTTGGGCGGTCACTCCGGCGCCGAGATTCACAAAGAGCACGGCAACTCCAATATCCTTATGGGACGTCTCCTCTGCTCTCTTTGGGAGGAAGCGGAGCTTCGCCTCGGGGCCTTAAAGGGCGGATTGATGGACAATGCAATTCCCCGCCGGACAGAGGCGCAGGTTTACGTGAAGGAAGAGGATGCCTCCCGCCTTGAGGAGCTTTTAAGAAAGTGGAACGAAATCTATAAAAACGAATATGCATCCAGCGATCCAGGAGTAGTTATTTCTTTTACCTCCAAAGGAGTGCGGACGGGAAAGGTATTGACGCACAAAAGCGCCTCCCTTCTTCTCTACCTTCTTCACATGGTGCCCAACGGCGTCCAGAAGAACAGTATGGAGATACCGGGACTTGTACAGACCTCTTTGAACCTGGGAATCCTGGAGCTTATGGACGAGACTGCCCGTGTCAGCTTCAGCGTGAGAAGCTCCGTAGAGTCGGAAAAAAGGGCGCTTGGAAGCCGGCTGCGCCATTGTGTGGAATTTTTGGGCGGAGATTACGAGGAACGGGGCGATTACCCCGGCTGGGAGTATAAGAAGGATTCCGTTCTTCGGGATACGATGGTAAGCGTTTATCAGAGGCTTTACGGAAAAGAACCAAAGGTAGAGGCTATCCATGCGGGTCTGGAATGCGGTATTTTCAGCGGAAAGATAGAAGGGCTGGACTGCGTATCCATCGGCCCGAATATGTATGATATCCACTCTCCGAAGGAGCGTTTAAGCATTTCCTCCGTAAAACGTGTATATGAATTTCTTCTGGAGGTTCTAAAAGAACTCCGGTAAGCATATAGTAATGGATGGAGTATCAATTTGTGGAGCGTTTATGCGGTTGTCAATTGCTTCTTATCTGTTACTGATCATCACAGCCTGTTTTCTGATTCAGTTTGAGCTTGTGCGGATAGAAGAGGGAATTACGGATTCTGCGGCGGAAGCTGAGAAAAAGGAACAGGCATGTGAGCTGTATGAGTTATATGAAAATATCTGGAAGGATCTTGTTTGTTTTCCGATTCCGGAGTCCACAGCCAACGAGGAGGCTGTGGTGTCCTATGAAAACAGCTGGATGTTTGAGCGTACCTACGGCGGTTCCTACGGACACGAGGGGACGGATCTGATGGCAGGGATTCAAAAGCCCGGCTACTATCCGGTTATCAGTATCAGCGACGGCGTGGTGGAGAAGATTGGCTGGCTGGAAAAAGGAGGCTGGCGTATCGGAATCCGCAGTATTCACGATGTATACTTTTACTATGCCCACCTGGATTCCTACGCGGAGGAATTTCAGCCGGGGGATGTGATAAAGGCCGGACAGCTTCTGGGATTTATGGGAGATACCGGTTATGGGAAGGAAGAAGGAACGCATGGAAAGTTTGCGGTACATCTGCATCTGGGTATTTACATACGAACAAAGGAGCTTCCGGAGCTGGCGGTCAATCCTTACTGGTTTTTAAAATATCTGGAGCAAAGCAAGCTTCAATATGCATATTAGTATAGCAAATGGCTCGTGATGCGGCAGAGAGAAAAGCCTTCACGATAAAGGAGACTTATATGGAAATACAGTTATGGCGGGAAATTTTAAATCCTTATGAGCTTGCCGTCAAGGAAGTGACAACAAAGTTTAAGCATCTGATAAAGGAGCATAAGGATCGGGGAATCTACTGCCCGATTGAACGGGTAGAGGGCAGGGTAAAGACCATTGCCAGCATCCTTGACAAATGCCAAAAGAAAAAGATTGCTCCGGAACGAATTGAGGATCGAATCGTCGATCTGGCAGGCATCCGTCTTATCTGCCAATTTGTAGAAGACATTGATCGCGTGGTAGAGATTATCCGCAATCGGATGGATATGGAGGTAAAGCAGGAACGTGATTATATCCGTCAGATGAAGACCTCCGGTTACCGCAGCTACCATATGATTATTTTTTATGAAGTGGATACCCTGGAGGGACCCAGACGCCTTCAGATGGAGGTACAGATTCGAACTATGGCCATGAACTTTTGGGCTACGGTCGAGCACTCCCTTCAATACAAGTATAAGCGGAATATTCCGGAGCATATCAAAGAGCGCCTTTTAAATGCCGCGGATGCTATCATTGTCCTGGACAATGAGATGTCCAATGTGCGCAGCGAGATTATGGATGCGCAGATCTCCTTCCAGATACAGGCAAACATTGTGGCAGATATCCTGAACAATATTCAAAACCTGTACAATGTGGCAAACAAGCGGGAGATTGTGAAGATTCAGGATGAATTTTATCGGATATATGCCATGAATGATATTGAAAAGCTGGAACGATTTGATAAGCAGCTGGATATGATTGCCGAGGGTTATCGGGCGCAGGCTTTGCCGGATACAACGAAGATCACATAGTACGAAAGAAAAGGTTCTTGTTCACTTCGTGAACAGTAACCGGAAAAGGATATAGTCATGGCGGCGGAACTACCGGAATTATTTATAAAAAATATGAAAGAGCTATTAGGCGGCGAATACGAAGCCTTTTGGGAGAGCGGGCAGTCGGCAGGCTTTCGGGGGCTTCGCGTGAATACTTCCAAGATAGAGGCGGAGAAATTTGAAGAAATTTCTCCGTTTCCTTTGAAGCGGGTCCCCTGGATTTCCAACGGCTTTTACCTTGAGACCCATACCCAGGCGTCCGCACATCCTTATTATGCGGCGGGGCTTTACTATCTCCAGGAGCCTAGCGCAATGACGCCGGCGGCCTGTCTGCCTGTTGAGGAGGGGGACCGGGTATTGGATCTCTGCGCCGCGCCGGGGGGAAAGGCTACGGAGCTGGCGGCCCGCCTGAAAGGAACCGGCCTGCTGGTGGCCAACGATATCAGCAGATCCAGAGCGAAGGGACTCTTAAAGAATCTGGAGCTTTTCGGCGCCGGGAATATACTGGTAACAAGCGAACGTCCGGAGCGGCTTGCCTCTTATTTTACCGGTTTTTTTGACAAAATTCTGATTGACGCTCCCTGCTCCGGTGAGGGGATGTTTCGAAAAGATCCGTCTATGGTGCGGGACTGGACGGAGCACGGTCCGGATTGGTATGCTTCCGTTCAGAGGGAATTGATAGAACAGGCCGCAGGGATGTTAAGACCCGGCGGTATGCTTCTGTACTCCACCTGTACCTTTTCACCCCAGGAAAACGAAGGAACCATCGCCCATCTTTTGAAAAAGGATTCTTCTTTCAGGATGTGCCGGCTTCCGGATTATAAGGGATTCTCATCCGGAAGGCCGGACTGCTTGTCTGAGGAAGCGAAGGGGCTTTCCGGGGATATTTTTCAGCAGCTTAAGGGCTGCGTGCGGATTTACCCCCATCGGATGAAGGGAGAAGGACATTTTTTAGCCCTTCTGCAAAAGGAAGATGCAGTTACGGACAGGAAAGCTCCGCAAAAGGCTGCAAAATCCTTCGCTTCCAAAAAGAATGCGGCTGTCTGTCCGGAGTGGGAACAGTTTGCCAAAGAGCTTGGAATCTCAATTCCTCCGGAGAGCCTTCGATTATATGACGGAAAGCTCTACAGCCTGCCAAAAGATCTGTGGAATCGCTCCATACGGGGACTTCGTTTTCTACGAACCGGGCTTTATCTGGGGGAGGCCGCAAAAAAACGGTTTACGCCAAGTCAGGCGTTGGCAATGGCTCTGGGAAAGGATACCTGCAATGCCTGGGTGGATTTTCCTTCTTCGGATTCCAGGGTTATCCGCTATTTGAAGGGAGAAAGCCCGGAGCTGACAGAATCGGATTCGGCATCGCGGGAAGCCGGCTGGTGTCTGGTCTGCGCGGATGGTTTTTCTCTCGGCTGGGGCAAGCTTGTGAACGGACAGCTTCGGAATAAGTATTATCCCGGTTGGAGGTGGCAGCATGCGATTGGATAAATATCTCTGTGATATGGGTATTGGAACACGTTCCCAGGTAAAGGAGAAGATTCGAAAGGGACTTGTTACGGTAGAGGGAGCGCTTGTTCAAAGACCCGAATACCAGGTGGGAAAGGAACAGCAGGTGCATGTGGAGGGCGTCTTAGTCTCTTACACGGAAATGGAATACTACATGTTGAATAAGCCTGCAGGCTGTGTTTCAGCCCGGACAGACGGCAAATGTCAGACAGTTCTGGATCTGATTGCGTCTAAAAAGCGAAAGGATCTCTTTCCGGTGGGCCGCCTGGATAAAGACACGGAAGGTCTCTTGCTGATCACCAACGACGGAATGCTGGCCCATATGCTTCTGTCGCCCAGACATCATGTGGACAAAACCTATGAGGCGAAGATCCGGGGCCGGATAACCGAAGAACATGTGAAGCTTTTCGGCGCGGGGCTGGATATCGGAGAGGAACGCCCTGCGCTGCCGGCCTCCTTGAAGATTCTTGCTTCCGGGGAGGTTTCTGAGATACAAGTAACGGTTCAGGAGGGAAAGTATCATCAAATCAAGCGGATGTTTCAGGCAGTTGACTGCGAGGTTCTATATCTGAAACGTCTTTCTATGGGAAGCCTGAAGCTTGATGAGCGCCTAACGCCGGGAGAGTACCGGCCCTTAACTGCCGATGAGCTGGCAGTCCTTCAAAGGGGCGGATTGGAATGAGAGGAACGCAATGTTAGAGAATATAAAAGCAGTGTTGTTTGATATGGACGGAACCCTGGTGGATTCCATATGGATTTGGGGTGAGATTGATATTGAATATCTGGGCAGGCATGGGTATGAGGTTCCAAAGGGACTGCAGCAGGAGATTGAGGGAATGAGCTTTTCCGAATGTGCCGCTTACTTTAAGGAGCGTTTTCATATTCCTGACAGCGTTGAACGTATCAAGGCGGAATGGGTGGAGAGCGCAAAGGATAAGTATGCCCATGAGGTGGAAATGAAGCCCGGAGCGCAGCGCTTCCTGCGGTATTTGAAGAAGCAGGGGATTCCTATGGGAATTGCCACAAGCAGCAGCCGGGAGCTTTTGGATACGGTTATGGATTCCCAGAAGCTTTCGGACTATATGGATTACTGTATGACCTCCTGCGAGGCGGGAGCGGGAAAACCGGCGCCGGATATATATCTTCAGGTGGCGGAGCATCTGGGCGTTGAACCAAAGGACTGCCTGATCTTCGAGGATACCCCCACAGGTATGCAGGCGGGACTTAACGCAGGCAGCCGCGTGTGCGCCGTGGCCGATATGTTTTCCGAGAGCCGTAAAGAGATGATCCTCGGGATGGCGCACTACTACATAGAAAGCTTTGATCAGGTTTTGGACGGAACCTATCTGCAGTTAAGATAAAAGAATGTCCGCAATGCCGGCGGATATGTTTACGGAAAAGAATCGGAGGTTTTACATGGACAGAGGATTTCTCCCTGCTACAAGAGAAGAATGGGACAGGAATTATGGCGGACAGCCGGATTTTGTCTATATCATCGGGGATGCTTATGTGGATCATCCCTCCTTCGGTCCTGCCATTATCAGCCGGGTTCTGGAAAGCCGGGGCTATACGGTGGCCATTCTCTCACAGCCGGACTGGAGGAAAAGGGAGAGCGTTCAGGTATTCGGAGAGCCGCGCCTTGCTTTTTTGGTATCCTCCGGGAATATGGATTCTATGGTGAATCACTATACGGTGTCGAAGAAGCGCAGAAGCAGGGATGCCTATACCCCGGGAGGAATGACGGGCAGGCGGCCGGATCGGGCGGTGATTGTCTACGGCAGCCTTATCCGGCAGACCTACAAGAAAACACCTGTGATACTGGGCGGAATCGAAGCCAGCCTTCGGAGGCTGGCTCATTATGATTACTGGTCCGACACTTTTCGGCGTTCTGTTCTTTTGGACAGCGGAGCCGATCTGATTTCCTATGGAATGGGAGAGCGTTCCATTGTGGAGATTGCAGATGCACTGAACAGCGGGCTGGATGTGAAGGATATCACTTTTGTAGAGGGAACCGTCTACCGCACCAGCCGTCCGGAGACCCTCTATGATACGATATATCTTCCTGATTACGAGGACATGTGCGCGGATAAAAGTCAGTATGCCAAAAGCTTCCGGATCCAGTATCGGAATACGGACCCTTTTAGCGGAAAGCGTCTGGCAGAGAGGTACGGTGAACGGCTTTACGTGGTACAGAATCCGCCGGCAAAGCCTTTGTCACAGATGGAAATGGACGATATCTACGGGCTTCCCTATCAGCGCGCCTGTCATCCTAGTCTGCTGACTCAGGGAGAGATTCCGGCCATTTCCGAGGTGCAATACAGCCTAGTCAGCAGCCGGGGATGCTTTGGGTCCTGCTCCTTTTGTGCCCTGACCTTTCACCAGGGGCGGATTATTCAGAGCCGCAGCCAGGAATCCTTGGTAAAAGAAGCGGTGCGGATGACAAAAGAAGCGGACTTTAAGGGATATATCCACGATGTGGGAGGCCCCACAGCCAATTTCCGCCACCCGGCCTGTAAAAAGCAGGAGCTTCACGGAGCCTGCAAGGACAGGCAGTGCCTGCATCCGAAGCCCTGCAAAAACCTGATCGCGGATCACAGAGATTACCGGGAGCTTTTAAAGAAGCTTCGGGAGATACCGGGCGTTAAAAAAGTCTTTGTCCGTTCCGGTATCCGCTTTGATTATGTACTGGCAGATCCGGATTCTTCTTTTTTAAGAGAGCTTTGCACCTTCCATGTAAGCGGTCAGCTTAAGGTGGCTCCGGAGCATGTGTCGGACAAGGTTCTGGAAAAAATGGGAAAGCCTTCCCGGGCCGTATATGATAAGTTCTGCAGGGAATACAGGCAGATGAACGAAACCCTTGGAAAAAAACAATATTTAGTTCCTTATCTGATGTCCTCCCATCCCGGTTCGGGACTGAAAGAGGCGATTGAACTGGCGGAGTACTGCCGGGATCTGGGCTATATGCCGGAGCAGGTCCAGGACTTTTATCCCACGCCCTCCACCATCTCCACCTGTATGTATTATACGGGCTTGGACCCGAGGACGATGGAAGAAGTCTATGTGCCGAAGAACCCTCACGAGAAAGCCATGCAGCGGGCGCTGATTCAGTATCGGGAGCCGAAAAATTACGAGCTGGTAAGAGAAGCGCTTGTAAAAGGACATCGGGAAGACTTGATCGGCTTTGGCCCGAAGTGCCTGCTTCGCCCCAGGCACAGCCAAAATTCAGATACCTTGTCCAAACAGACGGGAAATCGAAAGAAAAAAACGATCCGAAATGTACACAAGTCCATGAAAACAAAGCGATAGAAACGAGATGAATCATTATGAAATGCATTGCTGTCATCACCGGAGCCTCCTCCGGCATAGGAAGAGAATTTGCCCGTCAGATTGCGGCCGCTTATCCGTCCTTAAGCGAAATATGGGTACTTGCCAGAAGGCTTACGGCTCTTCGTGAGCTGGAGGCGGAGCTTCCCGGTAAAAAGGTGCGGATTCTCCCCCTTGATCTGACGGAAGACACTGCTTTGGAAACGCTGGAAGCATTGCTTAAAAAGGAGAGGCCCTGCATACGTATCCTTGTAAACAGCGCAGGATGCGGTAAAAGCGGCCCGGTAGAAAGTCAGGACTGGAAGGACGCCTCCCGGATGCTGGATGTAAACTGCCGTGCCTTAACCGCAGTGACGATGCTCTGCCTTCCCTATCTGAAAAAGGGGAGCCGCATCATACAGATAGATTCCGGTTCCGCCTTCCTGCCGCAGCCGGGCTTCGCCGTCTATGCGGCCAGCAAAGCTTATGTGCTTTCCTTTGATCAGGCGCTGGGTGCGGAGCTGAAAGACAGAGGTATCACCGTAACCTCCGTCTGTCCCGGCCCGGTAGATACGGAGTTTTTCCAAACCGGCGGTATCGCTTTAAGTCCGCTGAAAAAAATATTTCTTGCCAAACCGCAAAAAGTGGTGAAAAAAGCCCTTTTTGATGCGGAAGAAGGAAAAGACTTGTCCCTTGGCCGGTCAATGAAGCTTTTGCGCCTGCTGGGAAGCGTCCTGCCGCAAAAGCTGATCCTGGAAGTTATGAGAAAATTATTTTTGTAAGAAAAGAAGGAGCTATTATGAAATCCATACCAAAGGGAGCCTTCGGCTACACGGACGCTCATAAAAAACGTCAGCTTTTGAAAACCCTTATCTTTTTCCTGCTGCCCATAGGAATCTTTCTGCTTGGCTTTATTACGACAAAGACCAAGGAAAACTACTTCACCATTGTTGCCGTAGTCGGTTCCCTTCCGGCCTGCAAGGAGCTGGTAAACGTATGCCTCTTTATGAAGCGCCGCTCCATACCCGGAGAGCTTTACGAGGAAATTAAGAGCCATGCAGGTTCGATGGAGACTGCTTACGAGCTTGTGCTCACCACCTACGAGACATCCTATCCTATTACCGCCCTGATGATTGCGGGAAATGAAATCATCGGCTATGGGGAGGGCGGAGAGAAGCTCAATTGGAAAAAAGCGGAAGAGCACATACGGGCTGTTTTGAAAAATAATGGAATTTCCCATACCCACGTACATATTTTTCAGGAAAAGAAGCAGTTTTTGGAGCGCATGGACGCCTTATCCGCGCAGAAGCGGGAGGAGCTTCCCTTTGTGCCTGACGAGCGTTATCCGGGCTTTAGCCGGGAGCAGGTGATAAAGGAAGTAATTCTGGCCTTATCCATATAAAAAGATGCGGAGAATCAAATGAAGCTTATTACAGTAAAAGACAACGAAGCGGAGCAGCGGCTGGATAAATTTCTGGCAAAGTACATGGACAAGGCTCCCAAAAGCTTTTTCTATAAAATGCTCCGAAAGAAAAACATTACCTTAAACAAAAAAAAGGCGGATGGAAGCGAGCGTTTAAGGACGGGCGACGAAATCCGGCTGTTTCTTTCGGACGAGACAATCGAAAGCTTTTCTTCTCCCCCCGCAGGCATAGGCAGACAAAAGCTTCCGGCCTGCCTCCGTCCCCGGATTCTTTACGAGGATGCCCACATCCTTCTTATGAATAAGCCGGCCGGGCTTTTGTCTCAAAAGGCAAAGCCGGAGGATGTTTCCCTGGTAGAATATCTTATCTCCTACCTCTTGGAATCCGGACAGCTGAAAGAAGAAGATTTGCGCAGCTTTCGTCCCGGCATCTGCAATCGCCTGGATCGGAATACCAGCGGACTTGTGGCGGCGGGAAAGAGCCTAGCAGGACTGCAGGCTATGAATGAGCTTATTCGCTCCGGAAGCCTGCGCAAGTTTTACCGCTGTATTGCGGCCGGTGAGATAGAGGAGCCAAAGCGGATCGAGGGATGGCTGAAAAAGGACGAAAAAACAAATCAGGCTGCCATATATGAGAAGGAAGAAAGGGACAGCCTTTTTATCCTTACGGAATACCTTCCTCTTGAAATTCTACACCTGGGAGGAAATACTTATACCTACCTGGAGGTTCACTTAATCACAGGGCGCTCCCATCAGATCCGCGCTCATCTGGCAAGCATGGGACATCCGCTGATCGGTGACAGAAAGTATGGCGACGCCCGGGTCAATGAGTATTTTTCAAATCATTTTGGCTTACATCATCAGCTGCTTCACGCCTTCCGATTGGAATTTCCCCAGGTTGAGGGAATCTTAAAGCCCCTTTCAAACCGGCAGTGTATTGCGCCGCTTCCGTCAGAATTTCAAAAGATTTGCGGTCAGAAGCTTGGCAGCAAAACGATCTGAAAGCTTCCGGGCGGTTTCATTGCATTTCTGATAAAATTGGTATATAATCTATACCCAGAGACACACCTTAGGACAAGAGAGGAAAAGCATTATGGAGGTTCAAAACAAATATTCCTTAGGACCAGGCTTTGAGTCGTCGGAATGGAAGGAAAAGAAGGGAATCCCCCTTCCAATCCTTTTATTTCTGCTGGCTTCTCTGATGTTAGCCGGTATTTCTATGTACCGTTTCCCGGAAAGCCTTTCCGAATATAAAGTTTTTCGTGAAGCAAAGGAGCGGATAGAGAATGGAGAGACCTCCCTCGCCCTCCAAGAGCTTTATGAAGTTCAAGAGCTGCATCCCAATGCGCTGCCGGTTACTCTGGAGCTTATTGAGCTTTCTATGGAAACGGGCTACTATGATTTGGCCGCTTATGTATTCAATGAATATTTAGTCGGGAAGGATTTGAGCGACGGGCAGTATGCAAGGATGATGCGCTATTCCAGGCGTCTTGAAAGCTATTTTACAACTTATGACTCCATAGACGCCCTGATGGCAGAGCTGGATGTACGCTCGGAAGCAGACGACAGCGAGGAGGCTGTTCCGGCTGATACGGAGCGGATAAGAGAAGAGCTTACCAGGCTTCACGGCGATGCGGATCAGGACGCCGCATTTCTCTACTATTATCAGGCAGTCACTTCACAGGAGCGTACAGAGTATTATGATTACCTGCAAAAAGCCTACGTAGAGGACCCGGAGCTTTTTGACGTGCGTGTTTTGCTTGCAAATGCCGAGAGAAGCCGGGGAAATTTTGAGAAGTCCCGCAGTCTTTTGGAGCAGGCAATTGCAAAGGAAGGAACTGACGCCGGAGCCTTAAGGGGGCTGTCGGTTCTGGCGATGCTGGAGGGGGATTTTGAGGAAGGTCTTGCCAGGGCCGGGCAGGCTTACGCTTCCGACCCGGACAGCATGTATGTAAGAGATACTTATCTGATTGCCCTTCATGTAAACGGCGACACAGCCGAAGCGGAGAAGATGGCGGAGGAGATACGGCAGGTCGAGGGGTCCTTAGATGAGGATACGCAGCAGTTATTAAACGGCACCATATCACTTGAGGATTACTACTTGGACAAAAACCAGGAGGCAGAGCAATGATAATACCAGGCGTTTTGATTTCCCTTGCGACCTTTCCCGGAGTGATTATCCATGAGCTGGCTCATCAGATTTTTTGTATGCTCTGCGGTTTGAAGGTCTATGAAATAAAATATTTTCAAATGAGCAATCCCAACGGCTATGTGGTGCATGAATCTACGGATCACCCCTTAAAGGTATTCCTTACGTGTATGGGCCCCTTTTTTATCAACAGTGTTTTGGGAATTGTGATTCTGCTTCCCGCTTCCATAGAGCTGATGACTTTCCGGGAGTATACCGATCCCTTAAATCTTCTTTTGGGCTGGCTTGGGTTTTCGATTTTGATGCATGCATTTCCAAGCAGAGGGGATGCAAAGGTTATGATTTGCCGCATTTTGAAAAATCCCTATGTAAGCATCGGGTGGAAGGCGCTGGCCGCGCCCTTTGTGGGACTTATTTATATTTGCTCCGTGGGAAGGATCTTTTGGCTGGATCTGCTGTATGCAGGCGTCCTTGCCATGCTGGTTCCCTGGGTTTTGGTGCAATTGCTTTAGAGAATAGGATGTGAAACGATGGCAACCTGGAATTCCAGAGGTCTTAGAGGCTCCACCTTAGAAGAGCTTGTAAACCGAACTAATGAAAAATACCGCGAGCAGGGCCTGGCGCTGATACAAAAGGTGCCCACGCCCATTACTCCGATCAAGATTGACAAAGAGCACCGCCATATTACCCTGGCTTATTTTGAACAAAAAAGTACGGTGGATTATATCGGTGCGGTCCAGGGGATTCCTGTGTGTTTTGACGCTAAGGAATGTGACAGCGATACCTTTCCTTTGCAGAATATACATGAGCATCAGGTGCGGTTTATGGCAGATTTTGAGAGACAGGAAGGAATCGCCTTCCTGATTCTTATGTTTTCCCATCGAAATGAGCTGTATTTTCTTACTTATGAGAGTATGCGCAGCTTTTGGGACCGGGCGGCGAACGGCGGCCGTAAAAGCTTTCGCCGTGAAGAGCTTGATCCGGGCTATATTCTTACGCCTCACGGCGGATATCTGGTTCCCTACCTGGATGGAATAAAGAAGGTTATTGAAAACGCGAATTACGAAACGGTGCGCTAGGAAAGGATTACGGAACATGAAAAACGAAGAGCAGATTTTACATACACCGGAGGGTGTTCGGGATATCTACGGAAGCGAGTTTGTACAAAAGTTTGAACTGCAGCAGCAGCTTTATCACCTTCTGGCAGGAGAGGGGTATCAGGGAATTGAGACTCCGACCTTTGAATTTTTTGACGTATTTTCCAGGGAGGTCGGAACCGTGCCTTCCAAAGAGCTTTATAAATTCTTTGACCGGGAGGGAAATACCTTAGTGCTTCGTCCCGATATCACCCCTTCCATTGCTCGGGCCGTGTCAAAGTATTTTCATGATGAGACGCCCATCCGTCTCTGCTATATGGGCAATACCTTTATCAATTATGACAAGTATTTGGGGCGGTTAAAGGAGAGCACACAGCTTGGGGCGGAGCTTATGGGCGACGGAAGCGTCAGGGCGGATGTGGAGCTTCTTTCCCTTCTGATCAAAGCCTTAAAAGAGTCCGGATTAAAGGAATTCCAGGTGAGCATCGGACAGGTGATGTTTTTTAAGAGCCTTTTAAAAGAGTCCGGCATTGACAGCGAAACAGAAAAGCGCTTAAGACAGCTTATCTCGGACAAAAACCGGTTCGGTGCGGAGGAGCTTCTTTCGGACTGCGAGCTGCCCAATGAGCTGCGTCAGATCTTTTTGGAAATGACAGCCCTTTCCGGCGGCGTGGAAGTACTTGCAAGGGCCAAGGATCTGACGAAAAATGAAGAGTCCATAAAAGCCCTGGAACGCCTGGAGAAAATCTATGAGGGCTTGAAGGAATTGTCCTGCGAAGCTTACGTCAGCTTTGATTTGGGAATGCTTAGTAAATACAATTATTACACCGGTATTATTTTCCGGGCTTACTCCTATGGCTACGGCGAGCCGATTGTCAAGGGAGGGCGCTATGATACGCTGCTGTCGCATTTTGGCCGGGAGCTTCCGGCCGTCGGCTTTGCGATTGTTATTGATCAGCTTATGCGGGCAGTCAGCAGAAGCAAGCGGGTGCATCCGGATACATTTTCTCAGGGAGAACGCTATCTGACCATTGCTCTGACAAAAGGGCGCCTGGCTAAAAAGACCTTGGAGCTTCTGGAGCAGACCGGCATTACCTGCGAAGAGATGAAGGATCCGAACAGCCGAAAGCTTATTTTTGTAAATGAGGAGCGAAAGCTTAAGTTCTTTTTGGCCAAAGGACCGGATGTGCCGACTTATGTGGAATACGGCGCGGCCGATATCGGCGTGGTGGGAAAGGATACCTTGGCAGAAGAGGGACGTAAGATGTATGAAGTGCTGGATCTAGGCTTTGGAAAATGCCGTATGTGCGTCTGCGGCCCGAAGGCAGCAAAGGAAAAGCTTTTGCATCAGGAGCAGATTCGGGTGGCAACCAAGTATCCGGATATTGCAAAGGATTATTTTTATAATCGGAAGCATCAGACCGTAGAGATTATAAAGCTGAATGGTTCGATAGAGCTGGCCCCTCTTGTGGGACTTTCCGAAGTGATTGTAGATATTGTGGAGACCGGCTCTACCCTGCGGGAAAACGGTCTGGAGGTTTTAGAGGAGATTATGCCTCTCTCTGCCCGCATGGTAGTCAATCAGGTAAGCATGAAGATGGAGCATAAGCGGATTGCCGGACTGATTCGGGAGCTTAGGGCCGTACTTTAAACGTTACTGTGTTTAGGGCCTCCCTTTAAAAAGGAGAGCATATGTCAAAGAAGAGACTGGATTACCTGGATATGGCAAAGGGCGTGGGAATTTTCCTTGTAGTTCTCGGCCATATCGAATATCTGGAAGAGAGCGCCATGCGTTGGATTTATTCCTTCCACATGCCCTTGTTTTTTGTTATCGGCGGTATTTTGTCTTATGTAAAAAGGGATAGTGGGCTTTCCTTTCAGGAGGGCGTAAAGAAAAAGGCTTCCGGCATCCTGGTGCCCTATGCTTCTTTTTCCCTGATCCTGCTTACTATGCGTGTGTTTGAGTACTTTTTTCAGCCGGAACGAGTGACAGGCAGGGAACTGCTGACGCAGTTTATAGACGCCGTTACCGGATATGGGCTTCATATCCTGTGGTTCCTGCCTGTTTATTTTCTTTCCGGGATCTTGTTTTTTTTCCTCTGTCGGCGCTTTGAGGATAAGCCGTATGGAGGATACGGACCGGGAATTGCCGTTTTCGGCTTTGCACTCCTGGCCCTCGGCGTTATACACAGCCTGGGCTTTGAGATATCTGCCATGCAGGAGCAAAGCTTTCTTTTAAGAATTGGATGTAATGTGCTGATTACGGTTCTTCGCGCGCTGGCCATACTTCCGTTTTTCCTGATTGGCTGGCTTTATGCGGGGACAATCCGGCATGGTTCGCCTCGAAAGGAACGGCTTTTTGCCTCAGGCGCTTTGCTGCTTTTTCTCGGCTCCTTTGGCGCCCTTAAGACGGATATTTTGGATCTGCATTATTTATATATCTCGCCTGTCCATTATGTGACGGCTGCCCTGTCCTGTATCGGGCTTTTGAACCTGCTTCGGGCGCTGCCTGTCAGCCGCACCCTTTCTTATCTGGGCCGCAATTCTTTAATTATTATGTGTACACACGGTACTTTTTACGTGTTATACTATGTATCGTTGGGGATGTTTTTTGTCCGAAAGCTGATTCCGATGACAGAGGCCGTTCTTTATGGAGGCATTGCGGCGATGGTATGTGTGGCAGAGATTCCGGTTATCTATATCTTCAACCGCTATTTTAATCATTTACTTGGGAGGAAATCATGAGAATTACAGCGTTAAATGCAACCAGCCGCAAAAATCTGCTGGATGAACTGTTAAAACGAAGCCCGAATCATTATGAAGCCTATGGAGAGCAGGTAAACGCTATCTTAAATGAGGTAAAAGAGAAGGGCGACGAAGCGCTTTTTTCTTTTACGGAGCGCTTTGACGGGGTGAGGCTTACCAGGGATACCATCCGGGTTACAAAGGAAGAGATCGAGGAGGCTTACAGGCAGATCGATCCGGAACTGCTTGAGGTAATCAGACAAGCGCTTAAAAACATCCGGAGTTTTCATGAAAAGCAAAAGAGGAACAGCTGGTTCGACAGTCAGCCGGACGGAACGCTTCTCGGCCAGAAAATCACCCCGCTTCAGACAGTGGGCGTCTATGTACCGGGCGGAAAGGCGGTGTATCCTTCCTCCGTATTAATGAATATTGTTCCTGCCAGGGTAGCCGGAGTGGAGCGAATCCTGATGACAACGCCTCCCGGAAAAGACGGAAAAGTAAGCGTGAATACCCTTGTTGCGGCCCACGAAGCCGGAGTAAGCGAGATTTACAAGGTCGGCGGCGCCCAGGCTGTCGGCGCGTTGGCCTACGGGACGGAAAGCATCCCAAAAGCAGATAAGATTGTCGGTCCGGGAAATATTTATGTGGCTTTGGCAAAAAAAGCGGTCTACGGCTTTGTAAGTATTGATTCCATTGCCGGTCCCAGCGAAATTCTGGTTCTGGCGGATGAAACGGCCAATCCAAGGTTCGTAGCTGCAGATCTGCTCTCTCAGGCGGAGCATGACGAGATGGCGTCGGCTATTTTGGTCACTACAAGTAAAGAGCTGGCAGAGCAGGTGGCCCTTGAGATGGATTCCTTTGTAGAAAAGCTCTCCCGAAAGGAGATTCTTGTAAAATCTCTGGAAAATTACGGGTGGATTCTGGTGGCGGGCACAATGGAGGAAGCTATTGAGACAGCCAACGCCATTGCTTCCGAGCATTTGGAGATTGTGACAAAGGACCCCTTCCGGGTGATGACAAAGATCCGCAATGCAGGCGCTATTTTTATAGGAGAGTACGCAAGCGAGCCTTTGGGAGATTATTTTGCAGGTCCCAATCACGTATTGCCCACAAATGGAACGGCCAAATTCTTCTCCCCTCTGGGAGTAGATGACTTTGTTAAGAAATCGAGCCTTGTGTATTATTCAAAAGATGCCTTGAAGGCGGTGCATAAGGATATTATCCGCTTTGCGGAGGCGGAAGGGCTGACCGCCCATGCCAATTCCATTGCCGTGCGCTTTGAACAGGAAGAGGGGTGAAAGAAGATG
>CAJTDE010000009.1 GCA_910574835.1 Clostridia bacterium | reverse complement strand
ACAGGGATAATTTACCCATTTTTGTGGATAACACGATTGATTTCAATGGAACTGGTTCAAAGTTTTTGGAGTATTGAGCATTTCTATATGTTCATGAATAATTCAGGCTAAAATATCCAAGGCTATCCTTTATCTGTTGAGAAATTTCCTCTGGAAATTCTTCAGGTAATAATATATCATCAAAACTTGCATTATGAAGTTTTAACTCTTTAGCCATATGCATTAACATGGCCACAATTGAATTCTCTTCTAACATTTCATTCTTTTTCATAAATTTTGTCTCTACACTATTTACATAAAGTCTAAGCGCTTGAATACTATTTAAAAAACTTCCTACAACACTAGTATACATAGATCCTTCCCCCCTTTTTTAGTTAAAATTATACCATATCACAATCTTATATCCAATAAACTTTATTATTTAATTACATATATACCTGATATCCTACGATAAGATCCCCCCAACAAAAATATGAATGTTTTTAAGGAAACTTATAGATATTTGTGGAAAGTGTGGTATCCTCCAAAAAGAAACACAAAGTTTAAAACGCTATTTTGAGAATGCCTTTCCCTAAATTGGGGCCAAAATACGGTAATTTATGATAACTTTACGCACCTCCCCAAAAATCGCAAAAAGCCCTTGAAACCGCCCATTCCCGGGCTTTCCAAGGGTTTTAATCTCCTATTCTCTTCTAACGCTTGACAGCGATTACACAGCCCCCATCTGTTTTACTGATTCCATCCCCGCTTCTTCCGGCATTTCCATATCTTATGCCAATCCAGGTTATAGGTCCAGCTTCATATATATGGAAGCGTCCATCGGACTGTCGTTGTAGCTCTCAATCTCATAAAATCCATATTTTCCGTACATATGTATAGCGCTTTGCAGAAAAGGCAGGGTATCCAAAAGCATATGGCGGTAGCCGATTTCCTTTGCATCCTTAATAATCTGCCGAATCAGAATGTCCCCTATCCCCTGTCCCCGAAAACAGGGCCTTACATAGAGACGCTTCATTTCGCAGCTTGCTTCGTCAAGCTTTTTCAAACCGATGCATCCGGCCAGATTTCCTCTGCCACTCTTCCCTTTCTCCGTCAGCCCTTCCTCTTCTGTTATACCGCAATTTCCATCCGTTTCAGGCCCACCGGCGTCCTCCGAAAATACATAGCACAGGTACAGCCTTCCTCCGGGCAAACCGTATTTTTTCTCGGGATGCTCCAGCTCATCCTCATAATTCTGCACATCAAGGTATTCTTGAAATGCAGGATCTCCCTGCAGCAGCATCTCTGTGTACTCCGAAAATAACTGCCGTACCTCCTGCGGCGACCGATACGCCGACACCAATTGAACTGTCATATATGAACTCCTGTCTTGATACTGTAATTTAAAGCTTCCCCACTCTTTCGTTTAATGAAAGATCCGATACCATTTATACCCCACACAGTAAAACAATTCCCGGGCCAGAAACGGAAGCTTTGTCTTTAAGCTGCGGTACATAGTAGTCGGCGTGGGGGAGCCGTAGGCTTCCATCCCTGTATCCTCTGCCAGCAGCATGGCGCGCTTCATGTGGAGCGGATCACTGACCACAATAGCTGTCCGATAGCCGTTTTGCTCCATGAGCGCCTTGGAATTTTCAAGATTTTCCAAAGTAATCACAGATGCCTCCTCCATCAGAATATCTTCCTCCGAAATGCCCTGACTCAGCACATACTCCTTCGCCGTATATGCATCGGAATGTTTATTCCCTTTTGCCACTCCGCCTGTCACAATGATCTTTTTCACCAGGCCCTGCCGATACAGATCAATCCCGTGATTCAGCCGTTCCCGGTACACGGGAGAAACTCCTCCGTCATAGGCCGCGGCTCCCAGAACAATGACCACATCCGCCTCACGGCTGTCGTCCCGGATGCCGTAAGCCCAGATGCTTATGATATTTTCCAGAATATAAAATATGAATATAAAAATCGCCGATGCGATGATTGTTCTTTTTTTCATGATACTTAACCCTGTTGAATGGTGCGTCAAATCTCCTGTTCTTTCCACATTTCCTTCAGCTCCCTTAACACAATGATCACGATCACCTGAGTCAAAACAAAGGTCAAAAGATCCGCCGCCGGCTGTGCTAATTGCAGTCCGCGCAGGCCAAAGACCCCGGGCAGAATCAAAATAGCCGGAATAAAGAACAGCCCCTGTCTTCCAATCGCTGTCAGGGTGGCGCGGAAGCTGTAACCAATGGACTGGGTCAGCATATTTCCGATAATGGTAAATGCCTGCAGCGGCAGAAGCGCACACTGCATCCGCAGCGCCAATGCGCCGATTCGAACCACCTCCGCATCCTCCCTGCGGAAGAGACGCATAATCGGCGTGGAAACGAAAAACATCACCGCGCCCATCACCAGAAGGAACACAAACGCCACCCTTCGGCAGAAATAGTAAGCCTCCAGTACACGGTCATACCGCTTCGCTCCGAAGGTAAACCCGCAGACCGGCTGGAAGCCCTGACCGAAGCCGATAAGCGCGGAATTGATAAACATCATAATCCGCGTCACAATGGACATAGCCGCCACCGCAGCGTCCCCGAAGCCGGAGGCCGCCACATTCAGCAGCACGGAAGCCGCGCTTGCCAGTCCCTGACGTCCCAGCGTGGGCAAACCTGCCGACAATATTTCTTTATAAACCCGTCCCCGCATCGTAAAATATCCCAGGCGGGGCTTTATCACATTTTCCGAGCGAAGCACCAGTATCAGCAAAATAAGAAAGCTGATAAACTGGCTGAAAATGGTGGCAATGGCCGCACCGGAGATTCCCATGTGCAGACGGAAAATCAGAATGGGGTCCAGGATCACATTGAGGATACCGCCTGCGGTAATACCAATCATAGACAGCATGGCATTTCCCTGAGAACGCAGCTGGTTGTTAAACACAAAGGACACGGTCATATAGGGGGCGGCCAGCAGAATGTATTTTCCGTAATCCTTCGCATAGGGAGCGATTGTTTTCGTAGCTCCCAGCGCCGATACCAAAGCATCGATATTCAGGATTCCGAACACCGCCAGCAAAAGGCCGAACACCAAAGCCGTATATACGGAGGTGGAGCATGCTCTCTAAGCCTTTTCCGATTCTTTGGCCCCCAGCATACGTGACATATAATTTCCGCTGCCCATGCCAAGGGTGAAGCCGATTGCCTGAATCATGGCCATCAGCGAAAAGTTCACCCCCACAGCCCCGGATGCACTGGTGCTGAGCTGACTTACGAAAAAGGTGTCGGCCATGTTGTAGATGGATGTGATCAGCATACTGATGATGGTGGGCACCGCAAGACGCGGAATCAGCCTGTTGATGGGCGTGTCCATCATCATTTTATATTTTTCTTCCGCAGTCATTGCCTGTTTCATAGCTTCCTCCGCTTACCGTCTCATTCCATTGCGGTCAAAGTTCTTCCGAAGCGCCCGTTCCGTGGGAAAGATGGAGCCAACTAAAAATACACACTGCACTATGCAGATCACCCCGCCTAAGTTCCCGACTGCATCCTCACTCTGCCCTATCACAAAAAACATGGGAACAATGGATAAGGGCAGCAGGATCAGCCCGAAGATAAACCACAGCCTTCCGCAATATTGATGAGCAAATTCCCAGGTATCCCGGTTTTTGGTGGACATTCTCGTGCGGTAGCCAAATACCCCATTGATCTCGTCCGGGATGTGATGCAGAAACATTTTCCCGAAGCCAATCATGGTAAATGGAACCATCACATTCATAAGCAGCATAAAAACCCAGAATCCCATAAGCGTTCCTCCGTTTTTCTTTATGGAAAAAAGTATACCATTTTCCAATCCCCTGTTCAACCGCGAACGGGATATATTACATGCAAAAAATACGGCGCTTTTTCAACAGCTGCGTTGATTTTTATATTTATATTCGCTGGTTTTTTGTAAAATATACGAAATAATTCGCTCATTTTTTTGCGTTTCCTATAAAAAATTCGCTCATTTTTTTGCAAAATGGTTGCGTTTTTCCTGTCAAAATTTCTCGGATCATCTTGACGTTTCCCCCCGGATAATGTTATAAAATTATTAGAATATTTTATACAATTTCACATTCGGGATATCGTGCATTCGGGTACCCGCCTATTCGGAGGATCAGTATGTCGGAAACCAACCAGTTTGATAATATTTTACCGGTAGCGCCCCTTAAGATCGCAGCTTTGGACAGCTGCATCGACCTTGCGAGAAAGATAGACAAGCACCTGGTAAAATTCCGTAAAACCGCCAACAAGCAGCACAGAGACAATATTTATTTTCAGGAATACGCCCAGGATTCTTATCTTATAAAATGCTCCTGCCCCCGCTTCGGTACCGGAGAGGCCAAGGGACGCTATGAGGAGTCCGTCCGGGGCAGCGACCTTTTTATTATGGTGGACGTGTGCAACTACAGCATCACCTACACGGTCTGCGGCCATGAAAATCACATGTCACCGGACGATCACTACCAGGATTTAAAACGTATGATCTCCGCTGCCACCGGCAAAGCTCACCGCATCAATGTAGTGATCCCCTTCCTCTACGAAGGCCGTCAGCACAAGCGCAACAGCCGGGAATCCTTAGACTGCGCCATTGCTCTCCAGGAGCTTCGGAATATGGGAGTCAATAACATTATCACCTTCGACGCCCACGACCCCAGAGTGCAGAACGCCATTCCTTTAAACGGCTTTGACAACTTCCAGCCGCCCTACCAGTTTATCCGGGCGCTTCTGCGCACGGAACCGGATCTGAAGGTGGACAACGATCACCTGATGATCATTGCGCCGGACGAGGGAGCTATGGAGCGGGCCGTGTATTTTTCCAATGTACTCGGCATTGATCTGGGCATGTTCTACAAACGCCGTGACTACTCTACGGTGATAGGCGGCAAGAACCCCATCGTGGCCCATGAATTTCTGGGAGATTCCCTGGTGGGCAAGGATGTGATTATCATCGACGATATGATTTCCTCCGGTGGAAGTATGCTGGATGTGGCGAAGCAGATGAAGGAACGGGGCGCAACTCATGTATATGTGTGCTGTACCTTCGGACTTTTTACGGATGGATTTGATAAATTTGACGAATACTATGAGAAGGGCTATATCACCCGGATTGTGACGACCAATCTCAATTACCGCTCGCCGGAGCTTTTGTCCAAGCCTTACTATACGGAGGCGGATATGACAAAGTTCCTGGCCAAGATTATGGACACGCTGAATCATGATTTTTCCGTGGACAGCATCAATACGCCTACGGAGAAGATCCGCAAGCTGATTGCAAAGCAGTCACGGTAAACGGGCGTCCATTTGCAAAGATACTTCTGCCAGGAACATTCAAACGCAGATTAGAACGATTTAAAAAACAGGGCTGTCATAACATAAGACAGCAGATTTTCACCAATGTACCGCGTCTGAAAGGATTCTGACTGCAGGATACGGAAAAATCTGATGACTTATCTGGTGACAGCCTTTTTCAAGGAAACGGCACGATGAAAATTTTAGCAATCGCAGACCAGGAATCCCGGTATCTCTGGGATGATTTCAGCAAGGAAAAGCTTTCGGAGATTGACCTTATTGTTTCCTGCGGGGATTTAAGTCCTCTCTATCTGTCCTTTCTTGCCACCTTTTTCAAAGGTCCGGTGCTCTATGTCCACGGCAACCACGATGCTGTCTATGAGGCTTCTCCGCCTTACGGCTGTATCTGTGTGGAGGATCAGATTTACGTCCATGAGGGGATTCGTATTCTGGGGCTGGGCGGCTCCATGCGCTACAAGGAGGGTCCCCATCAATATACGGAGCGGCAGATGAACGCCCGTATCCGAAGACTGTGGTATTCTCTTAAGCGCCACAGGGGATTTGATATTCTGCTGACCCATGCGCCTGCATATCATCTCAATGATGAGGATAATCTTCCTCACCGGGGCTTTCAGGCTTTTCTCGGACTGATGGAGCGCTACGCCCCCTCCTATTTTGTCCACGGGCATGTGCATCTGTCCTACAATTACAAGGCCCCGCGGATTTGTACTTATGAAAATACTACGGTTGTCAACGCTTATGAACGGACTGTGTTTGAATTTCCGCCCATAAAGCAGCAGCCTGTGCCGCAAAAGCTTATATAAATCAAAAGGAGAGCTTATATAGAATGGAAGAATACGCAAAAGCAAGAAAATCAGCGCAAAGAGCATACCGAACTTCTCTCCTGAAAGGAAGCTACCCCTATCTGCAGGTTCTGGATGAGATTCTTTCCTTTACAAAGACCTCCTCGGAGGTGGACTTGGGTCTGGTGGAAATTCCTCTGGATCAGATTGCGGGAACAAAAACCGCCGGGCGGACCACCGCCTTTGCCAGCAATTTTATGCCTCTGCTTCCCGAGGATACGGAGTTTGCCGCCAAGTGGGTCTCTCTTTATCATGCCCATCTTAACGAGGGCATCCGTGATCCCATCAAAGCCTGTGAATTTATGAACCGTTTTTATGTGATTGAAGGCAACAAGCGGGTCAGCGTTTTGAAGTATTCCGGGGCTGTGAGCATTTTCGGGCAGGTGACGCGGATTCTGCCTGCCAAAAATGACTCCAAGGAGGTTCGTATCTACTATGAATTTCTGGATTTCTACAAGCTGACCTCCATCAACTACCTCTGGTTCAGTCAGGAAGGCAGCTTTCCCAAGCTTTTAAGGCTTGTGGGGGCTAAGCCGGATCAGGTATGGACGGACGATGAAAAGCTTGATTTTCATTCCGCCTATATTCATTTTACGGATGTATTTGAGGAAAAAGGGGGACGGAAGCTCTCTCTCACCTTTGGCGACGCCTTTCTTCTCTATCTGGAGGTTTACGGATATGAAAATATGTGGGAGAAATCCCACGGCCAGATACGAAGCGAGATGGCAAAGCTCTGGAAAGACTTTCAGCTCTATCCCGGGAAGGTGCCTTTAGAGCTTAGTATGCAGCCCGGAGCCGAGGCTCCAAAGCCTGTGATCAGCCGGCTGCTTCCTGTGGCGCCTGCTCCCTTAAAAATCGCATTTCTTCACGATAAGACGATGGAAACCTCCAGCTGGACTTACGGGCATGAGCTTGGAAGGCAGCATTTAAATCAGGTGTTCGGCGATCAGGTGGAGACGCTCTGCTTCGACAATATCAACACGGAAATGCTTGGCCTCAAAACCATCGAGGAGGCGGCCCTGAAAGGATGCAAGGTAATCTTCACCACGACCCCGAAGCTTTTGGGGGCAAGCATTAAGGCCGCTATCCATTGCCCGGAGGTGAAGCTTTTAAACTGCTCTCTTCAAACCTACAGCGGACATCTTCGGACTTATTATGGCAGGCTTTATGAGGCAAAGTTTCTCACCGGCGCACTGGCCGGGATTCTCACGGACAGTCCTCTTGTGGGCTATCTGGCGGATTACCCCATCTTCGGCATGACGGCCAATATCAATGCTTTTGCCCTGGGTGTGAAAATGACCAATCCTGAGGCAAGGGTGCATCTGGAGTGGGCTACGGTGAAGGACAGGAATCCGGATGAGATTTTCCGGGCCAAGGGGATTTCTTATATATCAGGGCAGGATTTGATTACGCCTCAGTATGCCTCACGGAAGTTCGGGCTTTATGATATCCGGGACGGACATATGGTCAATGTGGCCTCTCCTATCTGGCACTGGGGAAAGTTTTATGAGCGGATTGTCCGGGATATTCTGAACGGGGCATGGAAGAAAAAGGATACCCAGACAAAGGCGGTTCATTACTGGTGGGGAATTTCCTCTGGAATGATTGATGTGATCTGCTCCAAGAATCTTCCTGCCGGGTCGCGGTGGCTTTTGGAGCTGATTAAAAGGGAGATCGCACAGGACGGGTACAATCCGTTTTCGGCTTCTCTTACCGCACAGGACGGGACGGTAAAGAATACGGCCGGAAACTGCCTGTCTCCTGAGGAAATTATTACCATGAACTGGCTTCTTGACAATGTGGAGGGGGAGATTCCTTCCTTTGAGGATTTGGTGGAGGAGGCGCAGCCTATGGTGGTTCTGCAGGGACTTCGGCCGCCGGTACGGTAGATAGATAATATATTACGATGGGACTGCCTTACGGCAGCCCCATTATTCTTTCACTATTCAGCTGTTGTCAGATAGCTGCTGACACAGTACAGTGTCTGCCCGTTGTACTCCACCCGCGACCAGCCGTAATCGGTGTTGATTCCCGTCCGCACAAAGACCTCCCCGGCCCTGACCGTAGCTACCACTGCAGCGTCCGGGTTGGTGACGCTGGGGAGCTTGCGCAGATTGATTTCAATCTTCGGTGTCACATTTTCGGAAACGCTCTGAAACTTTGTCTTCAGGCCGTCATCCGGCTCCTTTACCGGAGGCCGGTAGGACAGATCCGCGGTCAGATAATTAGACACCGCGTAATAGCGTTCCCCGTCTATGATAAGTCTAGACCAGCCGCTGTCGCTGACGCCGGTTCTCTGAGCTGTCTCCTGATTTTTAAGCTCTCTTAGAACGGTACTGTCCGCTCCCTGGCTTGGAATATCCCGTAAGTTTACGGTTTCCTTAGCCGTTACGGTTTCATCCACTTCCTGAAAATTCATCAAAGCCTCCGCATCCGCCTCGGCCTCTTCCGGCGTATCAGGATTCAGGGCATCCGCGTCGGACTCGTAGCCGAAATAAGCCACATTCACATCTACTGGCCTGGAAATGCCTGCAATGCTTCCGTTGTTCGTGTACTGCCACATGGCATGAGAACCGCCGTACCCGGATGCGGCTGTTTCCGGGTATGGGACGGAAGGATACTGAGATACCCAGATTTTAAACTGCTGCTCCAGACGGGAGGTTTCCCATTTTGCATCATGCTCCAGTTCGCTTTTTGACGCATAAAACATCGGCGTATATCCCTGATCGTAAATCTCCTTCAAAAATGCGGCCGCGCAGCTTGTCCTCTGGGAAATACTCAGTTCGTACTGCCTGTTCTCCGGGTTTTCAAAGCCTTCGCAGTTGTATGCCACCGGATAGGTTACCGCATACCGGGATATGTAATCGGCCGTCCACCGGGCTTCCTCCTTTGCCTCTTCCTCCGTAACCGCAGTCGAGAAGAAATACGCGCCTATCTGAATCCCGTTGGCCGTGGCCTCCTGCATATTGTATCTTGCATTGGTGTCCTCACGTATCTCGCCCGTTGCCTGGGTCCGATAGCCCACTCTTATCATGGCAAAGTCAATCCCGGCATCCGCCACAGCCTTCCAGTCTATAGTGCCCTGAAACCGTGATACGTCGATGCCTATGGTCACCTTGTCTGTCTCTGACGTATTCCCGGAAAGCAAAAGCTTTGTCACATCGGATTCCGCTCCTGCTTCCTCGGGGTTTCTGTTTGCCTCACTCTGGGGATCTTCTGTTTCTTCCGTATCTTTTGTATCTTCCTCTTCTTCCAGGACTTCCTCTGCCAACTGTTCTTCCTGCAAAGCCGGTTCGGTGCTCTTCCCTTCCTCTTCGCTGTCCTTTCCGGTAAAAAACAGGAAAAATACGGCAAGAGAAAATGCAAGAACCCATAATGATATAAATATAACTGCCGGAATCAGTCTGTTGTCCGTTCTCTGTCTTCCATGCTTTTTATGCTTTTTTCCGCTCATAATGGTCTCCTTTGCATAAGTAAGATATCCTGCTGCCTGCCGCCCGCAGAAATAAAAGCTCCTGCATGTATCAATACTGACATTTTATCACAGGATCTTTCATTTTTCTATGTAAATATGGGTCTAAAATAATCATGTTACTTCATAAGGCAGAGACAATAGCTATATCATTACTTCTGCCAGAAACATCCTGTTATCCTCCGGAAAGAAAAGTAGAATCAGAAAGCTTCCGTCCTCCTTCGCCAGCCTTGCCCACGCAAAGTCTTTCGTAAAATCCGGCTGATTCTTATCCTCCGTCTCAAGAGCTTCCGTCACATCCTGAAATTCCTCTGCCACCGCGTCATTCTTCCCTCTTACAAAGGAACATCCTAATTCTGCAATGCTACCCTCACTGACGTTTTCATAGATGCCATACCGCATTCCGTCCCCGTGAAAGCTCGGGCCGCTATCCGCATGACAGACTTCCTTCCATTCGGAAGAAAATTCAATTTCCCATCTTTTTTCATATCCTGCCGCCGAATCCCTACCTCCCATCCATCCCATCAGCGCATATCCAAGCCATAAAACCAGCGGAAGCCAAAAAGGAAACGCAGCCGCCAGCAATATAAAAATCTGAAATCCGTACTTTCCATTCTTCATAAGCCCTTACTCCCCTCATGCACCGGCTGCCTGTAAAGCTAATATCTGCCTCCTTCTTTTCTCTACAGAGGAAGATACTGCCGTGCAATCCGATCCTCCGGATTTGTGTCAAAGAGATACAGCACTGTCACAAACATCCACTCCAAAGGCTTCATAAGCAAATAGATGATATCGGCCGTCAACGGTGTACGGATGTGCCTGGAAATAGGATAGCCGTAGGTGTCGTAAAACCTTCGCAGTTCCCGATGAAAACGAGGTGTGCGCTCCTCTAAAAGCTGCTCAAAGGCATTGGCTACGCAGAGCTGGCGATTTACCATGATCTTACTGCCCCTGCGGATACCCAGCCTCTGAGGCTTCACCAGCTTCTTGTGTCCCCGCAGGGCTACCGTGCACAGATAATGACTGTCAATGACTACTGACGGCGGTGATATCTTTGTTGACAAAGCCCAGTCGCTTGTCTCCGTAAAGGCCCGAATAACGCTGTCCGGCTTCTGGCCGAATAACAGCAGCGCCGCAATGATGACGCAGAGCAGGGGCAGGGACAAGAGTAAGGCATACAAAGCCCAATGCTCACTGGCTGCGAGGATGCGGTTGCAGTCATTGAAAAAACGGCTTTTATAGGGCGCCGGATTTTCTTTAGAAACAACTTCCGGTTTCCGCTCCGAATCTCCCCCGGACACAATTGACATATCCCGCTCCCGTACGCTTCGGCTCTGTGCCTTTACTACCTGAATCAAAAGATTTACGGACAGTAAGATGTAATTAAAGGGAACCAGCATCAGCAAAAGCACATCTCCGGGAAACACATTTCCAAAGGCCGCAACGCCGCCAAACAATTGTATTATCACCAGCAGGTTCACCAGAATACCAAGATAAACGCCGGCCATAGAAAGCACGGCTGCCAGAGGCGGCGCCGTTTCCTTTTTTGACTTTAAGTATGCGTAGGAAACAAGACCTGCCAGCATCAGGATCAAGATACTTAGTATATGCGTCCTGGAAAACGGCTCATGAAGGGATGACATATCTTGATTGATCAAAATGCTTTCCTCCCAGCCTCTGGGACTCCAAAGTCCGTAGAGCAGCAAGCTGTAGAGGCTCCCTACACCAAAAACCATAGCTTCAAATTTTCCCGTATGCTCCCGGTGAAGAAGCAGGTTCCGGATATTCCAGACGGTGAACAGCGGGCCTGGAATCAGCATCAGACCCAGAAACAGAAAAAACAGCAACGCATAACCCATACTTTTATCCCTCTTTCTTTCAATCTTATTACTGCGAAAAGCCGATAAAGGCTCCGTACCCGGCAGAGTTTTGCGGCTTCATTGTCTTTGTTTTTTATCATACCTCCGCCCAATTCATTTGTCAATAAATTTTTATTGTTTTTCAATAAATTATTATCATTATTCAATTGTCAAGGACTATTATTTTTTTTATTTTCCATATACTGCGTATAGAAAAATCACTGCTGGAAATCTTGTTATTAACAAGAAATCGTTACAATTCATGCCAGAGACGGTCTTCCGTACTTCTCACTTTCCGAGGCGTGAATTGAAACGGAATCTACCACAACGGAATCTAAGCGCCTTTATACATAGATTTTTTGTGGTAATTCTTTCGAACAGCAAGGAGGACTTTCGCAGGATGGCATTGAACAAGGTAGAAATATGCGGAGTAAATACGGCTAAGCTCCCTCTTCTGAAGCAGGAGGAAAAGGATGCGCTGTGGGAGCGGATTTCACAGGGGGATAAAGAGGCACGGGAACTGTACATTAAGGGAAATCTGCGGTTGGTTTTAAGTGTGATTAAGCGCTTTTCCGCCAGCAGTGAAAATGTGGATGATCTGTTTCAGATTGGCTGTATCGGGCTGATGAAGGCAATTGACAATTTTGACGATAAACTGGGGGTAAAATTTTCCACTTATGCAGTTCCTATGATCATCGGTGAGATCCGGCGGTATCTGAGGGATAATAATTCCATCCGTGTGAGCCGGTCACTTCGGGATACGGCTTATAAGGCTATCTATGCCAAGGAAGAGCTGATGCGGAAAAATTCCAAGGAGCCTACAATCAGTGAAATTGCTCAGGAAATTGGGATTTCGGATGAGGATATTATTTTTGCACTGGATGCGATTCAAAGTCCGGTAAGCCTTTATGAGCCGGTTTATACGGAGGGCGGGGATACGCTGTACGTGATGGATCAGATTAGTGATAAGAAGAATAAGGAAGAACTCTGGGTGGAGGAGCTTTCGCTCTCGGAGGCTATGAAGAAACTGCCGGAGCGGGAGAATTATATTATTAATCTGCGGTTCTTTCAGGGAAAGACGCAGATGGAGGTGGCGGATGAGATTGGGATTTCGCAGGCGCAGGTGAGCCGGTTGGAAAAGAATGCTTTGAAGAATATGCGGAATTATTTGAAGATTTCTTGATAAATGGAAGGGCTGTAAAACGGACGGCGACAACAGGAGCCAGGGGGCCGGACTTTTTCATATCCGGTGTTCATGTGTTTCTCGCTACATCTGTGTGCCCTTATCGTACAATGTCTTTCAGCGTCTTGCAGAATGAAAGATTTCTTGGACATTGTCCGCTAAGTTCACACAGATGTGTCGAAAAGGCGGACTTACTTTAATTCTTCCAGTAAGGCGCCGGTGGTGCGGTTGTATGAGCTTACGGTTCCGTCTTCGCGGAGGATGTAGAAGATTTCTCCTATGAAAGTGCCGCGGGTTCTGTTCCAGGATTCGCTGTCGGTTTGGGTTTTTAGTTTTAGTTTTTGGGTGAAAGTGCCGTTCTCGTAGGAATAGACCAGGTAGTCCTTCCAAAAGCTTCCGCGGCTGCTGCCGTCGGCTTCGAAGCCTATGAGGTTTTCTGCGGTGTCTATGAGGACGGCGTGGTGGTCCCAGAGGGCTTCACTGTAGTTGTAGTCTTTGAGGTTGAGCTTGGACTGCTCTTTTGGGTCGGCCGGATCGGTGATGTCAAACATGGAAAGCTTCATGCCCTCTTCCCGGCCGGTTTCTTCGTCGACCTCCATTCCGATTCCCAGCAGCAGATTTTCTCCGTAGAAATGAAGGTATTCGGAGAAGCCGCTGATTTTCAGCTCGCCCAGGACTTTCGGATTTTGGGGATCGGAGAGATCCAGAGCGAAAAGGGGATCGGTCTGACGGAAGGTGACAATGTAGCCGGTGTCTCCTAAGAAGCGGGCGGATTTGATATGCTCGCCTTCTGCCAAGCCTTCAATTTTTCCTTTTATGTTGAGAGCGCGGCCCAGAATGTACAGGGCGTTGGTTTCTTTGCTTTCTCCGTAATCGTAACCGAGGAGTTCGCCTGTGCGGTCATCGGTTATTTTTTTTGCCTCATATTCCTGAACGGTTGCTGCAATTCTCAGGTCTCCCTGGTATTCATCCAGAGAAAAGCTATTGTCTACGCGGCCCGGAATCTCGCCCTCCGCCTGAGCGTAGAAACGGCCTTTTAAATAGGAGAAGCGCAGAAGCTTGGTACTGTCAAGGACCGTGCCTTCTTGGTGCGGCTCTTCCTCATAGACAGATTGGTAGTGTGTTACGTAGATGTTTTTCTGGCTTACATAGCAGGTGCCGGAGCCGGACAAAACGGCTCGTGTGTCTGCAAATTCCGTGGGATTGGACAGGTCAATGGATACCAGAACCAGGAAGCTGCTTCCGTCTGCGTAGTCAGGACAGTATATTTTGTCAGCGGATATTTTGTTTCCGTCTACGGTTGGGATGTAGGCGTCGTAATCCGCTTCTCCCTCTCCCGGATTTGCCGTGAAGGAGCTGATTCCGTAAAAATAGCCTTCGGATATGCGGGTGCTCTCGCTGGTTCCGCGGAGGGTGAAGGTTTTCTGCTTTATGGGGCTGGTTTTGTCCGTTATATCGTAAATGGTGATTTCATGGTAGGAACGCAGAGGTTCGATGCCGCAGACTGCCAAATCTTCCGCATATTCCTTTTTTGCTGCGAAAACCGGATCAACGGTGTCGTAGGATTTATTTTCTATGGTGATGATGAAGTCCTTCCACAGATAAAATTCTTTCAGATCCTCAAAGCCTTCCAGAAAGGCTGTCTCCTTAAGACCGTCCTTGGTATCCAGGATCTGGATGCCCTGCTTTTCTCCGTCCGGCGTACCGTCCTCTTTTTTTGTCTGCTTTCTGGCTATCTGGTACAGGTAGCGGCCGTCGTTTTTGATGCGGTCGGCCTCGTCTACTCCGGCTGTTTGTATGTTGGTTTGGCCAAAGGCTGCTTCATCGGCTGCGGCCTCCGTTGTTGCTTGTTTTTGCTCCGATTCCGAAGCTGCGGACAGACCGGCAGTATCATAGGCGGCATCTTTTCTTGCGGCGTAGCTTAAAATCTCTTGTTCGGACTGCCAGTTCTCGGACAGGCGGGCGTAAATTTCCTCGTAGGTCATTTCCGGGAAGGTTAATAGCTCCTTCTCTTCTTCCAGGGATTTTGATGGGGCTGTTTTTCCCTGCTGATTCAGCGGATTCATTAATTCCCCTTGGGGGAGAATGGATAGCTCCGCCTCATAGTTGTTTGCGGACAGGAAGCCCAGGGAAGCAACGTGCAGTAAGAGGCCGGCTATCAGGCAAAAGCTGGCCGCGGCAGCCAAGGCCGGGTATAAACGGCCTTTTCGGAAATACTGCTTTCTTTCATGCTCTTTTAAGGTTTCCTGCATCCACTCCGGAGCGAGGCCGGAGGGAATATCCAGTTCTTTGCCTTTTTCATGGATTTTATTTAAAATTTCTTTTTCTCTTTCCATTTCTGCGCCTCCTATTCCAGTTCCGTAATATCCCTCCCAGTACACCTTCACTAAATCAATTTCCAGTCACAGATGCATGTGCCTGTAAATCGATTTGTGCACTGGGACGGATATTACTGATTCCAGTTCCGTAATATCCCTCCCAGTACACCTTCACTAAATCAATTTCCAGTCACAGATGCATGTGCCTGTAAATCGATTTGTGTACTGGGACGGATATTACTGATTCCAGTTCTCTATGTAAGCTCCGATTCCAGTTTTTTCAAGGCACGGCGGTACTTGGATCGGACAGTGCTGTGATTTTTGTTAAGCAAGCGGGCGATTTCTTCGCCTTTGTAGCCGCCGAATACAATAAGCGTTACAATCAGGCGTTCTTCTTCCTCCAGCCTTCCAAGAAGCTCCAAAAGCTCTGCCTGGGAGGTGAGGCTTGGCTCGTAGGAGGGTTCGGGTTCCTCTTTTCGGATTCCCCAGAGATTCCGTCTTTTTAAGCTTTTTTTACAGCGGTTTACCAGGATCTTGAATATCCAGGGGCGGAAGGCTTCCTTGTTTTTTAGCCGGTGAAAATACTCGTAGGCAGAGAGCGCCGTCTCCTGAACTGCGTCCTCGGCATCCTCGGCGTTGCCCATGTAATAATAGGCCAGACGGTACATGTCCTTGTAAACTGCCTGGTACTGCTCCATAAAGCGTTCCATTCCTCCCACCTCACTTGTTCTTGAAATGCATTTCTAATAATATAGAGTCCTTGAGCTGTCAAAATGTTGCAGGGAAAAAGAAATTTGTACATAAATCTTAAAATTTCTTATATGAGGCTATCACAAATCGGGTTTTTATTCAACTGCAAAGGGAAATGAAATGGATTCATCTTGAGAACACTGAAATAAGCGAAAAAATAGAAATGGAAATCATTTAAAAATATCAAGAACTGTTAAATGTAAAAAATTGACTGAATTTGTCCCGGCAATTGGATAGACTTCATATTTCAAATATGTTAAACTGGTCTATGTAAAGGGCATAAAGATTTGCATCATATAAAGGAGTGTGATTTTGATGGCATTAACCGGCGAAGATCTTCTGGAAATCTCCCAATTACTGGACATAAAGTTGAAGCCTTTGGAAGATAGGGCAAAAAATATTGAATTATTGCTTGAAAATGATACCTTGCCGCGGCTGCAAAATATTGAATCCTGCTATACTTCTACATACCGCCGTTATGCCAATGGGAGCCAGAAAATGGAAGCTATCGAAGCTGATGTTGGCATGATGAAAAAGGTGATTGCAGAGCACAGCCGGAAATTGCAGGCATTGGGGTAATAAACTTTTGGAGTTTTATTCCATTATAGGAAGAGAATATGATCTCATTGTCTATAATGGAATAAAGCTGTGTTTGTTTTTTTAAAGTTTTAATTTGTTAATAGGTAGTGTAAAAAAATTTGGCTCTTTGTCAAGTTAGTTGAATTAACACAATACTTTTAAACGAAGAAGATCAAATTTACATCTGCCATACATCTGCCTTTTTATTACTTTTATCTTATTATTATGCCCTTCGGTAGGGCCATTACTGTAATCGTATTTTATTGCGTTTTTAACAGCTTCCAGATCCGACCGAATCAGTTTCAGGAAGCTGTTAATCTCTGGGATTTTGAGGATTTCTGCTCTTTTTATCCAGCTGTCCAGTTCCGTTTCATCTTTCCCTGACAGGAGAATTTTAAAATCAGATACATGTTTTAGTACCTGTTCCAATTCCGGTTGTCCTTTCAGGTAATATTCTATATCTCTCCGCTTTTGTCCGTCTGGAATTTCTTCAAGTGGTACATATAACAGCCTTTTTATGTCACTTCTTTTTAAATAATGGACCCGCTGTTTCGTTTCCCAGCGGATTCCTTTCATTTTACTGTTATACAAGGAAATCTGGCCAGTATATCCTTCTTCTTTGATTTGGTTGAATATTTCCGTATACCCATATCCGCTTAAAAGTAGTTCTTTGATTCTTGGTATGTATGGATCCAGTTTGCATGGTCTGGAATCGATGGGAGGCTTTGTCATACTCAGATATCTTATAACTGTAGGACGGGTTATCTGAAGTATTTTTGCTATTTCCGTATTATTTTTACCAGCTCTTTTTAACCTTTGGGCTTCTTTTATTACCTCCCATTTTCTCAAACCCGTTTCTATTTTCCTGCGTTCACGTATATTTAATACTTCTTTTTCACATATCGGAGCGGGGGACAGATCCGCAATCCTAACCTTGTCTTTCATCCTGCGTTTCAGATATTCCAGTATATCTTCCGTTAAATTTTTTAATATATGGAATCTGTCCACAATCTGTTTCGCGTTTGGCAGAGCTTCACTTATGGCAGCTTTATAAGTCCTTGAAAAATCTCTTGTAACAGTTTCTACATTCTTAAACTTTCTAAGGGTTTCCACCACTTCCGGCTGTTGTCTGGAAGAAACCACCTCCAGCCTTTTTCTGGTATCATTGTCAACCAGGATAGAAAAATATAGTTTTCGTTTGCAATGCGAAAAATCATCTATGGATATATTTTTCACCTCATAATTAATGTCAGGGACTGCTTTTTTTTAATAATTCTCAGAATCGTATTATTAGAAACAGATACGTGGCTGCCGGAAATCTGTTTTTCCGCATCTAAAGAGCTGCTTTTCATACCTATTTGATAGATATAATCATCCAGCCGATTTGTTCTTAATGAATGCTTGTCCGCAAAGGGGATTGGATAAGCGAATGTCTTATGGGAGCATTTTTCATTTGTACAAAAAAACTTAGGTACGGTAATAATTAATTTTACCTGGTAATTTTGTATTGGAAGATCGGAAATAGTTCTGGTATATTTACTATGGACCGAATGACTTTCCGTGCCGCAATATTTACATTTGGCTATCGTACAATCAATATCACAATATAGATATAGTATTTTGTCAGATTTTTCTATTTTTCGTATAGATAAATTTGTATCCAGTTCTTTTAATAGTTCATTTAATTCCATACCATTCACCCATTTTATAATAACATAATAAAGTGGGTTATTCAACTAACTTGGTAAAGAGCCAGAATTTTTTACGGCCTCATTCTGACAACTCTTCTTGAAAGATATCCCTTATCTCTAAAACATTAAGGCTACATTATCCTCCTCATTATACGTTGGTACTACTATGGATGCTTTTTTACGCATACTATTTACGCTCCTTATTTAGCAGCATAAACTGCATAATTTTATTTATTCCATCTTCAAAGCTTGTCTTTGCTCTCCACCCTGTTTCTTACTGAAGTTTTGTTATATCAGGTTTAATACTTACCTTTCCAGTATCCGGATATGGAACGCTGCCGAACAAAAGCTCACTTTTTGTTCCTGTCACTCTACACATATCCATTATAAAATCTTTTAAAACTCGTGTATCGCCAGAGGCAAAATTATATACCCCAGCTGCGGATTCTATTTCTATCAACCGGACAATTCCTTCTACAGCATCCTCAATATATAAAAAATCCCATATTTGTATACATTCCGTTAATTTACATGTTCTATTGGATAACATATTCCTGAGCATTGAAAGAATTAATGTATTCTCATAATCATCCTCACCATACAAACTAAAGAATCTTGGTTCTTTAAATAAAACATTATGTCTTTTACAAAACTGATTTCCATCCTTATAAAACTGCAATTTCCATTTACCATACTCTGTATTTGGCCTACACTCCGTTTCTTCAGTTATTATTTTATTCTCAGGCATAGGCCCATATTCAGCCTGAGATCCTGCTGAGAGCACTGTTTTGCATCCAAGCTTTACTGCTTCATATAAAGCATTCATCGAATAAATATAATTTTTTTCCTGTTTTATGGCATCCATACGCTCTTCTCCGCGGGTTCCATTCCATGCTAAAGAAACGAGAACATCACACTGCTCTCCCACCTCATCTGATAACGTATCATACTCTTCCATATCCAGTTCTAAAATTACAAATTTAGGGTTTTTGATCTGAAATTGGGATGCTTTTCCTCTTCTTACCACTGCATAAACTTTCCAATCTCTCTTCAATAAAATATTTACGAGATGCCTTCCAATAAAACTGGTTGCTCCTGTAATAATCACTTTTTTCATTCTATCACCACCTAGGTATTCGTTCCAAAGCTCATGCCAATTTATTTAATTCTTCTAAACGCTCATTAAAAGAAATGCTATCATTTTTATACGAACCATTGCGATATGCCAAATTACATTTTATTAAAATAATAAGCGCCATTACATACTTCCCAAATGGAGCGCTAATCCCAAATCTCTCCAAAAATCCTTTTTTATAATATTGCCGCTGCGGAAAAAACGTTAACCAGAGAAGGAAATCATACTCAGGAAATGCAACTAAAGCATCCTCCCAATCGATCACTACAATCTCTCCATTTTCTTTGTACATAATATTTTTCTGGCTCAAATCTCCGTGACAAATAGCCTGCGGCAGCAAGCGGAATGTCTTCTCTACATAAGATATAGCTTCTTCCAATTGCCCATATACTACTTTTGACAGGCATCCTTCTGCATATAAATAATTTCTACTGTCCCATCCAGCTTTAATTACTTCTCCAAATTTATATTTGACATCATATCTGAACTCTGATAACTGCTTTTGATAATCAATTGTACAATTATAGATATCAATAGGCTCCAATCTTTGTACTGACGTTTGTAGATAATCCATTTGCATAAATGTCAATACTTGATTGCTTATTTCTATCGTCTCTCTCTCTATTTGCAGTCTATTTCCATATATGGATGACATGATTTCGATCTCTTTTAAAATGTTTTCCTGATATACTCTCCCAAAAGGATGTGTTTTTATAAATTGCTTTTTTCCATCCAAAAATGCCTCAAAAAAAATGCCTAATGTACCTCCTGGCTGTATCTCAGCCAGTTCCACTTGCGAATACTTTAATTGCAGCCTTTTTAACAAAACATCGGCAAAAGGACGAATATCGCCTTTTGCCGAAACCTGCTTACCATATATCTGCTTATAATACTTACTCAACATAATACTGTTCTAAATACTCCACTTTATCATATTCAAAATGTCTTGCAAGAGCTGTAGTTGCATAAATAATCTGTTGCTTTTCTTCGCTCGTTAATTCTTTAATGATTTCCTTATTATAATTCTCATCGCTTTTTAGTACAGTTCCCCAAGGAGCAATATTCTCTTTTATCTCTTGTCCATTCCAGCTTGGGTACAACATCGTTTCACTATACGCTACGCCAATAAACTCAGCTACCTCATGCATATATTTTTCTTTATTAGCTACCATGTCTTCATATCTAAATATCTTTACATTTTCGGGATACATTTTGGCATACATTTCAACTGTAGAGTGATAAATATTCCAAGTAATCAGATATTTTCCTATTGGCTGTGGGAAAGGTCTTCTTTTCGTATCCCTATATGCAGAAAATGGATTACGAATAATATGCATAATCTTAATATTCGGAAAATCTCTAACCATGCGTGCCGCATCAATTCCTATTGCTGGAGAATACCCCACATATGTCATATTCGCTTGGGGCATTACATAATAGTTTTCCCACGCATCAAATGTTGAGCGAAAGAAAGCCTCAATTACTCTTTTTCTTGGATACGGTCCTGTACCAAGATACTTTTCAAATGCTTCCTTCCTTCTGTTTTCATTCAAAACTAAATCCGCATTTTTAAATTTAGAACCATTTCTCTTTCTCAAAAACGTTTTCATTTCTTCATCAATGATCTGCTCATACAGTTCCCCGGCACTCAACCCTTCCGGAAATTCCGGATAACGATATTGTACCCGCTCAACAGAGGCCAAAAAATCATTAAAGCTCCTATTACCTAATTGAGACTCAAATGGATATACCAATAGCTCAGGATGTCCGTCCAAATGTCTATGTGTAACATTTCCACCATGCTCAAATCCCGCTGAAATCATAACAAAATTAAAATCACTCATTTTATCTCCTCCTTAAAATTAGCCTTTTCTTTTTTTATATATTCCACGATTGTATTGCTATCTATCCCATAATAGTGACGCAGATAACCTTGGTCGCCAACCATACTTGAGTAGACATCTTTTAAACCAATCCGATTCACTTTTATCGCAATTCCGCTTTCTCCAAGCCGACCTGCATCTCCCGCAGGCATCCCATCACCGGCATTCCCACCCTGGCAATGCGTTTATGACGGTCTATTTTCCGAATGAGATTTTCCCTGCCCTGTAAAGGCCCCTCTGTCACAACGGTTTGTCCGTCCCGGATATATCCCCGCGACATCTGTGAATGGTGGCCTCTCCCACAGAGTGTGCGAAGCAGCTTTTCTTCCTCGGGTTCCACCCGTATAAGACTTCCGCCGCTTCCAAGCACGTCAAACACCTTGGAATAGAGCTTCAATTCCTCCATCAGCTTTTCTTCACTCCTGCTTTCCAAAAACAGATAGTGCGGAAACAAGGGCTGGCGCTCCAAATGCCAGGCGCCGTTGTAGCGGCGCATCCGGTCGTAAGTGAACACAAAGGCGTCCTGAAGCGCTTCTTTGGTCAAATGCCGCTTGCAGGCCTGAACTATCTCTTCTTCTCTTTGATTCGGACAATAGAGTACGTACCAGATAATGAAGACCCCCTTCTGCTTTGTGCAAAATTGTTGCTGTTCACTCTGTGACCGGCAGCTTAAAATCGGCCCTAAATGACGTGTCTGTTTTCGTAGAGTATGTTACTCTACGAAAATATAAGGTTGATTTTGATAAATAAGGAAAAGAAACCGAATAGTTTTACGAATTAATAGACAAAATTAAAATAGAAACCGAAAAAATCTTTTTGAAAAATGTACAAAAAAGGTGAAACCAAGAAAAAATGTTTACGTTTCAAAGGATCTGTGCTATGATGTTTAAGAAAAAAGCGGGAGATTTGCTCCCCCGCCTTCGTAGAGTAACATACTCTACGAATAAAACCGACCATATATTTCCTGCTTATTCCATTTTCAGGATATTTTCTATCCCGCATCAACCTCCCGCAATCAAAACTTCACTTCCGCAAAAGCCAAAGCCATATTTCCGTATTCGCTCCTTTGAAATTCCCTTCTCAACCAGCATTGCCTCATAATTCATCTCTTCTATCTGCTGAAGCGCCGCCTGTACCGTGTCCGTCAGCTCTTTTTCTTTTCTTGGCTGAAAGACTTTAAATTCCAAAATGAACGCATCATCCTTAAATTCTCTCGGTTCCAGCATTACGTCATATCTGCCAAAACCGCTCTCGCGATTGGAGGTCAATACATAACGGTCTGACAGCTCCACCATCAGTCCCAGCACAAACCCATGATAAAAGCGCTCCGGCTCCGCACCGGAAGGTCCCTTGCCCGTATCAAAATAGCTAAAGGTCGTCAGGGCAACATGATTCATATAATCATTCATGGCATCCGAATCATTTTTCAGCAATGCCCTGATAAAATCATTGTAATACGAACTGCTTTTCCGAAACCATGCTCTCACCATGTTCCGGAACATCAGCAGCACTTCAAGATTCGTCAAAGTAAGCTCATAGTTCGGCTCTCTAATGCCATATGCATCCTCTTTATATTCTCCGCACCGGAGTACTTTGAGATAACCGCTGGCAAGCAAAAGACTCCATACCGCCGTTTCATTGAAATCCAGCTCACCGTATACAATCTGCTCATCCAGTGGAGTTACCAGATATTGGCCGGAAAGCAGTCCTTCAAACTTCTGCTTGATATCTGCGCTCCCCTCCCGAAGCAGCTTCCCAACCAGACTGTTTGAACTGGAGTTAGCCCAATAAGTCGTCGCTTTTTTCTTATCCAAATAATTTAAAATCGACCACGGATTGTATATATCCTCCTGACTGCCAAAGATAAAACCATCGTACCAGCTTTTTACCTCCTGCCTCCTGTCTGACATTCCAAATTCATCTAATGCATCAAAAACCTCTTTTTCCGTAAACCCAAAACTGCCCGCATATTTTTCAGTTGTGGTCGTTATCACTTCCAGATTATTCAAATCAGAAAAAATAGATTCTCTGCTTACCCGCGTAATCCCTGTCATAATGGCCCGTTCCAGATAAGGATTTGTCTTAAAGGCTGAATTAAACATGCTCCTGGTAAAAGACACCAGTTCCTCCCAATACCCATTTACATAAGCCTCCTGCATAGGCGTGTCATATTCATCCAGCAGAATGATTGCTTTCTTTCCGTAATGCTTATACAAAAACTTTGCCAGGCGGTGAAGCGCCATAGTAGCCGTCACTTCCGGCATCTCCTCGCAGACATGGCGGAAATCTTTTTTTTCTTCCGAAAGCAGAGCGTCGCTCTCCAGCAAAAAGCTGTATTTATAATACAATTCTGTCAAAATCTGATTCATCCGCCGAACGGTTGATTTGTAATCCTTCTCTTTTACCCCGGCAAAGGAAAGGCTGATCACCGGATATGTTCCCTGCAGCTTTCGGAAATTATCATCCTCCCAGACAGCAAGTCCTTCAAAAAGCTCCCCTCTTTTTTCGTAATTTATGGAGAAAAACTCCTCTACCATGCTCATATTCAATGTTTTCCCAAATCTTCTTGGACGGTTAATCAGTGTCACACTGTCTCCGCCTTCCCACCATTCCTTGATAAACATGGTTTTGTCAATATAAAAATACCCTTCCGTGCGGATAGTCTCAAAGCTCTGACATCCGATGCTCACCGTTCTTGCCATATGCCGTATCCCTCTTTTCTTCTCCGTTTACTTTAGTATAACGAATCTGTGCTTATATTACAATGATATTTATCCCTGTGTGTTTTTTAATAATGAAACAGCAGGGAGATGTGAATAAAAAATCACTTCTCCCCACCGTATGAAGCTGCCTTCTTTCAATTGACTATTTCTCGTCAACTATCATTTAAATTTTAACAAATATTAGAGTCCTGCTTCGGTATAAACTCCAGTTTTAATCTCATCCCCATCCCTTTTGCCAATCGCTTAATCATATCCAGACTCGGATTTCTCGTTCCATTCTCTATCCGGCTAATATCTGCTTGTGTTATGCCTGTTCTCTTGGATAACTCCTGCTGTGTAATGTGCTGCTGCTTTCGAGCTTCTATCATTGCTCTTATAATGTCAAACTCCGGCTCCAGATTTTCGTACTCCTGTCTGAACTCCGGATCTTTAAGCTGTTCGTCCAAAAGTTCACGGAATTCACTCATTTTCTCTCACCCTTTCCAAAAAATCTTTTCTATATTTCTTTGCTAATTCAATTTCCTGTCTCGGCGTTTTCTGTGTCTTTTTTACAAATCCATTTGTTAACACGATTCGACTTCCAAAATAGAAAAAATAAAGAACTCTTGATATATCATTCCCCGTTTTTCCTCTAATCTCAAATATTCCATCTTCCAAATGTTTACTATAAGGTTCTCTGACTTGGTTTCCATACTCTTCTAAAAGCTCAAGTATTCCAAACAGTTTTGCTCTCATTTTCTTATCAATATTGAGAAGAAATTCTTTTGCCGGCTTCACACCATTTTCTTTGGTATAAAATTCAATACGGAATTTATCCATGTTACTGTCGTTTCCGTTCTATAAGTATAGTATATGTCGTATCCAACATATTGTCAAATAGTTCTCATTGCACAGGGTCATTACGATTGCACTTAATTTCCCCATCCCTTACTACTCATATTTTAAAATCTCTTTTTTCAGCCTCCGTATAATCTTTTTCTCCAGCCTGGATATATAAGACTGAGAGATTCCCAAAAGATCCGCCACCTCCTTCTGCGTCATCTCCTGCCCCATAGGATTTTTCAGGCCGAAGCGCAGCTCCACAATGGTCCGTTCCCGATCCGAAAGCTTCTGGATTGCCTTATCAAGAAGCTTCCGCTCCATCTCATTCTCGATATCCCGGTAAATCACATCCTCGTCCGTGCCCAGAATATCCGACAAAAGCAGCTCATTCCCGTCCCAGTCCACATTCAGCGGTTCATCAATCGACACCTCCATCCGCGTCTTATTATTCCGGCGCAGATACATAAGAATCTCATTTTCAATACACCGGGAGGCGTACGTTGCCAGCTTAATATTCTTGCCGCTGTTAAAGGTATTGATTGCCTTAATCAAGCCAATGGTTCCAATGGAGATCAAGTCCTCCACCCCCACGCCCGTATTGTCAAATTTCTTAGCTATGTATACAACCAGACGCAGATTATGTTCAATCAAAAGCGAACGGGCCGCGCCGCCCTCTTCTGTTCCAAGCTCCTGAATAGCCCTGGCCTCAGCCTCAGCCTCCAGGGGCGCCGGCAGAACCTCCGCGCCTCCGATATAATGAACGTCGTTTTGTTTTCCCATAAAGAGCGTGGGAAAATTCGGCACTAACTTCAACTGCACCTGGTTTGGAATTGCCACTTTAATCAGCATAACGATTTGTTTCCTCCTCCAATTGTTCTTGTCTTCGGATGCCCTGTTATTCCAGGAGATCCGGATGTAATATCATGTCATATTCCTTTTGGGAAGAAAGTGGTTCTTTTGTAACTCCAAGGAGCGGCCGTTCCACCCGCTTTTCCCGGCCCTTCCCTTTGCGGATACACAGATAGTCCGCATAAAAGGCCGGCATAAGGCCGCTTGGCTCTCCGATACTGTGAAAAGGAATCATCTGATACAATGGCTCTTCACCGCTGCAAAGCTCCTGCCTTTTGTGTTCCGTAAGAATACTTACCGGTCTTTGGAAAATGGGATCTCTCAGTTGATTTCCCGTGTCCAGCAGGCCCTTCACCTCAATGGTTCTTCCGTGAAAGCCCACCACTGTTTCGAATACATTTCCCACGCGTGCCCGTAACTCCATCAGCCATTTCATGCTGGCCGAAAGAATCCAATAGCTTATAAGTGTAAAGCCTGCAAAGGAATAGACAGGAAAACGCAGCCTTCCTCTCACCCACTGGAAAATGCCTCCCAGCAGAAAACTGCTTATGTACAAAAGGACAACAGCCTTTATGCATCCGCGCCAATCTCGAATACCAAGCCCGATACTAACCATAACTGTGCTGAATATAATATAGATGAGCAGCCGGCCGATCCATGTGCTTTCTATGGAAAAGAGATATACACCGCAGACCCCCAAGCTTCCTACTGCCGCTCCCGCCAGCCTGCGCAGACGCCCGGCCTGATACTTCAAGCTTCCCTTCAAAATGGTCAAAAGCAGGTAATCCGCCAGAAGATTCTGAAGGAACAGCACATCTAAATACAATTCATAGTACACAGTCCACCTTCTTTCTGTCCCTTATTATAGGGAAGAGCTTTTGCGAAATATGTCAAAGCAGGACAGATACCCGCTTGTTTTATTCCCGTTTTTTCGACAAAAAAGGTGCTGCAAAATAAGAAAACAGACTAAAAAACCTGTCATCTTATTTTGCAGCACCCGCATCGTGTACGAATGTTATTAGCTTCTATCATTTGCCGGCCGTATCGTCAGCTGTTTTGTTAATTATGAAAGCTCGGCGCGCCTGTCCTGAATATAGGCAAGAGCCTTCCTCCACGCAGCTTCAAAGCTGCTGCGGAAGCGGACTACCGGCGCAAAATCCTCATACTCCTGCGAACTCAAGCCCGCTCTGTCATAAGCCCGCTTAAAATCCGGAACCTTCTCAAGCAGTTCATCAATCACATCCGGGGATGGCTGAGCATGGAAACGGTCGATTACAATACCGTCTGCTTCCAGAAGCTTATCTGCCGTCCCATCCCAGTTGATAGTGACGGCTCCGTCTACGCCCACCATCTCGGTAAAATGATGCAGGCCGCGGGCACCTCCGGAGACAAAGCCCATGTGATATCCGCGCTCCTCCATCATCCGGCGTCCCTTCTTTGCCACAGCAACGCCTGCCTGCCACAAGCTGTCTTGATCAACCTGGAATTTCCCGGACTCCGCCTGAACCTTAAGCTCCTCGTCAAAGATTCCCGCAATATGGGCCAAAGCGCCCGCCGGCGGCTTTTCCATTGAAGTGTAAGCCCTTTCATAAAGCTCGCATACCTCCATCATCTGCCCGATAGACATAACCTCCGTAGCCAGAACCGCGCAGCCCTCTTTGAGAAGCTCCCCGATTCCCTCCATGCCATCCTTGGTTGCCGGGATTTTTACCATTAGATTCGGCGCTTTTTCTTTGTATTTTTTTCCCCACTCCACAATAAAGTCTTTGGTCTCATTCAAAGGGCTGGACTGAATCGTAACCCAGCCGTCCCTTCCATGCGACTCTCTGTAGATGGGTTCAAAAATCTTTGCAATTCTGGCTATCATTTCCAGCTGGAATCTCATCAGGGCTATCTCATCATCCGGCTCTTCCCGCAGAATCCCATCCAAGATCTCCCTTGCTTCTTCTCCATCTGTCTTGCTGTTCAATATTTTCCATGAATAAGTAGGGTTCTGCGTACAGTTCCTTGCTCCTGCCTCAATTGCCAGGCGCGCCTGCTCCTGCGTCACATTGTTAATCCAAAATTTTGTAGCCGTTTTCTCCTGTACTCTCTTAAAATAATCTGCCATCTTATTCTCCATTCCAGTTCCGTAATACCCCTTCCAATACACCCTTATGAAATCAATTTCCAGTCACAAGTGCATGCGCCTGTTAATTGATTTGTGCATTGTCAGGGGTATTACTGTTTCCAGTTCCGTAATACCCCTTCCAATACACCTTTATGAAATCAATTTCCAGTCACAAGTGCATGCGCCTGTTAATTGATTTGTGCATTGTCAGGGGTATTACTGTTTCCAGTTCCGTAATACCTGTTACGATTCTCTTACCCGCTTCACTGCGTTCACAATATCCTCTACTGACAGTCCATAAGCATCCAACAGTTCCTTAGCCGCACCGCTTCTCGCATACTGATCCTTTAATCCCAGTCGGATCACCTTCGCAGGACTTTCCTCACAGGCCACCTCGCATACGGTGCTTCCCAATCCTCCGTAAATGTTGTGATCCTCCACCGTAACAGCCCTGCCGCCCGTTTCCTGAAGAAGCCTTACCACTCCCTCCCGGTCTATCGGCTTGATGGTGGATACATCTGCCAAAATCGTCTCAATCCCTTCCTTATGTAACTGCCCGGCAGCTTCCAGCGCCCGATCCATGATATATCCGCTGGCAAAAATAACGGCGTCCGTACCGTAACGCTTCAGCTCGCGAAGCCTTCCGTATGTAAACGGCTCTTCCTCTTCATAAACTACCGGCTCTCTCCCGCTTGCAAGGCGCAGATAAACAGGTCCTTCCTGCTTTATCATTTCCTTTGCGGCATGATATACCTGAGCGCCGTCCGCCGGAGCCAGAATCTTGACACCTGCTATGGAGCGCAAAATCCCCACATCCTCATAAAACTGATGTGTCACTCCCTCCCGCTCACCGCCCAGCATACCTGCGTTTAAACCGATTAACTTTACATTCAGTCCCGGGTAGGCGATAAAGGTACGTATCATCTCACATGCCCGCATGGTTAAAAAGCCCGCATATGTAATAACAATGGGAACCATGCCTGTTGCCGCCAATCCTGCCGCGATATCTACGGCATCTTGTTCTGCTATTCCCACCTCCACAAACCGCTCCGGAAACCGCTCCTTAAAGGGGACTGCCCGGGCTGCCAGCATGGAGTCCGGAGAAACCACTACAATGCGGGAGTCCTGCTCCGCCATTTCCAGAATTGCCTTCATTGCCGCTTCACGTGTACTTTTCATATCCTTCCCTCCAAAGCTCTGCGGGCAATCTCAACCTCCTCTGCCGTAGGGGTCTTCTTATGCCATGCGTTGTTATCCTCCATATAAGGAATATTTTTGCCTTTTATGGTTTTCATTTCAATAAAAGAGGGGCAATCCTTTACTCCCTTCGCCCTCCTGATTGCTTCCTTTATCTGTCCGATATCATGACCGTCGATTGTCTGCACATGCCAGTGGAAGGACTCCCACTTATCTGCTACCGGATAAAGAGAGGTCAGCTCCGTACAGCGGCCTCCGGACTGCTCATTATTGCAGTCTCCAAAGACAATGAGATTTCCGGCCTTTTGCTGGGGCGCCGCCATAGCCGCCTCCCACACAACACCCTCATCCATCTCACCGTCTCCCACCGCCACATATACATAGCTCTCAACTTTCTGCATTCGTAAGCCAAGAGCCATGCCAAGCCCAATGGCAACGCCATTTCCCAAAGATCCGGAAACACTGTCAATACCGGGGGTCTTCTGCATATCCGGGTGCCCCTGGAGCATCCCCTCCAGAGAGCGGAGCTTTTTAAGCTCTTCCGGTTCAAAATATCCTCTGCGGGCCAGGGCCGCATATAAAATGGGACATGCATGTCCTTTTGACAGGATAAACCTGTCCCGCTCCTGCCAGCCCGGATTCGCCGGATCTATTTTCATTTCATCAAAATACAGCACTGCAATCAAGTCTGCCACGGACATACAGGGTCCCGGATGCCCGTCCCCCGCCGTATGCACGGTTTCCACCACATCCAGCCGCAGACGATTCGCCATGCGCATCAACTCTTTATCTGTCATCTTTTTCTCCTATTCCAGTTCCGTAATATCCCTCTCAGTACACCTCTTGAAATAGATTTCCAGCCACATATGCATGTGTCTCTAAATCTATTTGTGCACTCTGAGGGATATTACTGTTTCCAGTTCCGTAATATTCACTCCACATTAACAAAAGGCATTCTGCTCCACATATTGTCGAAATACACATAGGGATCTTCTTCTCTGCATAGAACCTCAACGGCCACCCGCAGCTCACCCCCGTCAAACATCTCCTTAAAGGCAGGCCAAGCCTGAATAAGCGCCTGATAGTCCCATTCCGTATCCGCATATTCAAAGCCCACATGCTGATCACCGTACAGCGGAGATTTTTCATCCTTAATATAACAATTCGCAAAGTGCAGATGCCGGCAGAAAGGCTTTACGGCTTTGACCGCCTCTAAAAAGTCCTCTCCTTCCTCCAGCGTATGGGCGCTGTCCATCGTAAGCTCCAACGGCAGCCCTGCTCTATGGCAGTCCTCTAAAAAAGCCGCTGTTCTTGCCGTCGGACCCAGAAGCTGCCTTGCAAACATCCAGCTGTCGCATGGCTCCAGGGTCAAGCGCATGGAATAATGCTTCTTTGCCATATACTCATAAAGTGATCCGATTGTCTCCTTCAGGGCTTTAAGCCCCTCTTTGACATTTGCCCCAATCCTGCCGGAATTGAGCATCATCACCGAGATTCCATTGTCCGCCGCCTCATCCATGCAGGAGCAGAAAAGCTTTACGGACGCGCGCCGATTTTCCTCCTCTGCGGAACAGGCGTGAAGCCCCTGCTCTTTGGAAGGTATCACGGCAATATAGATTCCTTCCATATCATTTTTATCCAGAATATCCCCGATTCTGCTTTCACGGCGCGCCTCCCCGTCATGGTAAAACTCCATAGAGTCAACGCCCCTGCTTTTTAAAAATTCCGTTACTCTTGCAAATTCGTCGATGTCCTTTCTTGTTTTTGGAAATACAAGATTTGTACAGACGCTTTTTTTAATTCTCATGCATATTTGCCTTTCTTACTGTCATTTCCAGAAAATATAATGGTCCTGCACAGCCTTTACAATCTGATCTGTCTGCTTACACTCAATCACCGTTAAAAGCTGACGATGAAGGGCTACAAAACGATCCACATCCCCTGATTTTAATATCTGGTTGGTCGTCTCCAGACGGCTTGGTATGGTAAGACGATTGATATAATCCGTAATTGTCTCCAGCATCGGATTCTGAGCCGCCCCGGCAACCTGACAATGGAACTGATTGTCAAGCTCCAACGCCCGATCCACAGAAGGATTGACCGCATGCATCTCCGCGGAAAGCTCTCCATAAGTCCGATAAAGCTCCGGAAGAAAGCTTCCGATGTCATCCCGCAGAAGAACCACGTTTAAGGTTCCGATATCTATCACTGAGCGCAGCTCTACAAAATCGCGCCAGCTGTTTTTCTTAAGAATAATACTGTACAGCATAGGATCCAGCATTTTCTGGTTATAAGTTTCACTTACAAAGGTGCCGTCCGCGCGCTTAATATATAAGATGCCGAACGCCTGCAGCTGCTTTACCGCCTCGCGGACGGAATTGCGTCCTACCCCATACTGCAAAGAAAGCTCCGGCTCGGTAGCAAGACGCATCCCCGGCTGTAATTTTCCGCTGATAATGTCGTTGATGATACCGTCTATGACCCGGTCAACGACAGAACCCTGTTTTGTCTCAATCTTCATATATGTCGATTCCCCTCTCCTCAAGAGTGCTATGTAAAAAGACGTTCCCTGCCGCAAAATAACATCCGGCAGAAACAATCCGGAAAATATTGCGGTGTTATTATTTTAACAGAATTTACTTTGATTGTATATCTTTGTCTTTCTCACAGACACTTTAAGATCCGCAATCGACCGGATGCCCCGCTCTCTCTTATCAGCTTCAGCAGCTCTTCCTCCTGTTTCCCCATCATACGCCTTGGCAATACCAGGGCTTCATAGGGAGAAGTGTACAAAAGCAGTTCTTTTCGGGACCAAATCACCCGCTCCAAAGACTGCCAGCTGCGCCCGGCGGAGGTTTTTCCCTCAGAGATTGTAAATCCATCCTCAGTAAAGACATACCGCTTTTCCCTCTGCCCCTTTGCCAGCTTAACGGACTGGGACCAGAATAAAAGCGGAGTCACTACAGGATTTAACAGGGCGAACGCCAGGAGGCACAGCGTTTCATACTCATGAACTCTTCCATAGGTTCCAACGGTCAATATAAGAAAAATCACGCTGAATCCAATCCGAAATCTGCCTAAAACGGCAGCGAAGGTATGGTACATCTTATAAAAAAAGATATCCCTTTGCTCCAGTTGTACATTGAACACAATCCTTTTTTTCATAGGTATTTCCGGTTATCCGAAGATCAGGTCTGGCAGCCAAGTGCTTAAGCCCGGAACCAAGGTGACAAGAAGCAGTCCCAAAATCAATGTTATCAAGTAAGGTCCCATAGATTTTACAATTCGTACAAAGCTCAGATCGGTAATGGACTGGGCCAGAAATAAAGCTGATCCAAAGGGCGGCGTAAAGATACCAATTACCACATTTAAGCATACCACCACGCCGAAATGCACCGGGTCCACTCCAACACTCATAAGAGCCGGCAGAAGGATGGGAGTAAAGATCATAATCGCTACATTAGAATCCATAAACATTCCGATAATCAGGAAAATAATATTGATCACAATCAGCATTGCCGCCGCAGGCATATGAAGCCCTCCCACAAAGTCCTGTACCAATCCCGGAATACCGGAACGGCTGATCACCTGGGCAAACAGCGAAGCCGCGCCGCAGATAAACATCATGGCCGCAATATTGGATACCGATTCCTTCGCCGTATCCAAAAATACCTTCCGGTTCACTCCCTTATAGAAAACGGCGGAAATAATCAGCGCAAAGAACGCACAGACAGCCGCCAGCTCCGAGGATGCAAACTTTCCGGAATACATGCCTCCCAAAAGGATAATGGGAACCAAGGCTGCCGGAATGCCCTTGCTGAATATCTTAAGCCTTTCTTTTATGCCTGCCGGCCCGCTGTAAACAGGCCACTTCTTTTTCCTAGCCATCATGGATACGGTAACCATCAGCATGACAGTCAGAACCAGAGCCGGAACAATCCCGGCCATCAGCATCCGGATTCCCGACTGCTCCGCATACAAGGCATAGAGCATCAAAGGTATGGAAGGCGGGAAAATCGGTCCCAGAGTAGAAGAAGCCAATGTAATACCGGTAGCATCCTCCAGTGCATAACCGCTGTTCACCATAGCCTTAATCTCAATCTTCCCCAGACCGCCGATATCTGCCAAAGCCGCGCCTGACATTCCGGCAAAGACCAATGAGGCAACTACATTTACCTGAGCCAGTCCGCCCTTCATACGTCCCACCGGCGTAACCATAATGGAATTAAAGAGCGAATCCGTCAGATTCAGATGATTCATAAATGTTCCGGCGAAAATAAACATGGGAATAGCTACCATCGTAATTGAGTTCATGGAAGAACCCATTTTCTGTACCATGACGCTTAAACCTATGCCATTGCTGAAAAAGAACAGTCCCGACACTACATACATCACATAGGCAACCGGCGTCCCCATAACCAGCAGCGCCAGGAACATAATCAGCATCATTGTAACGGTCATATGGTTTCCTCCTCTCCCACGGATGCTTCCAAAGCCTTGTCCGGCTCTTTTTTCACGACCAGGTCCACAATTTCACATATCAGCTCAAGCACGGAAAACAGGATACCGACCCCGATGATTCCGTAGTACTGAATATTCGTAAAACCGCTGGCCGGAAGCTTTCCACCTCCCACCTTTGTAATCCAGGTCTGAAAGCCCACAGCCATCATGCAGATTACCACAACCTCTACCAGAAAATGCAGTACCTGCAGAAACTTTTGAGCCACCGGGTTTATAATATCAAAGACAAAGGTCACGGACAGGTTTCTTCTGTGGTGAAGATTCCCTGCCATTCCCAAAAACAGCAGGATAATTACAAACCAACAGGCAATTTCATACCCCCACACAATGCTGATCTTAAAAAGCTCCCTTGCCAGCACCGTCACAACTACGGTCGCTATGGACGCATACAGGCACACCGCCTGTATGACGAAAAAGATCTTCTCTACCCAGTCAAGCATCGTGCGGAGCGGATTCTTTTTTATCATATGATCCCTCCAAACATTCTTTTGAAATGCTTTAGTTGTGTTATGGGGATGCTGCATGGTATTCTATGCCGCATCCCCATCCGCAGGTTCAAACTATTTCATTTCACTTAAACTCTTAATAACCAAGGAACTCGTTAATCCAGTCAAAATATTCCTTATACTGAGGATAACGCTCCTCCTTCAAAGCATCCACGCTGGCCTTGAAAGCAGCAATATCCAGTCCGTCCTCTTCCGTAATAATGGTCATCCCATTGTCAATCAGCGTCTGCTTGTACTCCTCCTGATTGGCCGCCAGCACCTTATTGGACTCCGTAGTCTGATATACGGCCGCATCCTTCAATACCTGCTGCTCCTCCGGCGTCAGAGAGTTCCACAGCTCCGTATTGATATAGAATACATTCATATCATAAATATGGCTGGTTTCCATCACATAATCCTGACAATCCCACATCTGATAGCTAACCAGTGTAGAGTAAGGATTCTCCTGTCCCACTACCGTATTGGTCGTCAGGGCCGAAATAGTCTCTGTCCAGTCAATGGGAACTGCCGTGCCGCCCATTCCCTCGATGCACATGGTGTACACATCGTTGGTGATGGAGCGAATCTTAGAGCCGTTGAGGTCCTCCGGCTTCTTTACTTCAAAGTTGCAAGTCAGCTGGCGGGCGTCAGAGGAGTATCCCACTCCATAGATAGTAAGACCTGCAGCTTCCTCGCAGTCTGCAATAATCTCGGCCATCATGGTATCCTTCTCCAGATCACAGAGCTTTGCCGCATCCTCGCCGCTGGTTACCAGGTAAGGCATGGAAAATATCTCCATCGGCTCATGGAAGCTTGCCAGCTGTGCAAAGCTGCAGCCTCCCATGTCGATTGTTCCCATGATAACGCCCTCCAGGGTTTCCTGGATTCCGCCCAGCTCGCCGTTGTAGTATACGTCTACCTGCATCGTATCACTGTGCTCATTGATGTAGTCCACCTGCATCTGTGTAAACTGACCGTTTAAGGATTCTTTGGAATTATGCTGATTCATGGTGAGAACCTTCTTCTCTCCTGCGTCTGCCGCAGGCGTTTCGGCCTCCTCCGGCTCTGCGGCCTCATCCTGTGCCGGAGCTTCCGTCGTGGCTTCCGGCTTCGCGGGTTCCTCTGCCTTCCCTCCACAGGCACAAAGGCCAAATACAAGTGTCGCTGCCATCAACAATGCCATTGCTTTTTTCATGTTGCTTCCTCCCTTATTGGATTTTATATTTATCATATGGCGGCTGCCATATAACTTCGTGTACCAGATAGTAATGATTATTCTGCCCCGGGCGCTCCCCAGAAAACAGGCATCCAGATATTCATCTCTCCCATGCCTCTGTTATCCCAGGCAAAGTAGGGAATCATTCTTATCTTCACCGGCGTATAGCTTCTCTTTCCAATCGTCTGATAGAGCGCCTTGTCGTCATACCACTCGTTTCGTGTAAGAGTTATGGCCTCTGCCTCCAGGGTCACAACCTCCTGTCCCTTGATCTCGTACCTGCTTTCCCGGAAGCTTACATCTGCCGGAAGCATAACGCGCCCCAGATCCTCTTCCTCCGTATCCGGCGTCTCCAGACAGTACACCAGGGGACCCCTCTCCACGGCTATCTGGTTTAGATCCTCCTCCACCTTTGTGTGCGCAATGGTCAGGCGCACCGGCATCTTAAGAAGAAGCTCCACGGTCGTTCCCGCAATCTGTTCTATGGACACCTCAAGGTAAGTTCCTGCTTCCTTTTTTCCAAGGCTCTTCCCTGGTTTTCCATTTACCCTAAGCTCTCCTTCCTCTGCCCAGGCGGGGATGCGGAGCTTCAGCTTGAACGGCTTATCCGCCTCCACCTCGTCAAAGGTAAAAGTAATATGACCGTCCCAGGGATAATCCGTCTTTTGATGCATGGTAAATGCGGCTCCGTTTTCCAGCCTTGCTTTGATGTGGCTTGAACCGTACATCCCTGTCCAAACCGCGTCCTCGCTCTGCATATAGGCATATTCACTGGATTCCGTAATAAATCTCGCCATATTGGGAGGACAGCAAAAGCAGCTCATGGTACCTACTCTGCTCCTTGGCCAGATAAGCTTATAATCAAGCTCTTTTGTCCGCCGGAGCATATTTTCGTAAAAATATTTATTGCCGTCCAGACTTACGGAGGCAAGCGTCAGATTCAGCATAGTCCGCTCAATCAGATCAAAATATTTTGCATCCGGTTCTATGGTAAACATGCGCAGGTTCCACATAATATTTCCCAAAGATGCACATGTTTCATTGTAGGCCGTGATATTGGGAAGCTGGTACTCATAACCAAAAGCCTGATGAACCGGGCTTACCTTCTCCTCTCCAAAATAGGGGAAGAAGCCGTAGGGATTGTATCCCACATACAAAGCGCCGCAGCCTCCTGTGATATACAGCTTTTGGTTCACACAGTTATCCCACACTGCGTCCAGAACGGTTTTCAACGCCTCCTCTCCTGTCTCCGCATACAGATCTGCTACGCCTGCATACAGATAAGTGGAGCGGACGCCGTGGCCCATGATCTTCCTGTGGGTCCGCAGCTTTGTCGCGTCCTGATTGTCATAAGAGCCGTCCTTCACCAGATCCCGGACTGCCATAGCCATCTTGGCAAGCTCCAGGTATTTTGGATTTTTTGTGGTGCGGTACAGCTCCGCAATCCCCATATAGTGGGAGGGACAAACCTCTGTCTGGGCTTCCCCTTCGGCCAGGGCTTTCTTATATAGATTCCATAGATATTCCGCCGCCTTCTCGGCAATTGCAAGGAAATTATCTTTTCCGGTCACCCGCTTATAGACACAGGCCGCCGTAAACAAGTGGCCGAAATTGTACACCTCAAAATCGTTGATATCTCCCAGGCGGGAAGAAGCTCCCCCTTTGTTGTTCCGGTCAGTAATAATCTGCTTTGTAGAAAGATAACCGTCCGGCTGCTGGCATTTTCCAATCAATGCAATGTAATCATCCAGAACAGCCTCAAGCTTTGCATCCTTCTTCTTGGCAACCACATACATCGCGGACTCCATCCATTTATAAAAGTCTCCGTCCCCGAAGGGCGTTCCCTCATGCCTGCCCTCCGAAAGCCCGGCCGCGATTCGGAAATTCTCCACCACATGAAAACAGGGATCTCTGTCTTCAAATAAGGAAAGGATATGGGGCACTGTTGATTCTGCGCATACCTCAAATCGTTCCTTCCACAACCCTCCGTCCCAATCCACATGCTCCTGCGGAACACAGGCGGCTTTTGCATAAGGACTTTTTCTTGTGTCAACTAACACTGATACACCTCCTATTTTAAGTCACTGCGCGACGGCACTAAAGGGTAAAGCCGCTTCGGCACACCTGTAATGAGTGAAACTTTTATTCGAAAGGGCACTCATAAAAGTTCCTCTCGTGCGCCTTTGCGGCTTTACCGGCCAGCAGAAATTTTTTCTAATAAATACTTGACATTTCTTAGCTGGACTATTAAAAGTCGCTTCGCGACAGCACTAAAGGGTAAAGTCGCTTCGACACACTTGTGATGAGAGAAACTTTTATTCGAAAGGGCACTCATAAAAGTTCCTCTCGTGCGTCTTTGCGACTTTACCGGCCGGCACAGAATATTTGTGCCGGATATTATTGTTTGTATACTCCCTTAGCAATAAGAGCCTTTTTTAATTCCGCCGCACCGAAGCGGGGGCTGCTCAATACGATTTTGCCAATTTTTTCCGCAATGTATTCCTCGCAGTAGGCCATGCTGCCCTGGGCAAACACAATCACATCCACCTGATCCGCTATCGTCCGGGCCATCTCTGTCATCCGTCCCCGGAACTGCTCCTGATCAAGACCAAAAGCTCCTTCCACCAGGCAGTCAATCAGCTCCACTTTTTTCCCGCACTCCCGGGCCATTCTGCGGATGGTTCCCTTGGTAGGCTCTAATGTGGTAGGCAGAGTTGCCATCACGCCGATGCGCCTCCCTCTGCGGACGGCTTCCCGGCACATCTCCTCGTCGATGCGCACAATCGGTACGCCTATGTACTTTGCTGCCGCCTGCACACTGTCCGCCACTTCGCCTACACTGCTGCAGATGTTGAGGATTGCCTCGGCGCCTTCCTCCACCGCCCTCATGTACATGCTGATAAGTCTGGCCGCCGGAGCCGCGGTAACACAGCCCTCCTCTCTTACTTCTGTCAGAATACTGGGGTCCTGCAGGCTCACCGCCTGAACCTCCCCCAGCTGCTTTCTTACCTCCCGCTCTACCAGCTCAATCAGCTCCGGTGTTGTGCTCGTATAAACCAAACCAATCTTCATCTGTTTCCTCTTTCTCCTTGATACATCCTATCATTTTTAATATTTTGTTTTAACATCCTATGTTTAATAGTATAAAAAACAGGTTACAAAATGTCAATTGTCTAACTTTCACGATATATGCAACCTGTTTTTGTATATTATTCACAATCAATAAATAGGATGTTACAAAAACACCTTATTTTGCACGGCTATAAAAAATGTAAGCTCCTGCTTTCACTGTGCTCTCCTCGCCGTTAATGAAAATGCGTGTGGGAATCGGCGTATGAATCTCATAGCGAACCTCATCCCCTTCATAAGTCCAGGCCGAGGAAATCCTTCCGTGCTTTGTCTCAAGTTCCACCCGAAGCCATCCAAGCCTCCGGTCCGGCATCGGCGCTATGACCGCTCTTTCATATCCCGGATACATCTCCTCAGTGCGGATGCCCGCCGCCCTTGTATAGATCCAGTTCATCACACAGCCATAGGCATAATGGTTGTAGGAGTTCATCGCACTGCTCCATATGGTCCCGTCGTCCCGCACACCATCCCAGTGCTCCCAGATGGTGGTAGCTCCGTGGTTCACCTCATAGAGCCAGGAAGGAAATGCCTCCTGCATCAGCAGATCATAGGCCGTGTCGGCATAACCGTTGTCGCTGAGAGCAAAGAGCAGATAAGCCGTCCCAACAAAGCCGGTCATCAGCTTATTCCCATTTTCACGAATCATCTGCGCAAGCTCTGCCGCCGTGCCCTCCCGGTCGTCCGTAAGGCCAAACTGCAGGGCAAGTACATGGGCTGTCTGTGTATCGGCCTTGGGAAAGCGCTTCTTGTAGGCTTCCACGATCCGATCATAACGTTTCCGGTAATCGCTCATATCCTTCCCGAGAAGCTCTCCCGTCTTCACCAGAAGGGAGGTGGAGTACGCATAAAAGGCGCTGGCAATTAAATCTACCTCCGTAGAACCGTAATAGCTTCCATAAGGTGCGTCCAGAGCCAGCCAGTCGCCGTAATGCTTTCCCCACAGCTTCTTTTCTTCCGGTCTGCAGGTCCAAAGATCGGGATCAAGGGAATCCGCCCCCATATAATCCACCCATTTTTTCATAGCTTCAAAGTTTTCCTCCAGCACATCAGTCTCCCCGTATGCCAGATACATATTCCAGGGCATAATGGCAATCACATCTCCCCAGGCCGTACTCCCCCTGCCAAGCTTCCAAAAATTCGGAACCACATCGCAGATCATACCGTTCTCAGACTGTTCCGCCCGCACATCCCGGAGCCATTTTTGGCAGAATCTTTTCACATCATAGTGAAAGGCTGCCGTTGCGGAAAACACCTGCGCATCCCCGGTCCAGCCCATGCGCTCATCTCTTTGAGGACAGTCTGTGGGAATATCAATAAAGTTAGAGCGCTGGGACCAGAGGGTATTCTGATACAGGCGGTTTATGCCTGCATTTCCGCACTCCATATATCCCGTGCGCTTCATATCGGAGTAGAGCGCGATCGCCGTGAAATCCTCCTTTTGAATCTCCCCCGGATAAACATCCAGGCGAAGATACCGGAAGCCGTAAAAGGTGTGATGGGGCTTATAGCTCTGCTCCCCTTCTCTGCAGATATAGGTAAGCTGCGCCTTGGCTGTCCTGTAATTCTCCGTATAAACATTGCCGGCGCTGTCCAATGTCTCGGCAACTGTAATCACAACGCGATCTCCCGCTTTGGCATACAGACGAAATTCAAAGTAACCGGCCAGATTCTGACCAAAGTCAATGACCCGCTCGCCTTTGGGCGTCACAAAATACCGGCAGGGTTTAAGCCGTTCCTGCTCGCAGATAATCTCTCCCTCCTGGGGAATCAGCCGCTCCTTTCCAAGCTCTTCATGAAGGACAGCCTCCTCCCAAGGGTTTTCCTTTAAGGAAGCGTCGTATATCTCACCGTCATACAGATCCGAGAAAAGGATTCTGCTTCTCCTTACCTGCCAGGAGGCATCTGTCACCCATTCGAGTTCTCTTCCGTCCGTGCACTTCACCGAAAGCCTGGCAATAAGGGCGCAAGGCATCTTGTTGATGTCTTCGCTGTCAGCAGATATCCGTCCCCTGTGCCAGCCGGTCCCCACCGTAACCAACAGCTCATTTTCCTCCCCGAGAAGCTTTGTCACATCGTAGGTCTGCACCTGCAGCCGCTCCCGATAAACCGTGCAGCCCGGCGCAAGAATAAAGCTCCCCACCCGATTGCCGTTTAAATGAGCTTCATAGACACCGATTGCCGTGATGGTAAGTACGGCCTGTGCCGCGCTCCCCTCCACGGAAAAACGCTTCCCAAATTCCGGACATATATCACCGTAATCTCCCGGTGTGCCAATCCAATTTGCCTTATCCAGTTTCATAAAAAATCTCCTTTCTTTGAGGACAGCTGACCCGCCTCTTCCCTATGATATTTTTATTCTATACATAAGCCTGTCACGAATCCATAAAATATGGTATGATACCTATAAAAAGGAATGATTATTTAGGAGAAAATTTTATGAAAGAAACCCCGGAAGCCATATTTTGTCTTAGCAGTGCAAACCCGCATATCCGCTATGTGAACAATTATCAGGTCAATTATGCCTACCGCGAGCGCCCCCGGATTTTATATGATTTTGAACTGATGTACATCGCCAAAGGCTCTGCGGTCATGCACTATAACGGACAGCGGTTTGACTTGGAAAAAAATGATATCTTTTATATGAAGCCCCATATTGAAAACCATATTACGGTGGAGGCGGGCAGCGGCTTTCGCACTCACTGTATTCATTTTGACTGGACCAGGCCCGCGCCGGAGGATGATTTTACGGTGGAGGAGTTTTATCTCCGTTCCGTTCTGCTCCCGGATCATGAAGAGCGGAGCCGCAGGCTTCTTCACAGAGCACGCCCCTGCCCGCAGGACTTCCGCATTCCGGTACACTGTAAAACTGATCCGCTTTCGGATTTCTCCGGACTTTTTGCCCGCTGCTACTATTACTACCTTAATCCCGGCCCGGCAAATGAGCTTTATTTGAAGAGCGCCTTTTACGAAATCATTGCTCACCTCCATACTCATTACAGCACACATGCGGCTTCCCGGATGATCCACCCGAGGATTCAAAAGGCTCTGGAATACGTCTCGGAAAACTATGCTGAAAAGCTGTCCGTGCCCGGCCTAGCGGCAAGCTTTCAATTGTCTCCCAAATATTTCGGCGTACTGTTTAAAGATGCGGCCGGAAAATCCCTGAATCAATATATACGTGATCTGCGTATCCACAGGGCTATGGAAATGCTGGCTGAAAGCAATCTTACCATTGAACAGATTGCCAATACCGTTGGCTTTGAGAACAGCTTCTACTTTTCCAACTGTTTTAAAAAGGCGGAAGGTCTTTCTCCGTCGGAATACCGCCGCTTGAGCCGTTCCCACTGCCCCGTCTGACCTTCCTTCTGCCCGCAGAGAATAGGGAGAGACAAAGTCCGGCGTTTTCATATATAAAAAAACGGAGAGAAGCCTTTCTTCCTGCTTCTCTCCAATCAATTCAAGGTATCTCAACATTGTATCCCGTTGGCTTTTATATTACTTATTTTTCTGTAAAAACTCCGGAATCTTAATCTCGGCCTCAGGAATCCTGCTTTCCGGTCTCTTAGGCATATTCAGCCCCGGAAGCGGCTTAAACGCCGGCTGCTCCGTGCGCCCTGCCGCTTGTCCGCCTGCATTTCCCTCAAAACTCTGCTTTGCCATAGAGCTTGGAATCTTGCTGAAACTGCTCTTAGGAAGAACCTTGGTGGGACTCTTCTCATCCAATCCCGTTGCAATAACTGTAATGGTCGCTTCGTCGGTGTATGTATCATCATACATCGCACCAAAGATAATATTGGCTTCATCGCCGGCCATATCCTGCACATAGCTTGCCGCATCGTTGGCATCCATCAGAGAAATATCACCCGAAATATTGATAATCACATGGGACGCGCCTACAATCGTAGTCTCCAAAAGCGGGCTTGCCACTGCCTGCTTCACCGCATCCAGAGCCTTCTCATCGCCCTTGCCGGAACCAATGCCGATATGAGCAATCCCTTTATCTGTCATAACCGTCTGCACATCCGCGAAGTCCAGGTTAATCAAAGCGGGCAGGTTAATCAGATCCGTAATGCCCTGTACGGCCTGCTGCAATACCTCGTCCGCTTTCTTCAGGGCGTCCGGCATGCTTGTCCTTCGATCCACAATCTCCAAAAGCTTGTCATTGGGGATCACAATAAGGGTATCCACACTGTCTTTCAGCTTCTGGATACCTGATACGGCATTGTTCATGCGTGTCTTTGCTTCAAACTTGAAGGGCTTTGTGACTACGCCTACGGTTAAGATTCCCATATCCTTAGCAAGCTTTGCCACAACCGGCGCTCCGCCCGTACCGGTTCCGCCGCCCATTCCGCAGGTCACAAACACCATATCGGCGCCCTGGATCGTCTCTTTGATATCCTCAATGCTTTCCTCTGCCGCCTTCTCGCCTACTTCCGGCTTTGCTCCGGCGCCCAGACCCTTTGTAAGCTTCTCTCCAATCTGAATCGTCCGCTCGGCCTTGCAAAGCTGCAATGCCTGCCGGTCCGTATTAATCCCGACAAACTCTACTCCGCCAATCTGCTCATCTATCATTCGGTTTACAGCATTATTCCCGGCGCCGCCAACTCCAATCACAATAATTCTGGCTGCCGCCTCCGTATCATTCATCATAATCTCAAGCAAAACTCTTGCCCTCCTTAACCAATACTATTCCCAAACCAATCTATTATTATCAATCCGGACTTTTTATCTTATGAAATTATACCAATTAGACCCACCACTAGAAAATTTTTCCATAATGACAGAAACAAAAATCTCATACAATCTATGATAACTTTTTTTCCAAAATTAATCAACCCATATTTATAAGTTTTCCAAAAAAATTATTTCCTATACATAAATGATTTTACTCATCCTGCTCAAAGCTGATAAACTTTGAATCCTCCGTATAATTCTCCATGCGCAGCACACCGGAGCGTCCCTCCAAATCGGGATAAAGCTCGTGAAGCCTGCCTACCTTTTCATCCAGAGATCCACTGTTCCCAAGAGCTATGCGCACCTGGCCAAAATACAGCGTCAGATTCTGATTGGCGCCAAATTCAATCTGATCCGGCGACAGCTCATACTTCTTGACAAGCTGGGTAATATCAAGGATTCTCTGAAAAATAGAATCATCCTTTACGCTCAGCTTTTGATACAAAGCCAGTGAATCGAATTTCAGACCGGATATGCAGGGAATCCCTTCTGTTTCCTCCGATGAACTCTCTACTACCACACCGTCCTTATCAAAATAGAAGTTCGCCCCCATATAAGCGACATAGCCCACAATGCTCTTCTCATAGACACGAATCCCAACTTCTCCCGGACCTCTGAGGCTAATCTCAACCTTATCTACAAAAGGTATCGGCTCTGTCTCTAAATATTGATATTTCAGGTAGAGATAAAGAGAATTGGAGCTGTATTTGTCAGTAATTACCCGATCTATAATCTCTTGTTCCGAATAATGGCTGTTGCCTGTCACTTCGACATCCCTGATTTGAAACAAGGTTACGGCCAAAATCACGGCAGCAGCCAAAATCACAGCCAAAACTGCGGCAATCAGAAATCCCTTACCGGGACGGTGCTTTTTAGCCGGTTCTTTATAAAGTGCCATAAAAAAGTCCTTTTCCATTCTTTTTCTCATTAACTACGTAAATATCTTACCACAACGCCTAAGGATTGCAAATCCCTAATTATATTTTCATACCCCCGCGCAATATAATGGTACTGGTATATCCGGCTCGTTCCCTCGGCGGCTGCAGCTGCTAAAACCAGGGCCGCCCCTCCCCGCAGCTCCCTTGCCGTCAGGTCTGTGCCATATAGCCTTGGCACTCCCTGAATGACTGCTTTTTCTCCCTCTATCCGAATGTCCGCCCCCATACGGCAAAGCTCTTCCACAATCTTAAACCGCGCTTCAAAAATGGTCTCCCGCACACAGCTGCTTCCTCTGGCAGCCGAGAGCGCCGCCAGCAAGGGAGACTGTAAATCGGTGGGAAAGCCCGGATAGGGACTGGTGGACAGTTCTTCGATGCACCGCGGGCGTCCTCCGCAGGATATCCGGATTCCATGCTCCCCATGTTCCTGCTTAACCCCCATCTGCTCCAGGACCCTCCGAACACATTCCAGCTGTTCCAAAGGAGCATCCCGCAGGAGCACTTCTCCTCCCGCCGCCGCTGTCATCAGCATATAAGTCCCCGCCACTATCCGATCCGGCATAATCGTAAATTCCGTGTCATGCAGCTCTTTTACCCCGGTGATCACAAGCCTGGAGGTTCCCGCTCCCCGGACACTTCCCCCCATGCAGTTTAAAAAACGGCACAATTCTACAATCTCCGGTTCCCTCGCCGCATTTTCCAATATGGTGGTGCCCTCCGCCAGCGAAGCCAGTAAAATCACATTTTCCGTAGCCCCCACACTTGGAAAGGGAAGAGAAACGGCAGCTCCCACAGGCTGTCGGCAAACTGCCTTCAGTCCTGCCGGTTCTTCCGTGAACACAGCCCCAAGCCTTTCCAGAGCGGCAAGATGAAGGTCTATGGGGCGCGCTCCGATGACACAGCCTCCGGGATAAGAGACGCAAGCCTCCTTCATCCTGCCCAGAAGACTTCCGAGCAGCATAATAGAGGAACGCATCTGCCTTCCGTAACATTCCGCCACCTGGCAGTCCAAAAGCTTAGAGGCATCAATCACAAGCTCCTCTTTCTCCCAGCTCACCCGGCAGCCGAAATCTTTCAAAATTTCCAGCATGTACACAACGTCTATAATTTTGGGACAATTTCTTAAAACAGTTGTTCCACGATGCAGAATAACAGCGGACAGGATAGGCAGAGCGGCATTCTTCGACCCTTGAATGCGAACCTCGCCCTTGAGCGGATTTCCGCCCTTGATCTCCAAATATTCCACAAATCCTTCCCCCTAATTCCCGACTATATACTAAGATATGCGGGAATTTCCGTTCCGTTCGTAAACAGGGCTTCTCTCATTTGGCCACATGGCGGGACACATTCAAAGCCAGCCCCATCTCCGACAGAAGAAACAGAACCGAGGTTCCTCCATAACTGATAAACGGCAGGGTAATTCCTGTATTGGGAATCGTATTGGTAACAACTGCAATATTCAAAATCACCTGTATCATAATATGCCCCATAATTCCCACGGCAATCATACAGCCGAACAGATCGGTCACATGTACCGCAATCATCAAAAGCCGCCAGCCCATAAGTAAAAACAAAAGCATCAGAAGGGCCGCGCCCACCAAGCCGAACTCCTCGCAGATAATAGAAAAAATCATATCATTTTGAGCCTCCGGTACAAAGCCCAGCTTTTGCATACTCCCTCCGTATCCCACGCCAAAGAGTCCGCCGGAGCCTATGGCGTACAAGCCCTGAAGAGTCTGGTATCCCTTTTCATATGCTTCCGGGTTGCGCCAGATGGCCAGACGTTCCAGCCGGTAGGATTCCACGCTCAGGAAGATAGCCAAAAAACCCACGCCCAAGCCTCCCATCGCAACAAACTGCAGATATTTGGGGCTGGCCACAAAGACAAGAATTACGGCAATTCCCATTATGATAATCGCCGTGCTTAAGTTGTTGGTTCCCACCAGACCGACAATCGGCAAGATGACAAGCATCACAAGAAACATCTGTTTTAGAGACTTCATTTTATGTACCCGGCGACTGATTACCGACGCCAGCAGCAGTATCACCGCTACTTTCGCAAACTCCGACGGCTGAAAGGACAAAGGCCCCAATGACAGCCATCTCTTTGAACCGTTATACTCATCTCCAAAGAACAAAACTGCCGTGGATAGGACAATAGACACCAGATATCCAAGTACCGCCAAACGCTCCCATTTGTGATAATCAATTCGTGAGACTGCATACATAGCCGCCAGACCTAATGATGTGGCAAAAAACTGCTTTTTTAAATAATAGGCGCTGTCTGCAAACTTCACCCGCCCGTTATAAGCGCTGGTGCTGTAAAGAACAACAAGTCCGAAAACCACCAGAATCAGCACGCACAGCAATAAACCATAGTCAAAAGGCTCCCGCCCCTGCTTCTTTGCTTTTTCGGAGGTTTTCGGACCTGCCATAAAATCACCTCAAAATGATATTTTCATTGATTCTATTTTTGTCAGATATGCAAAAGCTTAAAGCCGATGCACAAGTTCTTTAAAAATTCTTCCTCTCTGTTCGTAATTTTCAAACATTCCCCAGCTTGCGCAGGCGGGAGACAAAAGCACCGCATCCCCGGGAGCCGCCTTCTGCGCACATACTTGAACTGCTTCTTCCATATTATCTGCAAACACAATCTGCTCAAAGCCGCTGCGCCGGGCCGTATCCGCAATCTGCTGCGCCGTTGCTCCCAAAAGAACCAGCCATTTTACCCTTCCGGGAAAGGTTTTTACCCAATCGTCAAATTCCACGTGCTTATCGTAGCCGCCTCCGATGACAATGGTGGGTCTGGTCATGGCCTCCACCGCTTTTATGGCCGCATCCGTATTGGTACCCTTGGAATCGTTGTAATAAACGACTCCGCTCTTTTCCGCCACAAATTCAATCCGGTGCTCCACTGCCCTGAACTCCTTTACAGTCTTACGTATCTGAGTCAGGGGAACTCCCATCCCGATCCCCACGGCAATTGCTGCCATTACATTCTCATGATTGTGGGCGCCCAAAAGCTTAAGCTCCGAGGTATCGCAAACCCGTATCTTCTCTTCCCCATTCCCATAGACAATCGAAGAATCCTCCAAATAGATACCTCGATCCAATATATGCTTTCTGCTGAAATAAAGAACCGAAGCCTTCACCTCTTCACCGAATTTCCGCGTTTCCTCATCGTCATAGTTCAGCACGCAGATATCCGTGCTGCTCTGATTTCTTGCAATCTGTTCTTTTGTGCTGATATAGCGCTCCATTGTATGATGGCGGTTCAGATGATCCGGCGTAATATTCAAAATTGCGCTTACCTGGGGATGAAAGCTGTCAATTGTTTCAAGCTGAAAGCTGCTGATCTCCGCGACCGTCACGCTGTCCTCTGTCATGCGCAGGGCTTCCTTTGTATAGGCATTTCCAATATTTCCTACCACAAACACTTCCTGATAAAAGCTTCGGAGGATTTCTCCCACTAAAGCCGTTGTGGTAGTCTTGCCGTTGGTTCCTGTGATCGCAGCAAGCTTTCCTTTGGCAAAATGATAGGCAAGCTCCACTTCTCCCCATATAACAGCGCCGTTTTTACGCAGTTCCTCCACCAAAGGAAGATCTACAGGCACACCGGGACTCAATACCACCACTTCTGTCTCTTCCCGCTCCTTCTTCGGAAGCTCCCCCAGAACAATCGAAAGCCTGCTGTCCTTGGGAAACTTCTCTCTTAAAGCCTCCTCGGACAAAGAGGCATTGCCGTCATAGAGCACCGGGGATGCTCCGGACTCTAAGAGTAGCTCTGCCGCCCCTATTCCGCTGAGTCCCGCGCCTATAATTAAGATTTTTTTATCTGCTATCATTGATTTAAACCGCCTTTCCTATTTTTGCTCCCTGCTTTTTATAAGGCTAAGATCCCAATCAGGCAGAGAACCGCCGTCACAATGGAAAATACCGCCACAACCCTTGTCTCGGACCAGCCTCCCAGCTCAAAATGATGGTGAATGGGAGCCATACGAAAGATACGTTTTCCTCCTGTCATCTTAAAATAAGTTACCTGTATCATCACGGACAAAATCTCAACCCAATAAATCAGGGCCACAATCAAAATAAAAACAGGCATCTTCAGCATATAAGCCGTGGAGGCCACAAAGCCCCCCAAAGCCAGAGAACCGGTATCCCCCATAAACACACTGGCCGGGTAGACATTGAACAGCAAAAATCCCATCAGGCTCCCCACTACCGCGCAGGTAATTGGGGAGATGCCGCTGTTCGTTCCAAAGGCGACCACTGTAAAAAAGGTAGCGATCAAGACCGTTACGCTGGAAGCCAGGCCGTCCAGACCGTCTGTAAAATTCGCCCCGTTAACCGTTCCGATAATTGCCAAAAACGCCACCGGAACCGCCAGCCAGCCTATATGGAGATAATGCTCCGGCCAGAAGGGAATCAGCATCGCCATATCTCCCTCTGTCAGATTGTAGTAATAATAAACGAATACGCCCGTCACCAGGATCTGTCCCAACATCTTCTGTCCCGGCGTCAGTCCTTCCGAACGATGAAGCACAATCTTAATGTAGTCATCCAAAAAGCCTATGATTCCAAAGCCTACGGTCACAAACAGAATGGGAATAATCTCCGGATAGTCCTTCACATACAGCAGGGACGTAATCACAATTCCCGCCAAAATAATCAGCCCGCCCATCGTCGGCGTTCCGGTTTTCTTCAAGTGGCTTTTTGGCCCCTCTTCACGGACTGTCTGCCCGAACTTTAACCTGCGCAGCAGCGGAATCACCACCGGCCCTAAGGCTGCGCTGATTGCAAAGGATATCAATACCGGCAATATCATTATATAGTTCATATCATTACACCTCTCATGCTTCTTTCGTCGTCACTGTTGATTTCGTGAGCAGCGGCTGCTTATCCGTTTATCCCACCTACTGCATTATAAGTCTTTCCCTCAGATTATTCAACCTTTATCTCTTCCTCCGGCCTTTCTATTTCCTTTTCTATCCCCAGATAAGGCAGAATATTCGAAAAAATATCCTGAATCACCGGCGCCGCTATGGTTCCTCCATAGTAGATTCCCTGGGGATTATGTATAATTGCTATGGCAAGCACCTGGGGATCATCCGCAGGCGCAAAGCCGATAAAGGAGGATATGTATTTATTCGTTCCCCGGGGAAGCGTCTGAGAGGTTGCCGTCTTTCCCCCAATCCGATACCCCTCTATATACGCCTTTTTCCCTCCGCCCTCCGCCACAACCTGCTCCATAAGATATCGCATGGTAGCGGAGGTCTCCTCGGATATAATACCCTCCTGCCGCTCATATGACAGTTTTTTCAGCAGGCTTCCGTCCTCGTCCCGGATTTCCACGCCAAAGTGGGGCGTCACCCGGTTTCCTCCGTTGATAATGGCGCTGACGGTAGCAGCCAATTGAATCGGCGTTATCTGGAAGGACTGCCCGAAGGAAATAGTTGCAAGCTCCACGGGGCCTATATTCTCCTTTTTATGAAAAATAGTTCCTGCTTCCCCGGGCAGATCTACGCCTGTCTTGGAAAGCAGGCCAAATTGCTGAAAATAGGAGCAGAAATCATCCACGCCGATTCGCTGACCGATATCAATAAAAACCGGATTGCACGAATTTTCAATCCCCTGCACAAAGGTCTCCGCCCCATGCCCTCCAACCTTGTGACAGCGAATCTTCCGATCCTCCACCATTCGGAATCCCGGACAGCTGAAAGTGTCCTTCAGGGTGACGACACCCTTCTCCAAGGCCGCAGCAGCCGTAATGGTTTTAAAAGTAGAACCGGGCTCATAGGTATCGTTGATGCTTTGATTCCTCCACATCTGGTTCAGTAAGTCCTGCTTTTGCTGTTCCGTAAGGCCGCTTGTATCCACATCTACATTTAAGGTGAAAGGATCGTTTAAATCAAACTCCGGCACATTGACACAAGCATAGATTTCCCCATTCTTCGGATTCATAACCAAAATTGACACATAAGTAGCCTGTTTTTGTTCCAGAGCCTTCAGGGCCGCCTGCTGGGCATAGAGCTGAATATTGTAGTCCAAGCTGATATAAAGGTCACTTCCCGCCACCGGCTCTACCCGTTCCTCCCCGGCATCGGCAATCTCCACTCCCCGTGCATCCGTCTGCGTTAAAATCGTGCCGTTGATTCCCTGCAGATATTTATCATACACCACCTCAAGGCCAATGATCCCCTGATTGTCGCTTCCTGTAAAGCCCAGCACCTTAGACGCCAGGCTTCCGTAAGGGTAATACCGCTTAAAATCCTCGTCTATCTTAACCCCCTCCAGCTGATAGGCACGAATCCGATCTCCCACCTCCTTTTCCACATTCGTCTTTATCCGCTCAATGGAGCTGTATTTCTCCACCCTTTTCCGCACGGTCTCCTCGTCCAGCTCAAGCTCTTTGCACAAAACTTCGATCACCTGCTCCGGGTCCTTAATCTGACTGTGAACTACGGAAATCGTACACACCGTCCGGTTTGTGGCCAAAACAGTACCCGAAGCATCAATAATTCTTCCCCTGGCCGCTTTGATGCTCCGTTCCCGTTCATGAAGATCATCCGCCAGTTCCTGATAATATTCCGATTCGAATATCATAAGCTTTACCAGCCGGCCTGTGAGTATACAGACAGCCAGAAGGCAACAGATAAAGATGAGGATGATCTTTTTCCGATTATATGTCTTACATTTTGGATACATAAAAAGACCCCATAATAGCTTTGTATTAACCTATTATGGGATCTTTGCAATTATACCTTATCGGACGAAGTCCACCCACTCCGTAGGAGTATACGCCGTTATTCTTCCTGCGGCTCCTCGGGAAGCCGTACTTCGTTTCCCAAAAGGGGGCTTTCAATTCCTCCGAGGGGGCCTTCATCCTCCTGGCCTTCCAGGTCCTTTTCCGTGGGCATTTTTACCTGTTCGCCCGTATTCGGATCTGTCAGGACACCTTCCGGAGCAGATTCTTCGCCTTCCGGCTCTTCCCCCTCCTCACTTTCGCCTTCTCCTTCATTCTCTGACTGCTCTTTGGCTGCATTTTCCGCATCTACTTCATCCTGCATGTCGGCCGGTATCTCTTCGGTCGCATAGATGTTCAGATAGGGCATGGCTTCCTTCATAATATTCTTAAAGATCTCCTGGGCATAGGAACTGCTTGCCTGCGTAATATGATCTGCCGCATTTGGCTCATCCACTACAACATAACATACGACCTGAGGATTGTCCGCCGGAGCGAACCCGATAAAGGACACCAAGTACTTTCTGGCAGAACGCGGAACCTTCTCCGCCGTTCCCGTTTTTCCGCCCATAGTATAGCCTGCCACCCGGGCTTTTTTACCTGTGGGATTGTTGCCGTTGCCGTCTGCTTCTCCATACATTGTATGGTACAGATATTGGCGTATCAAGGCCGAGGTCTTTTCCGATACGGTCTGCTTGACCAAGGTCGGATTGATATTCTCCACCGTTCCCCCATTGGAATCCAGAACTCTCTTAACCACATGCGGCTTATAGTAATGGCCTCCATTGATCACAGAAGAAAATGCACTGGCTACCTGAATCATTGTCATATTGTAGCCCTGGCCAAAGGAACTGGTTGCAAGCTCCGTAGGTCCAATCGTATCCTTTGTAAATACGGTAGATGCGTTGTTTGTCTCGCCGGGCAGATCAATATTTGTCTTTAAACCAATATTAAAAATCTGCTGATATTTCAAAAAATTATCATAGCCGTCCTTAGCCGCAATCTGCATCAGTGCATCGTTGCAGGAGAACATCAGGGAACCCTCTAACGTAATGATTCCATGTCCCGATTTCTTCGCACAGGTAATCGGCTTCTGGCCTTCCACGATGACTTGTTTTCCATCACAGAGAAATGTCATGGAATCGTTAATGGAACCCGTTTCCAGCGCACCTGCTATGGTAAGCGGTTTTACGGTAGATCCCGGCTCATAGCCGTCGCTGATGCAATAATTTCTCCACATCTGATTTTGAAGAAACAATGTCAGATTTTCTTTATCCAGCTTTCCGCTGTTCTCCAGCTGCTGATATTCCCGCTCCAGCATATATCCCTGATCCACAAGGATATGGGGATTGCCTTCCATAGCGCTCTCAAGCTCCTGTGAAATATAACCGTTGTTCACCAGATCGAAGGGATCGTTCAAATTAAAATCAACGTCTCCTGCCATAGCCAAAATTTCGCCGTTTTGAGGGTCCATCATGACTACACCGATATTTTTCGCCGCCGGTCCCTCTATATTTTTATTTGTATAATCCGCTATAAACTTGTCAATGTACTTTTCTACAATACTCTGGAGCGTTATATCAATGGTTGATACCACACTGTTGCCGTCCGTAGGAGTTTTTACGGACTTTTCCTGCTCCAAATCTTCATTCAGATAATTATAGCTTCTGCCGTTGGTTCCGTTTAAGATACTGCTGTACTCCTCCTCGATGCCTGTCTGTCCCTGATTTCCCGTCACCGTATAGCCTATCACATGGCAGGCTAAGGAATCATTGGGGTATCGCCGGATATAAGAATCCTCGAACCAAACCCCTTTGATCTTCGGCCCCAGCTTTTCATCTTCCAAAAGCTCCCGGAAGGCTGTCGTCTCATCCTTCGTCAGCTGCCGCAGCAAAGGTACATAGCTGCTGTCCTTTTTGTCGCTTAATACCTTGCGAAGCTCTGCTTCCTCCAGCTCAAAACATTCCAAAAGCGCACGTACCGTCGGCTCTACACAGTCCTTTTTGGCGTCCTCGGACTGATTCTGCAGCAATACCTTGGGGTCCAGGATCAGATTGTAAACCTTCTCGCTGGTTGCCAAAATGGTACCGTTTCGATCTAAAATATCGCCGCGCCTGTAGGGAAGCAACGTACTCGCCGTATCCTGCTGAGCCAAAACCTTTTTTGTATACTTTTCTCCGTTTGTCTTATTGATATAGGCAAGCCGAATATCCACGCCAATTAAAGCAAGCACTATTATAGTAAATAATAGTGCCAGCTTTCCTTTCATCCGATGCTCCATCGTCGCTTTTCTGCTTGTCCTTTTCTTTCTTGCTGACTGCTTCAAATTATCACCCGCCTCCGGAACCCAACAGTCCCTTTAAGCTATTATCTTCCTCCGGAATCTCCTGATACTGTCTTACATAATCGCTTCCCTGACCATCATACAGGATCACCTGATCCGCTCCGGCATACACCATTCCAAGCTCATTGATGGCAATGTCGCGTATCTCATCCAAATCCACAGAGGTTGTAACCCGATTGTATTCATCGTCATTTTCCGCCCGCATGTTGGAAAGCTGGGACTCCAGGGCCACAATATTCTTCATGCGCGCCGTATTGTCCGCCTGCAGCTTGAGATAGCCTGCGCATACCCAAAGCGCCAGTACGGAGGCCGCCGCTAAAAACAAAGTATATCCAATACTCAAATAGCTAACCTTCTCCAGCCTTGGAGTGCGGTGTACGCGGGGGCGCTGAGCCTGCCTGCTTCTTCGATCTCTTTTTGGATTCTCCACAACCTGAAGCTTACGGACCGCTGTGCCATTCACATAAGTCTGTCTGTTTCTGTCGGAAGTTCTTCTTTTGTCCGTATAAATGCTTCTGATTTCTGCCATTCGCTTCTCTCAATTCTTACTTAGATCCGCTCAAATACCCGAAGCTTTGAGCTTTTTGATCTTTTATTTTTTGTCAATTCCTCCTCACCTGGAACAATTGGTTTTTTTACAACTAACCTGCCCTTCGGTTTGTTACCACACACACACACAGGAAAATTAGAAGGGCAGGTGCAGGGATTTTCATTTGTCTTAAAAATAGTTTTTACAATGCGATCCTCTAAAGAGTGGAAGGTAATCACACAGATTCTTCCTCCCGGCTTCAATAGATCGATCATATCGTCCAGGGAATCCTTCAAAACCTCCAGCTCTTTGTTCAATTCGATCCGGATAGCCTGAAAGGTTTTCTTGGCGGGATGCCCGCCGTTCATGCGTACCTTGGCCGGAATAGCCGCTCTGATAATCTCCGTCAGCTCCCCGGTAGTCTCTATCGGCTTCTTCGCCCTGGCCGCAGCTATGTGCTTGGCAATGTTCTTCGCAAACTTGTCCTCCCCATAGTCCCGAATCACCCGAAACAGTTCCTGCTCGGAATACTCATTGACAATGGTTCTCGCCGTCCTGGTCTGTCTTTGGTCCATCCGCATATCTAAGGGCGCATCCTCCCGGTAGGTAAAGCCGCGACCGGCGGAATCCAACTGGTAGGAGGAAACTCCCAGATCCAGCACAATTCCGTCCACCCTTTCGATACCAAGCCTTTGTAATTCTCTTCGCATATTGCAGTAATTGCTGCGGACAATCGTAACCCGATCCTTAAACTTCTGAAGACGCTTCCCGGCAGCAGCTATGGCGTCGGCATCCTGGTCGATTCCAATCAGCCTTCCTTTGTCCGAAAGCCGGGAACACACCTCAAAGGCATGCCCGCCTCCTCCCAAGGTTCCGTCCACGTAGATTCCGTCCGGCCGGATATTCAGCTGTTCAATGGTCTCTCTTAGAAGGACCGATACATGTGCAAATTCCATTCAAGCCTCCCCGGATACTGCTCCCGGTATGCCTGCAATTGCGCCGGCTCCCAAGCCCAAACTCATCTGCCGCAGGTCTGCCGATACGCAGCAATTCTTAGATATCCAGCCCCAGTTCCGTCAGCTGGCCTGCAATCTCGTCCATATCGATTTCATCGTAATTGTTATTCTGATTCCACTTCTCTTCGCTCCAGATCTCAATGCGGTTCAAAAGTCCTGCCAGAACCACATCCTTCTCGATCTCCGCAAACTTACGCAGCGTCGCGGGAAGCAGAATCCGCCCCTGCTTGTCAAACTCGCAGGAGGTGGCGCCTGCGGTAAGAAATCTCACGAAAGAACGGGCATTCTTATTGGTTGTGGGAAGCTTCCGAAGCTTCTCCTCATACTCCTCCCACTCCTTCATCGGAAACACAAAGAGACAGCCGTCCAATCCTCTGGTGACAATAAATTCTTCTCCCAGCTGCTCCCGAAATTTGGAGGGAATGATGAGCCTGCCCTTGGTGTCCACCGAATGGTTGTATTCGCCGCGGAACATAGCGCTCACCCCTCTTTCGTCCGGTTTTAGGTTGTATTCTCCACTATTCTTTACCCAAAAACCACTTTCCACCACTTTCTACCACTTGTAGTACAAGTGTATCTTACTTCTTTTCAAAAATCAAGAGCTTTTCAAATGAATTTTTTAGGAAATTTTTAGGAAAAAAGAAGACTTCCATATCTTGTGTCCACATCGTAAATGATGTCCAGATATAGAAATCTTCTTTCCGGCTCCGCAATTTTGCCTATGCACTTCCAATATCCCTGCTCACCGAAGGTATCCACTCTCTCTACCGGGCCGATTCACTCAGAATAAGATTGTCGCTTCATGCCCTGTGACTGCTTTTCGGCCGTGTCCGGTAAAACCAGATGATTCCGCTGACCGCGCTTATTGAAAGCACTATCAGCATAATGTGGGAGTATTCCCCCACCAGATAGGCGATTTTTCCCCAGGATTCCCCAAGAGCGGCTCCCAGAGAGACAAGGGCCAGATTCCAAAGCACGCTTCCCGCCGTTGTGTAGGCCAAAAACATCCCCATCTGCATCCGGCTCATTCCCGCAGGAACGGAAATCAGGCTTCGGACAATGGGCACAAAGCGGCAGAAAAATACGGTTTTCGTACCTTTTTTCAGAAACCAGTCATCTGCCTTTGCCACATCGGCAGGCTTAAGACATAGTGCCTTCCCCACCGGACCTGCCACCAGGCACATCAGCCGTTCCCGGTTCAGCAGCCATCCCGCTCCGTAAAGCACCAGAGCGCCCGCCAGAGAGCCAAGGGTGGAATAAAAGACTACTCCGAATATGGAAAGTCTCGTGTATGTAGTCAGAAATCCTCCAAAGGGCAAAATGATTTCCGACGGAATGGGCGGAAAAATATTCTCCACCGCAATTAGAAAAAAAATGCCCGGATAACCGTACCGCTCCATAAGGGCCATAATCAGTTCCTGCAATTGCCACCTCCGCAAATGCTTATTTATCTGTTTACAGCCTATGCAAAAGAGCGGCGGAAAATTCTTTTCCGCCGCTCTCTTATTGCACGATTATACGTTAAACCGAAAGAGGATCACATCCCCGTCCTTCACCACATACTCCTTGCCTTCCAGTCCTACAAGGCCCTTTTCCTTGGCCGCGGAATAAGAACCGCAGTCCAGAAGATCCTGATAATTCACCACCTCTGCCCGGATAAATCCCCGCTCAAAGTCAGAATGAATCTTCCCTGCCGCCTGGGGCGCCTTCGTCCCCTTTTTGATGGTCCAGGCCCGGGTCTCCGTCTCTCCCGCCGTAAGATAGCTGATCAGTCCCAAAAGACTATAGCTTGCCGAAATAAGCTTCTCAAGTCCGGATTCCTTAAGTCCCAGATCCTCTAAGAACATCACCTTCTCTTCCTCATCCAGCTCCGCAATCTCCTGTTCGATCTGAGCACAGATTACAAAGACCTCATTTCCATATTCCGCCGCAAACTTCCGAACCTGCCGCACATGTTCATTAGAAGCCCCGTCATCCGCCAAATCATCCTCCGCCACATTTGCCGCAAAGATCACCGGCTTGGCAGTCAGAAGATTATAACCGGCCATCCACTCCTGCTCGTCCTCATCCTCCGTCTCAAAGCCGGCCGCCATCTTCCCATCCTCCAGCCACGCCTTGATGCGCTCCAAAAGCTCCAGCTCCTTAGCCAGCGTTTTATCATTGCGCGCCCCGCGGACCGTCTTGGAAATCCTTCTCTCCAAAATCTCAATATCCGAGAAAATCAGCTCCAGATTAATCGTCTCAATATCCCGCAGAGGAGCAATGCTGCCGTCCACATGAACCACATTGGAATCTTCAAAACAGCGCACCACATGAACAATGGCGTCCACCTCACGGATATTCGCCAAAAACTGATTGCCCAGTCCCTCACCCTTAGACGCTCCCTTTACCAGCCCCGCAATATCCACAAACTCAATAACCGCCGGCGTAACCTTCGCCGAATCATAAAGCGCCGCCAAAAGGCCAAGCCGCTCATCCGGCACCGCCACCACACCCACATTGGGATCAATCGTACAGAAAGGATAATTGGCAGATTCCGCTCCTGCCTTAGTCAGTGAATTAAAAAGGGTACTCTTTCCTACATTGGGAAGCCCTACGATTCCTAATTTCATATATCTTTACATCTCCTTTGCAGTATCATTTTCTCAAATATCTCAATACCACGATAGAGTGTATCACAAAAACCCTTAAAAGTAAATTGCTGATTCAAATTGACCTTTTTTCCAGATCTTTTTTATATTAAACCTCTTCCAATACTTATAGCCCATCCAAAGCAGCAATTCCGGCGGTCGGCAGCGGGGCAGGCTTACAGGCTTTTCCGATATCAGGTGTCCGGCTGTTCGCGAACATGCTGTCTGATTTGGACGGACATTACCCAAAATACAAACATCTTCTCAAAACTCTCACGGTAATGTCCGTCCGAAGCAGACAGCGTGTACGTGAACCGTCCGAACACAGATATGGAAAAGCCTGTAAGCCTGCCCCGCTGCCGACCGCCGGAATTGCTGCTCCCCCCTACCCTTTCAGCCTCTCAGCAAAATCCGCCATAGCCTCCGAAATCTTAATTCCCTGCGGGCAGACAGCTTCACAGCTTTTGCACCCCACACATGCACCGGGCCGTTTCTCCTCCGGCTCCATCGAGATCGCCATAGGCGCAAGAAAGCCTCCCCCCGTAAAACAATGCTCATTATAAAGCCCAATCAGCTTCGGAATCTCCAATCCCTGAGGACAAAGACTCACACAATAATGACATGCCGTACAGGGCAGCGTACTTCCAAGAAGGCCGTCGGCAGCCGAAAGAAGGGTCTTCATCTCCGTATCATCCAAAGGCTTCTCCGTCTCAAAGGTATGTATATTCTCCTTAAGCTGTTCAAAATTCGACATCCCTGAAAGAACCATTGTCACCTCCGGTATTGCCTGCAAAAATCGAAATGCCCAGGCCGGAACCTTTTCATCCGGCCGCAGAGCCAGAAGCTTCTCCTCCTCAGCCTGGGTAAGCTTGGCAAGCCGGCCGCCCCGCAGCGGTTCCATCACCCATACAGGAAGCTTCCACTCCTTCAAAAGCTCCGCCTTCCCCTTGGCATCCTGGAAATTCCAATCCAGATAATTAAGCTGAATCTGACAGAACTCCATCTCTGAACCATAAGCCTCCAAAAAGCGCCTCATCACCTCCACGCTTCCATGAGCGGAAAATCCCAGATGACGGATACGCCCTTTACGCTTCTGCTCCACGAGATAGTCAAAAATTCCATACTTTTTATCCAGATAAGCGTCAATATTCATCTCACAGACATTGTGGAACAGATAAAAATCAAAATATCCGACACCGCATTTTTCAAGCTGCTTCTCAAAAATCTCCTCCACCTTATCCATATTGGAAAGGTCATACCCCGGAAACTTCGTAGCCAGATAATACTTCTCCCTTGGATAAGAAGCCAAAGCCCTCCCTATCACAAGCTCCGAATTACCGCTATGGTATCCCCAGGCCGTATCATAATAATTAACTCCCTGGGCCATAGCATAATCTACCATTTCCTTGGCCGCTGCCTCATCAATTCTGGCATCATCACCGCCCACCACCGGCAAGCGCATACATCCAAGCCCCAAAGCCGACAGCTTTTCACCTTGAAAATCCTTATACACCATATCTCATTTGCTCCTTTCAGATTTGCTTTTTGCTGTATCCTTTGTTATAATCAAAGCATCCAAAACCTTTAACTATATCATACAACTTAAAGTTCACTTTAAGTCAAGACAAATAAAAAAAGCCAGTGTAAAAGCCAAAAAAATGTTACTATTCACTCTATAACCAGTAACACGCTTCGCGATGCACAGAAACCGCAAAAGATGCGATTTCGCGCTGAAAAACTCGGGATTTCCGCACAAAATGTGCGGAAACACCACGCGGAACAGCGGTATGTGAACAGTAATGAAAAATATCTTTAACACACACAGCAGCACAAACTCCCAAACACATTACAAGAAACACAAACGAGGTATCCCCATGTTCTACACCGTAGGCGAAATCGCAAAAAAACTAAACATCCCGCCCTCCACTCTACGTTACTATGACAAAGAGGGCCTTCTCCCATTCGTGGAGCGCTCAAACGGCGGCATCCGTATGTTCAGCGACAAAGACTTCGAATCCCTCTCCGTCATAGAATGTCTGAAAAAAACCGGCATGTCTATCAAAGACATCCGCCAATTCATGGAATGGTGCGCCCAGGGCGACGCCACCATCCCCGAGCGCCTCTCCATGTTCCGCCGCCAGCGCGAACAAGTCCTCACCCAAATCACCCAGCTCCAGGAAACCCTAGAAATCCTCGATTACAAAGAATGGTACTACAAAACCGCCCAAAAAGCCGGAACCTGCGCCGTCCACAGCAGCATGCCCCCCGAAGAAATTCCCGAACGTTTTCAAAGTATCCAACAAAAACTACAGCACACCCCAACCAAAACCACCCAACCCCCTTCAAACACCCCCAGCCCCCACCCTTAAAGTCAAAAAACACAAAAAAATAAACCTATCTCTTTATCCCCACACACAAATTCAACGAACATCAAAAACAACCCCGCCCCTTCATCTACACGCCCCCAAAGTCAGGGAGAGCCGGAAAATAAGCCGGAAGACTTTTCCGATATCCTGTGTACGAGAACCGCGCGAACACAGGATATGGAAAAGCCTCCCGGCTTATTTTCCGGCTCTCCCGTCCGTCCTACATCAATATATTCCGAAAATCATTAAACATCACAAAAACCATCAGCGCCATCAGCACCATCAGCCCCACAAAATGTACCATCCCCTCCTTCTCCGGATCGATCCCTTTCCCCCGAACCGCCTCCAGAATCAGAAAGACAAGCCTTCCCCCATCCAGCGCCGGCAAAGGCAACAGATTCATCACCCCAAGATTCGCCGTCAAAAGAATGGAGATATACAGCATATTCAGCCAGACATAAAAAACCCCGTCCTCCCTGCTGCTCTCATAAGTATCCCCAATGGCATTCACAATCCCCACCGGCCCGGAAATATCATCCGCACCCACGCGGCCGCCAAAAAGCATCCCCAGACTCTTAATCGTCGTAGAAATCCAATACTTCACCTCATAAGCGCTATACCCAATGGTCTTAAGTATATTCCCTTTCATCCGAACCCCGGACCCCCGAAGCCCCAGATAATACATCCCGTTCTCCGCCTGCTTCGGCTCCAGGGTCACCGTATACCGCTCCCCATTCCGCTCATAGGTCAGCTCCACCGTCTTCCCCTGGTTCATCTGCACATACATATTCACCTCACGGTAAACATGAATCCGGGTATCGTTCATCTTCACAATCCGATCCCCCGGCTGCATCCCGGCCTCTTCCGCCGGAAAATCTTCCGTCAGAGCCACCACCACCGGCGCGTCATACCCAATACTCCCAATTACAATCAGAGACAAAATAAAAGCCAGAATAAAGTTGAAAACCGGTCCGGCCGCCACCACGGAAATCCGCGTCCACACGGACTTAGCCGCAAAAGAATCCTCCGGAATCAGTGCACACTCCGTCCCATCCTCCCCCTCCATCATACAGGAACCGCCAAAGGGCAGAAGCTTCAGAGAATAACGTGTCTCCCCTATCTGCTTACTCAAAATTCTGGGCCCCATTCCAAGGGAAAATTCATTTACCCGAATGCCTCCCCGCTTTGCCAGAAGAAAATGTCCCAACTCATGAATCACAATAATCAAGCTAAATATAATAAGTGCCAGTAAGATTCTCAACCTACCACCTGCTTTCAATAAATTCGTAAACCGCCTGCTCCGTCTCCAGAATCTGCTCCACCGAAGGATTTGCCGTCACCTTATGAGCCTCCATACTGGCCTCAATAATCTCAGGTATCTCAAGATAAGCAATCTTCCTATTAAGGAACTTACTCACCGCCCTCTCATTGGCCGCATTGTACACCGTAGGCATAGATCCTCCGGCCGCCGCCGCGTCAAAGGCAAGCCTTAAGCCTGAAAATGTCTCCATATCCGGCTTCTCAAAGGTAATCTCCGTCAATTTCCAAAAATCAAGACGCTCTCCGGGCAGATAACGGCGCTCCGGATAATAAAGAGCATACTGAATGGGCAGCTTCATATCCGGCGTCCCAAGCTGTGCCATCACCGCCCCGTCCACAAACTCCACCATAGAATGGATAATACTCTTAGGCTGAACCACAATCTGAATATCACCGGGTTCCACCCCGAACAGCCACTTCGCTTCCATCATCTCCAGCCCCTTATTTACCAGAGTTGAGGAATCAATGGTAATCTTCCGCCCCATAGCCCAGTTGGGATGCCGCAGGGCGTCCTCCACCTGAATGTTCCGAAGCTCCTCCCGCTTTTTCCCGCGGAACGGCCCGCCGGACGCCGTAAGGAGAATCTTCTTAAGCTGCCCCCGATTCTCCCCCTGAAGGCACTGGAAAATAGCGCTGTGCTCGCTGTCCACCGGAAGCAGACGCACGCCCTTTTCCTCCGCCAATGGTATAATCATATGCCCGGCAGTCACCAAAGTTTCCTTATTTGCCAGAGCAATATCCTTTCCCGCCTTCATAGCCTCGACGGTAGGGATAATCCCGATCATTCCCACAATGGCCGTAACCACAATTTCCGCCTCCGGACAGGTGCAGACCTCCACAAGTCCCTCCATGCCGGAAACCACCTTAACATCCAGATCCCGGACCCTTGCCCGCAGATCCGACGCGCTCTCCTCGCTCCATACGGCCGCAAGCTTTGGGTGAAACTCCCGGATCTGTTCCTCCAGTTTTTCCACATTGAAGCCTGCCGCCAGGGATACGATTTCAAGATCCCCGTTTTCCCGGGCAACCTCCAGAGTTTGTGTTCCGATGGAACCGGTAGAGCCCAGTATTGCAATCTTTTTCATCTTCTATTTATATCCTTTCCGGATGCATTTTTTCTTTTGCATCAAAGCATCGAATTGTCATTTTTTATCTCTACATGCTTAGCAGAGCCATTACAAAAATCACCGGCGCCGTAAAGATCACGCTGTCAAACCGGTCCAGAATCCCGCCGTGGCCGGGTATCAGATGTCCGTAATCTTTGATATCGTGATTCCGCTTAATGGCGGAAGCCGTCAGATCCCCAATCTGTGACAGCACCGCTCCCACGGCGCAAATCAAAGCACAGACTCCGGCCTTATCACTCATAAAAAAGCTTCCGTACAAAAAGCCTAAAAGAGCTGCTCCGACAGTTCCCCCTATTGCCCCCTCAACGGACTTTTTCGGGCTTAACACGGGAGCCAGCTTATGCTTTCCAATCAGTATTCCCACCGCATAGGCACAAGTATCACAGCCCCAGGAGCAAATAAAAATCAGCCAATAGAGAGACATCCCGGCGGTAAAAATCTCCGTCATCCGTGTAAGATAAAGGAAGGACAGCATGGCCGGAACATAAATCACTCCGAAAAAGGCCGCCATCACATCCTCTATCCGGTATCTGGGAAAGGTAAATACATAAATTCCCATAAGCACAAGCAGATATACAAACACCAGAAGAGGCAGACAAACCAAAGGAATCAGGATTCCTCCGTTTCCTTCGCCGCCCATTCGCACCAGAAGCACATAAAGAACCGAGGCAATCACACCCAGGATTCCCATTACATTCCGGCTTATCCCAAATACGCGGGCAAACTCCACATAGCCAATCACCGAGATCAGAAGCGTCAGACCAAGCAAAAAATCTCCGCCAACAATTCCGGCTGTAATAATAACCGCCAACAGCACAATCCCACTGGCCAGTCTCGTAAAAAACGCTTTCAACTACGTTTCCTCCTTCACTCCGCCGTAGCGCCTGTCACGCCCATTGTAAGCTTCAATGGCCTTTGCAAGCTCCTCCTTGGTGAAATCCGGCCAGTGAACATCTGCAAAATAAAACTCCGAATAGGCAAGCTGCCATAACAGAAAATTGGAAAGCCGCTGCTCTCCGCTGGTTCGGATCAAAAGATCCGGGTCCGGAATATCTGCCGTATCCAGATAGGATGTGAAGATTTCCTCCGAAATATCCTCTGCTTTTAACCGGCCGCTTTCCTGGTCCGCCGCCATTTTTTTCATGGCCCGGATCATCTCGTCCCTGCTTCCGTAATTAATGGCAATCTGGAAATTCAGGCCGTCATTATTTTTCGAAGCCTCCTCAAGCTGTGCAATCCGCTCCCGGATATCCCCCGCCAGACCGGACTTGTCGCCAATCACCCGGACACGCATATGATTCTTCTCCGCTGTCTTTAAGCAGGTCTTCATATAATTGCGCAGAAGCTTCATCAAAGCCTCTACTTCATCCTGGGGCCGCTTCCAGTTTTCCGTGGAAAACGCGTATACGGTCAGGTATTTGATCCCCATGTTCCAGGCTTCCCGGCAGATGGTCTCCACATTTTTGCTTCCCTGGGCATGACCGTAGTTCCGGGGCATTCCCTTTGACTTTGCCCAGCGGCCGTTGCCGTCCAAAATAATTGCCACGTGCTGCGGTATCTTCATACATTATCTCCTATTTCAGTTCCGTAAAGTCCCTCCGGTGCACCTCTATCCAGAAGGATTTCCGACCACAAACGCCTGTGTTCGTAAATCCTTCTGTGCACCGGACGGACTTTACTGTTCCAGTTCCGTAAAGTCCACAATATTTTGCTACTGCATAAAAGGGGGCTGTGACAAAATGTATATGTCCTCTTTTGCCACAGCTCCCCCCATTCACTTTCTCTCATAAGCTCTATACGGTCAGAATCTCCTTAGACTTCTCATCCACGGCCTTGTCAATATCGGCAATGAATTTGTCCGTCATCTTTTGAACCTTGGTCTCCAGATCCTTCTGATCATCCTCGGAAATCTCCCCGGCCTTATTCATCTTCTTCAGATTCTCGTTGGCATCCCGGCGGATATTGCGGACAGCCACCTTAGCGGCCTCACCTTTTTTCTTTACATCCTTCACCAGTTCTTTTCTGCGCTCCTCCGTAAGCTCCGGGAATACCAGACGGATAATGGAACCGTCGTTGGTGGGATTGATACCGATATCGGAGGTGAGAATGGCCTTCTCAATCGCCTTTAAGAGACTCTTCTCCCACGGCTGTATCTGCAGCATCCGGGGTTCCGGCACAGAAATATTTCCCACCTGCTGCAAAGGGGTGGGCGTTCCGTAATAGTCCACACGGATCTTATCCAGTACATGGGGATTTGCCCGGCCTGCCCGGATGCTGATAAACTCCCTCTGCATGGAATCATAGGACTTTGTCATCTTCTCTTCATACACTTTTAATCTCTCATCCATAATAAATACCCTCCGCTTTATACTGTAATTTTTGTTCCGGTAAATTTCCCCTTTACCGTATTGATAATACTGTCCTTCTCTCCAAGGCCGAACACCATCATGGGCATCTTATTTTCCATACACATAATGGAGGCTGTCAGATCCATCACCGCCAGACGCTGATCCACCACATCGGAAATGGAGATCTCGTCATACTTCACCGCACCCGGATTCTGCTTGGGATCGCTGTCGTACACGCCGTCCACAGCCTTCGCCAGAAGAATCACATCCGCCTCAATCTCAATGGCCATAAGGGTTGTGGTGGTATCCGTGGAGAAATAGGGATGCCCCGTTCCTCCCGCAAAAAAAGTAACACAGCCCCGATTCAGCCGCTTCAAAGCCCGATCCTTGGTAAACAGCTTCGCAAAGCCCGCGCACTCAAAGGGCGTAAATACCTCTGTCTCCATACCCACGGAACGGAAAATCTCGGACACATAGATACAGTTCATCACCGTAGCAAGCATTCCAATCTGATCCGCCTTCGTCCGGTCAATATTCTCACTGGTACGGCCTCTCCAGAAATTACCGCCGCCGATCACAATACCCACCTGGATACCGTCATCCACCAGAACCTTCACCTGCTTCGCCACACCGATCACGGTGGACTCGTCAAAGCCCGTATGCTTCTCGCCCGCCAGGGCTTCACCGCTTAATTTTAACAACACTCGTCTCATAAAATTGGGATCTCCTAATTTTTCAAGTTCTTCTCACTAACGCCCATTATATCATGAATCAAAGATTCATGATCGCCATTCACCGTTCGCCGAATATGCAGGCATACTCTTCTCACTAACGCTCATTATATCATATTTTCAGAAAATTTCAATCGAAAGAGACAAACATTTTTCCCAATCAAATTTCCAAATTATAAATAGCGCGACAGCTTTTCCGCTATCCTGCCCACATTTTTGTATGTAATGATTCCGCACATCAGATCCGTAAATCTTCCGTATTTGCGATAGAACAGATTAAACAAAAGATACGCGGTTCGCTGGCTTTTCGCCTTTGGCATTCTTTTTATAATATTTTTCAGGCTGTATACCTGTCTGTAAATCCATAGATACCCGTCATACAGCTCCTTTTCCGACATCTGCGCCGGGCGGAATACAACGTGGGCCGTGTTGTACTTTGATAAATCATCCGATAAAATCCGGCCTTCTTTTTTGAATCTGTTGTACAATTCCGTGCCGGGATAAGGGGTTAATATATGCGATGTAACTGTTTCAATCCTGTTTTTTACAATCCAGTCAAGAGTGGCTTTGAATGTTGCCGGCGTATCGCCGTCCAGTCCGAATACAAAGCTGGCGTTGATCATAATTCCCCTGTCATGGGCCATTTTAACTGCTTTCTCATATATGCTTCTGTCATTCTGCACCTTGTGAACTGCTGCTATGGAATCCGCCCGGATGCTCTCAAACCCTACAAACAATCCCTGGCATCCGCTGCGCTTCATCAAATCAAGCAGCCCGGCATCGCATAAAGCGTTCAGAGAGACGGCCGCATTCCACTTGACGCGAAGAGGAATCAGCCTCTTTAAAAATTCTCGAAGCCACCTGGGATTTCCGGCCAGATTATCATCTATAAACATTATGTGCTTTGATCTTACCGCTTTGATATCCCGCAGCACGGCTTCTATATCACGGTTTACGTACATGCGCTCATCAGCGCTGTTATAACAAAAATCGCATCGAAACGGGCATCCCCGGCTTGTATGAATCACATTGCAGTATAAGTATTTGTCCTTCGTCAGAAAATCATAGGCCGGAGATACGATATCCTTCCCGCTGAAATCCTCACGGCACTTGTAGCTTGTCTTTAAGTCTCCTTTTTCAAAATCTTCTATTATACGGGGCCATGTCCCTTCCGCGGCCCCTATGCACAGCACGTCAAAGGCATCCCTGGGAATGGTTTCATATGCGGTTGTGATATGGATGCCTCCGGCTACGACAACAATTCCCCTTTCACGGAATTTCTTTGCAATGCTTATGGACCTTGGCAGAGTATCAACGGTTACGGAGATTCCGACAATATCAGGATGATCTGTGTAGTCGATGCTTTGTATATTCTCATTTTCCAGTGAAATCCGGTTGTTTTTCCCCAGCAGGCTCACGATGGTCAAAAGCCCCAGAGGTGGAGCCATGTGAAGCTTAAGCCCTGTGTCTACGGGACGCTTTCTCATTTTGGGCTGAATTAATTTTATATACATGCAAGCCTACTCCTTCGTATTCTGATTGATAAACTCCGTTTTCACCTTGGAATATACGATCCGCTGACTGTGATAAAGCCCGTAGTAACCGGACTGCATGTAGCTGACTGCCAGGGAAAGAAAAAGGTAGGGCGCTCCGGCAAAGCCAAACATCTCCAGCCCAATCAGAAGCGAAGAAATGGGACTGTTGGTCACGCCGCAGAATACGGCCGTCATACCGCAGGCCGCAGCCAGAGAGGGCGAAATCCCCAACAGCTTTCCGGCCACACAGCCAAAGGTGGCTCCCACAAAAAAGGTTGGCACAATCTCCCCTCCCTTAAATCCCCCGGCCAGGGTGATTGCCGTAAAAATAATCTTCAGCAGAAAAGCCGCCCAGATCACATTTCCCTCCATCGCCGCCTCAATCATGTGCATCCCGGAACCCAGATAATCCGTCGTCCGCAAGACAAGGGTCAGAACAATCAGCAGGCATCCCGCCGTAAAAGCACGCAGAAAAGGATTCCGCAATTTTCTATGAAACAAATGCTCTGTTTTATGTAAAACGACACAAAAAAGGATACTGACCGCCGCACACATCAAACCCAGCAGCAGGATTTTGCCCCCATTTAACAGCGTAAGCTCGGGGATCGGCCCGATTGTAAAGCGCTCCCCCTCCATGCCGAAGTATCTGGCAATCGCACCGGCTATGTAGGAAGACGTCACACAGGGAACCAGCGCCGCATAGTGCATAATTCCCACGCTGACCACCTCCATAGAAAATACGGCCGCAGCCATAGGCGTTCCGAAGAGGGCGGAAAAGGCGGCGCTCATTCCGCACATAATTACCACACGTTTGTCATTTTCGTCAATGCGGAAGCATTTCCCGAGGAAATTTCCAATGCTTCCTCCAAGCTGCAGGGCCGCGCCCTCTCTGCCGGCGGAGCCTCCGAAAAGATGTGTCAGCACTGTGGAAGCAAAGATAAGGGGCGCCGTCTTGATGGGAATTTCCTTTTCCGCATGAATGGCGTCCAGAACCCGGTTGGTGCTGCTGCGCTCCTGCTTCGTCTCCCAACGGTACATCCAAACAATCAAAGCGCCCCCAAAGGGCAGGCCGAACAGAAGCCAGGGATATGCGGTTCTCAGCTCTGTCACATAGGCCACGCTTTTTCCGAAAAAGGTGCCCGCCAGCCCCAGACAGCCGCCGGTTACCATAGAAAACAGCAGCCAGCGGGCCAGCAGAATCAGGCGGTTCCAGATGGTATGATGAACCCAGTCAGATGCCTTAGGCAGTTCCCTGGCCAGCGTTTCTTTCCACAACTTGCACATGCTTTTTGTGCATAAAGGGATGCCTGTAAGGTGTTTCCAATTCTTCATAGAAGTCATCTTCTTTCTTTGCAGCGATTCTTTATTGATTTTATAGACGGAAATCGTTTTATAACTTCTCACAAGCCTTTATAGGAAGCGGCAGAAATTCAGGCACATGAAAAGGAGGACGACATGAAAAACGAGCTTTTAGACAAGGATATTATAGAACACGGAGGTTATTCTTCCACGCCCTCATTTTCAAAAAACTGCGCAACTGTCATACATTTTGGATGTTCCATATCCAGACTTAAAAAGTCTTTATCCCCTGTCAGAATAATATCTACATCGGACACAATCGCCGCATTTAAGATCGGCCGGTCTTTTGCATCGCGTATCAGCTTTTCCGCATGGTCTACTGCCGGAATCAATTCATAGGACATTTCCGCAAGCAGCACTTCCGCGTCTGGCAGGAACTTCGGCGCTTTCCGCTTCAAAATATCCCGCAGCTCTGTAATGTTGCGGTCACACAAAACGATTTCGTGATTATCTGCGATATACAGCAGCGCCCGCGCCGGTTTGGAACGGGGGGAAAACCAATGCGGAGAACAGGATATTTGTATCAACCAGTATCCGCATATTACCTTTCCTTTCCGTAACGTACTTCGTCCACAAGCGCCTGAATATCGTCCTCGCTGGTAACGCCCATTGTCTCAGCAGCACCGGCAAAAGCAGCCTGCGCTTTGCGGATTGCTTTGGAAGAAGCGTTGCTTACAACGATTTCCCCGTCCTGCTTCTGGAAGAACAGAATTTTATCCCCGGACTTCAAGCCGAGCAGCCGCCGGATTTCTATCGGCACAGTGATCTGACCGTTTGCAGAGATTTTCGCTAAATTCATAAAAGTCACCCTTTCTATTCTTGAGAACTAAAGAAAACTTGAGGCCACTTATAGTATATCCTATATGGAAACAAAAGTAAACTTGTCGAGAGGAAAAAAGAGTTGCCGCTTTATCAATTTTCTTCAACCTCCCGCTTCGCTGCGGATTTTCTTTTGGGAAGCCTGCTCTATCGTAACAATCACACGGTTAGGCATACAGACAATGGTTTCTCCTGTCCGGGAAATGGGATTTTGGCGCACGCAGATCTTATCCGGGCAGGACGCTTCCGTTACATCTGCCTTTCCGTCTTTTACAATCAGCCGATTGGTTCCGTTTTCCCCCTCAATCACAAGCTCTTTATCCTCTCCGACGGAAAATCGGGCATACTCCACATCTCCCACATAAACAACTACTTCCTCCGGCGGTTTCCGGTTCCAAATGCGAAAGCCCAAAAAGAAAACGGCCGCAGCCGCCAGAAGTACCAAAATCAAAATACTGTCCTGTTTTTTCAATCTTCCTCCTGCCTTTCTTCGGTAGTCTGTTTTGCAAATCCTCCGTCTAAGCGCCTTGCCGTAAAAAAGGACGTAACCGCTCTGTTACCAAGCCTCCCAGTATCCCAATCAATGCTCCTGCCGCCGTGCCGGCAGCCAGCAAAGCCGGGAAATAGTACATAAGACTGCCTGTGCGCACAACAAGAGCCGCTACCAAAAGCTGACCCAGATTGTGGGCAACGCCTCCCAGAACGCTGACACCCGTTATGCCAAGGGGCGTCAGCCTCTTGGCCAAAACCATACAAAGGAAGCTTAAAAGGCCGCCTCCCAGACTGTACAGCATAACGGAAAGGCTGGTAAAGGTCAGGCCGGTGAGCATTATCCGCACTATGGAAATGACAAAAGCGCCCTTCTCTCCCAGACAGTAAAGAGCCGTGATTACAACCAGATTGGCAAGCCCCAGCTTGATTCCCGGTATGGCAAATGAAAAAGGAATCAACGTCTCCACATAACTCAGCAGAAACGCCAGAGCCACCAGCATTCCATAAACCGCTACCTTTTTCGACATATGATTCCCCTTTTACCAGTTCTATTTTCCCTCTATCCGTATGACCCTGGTTGGACATTTCTCGGCACAGGCGCCGCAGCCTACGCATTTTTCGCTGTCTATCCGGGCAAGGTTATTTTCTACTATTACTGCGCCGTACTCACAGGCGCGCTCACAGGCACGGCAGGCAATACATCCTGCGTCACAGGCTTCCCGCACTGCCTTTCCCTTGTCATTGGAGCTGCACTGTACCCGGTAGCGGGAACGGTAGGGGACCAGCTCGATCAGGCTGTTGGGACAGGCGGCCACGCATTTTCCGCAGGCTTTGCAGGCGCCCGGATCTACCTTTGCGATGCCGTTTTCCAGATGGACGGCATCGAAGGGGCAGACTTTTACACAGGTTCCGTAGCCCAGGCAGCCGTAGGTGCATTTTTTGGAGGTTCTTCCGGGGACGATCACGGCCATGCGGCAGTCCTCCACTCCGTAATAATTGCTCTTGTCCTGTGTCTTGTCGCAGGTTCCGGCACATTTTACATATGCCACCATACGTACCTTATTGCCCGCGTCCACGCCCATGATTTTTGCAATAGCCTTCCCCACACGGCTTCCGCCTACCGGACAGGAGGATACGTCCGCTTCTCCCGCGGCAATGGCGGCAGCCAAAGCGTCGCAGCCCGCATAACCGCAGCCTCCGCAGTTATTGCCGGGTAAAAGGCCGCGTACTTTTTCTTCTCTCTCATCCTTGTTTACATGAAATTTGGCAGCCGCCCCCACAAGCAGAAGGCCCACGAACAGACCCACCGTTCCAATCACCAGAGCCGCCGAAACTACTCCCATGACATTCATTTCTTATCCTCCATTCCAGTTCCGTAATATCCCAAAAAGCGCACGGGTATAAAATCAATTTCCATCCACAAGTCCATGCGGCTGTAAATTAATTTGTGCGCTTTTCGAGATATTACTGTTTCCAGTTCCGTAATATCCCGCAAAGTACACAGATATAAAATCAATTTCCATCCACAAGTATAAAATCTAAATTAACCCGGAAAATCCGAAAAAGGCAATTGCCATCAGGCAAGCTGTCAGCAGCACTATGGGCGCCCCCTGGAAGGGTTTTGGTATGTCGTTGTAGGCTATCCGCTCCCGGATTCCGGCCATGATTACAATGGCAATGGTAAAGCCCACGGCCGTGCCGAAGCCGTTTACCACACTGACCAGCAGCCCGTTCCAGCCCATTTCCGCAAAAATGTATTCCTTCTGCACATTCTGAAGCACCACGCCGAGCACCGCACAGTTGGTCGTGATCAGCGGCAGATATACGCCCAGAGCCTGGTATAAGGCAGGACTTGTCTTTTTTAAGAACATCTCTACAAGCTGAACTAAGGCTGCGATTACCAGAATAAATACAATGGTTTGTAAATATTCCAGATGGAAACGCACCAGAACAAAGTCATAAATGAGGCTTGCCACCGCTGAGGATATCGTAATCACGAAGATTACTGCCCCTCCCATACTGGCTGCCGTCTTTACCTGCTTGGAAACGCCCAGGAAGGGACAGAGTCCGAAAAACTGGCTTAAAACCACATTGTTGACTAGTGCTGCCCCAACTAAAACGAGCATCAATTCTTTCATAACTGTCTTCTCCTATTCCAGTTCCGCAACCTCTTACACCGTACACTTATATGAGAACAATTTCCAGTCACTTAAAGATGTGCCTGTTAATTGTTCTGTGCACTGTGTAAGGCGTTGCTGTTTCCAGTTCCGCAACCCCTTACACCGTACACTTATATGAGAACAATTTCCAGTCACTTAAAGATGTGCCTGTTAATTGTTCTGTGCACTGTGTAAGGCGTTGCTGTTTCCAGTTCCGCAATCCCTTACACCGTACACTTATATGAGAACAATTTCCAGTCACTTAAAAATGTGCCTGTTAATTGTTCTGTGCACTGTGTAAGGCGTTGCTGTTTCCAGTTCCGCAATATCCGGATTATCTTCGATTTACCTTGTCGCAGGTCTGGGCTTTTCCGCAGGTTCCGCAAGCCCGGCCGCAGCCCTCCACTTTTTTATTTCCGTTGTTCTCTATATTCATGGCATTTAAGAAAGCAATGATCAAAGCCAGCACCAGAAAAGCGCCGGGAGCCAGAACGAAGATGGACACCGGCTCATATATCTCAGGCAGATTGTAGGCAAAGGGCGTTCCCGCAAATACGGTTCCCGCGCCAATCAGCTCCCGGAAAAATCCCATGCAAGTAAGAGCAATGGAAAACCCAAGTCCCATGCCGATACCGTCAAAGCCTGCCAGCAAAGGCGGATTCTTGGAGGCATAGGCTTCCGCCCGGCCCAGAATAATGCAGTTTACTACAATCAGAGGAATATAGATTCCGAGGGCATCGTAAAGATCCGGAATGTAAGCCTGAATCAAAAGCTGCACTACCGTTACCAGAGAAGCTACAATTACAATGTAGGCCGGAATCCGCACTTTATCCGGTATCACATTTCGCAGAGCCGAAATAATCAGATTGGACACCACCAGAACTGCCATTGTGGACAGGCCCATCCCAAGTCCGTTAAAGGCCGATGTGGTTACCGCCAGGGTGGGACACATGCCGAGCATCAGAATAAAGGTGGGATTCTCCTTTACAATGCCGTTGTATAATCGTTCCAGATAACTATTCATATTGATCCTCCATTCCAGTTCCGTAATAGCCCATACCGTACACCGATAGTAAATCAATTTCCAGCCGCAGGTTCATGCGTCTGCAAATCGATTTGTGCACTGCATGGGCTATTACTGATTCCAGTTCCGTAATAGCCCATACCGTACACCGATAGTAAATCAATTTCCAGCCGCAGGTTCATGCGTCTGCAAATCGATTTGTGCACTGTATGGGCTATTACTGATTCCAGTTCCGTAATAGCCCCTGCCGTACACCGGTAGTAAATCAATTTCCAGCCGCAGGTTCATGCGTCTGCAAATCGATTTGTGCACTGTATGGGCTATTACTGATTCCAGTTCCGTAATAGTCCCAAATCACTGTTTCAGTGCCGATTCCCGTGCAAAGTAAAGAGCGCCGTTTACCGCATTTGTCACCGCATTGGAGGTTCTTGTAGCTCCGCTCAGGGCATCGATCTGATATTCCTCCACCGCCCCGTCCTTGGTCAGCTCAAAATGCTCCACCTGCTTATTCTGAAATTGCTCCTTAAAAGCAGGCTCCACTGCCTTCATGCCAAGGCCGGCCGTCTCGTTGATTTCCAGAAAATCAATTCCTGAAACCACCTTCGCCGTTCCTTCCTCACGAATCCCCACGGCTAACTGAATCGCGCCTCCATACCCATCCTTGGAGGTCACCTCCACGATAAGCCCTGCAAAAGCTCCGGTCCCGTCATAACCATAAACAGCATTGTCAACGGTTACCTGCTCCATAGCAAGCTCACTCTGTCTTAACAGGCTGTCGGACACGGCCACCTTTCCGGAAAGACTCTCGTCAGCACGAAATTCCACGGCCTCCGGCAATACCATCTGATATGCCTTTGCATTGGCTTCAATCTTCCTCTGTGCAATCGGTTCCTTTGTCAGCTCATACACGCCGCCGAGCAGAACTCCTGCAATCAGGGTAATCAGCGTCAATGTCAGAGCATCCTTTATCTTATCCATCCTTTTGTCCCTCCCATCCAAATGCCTTCGGTATGGTTATTTTCTCAATCAGCGGCACCAGTAAATTAGCCGTCACAAGTGCATAGGACACGCCTCCTGCCGAAGCGCCCCACAGCCGGAAAATTCCGGTGAGCATTCCCAAAAATACGGCGTACAAAAATCTTCCCTTTTCCGTTACGGGGCTTGTTGCATAATCCGTAGCCATAAACCAGGCCCCTATCATCAGCCCGCCGCCGCAAAGCTGGGCCGCCAGATAAGTAAGATCCGCCCCACGTCCTCCAAACAGAAGCATAAACAAAGAAAAGCTTCCCAGATACACCACAGGAATCACCCAGTCAATCACCCTCTTTATCAGAAGATAAATCCCTCCGGCAAGAAGGGCCAGTGCGGAGATTTCTCCAATGGAGCCTGTGGTAAAGCCCGTAAACATAGCCGGCAAATCAACAGCTCCTCCGTTTTTCAGCATTTCCAAAGGAGTTGCTCCCGATATGCCGTCCATTTCGGAGTAAGCGTTCATCTGCTCCGCAAAGGAAATCAGCAGAAAGCACCGGGCTGCCATAGCCGGATTCACCACGTTCTGGCCTATTCCTCCGAATAACTGTTTTACAATCAAAATAGCAAATATACTTCCAAGCATGGGAATCCAAAGAGGCGTCTTAGGAGGCAGATTCATGCCGAGAAGAAGCCCTGTTACCAGAGCGCTTCCGTCCCACAGGGTACTTTCCTTTCCCACGCAGGCCTCGTAGGTATACTCCGTAAGCAGGGCAAAGCCTACGGCCGTCACCAGGATGCACAGGGCATAGAGGCCAAAACGATATACTCCAAAAGCTGCGGCCGGCATAAGGGCCAGAGCTACATCCAACATCAGATTCCGCGTGCCGTCCCAGGCTCTTACATGAGGCGAGGAGGACACATTCCACAATTCTCTCATCCTGCTCCTCCTATTCCGATTCCGCCATATCTCTCCCGGCGCCTCCGCATCCGGAAAAAATTCCGGTGACAGCGGTATGTGCCTGTGAATCTTTTTGGCGCTGCCGGGAAGATTGCTGTTTTTTCCGGTCCGACACGGTTGTCTTTGCCCGCTTTCTCTGGTCTGACACCATCATTCGGGCTTGCTTGAAGCTCTGTGTCAGCGACAGTCTTGCCGGGCAGACGAAGGTACAGGAGCCGCACTCGTAGCACTCCATTCCGTACAGCCTTTGAAACAAATCTAAGTTGTAATGTTTACAAGCCTGCCACATTTTTAAGGGAAGCAGACGGCATGGACAGGCTTTTACACAGCGGCCGCAGCGGATACAGCTTCCCGGCTTCACATGGGCCACCGGATCTTTCCGGAATACAAGAAGAGCGGATGAAGTCTTTGTCACCGGAACATCGGGAACCGTAAGTGCCATTCCCATCATGGGACCGCCCGCGATCACTTTTTCCGGCTGAGCGGTAAATCCGCCTGCCGCTTCAATCAGCTCCCCGTAATTCGTTCCGACTTTCACCCGGAAGTTTCCCGGATTCGCAATCCCGTCTCCGGTAACGGTGATAATGCGGTTCATAAGGGGAAGTCCTTTTAAGACTGCCTGTCCCACCCCATGAACCGTTGCCGTATTGCATACAATACAGCCGGCATCCTTGGGAAGCTTTTGGGAGTTCAGCCTTCTGCCTGTGATGGTAAAAATCAGATTCCGCTCGGCGCCCTGGGGGTATTTGGTCTTTAGTGTGCATACCTCTGCGGATTGGCTTAAGCTTTTTTCCTCAATTACAGCCTTTATTTTTTTGATAGCCTCCGGCTTGTCGGCTTCTATGGCTATGACGCCCTTTGCTTTCTCGAACAGGCGCAGAAGCACTTGAAGCCCGGCAAGGATTTCCTCCGGTTCTTCCAGCATCAGGCGGTAATCGCCTGTGAGGTACGGCTCACACTCCGCCGCATTTACAATCACATAGTCAATGGCGCCATCATCCCCTGGCGCCAGTTTTACATGGGTGGGAAAGCCGGCGCCGCCCAATCCCACGATTCCGGCATTTTTTACGGCGGTGCGGATCTCTTCCTTTGTCAGTCCTTCCGGATCGCGGCTCTTTCCGATACCGGGAGCCGGACGGTATTCTCTGTCGTTCTCTACTATTACCGAATCGGAAATCACCCCGGTTGCCAGCATCCGTCTCTCAATGGTACGGACACGGCCGGATACGGAGCTTATGACATTGGCGGAAACAAGGCCGTCAGCCTCGCCGATTATCTGGCCTGCCAGTACTTCATCTCCTGCTGCAACTACCGCCCTTGCCGGAGCGCCGATGTGCTGCGACAGAGGGTATACCAGATCCCCCTGGGGCAGATATTCCGAAATGGCTTTCTCTTTGGTTATGTCCTTTCCGCGGAAGGGATGCACCCCGCCGCGAAAGCTTCCATAACCCATACATCAATCTCCTATTCCAGTCCCGCAACACCTTGCACAGCACACTCTGTGAGATCAATTTCCAGTCACAAAAGCATGTGCCTGAAAATCGATCTGTGCGCTTTGCAAGGCGTTGCTGATTCCAGTCTTATGGTTTCACCACAATATTAATAATTCTCCCCGGAACATAGATTTCCTTGACAATGGTTCCGCCAAGGCGGTCCGCCACCGCTTCTTTTCCGGCGGCCACAGCCTCCTCCTTGGAAGCGCTGCTGGAGATGGTAACGGTTGCTCTTGTCTTACCGTTTACCTGAACGGCGATCTCGATCTCATCGTCTTTCATGGCCTCCTCGTCCGCAGAGGGCCATCCGTGGGCAAATACGCTGTCCTCGTGTCCCATCTGTGCCCAAAGCTCTTCCGCAATGTGGGGCGCAAAGGGCGCAAGAAGCGTAATGGCAGCCTCCAGGGTTCCGCGGTCGATGCCGTCTTCCTTCCGGGCAAGCTCTATCATTTTGTTATTATACTCCATAAATCCGGAAATAACCGTATTTAAGCTAAAACCGTCCAGACGGGTGCTGATATCGTACACCATCTTGTGGCGCAGCTTCACGCTCTCGGCCGTTTCTTCGGCATTTTTATCCTTATTGTCCAGAACCAGGTTCCAGAAACGCTTTAAGAAACGGGATACACCGTCGATGCCTCTGTCGTCCCACTCCGCATCCAACTCCGGCGGTCCTACAAAAAGCTCATACATGCGAAGAGCATCGCAGCCATAGTCGCGGATCAGGTCGTCGGGAGATACCACATTTCCCTTGGACTTGCTCATTTTGATACCGTTCTTTCCGGTGATCATGCCCTGGTTGAACAGCTTGGTAAACGGCTCGTCAAAGTCTACCGCACCGATGTCATGAAGGAACTTGGTGTAGAACCGGGAGTACAAGAGGTGAAGCACCGCATGCTCCACGCCTCCGATGTACATATCTACAGGCAGATATTTGTCCGCCTTCTCCTTGCTTACCAGCTCTTCATTGTTGTGATTGTCCACATACCGCAGGAAATACCAGGATGATCCTGCCCACTGAGGCATGGTGTTGGTCTCACGCTTGGCCGGCGCGCCGCAGACGGGACAGGTGGTATTAACCCACTCGTCAATGGCGGCCAGAGGCGATTCGCCTGTTCCGGTAGGCTGATAGCTCTCCACATCCGGCAGGGTTAAGGGAAGCTGATCCTCCGGTACGGGGACGTTTCCGCAATGAGGACAGTGGATAATCGGGATCGGCTCGCCCCAGTAACGCTGACGGGAAAATACCCAGTCGCGGAGCTTGTAGTTGACAGTCTTTCGGCCGACGCCCATTTTCTCCACAATCAAGGGCGCCTCCTGCTTTAAAACTGCGGATTCCATGCCGTTCCAGTCGCCGGAATTGATCATCTTACCGCTGGCGGCTGTGTAGGCTTCCGTCATATTTTCAATCTCCACTCCGTCCTTGGCAATTACCTGGATAATGGGAATGTCGAATTTCCTGGCAAATTCAAAGTCGCGGTCGTCGTGGGCCGGCACGCACATGATGGCGCCGGTTCCGTAATCGGCCAGTACATAGTCGGAAAGCCAGATGGGAAGCTTTGCGCCGTTCATGGGATTGACCGCATAGCTTCCGGTAAATACGCCGGTTTTTTCCTTATCCTGAACGCGATCTACGTTGGAGCGCATGGAGGAGCGGAAAATGTAGTCCTCCACGGCCTGTCTTGTCTCATCGGTTGCCAGATCCTTTGCAATGGCATGCTCCGGAGCCAGTACCATAAAGGTTGCGCCGTAGAGGGTATCGGGACGTGTGGTGTATACGGTAATCTTTTCCTCACGGCCTTCTACCGGGAACTCTACCTCCGCGCCGTAGGATTTGCCGATCCAGTCGGTCTGCATCTTCTTTACCTTTTCCGGCCAGTCCAGCTTGTCCAGATCGTTTAAGAGACGCTCTGCGTAGGCGGTGATCTTCAGCATCCACTGGCGGAGATTTTTCTTGGTCACGGTGGTGCCGCAGCGCTCGCAGACGCCGTTTACTACTTCCTCGTTGGCAAGGCCGGTTTTACAGGAAGGGCACCAGTTGATGGGGAACTCCTTCTCGTAGGCTAAGCCCTCCTTGAACATCTTTACGAAGATCCACTGAGTCCATTTGTAAAATGCGGGATCGGTGGTATTTACCTCCATATCCCAGTCGTAGAGGGCGGCGATATCGTTAATCTGTTTTTTGATGTTTGCCACGTTCTCTGCGGTGGATTTGGCCGGGTGTACGCCCATTTTGATGGCGTAGTTCTCAGCCGGAAGGCCGAAGGCGTCCCAGCCCATAGGGTGAATGATGTAGTGGCCCTGCATCAGCTTGTAGCGGCTCCATACGTCGCTGATGACGTAGCCTCTCCAGTGGCCTACGTGAAGTCCGTTGCCGGAGGGATAGGGGAACATATCCAGACAATAATATTTTGGTTTTTTTCCGTCGTTGACATTTACCGGGTGCTCTTCCCAGTGCTTGCGCCATTTTTCTTCTACTGCGCGGTGATTGTAAGGTGCTGCCATTATTTTACACTCCTCTTTCTCTTTTTCGGCTCTAATGGAATATCAATTGGCTGTTTGCCGGAATTGAGCCTGATTTCACTAAATTTTATCATAAACACAGAGGGGCAATTTGTCAAGCAAATTGCCCCCGGATGGATTGACGCTTATTTCAACTCCATAACCTCCCAGGTTTTTGTTCCTTCCAGACAGTTCATCGTGATCCGGTCACCCGGCTCATAGCGGACGATCTCTACAAAATCAGCCAGACTGATTTCAAAGATATCCTCGGAGTTTTCCAGCATCAGATAATAATAGGTGTTGCCTTCTATAACACCGGAAGTAATCTTGCGGATAATGCCGGTACGCTCCCGGATGGCGTCTTCGTCTGTCTGCGTAATCTGATTTTCCGCCATTAAGACGCGGTAGGCTTTTTCACATTCCGCGGCGGTATCGCCGATTGCCACTATCTGATAACGCTGAATATTTACCATTGCATATTTTTTCACCAGGCCGGCCCCGTCCTTTAATGCCAGGAAGTAGGTGGGTTCGCCGGAGATATTCAATAGTAATGGAAATGCCGCCCGATAGCCCAGGTTTTGCACCTGCCCTTCCGCGGAGGACATAGCGGAATACTCTTCCGCCCCGGCGCAGGTGTAGTAGCGCGTCTCCATCGTACGCTGATTCATCAGCACAAAGCCCACGTTGGACTCGTCTCCCGACACGGAGGTCACTCCGGTGTACACCCACACGTCGTCATCCATCGCAATATAGTTGAAGCCGTCCGTGGTCCTCAGACAGCCGCGCTGCCCTAAGATACTGTTGAAATAACCGTTTTTCAGGATGCCGTGATAGTCGTAAAGCTGTACCAGCAGATCTGCCGGATATACACGATCCACCCACTCCGGCACCTGATCCACATCCATGCTCCAGGTTTCTCCGGTAACGGCATTGCAGAGCACCACTTTTCCTATGGTCTGACCGCCGAATAAGCCTACATTGAACTGCTTCACCGGACAGATCCAGTATGGGGTTCCCTCATCGTCAATCTCAAAGCTGAGCTGATCGAAAATATAGGTGGGGTAATTAAAACGCAGATGGCGGTAAATATTCCGCCCGAAGTATTCGGACATGGAATAGCGAATGGGCTGCTCCAGCTTGACGCACTCCGTCTCCTGGGTCGCCATATCGATCATAATGTAAGCCGGGATACCGTCGGCCTGATTGGTCAGCCATTTGATTGGGCTGGCATAGACAAGGGGTGTTACACGGACAGGCTTTCCCCGGTAGTTGATCTGGCTGTAGATGCTGCTCACCTCAAACTGGGACACGTATTCCACCATAGTTCCCATTTTCCGGTTGCCCAAAAGCTCCGCAGAGGCTTTGTCGAGAAGCGGAATCTGGTTGTAGTCTACGGGCTTGATGTCCTCGGTAAACTCACGGTTCTCCACGGTCAGAAGCTGCTGGTATTTTTTTGCATTGATAATGGGGGAGGAAAGCAGGCTTCCTATCAGCAATATTGCCACCAGCAGAACCAGGATTCCGAAGCCCAGCTTGGTGAAGGTGAAGCCTTTTTCCTTTTCATACTCCAGTTTTCCGGTCTTTGTGAAGCGGATTTTTCTCCAGGAAAACAGGAGGACGATGACTGCCCAGCCGCAGATTAGAAACATCCAGGTTCCTGTGGCGTGGATGTTGAAGGCTGGGATGGTTACATAGTAGTAGATGCAGGCCGCCAGAAGCAGTACGATGATAAGAGGCAGCTTTTTTAAGGATTTTTTCATTTAATTCCTTCCTTTTCATGGGTTACCCGCAGGGTATACTTTGCCGGATAAAATCCATCTATCCCAAAAGGGTATGTGTTCATGGGAGCGATATCCTTATGTTTGGATATAAGAGGTATTGTACTCTGTTTTATAGTATTTTACAAGGAATTTCTTCTGTCCATGCACCACACTTTGCCAAAACTAACAGTCCACCGGGCACTCCCATTCTCTATTATTTCAAAAAAATATCTTCGTATCTTTATAAACTGCTAAAGAATCCCGCCTCCTAAAGATAAAGAGGCCGTCTCTTTTTACCGAGACAGCCCCTGATTTCAACCTTTTTTCTTTTCAAAGAACAAATCAATTTCTTTCTTAATCTCTGCCGGCTTTGAACTCTTTATCAAATAGCCTGCCGGCTTCAAAGGCATTACCTTGATCATACTCTCCGGATCTCTTCTGCCTGTCAGGAATATCACCGGAATATCCTCAAACGCTGTCTCAGATCGAAGCATCTCCAAGGTCTGTCTTCCGTCGCAAATCGGCATCTCATAATCCAAAAGAACCAGATCAGGCGGATTCAAAGAAATCGTGCGGATAGCGGCAACTCCGGAAGAGGCGACAGCCACCTCGTAATCATCACTTAAAAGCTGCTTCATACCTTCCCGAATCGTCAGGGAATCGTCCACTACAAGAATCTTCGGCTTTTGATTTGCCGCCTCCTGCTGTTCGCGCTTCATCAAATACTGTTCCACCTCGGTCATGGCATTTTCCGCCTCAAGAGGCGTTCCTACGCCATTTTCCAGAAGATGAGGCGCTATTACGCAATAGGAAAAATACCCGGCTCCCGTATTAAATAAAAGGCTGGCCTGAAGCTTTTCATTTTCCAAAATATTCCGAAACTCTTCATATGACAGAAGATTCTCCTCAATAAGCTTATACCCCTCTGCTGTGGGAAAATGCTCAAGAATACGGTTCACAAACTGCTGTGCCGTATACCGGGTGGCATGTATCAGCTTACTTTCCAGCTTATTCGTCTTAATTCCCATAGCCTTTCCTACGGTATTGATTAGAAGCTGCTCTTCAAAGACAAGAATAATCTCCTGATTCTGATCTTCCTGGCCCGCCCCATAAACCATGCGGTAATAAACGCCTCTTCCAAACTTCTCACCGCTATAGGCATCGCTAATCATCTGGGATTCCAGGTGAAACATATCAAATACAAGCTGAACAATTACCTTTTTCATCGCCGCAAGTTCTTCGCCGGGCAGAAGATTCTCCCACTTCCGAATCTTCTTTCCTACAATCGCCTGATCCTCTGTTAAAGTGTGTCCAATCAGCCAGCCTGCGCAGACGCCTAAAAAGTGATCAACGGTATCCTGGGAATAATTTGACTGCTCCAGTTCCTGCTCCAAGGACGGAAGGGTGTTTTCCCGAAATCCCTTATGTATCTGTCTATGCTGCTCAAGTCCCTCGTAATTAACAGACTTCATGTACGCTTCTTCATCTGCAAAATGCTTCATTGTATGCCCCTTAAAATACTTAATTCCTTCCTGACATGCCCATTGACCATTTTTTTCCTCTTCCTTCATTGTGAAAAGCTTGTTGATAATCTTAAAAAGTCGCCGGTGTTCTTTATCGATAGATTCTACTCCGATATTGTACTCCTCCTGCCATTCAAATTGGGCGTCCATGAAAAAAATCCTCCTTTGCTGCATTTTAGTGATATTTTTGAAAAACCGCAATGAAACCCCTATAATGGGGTTTTCGTTGTGTCTATTATACAACATTTAGTATTTGAAATGCAATACCAATTACGAGAAGTTTTGCAGAATAGTGCGGTCCTGGTTACTGTTCACACACCACTATTCCGCGAGGTGTTTCCGCACAATTTGTGCGGAAATCCCGAGTTTTTCAGCGCGAAATCGCATCTTTTTGCGATTTCTGTGCATCGCGAAGCGTGTTACTGGTCACGGAGTGAACGGTCCTGCTGCGATTCTCACTGTCGGGCACAGCGGTAAAAAAGAGATGGAATTTTTTGTACATGCGTGCTATAATAAAAAATCATAAATGCTGCAATAAAAGGAGGATTTGACGTGGTACATTATATGGAATTTACAGATGATTTGGTAACAGGAAATGACTTGATAGATGGCCAGCATCAGGAGCTGATCGGAAAGATCAATGATCTGCTGCGGACCTGTGAGACGGGGGACGGCAAGATAAAGGCCCTCAATACCTTGGATTATCTGGAAGAGTACACCAATTTTCATTTTTCCCAGGAGGAGGCGCTTCAGAAGGAAATCGAATATCCGGGCCTTAAGGAGCATCAGACAAAGCATCAGGAGTTTGTGCAGAGCATCAAAGAGCTGTATGAAATGCTGGAGGAGCAGGAGGGTCCTACGGACGCTTTTGTTCAGCAGGTAAATAAAAACGTGGTAGACTGGTTTGTCAATCACATTCAAGGCTTTGACCGCGCAGTAGCGGAATATACGAAGCAGAAATAATTCAGAGCTTTTGTCGGAAAATTAAGAACTCGAAAAAGAGCCGTTGTAAAATAGGACAGCCGGATTTTAGCTGACGTCCTTATTTTTACAAAGGCTCTTTTTATATTAATATATAGTCAATTACATTTTGCACACTTTATCAGCCGCAGCTTTCAAAACAGGAGCTGACCAAACCGCATAACGGTTTAGTCAGCCCCTGATTATGAGCTTTTTTAGAACTTGCCGGCCTTCGCCGCTTCCTCGATGGAAACAGCCACAGCCACAGTCATACCAACCATCGGGTTGTTGCCTGCACCAATAAGACCCATCATCTCTACGTGAGCCGGTACGGAAGAAGAACCTGCAAACTGTGCGTCAGAATGCATACGTCCCAGTGTATCGGTCATACCGTAGGAAGCCGGTCCTGCTGCCATATTGTCGGGATGAAGGGTACGGCCTGTGCCGCCGCCGGATGCAACGGAAAAATATTTCTTGCCTGCCTCCAGTCTCTCCTTCTTATAAGTACCTGCTACCGGATGCTGGAAACGGGTAGGATTGGTAGAGTTTCCGGTGATGGACACATCCACATTCTCCTTCCACATGATAGCAACTCCTTCAGGTACACTGTTGGCGCCATAGCAATTTACTTTAGCACGAAGTCCCTCGGAATAAGCCTTGCGGAATACTTCCTTTACTTCGTTGGTGTAAGGATCGTACTCAGTCTCTACATATGTAAATCCATTGATTCTTGCGATAATCTGTGCAGCGTCCTTTCCAAGACCGTTCAGAATGACGCGCAGCGGTTTCTGACGAACCTTGTTGGCCTTCTCAGCGATACCGATAGCGCCCTCTGCAGCCGCAAAGGATTCATGGCCTGCCAGAAATGCGAAGCACTCGGTCTCCTCTTCCAGAAGCATCTTGCCCAGGTTGCCGTGTCCAAGACCTACCTTACGGGTGTCCGCAACGGAGCCGGGGATACAAAAAGACTGAAGTCCCTCACCGATGGCGGCTGCTGCATCTGCTGCTTTGCGGCAGCCCTTCTTGATTGCGATAGCGGCGCCTACGGTGTAAGCCCAGCATGCATTCTCAAAACAGATAGGCTGAATACCCTTGATCTGATTGTATACGTCAAGACCTGCATCCTTGGTGATCTTCTCTGCTTCTTCCAGGGAAGCGATGCCGTAGCTGCCTAATACCTCATTGATTTTATCAATACGTCTTTCATATGATTCAAATAATGCCATCTTCGTCTACCTCCTCGCTTATTCCTGTCTCGGGTCGATGATTTTAACTGCATCATCCACACGACCGTACTGTCCCTGTGCTTTTTCCCAGGCTGTGTTGGCATCGTCGCCCTTCTTGATGAAGTCGGTCATCTTGCCAAGATTTACAAACTTGTAGCCAATGATCTGATCCTCTGCGTCCAGAGCGATTCCGGTTACATAGCCCTCTGCCATCTCCAGGTAACGAGGTCCTTTTTTCAGAGTTCCATACATAGTTCCTACCTGGCTTCTTAGACCCTTTCCAAGATCCTCAAGGCCGGCGCCGATAGGAAGTCCGTCCTCAGAAAATGCGGACTGGGTTCTTCCGTATACGATCTGCAGGAACAGCTCTCTCATAGCCGTATTGATTGCATCACATACAAGGTCGGTGTTCAATGCTTCCAGAAGTGTTCTTCCGGGAAGAATCTCGGATGCCATAGCTGCGGAATGAGTCATTCCGGAACATCCCAGGGTCTCAACCAGCGCTTCCTGGATAATGCCCTCTTTTACATTCAGGGTCAGCTTGCAGGCTCCCTGCTGGGGTGCACACCAGCCTACGCCATGTGTCAAGCCGGAAATATCTTTGATCTCTTTTGCCTGTACCCACTTTGCTTCTTCCGGAATCGGAGCAGCGCCATGATTTACGCCCTGTGCTACCGGACACATTTTCTCAACTTCGTGTGAATAAATCATTTTAAAACTCCTTTCAAGTTAAGTTAAAATCTTAAGCGGCCGCCATAGGGTTTCTAGGGCTTGTCGCATTTGATTATATTTTCTCATAATTCCTGGAAATAGTCTAGTGGTTTTTTGAAAATTTCGTGAGGGGCGGCGGGGTGGGGATTATACCATTGAACGTTTCCTGTCATTAGTTCTTCTGACCAGGCTTCAAATTCTGTCTCGCTGACTTCTTTGTCATCTATATAGCAGCAGGGCATCCCTTCTTTCCGGTCTGTTCTTCCCAAAAGCTCTCTTCTAAAAATTCCGTCTTCAAAGTGCAGACGGTAATAGTAAGTATAGCCCGAACCGCCGGAACCCAAATGGATTCCGTTTTTTTGTAAATCCTGAAACCAGCGTATTGGCATGTAGACACCATAAAAAATATTATCCTCTCGGTGAAGCACCCAGTACCATCCTCCATACCTATATGTATAAAGTACCAGTTCCTTTTGTCCGTCTTGTGTAATATCACAGAGGGCAAAAGAGGTTAACATAAAATCAGAAGCGCCCAATTCTTCTTGAAAGAAATCCAAAATGCGTTGTTCTTTCATTGGTTCTTCGGGTTCTTCGTCCGCATCCGGACAGTGCGTGGCCCAAATTGGGGTTTCCTCCAGCAATACGGGGAAAAATTCGTTTAAAGAAATTCCTTTTTTTACCGCCGATGTATTTTTATTGTCACTGCGGCGGTTAATTATCTTATTGGCAGCTGCGTCTGCATCCTGTTCAGATGTGCAGGATGCGGACATAGCTGTAATACCGAAAGCAAATAGGCTTATTGCTGCTAATAGCAGGGGTTTTCGTTTTGGTATTTTTTTCATTTTACTTTTCTTCCGGTTTCGTAATATTTTTCCGTGCTATTCTTCGTCCGATAACCTTCGTCCCATAAGAACGCCCATCATGGAGGCCATCATTAATCCTCTTGTCCAGCCGCTGGAGTCTCCGAGGCAGTAAAGGCCCTGAATGTTTGTAGTGAAGTCGGGCGTCATTTTGATGCGGTTGCTGTAGAACTTAAGCTCCGGCGAGTACAGTAAAGTCTCGTTGGCGGCAAAGCCGGGGACTACGTGGTCCACGGATTGGATGAAGCTGATAATGTTTGTCATGGCGCGGTAGGGCATGGCTGCTGTGATATCGCCGGCTACTGCGTCGGGAAGGGTCGGCTTTACATTGGACTGGCTCAGCTCCTTCTGCCAGGTACGCTTTCCTCCCAGGATATCGCCGTAACGCTGTACCAGAATCTTGCCGTCGCCGAGCATGTTGGTAAGCTCCCCTACTTTCTTTGCATAGGCGATAGGCTGGTTGAAGGGATGCGTGAAATTATGAGAGCAGAGAATGGCCAGGTTGGTGTTATTGGATTTCAAATCCTTGTAGGAGTGGCCGTTTACGACTGCCAGATCATTGTCGTAGTTTTCCTGGCTTACAAACCCTCCCGGGTTCTGGCAGAAGGTACGGACTTTATTTTTAAAGGGCAGAGGGTAGCCAATCAGCTTGGATTCATAGAGAATATTATTGACATCCTCCATAATCTCGTTGCGCACCTCCACCCGGACGCCAATGTCTACGGTACCCGGCTCATGGGCGATTTTATGCTGTTCGCAGAGCATTTCCAGCCAATCGGCTCCCTTGCGTCCGGTGGCGACCACCACGTGCTCCGCATGAATGGTCTCTTCGTCCGTGTGGGTTCCTGCCTTTTCGATAACCACACCCTTACAGCTCTCCTGCTCCACTATTAAATCCCGGCATTGATAGCCGAAAATGATATCTACTCCGTGCTTTATCAAAAATTGCTCAATCTCATAGTAAATTTCCTGAGCCTTTTCGGTTCCCAGATGGCGGATGGGACAGTCTACCAGCTTCAGGCCGGCCTGGATAGCACGTTTGCGCACATCTTTAACGCCCTTTTCGTCGCTGACGCCCTCTACCCTGGTGTCTGCGCCAAATTCCAGATAGATTTTGTCCGTGTAATCAATCATTTCCTGGGCAAAATCTTCTCCGATGAGCCTGGGCAGATCGCCGCCTACCTCATAGCTTAAGGAAAGCTTTCCGTCAGAAAATGCGCCGGCTCCCGAAAATCCGGTGGTGATATTGCAGTAGGGTTTGCAGTTTACGCACTCCTTTGTCTTTGACTTGGGACAGAGCCGCTTCTCTACCGGTTTGCCCTTTTCCACAAGCACGATTTTCTTTTTGCTGCCCTGCTTCAGCATCTCAAGGGCCGTAAAAATTCCGGCCGGGCCTGCTCCGATGATACAAATATCTGTGTTTCTCATAGTCTGCCTCCTATTCCAATTCCGCAAGTTTCCGCTGTTTTCAGTTCCCTTTCCGCTCTTCTTTGCTCTTTCCCATATATCCTGCCCATAGCACCGCATTTCCATTTTATCATATCCGCAGATTCTTCCACAAACAAAAAATACCGCAATAATGATATAGACGCTCCTTGGGGGGAGACCTATAGTCAACTATTACGGTAGTTGGTAGAAACATTCAACCTATTATGAATTTATATAAGTCTAAGCCTCTGTCAGTGTACAAAAAATTCCCTTTTTTGTCAATAGTTCCATGCTTTCTAAACCCACGTTCAAATTTTACAATATCCTCCGGCGGAATAAGGCATCCTCCTTAACCTGTTTCTTCTATAAAAACATAACATTTATCACGAAAAGTCAAAGACTCCGCAAAAATCAAAGCGCTCCTCCAGAATATACGTTTCACGCCCAACCCGGAACTTCACAGTCCCCTTTCCACAATATGAACCTCAAATTCCTCATGCCAATGCCATATCGCATAAATTCTGACATCATAATAAATACTCCACATCCACCCCAAAAGCCTGCTGTCTGCTTTTGCGGCATCCCCGTCCCCCTCTTCACACCACCTCCAAAAGCAAAAACCTCCCAATCCCCCAAAGCACCATCAAATGCCCCGGATAAAACCCATAAAAAAAGTATTTCGGCTGTCTCCCCCTCTCCTCATTATAAAGCGCAATCAGCAAAAAGGAAAACACCGCCGGCCACTCAAGAGAATTAAACGCTACAAGCACAGCCACACAAACAACCGCCCGCAGCCAGGGCTGTTCCCGCAAAAGAAACATAAGCGCAATCACCAGAACCCCCACGGCCCCGTAATCCGTCTGCAAAAGCTGCGCCGCAAAAGCCGGCAGCAAAAGCCCAACCGGAAGCCTCCAGATCTGCACTCTCCACCCTTTCAAAATCCACACCGCAAGAAGCCCCAACACAAGCGTCAGATACACATTCTGCCCCCCTGGGAAAAAGAGCGTATCATGAAAAGCCAGATCAAAAGGCACCTCCGACAAAAGAGCAAACACCGTCATCCGAAGCATATACTTTCCCATATTCCGGGTATGCACCGCCCCTTCCACCAAAAGAAAGCAAAACAACGGAAAAGCAACCCGCCCAATCAGCCGCAGATTAATATCAAAATCATACCAGGCCATAATCTGCTCCCCGGTAAACCGGCCGGCCAGCGGCGAGGTCCCATGCGCATTCATCACAAACACTTCCAAAAGGCACGCCCCCACATGGTCAATCAGCATCGTCACAATGGCGATCCATTTCAGTGCGCTTCCGGTCAGCGGCAATCTCCTTTCGGTACTCATCTCTTCTGTGCTACCTCTCCTTGCTTTTTATAAATAGAATCCGAAGCAACCACGCCGCGCACGGAGGACAGCGGATAAATATTGCTGTTCCTTCCAATCACCGTACCCGGATTCAGCACGGAGCCGCAGCCAACCTCCACCTCATCGCCAATCATAGCCCCAAACTTCTTAATTCCTGTCTCAATATCCCCCTCCGGTGTATGCACCTTCACCAGAAGCTTATCGGATTTCACATTAGAGGTAATCGAGCCGGCTCCCATATGGGCCTTGAATCCCAAAATAGAATCCCCCACATAATTGTAATGAGGCACCTGCACCTTATTAAACAGAATCACATTCTTAAGCTCCGTGGAATTGCCCACCACAGCCCCCTCGCCTACCAAAGCATTTCCCCGGATAAAAGCACAGTGGCGGATCTCCGCATTTTTCCCGATAATCGCCGGCCCGGTAATGGACGCCGTAGGCGCCACCTTTGCAGAACGGGCAATCCAGATATTTTCCCCCTGCTTCTCATACTCTTCCTCGCTTAAGGAAGCGCCAAGCTCCAGAATAAAAGCTCCAATCTCCGGCAATGCTTCCCAGGGGTAAGTCACCCTGGACAGCAACGGCGCCGCCAATGTCTCCGTTAATGTGTACAGACTTTTAACTTCTAATTCTTTCATAATCTTCCACTCCTTTTATTTTTATAAGATTTTGCAATGGCATTTTCATAAACTTTCACAGTTAAAAAATACATGCTATAAGAACAATGGCGCTGACCAGCAGCATCCAATACCATTTCAAAGCTCTCACCTCCATGATTTACCGCCTAACGCTTCCCGGCCGCTTCCTTTTTCTTAGGAGCCTTATAAAATCCCGAAGCCGCGTCAAAGCAGGGCTTCAGCGCCCTCCGGTAATCGGCGCCCAGAACAGCCTGTGTCTTATCCGTAATAAACTTTTCAAGCTTCTGCATATAAAATTCTTCCGTAATACTGCCCTCCGCCATCTGGGTCAGCCCCTTTTCCCAGCTTGCCGTCAGCTCCGGATTCAAAAGGCTGTAAATAGAAGCACGAACCACATCGTAAATCATCTCCCCCAGCAGAGTCGGCGTTATAATCTGTGTTTTTGCGTTTAAAGCTATGTACTTATTATTGACAAGCTTTTTCAGAATCTCCGCCCGGGTAGCGCTGGTTCCGATGCCGCTGCCCTTAATCTGCGCCCGAAGCTCCTCGTCCTCAATAAGCTGCCCTGCATTTTCCATAGCAAGAATCATGGAGCCGGAATTGTACCGCTTGGGAGGCGATGTTTCTCCCTCCTTGATAACGAAATCCCGAACCTCCACCGGATCGCCTTTTTTCAGGCTTTTCAAAAGCTCCAGAAATTCCGTATCACAGCGGACATCCTCGGTCTCTTCTCCCTTTTTCCTGCTGCTGTCCCCGGAATTATTCGGCATCACTTTCAGATATCCCTCCGACAGCAGAATCTTAAAGCTGGAAAAAAACTTCTCTCCCCGAACCGCCGTCACAAGCTGTACCTTCTGATACTCCGCAGCCGGATAAAAAATCGCCAGAAACCGCCGGGCTATCAGCTCATAAACCTGCTCCGACAGTTGGGATAAGCTCTTTAGAACTCCAAAGCCCTGCCCTGTGGGAACAATGGCGTAATGGTCCGTAATCTGCTTATCGTTCACATAGCGGGTTTTTGCAAGATTTTTCCACGCAGTCCCTGCCAGAACCTCCCCTGCAAAGGCTGACAGCTTCTGGTAATTCCGAAGCCCTCCGATATTCCGCCCAATCTCCTTGGCCGCCGCCGTGGACAGCACACGGGCATCCGTTCTGGGATAGGTCACAAGCTTTTTCTCATACAGCTCCTGAACTACCCGCAGCGTTTCATCGGGACTGATTTTAAAGAGACGGGAGCACTCGTTCTGAAGCTCCGCCAGATTGAACAGAAGGGGCGGATTTTTCTTCTCTTTCTTCCGCTCCAGGGAAAAGACCGCGGCCTTCACCGGCTGTTCCTCTTTCAAAAACCCAATCAGAGCTTCCGCATCCTCTTTTTTCTTAAATCCATTTTCCTTATAAAGCTTGGGAGATTGGAAGTAAGCGGAACCCTCCTGGGCGCGCCACTCACCTCGGGACTCTCTGCCTTTCAGGACAAATTCCTCCTCCACCCGATAAAAGGGCGTCTTTACAAACTCCCTTATCTCACGCTCACGCTTTACTACCATCCCCAGGACGCAGGTCATCACACGGCCCACGGAGATTACCGTCCGGTTTACCTTCAGATAATTGGAAATGGCATCGCCGTATTTTAAAGTCAGCAGACGGGAAAAATTGATTCCCATCAAATAATCCTCCTTGGCCCGCAGATAAGCGGCGCTGGAGAGATTGTCGTACTCCGACAGATCCTTTGCCTCCCGGATACCCCGCTGAATCTCCTCCTCGGTCTGGGAATCGATCCACACCCGGAGGCGCTTTTTGCCCTTTACACCGGCCATCTGCTCCACCAGACGATAGATATATTCGCCCTCCCGTCCGGAGTCGGTGCAGACATAGATGGTTTCCACATCCGGCCGATTTAAAAGTACCTTCACCGTCTCAAACTGTTTGCTTACGGAAGGAATGATTTCATATTTAAATTCCTGCGGCAGAAACGGCAGGGTGGCAAGGCTCCAGCGTTTGAACTTCGGGTCGTAAACCTCCGGATAACTCATGGTCACCAGATGGCCCACACACCAAGTCACAATACTGTCCTCCCCTTCCAGATAACCGTCCCGGCGGGAGGCCCCGAGCTTCAGCACCCGGGCAAATTCCTGAGCCACACTTGGCTTTTCCGCAATATAGAGTGATTTTCCCATAATTCCTCTTTTACATATATTTACTTACTGTTACTGATGTCCTATCACAAAAGACTTTACTATTCTAACACACAGAGACCATACATGGCAACGGCGAAGTGGCGTTAGAACAATAAGAAAGTTTTACGGCAGTTCAGACCGGAAGCCATCCCAATCTGTCAAAAGCTTCATATCCTCCGGCAGAGGCGCCTCCACTTGAAGCTCTTCTCCGGTAAATGGCTGTAAAAAATGAATCCTCCAGGCATGTAAAGCCGTCCGCTCCATCCCGGGAACCGCCCCGTTTCCATATAGAGGATCTCCCAAAAGCGGACAGCCGACAGAGGCCATATGCACACGTATCTGATGGGTCCTTCCCGTCTCCAGCCGCAAAGAGACCAGAGCATATTTCTTTTCCTCTCTCTGATCCAATAAGTTATACCCTCCGGGCACCTCCCGAACACATCCCCTTCGGGGTAGATGGACTTCGTCCAATAAGGTATAGTATGTAATAGCCCTTTTTCCCTCTTGAGAAATGCGCATACGATTTCTTTCTCCGGGAACTGCACCCAAAGGTTTATCAATCTTCCCTTCTCCCGGCTCCGGCACACCCTCCGCAATTGCAAGATAGTTCTTAAAAAGCTGCCCCTTCTCCCTTTGACGCTCCAGCCGGACTGCCGCTCCCCGGTTCTTCACTGCCAAAACCACCCCGGAAGTATCCTTATCCAGACGGCCGAAGATGCGAATCACCGAATCCTCTCCCTTCCCCCTCAGATAAGCGGCCAGACGGTTTGCCATCGTATCCCCGTCCGTCCTTCCCACCGGATGCACCGTAAGGCCCGAAGGCTTGTCCACCACTATGACATCCTGGTCCTCGTAAAGCACCGCAAGACTTCCCGCAAAGGCTTTCAGTCCTTCAGAAACCTCTCCCTCCGTTTCAAGCAATACCTCCACAAGATCACCGGTCTCCAGAAGCACATTTACCTTCCTGCGCTCACCATTGACACAGATCCCTCCCAGGCAAAACTTTGCGCGGCTGATTTCATTTTTTGTCAAATGCATCCTTCTCCTCAAAAAATGCTCCAGCCGGATCCCTGCATCCTCTTTTTCTGCTATACCGCTTACCTTCTTCTCCAAATGCTCACTCCCATTCCATACCTTCCTGTATTTATGGCTTTAAAGCAAATATTGCTTGACATTTACTTTTTCCATACTGTTCGGCCTAATCGTCCGTACCGGAAATTCTTGTGCATAGTTCTGAAAATATTTTTCAAAAGTACAAGTCAAAAAGCGCAGGTGTAGTCGGGCTATGACAAGGCTTTTTGCCCTGCACTGCCGGAAAACCAGGCCAGAAATATGCATAAGAATTTCTGACACAAACTGCCAATATTTCAAAAAGCACGAAGAATCTCTTTCCCCGTGCTTTTGATTCAACCGCTTCTAAGCCTTCTGCTTTTCCAATTCTGCAATCCGACGCAAAGCCTGCTCAAGCTGCTCCGATTTCCGGCGTTCGCTTTCCTCCAATCTGTCTGCCCGCAACCTCTCCGCTTCGGCCGCATTTTTCTGTTGCTCTGCCTCTGCTTTCTGCTTATTTAATTCAGCTTCCTGCTTTTTAATTTCCGCTTTCTGACGTTCTGCCTCTTCCTTCCGCCTCTCTACTTCCGCTTTCTGACGCTCTGCCTCTTCCTTCCGCTTCTCTAATTCCGCTCTCTTCTGCTCCAGCTCCTCCTGCATCTCATCAATCATCAACTGTACCGTATTCCGGTCCAGTTCCCGCAGTTCCTTTGAAAAAAGTCCCATGATATCCTCCATATTCCGGCACATCTCATACGCCTCTTCATACATGGGCTTAAACTGCGGATAAGCCTCTATCAGCCTCACTATCTCCTCCGGCTTTTCCCCGCAGAAAAACATAAGCCATGCATCCAATTCCCCTGTAATATCTTTATTGTGCTGTCTTTTCTTAAAAATGTCAATAGGGATGAATACATATTTCTGGAGAAGCTCCACCTTGATCCCCGTATCAGACTTCTGCTCGGAACGGTGTATGTAAACCTCGGGAAATTCATGAAATTCTTCCGGACTGGATTCAAACAATACAATATTATAAACAGACTTTATATCCCGGTAACTGAACTTTTTCCGCTTCTTACTCCGCACGCGCTTATACTGCCTCAGCAAAAGATCCGCCGAATAACAAGCGCTGCGCTCCCCCGGAAACTTATATCCAAGCTTCTGAACCTCCACATTTGCCAGGCTTCCGTCCTTAAGCTCCACCACAATATCCGTAATCAACAGCGAACTTTCATCCGCAAGACGGGTAGAATCATTGGGAAGCACCGCATGAATTTTCACCGGAGTACCCAAAATCAACGACAAAAATTCATTCAGCCGTTCCGGTGCACTCTCCGGGTTCATCACCTCTTTAAAAAACCCATCATAGAGCATCCTCGGCCCCTTCACCCCCGTACAAAAATCCAAAAATTCCTCCTGCTGCTCCTCCGTCCAGGAATAAAACATTGTCAAAAGCTCCCTGCTTTCCCGTATCTTCTCCAACACCTCCTTCCGCTCCTGAATCATGGGAAAATACTGTTTCAAATCTGCCATAAACCTACTCCTTTCATATTATTAATTTGTACCTTCCTTTCCACCACTAATTTGTGCATACTCTCCGCATATAAAGGCATAGCCCGGGCTTCCGTCTCTTGGGCTTACAGGCAGTCCACCTTGACTATAGAGTATCTCATTATTCCGCCCATACTTTCCATACAAAAAAATCGTCCATAGGGTCTTTCCCCAATCGTGCATATTCTTTGCACATAAAGATATACCCATAAAATGTTTCATTAACTCATACATACTCTCCGTACATAAAGTGAAATAACTGAACACCTTTCCTTTACCCCTACAGGCAAACTCACCTTACCCGCAAAATACTTCTATTTTTCTACTTCCGCCCACATATACCTTCATATCCATTTTCTGAAAACCTCTCCGAACCGGAGACAAAGACAAAAGACATTCAGCAGCAGAATATTGCCGCTGGAAAAAATTTCCTGTCCACATTCATATCGTAACACAGATTACAAAATTTTACAACCCCAGATTAAAAATAATTAAAAACAAATTCAACCAAACTGTTCCCCTTCGCTCCATAACCAGCAACACGCTTTACCAGATCACAAGAAATCCACCAAGTAAAGCTTAGTTTCCCTTATGATAACTGATGCACAGAAATCTCAAAAAATGCAATTTTGCGCTGCCCCCCCCCCACGTAAAGTGAATTTATAAATTCTCTAAAAAACTCAATATTTCCTCGCAAAATGTACGAAAACACCTCCCCCCTATCTCTCTACCCCACGCACCAGCTCCACCCCCACAACCAGGGGATGCCGCAAAATAAGACAGACGGTATTTCCGATATCCAGTGTCCGGCTGTTCACGCACACGTGTCTGATTTGGGCGAACATTGACCCAAAACAAAAACCCCTGACAAAATCCAACCAGTCAATGTACGTCCGAAGCAGACGCGTGTGCGTGAACCGTCCGAACACAGGATATGGAAATTCCGGCTGTCTTATTTTGCGGCATCCCCGTCCACCCCCTTTACTCCCCCCACCCACCCATGCTAAAATACCCCCATACAGAAAGTAAAAACCCCAGAAAGGACTCCCCTATGAAAACCACCGGAATCATCGCCGAATACAACCCTTTCCATAAAGGACATGCCTATCATCTCCAAAAAGCCAAATACCTCACAGCCTCCGACTACACCATCATCGTCATGAGCGGCCCCTTCACCCAGCGCGGCCTTCCCGCCCTGACAGACAAATACACCCGCACCCGCATGGCCCTGGAAAACGGAGCCGATCTCGTCCTTGAACTCCCCGTCCCATACGCAACCGGCAGCGCCGAAGCCTTCGCCCAGGGCGCCGTCTCCCTTTTCGAAGAGCTTGGTTGCACGGACACCCTCTGCTTCGGCAGCGAATCCGGCGATTTAAACGCTCTCACCTCCTACGCCCGACTATTCGAGGAAGAACCCGAGGACTACAAAAGCCTGCTAAAATACTACCTAAAACAAGGCTTCCCCTTCCCATCTGCCCGCAGCAAAGCCTCCGAAGAATACCTCCACTACACCGATCACGTCTGCGTCTGCTCCCGCGACGACGCCGACTGCCGCCAGGAATCCGAGCTTCTGGAACACCCCAACAACATCCTGGGAATCGAATACTGCCGCGCCCTCCTTAGCCGCAACAGCGAAATCCGCCCCATAACCCTCCGCCGCGCTTCCTCGGGCTACCACGACACTTCCATGAACGTCGAATTTGCCTCCGCCTCCGCCATCCGCAAAGCCATAGCCCAAGAGGACCTTTCCGAATCCATAGAAGCACAGCTCCCAAAAGCCTCCTTCCAAATCCTGAAGGATGCTTTCAAAGCCTGCCCGCCCCTTACAATGGACGCCTTCTCCGCCGCCCTCCTCTACCGCCTACTCACACTCTCCCGGCAGGAATTGGCCTCTTTCCAGGATGTATCCCCGGATCTGGCTGCCCGTATAGAAAACAACCGGTTCCGTTTCACCTGCTGCTCCGCCTTCGCCGATCTCTTAAAAACAAAAGAGCTGACCCACAGCCGCATCACCCGCGCTCTCTGCCATATCCTGCTGGATCTTCACCAGGCGGATCTGGACAGCTTAAAGACAAACCACTGGCCCGTCTACCTAAGGACCCTGGGCTTCCGAAAAAGCGCCGCCCCCCTTTTAAACGCCATCAAGCAAAAAAGCGCCTCACCGCTTCTTGTAAAAGCGGCGGACGCCCAATCAGTTCTCACACCCGTTCAATATGCACTTTTTGAAAAGGATGTCCTTGCAGCTCATATTTACGAATCTGCCAGGGTATGTCAATACGGCACAGACTTTATCCACGAATACACACGAACTCCCGTCATACTGCCTTAAACAAAACATCCTATTAAAAGTCGCTGCGCGACGGCACTAAAGGGTAAAGCCGCTTCAGCACACCTGTAATGAGAGTAACTTTTATTCCAAAGGGCACTCATAAAAGTTCCTCTCGTGCGCCTTTGCGGCTTTACCAGTAGTCGCTGCGCGACGGCACTAAAGGGTAAAGCCGCTTCGGCACACCTGTAATGAGAGTAACTTTTATTCCAAAGGGCACTCATAAAAGTTCCTCTCGTGCGCCTTTGCGGCTTTACCAGTAGTCGCTGCGCGACGGCACTAAAGAGTAAAACCCAAAATCTCCTCCGGCTTCTCCAAACGGTAAGTAGCCTCAATCCCCTCCGGCATCAGGCTCCCCCAGAGTACCAGAGCATGATCCACCCCGGCTGCCCGGGCACACGCCATATCATGAACGCTGTCCCCCAGATAGAGAACCTCACCCGGCTTTGCTCCTGTCAGCTTTAAATACTCCAGCATGGGTTCCGGAAACGGCTTCCCTCTCCCGGTATCCGTAGATGTAACAACACAGGAAAAATACTCCCCCAGTCCCCGGCCTCGAAAATCCTCCTCATATTCGGAGCGCGTTTTGGAGGTGATAATCCCCATAGCGGTTTCGGTTCTTTTAAGCTTCTCCAGAGTTTCTTTCATCCCCGGAAACAACTGCCCCGGCGCTTCCTTTGCACAGGCCAGGTACTCCTTCTCCCATTCTCTGTGAGCCTCAGCCGGATCTGCAAACTTCAAAGTCTCCATAGTAGCTGTCCCGGGTATTCCGAAGGAAAACCTAAGATCCGGCAGCTCCGCGTCCGCTCCCCAGTATTTTTTCAGGGTTCTCTCCAGAGAAATCATATGGATTTTCACCGTATCAATCAAAGTGCCGTCAATATCAAACACCAAATGGGAATAAGCCTTCATAAACGCGCCCTTTCCTTTTATCCCTTTCTTCTGCAAATACAATATTCCTCTATCTTAACTCATGTAACTGCCATTCATGAACCAGGCTAATTCTTAAAGGAATGAATCGGCGCCGGAATTCGTCCGGTGCGCTTCACAAATGCATCACAGGAAAACCGATTCACCGGCATAACAGGCGCATACCCCAGAAGACCGCCGAACTCCACCATTTCCCCCACATCCTTGCCAATCACCGGAATCAGACGCACAGCCGTGGTCTTCTGGTTTACCATGCCAATCGCCATCTCATCCGCAATGATACCGGAAATCGTAGTGGCCTTCGTATCCCCCGGAATGGCAATCATATCCAGTCCCACCGAGCACACACAAGTCATAGCCTCCAACTTTTCAATGGTCAGCGCTCCGGCCTGCACCGCGTCAATCATTCCCTGATCCTCGCTGACCGGTATAAATGCGCCGCTTAAGCCTCCCACATAGGAGGAAGCCATCACTCCGCCCTTTTTCACCTGGTCATTGAGAAGGGCCAGAGCCGCCGTAGTTCCCGGCGCTCCGCAGCGCTCAAGACCGATTTCCTCCAAAATCTCCGCCACACTGTCGCCGATGGCCGGCGTAGGCGCCAGAGAAAGATCCAAAATTCCAAAAGGAATCCCAAGCCTCTTAGAAGCCTCCTGAGCCACAAGCTGCCCCACCCGGGTCACCTTAAAGGCCGTCTTTTTAATGGTTTCGCAGAGAACCTCAAAGCTCTCTCCCCGGACCTTCTTAAGAGCATGCTTCACCACGCCGGGACCGCTGACGCCCACATTGATAATCGCGTCCGCCTCTGTCACTCCATGAAACGCTCCCGCCATAAAGGGATTGTCGTCCGGCGCATTGCAGAACACAACCAGCTTGGCGCAGCCCAGAGAATCCTGTTCCTTTGTATACTCCGCTGTCTTTAAAATCATTTCTCCCATCAGGCGCACGGCATCCATATTGATCCCGCATTTGGTAGAGCCTACATTGACGGAGCTGCATACCCGGTCTGTCCCGGAAAGTGCCTCCGGGATGGAGCGAATCAGATTTTCTTCACCCTTTGTCATTCCCTTGGATACCAATGCGGAATAGCCCCCAATAAAGTTTACGCCTACCTCCTTGGCCGCACGGTCCAAGGTCACCGCGAGGGTTACATAATCCTCCGGCGAATGACAGGCCGCCTCCCCAATCAATGCTATGGGCGTTACGGAAATCCTCTTATTTACAATGGGGATTCCAAAATCCCGCTCAATGGCTTTTCCGGTAGCTGCCAGATCCTTTGCCACCGTAGTGATTTTATCGTAAATCTTCTGATTAAGCCGGTCCAAATCGGAATCAATGCAGTCCAAAAGACTGATTCCCAGGGTAATTGTACGCACGTCAAGGTTGTCCTGCTCAATCATCTGATTGGTTTCTCTTACCTCATATAAATTTATCATATATATGTCCCCTTATTTCAGTTTTGTTTGCCATGACAGGAAGAGCCGCATCACAGCACAGATTCAAATACGACACTAGATCCGGTGCATCCGGTCAAAAATTTCCTCGTGCTGGCATTTGATCACCACACCAATCTCTTCTCCAATCTGCTCAAGCTCTAAGGAAAGGCTTTCAAAGGATTTTACCTTTCCGGTATCCACCACCATCATCATATTGAAAAATCCCTGCACAATGGTCTGGGAAATGTCCAGAATATTCACTCCGTTCTGCGCCAGGTATGTACATACCTTTGCAATAATTCCAACCGTGTCCTTTCCTACTACAGTAATAATTGTTCTTTTCATAATGTCCTCCTATTTAAGTCGCTGCGCGACGGCACTAAAGGGTAAAGTCACTTCGGCACACCTGTAATGAGAGAAACTTTTATTCGAAAGGGCACTCATAAAAGTTCCTCTCGTGCGCCTTTGCGACTTTACCGGCCAGCAGAAATTACTTTTCTAAACACTTGATATTTCTTAGCTGGACTATTAAAGGTTCCTTAATACACTTTCCAATTTTTTTATTAGATAAACTATATCTCAACGCAAGGCGAGATCTCATCCCTGCAAGCCACGTTGATAGGGAAATCCTCCGGCTGATAGGGTGTGTCTCCAAGCTGCACCTCAAGCTTCACCGTTTCCCGTGCCAGCTCCGCATAGTTATTCTCCTTGCTCAGATGTCCCAGAAATACGGCTTTCAGATTATCATGAAGCACCTGGCAGAGCAGCTTCCCGGCGGACTCATTGGACAGATGCCCCCGCTCTCCGGCGATCCGCCGTTTCAGATAATAGGGATATCCTCCTACCTCAAGCATATGGATATCATGGTTTGCTTCCAGCAATAATACATCCAGATCCTTTAGATTGTCCACCGTATAAGCCGTATAAACACCCAAATCCGTAGCCACAGCCGCACAGTGTCCTCCGCAGGCCACCCGGTAAGCCACCGGCTCCGCCGCATCATGGGAAATCCGAAAAGGCGAAATCTTCAAATCGCCGATGGCAAAGGGCACATCCGCTCCGATTTCCACAAACAGACCTTCGTCAATCCTGCCAAGACCGTCCATCTCACGGATAGCCGCCGCTGTTCCCGGCGTGGCATAGATGGGAACTTCATATTTTCGGGCCAGCACTCCAAGCCCTCGGATATGGTCCGAATGTTCGTGGGTAATCAGTATCCCGTTCACATCCGTCCCCTGCAGCTCCAGCTCTTTCAGGCCCGCCTCCACCCGTTTTCCGCTGATTCCCGCGTCAATCAGAATATGGCTGTTCTCAGAGCCTATGTAAATACAGTTTCCGCTGCTGCCGCTGGCGATACTGCACATTCTCATATCTTTTGTCTCCTATTAGTAATTCCTTAATATCTTCCCGGCACTGGCGGTAAATTGCCGTCAAGCAACCTTTTCCAAACAGCACCACCAAGCCAAACTTAATGACACCGCTTTTTTAAGATATGTTATTTTCATGTACTTGTCAATCTGTTATAATGAATCCATACGATTTTCCATGCAAAAACCGCGAATCTGCTCACAGGCCGCCTCTATGGAACCGCTGTTGTCAATCACTCTTTGGCAATGCTTACGAAATTCCTCGTCCGTAAGCTGACTGGCAAATACCGCCGAAATCTTCTCATCCGAATACCCGCGGAATGCCCGGAGCCGCTCTCTTCGCACCTCCGGCGCTGCATAGATATACCACAGCTCGTCACAGATTTTTTCATAATGATCCTCAATCAGCAAAGCCGCTTCAATCACAAAAAGCGGATATCTCCCCTCTTCCCGTGCCCGGGCAATCTCCTTAAGAGCCATTGCCTTTACCGCCGGATGGATAATCTCATTCAAGGCTTCCCGCTTTTCCCCATCTGAAAACACGACCGCCCCCAGCGCTCTCCGATCTATCTTTCCGTCTTCCCCGAGTATCTCTCTGCCAAATAACGCAGCAATTCTTTGAAAGGCTTCTGTTCCTGGCTCCATCACCCGGTGCCCGGCCTGATCCGCCTGGAACACCCTGGCCCCGCACTCTCTTTCCAGAAAGGCCAGAATCTCACTCTTCCCGGCTCCTACGCCTCCTGTGATTCCAATTACCCACATTCAAAAATCCCTCTGTTCTCAAATCCATATTTCCACAATTCCGCATTACTCTTCACTCCATAATCAGCAGCGATTCCGCACCTTAATGCGCCTCGTACCAGTTCTTCCCCTGCTTCATATCAATCTCAAGCGGCACCGAAAGCTTCGCCGCCCCATGCATTTCCTCTGCCAAAATCTCTTTCACACGCTGGGTTTCCTCCAAATGCGCCTCCACCAGAAGTTCATCATGCACCTGCAGCAAAAGCCGTGATCGAAGTCCCTCTTCCTTCAATCTCCGATCCACACGAATCATAGCAAACTTAATAATATCCGCCGCCGTCCCCTGAATAGGCGCGTTCATGGCGACACGCTCCCCAAAGGATCGCTGCATAAAATTCGAAGATTTCAGTTCCGGCACCTGCCGCCGCCGGCCGAACATAGTCGTCACATACCCCTTCTCCCTGGCGTCCCTCACACAGCCGTCCAAAAATTCCTTAATTCTGGGATACGTCTCAAAATACTTCTCAATATACTCCTGAGCCTCCTTCCGGGTAATGCTCAAGTCCTGAGACAGTCCAAAGGAGCTAATACCATACACGATCCCGAAATTCACAGCCTTTGCATTGCGCCGCTGAAGGTCCGTCACCTCATCAAAGGGAATATGAAACACCTGGGAAGCCGTCAGCCGGTGAATGTCCTGAGCCTCCCGGTAAGCCTGAATGAGATTCTCATCCCCGGACATATGAGCCAGCACACGAAGCTCAATCTGAGAATAATCCGCGTCCAGAAGGGTATAACCCTCTTCCGGAACAAAAACTTTGCGTATGAGCCTTCCAAGCTCCATGCGGATCGGAATATTCTGCAGATTCGGTTCTACGCTGCTCAAACGCCCCGTAGCCGTAATGGTCTGCTGAAAGGTCGTATGAATCCTCTGATCCTCTCCAATATAACCGGCCAGGCCGTCCGCATAGGTGGATTTCAGCTTCGTAAGCTGCCTGTATTCCAAAATATGCGACACAATCGGATGCTCAGGAGCCAGTTTTTCCAGCACCTCCGCCGAGGTGGAATAGCCGGTCTTTGTCTTTTTTCCGCCCTTCATTCCCATTTTATCAAATAAGATAACGCCGAGCTGCTTAGGCGAATTGATGTTAAACTCCTCTCCTGCTTCCCCGTAAATCTCTTTTTCCAATTCTCCAATCCGTACGGCCAGGGCATCGCCGTAGATTTTAAGCTCCTGAGCCTCCACCTGGATACCTGCCTGTTCCATGAAAAACAGGGTAAATACAAGAGGCATTTCCATATTCCGGTAAAGCTCCTCCATGCCCTCATCCCGAAGCCGTTTCTCCAAAGCAGGATAAACCTCATAGAGCACATAACTTAAATAGCCGGCATAAATGCGAAATTCCTCCGGCTTCTCCTCCAAAATCTCACCCAGGGGCCGCTTGCCGAAAAGCTCCGCCCAGGAGGGCACGGAAAGGCTTAAGAACTCCCCTGCAAGCTCTTCACAGCTATAGCTGTCCTTCAACGGATTGAGCAAATAAGCCCCTATCTCCACGTCCCGGAAAATGTCGGGAGCCTTTGCCTCCAAAAACTTCAGCTGCTCCTTAAGCCCTAAGCATACAACTTCCTTCACTCCTGCAAGCGCCCGGGACAGCCGATCCACGATCCACGCTTCCGTAAGAAAGCCCTGTACCGGGAAAATGTATACCTCCGCCCCGGATAATGCCAGGGAAAGCGCCAGTACCTTCCCATTCTCCCGAATAAGCTCAAAGGCCACCCGTTCCTGCTTCCCGGCCTTTTCGAATATATTTTCCGCCTCGCCCAGATCCCTCACGGTCAAAAAGCTCTTTTCAATGGCTTCATTGACCGGAGCCTCCACTGAAAAACGGGACAGCATATTTTTAAATTCCAATTCCTTTAGAATCTCGTATGCCTCCTGGGTATAAATGTTGCCCAGGCGGGCAGCTTCCCAGTCATAATCGTAATCACAGTCAATGTTGATGGTTGCAAGAGTTTTGCTGAGCTGTGCCATATCGTAATGATTGCGAAGGGCCTCTCTCGCCCGGTTCAGCGTGATTTCCTCCACGTGGGCGTAGGCATTTTCAATGGTTCCGTATTTGACTACAAGATTAGTCGCCGTCTTTTCTCCGATGCCCGGAACACCCGGTATGTTGTCGGAGGAATCACCCATAAGGGCTTTCAGTTCTATCACCTGCAAAGGTGTGATCTGGTAGCGGTCTATAACGTCCTGTGTATTGTAATTTTCAATTTCCGTCACGCCGCCCTTGGTTTTTGGCATACGGATGCGGATATGCTCCGTGGCAAGCTGCAGAAGATCTCTGTCACCGGAAAGCACCGTGACCTCCAGACCTTTCTTTTCGCTTCGCTTGGCCACCGTTCCCAGGAGATCATCCGCCTCCAGGCCGGCCTTTTCCATTGTGGGGATTCCCATTGCATGAAGCAGATTTTTCAGCACCGGAACCTGCTCGTGAAGTTCCTCGGGCATGGGCTTTCTTGTTCCCTTGTATTCCGCGTACATCTCATGGCGGAAGGTGGGGGCTTTCACGTCAAAGGCTACGGTGATATAGTCGGGCTTTTCCTCCTCCAGAACCTTAAACAGCGTATTTAAGAAGCCAAAAATGGCATTGGTGTGAAGGCCCTGGGAGTTAGTGAGATTGGTCACTCCGTAAAAGGCCCGGTTAATAATGCTGTGCCCGTCAACAAGTAATATTTTTTCGCTCATATTTTGCCTCCTATAGTCGCTGCGCGACAGTCCGAAAGGGTAAAGTCCCTTCGGCACTCCTGTAATGAGAGAAACTTTCATCCGAAAAGACACTCATGAAAGTTTCTCTCATGCGCCTTTGCGACTTTACCGCCCAGCAGAAAATATTTTTCAAAAAACATTTCCATCATAATACATCCGTTAAAACTTTTAAAATCTCCATTACCATAATGACAGCCAGCGCCGCCATCGCCATTACCTGGGACAATACATAGTACACATTAAAAAACCTTCTCCCCCGGATCTGAAGCTCCGATACTCTTAAGGATTCCTCCAAAAGCCGGTGGATATTCTGATCCTCCCCGCCATCTTCCAACTGGGCAAGGCCGGTGTAGATGGTATAATAGATCTCAAGCTCCTCGTAACAATCCTGGCATGTGTGGATATGGGACAAAAAGGCGCTCAGCTCTTTGTCTGTCAGCTCCTTATTAATGTAAGGCATTACCATTTGTTCCGCTTCTTTACAGGTCATGGGCAGGCTCCTTTCTGTCCGTGTATAAGAAAATGAAGTTCTATTTTCCTCATTAGCAGTATACTATTTTCAACAATGAAAGTAAACCTTTCCTGTACTTTCTTTTAAGGTTCCAATCCAATACCTTGAAAAATCCTATTTTTCCGGTATTCGTAAACAGAAACAGAGATACACCTTAAGCATACCTCCGTCTCTTCCTTCATAAACTTCCATCAGGCGCAATACTTTATCCTCTGCCTGTCATGACTATTTCAAATCTTCTTTTTCTTTATACAACATTTCATTCATTTATTCGCAAATAGCACTTAATATTCACACTAACCGTATATCTGCAAAGCAACAGCGTAGTAATCTACGGCTAACTTCACAAATACGCGGATAATGAGAATAATAAGTGCTATTTACCCAATAATCAATATAAGAATAAATCCATTTTTAAGCCTGTTTCTTCCGGTAAGACTCCGCCTCCCAGTGAGTGATAAAGTACGTCAGCTCATCTGTCATCGGCAGGATTCCTCCGAACTTCTCCGCATAATAAGCCACCTTCATGGCATCCGTCAAAAGAAGCTCCGCATTGCGTATCTCCTTCTCACTTTGGCAGAGGGCAAAGGCTCCCACATTCTGCACAAGGACAATCTTCGGATAATCTCCTTCCTTCTCCTTAAACGCATTCAGTGCTGCTTCCAAATCCTCATCCTCTCCCACAAACAGCGGAAACGCGCCGCAGTACACAATATGATCCGGCGTAAACGGCTTTAAAAGAGCCTCGGCCTTCTCCCTGCTGCTCACAAAATGCACGGACTCGCGAATCGGCAGAAATTCCGCCGCCCGTCCGGTAATGGCATGAAGCCTGGAGGTCAGCTCTTCCTTGCCTTCCGTGCGCACATAAGCCTCCAGCTTATCAATCACATCCGCCAAAATACGGTCAATCTCCTCCGTGGTCTCCGCCGCGATAAAGATTCCGTGATTCTGCAGAAGCACCACCTGCACCTCCTGGCCATGCTCCTCCCTGTACACCTTCATAGCCTCATTGCAAAGCTTTCCAAGGGTGTATCCCGGACGGCAGATGGGAATCCAGATCATCTGAGCGCCCAAAATCTCCTTTGCCAGCTCTTCGGCCCCCTTGGAGCAGGTAAGACCATTGATCAGAGCCGGATGAATGTGAAGCACATAGGTCTGGGGAAACAGGCTGTGGAGTAATGCTTCCACGCTGGGACGCTTGCTTAGATCCTCATCACACCGGGCATCCATCACATCCTTTAGAAACGCCGCTTCTCTGGCCGCATCCTCTGCCGGATAGTCCTTTTCCATAAGAGCCGTAAGCTTTGCAATATCCATAGCCACAAAGCCGTCCGCCGTAATGGTTCCCAGACTGGTGCCGGAGCATTTTACATAGAGAACTCCATCTTTCTTATAGGAGGTATTACCGCCGCCCGCCAGTACCAGATCCGGGTTTTTCCCGTGCTTGTTTGACATCTCAACTAACTTTGTTAAATCAATCATGACTTTTTCTCCTATTTAAATCGCTGCGCGATGGCACTAAAGGGTAAAGTCGCTTCGACACACCTGTAATGAGAGGAACTTTTACTCGAAAGGGCACTCATAAAAGTTCCTCTCGTGCGCCTTTGCGACTTTACCAATTAAATCGCTGCGCGACAGCACTAAAGGGTAAAGTCACTTCGGCACACCTGTGATAAGAGAAACTTTTATTCGAAAGGGCACTCATAAAAGTTCCTCTCGTGCGCCTTTGCGACTTTACCAATTAAATCGCTGCGCGATGGCTCTAAAGGGTAAAGTCACTTCGGCACACCTGTAATGAGAGGAACTTTTACTCGAAAGGGCACTCATAAAAGTTCCTCTCGTGCGCCTTTGTGACTTTACCAATTAAGTCGCTGCGCGATGGCACTAAAGGGTAAAGCGCCTTCGTGACTTTACCGTCTACTTCCGCTTGGAAAGCACCTCTTCCTCATACTTCTCAATCTGCGCAAACCAGTCCTCCTGCACCGGAGCGCCGTTCTGCTCGCAGAAATAATTCCACACATCCCCGAGAGGATACGTCTTCATCTCCTCCTGACGCATCATCAGCTCCGTGAACTTCCCGGCGTCCTGAAGCTCTTTCAGCTTCTTATTGGGAGAAAGCAGCGCATAGAGAAGAGCCTTCTGCATATTGCGCATACCCGTTACCCAGGCGGAAATCCGGTTGATGCTTGCGTCAAAATAATCCAGAGCCAGAAGCACCCTGTCAATGGCGTCGTTGCGCACGATCTCCTTGGCAATCTCTCTCGTCTCATCATCAAATAGAACCACATGGTCGCTGTCCCAGCGCACGCCTCTTGTCACATGAAGGGCAATCTTGTCATTAAACAGCAGCATGGAGGAAATCTTATCGGACACCACCTCAGTAGGATGATAATGTCCGTTGTCCATCAGGCTGATGATTCCGTTTCTTGCCGCATAATTGATTGTAAACTCGCTGGAGCCCACCGTATAAGACTCCATACCGATACCAAATACCTTAGACTCCAGGCACACCAGAACCTTTTCCTTGTCATAGGGAACAGCCAGAATCTCATCCAAGGACTGCTTAAATCTTGCACGGGGTCCCAGGCGGTCCGCCGGAACATCCTTCATTCCGTCGGGAATCCAGATATTCATGGCACAGGGACAGCCCTGCTCCGTGGCCAGATATTCGGAAATCTTAATACATGCGATACAGTGATCCACCCAGAACTTACGAACCTTCTCGTTGGGGCTTGAGAGGGTCAGACTGTCCTCTGCCATCGGATGAGAAAAGCAGGTGGGATTAAAGTCAAAGGCAATGCCGTTCTTCTTGCCGAACTCCACCCATTTTGCAAAATGCTTCGGCTCAATCTTATCCCGATCCGCGCGCTCTCCGTTCTCAAAGATGGCGTAGCAGGCATGGAGATTCACCTTATGCTTGCCGGGAATCAGGCTTAAAGCCTTCTCAATGTCCGCCATCAGCTCCTCCGGATTCCTTGCTCTTCCGGGATAATTGCCTGTAGTCTGAATACCGCCGGTCAAAGGCCCGTCATGGTCAAATCCGATTACATCATCTCCCTGCCAGCAGTGCATGGAAATGGGAATCCCTTTGAGACGCTCCAGAGCCGCATCCGTATCCACGCCGATTTTCGCATACATTGCCTTCGCTGATTCATATCTTTCTTTCACATTCATGCCTATCATCCTCCTATTTTAAGTCGCTGCGCGACAGCTCTAAAGGGTAAAGTCACTTCGCGACAGCACTATCAGTTGCGTATTATATATGATATACTCCCGCTTTTATCTCTCTCTAAGCCCGAAATGACCGAATCTCAAAGGAATTGCGGATACAAACCCTGGCGTCCCAGATATCCTTAAGCTCCCCGGCCGCAATCATCTGCGCCGCCAGATTTCCAAGAGCCGTAGCCTCTCCCGGTCCTGCCAGAACTTCCTTCTTCGTGTACCAGGCCGTCAGCTCATTGAGGTAATCCGCATTGGAACCGCCGCCCACCACATGAATCTTATCATAGGTCTTCCCGGTAAGCTCCTCAATCTCCCAGACCGTTTCGCCGTAGCTGCGGGCCAGATTCTGGTAAATGACCGCCGCCAGCTCTCCCGGCGTCTCCGGCACTGCCTGGTCGTGCTTCCTGCAATATTCCTGTATCGCTTCAATCATACTGTCCGGAGACAGGAAGCTCTGATCGTTCACATCAATCACCGTGGGGAAGTCCGAAACCTCCTCAGCCATCTTGCAAAGCTCCGCGTAGCTGTATTTTACCGGAAGCTCCTTTCGAACGGACTGAATCATCCACAGTCCCATAATATTTTTCAAAAACCGGAACCGGTAATCCACGCCGCCCTCATTGGTAAAGTTTGCCCTGCGGCTTTCCTCTCTGCAATCCGCTTCCTTTAGCTCCGTTCCCATCAGGGACCAGGTGCCGGAGCTTATGTAGATCACATCCTCCTCCGTGGAGGGAACCGCCAGAACCGCAGAAGCCGTATCATGGGTAGCCGGCTGCATCACCGTGCAGGAGAAGCCAACCTCCCCGGCCACCTCTTTCTTTAAGGGTCCTACCACAGTTCCCGGAAGGCTGATAGGCCCGAAGATTTCTTTTTTATAGCCCAAACGCTCAATCAATTCAAAGTCCCAGTCCTTTGTCTTCGGACTTACAAGCTGGCCCGAGGTGGCATTGGTATACTCTGTTTTTGCCACGCCTGTCAGCAGATAATGAAAATAATCCGGAAGCATCAAAAGCTGCTCCGCCTCTTCCATCAGCTCCGGCTGCTGCTCCTTTACGGCCATGAGCTGATAAATGGTATTGAAAATCTGTTTCTGGATTCCCGTTCGCCCATACAGCTCCTCCGGAGAAATGATCTCATAAACCTTGTCGTCCATTCCCTCCGTCCGCTTATCCCGATAGCCGACCGCATCCCCTAGGCGCTCCCCGTTTTTATCCAGAAGAACATAGTCCACCGCCCAGGTGTCCACACCCATACTCACCGGAATTTTCCCAAGCTCCTTACAACGTTTCATTCCGGCCTTGATTTCTCCGAACAGGCCGTCCGCGTCCCAGCACAAATGCCCGTTCTTCGGCTTCATGCCATTGTCAAAGCGGTAGATCTCCTCCAGAACCATTTTCCCGTCCTCAAGGTGCCCCAGGATATGGCGTCCACTGGAAGCCCCGATGTCTACTGCCAGATAATAGGTGTTGCTCATCCCTTTTCTCCTTCTTTAAAACTGGGGGACTGCAGGCGCAGTCCCCCAGTATTCTTATAGCCTTTTAAATCTTACAGTTTGCTGATCCACTCAGCCATGTTGCCCTTGTAGAAGATGTACGGTGTGCCTGCCAAAACGAAGGTTCCGTCGCCCTGTGTGTAAACAGTGTAATCTTCCTCAGCATAGTCACGGAAAGCAGCCATTGTGAAGGTCTCACCATCTGCTCCTGCCCAGCCATTGGTCAGAGCCGCGTCAATTGCAGCGCCTGCTACTGCGCCAAGATGAATAACATCCCACAGCATCATGTAAGGACAAACGGATGCAAATGCGTCATCCTCCGCCGCGTTGGGCATGAAGGACTGCATCTCGGAAGGAAGTCCAAGACCTGTCAGCTTGATTTCGCTGTTCGCCTGCTTCAGAACCTGTCCTGCTGCTGCGATACCAACGGTAGTCGGGGAAATGATACAGTCAACCTTAGCCTCTGCTACGAAAGCATTTGCCTGAGTTGTAGACTCAACCGGGTCGTCATTTCCGTACTTCTTGTCAAGGTTGGGGCTAACCTTACCCTTGTACATATCCTTTGCAAGCTCTGTCTCCATAGCTGCAATCCAGCTGTTCTGAACCGGAGTATCGATACCGGCGGAAAGAACACCAAGAACGATCTCGTCGCCTGAGTAGCTTCCAAGCTGCTCTGCTACAACCTCTTCCATAGTCTTATCTTCCGGATAATCTACGCCAAGAGTAATCAGAACGGCTGCCTGTACCAGATAAGATCCGATATCCTGAACCTCTGCCTGATTGATATGAGCCAGACGGTAGTCAACGCTTGCCTCGGAGTCGATGGAAACGATGGGGATTCCGGCATCCTTTGCCTTCTGGAAAATCTCATCATATCCGGTATCTCCGTTGGTGGAAATAACGATAGAAGCAACGCCCTGTGTAATCAGCTCGTCAAGCATCTGAACCTGAGCGGCTACGGTTGTCTCAGCCGGGCTGTCATACTCGGTCTCATAGCCAAGTGCGTTCATGTACTCACTGTAGCCTTCATACATCAAATCACCGAACTTGTTACCGGTAGACTTGAACATAAATACATGCTTTCCGCCTTCAGCAGACGGTGCTGCAGGAGCATCTGCCTCTGCGTCGTCTCCGCCTGTCTCGGCAGGAGCCTCTGTTGCCGGCGCATCCGTTGCCGGAGCTTCCGTTTCCTTGGAACCGCAGGCTGCAAGTCCTGCAATCATGCTCACACTGAGCATCAGAGCTAAAATCTTTTTCATCATAATGAAATATCCTCCTTTTATTTTTGCTTAATAGCTCTTTTTTATATATACGGGGCGCTCTAAACCCCGGATATACCTTACCAAATGAAGTTCGTCCGCCCGAAAGCGGCCGCCTTTCATTCAAATCGCTTAGGAGAAACGCTCCTTATTCTTTCTGGCATTCTCCTCAAGCTCCGCTTTCATCTGTGCTGTCTTTTCCTTACACGTATTCTGTAAGGACACAATTCTCTCCTCGGCCTTGCGGATCTTACCGTCCGGATCGCCGGATTTTCTAAGCCTTGCAATCTCCGCCTTAAGTTCCTTCACCTCTGCGGCCGTCTTTACATTGAGAGCCTCGATGTTCTTATTGTTCTTATACAGAACCTTAAGCTTCACATCCGCAATAAGCTGCCGGTTCACACTGGGAATCAGTACGGCAATCAGAAGCACAATACCCGTTACAATCTTACGTGTATTGGCATCCACGCCAATCAGACCCAGCGTATACAGCAGGAAGGCCATAATAAAGGTGGAAATAAAGGGACCGTACACCTTACCCTTACCGCCGTTGGTGGACACGCCGCCCAGTACGCAGATAGCGATAGTATCCATCTCGTAGCCCGTACCCATAGAGGAGGAAAGACCGCCGCCCATACGTCCTACGAAGAAAATGGAACCGATGCCTGCCATCACGCCCATCAGGATAAACACAATGAGCTTCACCCGCTCTACCCGGATACCGGAATACTGAGCCGTAACCGGGTTATTTCCCACAATATACAGCTTCCGTCCAAAAGTGGACCGGTGCAGAATAAAGTAGAAAATCACGGTAATGATGATATATAACACCATACAAATGGGGAAGATCCACCAGTTTCTCCAGCCGATGGCATTGTAGAAGGCCGGGAAATTCTTAAGTGAATTTACATCCAGGATAATCTCTACAATTCCGCGGAACAGCATGGAGGTGGAAATGGTTACAATAACCGCAGGCATCTTCACATATCCTACCAGAACGCCGTTAAAGGCCCCGCAGACCGCTCCCGTAAGGATACCTGCCAAAACAGCCACAATCCCCGGCGTTCCGTTCTGATACAGAAGACCCGTAGTCATACCGGAAAGAACCATGTTGGAAGCGATGGATACGTCAATATCCCCAAGCATCAGCACAAACACCATACCCATTACCATAGGCGACAAGTCAAGTCCCGACTGAATGATGGACTGAATGGTGCCGATGTTGAAATACAATCCCGGCCTGGCAACAGCCAGAATCAGATTAATCAGAATCAATATGTAAACCAGGATCATTTCCCATTTTACCAGAAACTTGCTTAATTGAAAACCCTCTTTGACAGTCAGATCTCTGACCGCAGCTTTATTCTCAGCCATTAGAGCAGTGCCCCCCTTTCTTTCAGGAAACGCTTCTCAGAAGAGCGTGCCATTGCAATATTCAGGAATACGGCTGCAATAATGATAGCGCCCTGCAGGGCCTTCTGCCATACGGACAATCCCGGAAGCAGACTGATAAACTGGGTAATCACGCTCATCATCAGCCATCCGATGAATACGCCGTCCACAGTTCCCCGGCCTCCGGTGATGCTGACGCCGCCCAGGATACAGATAGCGATAGCCTGCAGCTCATAGCCGTCGCCGATGGTATAGGTACACATTGCATAGTTGGCCGTATAAAGCATACCGGAGATGCCTGCCAGTGCGCCGCAGATAACAAATGCCAGAAAACGGACTCGCGCCTCCTTGATACCTGCAACCTTCGCAGACTCCACATTCGTTCCGATTGCATAGATACGTCTGCCGGTCGTCCGGTAGCTGAGATACCAGTATGCTGTCAGAAATACGACAGCCGCAATCCAGAGAATACTCGGAACTCCAAGGATCTGCTTTCCTGCCCACGCCTGATAGCCCTCGGAAATCTGATGGGGGAACCACCAGTTGCCGCCGCTTAAGAGGAACGCAAAGCCTCTGTAGATATACATCGTACCCAGTGTTGCAATCATGGGAACCACTTTCAGGTAACCAACCACAAAGCCGTTGAAGGCTCCGCAGATAATTCCGATCACAAGGCTTAAAAGCACCCACACAAAGTTGGGAATCTCCATATGGCTGCTCATCAGCGAAGTGCAGACCACGCCGGACAATGCCAGTATGGAGCCTACGGACAGATCAATGCCGCCCGTCACCAAAACCACCATCATACCCATTGCCAGGAATACGTAAACCGCATTATTCCGCAGCATGGAAATAATGGTATTCAGGGAAAACATAGACGGTGTAATAATTCCCGCCAGTATCATAAGCCCAATCAGTCCGAATACAAGACCGATGTTGCGGTATCCGAATACTTTTTTCATGCCCTGGCCTCCTTCCTCTGTTCACCCAATGAGGCCGCCATAATCATTTCCTGGGATACCTCTTTGTTGTCAAATTCGCCGGTTACATGTCCGGACTTCATCACCACGATCCGGTCGGCCATACCAAGCACCTCCGGCATCTCGGAGGAAACCATAATAATCGCATAGCCGTTTGCCGCCAGCTCGTTCATAATCTCATAGATGGAATACTTCGCGCCTACGTCGATACCCTTCGTAGGCTCGTCGAGAATCAGCACTTTCAGGGAGCAGTTGAGAAGCTTGGCAAATACAACCTTCTGCTGATTACCGCCCGACAGTGAGGAGGGCGGCGCGCTGATATCTTTGGCTTTGAGGGAAATCTTCTGGCAAAGCTCAATGGCTTTTTGAATCTCCGCCTTTTCATCCAGCATATTCGCCTTGGCAAACTGCTTCATATCCGCAGAAGACACGTTCTGGTAAATGGGCAGCTCGTTCACAAGCCCCTGGGTCTGCCGGTTCTCAGGAAGCAGGCCGATGCCGTATTCAAATGCCTCCACCGGTGTCTTTACATGAATCTCCTGTCCCTCCAGAAGAATCCTGCCGCTGTCGGGATTCATAATGCCGAAAATGGTCTGGCAGACCTCGGTACGCCCTGCACCCACCAGTCCCGTAAGAGCCAGAATTTCGCCCTTCTTTACGTCAAAGGAAATATTTTTAAAGTAGCCTTCCTTGGAAATATTTTCCACTTTCAGTACGGTTTCTCCAATTTTGGCCGTCTTTTCGGGATACATCTGATCCAGCTCCCGGCCTACCATCGCCCCGATGAGCTTCTGATTGGAAATCTTATCCACATCCCAGCAGCCTATGTACTGTGCGTCACGGAATACGGTGACTCTCGTTGCCAGGCGGTACATATCCTCAAATCTGTGAGAAATCAGAATAATGGAAACGCCCTCGTCACGGAGCCGCTCCGCAATAGTGTAAAGCTCCTCGCACTCATTTGCCGTCAAAGAAGCCGTCGGTTCATCCATGATAAGAATCCGGGCGTCTCTGGAAAGGGCCTTGGCAATCTCCACAAGCTGCTGTGCCGCTACGCTTAAGGAACCCATCGGCTTCGTCACGTCGATCTCCTTGCTCAAAGGCTCAATCAGCTCCTTTGCCTTCTGGTTCATCTGACGCCAGTCGTACATGCCCAGCTTGTTCTTAATCTCCTGCCCCATAAAAATATTTTCAGTCACAGACAAATCCGGGAATGCCGTTACATGCTGATAAATCGCCGCGATTCCCAGCTTCGCCGAATCCATCGTATTCCGGGGGGTAATCCGCTCGCCCTCTAACAGCATAATTCCGCTGTCCGGCTGATGAACGCCTGTGATAACCTTGATGAAGGTGGATTTTCCTGCGCCGTTCTCACCCATCAGTGCATGTATTTCACCCTTCTTCAGCCGAAACTGCACGCCTGCCAGAGCGGTGACGCCGCCGAAGGTCTTGACCACATCCTTCAGCTCGAGAATGTAATTTTGCTCGTTCACCCTATTTTCTCCTTCCTTGCTTGGTCTTTATGCTACTAGATAAACCCAAAAATGAAGAATATTCAATATCAAATACTGTTTTTTCGGTATCAAATCTTGCTTTTCTGGCATTTTTGTGCTATAGTAAGGAAAAATATGTGAATTATTTGTCATTTCAAACAATTGTTCCCGGGAAAGGACTTTATTTCGTATGAAAATGCCACAAAAAGAATATCCCCCCAAATATATACATAAGTCAAATCTTCTCTCCGACAAGTCCGTGAACCTGCCCTTTCAGGTTCTTCAGTGCGGATATTCCAACGAACGGGAGTTAAAATGCAATGCCAATTACTCGGAATTTATTATTTTTTATATTCTGGAGGGAGTGGCGCAGTACACGAAATACAAAGAGGTGCAGTATGTTCATAAGGAACATATTGTAATCTCCAACTGCAATACCCGGCTGCGGTTTTCCAAGGCTACCCCGAATTGGAGATATTTTTATATTATTTTCTCCGGGACACATGCCAAGCTCTACTATAATATGATACGCGGGAAGAAAGGGGTCATTCCCATTACGCCGCTGCACAATATCTGCACACACTTTACTACCCTGTGCTCTTATCATTATACGAAGGATCTGTTTATACAGATGGAAGCCTGCTATCTGGTTCATCAGATTATCCATGAACTGCTGCTGGTTACTCATGAGATCGAAAAGGCCCGCCTTCTTACTCCTGTGCAGCAGACTATTGTCAATACCGCACTGAAATATATCGACGAGCACTATATGGATGAGCTGTCCGTAGATATTATCTGTCAGAAGGTGAACTTTTCCAAGTTCTATTTCTGCAAAATTTTTAAAGAACATACAGGAAAAACCCTGTACCAGTATCTGACTGAATACAGGGTCAACAAATCCAAGGAATATCTCACTTATTCCAAGCTGTCCATCCATGCCATTGCCACGGAGGTCGGCTTTAAAAGCACACTGACTTACAGCCGTTCCTTTAAAAAGCTCACGGATATGACACCCAGCGAGTTCCGGGAGGCTTTCTAGCAGTCAGCAGTCCGTATCCTTCTATATATAAAACGGACAGGACGTGAATGTTTGCCTGAGGCTGCAGGCTGCAAATGCATCATAATAGATCGGATGACCTTAAGAAGCCTCCCGTTCCTCCAATTCATTGTTATTCTGCTCCCTTAAGCTGAATAGAACATCCTGGGCGGAAAGCTCGTTCTCCTGCATATAGGCATAAAGCTCCTGCATTTCCTCGTCACGCTTTGCCTTTAACAGCTCTTCCCGCTCCTTTTGAAGCAGGGAAACGGCCTCTGTGTGCTTCCGAAGCTTCTCCTCATTCTCTGCCAGCAGCTCTTCGTAGGTTTTTCTCACTCTTGTTCTTGGCCTTGCCATATGTTTGTCCTCCTATTCCGGTTCCGTAATACTTCTCCCAATGCACCCCTATGAAATCAATTTCCGGTTATAAATGCATACACCTGTAAATTAATTTGTGTATTGTGAGGGATATTACTGATTTTAAATTCCGTAATACTACTGACATTATATGTACATGCTGGATAATTTATGCAAAAAAATCGCTGAAAGCTTCCATTCCTGGTCTTTCAGCGATTTTTATACTGCCGGCGATGGGACTTGAACCCATACGTGGTTGCCCACAACAGATTTTGAGTCTGCCTCGTCTGCCATTCCGACACGCCGGCTCGTTGCATTTAATCTCTGCAACGAAAATTATTTTAACACAAGTATCTGCAAATGGCAAGCAAAACTTTAAAATCTCCGGAAATTTTTATCGTCATTTTTTAAAGAGACTTTTCCTTTTTCTACCTATATAATAAAAACGAATCATACATAAGCTTAAAGGTAGGTACTGCAATAAAAACTTTATCCTTCAAATAGAATCCGGACAGCCGGCGTTTCTATTTTTTATGCTATACATTGGTTTTGGCGCTTTTGGTTCCTGTCCGTTATCTTGAGGTATTGTTTAACTTTTTAGTCCTGCTTCGCTTATATCTTGCCGGCGGGGCTTTTTCCTGCTATTGCTTTCGCATGAAGCGCAGCCGCACTGCTGCTCTTGCCGGAAGCCTCATCTATGTTTTCGGCGGCTACGGGATCGCCCTTGCCCCCATGCATCCTTATTTTATTAATCCGATGATTTATCTTCCCCTTCTTCTCATCGGCGTAGAACGAATCTTTCACAAGGAAAAAGTCCATCTGCTGATTGCAATGACCGCTCTTTCCGCTATCAGCAATTTTTATTCCTTTTATATGCTGGTTATTTTAACAGTTCTCTACTGTATTATCCGCTTTTGTACCATGAAGCATCTGAATTGGAAACAAAAACTTGTAAGCTGTCTTGGACGCACCCTGTTTTTTTCGCTTACAGGGGTTTGTACTTCCCAATCACCTGCACCTCGGAAGTCTTAGACACCAGCTTCTGTTACTATGCGAGCCTGACAGAAAGCTCCTATGAGCGCTCAGACTTTCTTATTAACATGGGCTACACCCCCAAGGAACAGCACACCATTACACTGACCCTTCCCTGCCAAGGCATTTACTCCTTCCGGAATCTATCCGTACTCTGTCTCCTTCTCGAACATCTATCCGAGCAGGTAGACACTCTCCGCCAAGAACGCTTGGAACAAGTAACCTTCCACCCCAACCAGATCACAGGCCACATCACCCTGACCGAGCGCAAGCTCCTCTGCCTGTCCATCCCCTACTCCAAGGGCTGGACCGCTCTGACAGACGGAAAACCAATCCCCCTGCAGCGCGCCAACACAATGTATCTGGCCCTCCCCTTAGACGCCGGAGACCACTCCATCGAGCTTCACTACCGCACCCCCGGCCTAACCCCCAGCATCCTCATCTCATGCTTAGGACTCTTCATCTGGCTCCTATACCTAATACTAACGCGCCAAAACATAAATGCCGGAAAATAAGGCGGAAGATATAGAAAAATCTTCCGCCTTATTTTCCGGCCCCCACTACTTCCCACACTCTCTACGCAGTCTCTCCAAAAGCCGCATAAAATACTCCGGCAAAGGAGCCTCCACCTCCAGATATTCCCCACCGGACGGATGCCGAATCCCCAGCACCATCGCATGAAGCGCCTGTCCCTGAAGCGAAAACGGCTCCTTACCCCTTCCATAAACCTCATCACCCACAAGCGGATGCCCAATACTAGCCATATGAACACGTATCTGATGCGTCCGCCCTGTCTCAAGCCGGCACTCAATATAAGTAAACCGCCCAAACCGCTCCAATACCCGGTAATGAGTAACTGCCCGCTTTCCTCCCTGCGAAACCACAGACATACGCTTTCTGTCTACGGGATGCCTTGCAATCGCCGCGTCTACGGTACCCGTATCTTCTTTCAGATTCCCCCATACAACAGCCCGATACCGCCTCGTAATCGTATGCTCCTTAAGCTGCTCCGCCACCGCGCTGTGTGCCCGATCATTCTTACAAACAATCAAAACCCCTGTTGTATCCTTATCAATCCGATGGACAATCCCCGGACGCATAACACCGTTGATTCCGGAAAGCTGCCCTCTGCAATGGTACAGAAGTCCGTTCACCAGTGTTCCGGTCATATGCCCCGCCGAGGGATGCACTACCATATCCTTCGGCTTATTCACAAAAATCACGTCCGCATCCTCATACAGAATATCCAGGAACAAATTCTCCGGCTCCACCTCCGGCTCTACGGCAGGCGGCAACTCCAATTCAACCACTTCTCCGATACTCACCTTATAATTCGCCTTTACCGGTCTTCCGGCAAGAAGTACGCCCCCATCCTTAATGATCTTCTGTATATAAGAACGCGACAGCTCCGGCATCTGCTCCGAAAGATACCGATCAATCCGCAGTCCTTCCTGCTCTTCCACCTTAAAGCTCTTTTTCCTGTCCATCCCCTGCCTCTTTTTCCGGACGCTTCCAGGCCAAAAAGCCAAGCTCCTCTTCCTTATAGTAGAACATGATCAGCAGAGCCAACAGTATCGCTCCCACCGTCACATAGCAGTCTGCTACATTGAACACAGGAAAATCAATCAGCTTAAAATAGAAAAAATCCACCACATAGGAATTGGCTGCCCGGTCAATCATATTGCCGAGCGCCCCGGCACATAACAGTACTCCCACCAAGCGTACCGGATGATAATGCTTCCCTTCCGGAAGCCGGGTATAATAAAACACCACCAGCTCTAAAATAAGAACCGTACATATCAAAAACACCGCTTTTTGTCCCTGAAAAATACCAAAAGCCGCCCCGCGATTCTCCAAATAACTCAATTCAAATACGCCGTCTATCAGCACAAAGGGCGCTCTTCCCTTCAGATGCAGTACCGCCAGATATTTTGTCCACTGATCAAGGACTGTCAGCAGGATAGACGCCAGTATCCCTGTCAGGTTATATTGCACACGTTTCGTCATTGCTGTCTCCTAAAATCCAAGCCGACGCAGACAGAAGTTCCTTCTCTGTCACAGTCTTATCCACAAAAGCTTCACCAATTCCTCGAAGGAGGACGAACTTAATGCTTCCCGCCTCCATCTTTTTATCAGAACGAGTAACCTCAACGATCTTCCCTGCTTCTAAGCCTTCCGTACGGACAGGAAGTGAAAATGCCTGAAGCCCTCTCTCAATCTCCTGAAGCTCCTCCTTCCTCAGAAGTCCTCTCTCCAAAGATATCACGGCAGACGCCGCTATTCCCACTGACACACATTCTCCATGCAGCAAGCAAAAATCCTTTAGCTTTTCTACTGCGTGGCCAATGGTATGACCAAAATTCAAAAGCGCACGCTCACCCTGTTCCGTCGGGTCCACCTCTACAACTGAACGCTTGATCTTGCAGCTTTCTGCTATCATCGGAAGCAAAGCTTCGTATCTGCGCTCCCGTATCTCTGTCTGATTGTCCAAAAGCCACTTATAATAAGCCTTATCCCGAATCAAGCCATGCTTTAAAATCTCCGCCATACCGGACGCAAACTGTCTGTCCGGAAGAGACTTTAAGACAGAAAGATTCATATATACAAGGCTTGGCATATGAAAGGCTCCTACCATATTTTTATAGCTGTCGAAATCAACTCCTGTTTTTCCGCCGATGCTGCTGTCTACCTGTGCCAAAAGAGTTGTCGGGATTTGAACAAAACGAATCCCCCGCAGGTAAGTCGCCGCCGCGAATCCGGTCAGATCCCCAATCACGCCGCCTCCCAAAGCCACCAATAGATCCTTTCGGTCAAAATGCTCCTGAATGAGATGCTCATAAATCCCTCTCACCGTATCCAGGCTCTTATGCTCCTCGCCTGCCTCAATGGTATAAAGAGTTACTCTCTCGGACACCTTAAGCAGCTCCTGCTCTACCGCCCCGCCATACAGAGGTCCTACATGACTGTCTGTCACAATGCAAAGCTTCCGCTTTGTCGTGTCCAATGCTTTTATCTGAGCCGAAAGGGCCTCAAAGCTCTTTTCCAAAACAATCGAATAGCAAAACTTCCCATCCCGCCGCACAGGTAAAACCAAATTTTCTTTTTCTTCCATTTCCTACCTCATCTACTGTCAAATATATTTCAAAAGAGTTACATAACTTCTCCCCTTTTTTGACTTTCCGCCGCTTTCCTGAAAACGGAACCGCCCCATCCCACGAACAGATACGAGGTCTCCTTCCTTCGGCTGATAACCGTTGGAGGTCACCAGCCTTCCGTTGACAAACACTTTGCCGCCCTCAATCAATCCGGTAAGACTGCTTCTGGATGCTCCGAAGGCCAATGAAAGCAGGCTGTCCAAGCGTATCGATGCGGCTGTCCCTCTGATCTTTCGCATCTTCGGCTCATAGGAAAAGCTCTCCTTCTCCACACGCCCTGCCATAATTGCCGTATGACGAATCCGCGTCAAATTTTCACAGATAAAATCCGCAATCCTTGACTCGCAAAACAAGTAGGCCCGATCTTCCTCCACCAAAATATCGCCTGTCTTAGATCGCTCCAGACCCAGATTCAGAATTGCCCCCAGATAATCCCTGTGGCTTAAGCTTTCCGCAAACTTCACCTGAAGAGGCTCTATCTGAATACAATCAATGGGATATTCAGGACAAAACAGAGGAGCATCAGGAACAAAGGCTGCCATCTGACGCTCCGCCGTTTCGTATCCTCCAAAGCTCTCGATTCTAAGATAGGAAAGCTCCGAGCGGATACCATATAGTATATTCTGTTCATTCAAATTGAGGAAATTGGAGTAGGTCACGATTCCTCTTTGATACGCCGTCTGTCCCAAATCCAGAAGGCGCTTTTCCGTCTGCTGCTCTTCTCTTGTCATATCCTTAAAGCTTACCTTCCATAAACGGAAGGAATCTCGATGGAGCTGCTTAAAATATCCTGCAGGTCGCCGGATATATCCACATTCCTAGGCGTCACCAAAAAGATACTTCCGGATACCTTCTGCAAATTGCCTCCGATAGCAAAACAGGACCCGGATGTAAAATCTATGATCCGCTGCGCCACATCCATATCCAAACCTTCAAAGTTCAACACTACTGTCCGATTACTGAGAAGTGTCTCCGTAATCTCTCTGGAATCATCAAAGCTTGTAGGCTTAATTACACATACCTCCATACCCTTCCCCTGCTTTCTTGGAGCCTGACGAATAGGAGTTACCTTAGACCGCTCTCTTGGTTCCTCATCATCAAAATCGTCATAGTCCTCTTCTTTCTTACGTCGAAAGGAGCTTCTCTTCTCCGGCTTCTCTTCTTCGTAGTCATCATCGAATTCATCATAGTCGTCATAATCATCGTAGTCGTCATCACCACCCAGCTTCATGACGTCCAGGAATTTATCGATTACGCTCATTTTACCGTCTCCAATCTAACTATAATTACGCTCTCCAAAAATTCCCGTGCCAACGCGGATCATGGTAGCGCCCTCTTCAATAGCAACCTCATAGTCTCCCGTCATACCCATAGACAGGACACTCATACTTACATTATCAATGTTTTTCCTTTTTAAGTCAACACATAATTTCTTTAAATTGGAAAAATGTCTTCGATTTTCCTCCGGATTCTCCACAAACGGAGCAATTGTCATCAATCCCCGGACAGAAATCGCCGGCAGCTTTGCTATCTTTCGCACCAAGGCCTCTGTTTCTTCCATTGATACGCCAAACTTACTTTCCTCCCCTGCCACATTTACCTCAATTAAGACAGGCACATCACACTGCTTTTTAACAGCTTCCTCACTGATTGCCTCAGCTAATCTTAAAGAATCCACCGAATGTATCAGGCATGCCTTGCCCACCACATATTTTACCTTATTTCTTTGGAGGTGTCCGATGAGATGCCAGCGTATATCCTTGGGAAGCTGCTCGTATTTCTCACACAGCTCCTGGACCTTATTCTCTCCAAAGTCCCTTGTTTTTCCGGGCAGCAGCTCTTCTATCATGGAAATCGGCTTTGTCTTGCTGACTGCAATCAATGTAACCTCGTCCCTGTCACGTCCGGAACGCTCACAGGCCGCACAAACCCTTCTTTCCACCTCTGCCAGATTTTCTACAACCATTTTTATCACTCCTATTCCAGTTCCGTAATGTCTCTTTCAATACACTTTTGTGAAATCAATTTACAGTCACTTCATGCTGTGCCTGCAAATTGATTTGTGCATTGCAAGAGCCATTACTGATTCCAGTTCCGTAATGTCTCTTTCAATACACTTTTGTGAAATCAATCATATATTACTTCATCTTCATCCACAGTTTCCGCATTCAGCACAATATGATCGTAAACCGACAGTCCATAGCTCGTTCCCTCTTTTACAATGCAGTACTCTTCATTTTCATATAGAATCTGTATCTGCCGAAATATTGTGTAGCCCTTGTTGATATTGTAAACGCCCTTGAGGCTCTCCAGCTGTCCTACCGGATAAACCTCCGCCGAGTCCGTCCGTATCAGCAGATCGCCGGCTGACAAGAGCTTCTCGGAAGTACTGAAATTTTCCTCCTTGGGATCTACATAGGCAAACTGATCATCCTGATAATAGATGGTGCAATTTACAAACTTCGCATCCGTGCTTCCATCCTCGCCCACTGTCTGCTTCATAAAGCCCATATTGCTGTCAGCTCCGGAATTGGTGATATAAGCCTTGTCAATTACAAAAAACTCTTTTTCCGTTACGGCCGATTTGGGAATCTTAAGCCCTTCTGTCTCATCACGCAGAATTTCGAAGGTAAGAAAGCGTTCATTTGCATAACGAATCATGGAATTGACAAATTCCAAGACGCCGTAAGCTTTGCCTTCACGGTACTCCACTGTCACAGAGGGCGTCAGAATCTCTTTGTCCTTATCCATGCGGATATCAATATAAGTCTTGTTTTGTACTACGGTACCGTCCTCCTTGGTCGTCTGGTTTCCTTTTATCTTGTCCAGAAGATAGTTCTCCATATCTTCATCCATCGGAAATACAATCCGCCAAAGCTCTTCGGTAATCAGCTTGTATACCGGCTCTCCCTGACCTACCAGATCTTCGGTCCGCAGATTTGTTCTCTCATACGCCTCCTGATCAAACCACGCGCCGGTTAAGGATTCCAGGTTTGCATCTTCAAATCCGTCAATATAATACTCCACCACACCGGCTGCCCCCGCGTTGTAACGGCTGAAGATCTCTCCTCCGTCTTCCGCAGCGCTGTCCAGCTGTTCAATCATATTTTGATTCATATGATCCAAAATAGCTACATCCATATCAGCTTTAAAATCATAAACCTCAGAAAAATTCATATCGGAAGCATTGCTCATATAAGTAATAATCTCTCCGCGCAGCTGATCATAATCCTCGCCGCTTAGATTCAGCTCCTGAACATTATTCTTCATAGCCTGAGCCATCTTCCCGCTTTCATCTACCGTATATACTGCGGAATTAACGGAAACCTTTTCTCCCTCCCTGGCATAGTAGCTGACATACCCTGGCTTTTCTGACTGAAAGACCTGTTCGGTCCTGAGAACAATTCCCGTATAATGGTAGTCTGTGGCCAAGTTGCCTGCAATGACCTCATAACCCGAAATGTGCGTGGAGGTAAAAAACATATAGACGCAGACAATCAGGTAAACCGCAATAAACCCAAAAAATACAACGCCAATATTCAAAGGGCGCCGGTATTTAATAATTTTTTTATTTTTTTTCCTGGAATCTGCCACGAATGTAACTCCTCCCAACCGTTACCGGTACTATTCACTCCATGACCTGCAGCACCCGACCCGTACCCTTTTACAAAATAATATTGCTGTAATTAAAACATGGGGGCTGACTTCGTCTGCGCCAGCCCCTTTTCTATGTACTGATGTACGGTATCCTAACAGGAAATAAGAACCTGTTCTTTTGCAAAATCCGGTAAATCCTTCTCTTCTACGGAAATGCTGATGCAAAGATCTACCTTAAACTGTTCACTAATCTGATTAAGCTGTGTGAGCGTATCCGTCAAATCCTGACCTTCTAAATGTGCAATCTTCAAAAAGCTGTCCAGATACATCTGCTCCAAGTCGTAATCCTGAGAAATGATTCCGCAAATAAATCCGATAAATTCATCGCTGTTCTTTAAAGGGTAATCCTTGACATTGATAAGACGAACCTTGTTGTTCAATTCATGCATATGCTTTGTGCTCTTGTCCAAATACACAATATTGCCCGACGCCGTCTTAATCTGATTGTTCACTCTATCCAGTAAATGCTTTGTTTTTCCGTCTCCCTTATTTCCGATAATTAAATGTACCATTACCTCATCCTCCTTGGGTTCCTGTTATTAAGATTGGGAGGCAGCCGAGGCTGCTCCGCTTTTTATCTGGTATCTATTATAGTCTATCTGCGTAGAAAAGACAACCTATATTTCCGTTACGTATAGAGTTCCCTCCACTCCAAATCGCCCCGATCCAAAGCCTTAATCAGCAGCTCTGCCGTAGCCAGATTTGTAGCCATAGGAATATTGTACGTGTCGCAAAGACGGATGACATTGTTCACATCCGGCTCATGCTTCTTCGGCTCCGACGGATCCCGGAGGAAAATCAACAGGTCAATCTGGTTATGCTCAATCTGTGCCGCAAGCTGCTGTTCTCCCCCAAGATGGCCTGCAAGATATTTGTGCACACTCAGATTTGTCACCTCTACAATGAGTCTGCCGGTCGTCCCGGTGGCGTACAGGTTATGTTTACTTAAAATCCCCCTATACGCAATGCAGAAATTCTGCATCAATTTCTTTTTTGCATCATGTGCAATCAATCCAATGTTCATGCGAACACCCCCAAATTAATATTTTTTTGGCTGTAAGCCAACATTTAGAACAAAACCAATGGCTAGAAACAAAGTTACCAGAGAAGTAAGTCCGTAACTGACAAACGGCAGAGGAATCCCTGTATTCGGCATAATCCCCGTAGCCACGCAGATATTCACAAAACTCTGAAACCCTATATAACCTGCTACCCCACAGCAGATCAAAGTCCCTGAAAAATCTCTGGATCTTTTTCCTATCCAAATACATTCTAACACAATTAACGCCAATAGTAAAATAATAATTGCACAACCAATAAAACCAAGCTCCTCCCCTGTCACCGCAAAGATAAAATCTGTCTGAGGCTCCGCGATAAAGCTGCCGTTCTTAACGGAAGAAACAGAATTATTGTTCAGGCCTTTCCCTGCCAGCTGTCCTGATCCAATAGCGATAATGGAATTTTGCTGCTGGTAGGCATCGTCCGCATATTTGGCCGGGTCCAGCCAAGCCATAATCCGGCGGAACGCATAATCATCCAAAATCTCCTGATCCGGCTGAAGAATCAGACTGATAAACACAATAGCAGAAGGCACTGCCACCGCAATCGCCGCCCCGATAATCTTATAGCTCAGACCGGCAATAAATATCACAACCAAAAAAATCACAACAATCGAAATCGTAGTAGAAAGATCCGGCTGCTCCTTGATAAAGATGACCGGGATTCCAAACAGCACCGCCGTAATCGCCAAGATCTTCCAGGTATTCAATTGCTCCTTGTACTTTTCAAAAAATTTTGCAAAAAACAGGATCAAAAGCAGCTTGGCCAGTTCTGACGGCTGAAATTGAAAGCCGCCGATATTCAGCCAGCGGTACGCTCCGTTGCGAAGCACGCCAAACGGTCTTAAATGAATAAACGGAACCTGAACCAGCGACAGCAACACAAGATTAAACACATAAATCAGCCAATAAAACTTTAAAATCCAGGTATAGTCCATCAGGGATACCGCAAGCATTGCAACCGTTCCCATAGCCAATCCCAAAATCTGCTGGCTCTGCACGGACTTTCGTGCGCTCCCAATAACCATAACACCGATCAAACTGATTGCATACACATAAAATACAAGTCTGAATCTGTAATCCCTCAGCCGATACTGTTTAAACATAATACTCCTCTACCGATGTTCCAGCCCATGCTTCATATCCTTAATCGGGATATTGGCGCACAAAGCCGGCACGCGGCCATTCTCACTTTCCGACTCCGTCTGGGTAATCTGAATATCCAGCCCGTCACAGTCAATCTCCATATACTTTGATATTACCTTAATAATATCATTCTTAATCAATTCCATTATCTCAGGGGAACAATTGGCCCGATCTGAAATCAGCAGCAGCTTCAGACGGTCCTTCGCCACATCACCCGAGCTTTTTTTTCGGAAAAAATCCATTAAAGCCATTTTTCTTTCCCCCTTTGATTATTTAAACAGCTTTGCAACCTTGGCAAAAAATCCATTATTGACCTCCATATTCATCAGGGGAACCTCCTCGCCCAGAACGCGCTTACAAATATTCATATAAGCAGTTCCCGCCATAGAAGAATCGCCAGCCAGGGGTTCTCCCTGATTGGTTGCAATTACAATACTCTCATCATCCGGAACGGCGCCAATCAGGTCAATCGCCAGAATGTCAATGACATCCTCAATCGACATCATATCCCCCCGCTTCACCATATCCATGCGCAGGCGGTTTACAATCAAATCAATCTTGTGAATCTCATTGGCTTCTAAAAGTCCAATGATGCGATCCGCATCCCGGATGGCGGAAACCTCCGGAGTCGTCACAATAATAGCGCGGTCTGCCGCTGCTATTGCATTCTTAAAGCCCTGCTCAATACCTGCCGGACAGTCCAGAAGTATGTAATCAAACTCGTTCCTAAGCTCATCAATCAGCTTTACCATCTGCTCCGGATTGACTGCCGTTTTATCTCTTGTCTGCGCAGAGGGCAAAAGGGACAGATTGGGATAACGCTTGTCCTTGATCAGCGCCTGCTTGATCCGGCAGTTCCCTTCTACCACATCCACCAGATTGTATACAATCCTGTTTTCCAGTCCCATGACCACGTCCAGATTCCGAAGTCCGATATCCGTGTCAATCATGACCACATTTTTATTCAGCTTAGCAAGCCCTGTACCAATATTCGCCGTGGAGGTGGTCTTTCCCACGCCGCCCTTTCCGGATGTAATTACAATTACCTCACTCATACGATTTCTTCCTCCAAATTAAAATAATATTATAAACGTATATCGTTCAAAACCTCTTTCGTAATGGGTTCTATATAAATATTCCCATCCTCCACATAAGCAATCTTCGGCGTATTGTCCACCTTCTTCTTTTTCTTTACGGAAGTCCCGTCGGAGCATCGGGCAATCACATCCCCAATTCGTATCTGCATAGGATCCATAGACAGAGCCGCCACAAAAGCCGCCTCATTCCCTGCTGCGCCTACGAATATATTTCCCTTCAGGGTGCCCAGCACAATCACATTTCCCTTGGAGATAACTCTGGCTCCGGGATTCACATCTCCCAGAATAATGACGCTTGTCTCCGATTCCAGCACCTGGCCCGAACGCAGGGTCCCCTTGTAAAAGCGTCCGTCCTGCAGGTTCATCAGATCCGCCGGTTTTTTCTCCTTCTCTTCCAAGGCTCTCTGCATCTGTGCCTCCAGCTCTTCGTTTTCATCAATGATGCTGACGATCCGGATCTGGCAATTCCCTGAAATTGTCTCTACCAGCTCCATCTCTTCTTCCAATGAAAGCCCTCTTCCCTGAAAGCAGACTGCCATCTGCGCCTCTCCAAAGAACTTAGCCGAGGAGCGGAACTTCTCCGCCACCTCTTCCTTCAGCTTTTCCATAGAAAGCTCCGCATCCAGAATCACAATCAATCCATATTTATTGCTTTTGATGATCACTGGTTGATTTGCCATTGTATTCTCTCCTAATCTGCAATATTTTCTCCGGTTCCCTCTGCCGCCGTTCCGTCGATCAATTCCTCTTCCTCGGCAAGCCCAAAATAATATCGATAAATATCTGCCCCCAGTTCAGCCGCATTACCGGAGGTGTATCCGTTGGCAATTCGAACCGCCATAGCAATTTCCGGCTGCTCGAAGGGCGCATAGCTTACAAACAACGCATGGTTCGGGTGGCTTTTGCTCTGCTGAGCCGTACCTGTCTTGGCTGCAAGGGAAATCCCAAGGCTGTTCAGGGAGGCTGTTTTCTCCGCCACCAGACGCATACCGGTCTGAACCGCATCCCAGCTGCTGTCAGATATCTCTACCTTGTTATAAAGCTCCGGCTCATGCTTCTCGAGCAAAGTGCCGTCAGTAGACTCCATCCTGTCCACAAGTGTCAGATTGTAGCAGTTCCCACGATTGGCAAGGGTTGCGACATATCTGGCAATATGTGATATGGAATAGCTGTGAGTTCCCTGTCCGATTGCGGAACGCACCGGGTCCAGGTCGGAAATCTCAGGCTCATATTCCGGAATCTCCAAACCTGACTTCTCTCCCAGCCCAAACATTCTGGCATACTTTGCCAAAATGGAAAGCCCCAGATCCGTAGAATAGGTATTGGTTGTTCTTCCGCCGGAAAGTCGGTATCCCAGCTCATAAAAATAGTAGTTGCAGGAATCCCGGATCGCCGTGCTGACATTCTCGTTGCCGTGATGCCCTCCGTACTGATTGTAAATCCAGCAGGTGGGAGGCCGATCAATATCCGTAAAAATACCTCTGCCGTAAATCATCTCTCCCACGCTGATCGCCCCTTCCTCCAGACCGGCAATGGCTGCAACCGGTTTAAAGGTGGAACCGGGAGCCAGGTTCTCCTGAGTAGCACGATTTACAAAGGGAGAAGACAAATCCTGCTGTAAGCTGCCGAAATAAGCGGAATCCATCACATTCGTCAGCCGGTTATTGTCAAAGCTGGGATAAGTGACACAAGCAAGCGTCTGCCCCGTATTCACATCCACAACCACAACGCCCGCACTGCACGGCTCTAAAGCCAGCTGGGCCGGGGTAATCTCCAGATTCCGAATCTTGTCAATCATAAATCCGTAAGCGGAAAGCTGTCCCGAATTTAATCTGGAAATTGTTTCCTCTTCATATTCTAACACATTCTGCTCATATAATAAAAGACAAATTTCTTTTCCGGAAACAACATCATCCAAAATCATATATTTATAGAGCATCCGGCCAAAGGTATCGTCCTCCAGCAAATACTCCTCCATATAGCTCAGGACGGATTGGTAGATCTCCTGAGAATCCAGATAAGGATTGTCCCCGGAAATCTTCGTCACATCAATCCAGTTCATGGAGATTGCATATCTTAAATATTCCTGAAGGCTGATTGTCTCATCCGTAGTCCAGGCAATATAGGTGGCATCCTTTGTGTCTACCGCATCCTCCATCAGCACCTGGTTTTCCCCCATCAGCACATCAGACACCAGATAGCTCATATAATTCATCATTTCTTTTGATAAATCCTGATAAGCTTTCGGATTCTCCGCATTCAGCTCTTCCAGCAAAGACGCAATGGCGTTCTCACGCCTGTTAAGAAAGCGCTCATAGATACTTCGCTCAAGCTCCGATGCATTGTCGCCGGAGAATCTTCCGATATCAATAATACGATTTTCAATCAGAGCATAATATACATCATAGATCGGAATCCGAATCTTATCCGCACTGGCTTTCGGACCAGGCACATACTCCTTCATATTGTCAATCTTACTGATCAGGATTCCTGCCAGCTTCTGCTCTATCAGATTGTAAATTGCAATCTGCAAATCCTTATCAATGGTCAGGTAGATGTTGTTGCCCGGAACCGGTTCTTTGCTGTCCACCACCTCCAGCACTCGCCCTACGCTGTCCACATACATTTTTTCATAACCCTTGGTCCCCTGCAGCTTTGTTTCCAGATACTGCTCTATCCCGGCTTTTCCTACGATATCATTCAGCTCATAATCGGGATTCTCTGCCTGGAGGACATCAAGCTCTTCCTGGGATGCCTTCCCGATATAGCCGATGATGGATGAAAAATATTCGCTGTCCGGATACACGCGGCGGCTGCTTTCCTCGATTCCCGCGCCCTGCAAGGTATCCTGATTCTCCAGCACGGCCGCCACTGTCTCCTCACTTACATTGACCGCCACCGTAGTCGCCACATAGCGCTTGTAGCTATTGGAAGCCATCGAAAGACGAATTGTGGCGATTTTAAGCTGCTCCTGCGGCGTATAGCCTGAGATCAGCAAGTCATAATCCTCCTGCTCCTTTTCCGTGTAGGAGGCTTTGATTCCATACCGCTCCTCACAGAGATATTCCATCACCGCCTCGGCGTCCGAAAGCTCCTCCTCCGCCGTCAAATCGCTGATCTTAGTCTCCCCATAAATGTCAGCCTTCAAACGAAGAAGCGCATTTCCTTCCAATGTAAATTCAAACTTCCCGTTCTCATAGACGATTCCCATATCGCTGACTACCTGATCGCCGTTCTTTTCAATCAGCCGGATCAGCTGATAAATCGTCTGATTTAACTGGGCATTCTTCACCTTATTATTGGGATACGCACCATTGTCCTGTATGGTTACCGAGTAGGAAATCTCACTGTAAGCCAGCACATTCCCATTGCGGTCATAAATGTCCCCCCGTGTGCTGGTCAAAGACACCTCCCGCTCTGTCATTAAGGAAAAGGTATCCTGATATTCCTCCCCCATTACAATCTGCAGGTAGAACACTCTTTGCAGTAAGATTGCAAACATCACCATAAATACAACCGCCAGCAAAAAGACTCTTGATTTTACCAAATTCCATAATGCATCTCTGATATCTCTAAACAATCTCAAAGCTCCTCTGTCTGATTCTCTGCCTGTCCCACCATAGCAGAGGTGGTATGATAGTCACGGATGGTGTCGCCCTTCAAATACTCCAGCAGGCTGTTCAGCTTCTGAATCGGCCGATACAGCACGATGGTCAGCGCTACCGTATAAATAAGCTCAGGTAAAATAATATGAATGAAATAATATCCAAACTCAAATCTGCTGCGCATTAAAAACAAAAAGAAATAGATGCTTAATCCATAAACAAGCTCACTTAAAGCTATCCAAATCATAGGCAGCTTAATATCCTCATCATAAAAAATCATGTGGAACAATCCGCTTCCATACCCCAGGAACATATACAAAAGGGCATAGAATCCCAAAAGACTTCCGAAAAATATATCCATCAAAAGACCGCAGAAGAAACCGATGACAAGTCCTTCCCGCTCCCCCCGCATAAATCCCATAGATGTCGTAAAAATCAACAGCAGATTCGGAGAAATAGACGCCAAAGCCAGACCTTTAAATATGGTACACTGAAAGATAAAGCAAACGATAATCACAAGCGCTGTTACGAGCTTTTGTTTCATATACGACTCCTACTCACTGACCGGGCTGCTGTTTTAAATCCGTAATAACCAAAACGGTATGCAGATGTTCAAAATCAACAGCCGGCGTTAATGTTCCCGATTTTGTCAAATTATTGGAATCCGGCGTCAGTTCATTCACATAGCCGATCAAAATGCCTTCATGGTAGCGATCGCTCACATGAGAGGTGACAATCTTTTCGCCTATGGTAATCTGATCATCCGGGTCCTTTAGCTGCTCAATATGAATAAAACCCTCATTCATCAGCTGCAGATCTCCGTTCACAAAGCAGAGATCCGAGGTAGAAAGGGTCTTGGCGCTCACATGGCTCAAATCATCAATAATGGAACGGACCTGCGCCCAGTTGTCTCCCGCCTTGGTGATAATCCCCACCAGGCCGCTTCCGGCCAGCACGTTCATGCCCTCGTCAATTCCGTCGTTCTTCCCTTTGTCAATCACAAAGGTATTGAACCAATTGCCTCCGTCTGTGGCAATAATATTAGCCGCCACCTTGTTAAAGTCACCGTAAGCCTGATCCAGCTCATAAAGCTCCTCCAACTGCTCCAGACGATACTGATTCTGAATCAACTGGCTGTTCTCTATGGTAAGCTCGTCTACCTGGGCCTGAAGTTGCTCATTGTGAGCCTGAACCGCTGTCAGATCTTCCAGACTTTCCTGCTTTTCCCTGACCCAGCCTCCGATGCTGCTCAGCCCCTGCTCAAAAGGCACAAAAATATAGCCAGCCATTCTGCCCAGCGTCTGCCCCCCCAGTCCTGTGCTGTAGGAAAGAAACATCATAACGATGCACAAGGCCGCAAGTACCGCAAATATGTACTTTGTCGGTATCATAAAATGATTTCTTTTCTTCATAGCTCACCTAAGTCAGTTGTAATCCTGTTCCTTTGTGACAAATGCAAGGCTTTTAAATTCCTTTTCTTTAATCACGCGAGCCAGTCCTCTTGCCACACACTCCTCCGGTCTGTCCACCAGATTCACCCGGATATTCGTAGCCTTCGCAATCAGCTCGTCCAGGCCCTTCAGATTCGCCACTCCGCCGGTCAGATAGATGCCGTTCCGGATAATATCCACGCCCAGCTCAGGCGGAGTCCGCTCCAGAATCATTTTAATCGCATCTACGATAGCCTTTAGCTGCTCGGAAATAGCCGTCGCCACAAAATCTGCCGTAATATCCAAAAGAGCAGGAAGTCCAAGCGCCATATTCCGGCCGCAGATCTCCCGTTTTGTCTCCGTATCTCCGGGCATGTAGCCCAGCTCATTTTTCAAAATCTCCGCTGTCTTATTCCCGATAAAATATCCGAACTCTCTTCGGATTGCGCTGGAAATGGCCTCGTCAATCTTGTTGCCACCATTCTTTATCAGCTTACTGGTAACGGTTCCGCCAAGGGAAAGAATGGAAATCTCTGTGGTATCCGCTCCCACATCCACCAGCATCACACCCTGGGCCTGCGTCACATCAAGGCCAAGGCCAAGCCCGGCCGCCACCGGCTTATCAATCAGCTGGATATTCTTGGACTTCAAACCGGTTCCCTGGACTAAGGTCGTGAATACACGATCCTGAACATCCGTCGGCAAAGCTACCAAAAATTCCGCTCCCTTTAAATTCCCCTTTGTGTGGCTCTCTAAAAACGCACGCAAAAATTCCTGCATATAGGTGATGCTTGCCACAGTACCGTAGGACATCGGATAAAGCACCTCAATATTGGCCGGAGCCTTTTCATGCATATCAAAGGCTTCGTCCCCGTAGGCAATCATTCCTTTTTTTTCTTCTATGGCAACCATATTCCTTTCACAGAAAATGGTATCGCCTTCCTTACTGTAAATCTTAATACTGCTTGTTCCAAAGTCGCATCCAAAACTTTGTGCGGGCATCTTATCTTCCTCTCCTTCTTCTGTTCCTCTGCTGCGGCCTTCGTATCGCCCAGCGTATTTTATACCGTCCACTTCAGGTATTGATGTCTTTCCATGCTTCCGCTTCCGGCAAAGCCTTTCGTTCACGCAGACTGCAATAACGGCGGTCCCCTATAATCACATGATCCACAAGCCGGATACCCAAAAGCTCACCACCGTGATAAATCCGTTCTGTCATCTTAATATCTTCCTGACTCGGCGTCGGATCTCCGCTTGGATGATTGTGTACCAGAACCATATATACCGCATGGGCTTCCAGCGCCTCCAAAAATACTTCTCTGGGAGATACGATAGATGCATTCACAGTCCCTTTAAACATAAGCTTTTCCTTTAAAAGCCGATTTCTTGTATCCAAAAACAGTACAATGAGCTGTTCCTGCTCCTCATAGCGAAGTTCTTCCATAAAATACTCCGCAACGGTAGCAGGAGTACCAAAGCAGAGTCGCTCTCCTGCAGACGCCTTTGCCATCCGTGAGGCCAGCTCCGCTGCGCATTTTAACTGTACCGCCTTCACCTTTCCCACGCCCTTAAGCTTTCTGAGACGCTCCAGCGGGATTCTTGCCAAGCCCGGCAGGCCTTCATAGCCCGGCAGCTTTAAAATTCTTCCTGCCAGATCACAGGCTGTCTCTCCTACGGTTCCTGTCCGCATCAGCACAGCCAAAAGCTCGGTATCCGAAAGAACTCCCGCTCCATAGGCCAAGCACTTTTCATAAGGGCGATCTCCTTCATACAGCTCCTTCATTGTTGCCTTCATCCATTCTTCCTTTCCGCTCTCCAGGCAGTCCGGTTTGGGACTCGGCAGTTCTCTATAGCTTTCGATAAATAATGATTGCAAGCACAACGCCAAGGATGCTGGCAATCGAAATCTGAAGCTTAAGACCAAAGGTCAGCACCAGCAGTCCTAAGTCCAGCACAACAGGACTCTCCAATCCAAAGCCCTGTCCGTAATTCAGCCAGTTTAAGCCCGATACATTGGCAGTCAGCATCCCGATAAAACCACCCAGGACAACCCCTGACAGCAGCATAACCAGCAGCACCCAGCCATTTTTTGCTCTCATAACCCCCTCCATCTTGGTTCCTGTCACCCTGTGAACAGAACCTGTCTTTTGCAAATCCTCTGAGATATCTTATGTCTTTAGTTTACATAATTTTCGCAAACTGTAAACTTATACCAATTCTCAGTATTAGGTCAACCTATATAATAGCATAAACAAAAACACTTGTATAGAGAAGAAATCTTAAGTTTTTCTATCTCTTTTCGTCTCTTTTTTACAGCATCTTACATTTTATTCCATAGTCAAAAAGCCCGCCGGGTAAAGAGATACTTTATAGGCTCTTTTTCCAAACTGCATATCGGGAAATAATCGCTTCCGCCGCCTTTACGCCGTCCATTGCCGCGGAGGTAATTCCTCCCGCATAGCCGGCTCCCTCTCCGCAGGGATACAAGCCGCCTACCGCACTCTCCATCTCCTGATTTCTGGAGATACGGACAGGCGCCGAGGTACGGCTCTCCACTCCGCTTAACACCGCATCTTCTCGGGAAAAGCCCGCAAGAAGCTGCCCGCAGCCCAAGATTCCTTCTTCCAAAGCGCCTGCCAGCTCTTCTGGAAAGATCCCGCGGACATCGCCAAAGCTCCAGGCTCCCTTGACGGCAGGCTCCACTTCCCCAAGACTGCGGCTTACTTCATTCTTTTGATAATCCCGAAAAAGCTGCACCGGAACGCTTCCCTCTCCCGCCCGATATGCCGCCTCTTCCAGCCTTCTTTGAAACTCCATTCCGGAAAGCACATCCGCACCGCCAAAATCCTTCGGCCCTACGGTTACTACCATAGCGCTGTTTGCATTACGGCCGTCTCTCCTCTGATAGCTCATACCGTTCACTGCAAGCCGTCCCGTTTCCGAGGATGCATTGACAACATAGCCTCCGGGACACATGCAAAAGGAGTACACGCCCCGCCCTCCGGCAATCTTTCTGGTAAGCTTATAGGAGGCTGCCGGAAGCTCCCTCACATAGTCTGTCCCATATTGGCTTAAATTAATCATCTCCTGAGGATGCTCGATCCGTACCCCCACAGCAAACGGCTTAGGCTCCATCGGAATCCCTCTGGCCTTCAGCATCTCATACGTATCCCGGGCGCTGTGGCCGGGCGCCAAAACCAAAACATCCGTTTCCATCTCATAGCTCTCTTCCTGTCCGCCCGAATATTCCGCTGTCCGGATACTTCGTATCCGATCTCCTTTGAGCTTTATATCCGTCATCTGGCTCTCAAACCGAATCTGTCCGCCCAGGGCTTCAATCTGACGCCGTATGTTTTCTACAATTCCAATAAGCAGATCCGTCCCCAGATGCGGTTTATTCTGCCAGAGAATTTCTTCCGGCGCACCCGCCTCCACAAAGGTCTTTAGAACAAGCCGGTTTCGGCCTGCCGGGTCCTTTACCAGTGTATTCAGCTTTCCGTCCGAAAAGGTTCCGGCCCCGCCCTCTCCGAATTGTACATTGGATCTTAGATCCAGGCAGCCCGTATTCCAGAATGTATCCACAGCCTTCTTTCTCTCCGGGGCAGGCTTCCCTCTCTCGAGAACAATAGGGCAATACCCCGCCCTGGCCAGCATCAGACCGCAAAAAAGTCCGCAGGGACCGCTTCCTATGATAACAGGGGGATGGTTTAATATCTCCCTCCCCGGCTTTGGCAGGGAATACGCATGGCTCTCAAAGAGCACCGCCTTAGGATTGCCCGCATGCTTTAAAACCCGCTGCTCATCTTTGACCTGCACATCTATGGTATATACATATTGTATCGGTCTCTTCCTGGCATCAACGGACTGCTTGCGAATTTCATAATGAAGCAGCTTTTCCGGAGAAAGCTTCAATTCCCGAAGCAGTCTCTGCTCCAGCTCTTCCCTTGTATGGCCCACAGCTGCCTTTACCTGCTGAATACGTATCATGTAAATGTCCTTTCTTCCCGTTTTGAGGTTCTCCTATTTCGTAACAGCTCTTGATTCATCCGCCGGCTGCGCCGCGCTATGAGTTCCCGCCAGATACCCGCTGGTCCAGGCCCACTGCAGATTGTAACCGCCGCATGCTCCGTCCACATCCAAAAGCTCCCCGGCCAGATAAAGTCCCGGAACCAGTCTTGATTCCATCGTCCTCGGATCTGCCTCTTTGGTATCCACTCCTCCGCAGCAGACCTGCGCCCGGTCAAATCCATTGCAGGCAGATATCCTGACTTCAAAGGAGGTGCAAACCAATCGCAGCATTTCCTGCTCTTTGTCTGTTAATTCTCCTGCCGCTTTGCCGCCGGGAATCCCTGCTCTTTTCAACAAACAGTCTGCCATTTTTTTCGGAAACAATCCCACCAAAAGCTGCCCTATGCTCTTATATGCGCCCTGCCGAATACGCGCATCCCAAAAAACAGCCGTTTCTTCCCGATTCAGAAACGGCAGAAAATTCAAAACGGCCGAAACCTCCCCGCCCGCATGAAGAGCCTTTGCCCCATAACGACTTACCTGAAATACCGGTATTCCCGACAGACCATATTCCGTGAACTGTACCTCTCCTCTGTCCTCCGCCAAAAACCGTTTTCCGGAAAAAAGGCTTACCCTTGCTTCCATGCGAAGCCCCCGAAGTTTTGGAAACACAGGGTCCTTGGAGCGCAGCTGAACCAGGGCCGGCAGGGGTTCTATCACGGAATGTCCCATCGCCTTTGCCAGTTCATAGCCGCTCCCGTCCGAGCCTGTCTCCGGAGCCGCACAGGATCCGGCTGCCAAAATAAGGGCGTCCCCCTCATAGGTCCATCCTTGGGTTTTTACAAAAAAGCGTCCCTTTTCCTTAAAAATTTCCTGCACCTTCGTATTCAGGGCCAGCTTTACCCTCTGATGCTCCGCCTCCATACGCAAGGCATCCACGACTGCGGATGCCTGATCGCAATAAGGATAAAAATAGCCGTTTCGCTCTCTTGTAACAATCCCGATGCCGTGAAAAAATTCCAATGCTTCCAAAAGTCCGAAGCCGGCCAAAGCCGTCCGGACAAACTCCGGAGAACTGCCGCGGTAACAAGACAAATCCTGCACGCGGTTGGCGAGATTACACCGTCCGTTTCCCGTGGCAAGAAGCTTCTTTCCCACCTGCTTATTCTGCTCCAGGAGTGTCACCTTCGCTCCTGCCCGGGCTGCGCTGATGGCCGCCATTAAGCCGGCGGCGCCGCCGCCAATCACCAATACCTGCCTCATAATTTTACAACCCCTGCCTCACAAAGCTTCTGGAGGGACATGAGAATCCCCGCCTTGGCATGCTGCCAGGTTAAGCCTCCCTGAAAATACACCGCATACGGCGGCTTAATCGGGCCGTCTGCGGACAGCTCTATCGAGGAGCCTTGTACAAAGGCGCCGGCTGCCATAATCACATCACTGTCATAGCCAGGCATCGCCCAAGGCTCCGGCGTCACATAGCTGTCCACCGGCGCCGCCGCCTGAATCCCCTGGCAAAAGGCAATCACCCCCTCCGCTGTTCCGAAGGTAACCGCCTGGATAATATCATGACGGCTCTCCGTTCCGTTTGGAAGCACCGGAAAGCCCAGGCGCTCATAAATGCTGGCTGCAAAGACGGCTCCCTTGAGAGCGCCTCCCACCACCATAGGCGCCAGGAAAAGCCCCTGATAAAAGCTGGTCATAACACCCAAAGAAGCGCCCACCTCTTTGCCCAGCCCCGGTGAGGTGAGACGGTAGGCCGCACGCTCCACATATTCCTTCTTTCCCGCAATATAGCCGCCGATGGGTGCAAGGCCGCCGCCGGGATTTTTGATTAAGGAGCCGACGCAGAGATCCGCCCCCACATCGGTAGGCTCTATCCGCTCTACAAATTCTCCATAACAGTTATCTACCATACATATCACGTCAGGCTTGTGCTCCTTAATAAAAGCAATCAGTTCCCCGATCCGCTCTACCGATAAGGTGGGTCTGGTCTGATAGCCCTTGGAGCGCTGAATGGTAACCAGTCTTGTCCGCTCATTTAAAGCTTTTTCAATTGCCGGATAGTCAAAGCCTCCGTCCTCCAGAAGATCCACCTGGCAATAAGTCACCCCGTACTCTGCCAAAGAACCGATGGACGGCCGGATTCCGATGACCTCCTCCAACGTATCATAAGGCTTTCCGACAGGGGAGAGAAGCTCATCCCCAGGCCGCAGATTCCCGGAAAGAGCCACCGCCAGCGCATGGGTGCCGCAGGCAATCTGCGGACGCACCAATGCATCCTCGGTATGAAAAATATCCGCATAGACGGCTTCTAACTTTTCCCGTCCCAGATCATTATAACCATAGCCGCTGGTAGCCGCAAAGCAGGCTGCTTCCACACGATTTTTCTGCATGGCGCGGAGGACCTTCATCTGATTGTATTCTACATTTTCTTCGATAGCCTCAAAGCGTTTCTTTAATTCTGCCTCCGCCTGTTCGCCAAAGGCCAGCACTTCCTCGCTGATTCCCATTTCCCGGTAGAGGGTTTTTGTTTCTTTCATAATAATATACTCCATTCTGTTGTCCTCTTCCCTTTATAGGATGGACTTTTTCTTTAATATTTCCAATATTTCTTTCAGAATCCGGTCCTGCTTATATTGAAAGTCCGGCTGATTGAGCCAGATTACTTCCCGCTCCCGCCGAAACCAGGTCAATTGACGCTTGGCAAAATGGCGTGTATCCCGTTTCAGAATCCGCACGGCCTCCAAAAAGCTTATCTCTCCGTCCAGATAGGAAAGCAATTCCTTGTAGCCCAGTCCCTGCATGGATACCATTTCCCGTGATAAGCCCATGTCCTTAAGAGCTTTTACCTCCTCCAAAAGCCCTTCCGCCAGCATGGCGTCCACTCTGGCATCAATTCTCTCATACAACCGCTCCCTCTCATCGTTCAGCACAAAATACACTCCGTTGTAAGGGCTTTGCTTCTGCTGCTGCGCCTCATTGTGTTCGGAAATGCGTTCCCCGGTAAGCTTGTAATACTCCAGAGCGCGAATCACACGCTTTTTGTTATTTGCATGTATCTGCTCTGCCGCCTTGGGATCTACTTCTTTAAGCATCCCGTGAAGCGCCTCCGCTCCCTTCTCCTCTGCGAGAGCTTCCAGCTCCCGGCGAAGCTTCAGATGATCCGCATTCTTTGCAAAGTCAATGTCATAGAGCAGAGCCTGGATGTAGAAGCCTGTTCCTCCTGCCACAATGGGAATCCGGTTTCTTCCGTAAATCTGCGCTAAGGACTCTTTTGCCAAAGCCTGAAAACGCACCACATTAAATTCCTCTTCCGGGTCAAGAATGTCGATAAGATGATGAGGTATCCCTTCCATTTCTTCCTGCCGGATCTTCGCAGAACCTATGTCCATATGGCGGTAGACCTGCATAGAATCCGCGGATATAATTTCTCCACCTATGGCTTTTGCCAGCGCGATAGAAAGCTTTGTCTTGCCTACGGCCGTAGGGCCTGTGAGAATTACAAGGGGCTTTTTCATCTTACTCTCCTATCTTCTATTCCTTTCGTATTGTATACTCATCAAAAACGCTCCAAGGCTCTGTCACGTATGTAGTCAGCTTAAGCTCGGTATATTCCCTGCTCTTCATTTTCCTTATTCTCATGGAGCCAATCCATACTGCCGCTTTCTGTTAAAACAAAAAAGGCCGGGAGGTTCTCTGACTTCATAAAAATAACATTCCGCTCCATGAAAACAGGCAGTAAATGCCGCATAAAATTCCGCATAGACTAATCAATGTTAATCTCTTTTTCATAGTTTGATTATAAAGTATCCTCAACTGATTGGCAATATCTGCTTTATTATAGTGAATACAGGTGGGTTTTGCAAGAAAAAGGAGCAGAAAGGAGTTATGATTTGAGTTTTCAGGATAAATGAGCCATCCACGCATTTGCCGCAGATTGTATGGAAAGTCTGCTTGACATTTCAAAATAAACAATATATACTATGATGTAAAGTTAGCTTTCCATCAAGGCCGCAAAATCTGACTGTACATATATTCTGCGGCCTTTTACAAAGCCATGAACGAGGAGGAGCCTTCCTTATGAAAAATCGTTTGGAAGAAATACGAAAAGCTCGGAGCATAACTCAGGAGGAGCTGGCCGCCGCCCTGGAGGTTTCCAGGCAGACCATCGGCTCCCTGGAGAATGGGAGGTATAATCCGTCTATTCTCCTGGCCTTCAAGATTGCCCAGTACTTTGAGATGGCGATTGAAGATATATTTATCTATGAGGAGGAAGGCTGAACGCCGGGCAACCGGAATCTTGTAGAACCGGAATGGAGGATATGACATGAATCAAAAGAAGAAAAAGTTACTGCTGATCCTTGGCATTATAGCCGGCTTGTTTTTACAATTTATCAGTATCTATTACAGCAGCACAAAAGATCTGCGTATGGCAAGCGGCGTCGGCATCGCAATTGCGGCCCTGCTCTTTTCCGCGTGCTTGAACAAATTATGCTGCATGTCCCGTGAAAAAGAATTTCCCGAAGCAGTCCGGCAGGAGGAGATTGAGTTTCACGACGAGCGAAACACACAGATCCGCAACCGCGCCAAGGCACGAACAAGCGACATTAGCCGCTGGATCGTCATAGCGCTTGCTTATGCGAACTTTCTGGTGCGCGGAGCCGTATGGATGACACTGGCTCTTATCGGCGTGTTTATACTGATGTATATTCTGGACTTTTGTTATACGGAGAAGTATCAGAACGAGATGTAAAAGCCGCGTCCCTCTTTCATTGCGTTTTTACAGCTTTTACATCTGGCGCCTTACAATCCGGTATTCATCTCCATATTGGAAATAAGGACAGCTTTGAAATTCTCCCTGTATAAAAAGGCGCATTTCGTCCTCATCCAGATCCATTTCACACACATAATAGCCGTAGTCATCGTCGTATACATAGTTGCCGCAGCACTCACAGTTGGTGGGTTTTGTCTTTTTCATTTACACAATCCTTTTAAACTTTTTCTCAATCTCCTGCTTTGTCATAGAAATAATGGTGGGCCGCCCGTGTGGACAGTTATAGGGATTTTCCAGGTGCAGAAGCTCCTCAATCAGAGCCTTCGCCTCCGCTGTGCTTAAGCGCTGGCTGCCCTTTACCGCCGCCTTGCAGGACATGGAGGCAATCTTTTCCAGCACAAGCCCGGAATCCTTGCCGCCTACACTGTCAAGGCCATCAAGAAGCTCCAGAAACAGCTCCTTTTCCGCAATTCCGAAGAGATTCCCCGGCACTGCGCTGACTGCGTACTCCCGGCCTCCAAAGGGGGCTATCTCAAAACCCATTTCCGTAAAATAGTCAAGATACTCCTCAAGCCTTCCGGCCTCCTGCATGGTCAGGGTCAGAATCAGAGGAGGACTCACTATCTGGGAGGTAAGCTCTTTGTTCTCCAGACTTTTGACAGTGCGTTCGTAAAGGACCTTTTCATGAGCCGCGTGTTGATCGATCATATAGAATCTGTCTTCAAACTGCACAAGCCAGTAGGTTTCAAAAAGCTGGCCGATGATTTTAATTTCTGACTTAGTTTCGGGGTTTAGAAGCTTGTGATCGAAAAGCTCTAATTGCTCCGGTTCCGGTTTTTCTTCTTGTTTCTGCTCTGATTCCGCTAAAAATGATGTCCGTTTGGAACCGGTTTCCTTTTCTTCCGGCGTTACTTCGGAACGGTAGCTTCCCCTTTCCCGGATCACTCCGGCGCCATAGCTTTTGCTTTCCTGATTCACTTTGGGATCGCAGCTTCCGCTTTCCCGAATCATTTCGCTGCCGCAGCTTTTGCTTTCCCGATCCGCTTTAGCGCCCGCCAATGCTTCTAATTCCTTATTGGAATAAATCTTTTGATTTGCCTCCGCTTCAGCGGCTTTCTGCTCTTCCTTTTCCTGAAACTCCTTTGTCACACGCCGGCGCATTTGCGTAAGAAAATAATCCAGGCTGCGTTCCTCCGAAGTCTCTAGTTTGGTTGGCGACTGCTTTGCCGACTGCTCTTCTCCTCTATCCGCTGGTTTTGGGATCTGCTCCGCAGCTCCATGCGATTCTTTTGGAAATATCTTTCCATTATTCTCTATGCATTTTCCCTTCTTTCCCTCTGCTTCTTCCGTCAGCTTCACCTCCGGGATCAGTTCCTGCCTGGTAAGCCCTTCACGGATGGTCTTTTGAATCAGACGGTACAACTCCTCCTGGTTGGAAAAACGCAGCTCCATCTTGGTCGGATGCACATTCACATCCAAAAGTTCCCCATCCATGCCAATATGAAGCACGGTAAAAGGATACTTGTGCTGCATCATAAAGGTCCGATAGGCATCCTCAATCCCTTTGGCAATCAGAGAGCTTTTAATATATCTTCCATTGATAAAATATGTCTCATATCCCCGATTCCCCCTGGAGATCACCGGCTTCCCGATATATCCCTTAATCCGCACAGGCCCCTGCGCCTCATCAATCTCCACCACATTTGCCGCCACATCCCGGCCGTAAATATGATAAATCACATCCTTCAGGTTATGATTGCCGGAGGTATGAAGCTTTGTCTGCCCGTTGCTGATAAACTGAAAGGAAACCTCCGGGTGGGACAAGGCCATCCGCTCCATCAGATCGCTGACATAGCCCGCCTCCGTCGTGGGCGTCTTGAGAAACTTTCTCCTTGCCGGGGTATTGTAAAAAAGACTGCGTACCAGAAACGTCGTTCCCTCAGGCGCAGCTGTTTCCTCTAACTTCTTCTCCACGCCGCCCTCTATACAGTAGCGGATACCCGCATCTGCTTCCCGTGTCTTGGTAATCAGCTCCACCATAGCAATCGCGGCAATACTGGACAAAGCTTCTCCCCGAAACCCAAGGGAGGATACGGAAAATAAGTCCTCCACCTTTTGGATCTTACTGGTGGCATGACGCAGAAATGCCGTAGAAACCTGATCCCTTTCAATTCCGCTTCCATTATCTGTCACCCGCAGAAAGGAGGTTCCTCCGTCACGAATCTCCACGGCTACGGCGGTAGCTCCCGCGTCGATGGCATTTTCCACAAGCTCTTTTACTACGGAGGAGGGCCGCTCGATAACCTCTCCTGCTGCGATTTTATCTATGGTCTGCTGATCCAGTACCGCTATTTTTCCCATGTCTGTCTTTTGCTCCCTGCTGTTCAGGCTTCTGTTCCCTTCGTGACCGGCAGCCTGATAAGTTTTCTTCCGGATATCTACCCTTTTTCTATCGAAAGCATCCTCCGCAAATCTCCTGATACATGCCCCGCAGAAACGTACTATGGATACTTTACCATAAACAAAGGAAAGCAGCAACGGATATTTAACCGCGGCTGCCTCCCTGCTTATTCACCGTAAAAATGTCGGCTCCATATCAATCAGCGAATTGATTGGTGCGGGTATGAAAGCATTTCTGCCAAAGTGTATTTTTACAGATATTTTCTTTTTGCTGCCTCTACTACATGGCCAACCAATACGGAAGTCGTTACGCTTCCCACGCCGCCCGGTACGGGGGTGATGGCTTCCACGATAGGCTCTACCTCTGCGAAAGCTACGTCGCCGCAGAGCTTGCCTTCCTCATTCACATTGATTCCTACGTCAATCACAGTCTGTCCCGGGGATACGTACTCCTTGCCGACTACGCCTGCCCGTCCGGCTGCCACGATGAGAATCTCCGCCTCGCGGGTTACACTGGGCATATCCTTGGTCCTGGTGTGACAGATGGTTACGGTTGCATTTTTCTTAATCAGCATCATTGCTGCCGGCTTTCCTACTACCAGAGAACGGCCGATGACTACGGCCTTCTTGCCGGTGCAGTCAATTCCGTAATGGTCAAGAATCTCCATACAAGCCTGGGGCGTACAGGGCGGGAAGCCGATCTGCTTGCCGGTAAATACGCCGGTAAGAGAAGCATCTGTCTGACAGTCTACGTCTTTCTCTGCGGACAATGCGTTCTCAACTACGCTCTGGTCAATATGCTTGGGCAGCGGGCGGAACATCAGCACGCCGTGGATGTTGTCGTCGTTGTTTACTTCCTCAATGACTTTGAGAAGCTCTTCCTGTGTTACTTCCGCAGGGAGCAGGTACTTCTTGAACTCTACGCCCAGGGTCTCGCAGCGCTTGGTTGCGCCTCTTTCATAGGAAAGGTCATCGGGACGCTCGCCTACACGGATAATTCCCAGGGTGGGATTGACACCCTTTTCCTTTAATGCTGCTACGTCTGCCTTGATTCTCTCATTCAAGGCAGCGGTTACTTCTTTTCCTAATAACTGTTTTGCCATTATTTTAATCTCCTAATTTGAAGTCATGTAATATCTGTTTCAATACACTTGTATGAAAACATTTTTCAGCCACAGAATCGTATATCTGTAACCGATTTGTGTATTGTAAGAGACATTGCTGATTTAAAGTCCCATAATATTCCTGATTTCAGTTCCGTATTCTCAAGCTATCTCAATCTGCCGTTCACGCTTGCAAATACGTCGTCCGCAATCTTCGTATACTTCTCGATCATAGCGTCCGCCTTTGCATTCAGCTCTGCCGCATACTCTTTGTCCGCCATAGACTTTGTATTGATAAATACGTTCAGGGAGGCCCCCAGAAGAGCAGCCTTACAGAATGCAACGCCTACGCCCGCATCACTGATAGCCAGCGCAGATCCCTTTGCCGCAAACTCTACGATTAAATCAATGGCCTCGCAGCATTTCTCCATAATCTCCATCGGAACGGAGCAGGCGTCCTTGAGAACGATGGCCATTACACGGGCCTTCTCCGCCTTTTCCTCTTCCGTCTCTCTTGGCATACCGTAAGCCTTGGATAACGGTTCGAATACTTCCGCATCCCGATCAATCAGACGCAGGAAATCTGCCTGGAGGGATGTTGCCTTTTCCTTCAAAGCATACATTTCTTCCTCTACGTCCGCATATTTTTTCTTGCCTACGGTAAGGCTGCCTACCATATTGCCAAGGGCCGTACCTACTGCCGCTACCAGTGCGGAAGCTCCGCCGCCGCCAGGCACGGGAGCCTTGGAAGCCAGAACCTCTACAAATTCATCACATTTGCTGGTTGAAAATCCCATTATCTCTCTCCTATTCCAGTTCCGCATCTGCCCATCCCGCACACCCTCCGAGAAACATTTCCAGCCACAGATGCATGTGTCCGGAAATCCTTCTGTGTGCGGTATGGGCTTCTGCTGATTTTTTATTCCAGTTCCGCATCTGCCCATCCCGCACACCCTCTGAGAAACATTTCCAGCCACAGATGCATGTGTCCGGAAATCCTTCTGTGTGCGGTATGGGCTTCTGCTGATTTTTTATTCCAGTTCCGCATCTGCCCATCCCGCGCACTTCTTGAGAAGAATTTCCGGCCCAATTGCGTGTACCCATAAATCCTTCTATGTGCACCGCATGGACTTCTGCTCTTTTTTGCTTTACCCACAAGCAGGAAGGGCCTGTAAGGGTCCTTCCCGACTGTGTTCTTTATAGGTTTATAACAGTAATAACAGATGCACTTAGAACAATCCGGAAATCTTACCGGTCTCGTCTACGTCGATACGCTCTGCTGCCGGAACCTTAGGAAGTCCGGGCATGGTCATGATCTCGCCGGTCAGAGCTACGATAAAGCCTGCACCTGCGGAAATCTTCAGATTGCGCACGGTAACCTCGAAATCCTTGGGAGCGCCCAGCTTGGTCTGGTCGTCCGTTAAGCTGTACTGAGTCTTTGCCACACAGATCGGGCAGCTTCCGAATCCAAGGGCCTCAAGCTCTTTGGCCTGCTTCTGAGCATTGGCAGTCAGAACTGCGCGGGAACCGCCGTAAATCTTCTGAACGATTGCATTCAGCTTATCCTCAATGCTGGTGCCCTCAAGCTCATAGGAGTAAGTAAAGTCGTTGGGTTCCTCAACCAGACGAATCACTTCCTCGGCAAGCTTCACGCCGCCTTCGCCGCCCTTTGCCCAAACTTCGGACAGAGCTACGTTTACGCCAAGTTCCTTGCACTTGCTCTCTACCAGATCAAGCTCTGCCTTGGTATCTGTCGGGAATGCATTGATAGCAACCACGCAGGGAAGCTTGTATACATCCTTGATATTGCTTACATGCTTCAGAAGGTTCGGAAGTCCCTTCTCCAAAGCTTCCAGATTCTCATTGTTGAGATCTGCCTTGGGAACGCCGCCGTTGTACTTAAGAGCGCGTACCGTAGCAACGATAACAACTGCGTTGGGCTTTAAGCCTGCCATACGGCACTTGATATCCAGGAACTTCTCTGCGCCGAGGTCTGCGCCGAAGCCTGCCTCCGTAATGGTGTAGTCAGCCAGCTTCATAGCCATCTTGGTAGCTGTTACGGAGTTACATCCGTGAGCGATATTTGCAAACGGTCCGCCGTGAACGATAGCCGGCACATGCTCTAAGGTCTGTACCAGGTTGGGCTTCAAAGCGTCTTTCAGAAGAGCTGCCATAGCGCCCTGAGCGTTCAGATCGCCTGCGGTTACGGGCTTCTGCTCAGAAGCCTTGCCATATGTATAGCCGATGATGATTCTTGCAAGTCTTTCCTTTAAGTCTGTGATGTCATTTGCCAGACACAGAACTGCCATAATCTCGGAAGCAACGGTGATGTCGTAGCCGTCCTCTCTGGGCATTCCGTTGGTCTTGCCGCCAAGGCCATCCACTACGTTACGAAGCTGACGGTCGTTCATGTCCACACATCTTCTCCAGGTAATCTTTCTGGGGTCAATGTTCAGTGCGTTACCCTGGAAAATGTGATTGTCGATCATAGCTGCCAACAGGTTATTTGCCGCGCCGATTGCGTGGAAGTCACCTGTAAAGTGAAGGTTGATGTCCTCCATGGGAACAACCTGTGCATAGCCGCCGCCTGCTGCTCCGCCCTTTACACCGAACACGGGTCCAAGGGATGGCTCACGAAGCGCAACCATAACCTTCTTGCCGAGCTTCTGCATACCGTCTGCCAGACCTACGGTCGTGGTGGTCTTGCCTTCGCCTGCAGGAGTGGGGTTGATAGCCGTTACCAGAATCAGCTTTCCGTTTTCCGCATTGCTTTCTTTTAACAGATTGTAGTCGATCTTTGCTTTGTACTTTCCGTACTGCTCCAGATATTTGTCGTCAATTCCTGCCTTTGCTGCGATCTCTGTGATCGGCTGCATGACTGTCTCCTGTGCAATTTCGATGTCTGTTTTGAATCCCATTTCGAAACGTCTCCTTTCCTTAGAACCACCCGTGTTTTTTCGGGTATAAAGGGATACCCGAAGGGTGTTTCCTTGATCCACCCTTGGTTTTTGGGTATGGAAGTATACCCGAAGGGTGTTTCTTTTGAGCCACCCGTAATTTTCCGAATATTCAGTGATATCCGAAAGGTGTCTCTGAATTAAATATTATTTGTAGATAATTTAACAATCCATGACGCACTGTATTTATCTACCTTGTCCCCATTATATTCCATGAAAAAACATCCGGCAATCATACAAACTGTCGGATGTTTCTGTCTGTCTTTCTTGTTTCGATGTAAATATTTCCTTTTGGTAAGCTTAAAGCAACTATATGCTTTGACTATTTTACCTAAAACAGATAGCCGGCACTTAAAAACAGCGGTTATTAATACTTTGCTCAAAGCTCTCCGATCTTATTTCAGCATGGTTTCCGCTTTTTAGGTTCTGTACATCCTACAAAGTGTTTATATTTTTGCTGTACTCAAAGAAATTTATTGTTTCTCAATACTTAATTTATTTTACACCGGGGCGGAACAGTGTCCCGCATACAGCTGCTTCTTTGTAAGAACCGACTCCGGCTTATCTGCTCCGTCCGGCGTGAACAGCTTTGAAATTTGTATGGTAATCGAGATTGTTAAAATTCCTGCATTTTGTCTCCTAAAAATGAATTTGTTGTTAATTTTTCGTGCAAAGCATTGTGTTCTTCGTGCAAATAGCATATACTATAATCACCAGCATGAAAGGAGATGGTTATATGGCTGGCTCTACCACAAATATCAGCATCCGCATGGATTCGGATTTGAAAGCGCAGGCCGATATCCTGTTTGGAGAACTCGGCATGAACCTGTCCACAGCATTCAATATCTTTGTTCGCCAGTCGCTCCGTGAGGGCAGGATTCCTTTTGACATTTCTTTGAATCAGCCCAACAAGGAAACGATTGCCGCTATGTTGGAAGCGGAAAGGATTGCGAAAAATCCGTCTGTGAAAGGATATACCGATCCGGACGAGCTATTCGCAGACCTGAAAGCATGAGAAAAACAAAGTACACGGTTAAGCCCACCACACAATTCAAAAAAGACTGCAAGCCGGCAATGAAGCGCGGATTAAAAATTGGTCTGTTAGAGGATGCGGTTGCTGCTCTTGCAATGGGCGAACCGCTCCCGGAAAAGAACAGAGAGCACGCTTTGTCCGGGAATTGGGCGGGACACCGTGAGTGTCATATCCTCCCGGATTGGCTGCTGGTTTACCGCATTGAGGATGATGTACTGGTGTTGACCTTGGCTCGCACCGGAACACACAGCGACTTGTTCAGTAAACAGCAAAGATTCTGACCGTCGTATAGAAATTTCTCTGTATGGCGGCGTTTTCTGTGCTTATAATTCGTGCTCCTCCTTTTTATGGGTCTGTTCGCTTCTGGAAGCTGTTCAGCCGCTTTCCGCAGACCTTCCACAGCCTTGATTTCCTCCCGCATGGCTTTCATCTGCTGATATTTGTTTTATCTCTTTTTGTAGTATAAGAATATTATTTTGAAATAATTCATTTCCTTGACAGCATACCATCATTCTTTCCTGCTCCATTTTATTGCTAACTTCTTCTAATATCCATGCATAATCCGACTCAGCATAATAAGCTATAGATAAACTATTGCTTCCTTCAAATGTAATTGTTAAGAACTCATCAAAAAAATCAACTTTTTCCACTTGAATCAAATTATTATATTTTAATCGAACCAAAGTACAGTTTACAAGGGACTACACAGGGTAACGGTCTGACGGGAGGTGTGCCGCCCGTCAGATTTTCCATGTAATGTTCAAGCTGTCGCTTGTGGCGGCTATGGTGGTAATCATCAAATCCACCACCCGCCGCTTGTCGTCAAAGGATACATTCTCCCAAGTGTCGAGGTAGCCGGAAATCTGGCTGACCTGTTCCGGGCTGATGGCTTCCACTGTCAACTCCGCTATCTGCTTCACAAGCTCCTGCTTGCGTCCGTCCAGTTCCGCTATCTTCACATTCACATAGGAGAGCAGGACATTGTTTGCGCCCGTCAGACTGTCCACCAGCTTTTCAATCTCGCTGTCCACATGGGCAAGCTCCACTTGCAGTGCTGCAATTTTCGGGTTTGCCTTTGCCGCTTTCTTTCTGCCTGTCAGCGTCTTGTAGCTTGCCAGTTTCTTTACCATCTGCTGATAAACAACTGCTTCCAGTTCCGAAGTAATGATTTTCCCGCACCCGGCACAGCTTTTATTGTCCAGCCGTTTTGTGCAGCGGAGATATTGCTTTCCCACAGGATTGTTGATGCTCATAAGAGCATACCCGCAATTCCCGCATTTGATTTTTCCCGCCAGCCATGTATGGGTAGCTTTTCGGGCAGACTGGATTTTCATGTTGTTCATCAGCTTCTTACGGCAGGTCAGCCAGATGTCGGAGGGAACAATGCCCTCATGGGGAGCCAGTACCAGCATTTGATCTTTCAAGTCGTTCTTTTTGCTGGGCTTCACATCTCGCCCTTGATACAGATAACACCCGTTCATGCCAGTAAAATCGGCAGTGTCATTGACAATGACCGTCCCTTGACTTTTGAAAAATTCGTACACATCAAGGTCTGCCTGCACATAGACAGGATTGCGTAACATCTGTGCCAGCGTGGGGCGTATCAGTTCTTTACCGTTGAATAAAATCCCCTGTTCGGCAAAGTACCGAGTAATGTCCCCATAGGAAGTTGTAGGCTGAACGTACATCTCAAACATCAGCCGGATATTTGCCGCTTCGTCTGGATTTACCACCAGCTTTTTTGTATTGATACCGTCCATCTTAATCGGCTCTGTATGGAAGCCATAAGGGGCTTTCCCACCCATCTTGAAACCTCGCTGGCTGCGGGAATAGTAAGCGTCCGTCACCCGCTTCTGTATGGTTTCCCTCTCAAGCTGGGCGAACACGATACAGATATTTAACATCGCCCGCCCCATCGGGGTGGAGGTATCAAACTTTTCCGTAGAGGACACAAACTCCACATTGTACTGCTGGAACAGCTCCATCATGTTGGCAAAGTCCAGAATGGAACGGCTGATACGGTCGAGCTTGTAAACCACGACCTTTGCAATCAGCCCCCGCTTGATGTCCCGCACCAGTTCTTGAAACTTCGGACGGTCTGTGTTCTTGCCGCTGTACCCTTTGTCTGTGTATTCCTTGCAGTTACCGCCTTTCAACTCATATTTGCAAAATTCAATCTGGCTTTCAATGGAAATGCTGTCCTTTTTGTCTACCGATTGCCTTGCATAGATTGCGTCTATTCGATTATTCATATTGTCGCTCCTTTTCTTAAAAAAGAAACGGAGCTGCTGACAGCTTTATTATACCGCCAGCAGCCCCGCAAATCAACGATGGCTTTGGAAAACCTTATGCCCCGGCTTCCTCACTCTGCCGCTTGTCGGCATATTTGCGGAACACCTCATAAAGCTGTTGTTCCAGCTCCCGGCGTTTTGCCGCTTCCTGCGCCGGCGTGAACACCGGGGAGAGATTTTCCAGCGTGATTTCCTTTCCCTGAAAAGTCACGACTTCGGTTTCTTTCTTGTATCTGATATGCTCCATAGTACCTCCGTATTTAATTTTCAAAGTGCAGTGCCGCCATGCTGCGGCGTGAAATGTTTTCTGTCATCGATCACCGTTCCCTTGTGTGTCGCTGTTGCCGTTTCAGTTCCGCCAGTATATCCGGCGGGATACGATCTACCAGCCGCTGAATGTCTTTTAGCTCGCTTTCCAGCTTTGCCCGTTCCATCGTATCTTTCATCTTGCCTTTTTCACTGGCTTTGGCTCTGGCTTCCAACTGTTCATTTTCTGCTAAAATGGTTGATTATCTCAAAAAAGCCTTGATTTACGGGCATACAAGCAGGATTTCAAGTTGAATTTACTACCAATTTACTACTTTTGAAAGAGCCTTGATATGTTGTTGAAAACTGAACAAAGAAAATATTCTGAAATGCAACAAAGGAGATTCCAACATAAACAAATTGGAATCCCCTTTTTATTTTACCGTAAGTCCAAAACTTTCCGCACTCAACTTTGCCTTTTTTCCCTCATGTGCCTTTATCAACAAACAGTGGTTCTGCGAAGCAGAACGCCCAGAGCGACGGTTCCTAACAGGGCGGCGGGTCGGCTGGGCGAACGTCCGTTGCCAATGTGTGCAACTATAAAGATGCATTTACGACATCATTAAATATTTTTAATTTTTATATTTTTCTAATGCTGATTTGAGTGTTTTTAGTACATCTAAAAGAATGTACATATCTTGTTGAGGGCATGAATCAATTATTTCTGTTAACTCGTGTTTTATGATAGTTTTATTAATTTGTGGAATATCGTATAATAGTTCATCGGTTTGCACTGATAAAGCATTAGCAATATTAACAAAAACCGAAAGACTTAATTTTGTATTGCCTGTTTCAATATGACTCATATGTGTAGTTGATATTCCGACTTTTTCCGCTAATTGTTCTTGTGAGAAATTGTATGCCTTTCTAAATTTACGTATACGCTGTCCTATCTCGTAATAGTTCATGTTTTATTTTCCACCTGCCTATATAATTTAATTACACTTGAATTGTATAGGCTATCATGTTATTATTTAATAAACTATATAGGCTTTAATATGTCTATATAGTTTATAACGCATTTCCCGAGGTTACTTTATTTGCATGTGATGAAAGGAGTGGGGAGTATAAGGAAGATAAACTAAAAAATTATTGAGCAACAAATAAGAATACGAAAGGATGAAAAATAGTGAAAAAGAATTTGTTCGTTTTGGTTGCCGCTTTCATGTTTCTATTGGCTAGTTGCGGCTCTAAGCCCACTCTTTCCCAGTGGGTAGAAAGTGATGAAGTTGCTGCTGTTGAGGAAGAGATTAATGCCGCATATGCTGATGCCGGTTTGGGACTTAGTGTTAAATTCTCTGCTGATGGTGAGGATGTTTTGGTGTTCTCCTGTATCTATGAAGAGTATCAGATTTTGGCCGGAAGTAACCAGAGCGAGATTGACGCTGCATTTGCTGACGAGTTGAACTCTTTAGGCATGTCTACAAACATGTCTTCCATCTTTGAGGAGTGCGAAGAAGCCACGGGCATAACTCTTAAGTGTATTCGTGTACAGTGTGTTAATGTTGACGGAACGGTAATGTATTCACAAGATTATGTGAATACAAAATAACAAGCAGCCTACATAATAAGGAGCGGCCACAATCCGCTATTTTAAAATATTCAAACAAGTTTTGGCTGTTGTGATTTGATTTTTAGTGACAGGTAGCCGCTTATACCAGTACGGCTGACCTGTATATGTTCTGTAGCATCAAGAGAGTTTCAATTAACAATATTCAAAAGGAAAGGCAAGGTATTAAGTATGAAAAGTTTAATCGCATTTGCAACAAACGCACTGGCCACTGTTGGAAGCACGGCCGCAGGAAAGGCTGCTATCGTCATAACGACCGTAGCGGTCGCAGGAACCAGCACCGCAGGCGTTGCTACAATAGCGTCCCGTGAGAACAAGGCAAGCGAGGTCCAGACCGAGGCTGTTGCCGAGGTTGAGGAATCCGTGGCCGCTGACGCTGACGTGATGGCCATTGATGACATGAACGTGTCTGCTGCGGCATCCGACATTGTTCCCGACGCAACGATTGCGACTGAGGATAACCCCGTAATCGGACATAGAATCTGTTTCTGCGGAGCAGGCGTGGCAATCCTTGAGAAAACGGGTCTCGACGAGGCTGTATGGGCTTGGCATATCCTGGAGGCACACGGCGTTAAGTACGACAAGTTCCACAACGTGAGACACACCGACGCATATGGTGACGACGATCCCTTCATGGAGTACGTTACCGACCCCGTGAAGAAGCCCGGCCAGGAAGAGGCCGACAAGCCCGAGGCAGAAGAGCCTGTCAAGAAGCCCGAGGTTGACGCACCCGTTGTTGACAATGGAAACGTAAACAAGCCTGTGGAAGACAACAAGGTCGAGGTCGAAAACGACGCTGACAAGAAGGCTGAGGAAGAGGCCAAGAAGAAAGCCGAGGAAGAGGCTAAGAAGAAAGCCGAGGAAGAGGCTAAGAAGAAAGCCGAGGAAGAGGCTAAGAAGAAAGCCGAGGAAGAGGCTAAGAAGAAAGCCGAGGAAGAGGCTAAGAAGAAAGCCGAGGAAGAGGCCGCAAAGAAGGCTGCTGAGGAAGCTGCAAAGAAAGCCGAGGAAGAGGCTAGAAAGAAAGCCGAGGAAGAGGCTGCTAAGAAGGCTGCTGAGGAAGCCGCAAAGAAAGCCGAGGCCGACAGGCTTATGCAGGAAGCGATCGAGCAAGCCGAGAAAGATTTTCAGGCTATGAAAGACCATATGAAGCAGGTTGAGGAGCCTGCACCCCAGAGTGTAGAGGTTGCGGATCCTGCGGTACAGTAAAGCTATGTAAAACCATAAATAAGAGACAGGGATCAAACGATTCCTGTCTCTTATTTTTTTTTCGGCCCGCCTACGCAGGCCGAACAACACGGGGTGATACCGCCCCGAACCCCTTTAAAAACATGTATTAACAAAAAAGTGGTATAATGGAAAGAGAGGGTGCACTGTGGACAAACAACAGTATAGACATCTTTATCATAAAAGAGAACCGGACGCATCCGATTCTCTCAAGTACGCTCCGTAGAGACGCACCGCTATTCACATTTATAGTATACAGGAAAGGCGTAAAAAAATGCAAGGATTTAAATTCATGCTGTGTATAGCCATAATCTCGGTACTTAAAGCGATTGCCTGGCTGTATATTCTTTCGACAGACGGGAACAGGTCAGCATAGACTTGGAAAAATATAAGAAAGAAAAAGAGCGGCTCCGGCCTGCTCTCTTTTTTTGCGTTTCTTTTATTTCTCTATTATATTTCAGATTCAATTTTTTTTATCATATCACAGGTAGCCCGGGCGTACGCCCGGGCTACTCTACACGGGGTATCCCCGTACCCCTTTTTACTTGTGATTGAATTACTTACTCGTTTCTTCTCTTCTCTTTATCCTCTCTATTATTATTAATGCTAGCATTTTGAAAATTTGTCAAGTGATTTAATCAAAAATTAAGAAAGAATTAAGAAAGTGCCAGCTTTCTACAATGGCCCCCCCCCTGGAAAAAAGATGCATAGAAATGCGAAAACCGCCAGTTGAGGGGCCTTTTTGTATGGCGTGCTGGTACTAGCGGCAAGAACTGCCGCCTCGCAGTTGCAAATGCGGAAACTGTAACTACAAAATCAGGATGTCCACCTACAAAAGAAAGGTATTATGATGTACATCATATGAAGCAACTCATATGAACAATATTGATGAACATTTCATTAAAAGATTCCAAGGCCGACTGAAAAACCAACTTCCCAAGCACCGTGACAAATTAAATCTTTCTCAATTAAGGGTTGCTATGTCGCTTGAAAAATCACAAAGCACATATCAACGTTGGGAAGCAACGGGTGAAAACCTGACTAATATTTTCGCCCTCTTAAAAGTCTTCCGTATACTAAATTTTTCTTTTACTGAAATTGTGGAAATGCTTGAACTTCCCCAACCCAATATGGATGAACTTAAAGAGTTTTACCAAGATGAAAATATTGAGAAGACCATAAAAGAAATGGGCTTACTTAGTTATGTGCGAAATAACTGTATCAACATGAATGACATGCTAATAGAAAAATTGCTTGACATTCTTTTTGCCGAACGTTTAAAAAGACGTAAATAGAAGACTAATTAATTCACCCAAAGGGTAATTTTTTATCCAATTACCCTTTGGGATATATGCTCGCTGTGGGTTATTTATAGTATGCTGTACTCAGAAATTCAGGAAAGGAGAATTGCCAATGAATATTTTTATGTTCCATGTCCCGGACATGACAAACTGTCCGACAGTAACACAAAAACTTTTCACTAAATTCAACGAGAAAGGAGGTGCAAAGATATGGCTTTAAAGAAGCTTAATCAGTTTTTGAAGTTCGACTTTGAGGCGTTTTCTAAAGGGAAAGTGTTTCAGGTCACTGGCTGTGGTGAATGGAAAGATTATGACACAAAGGCCCACATGGGAACCAAGGTTAATGTGGCCATTGTCAAGGATACCACCCCGTATAATCTGAAAGATGGGGAAAGCGTTTCAAATCGTTATGAGAAGCTGACCTTTAAGGTATCCAAAGACATAAGTATCCCAATGGATGCTTATGTAGTACCCGTCAATGTGGTTGCCACCGTATACGGTGAGTACCGGAACCAGCTGTCAATAAAGGCTGACGATATTAAGATTTTACAGCCCAACAAATAACAGAAAGGAGAAAAAAACCATTGGAAAAAATTAAAACAGACCGCCAGCTCAAAGGTGAGTTTATGTGCATGTGGTTTGTGATAAGTTCCATTCTAGGCGTGGCATTTTGCCACGCTTGGAATTTATCAGGAATTAACATGTTCAAAGTAACCTCCTTGATATGCGGCATTGCAAATGCCGCCCCACTCTTCTTGTCCGCCGAAATATGGGCGTTTAGCAATCGAATGGACCGGGGCATAAAATACGCATGGAAACACTATAAATTGGTGCTTGGGTTAAGGAAGCACCTGTTGGAAGCCGGAGTGTATACGGTCAAAAAATTGGGAACCGTTAAGTGGGCGAAAATACCCTGGATTTCGGTTGACTTTGAACCGGATTTTAAAAGCGGCACAATCTGGATAAAGAACAGCATTGAGTTTAATGAAAAATTAAGCAAGCTGAATATTTCCCCGGCATTGGGAAGATACGTTGTCGAACAGGTATATGCCACGAAAAACGAAAACCATTACCGTTTTGACATTTATGATGCCTCTCTTGAACGGCGATTGGTGTTTCACAGCTTTGAAGCGTTTAAAGCACGTTCTAATTTATCGGGGAAATATGAGTTATTTATTGATTCCTACACGAATTTAACGCTCACCCATCAGCTTATAGTAGGTCAAACAGGTTCAGGAAAATCCTACGCATTGCATGGGTATCTGCTTCAAATGCTTTTAAAGCCCATTCCGTACCATTTATATTTTTGTGACCCAAAAGCGTCCAGTATCGCATTGCTGGGGGAACGGGTGTCGCCGGAAACTACGGCGGATGACTTTGAAGGGATTGTCGCATTGTTGGAAACTTTTGTTTCTCAAATGCAGAAAAGGCAGCGGAAAATGAAAAGGTATTTATCGAAAAAAATTGACGGTGATTACAGGGACTTTGGACTTTCCCCTCATATTCTGTTATTTGATGAATTTGCTGATTTCTCTCTACTCCTGCAATCGAAAGATAAGAAGATACGTGACCATGTGAACGGCCTGATATCTTCAATCGTTCTAAAAGGACGACAGTCAGGCTTTTTCCTCTGGATTGTCATGCAGCAGGCAGGAAGCAACAATATCCCGACGTTTATTCGAGACAATCTTCCTTGGAAGGTTGTCTTGGGAAATGCCGAAGACCAGACGTATGTCACGGCATTTGGGGCAGGCGTGGACATTCCGTTGCGGAAGATGGAAGCCGGAGACGGGGTGTTTACGTACCCGGCAGTAGCGAACAAGCCAAGGCTATGTGAATTTCCGACATTGGCCTTTGATGTTTTAAACGCACTGGAAGTTGAAGGCCATGCGGAATCAGGACGGTCTCCGACTGAATACTATGGCTCGGAAGAATGAGCATCTACCACGATTTCGGCTTGCCGAAATCGTGGTGCCAGTGTCAAATTCCCTCAAAAGGCTATATTTTCTGGCGGTATGGGCTTGTTATACCGCCAGAAAATCAAAGTGCCAAAGTGCCAAAAATATCCGAAAACACTGAAAAATCAACGAAAGGAGTGACACCAAAATGCCCGATAGCAAGAGAAACAATTCCAAAATGCCTGATAGCGAAAAAGGCGAAGACAAAGCGTCCGATAGCGAAAAAGACAACGCCAAAGAATCCGATAGCCAAAAAAAATATCCCAAGTGTAAAAACATGATGTATGAACAACAGATAGAACACTTGCCAGCCGGAACCATTGAACAGTTAGTTGAGCGGATAGAAAAGCTAGCACCGAAGAAATATGCACTGATTATACATGACAAGGATGTCAATGAACAAGGGGAACCTGCAAAAGACCATGTACATGTGATGTTATGCTTTGAAAATGCTCGCTCCATCAACAGTATTGCCAAGAAATTGGGGGACGAGCCGCAGTCCATAACAATATGGAAAGGGAAAGCAGAAAACGGTTTTTCTTACCTTATTCACGCCACAACGAAAGCCATTGACAAGTATCAATATCCCTCATCAGAAGTTAGAGCAAACTTTAATTATCAAGAAGAAATGCTGAGAATCACAAAAGAAATTGAAAGGAGCAGGCAGACGGCAAGCATCACACTTCTTCTGGATTCTCTTTATAAGGGGGAAATCTCGAAAGAAATATTGGAAAAAAAGCTGACTGGTAGCCAGTACGGGAGAATAAAGCGTCAGATTGAAGATGTATGGAACAAGCGGCTGCAATTCCAAGCGGCTGAATGGCGAGAAAAAATGAAAAAGAGCGGAAAGCCAATAGAAGTCATATGGATTAGTGGGAAATCAGGAACGGGAAAAACGAGCTTAGCCAAAGAATACGTTGAAAAGTTAAAACGGCCCTACTTCATCACGGGAAGCAGCCGGGACATCTTTCAGAATTATTCCGGCGAGCATACCATGATAATTGATGAATTTAGGGGGGACATGATAAAGTACCCGGATTTGTTGCGGATACTGGACCCTTTCGGCAGTCAAGTCATGGCACCGTCCAGGTACAGCGACAAGCCGCTGGCCTGTGACTTGATTCTCATAACCTCCCCATATACCCCGGTGGAGTTCTATCAAAAGTTGTTTATCCATACTGTTGAAGATTCCATTGACAGTATGGAACAGCTATTGAGAAGAATTACACTGACCATTGAAATGGACGAAGACCATATTAGAGCGGTCGAATATGACAGGAAAGTAAAAGCTTACAAGGCTATGGAAAATGCCGAAAAAGAAAACCGCTATTCCAAGCGTTACCGTGAGAAGGACTATGCTGACAATAAATCCAAAGACTTGTTTCAATCCCTGTTCCGTGATGGGCCGAGTGAAGAAGCCGGTAATGACGATTCCGTAGAAAAGGAGGCAGAAAATGAACACGACTGACATACCTATTTGGGAAAAGTACATGCTTACCATTGAAGAAGCGGCAAAATATTTTCGCATTGGAGAAAGTAAGTTACGGCGTTTCATAGACGAAAATCCCAATGCGAAATGGGTGCTTATGAACGGAAACCGCATACAGATTAAGCGGAAACAATTTGAAAAAATACTTGATGAAATAAGCATAATATGATGCAAAAAGAGCCGGAATGTGCTATAATAAATATATGCATATCAAGGCTCTTTCCCATATGGAAAGGAGCAAAAAACAATGTCAGAAAGAAGACGGGATAACAAAAACCGCATTTTGCGTTCGGGAGAGAGCCAGAGAAAAGACGGGAGATATGCTTATAAATATACCGATACTTTTGGTAAAGTGCAATTTGTTTATGCTTGGAAGTTAGTACCCACGGACAAGACCCCGGCTGGGAAGCGTGACGACATATCCCTTAGAGAAAAGGAAAAAGAGATACGGAAAGACCTTGACGACGGGATAGACACAATCGGAAAGAAAATGACCGTCTGCGAGCTTTACGCAAAGCAGAACCGCCACCGGGGGAATGTAAGGTACAACACCACACAGGGGCGTAAGCGGCTTATGAGGCTGTTAGAATCGGATAAACTTGGTTCCTGCCCTATTGACGGCGTAAGGCCCTCTGATGCGAAAGAATGGGCGTTACGCATGAAAGAAAGAGGGATGTCCTACAAAACCATAAGCAACGACAAGCGTTCCCTAAAAGCTGCTTTTTACACGGCGATACAGGACGATTGTATAAGGAAGAACCCCTTTGACTTTCAGTTAAACACCGTAATTGAAGACGACACGGAACCAAAAGTACCTCTCACAGCGGAACAGGAAGAAAGCCTTTTGTCCTTTATGCAGAGCGACAGTGTCTATCAAAAATACCGTGACGAGGTTGTCATACTGCTGGGAACGGGGTTAAGAATTTCCGAACTCTGCGGTTTGACTGAAAACGACATTGACCTTGAAAGCCGGACAATCACGGTAGACCACCAGCTTTTAAGGAACGCAGAAACTGGCTACTACATAGAGAAGCCCAAAACGCAAAGCGGCGTTAGGAAGATTCCAATGAGTGAAAAAGTGTATGAAGCGTTGGAACATACATTAGAGAATCGCAAGAGTACAAAGTCGCCCGTGATTGACGGTTACAGCAATTTTCTATTCCTCAACCGGGACGGTTGCCCGAAAGTGGCGGCAAACTATGATAATATGTTCCGGGGGCTTGCGAAGAAGTACAACAAGAGCCACGAGGAAGCATTACCCAAGGTAATGACACCCCATACCCTGCGACATACGTTCTGCACCAACTTAGCCAATGCCGGAATGAATCCAAAGGCGTTGCAGTATATCATGGGACACTCCGATATCACTATGACGCTGAACTATTACGCACACGTCAATTTTAATTCCGCAAGGGCTGAAATGAAGCGGTTACTCCCATAGCCATGACTGAAATTTACTACTTCTTTTACTACTTTTCAGTGAGAAAACATAAGAGGTTATGAGGGTATATAAGAAATTCTCCCTATATCTAAAGCGCCGAAAAAGCCCGGAAATACGGGCTATACGGGCATATAAGAACTTCTAAAGAGATAATCTAAATTTACCAATAATTTTAAAGAAAAAGGTCGTTTATTGTGACCTTATATTTTTTGAGCTGACCGGAGAAGTTCTCCATCTGCGGAAACCACTTTTTCAACAGGGAGAGGGCTTCCTCTTTCTTCTTTCCGGCATTGAACGGGGTAATACCGTCCAGCGTGGCTTCAAAGGTTCTTGCCTGTTTGGAGAGATTGACCGCCTGCTTGAACAGACGGGTGGGGATATGCTTCCTGCCTGTCTTACTGGCACTTTCCCCACGCTCCAAGCCGGGATATTTCTCCACCATATAAGCGTGAAAATCGTCCTGCCATTTTGTGAGGTTGGCTCTATTCCCGATAATCTCCTTTGCACACAGGCGGTTGTCCTCTGTCAGCGGGACAAAGACCAAATGCAGGTGGGGCGTTTTCTCGTCCATGTGTACCACCGCCGACACGATATTTTCTTTCCCTACCCGCCCGATTAAGAAATCAGCCGCCCTCTGGAAAAATTCCTGTATCTCCTTTGGGGACTTCTTCTTAAAAAATTCCGGGCTGGCGGTAATCAGCGTATCCACAAACCGGGTGCTGTCCCTGCGGGTGCGGCAGCCAGCTTGTTCAATACGGTTCTGTATAAAGTGGTAGTACCTGCCTTCCGGCTTAACAATGTGGAAATTGTATTTGCTCCGGCTGGTGTCAATGTCGGGATTGCTGGCGTATTGTTCTTTCTGCCGTTCGTGATGGGCTTCCAGCGGTCTTGCCGGATTGCCCTTGTGTTTTTCAAATCGCAAAATTGCGTGTTGTGCCATGAAACTCCTTTCCCCGTTCCTTTCCGGGACTTTTCCACAGGAAAATCCCGCAGAAAATATCTCGGATAGGATAGGAATGGATAAGATATAAATAAAATCGTTTTAATCTCTGTATTTCTATATACCGTCCGGTTTACGTACTTCAAGAGGATTGATTATCGTACTTGTGGAGTGCGGTTTTCAGTCCTCCGGCGTACCAGAACGGGATTTCTTGAAGTCGGTGTTTGGAACCGCTTCGTAGGATTTTGGGTAAATGCGGTTGGGTTTTCCACAGCCCTGCTTCTGGATTTCTACCAGTCCGGCATATTGCAGCTCCCGCAGGGTGTTGACCGCTTTCTGCCGCCCGCAGTGGAGCAGCTCCACTACCTCGTTGATGGGATAGTAGAGGTAAATCCGCCCGTATTCGTCCGCCCACCCGTTTTTTCGGGATAGGTCTGTCCGGCGCAGGATAAAGGCGTACAGAACCTTTGCTTCGTTGGACAGTGGCGTGAATGTGGGGGCTTCAAAAAGGAAATTCGGAAGCCGGGTAAAGCTGACCGCTTTTTCCGGCTGATGGATATAAATGGTGTTTGTCATATCGTGTTTTGTGGACGGTCAGAAGCCTGTTTCCGGGGGCAGACGGTAGTTTCTATTGCCTGCCCCTGTTCTGTGCTTGCAAAGCCTTGTAAATCAAGGACTTTTCAGTCCCTAACTGTCCACACAAGACCTCCTTTTCCGTTCACTTTCTGTTTTCTGCCGCCTGTGAACTCTGGCGGCACAGTCGGGACAGTATTTCGCCCGGTTAGACTTTGGAACGAACACTCTGCCGCAGACCGCACAGCGTTTTAGCTCCTTATCCCGGAAAATCTCCGCTTCCAGCGTCCCGATTTGCGGCAAGACCGACCAGCGGAACCACTTACAGCAGACCGAGAAAGAAATGGTCTGGGGGCAGGTGTGGGTATCCCCATCGTCAAGGAGCATACAGTTCCCGTCCTCATAACAGCAGCACTCCCGGCGGATCAGGGCGTTTGCCTGTTTCCTCTGTGCCGGTGTCATGCGGTAAAGGGAGCCGTCCGGCTTGCGCTCTATGGGCGGCAGTCGTTTATACGGGTTCTCTCTCATGTGTCCCCTCCATTTTTGCTTTCCGTTGCCGTTCTCCCCGAAAAGGCTTCCTGCCCCATTCCTGCGGCGTGTTCCGGCGTTGACACGCTCCCCGGACTTCGGGCCATTTTGTCCCGAAGTGGCTCGTTGCGGTGCTTCCCCTGCCTGGGTATTCCTTTTCGGACGGTCATTCATTTTTCAAGGTGCAGCTCATCGATGAACTACCCTAAGTCTACACCTAAAAGACCGCCCGCCCCGTATATCCATAAGGTCGGAAATCAGCTCGGAAAACTCTCTATTTCCACGCTCTCGGAATTGTGGTAAAATGGAAGAAACAACAATTCACTTTTGGGAGAAATACCATGCTTGATTGCGGAGAAAGAAAATTACATACAAAAGTCAATCATTTTAGAAACTGGGCAAACACCAATTATCCTGAAATCACCGAAAAGAATGATAATGGCGAATGGTGTTTTGGCGCTGAATTTGATGAAATGATTTCAGAAGCTGTTAGCTTTATAGAAGAAAATTTTGCTGAAAAAGCTACTCAACAGATAATAGATGATTTGCTATATGCTATTGCAAGGGATAATGAATGTTCCATTATTATGGCGGAGTTAGAACGGCACAGCGAATGGTTTTCGCTGTTGTGCAGATGTAGCTTGAATACTGCTTATATCAATGCACAATGGCAATTTGTAGAACATTTAAGTAACTATCAGGGTGATGATAATCTTCGTGAATTGGTTTTTGAATTTCTTAATACAGGGGACGAATATACTGAAAGATTAGCATTAAAAACTTTAGCCGATATTTACCCTGAAGAAGCGGAAAAATATGCGATTGATTTCTGGAATAGAAAGAAATATGATTATGATGAATATCAGAAAATAATGGTTCTGCATGTTTTATATCAAATCCACTCACCGCAATTACAGTTTTACTTAGAAATAGCAGAACAATCACATTACAAATATTTGAAATCAAATGCACAAGAAATCATAAAGAAAATAAAGTCGGAAACTACTTTATAAAAACTATTTATTGGGTAATCCAGACAAGGAGGGAGAGCATGGAACTATCCATACCAGAACGCTTAAAAGACCTGCGTGTAGAGCGTGGCCTGACGCTGGAACAGCTTGCGGAGCAGACCCACCTCTCCAAGTCTGCTTTAGGCAGTTACGAGGGGGACAATTTCAAGGACATCAGCCACTATGCCCTTATTGAATTGGCAAAGTTTTATGAAGTGACTGTTGATTATCTGCTGGGTCGTTCCCAAACAAGAAATCACCCAAACGCCGATCTTGCAGACCTGCGTTTGAGTGATGATATGATTGAACTATTGAAAAGCGGGCTGGTGGATAATTCCCTCTTGTGTGAGCTGGCAGTACACCCGGATTTTCCCCGGCTGATAGCTGACCTTGAAATCTATGTGAACGGCGTGGCGGGAAAACAGGTACAGAGTGCAAACGCCATTGTGGACGCTGTAAGCGCAACCATTATGAAGCAGCACAATCCCGGCTTGACCGACCCGCAGTTACGACAGCTTATCGCCGCCCATATTGATGATGACAGTTTTTGCCGCTATGTGATACAGCAGGACATAAACAAGATAGCTCTTGACCTGCGGGAAGCACATAAGGACGATTTTTTCAGCGTCCCGGAGGATAACCCACTGGAAGATTTCTTTCAGACCGTTGACGAAGCTGCCAGCTCAGCCAGCGACCCGGAGCAAGCGTCTTTGGCGTTTATCTGTAAGCGGCTCAAATTGAATTTGAAAAAGCTGTCCCAGGAAGAAAAGAAGTGGCTGAAAAAGATTGCACAGAAGTCGGACTTGCTGAAAAATCCAAACCCACAGCGGGGGAGGAAATGAGAGGATAACAAATCGGGAGTTTGGAGAGAAAAGCAATGGGAAAACAAATCAACTATTGGCTGGGATATGAGGACTTTTTGAAGATTGCACAAGTGGCATTAGATTGTGGGTGCATTATCATTAAGAAAGTTTCGGGAAAGCTGATATATAAGCGAACATTAGACATTGTCACAGAACATGAACATAATTATTGGTTTTATGTTCCAGAAGCCAGGGTCTTATCAGGGAACACGCTTCCTTTTAACGACAATGATATTCAGGGTTATTCACCCGCTGGAAATACTCTTATAGAAGCCGGATTTTCTTTTAGAAATGATAAAAGCAAAACAATTACCCGCAGCAGACTGTTTGTGATCTCTGGTTATTATGATGAACAAGGTGAATATATTCCACGACCAGAGTATGTTACAAAGATCTATAATAAGTTAGTCCGTATTGTAAAGAAAGTTGCCCCATTGACCGAGTTGACAGATACATATGTAAGTGCAAATGATAACGCTTATTTACAAGAAGTAGAATGGAAACACAAAGAATACATTACACCGGAATATCTCCATCTTAAAGAATCTAACAACTATAAACTGATTGGATAGTACCTCATAACTTTCCATTTATCGGGAAGATAGCAAAGCCAGCCGAGTCAGTCAACGGTCAAGATGAACGGCGCATTTCATGCGCCGCCGTTGACAGTCCCGGCTGTCTTTGCTGATGGGCAATCAAGGCGGGAAAGCCCTAAAATGGCTTCCCGCCCATTTCAATTTTGGGAAAAGAAATGCTCCAAAATCAGAACGGGAGCGACCAAGCACTTTGAGGGATTGGACGCCTTGTCCACCCATTCAGCGGGACAGCGGGCGGCGGTCAAGGCCGGGAGCAAACCCGTTCATTTCAGCCTTGACGGTTGCCCGCTGTCCTGCTATTTTTCCGGGAGTGTGTCCACAACTTCGGGACACTTTGTCCACAAGTCGGAGCGTAGGACGAGGGACGAGGGCTTTCATATACCTGCCACCGTTCTCTGAAAACAGCCCGATTTTTTGCTCATTCCCATTCGCAAAAATTCAGCCTGTTTTCCTGCCGGAGCAAACGGGGCGCATGAAACACCGCACCCCGTTTCCCCCGTCAGCCACGCCAGCAGGTATAACACACTACACTTTGCAAGCAAAGTCGTGTGCCAAGGGGCAAGCCCCTTTGGAAACCCCGGACAACAAAACAGGCTGAATATCTCGCACTTTCCCGGTGCTTGATACTCAGCCTTTATTTGTTGTCAGCAGCCCCCGTTTCGTGGTCTGCGTGTAGTTCCTTGTAAACTGACATAATTCATAAGCTAATAAACAGTCTTCGCTTTCATTTTCTATAGCATTGTTCCCAAATTCCTTAGTTCTAATTAACCATTTATCCCTATCGCCGAACCAACATGGTGCATCTAAAGTTAATATCATTTGTACTTCTTTTAGCCCGGCATTTTGAAAATTTTGTTTAAATAGCAGATTAAATGTTTCATTATATGATACGCTTATCATTCTGGAACCAATCAAAAATTTTTTAAAGCTATTTTTTTCTTTTGTATATTCATTTAGTAATTCTTTTATCATAACATTATCCATATCTGCGTCCGCTCTTTTCATTCTAATTATAGCAAGTTCAAAGTACGTATTCAATGGATAAAAAAGTACAATGCAACAAAGACGCCGACGCTCCGTCCTTCTCCACGTCATGACGACACCGGGGGCGCAGACAAAAATCCGGGAGTGTATGACCCAGACAAACATTTTAAACCTGGGAGCCTGTATGCGGAAAATAGCCCTCAACAGCTATATGCTCCAGGCGGCCCTCTCTCCGATCCGTGGGAGAAGCCGGCCCAGGTGGTGGACCTGTGACCCGTGGGAGCGGCCAGGACCGCTCTCCGGCTGTCTCCGCCTCCGGACACGTATCCGGAGGCTTCCGGCAGGTTTGGGGTGCAATCCCAACAAGCATTTTCGCGGAGCAAAAATCGCAAGCGCGGCTGCACTTGCCCTGTTTGCCGTTAACGCATTCACCCGGAAACGCCGCAAAAAAACGGAGGCGGCGTTTGGCCCATATCCTTGTCAAATAGAGTATCATAGACAGTGAAGAACATTTCATTACAATTTTAGCACAATTCATAACAACGGGATTGCCCATTTAACTTACTTTTGCTATTCTGTAATAATAGCGTGGTGATAAAAATGTTGAATTTTGCAATTTGCGATGATGAACCCTATATGGCCCAAGAAATAGCGAACCGGCTTTCCCAGTATATGAACGAAAAGCAAATCACCTCATACTGTGTCAGCAGCTTTCAAGATGGCTGTTCTCTCTTAGAAAGCGACTGTGATTTTGATGTGATTTTCCTTGATATTCAAATGGAACATCTAAACGGTATGGAAACCGCTAAAATGCTCCGCCAAAGGAAAAATCACAGCCTATTGATTTTTGTGACTGTTCTGAAAGAGTGTGTATTTGACGCTTTTGAAGTGGAGGCATTTGACTATTTGGTCAAACCATTCGATAGTGGTCATTTCAAGAGAACAATGGACAGGATAATCAAATCTATACGGCAGAGAGAGACAAAAAGTATTGTTGTCCGGAGAGGAACTTCCTGCGATGTTATTCTGTTACCTGAAATCGTATATTTCGAGGTGCAGGGCAGAAAAATCTATATCCACCAAAGCAACGGAAAAATCACCGACTATTATGATAAGCTGAATGATTTAGAGCAGCGTATTGATGGACGTTTTTTCAGATGCCACAGAAGTTATCTTGTCAATATTGAATACATTCGCGGATGTAATGCCGGACAGGTCATACTGTCACAGGGCGATAAAATCCCTGTTTCCAGATTGCGTGAGCGAGATTTAACACAGGCTCTTTTGCGTTATATGAAAGAGAGGGATTTTTGATATGGACTATTTCAGCCTATGCCTTGACGGTCTTTGCCTGGTTGGGCAAAGTGTAATGCACATTGCTTTTGTCAGCCGTCTGACCGGGAAGAAACAGAAAATACGGCACTTCGCTGTCTACCTCTTTCTGCTCTGTATCATACAATGGTTTTTCACTACATTCGACTTTCACGATGTGCTGCCCATCGGTGCGGAGCTGCTTCTATTATACGGCGTGAACCGTCTGGCTTTGCAAAACCGGCAAGCCGTATCTTGGGCCGCTGCAATTTTGGCAGTTTATATTTCTCAGCTTTCTTTCGGTATCGTCAACTCGGTAGAGGTAATACTATTCCCCCGCATGGTTGGGAAACCACTGCTGTATCTGTTATGTCTTTTAGCAACGCTGACGGTTTTTGCAATCTGCGCCTGTTGTTGTGGTGCGGTATTGAAATTTCTGTCTCTGAGAGAAGATCGTCAAATGCCGTATGTCGGTTTGTTATTATTTCCCGGACTGTTTTTCTTTGCCGCTGAACTGTATATTCTGCAAACTTCATATAGCGTCTTACCTTCGTCCATTTCGTTAGGGGAGGCCGGAAAACACGGTGCGTTATTAGTCATGCAAATCCTGGGGCTGGCCGCGTTGCTTTGCACACTGTATGCCTACCAACACATCTGTCACAGCTTTCAAACGCAGGCGGCGTTACGCTCTTTGGAGCAAGCAACCCAAGCACAAAAAAACTATATTGCCGAGGCGCAAAGGCGCTACGAGCAAACGAAAGCATTTCGCCATGATATTGCTAATCACTTGTCTGTACTTAATGGACTGTTAAATAATGGAAAGCCGGATGAAAGCAAAGCATACTTGAACAAGCTGAAAACGGTTTCGACTTCCCTGTCCTTTCCATATCAAACAGGTAATCCGGTGGTAGATATTTTGCTAAGTGAAAAGCTGGGACTGGCAAAAGAAATTACAGCAGAGGTTTCGCTGCTCCTGCCAAGGCCCTGCGGGATGGACGATTTTGATTTGTGTGTGATTTTTGCAAATGCGCTGGATAACGCAATCAATGCGTGTCAATCCGCTGAGGGAACGAAATGGATTCGTATCCGAGGGGAACGGCAGGGTGATTTTTATATGCTGGCGTTTGAAAACACCTGTTCAGACGAACCGCTGCCCCCGGCGGGAACAGGGCTTTCCAATATCAAATCGGTGGCGGAAAAATATCATGGTGCGACACTGACAGAAAAAGTGGGACAGCATTTTTCTTTGAATGTGCTGTTGAACATTTCATTACATCCCAAGAACATTTCAGAACAAACCTATTGATTTTCACTAAAAAAATCTTTATGCTCCAATCAGGAGGTGATTTTATGAACATTCCTGCTATCAGTTCAGGCTATCCGTCTACAAATACCCGGCCAAATCAAAGCGCCGGCGCTGACGCAAAAATAAAGTCGTTGGAGCAGCAACTGCAAAAGCTAAATGCAGAACGGCAAAAAGCAGTTCAGCGCAACGACGAGGAACAAAAGAAAAAGATTGAGAAGCAAATTCAAGAAATTGAAAAACAAATCCAGCAGTTAAGGCAACAGGAAAAGAAACGTACCCAAGAAACCGGGAATGACGAGCCTAATCTAAAAAAGGCATTTCAAAATTCACCAGATACCAGAAAATATATTGACGTCTATGCGTAGAACGCTTCTCTGCCAGACCAACGGCATATAAAAAACCGCTGGATGGCGGCTGGCTTGGCTCATTTTGCCAGGACAAAATGAGCCGGTAGGCAAAATTTGGTACTGTGGTAAAAATTTGCGTCATGCAACTACTAACCACATATTTTTATCATCATATGAATCTATTTTATATTGAACTAACTTATTAATATAAAATGGATCTTCTCCTTTATATATTGCAAGAAAATCTTCTCCTTTAATAACAGTCCCCTGCGGATAAATATATTTAATCACCAACCCCCACTTCAAGTGGGGGTTTGAAAAACGCCCCCAAGGGCTCTGTTACTGCTCGCCTGAAAGGCGGGTATCGCAAGCTTATATTACTTGCT
>CAJTDE010000008.1 GCA_910574835.1 Clostridia bacterium | reverse complement strand
GTTCAATAAGATTTTTACTAACCGTCCAAAAGTCAGTAATCTTATTTTACTCTGAGGTATCTTTTTATCAACCACCCTTCTTGGAATTCCTTATATTTGAATTATACAGGAAGCTCCTATAATCATTGCTTTCTGATCCATTTTACCATATAATAGAGATAATAACGAATCATTTTTTAACCATCCTAAAATCAGGATTTCATAACAAGATACCCCCGCATCAGTCAGCAAAGCAATTCCTGCGGGCGCAAAAACAAATCATGATGATACTACTTGTAAAACCGGAACCTTCGGACAGCGGATTTTCCTTGGATATGGCTCTGCACACGGAACCTCTGGAACTGGAGTACATCTTGGCCATGCTCCGTGAGGCCGAGATCCCCTGTTATCTCTATGAAGCCGCTGCGGACCCGCATACCTTTGAAGAACTGCTTGCAAAATATCACCCCGCAGCCGTCGCAGTAACCGGATACATCACACAGGAAAACCGAATCAAGGATTATGCAAAGCGGACAAAAGCTTTTGACCCGGGTATTCTCACCCTGGTAGGAGGCTCCCACGCACAGCAGAATCCCCAGCGCTTTTTTGAACCCGATATCGATTTTATCTGCCGTTCTGACAATATCTATGCTATTTTAGATGTGCTGCAGCAAAAACCCTTTGAAAATATCGACGGTCTCTGCTATGATACCTGTGAGGGATGGAAAATGAATCCTATGGAAGCCTTTGACATCAACCGGCTTCCCATTCCCGATCGGAGCCATATGGAACGCTATCTCACCCAGTACCGTTATCTGGATGTTCACCCTGTGGCTCTCTTAAAAACCAGTACCTCCTGCCCCCATCACTGTTCCTTCTGCTACGGAAGGACCCTGAACAAGGGAACGTACTGTCAGAGGGACCTTTCCCTTGTCATAGAAGAGATCCGGGGAATAGCAAGCCCCAACATTCAGATCGTGGACGACGATTTTCTTTACGATGCGGATCGGCTTTGGGAGTTTATCGCCCTTATCCGCAGCCATAACATCCATAAAACCTTTATCTGTTACGGCCGGGCCGATTTTATCACGGAAAATCAGGAGCTTATGAAGGCTCTGGCCGGCATCGGCCTTAAATATGTGATGGTCGGCCTGGAGGCCGTCAGCAACCGGCAGCTTGACAGCTATGCCAAGGGAACCTCCCTCAATGTCAACTGCGCCTGCATCCGCCTTCTTCGTGAGCTGTCCATTCATCCGGTGGGCCTGTTTATTGTGGATATCCGCTTTCGCCGGAAGGATTTTCGGAATCTGCGCCGGTTTATCCGCAGCATGGACCTTGCCTATACGGGGATTTCCATATTTACGCCCATTCCCGGAACCGCTCTCTACCGGCAGTACGAAAAGCGCCTGCTTACCACAGACCCGGAGAAATGGGATTTTATGCATCTGGTGGTGCCGCCGGTGCATCTGAGCCGCTTTTGCTTTTACCTGGAATATTTCCGCCTGGTGATGGATCTGTTCCGCCTGGCACAGAAAAAAGGGATCTACAGCTTCCTGCGGCTGAACGACTACAAGCATATTTTCCGAAGGCTCCTGTTTCAGGAAGGGCTTCGCACTAAATGAATCCTTCGCGGACGGACGTCCCTGTCATTTTTTCTGACACCGGATACCGGACACGTGTGATAAAGATATATAAGTAAAGAGAGGTAAGCATTATGGAAGAAAAACTGACTATGGACGACTACGCAACCGAATTGGAAGCCTCCTTCCGAAAGGTACAGGAAGGAGACGTATTGACAGGAACCGTCATCGGCGTGTCCGAGACAGAGGTAACTCTGGATCTGAAATATTACACCGAAGGCATTATCCGTTTGGAGGATTATTCCGAGGACCCGTCATTTTCCATTAAAAACGACGTGCAGCTCGGGGAAGAGGTGACGGCTACCGTTCTTCGCCCCGACGACGGACAAGGGCACATCCTTCTGTCCAGAAAAGCTGCGGCGGCTGAAATGGCCTGGAAAAAGGCTGCCGAATATCTGGAAAATGAAACCGTTCTGGATGTAAAGATAGGCGGCGTGGTGAACGCCGGCGTGATTGCCTATGTAGAAGGACTCCGCGGCTTTATTCCCGCCTCCAAGCTCTCCTTAAGCTATGTGGAAAATCTGGAGGATTTCTTAAATAAAGAGATCCAGGTGCGTGTAATCACCGTAGACCCGGAAAAGAAAAAGCTTGTGCTGTCCGCAAGAGAGATCCTGCGGGAAAAAGCGGCCGAGGCACGCCGGAATAAGATTTCCAATGTGGAGATCGGTCTGGTGACAGAAGGCAAAGTAGAGAGTATTCAGCCCTACGGCGCATTCATCGACCTGGGAGACGGTCTTTCCGGTCTTGTGCATGTATCCCAGATCTCCGAAAAGCGCATCAAGAGTCCCGATGTGGTTCTCAAGGTAGGCGATACCGTAAAGGTAAAAGTAATCGCAGTCAAGGACGGCAAGCTTTCTTTAAGCATGAAGGCTCTCAACGATGTCGCCGCAGAGGAAATCCGCGAAGAAAAAGTAATTCTGCCTAAGAGCGAGGAGCTTACTACCAGCTTAGGAGATCTGTTTAAGAATATCAAACTGTAAGCGTATCAAATACTTGAACTTGCTGTTGGATGGGCTGTCCGCAAAATAAGCTACGGAGCTTGCGGCAGCCCCTTTTATATAGCAGTCCTCCCACCCGGAAAGGAAATCAAAATGATCCGTATCCTGCTTTTAGAGGACGACGAAAGCCTGATCGACGGCCTCAAATACACTCTGGAAAAAAACGGCTTTTCCCCGGACATAGCCCGAACCACAGCCCAGGCCCGATCCTTATTGGAGGGAGATGTCTCCTATGATCTCCTTCTTCTGGATGTGACCCTTCCCGACGGAACCGGCTTTGATATCTGTACCCATGTGCGGAAAAAAGACAGCCATACTCCCATTATCTTCTTAACAGCCTCCGACGAAGAAATCAACATCATCCGCGGCCTGGACAGCGGCGGAGACGACTACATCACCAAGCCCTTCAAGTTAGGAGAGCTGCTCTCCCGGATTCGCGCCCTTCTGCGCCGGACATGCTTGTCTCAACCGGCAGACGGTCTGCAATGCGGCGAACTCTTTCTGGATTTCACCAAAAGTCAGGCTTTCATAAATAGTCAGCCCTTGGAACTGACTGCCGGGGAATACCGCCTCCTCTGTCTTCTGGTCCGCAACGCAGGCCATGTGCTCCCCCGCAGCCGGATTCTGGACGAGCTCTGGGACGGAAACGGAAGCTTTGTGGACGACAACACCCTCTCCGTATACATCCGGCGCCTGCGCGAAAAGACAGAGAAAGAACCATCTCACCCTACCCACCTTATCACCGCAAGAGGATTTGGATATCAGTGGAAACCATAAAAATCAAAAAGGAGAAATCTATGAACAGTCTATTACAAGAAAAAGCCACACACAGACTCCTTGCTGTCATTCTATTTCTTTTTATCATAAATCTCATAACTGATTTGGGAAGCGCCTGGGCATACAATCAGAAAGCTGGGGAGATTCTCCTTACGCAAAAGCGCGCCGTCGCCTCCTCCCTGTCAGACCTGGGAGTATCCGAGGAAATAATCGCCAAATCCCTCACCAGCACAACCACAACTCCCGAAGGTATTCAGCTCATTGCCAAGCTCGGCCTTCACGAAAATACAGCCTCCTCGTATATCCCCGCCCTGTCCGCCCACAGAACCTTCGCACTCCTCCTTGCCCTCCTAAAGTCCTTCCTTCTCTTCGCCCTCCTGTTCACTGCCCTCCTCCGCTACCTATTTCACCAAAACCGGCTCCAGCTGGAAGCCATCAAAACCGTCTCCTCCTACACAGCCGGTTCCTTCGACGTCCTCCTCCCCCAGACCGAAGAAGGCGCCGTCTACCATCTGTTCGGCAGTATCAACCACATGGCCGCCGCCCTAAAAACCGGTCAGGAAACTGAGTACCGCACAAAAGAATTTCTTAAAAATACCATCTCCGATATCTCCCACCAACTAAAAACTCCCTTAGCAGCCCTTTCCATGTACAACGAAATCCTTTTGGAAGAACCCGACCGCCCCGACACCGTCCTCACCTTTGCCCAAAAATCCGAAGCAGCCATTGAACGCATGAAATCCCTCATCCTCTCCCTCTTGAAAATAGCCCGTCTGGACGCAGGAAGCATCACCTTCCAAAAAGCCCCGATTCCGCTTACAAATCTGCTGGCTAAAGCCCTTGAACCCCTGACCTGGCGCCTCCCCGCGGAAAAAAAGCAAATCCACTGCCCGCAAAATCCCACGATCATCGTCCACTGCGATCCCGACTGGACCAAAGAAGCCCTCACAAACATCCTGAAAAATGCCCTGGATCACACAACCGATGGCGGCCAAATCACCATCCAAGCCGAACAAGGCCCCTTAGAAACCCGTATACACATCACCGACAACGGACCCGGAATCCCTCCCTCCGACTTGTACCACATCTTCAAACGTTTCTACCGAAGCCAAAGTCAGCCTTCCTCTTCCCCCGGAGCAGGCTTAGGACTTTCCCTGGCCAAAGCCATCATCGAGGGGCAGGATGGAACCCTCTTTGCCCAAAGCCCTCCAGGCTCCGGCGCCACATTTACCCTAACCCTCCCAAACCTTACAAAACCGTAAGCCCCCGTTCACCCAATTGTAACCTCCCCATGCTACACTACAAACATCACTGTTTATGCAGCGCGCACAATACCCTTTAGTGCCGTCGCGCAGCGACTACAGATAGTCCAGCTAAGAAATGTCAAGCGATTTAGATAAATTTTTTGCCGGACGGTAAAGTCGCAAAGACACACGAGAGGAACTTTTATGAGTGCCCTTTCGAATAAAAGTTCCTCTCATTGCAGGTGCGTCGAAGCGACTTTACCCTTTAGTGCCGTCGCGCAGTGACTTAAAATAGGAGGTTTTAATCATGCAGCTACTAAACGTATCCAACCTGTCCAAAACATACGGTACCGGTCCCATCCGCGTTGAGGCTCTCAAAAATGCCAGCTTCACCATGCGAAAAAGCGAATTTGCAGCCATTGTAGGCGAATCCGGCAGCGGCAAAACTACTCTTTTAAATCTTATAGGCGCCCTTGACACCCCCACCTCCGGTCACATCTACCTAAACGACCAGGAGCTTTTCTCCATGCCCGAGCAGGAGCGCACCATCTTCCGCCGCCGCAATATCGGCTTTATTTTCCAATCCTTCCAGCTCATCCCCGAGCTGACCGTAGAGCAGAACATCATCTTTCCCCTGCTCCTGGACTACCAAAAACCCGATCCCGAAAAGGTAAACGAACTCTTGGAAGTCCTCGGACTCACTGAGCGCCGCAGCCACCTTCCAAGTCAGCTTTCCGGCGGCCAGCAGCAGCGAACCGCCATCGGCCGGGCGCTCATTCACAGCCCTATGCTGATCCTGGCCGACGAGCCGACCGGCAATCTGGACTCCAAAAGCAGCCAGGAAGTTATGGAACTTCTAACCCATGCCGCCCACCACTACCGGCAGACCGTACTGATGATCACCCACAACCTGGGCCTCACCGCCTACGCTGACCGAGTTCTCCGTGTATCCGACGGAAATCTGACAGATCTGGGAGGAAATCACGATGAAAAGTTATCTTAGTCTGATTCCCGCCTACGGGCGTGTACACAAAAAGCAGAACCGTATGACTCTTCTGTGTATTGTCCTTGCAGTCTTTCTTGTCACTGCCATCTTCGGTATGGCCGACATGGAGATTCGAAGTCAAAAGCTCCAGACTGTCAAACGCTACGGCAACTGGCACATTCAGATTCACAATCTATCGGAAGCAGATGCCGCCATCCTGGCAGAACGACCGGACGTATCCGCCTCCTCCTGGTACAATGTAATAAACTACCGCTTAAAAGAAAACTATTCTATTGGCGGAAAACGGGCTGCTGTCTGCGGAATCGAGGCATCTATGCTCTCCATCATGAAGTACGAGCTGACCGAAGGAACCTTTCCTGAAACAGACAGGCAGGTGATTTTAACCAATTCCTCCAAGGCTGTTTTGGGGGTTCAGCTTGGCGATTCTATCACCCTGAGCACCCCGGACGGCAATTCTTTGGAGCTTACTGTCTCCGGATTCGGCATGGACAATGAGATTGCGGCAAAATCCGACGCAATCATTGCCTTCCTTCCTCTGGCCGGATTCCAATCCCTGTACCGCCAAGTCTATCAGACAGCGGAGGATGCGGATATGGTCTACTATATTCAGTTTTCCGACCACTGCAACATCCGCAGGGCCATACAGGATATCCGGGAGCAGTTTGATCTTACGGAGGAACAGCTTGGACAAAATACGGCTCTCCTCGGCCTTATGGGCTTTAGCGACGATTCTTTTATCACCGGACTGTATCTGGTTGCCGGTATCCTGTTTCTTTTGGTTCTGACGGCCGGGATTCTTATGGTAACCAGCAGTATGAACAGCAGCATTGCACAGCGGACACAATTCTTCGGTCTGCTCCGCTGTCTTGGAGCCTCTCCAAAGCAGATCCGCCGCTTTGTATGTCTGGAAGCCCTAAATTGGTGCAAAACCGCCATTCCTTTGGGGGTCCTGCTGGCTGTCGTCACCATCTGGGGACTTTGCGGTGCGCTTCGGTATTTAAGTTCCATGTATTTTTCCGAAATGCCTGTATTAGGAATCAGCCTGCCGGGGATTCTGGCCGGCATCAGTGTCGGGCTTATCACCGTGCTCCTGGCCGCCCGCTCACCCGCAAAACGAGCGGCCCGTGTCTCTCCCGTCACCGCAGTAAACGGCAGCGCCGGTGTTATACAGGAGATTCGTAAGGCAGCCAATACAAGCGCCTTTCACATTGAGACCGCCCTTGGCGTTCAGCACGCTCTGCACCGAAAAAAGAATTTTCTCCTAATGACATGCTCCTTTGCCTTAAGCATTGTGCTTTTTCTCTCCTTTTATGCCACAACTGCCTTTATGCATCATGCTATCACTCCTCTGCGGCCCTATACGCCGGATGTATCCATTGTCAGTGCGGACTCTTCCTGTTCTCTGGATGCGGAACTCATGACAAAGCTTGCCGCCTGTCCCGGTGTAAAGCGTATTTACGGAAGAGCCTTTGCCTACGATGTGCCTGCCAAGATTGGAGATGAAGAGCGCCCTGTAATGCTTTTTTCCTATGATCTGCAGCAATTGAATTGGGCGGAGGAAGCAGATTATCTTCTTGAGGGAGATTTGTCGAAAATGACGCAGGAAGGAAACTATGCGCTGGCCGTTCACGATGCGGAGAAACAATCCCTTGCGGTTGGAGAGGTGGTTCATACGGATCTGGGTGATCTGACAATTGCCGGCATCCTCTCCCACTGCCCCATTGACGGCGTTCAGGACACAGAACGTCTGATCTGCTCGGAGAATACCTTCCGGCGTCTGACCGGGGAATTGGGGTATACTGTCCTGGACATGCAGTTGACAAGGAATACAACGGATGAAGATGTTAACCGTATCCGTGCACTGGCGGGGGATGGAGTATTGTTCTCCGATCAGCGCCTTTCCAACCAGGATAACCGCGGCGCATTCTGGGCCTTTTCCCTCTTTTTATATGGTTTTCTCACCGTGATTGTATTGATTACATGCTTTCATATCGTGAACAGTATTTCTATGAGCGCTTCCGCAAGGATGCGGCAATATGGGCCTATGCGCGCTGTCGGCATGAGCTGCGGGCAATTTACCAAAATGCTTGCGGCTGAGTCCGGAACTTATGCCTGCTGCGGATGTATCCTTGGCTGCGCTCTGGGACTTCCCCTTCACTATCTGCTGTACCACTATCTGGTCACGGCACGCTGGGGAACACCCTATGAGCTTCCCTTCCAAGCCTTGGGATTGATTGTCCTGGTCGTACTCGCCGCCTCCGCCGCAGCGGTGCTCCGTCCGGGGAGACAGATTCGGAAGCTGGATATTACGGAGGTGATTCATTCCCAGTAAAGATTTATTTCAAAGAACAAGGGGCTGTCCGAATAAGACATCCCCTTTACGCTCTTTAACGTTTTTTGTCACGCCTTATTTTCATTTAAAAGGACACTGACGCGATACATGCCAGGCACAGACGCAGCTTCAAATGCTGATTGAATATCCTTCAAAGAAAATTTATCTGCTTCTACCAATTTTGATACGTCTACCGCTCCGGTATTCAAAAGCTGCGCAGCCTCAAAAAAATCTTTCATATCGGCTCCAAATGTTCCTATCAGCTCTATCCGGCGGTAATGGAGCAAATTGGAATCTGCCTCAATCTGAGGCGCCGGGTACCCTGCTGCAAAAAGCAGAATCCTTCCGTCCACCTTCTTCAGCATTTCAACTGCCTGCGTATTGGCTTTCGTATTGCCCACCGCGACAATTACAACGTCTGCTCCGCGGCCATCCGTCAATTGCTTAACCTGCTCAACCGGATCGCCTTTGGACACGTCTACAACCTCCATTCCCATAGATCGTGCTGTTTCCAGCTTTTTCTCCATTAGCTCCGTAACAATCACACGGCAGTTTCTTGCCTTTGCCGCCTGTGCATTCAGCAGGCCCATAGTTCCCGCTCCGATGACGGCTACTGTTTCAAAGGGCTTAAGGCGAAGTTTCTCAATGCCTTTGCATACGGTTGCCAACGGTTCCAAAAAAGCCGCCTCACTGGGATTCAGATCCGGATTCATCTTTACCAGAGTTCTGGCCTGACGAACATTATAATCCGCAAACCCAAATTTTCCCCGATATCCATCCTCTGAAAGATTCTTATAATCCGCTCCCGTACACTGGCTCTCCTGTCCTCTGCGGCAGGACTCACACTTTCCGCAGGAATCATAGGCAACTGCAACGTGATCCCCCGGTTGAAGATCCTTTACCTCCTCACCAACTGCCATGACAATACCTGACTCCTCATGTCCTCCCGCCATAGGATAGCCCTGATGCTCCCGAAGTCCAAGCCACTGCCCATAATCCGTAGTGCAGATATTGCAGGCCAGCTGTTTCACCAGCACATCCTCCGGTCCCATAGCCGGGAGTCTTCTTTCCCTAACCTCTGCGTGTCCTTTTTCCGTCAACACGGAAAATTTCATGGTTGTAACGTCCATATTGTCCTCCTTCTACTGCAATGCTGACTGATAAATTGCCAGAACATCTTCCTTATATAACGTCCGGAAACCTCCAACCGGCCCGTTCAAGCAGCATTTTTCCGCCATCTCTTCCAGTCTGCTTCCATCAATACCTGCTTCCTTAAACGTAACCGGAACATTTACGGAACGGAAAAACTCTTTCGTTTGTTCAATTCCGTACAGCGCCTTTTTCTCATTGTCCCAGTTCGGATCTGCATCCCATACACGTTCTGCATACTGTGCAAATCGATTTATATTATCCTTGTAAACATACTTCATCCATTGAGGCATAATGATAGACAGCGTCGCACCATGAGCCGTATTGTAAATTCCACTGATTTCATGCCCCATCATATGACTTCCCCAATCCTCAATTCTTCCCATGCCCAAAAGTCCATTTTGCGCCCAGGGGGCTGCAAGCATTATTTCTGCACGAGCAGCGTAGTTTTTCCCATTCTCCATAACTAACGGAAGATTTTTGATCACCGACTTCATAGTCGCCTCACACATACGATCCGTATAATCCACATCCGGCTCCTGCGTAAAGTACCGCTCTACTACATGCGAAAAGATATCTATGCCTCCCACTGCCGTCTGGTACGGCGGTAAAGTGTACGTAAGCTCCGGATTCAAAATAGCAAATACAGGGCGCAGAGCCGTATCTGCAATATGGCGCTTCAGATGCCCCTCATCATTCGTCATAACGGAGGTATCACTCATCTCACTCCCCGTCGCCGGAATTGTAGAAACCGCACCGATAGGAAGCATCTGTGTAATCGGCGTCCGATGCTCAAAGAAGTCCCACACATCCCCCTCATAAAGAGCGCCTAATCCAATCGCTTTTGCGGAATCCATAACACTTCCTCCGCCTACTGCTAAAATACAGTCTACTTTTTCTTTTTTACATATTTCCACACCTGTCCTTACCAATCCAACCTCCGGATTCGGCTTTACGCCTGTAAGCTCAATCACCTCCAGTCCCGCTTTGTTCAAGGAATCCATAATCACATCGTACAAACCACATTCCTTGATATAGCCCTCTCCATAATGGTGAAAGAGTACTTTACTCCCCAGCTGTCTCATATGGTCTCCCACTGTTTTTTCCGTCCCTTTGCCAAAGATAACCTTTGTCCTGCAATCAAAAATAAAATTCCGCATATCTTATCCGTCCCTTTCCTTCCATAATTCTCAAATCCGATTTACTCCGCCGAATAGCTTCACATAATATGCCAGCGCCGCCTTCCAGCCTGCTGTCCCCTCTACAATTGCATCATACAGATTGACATTCTTATTTCCAAACTCTCCCAAAGAGGAATCCTTTTGAATACTGTCATAATCCACACCCAGATATTCCTTTAATGCCGTCATACCTCCCGCACTCAAATCCGTAAACAAATTGATCTTCTGAATACCTGTTTCAACTGCACGTTTCAAATTTTCATCCCCTGTACCTGAACCGCCATGCAAAACCAACGGAAGCTCAATACTTCTATGAAGCCTTGCAAGCAGCTCAAACTCCAGATGAGGCGTTCCCTTATAAGCTCCGTGAGAGGTTCCTACCGCAACGGCAAGACAGTCGATACCTGTCTCTTTGATAAAGTCAAGCGCCTCCCCCTCTTTTGTCAGTCCGGAATCGCGTGTTTCTTCATACTCAAATCCATTTCCCACATGTCCAAGCTCCGCTTCTACGGATACGCCGACAGCATGGGCAATTTTTACAATTTCCTTTACCTCCCTGACATTTTCATCGTAGGGAAGTGTAGAACGGTCAATCATAACAGAACTAAATCCATTGCGTATGGCAAGCATCACCTCTTCAAAGGGACCGCCGTGATCCAAATTAAGCGCAGCCACTACATTGGGATACTTTCTTTCGTAAAATCTTGCAATATACCCAATCTCTTCAATTCCGTGGCAGCCGGCTCCATCCAGAATCACAGGTGCCCGCAGCTCATCCGCAACCTGAAAAGCAGCCTCGATGGTTTTATCATTGAATACATTCGGCGCCGCAACACCATACCCTTCCTTCTTTGCTCTGCGCAAAATTTCTCCCATAGAAATAATCATGCTTCTTCCTCCTCAACACAAATACAATTATGTAAATAACTTTCTTTAAAATAGTCCAATCAGGGAACCTGCCATGCAAAGCGCCAACAGAAAAAAGACGACTCTTCCAAATTTCTGCCCTTTTGTCCTGAAATACGTATAAATACCTAAAACTAGCGTCAGCGGAACCAGGCCCGGAAGAATACTGTCCAGAATGGCCTGAATGGTTGTCTCTGTTCCGCCCATAGTAAATGCAATGGGTATCTGCAGCGTAACATTACTTGCCGTCAGCGCTCCCACCATGAATAATCCCAGAATACCGGAACCCATAATCAGCTGCTTTATCCATCCTCCTTCAAGCAGACGGGAAATTGCATCGCGCCCCAGGCGATAACCCAGCCTCGATAAATACCAGCCCTCTAAAAAGGGCACCAGTGCAAACAAGAAACATATAAAGAATCCGGCTATCCCTCCGTTAATGCTAAAAGAAGCGGCAAGGGAGAAAAACAGAGGCTTCCAGGTTCCCCAGTCAATGGTGTCCCCAATACCTGCCATCGGTCCCATAAGTCCGGTTTTAACATTAATAATTGTTTCATCGCTGATTTCTTTTCCCAAAGCTTTTTCTTCTTCAAGAGCTGCCGCAACGCCTAAAAGTGACGAACCCCAGATTCCCTGGCTGTTGAAAAAGTTCAGATGCCGCTGAAGCGCCGCCTTAAATTCCTCCTTTGCCGGGTACAGCTTTTTTAAAATACCGCTGATTGCATAGCAAAATGCCACTGTCTGCATACGTTCATAGGAATTGGAAATTTCACAGTAATTGTACCAGCGGAAATACGCTGTTCGTATATCCTTCTCCGTCAGGATGGACTCTCGAATCTCATTGTGCATAGCTTCTGTCATTTTAATATCCTCCTATCTTACTCGTCGTCATCATCGGAATCATCCGCCCCAAGGGCTGCAATCAACTCCTGTTTATTCTGATTACTAAGCAGCACCACCAGCAAGGCAATGCATACTCCGAATACAGCTGCCGCCATAGTATTAATACCAAGATATTTCACTGCAAAGAAACCGATAAAAAAGAATGGCAGCAGCATTTTCTGACCAATAACAAATAATAAAATTGCAAATCCAAGGGCCGGAAGCACCCCGCCGGTTACGGAAATGCCATGCATAACCCAATCAGGAAGGTAGGACAAAAGCTTTTCCAATGCCCCGGAGCCAAAATACACTGCTACAAATACAACCGGAAACCGCATAACAAAACCTGCTGCCAGAGGATATGTAAAGGCACAGCGGAAAAGCCCCTTTTCATCCCCATTTGCCACATATTTATCAGCAAGATGCGCCCATCTTGCGTTGATCGTTCTGCGCAGCTGGTCCAAAAATGTTCCAAGCAGCCCGAAAGGCACCGCAAGAACCACTGCTGTTTCCGGGTCTGCTCCGGCCAAAAGCGCCAGCGGAATTGAAATCACTCCGGCAAAACATTCATCCGCCGGAATATTTGCCCCCGGCGAAATCATACCTACATACACCAGCTCTATGGTTGCTCCGATTACCATCGCGGTCGGTATATCTCCCATCAAAATTCCGAACGGAAGAGCCATAACCAAAGGCTGCTTTAACACATAGTGAAATGTGTATCCCCAGCACCCGGACACAAACCAAAACCATAATCCTGCAAAAATTGCCACTGCTAAATTCATACTTCATACCTCCTGTTATTTTTCTTTATATTTTTTAGCAATCTCATCAAAGGACAGCTTCGTATCCTCGGGCACTATTTGAACCGCAACCTCACATCCGCCTTTGTGCAGCTCTTCCAATAGCCCAAACTCCTTGTCATTCAGTGAAACCGCCTGAAGTATCACCCTGCGCTCCGCAGTCTTTGCGACTCCGCCAATCTGAATATATTTCATAGGGATTCCCATCCGGTACATCCTATAACAAGTATCAATGTCTTTAAAAAGAAGCAGCACCCTTCCTTCTGTTCCCAGCCGGTTTTTTTCCCAAAGCCTTTTAGCCTTTTTTGCATCATAGACCTTTACTTTGATCCCTGAAGGCGCTGCCGCTTCATACATCCGAATCATAAAGCTATCCTTTGCCAGTCCGTCATCTACAACTACAATCTTCGTGATATTAAAAATCTTTCTCCACTTTGTAATTACCTGTCCGTGAATCAACCTGCTGTCAACACGGATCAAACTTATTTCTGCCATAAATTACTCCTTTCCCAATATGGATTCCATATCTGCAATCCTGTCTCTTGCTCGTTCCACCAGGCATTTCGGCAGTCTTTCAAGCGAACAGTCATGGCGAAGCTCATCTGCCAGCGCCAACAGCTCCAAGCTCAGGCCGCTGACCGCTTTCACTCCATCCGCTCTGCTCAATTTCCCCGCCGCATGAAAGGTGGAGCCTCCCATGAGATCTGCCATCAAAAGAATATCTTCTTCCTGTTTGTCAATAAATGTCTGTATCTCTTCAACATACTCCTTAAAGGAACGCTCCGGAAAAAGCGGAAAGCAAACCACATCTTTCATCGGTCCGACAATCAATTCCGCAGCTTCCAGCAACGCTTTTCCCCATGCCCCATGAGTCAGCAGCGCTAAAATCATACTTCTCCCTCCTTTACAAAATATCTCTTAATCTTATGGACTCGCTGTCAGGCACCATCTGAATTTGAATATCTACGCCATGATTTAATAAAACTCCCAACTCCTTTCTTTCCTCCTTTGACACAAACATCTGCTCATGAATCTTTTCTTTCCCTGCTTCACAGGGCAGCCTTGAAATACTTACATGCTTTAGCTGAATCCCATTCTGAAATAATTGAAACAGTGAATGTATATCCTGTAACAGAATCAATGCTTTTCCGCTTTCCTCATACATTCTTTCAATTCCTGTCCGTACTCCCCAGATATCCAATTGAATCTTCTCGGGTACTGTTTTGGCCAATATTGCCTTCATAATCGGATCCATATTTAGTTCATCACTTAATACGGCAGCTCTCTTTACCTTTAAAACCTTCATCCACTTCAGCAATATCTGACCATGTATCAAGCGATCATCTACACGAATCAAATCATATTTCAGCATAGTTTACTCTCCTCCTGCGGTTTAATCGTTACGGTTCACTCTGCGGCCAGTAACGCTTAAGCCCCCTCTTCTTCACAGCATCCCCAAAAAAGATCCCTTGCACTCACCACCCCTTCTACTGCGGCTCTCATACATGCAGCCTTTAATTCCTGTAAAGAACAGGCATCCCTTCCCTCCAATGCCTCCAAAAGCATCGGCATATTCAAGCCTGACACACACTCTACATCCTCTGCCTTTGTACAGATTGAGGCCACATTCCACGGACTTCCTCCAAGAAGATCAACCAGGATGAGTACTCCGTTTCCCTGATTCAACGCCTCTCGTTTTTGCTCAATTTTCGCATGAAGCTCACTTACATCCTCTCCCGCAGTCAGTGTCAGCGCTTCCACTGATTTTTGCTTCCCAATAATCAATTCCACACTGTTGATGATTTCCCTGCTAAAACTGCCATGCGTAACAATTAACAAACCTACCACTCTAAAATCACCTCGTATTCTTTTTCTGATACCTATATTAAGAGCAAGTTCCATGCCAGTTTTTGTGCCACAAGAAAACACTGCAAAATCCCGCCTTAAGATTCTGCAGTGTACACTCTTCATTCCCCAGTGTGCCATTTATGATTCCTGTGCCAAATCAAATGCAAATAGTTCTACAATATATGCAATCTCCGCCATAGAAATCTGAATACTGAATTTATCCTGAACAAACCGCATTTCCGACTCTATCAGCTCGAACAATGTTCCCTGTTCTGCTTTTAACGTCTCCAGCTCTTTATAGGCCAATACCTCCCCTTTCATAACGCGTTCTATCATACAGCAGGTATGTATTACAAAACGGACATAAGTTCCTCTTGGAAGCTCCATGTGGATTCTTTCCGCAATTCTGTTATAAACATAGGATACGGTTTCCTCTGCCTTATCCGCATCTAAAAATTCAAGAAGCTTCTTCATGGATTCTGTCAAAAGCCTGTGCTCGGATACATTTTTATTCCTGCTCTTTATCTCTTTGGAACTGTTCAAATCAGCTCTGATAACCAACTCCTCCAAATAAGACATGCCATTCCCCATAACCAAAGACTCAATAGAAATATAAGGAATGTTTTTCAGCTTCAGGTCTACGGTTCCCACCACAGCTATAATATCTGTCAGCCCTCTTTTTTTCACCTCTTCCTGTGCATGCTCCGCATCTGTAATATCCATATTTTTTATTACAATATTTTGTATTTTTCTGTCCAGCAGTACCTTTTGAATCATTTCACTGATTTTTTGCGCCGTTCCCGCTCCGGATATACAAGTAGTAATGATTGTTTTTATACTATCCTCCTTCATCTCCTCCGGGCCAACAAGACGCATTTTCCCGATTTTGCAGAGCGCCTCCAAAAGCTGATCCATATCTGTGCCCCGAATCAAAGTCCTGCGTACAGCCTCTACCACCACAATAGTCGATACCATATCCACAGCCCGAATCAACTGTCCGCTTTCCCTTTCTAACAATTCGCCAAAACCGCTTAAGGAACCCATATCTGTCAAAAGCAGCACTCCCTTTCCTTCGTCAATTTGTGCCGCCAGTCTCCTTGTTTTCTCAAGAGTCTCTTCTACGGAGCCATAGAGAGGCATATCAATCGCCTGACAAATATCCGTATCAAATAATGCATTTGCCACCTCCGCCATGCTGCTTGCCGTACTATTTCCGTGCGCCAGTACAATCAATCCTACCTTACGAAAATCCTCCTCCTCCTTCTTATCACACAAAAACATGGTCAAAACCCAAAGCTCCTGCTCCGGCATTTGAACCCCCAATCCTTCCTCCAGAATCTTCCTCACAAAACCGGCCACCTGAAGTTCTCTGGGATATCGAATCGCCATATCCTTCAGCCCATCCGTTTTTATAGATTCCTGAGCCTCCAATCGCTCCAGCATGTAATTCACATGAAGCTTCATTCCCAGCTTGATGCGATCTGAAAGCTTTCTTTCCAGCTTCAGCTCCGCAAAAGAAACAGCATCCTCAACTGCACTGTTGACCTGCGGCCCGATTATGCTTAACAAATGATTTTTTCCACTTTCCGAGCTTCCCCGCTTATATTTATCCACAAGCTTTTCCATGTAATGGTGAAGGTAGTTTTCAATACTATCCTCAATCTCTCTGTCACTTCTTCCCTGAGCCTGATATTCATTGTACTTTCGAATAATCTCGGCAAAAATGCTGTTCTTCTCTCCCTTGGAGTCTCCTCCTTGCTTTGATTCACTAAAAAACATATAAAAATCATCGTAATGCTTTAACAGGCTGCTCAGATAATTCTGCTGAAAGCCTCCTTTGTAATATTCTGTGTTAATATTCTCCCGTATAGTTTCCTCATCTACTATCAGCCTTTCTCGGCCTTCCATCTTATATTCCAGAAATGCCTGTGCGCAAATCATTTGAATATCCGATCGGAGCTGACCGATATTGCCGGGGCAGTCATATTGAATCAGGCTAATAAGGGCTTCCTTAGATACATACAAGGGGATTCCTATATTTTTTTGTTCCGTGCGAAAAAAATATTCTACCAGCTCCAGCCGTTCCTCCAGCGGGCGTTCATGCAAAGCCGGAAGTGTAACGGCTACCGGCATTCTCCTTAAAAAAGTTTGCAGCAAAGCCTTGTCTATGTTTTCTGTTGTGGCTCCCATAATTAAGACATTGGCTTTACGCTCTTTATCCGGTTCCCCCAGCTTCCGGTAAATGCCTTTATCCATCAGAAGAAATAACATTTCCTGTCCGTCCGGAGGAAGTCTGTGGATTTCATCTAAAAATAAAATTCCTCCGTTTGCTTTTTCTACCAAGCCTTCGCTGTCCTTATCGGCTCCTGTAAACGCCCCTTTTCTGTAGCCAAACAGCTGCGCTAAAATCAACTGCGGATTTTCCGCATATTCCGCACAATTAAAAATCACAAGACGCGCTCCTGCGTCCAGAACCTTCATATGCTTTGCATACTCATAGAGCCGTTCCACAAACATTGTTTTTCCTGTTCCTGTAGGTCCCAGAAAAAGCGTCCTCAGCCCTTTTGGGGGATACAATATCGCAGACTTTGCCTGAGCTATCTGTTTCTTCAAGGAACCGTTTTGCCCTATCATAAAGAAAAACTGCGGCTCTGTTTCCAGTGTTTCCTTCGTCTCTCCGCTTTGAGCCTCCTTCTGCAATTGTTCATAAAACTTCCTATCCATATAGCGCACCGGACGTCCGGAAAGTTTAACTACTTTCTCTTCCCGCACCAATTCATTGAGTTTACGGCTTACATTTGCCCTGTCGATTCCTGTTAACTCGGCTACTTCCAAAGCCTCCAAGCCAAGGCGAATCTCACTGCCCTGCAAAGCCAGATATATTTTCTCTTTCCTGTTCATTCTTTCCCCCGATCTCTGCTGTTCTTCCATAGCAAAAAGCAACCGAAAACCGGCTGCTTTTTGTATACTTTATGAGAATGTAATAATTCCCTTTACATAGTCGGCCGGATTATGCTCCAACAATTGAAATCCTTCTTCTATCCTGTCAAAAGGTATCCGATGGGTAATCAATTCATCTGCGGGAAATATGCCCTTTTGATATGCCTCCACGCCCTGCTCCAGTGTCTGCATATAATCCTCACAGTACCAGGGATGCGTCACATGAATAATCGGAGAACGATACATCATGTAATAAGCCATTTCCTCGGTAAAGATCTCTCCTCTGGTATACATAGAAGGAGCACAAATTTTTCCTCTCCCAGCGATTTTAACAATAGATAATGCGGAATTTAATCCTTTCAGGCTTCCTGTAATTTCTATTACAATATCAAAGCCCCTGCCGTTTGTCAATTTGTACATGGCATCTTCCAGTTCTTCCCTGGAGGGATTGATCGTATGTGTCGCTCCGTATTTTTTTGCCAGCTCCAGTTTATTATCAATAAAATCAATTGCGGTCAACTGCCCCAAATTCTCCGCCTTTAACCCGGCGATGCACATCAGTCCCATAAATCCGCAGCCAACTACCGCTACCCGCTCTCCCAATCTCGGCGCCGCTGCTTGTACAATGTTGGCAACACACATCATAGGCTCTCCCAGACAGCTTTCTATCGGCCTTTTCATAGAGGGAATCACTATCCATCTATCATTTTCCGATGCAATCATATGTGTAGCAAAGCATCCGGCCGCAACTCCCGTTACCAAATCACCCTCTTGAAACCGCGTTACTTTTTTTCCTGTCCGAATCACCCTTCCTACCGGTTCATGCCCAAGCTCCATTGGATATACCAGTTCTTTCACCATAGCCTCATAGCCGTTTTTGTGAACCCCCATGCAGCTGGTTCCAAAATATACCGGAATATCAGAATGACACAGCCCTACGCTTATCATTTCTATCAGCATTTCATGTTCCTTTAATTCCGGTATCTTCTCTTCAAAAATGTCAAATACCTTCTTTCCTACAAGCTTCGCCACTCTCCTTTTCATGCGCACCCTCCCTTTCTTGCTATAGCCCTCCGGGCCTTCTTTGCAATGTCCTTTGCTGTCAAACCGAATCTTTGCATCAAGTATTCGATATCTCCTACCTCCCCAAAACAATCTTGAACCCCTACCCGCTCTACCGGTACGGGGTAAGCCTCTCCTGTTATCTCACAGACTGCGCTTCCCAAACCATTGATCACGTTGTGATTTTCTGCCGTCACCAATGCTCCTGTCTCCTTTGCGCAGTCAAGAACCATACTTTGATCAATCGGTTTAATTGTAAACATATCCACTACCCTTGCAGCAATTTTTTCTTTATACAGAATTTCAGCTGCCTTTAGAGCCTCAGCTACCATAATTCCGGCTGCCAAAATCGTAACATCTGTTCCTTCGCGGAGAATATTGGCCTTTCCGATGGTAAATATAGAATCATCCTTGTAAATTTTCGTCATCGTTTTTCTTGCCGTTCGGATATAAAACATTCCTTTTTCTTCCACAAGCTGCCGCATCAGATTTTTCAGCATAGTATTGTCCGCAGGCTCCAAAATCGTCAACTGCGGAAATGCGCGCAGCACCGCCACATCCTCAAAAGGCATATGCGTTCCTCCATTGTATGCCGCCATAACTCCGGGATCTGAACCTACCAGTCTTATATTCGCGCCGGAATAACACCCCGAGATAAAAATCTGATCATTTGTCCTTCTGGTAATAAAAGGAGCAAAGGAATGGAGAAATGGGATCTTTCCTACTGCGGAGAGTCCGCAGGCTACGCCGACCATATTTGCCTCCTGTATTCCGCAATTAATCAACTGCCCCGGATGTCTTTTTGCAATGTCTTTCATATCTGTTCCCATCAAGCAAACACCCAGATCCGCTTCCAGTTCCATAACATCCTTGTTTTCCATAAGCTTATCCATTTGTGATGAATATGCACTTGCCATTGTTTCTTTTTCCGCTTCAAACTGTTCCATTACTTTTATCATTTCTATCCTCCTGGTTCGTATTGCCTGTTATGCCTGCTCCAAAAGTGCAATCGCTTCATCTGCCTGCTTTTCTGAGACGCTTACATGATGGTTCCACATTTCTTCCGCAAATTTACAGCCCTTTCCTTTTATGGTGTTTATCACTATCACGGAAGGCTTTCCTTTTACCGCTTTTGCGTGTTCGATTGCTCTGTCAATCGCTTCATAGTCGTGCCCGTCAATCTCTGCTGCGTCCCAGTGAAAGCTCTCAAACTTTTCTGTAAAAGACTCCATATTCTCTATATTCTCCGTCATATCATCCAACTGCATTTTATTATTGTCCAAAAACAAAATGAGATTATCCAGCCCAAACTGAGCCGCAAAGGTGATTGCTTCCCAGTTTTGTCCTTCCTGGCTCTCCCCGTCGCCCATAAAGCAGTAAATAGTATTGCTCTCTCCCATTTGCTTTTTGCCCAGCGCAATCCCACAGGCTACGGACAGCCCCTGTCCAAGAGATCCCGTAGTTACATCAATTCCCGGCGTCTTTTTATGATCGCAATGACTAGGAAGCCTTGTTCCCGGCTGATTCAGGGTATCCAGCCATTCTAGCGGAAAGAATCCTTTGAGCGCCAATGCCGCATAGATAGCTGGTCCTGCGTGTCCTTTGGAGCAAATCAGCCAGTCTCTTTCCGGAAGATCCGGATTTTTCGGATCGTACCGCATCCATTTTCCATAAAGTACGCTTAAAACATCTGCAATACTCATAGCTCCGCCAATATGGCCAAATCCCCGGATCTTCATTTGGTGGATCGTCTTTATCCGAATATCTTTTGCAAACGCCTGCAGCTTGGCCAGCTCCTCCTTGTTCAACATATAACATCCTCCTTTATAAGTTTTTCATTTTATATGTATATAAAGAAGCAAGTTTCATGCCAGCTTGTGTGCTTTATTTGTGTGTCAAAAAAGCGCCTCATGATTATATGCCTGCACATATAACCCTAAAGCGCTTTCCAAATTAAATTACTTATTCAAAAATCTTCCGTTTTCCTTTATCCGGGATTCCTAATTCTTCTCTATACTTCGCTACTGTTCGACGGCTAAGCTCCACGCCTCTTTCTTTTAACAGATCGGATAGCTTCTGATCACTGAACGGACGTTTTTTATTTTCCTGTTTAATCAATTCCTTCAATTCTTCTTTTGCATGGAGGGTTGTTCCTGAAAATCCTGTCTCGCCCTTAAGCTTTTTTACAAAAAAGTAAGCCATTGGATATATTCCCCAAGAGCACTGCAAATATTTGTCTTTCACAGCCCGGCTAACCGTAGACTCATGCATCCCTATCATTTCCGCAATCTGCTGCATTGTCAGGGGAACCAGATAATCTTTTCCTCCCTCGAAAAAGGCTGTCTGCATTTTTACCAATGCCTTTGCCACTGCTCCAAGGGTAGAAGAACGCTGATTCACACATTGAATTGTCCATTTTGCCTGGCTTAACTTTTTACGGATATATTCCTTTGTTTCCGAATCAATATCCTCCTTTAACATTCTGCTATAATAGGAATGAATCATGACCTGTGATGAACCTTCATTTAAAATAATTTCAAACCGATCCGAAAATTTTACGACTGTTACATCAGGTTTCAGATACTTTAAATGCTCCCTGTATGCAAAACCGTTTCCCGGCTTTGGATTCAGCTCCTGAATCAATCGAAAATTTTCTAACAGCTCTCCCATCGAAACATCCAGCTTTTTTGCTAATACGGAAAGTTGATTTTTCCCAAGCAGCTCCAGGTAATCACATATTATTTTCCGGGCAATTGGCGCCTCTAAGCCCTTCCTGTCTAATTGGAGCAGCAAACATTCCTGTAAGCTTTCGGAGCCAATCCCGGCAGGCTCCGCCTGCTTCAAAAGCTCCAGACATTCTTCTATTTCATCTGCTGTTGTGTGAAGCGTCTCTGCCGCAGCTGCAGCTCCTTCCGTAAAATATCCCTTATCATCCAGGCTTAGCACCAGATATTCAAGAATCTTCTGCTTTCTGCTGTCTATCCTCATAGTATAAAACTGTGATAAAATATATTTTTCCAAGCCTTCTTCTGCAGAATTTGACATATTTGAAATTTTATCATCTTCTTTGTCGTAATCCTGCTCATAATAAGATAGATTCTGTTTGTCCGTCTCCTCCAGCCACTCCAGCTTTTCTACGATATCCCGCTCCTCATAATCGTCTCTTCTATTTTCGTCAAACTCCAGCAATGGATTTTCAAGAACAGCCTGTGAAAGAAACTCTTCCAGCTCTGCTCTACCCATCTGTAAAACTGCTGCCGATTGCTGTTGTCTCGCTGAAAACACTTGCCGCTGCTGTGATGTATATTTTAGTTCCATCCCCTATCCCATCTCTTCTGTTTGATATTAGTCCGTCGTGTGCTTCTCCTATTCCGCTGAAACAATGCGCCTGCCTCTTACTAAAAATACCAAAGCCAAAACCTCAAACGCAATCAGGATCGGATAAGCACCGGAAAGATACCAGTAAAGAATCGCATTCCATCCCGAAATCTCCGAATAGGAAATTCCTCCCAGCAATACCAGATAACTAAACAGCAGGGAAGTAAGCGTCAGCCATTCCTCCACAAATGCTTCATTTTTCCTGTCTTTTTTCAGAAAAACAGATTGGAAAGCCCGAATACTAATGATCACCCATGCAATCAGCCCCAGAGCGCCCAACACGCCGCCCGTAATCTGGTAAAGCTTGTGAATCCCATTTAGAATTACACCTTTATAATTAATATCGGCCAGCAGCCCGTGACGCTCAGGCACATCCCAGTACCAGTCCAAACGCAGGCAGGAATTATCTGTCTCAAATTCCAACATGCTTCCTCCCAGCTCAAAGGTGTCCAGCAATTCATTTCCGCGATAAGTCCTTAAGACTACAGGCTCCGTCTTGTCCTCCACATACAGCTTCAAATGGAAACGGCATCTCTCCGCTCCCTTTACATTTCTGTTCTGTCCATCCAGAAAGGCTGCAATGTCTTCACTCTCCGTAAACTCCGCACTTTCCAGCACTGTGCCGTCTGTGGTCTCCGCCCGCAGTACCACATCCTCCATTCCGTCATAGGCAGCATACCACCCGGCCAGCTCTATGAGATCCGATTCGTACCAAACCGTCTTGTCATTTGTCATGCGCTCAAAAAGAAGATTTCCTCCATTTTCGTCCGGTTCGCTGTACAAATACACCAGTGTTTCCATTTCCTGATAAGTTGCCGTATAGGCAATGGCCTTTCCCATAGCGCCAAGTAAATCACCCAGGTAACCCTCGCGCCAAGGAGACATATAGGTGGAGGGCATGGTCGCCTGCCGCTCCAGAATCCCCTTATCCATTGCTGCTTCTAGTTCATCCCGAATCTTCAGACAAATCTCATTTGCCATCGCTCCGTTTTCATAATAACCGGCTTGCTCAAGAGCTGTCCGCACGATCCAGAATGCCCAGCCGTCACGGACCTCCCAGTTATCCGCATCTCCCTGCGGCCCGGCCCAGTATTCCTTACTGCTCTGAAAGTAAGGCTCCAGCTCTTTTAAGGTGGGACATGCATCACACATCCGCGCAATCTTTTCGCCGGTCAGCGTTACCCCCGGAATATCTTCCTTTGGCTTGACTGCCATCATGCTTTTATACATTTCAGAAAATCCGCTGTCCTGAAGCTCATTGGTCGTACGGATTCCATAATACTTCTCATTCTGTGCCGCTATCGCCTGTCCCGTCAGCCACAGACATAAAAGCGGAACCAGCACCAAAATCCCTTTTCCAATGTAATTCCTTTCCTTTGTTTCTCTCCAAAGTCCGAAAATGCTCCCCCAGTAAACCACCAGAAATACAAGCAAAAAAGGTACTACCCAGACAGCGTCCTCCCGCGTATAAAAAAAGCTCGCCGTTCCAAGGGCTGCTGCCAGTATCCAAAAAATCTGTTTTGTCAAAGATTCTTTTCTGCGAAGATAAATAGCCAGAAATCCGCCAAAGATCAAAAGCACCTGAATGTAAGAAATGCTATTGCGGTATACCCGCTGAAAAGCCTGTGCGGAATAGGAGATCGGATTCCAAAGCAGGGCCAAATATACCGCTCCCATCACCCAATATTTTTTCAGCAAGGGGCGCAGTCCATAGACAAAGAGCATACAGCTGCCCGTATAACACAGAGCAGTTATATTTAAATAAGAAAGATGCAGAAAATTGCACACTGCCAGATAAAAAGGAAAAAACATTCCTTTTGTGAGGGTCAGCGAATTATATGCCCCAAGCCACTGTCTATTGCGAAGCGTTTCGGCCAGATGCACCATAATCCAGTCATCGTGAATCCCCTTCGGCACCGCCATAATAGGTAGATTATAGATTAAAAACTGTTTCACCAAACCAAATGCCGCCATAAAAAGAAGCAGCTGCAATTCTTTCTTTGGAATTTTCCATTTCCAGTTTCCGGTCATCACATTTCCTGCCTTCCAAAGCTGTCCCGTTCTCACTGCCGATCCAGCACCATCTGATCGTACTCCAAAAAGGTAAAACCAAGCCGCTCATAGAGACGTACTGCCGCCTCATTGCTCCTTGTTACCTCCAGACGGAAACGCACCACCTCCCGATGCCGCTCCATGATTTCCCGAAAGAAACGGCTTCCATAACCTTTTCCCCTTGTTTCTTCCTTTAGATAAAGCTCTTCAAACATCATGCATTTTCCGCCTGCCTCACAGGCATAATAAATGGTCGTGTAGCCAAAGCCCACGATCTGCTCATCCTCCATCAATACCCAGCCTTCCAACACCGTGTCCTCGCTGACCGCATCTGCGAAGGTCCTCTCCAACACCGCTTGCTCCACCGGATGGCAAACCGCATCACTGTGATAAAATTCCTGCACCATAGGAATTACTTCATCACGCATATTTTCCTGCATTCTCTCTATATGAAACATCGGTTCCTTTGGCTCCTTTCATTCCTTTACATTTTCTTCTCCAAGCGCCCCTGAATCATCGTGGAGGTTAAAAGAATCACAATTGTCCCCACAATCATCAGTGTTGACAAAGCATTCACGTCCGGCGAGACACCTTTGCGAACCATGCCCAGTATCTTAAGCGGCAGTGTAGTACTTTCCGGACCCGCGGTAAAAAAGCTGACCACTACATCATCCAGAGACATCGTAAGCGCCAGCATCCCTCCCGAGAGTACCCCCGGCGAAATCATAGGCAATGTCACACGCATAAAGGTACGAAATTCATTAGCCCCCAGATCCCGCGCCGCCTCCTCAATGGAACGATCAAACCCTGCAAGCCTGGCCCGCACCGTAATGACCACAAAGGGCATGGAAAAGGTCACATGAGAGATAATCAGCGTTGCCATGTTCATACTGATATTCAATGAAGTAAAAAATATCAAAAGCGCAATCGCAAATACCAGTTCAGGAATTACGATGGGAATATAAAGGGAACTGCTCAATGCATTTTTCAGTTTAAATTCAAATTTATACAGTCCAAGGGCGCACAGGGTTCCAATAATCACCGAAATAACCGTACTCACGCCAGCCACAATCACCGTATTAAAAAAGGACTGCATCAACTGACGGTTTTCAAACATCTTTCCATACCATTCAAAGGTAAAGCCTTCAAAAGTAATGTTCATCTTAGAGGTGTTGAAGGAAAAGGCGATTACCACAAAAATAGGCAAATATAAAAACAGGTAAATCAGACAGGCGTAGAACACACTGCCCGGCTTAAATTCTCTCACCTTTCTTCGCTTTTTCATGCTAACTCCTCCTCATGCCTATGCCATATCTTCCAGGCTTCCAACCTTTGTGTAAAGCCGCATCAAAATCAATGTAATCACAATCAGCACGATGGACAGAACCGCGCCCAAAGGCCAATTTCTGGCTGACAAAAACTGATTTTTTATCAAATTACCTATATACATGGTCTTTGCACCGCCCATCATATCGGAGATAAAGAAAAATCCCAGGGACGGAATAAAGGTCTGAATGGAGCCGGCAAAGATTCCCGGCATCGTCAAGGGTAAAATCACCCTGGTAAACACATGCACCCGGCCTGCTCCCAGATCTCCCGCAGCCTCCAGAAGAGAGGGGTCCAGCTTCTCTATAGAGGTATGAATGGGCAGAACGGTAAAGGGCAAAAGCGCATACACCATACCGAGAAGCACCGCCCCGTCCGTATAGAGCATTTCCAACGGATGATCTGTCAGACCAACCCACTGAAGAAAATGGTTGATAATCCCCTCCGTACGAAGAAGCGTATTCCACCCATAAGTCCGGATCAGGGAATTTGTCCAAAAGGGAAGCATCAAAAGCAGCACCAAAAATGGCTTCCACTTCTTAGGCGCATTGGCAATAATATATGCAAAGGGATAGCCAACCAACAGGCAGATCACCGTAGTCTCCAAGGACAGCCACAGCGAATCCAGAAAGACCTTTGCATATTCACTTTGAAAAAGACTCGCATAATTGGAAAGCGTGAAGGTAAAATCCACGCCTCCGTAAACATTCTTTGTCAAAAAGCTGATTCCAATCACGTAGATAAGCGGAATCATCAGAAACGCCGCCAGCCACAATACCGTCGGCCCCACTGTTCCCAGGATTCCCAAACGCTTTCTAAAAGATTTGATCATTGGTCATTCCCTCTATCTCCACTGACTGCTCGATTACATTATATATCTGCTCCTCGGCAGTCCGCATCACAACCACCTTGCCCGGATTCCAATAAACATTTACCACAGTTCCTACAGGTATCAATTCATCTTCTGCCGGTGTCTCCGCTTTCAGCATCTGACCGTTGGGAAGCTCCACCATTGTCTTATTGATAGAACCCACAAAAATATGCTCCCGCACCTGGCCCCGAAACCGAAAGCCCTCCACCGAATCTGTGGCAAGCTTTAAATTCTCCGGACGCACGCAAAGATAAACCATTTCCTCCAAGCGATAGCCTGTCTCATGAATACGGGCCTTCCCCGACTCCATTGTCACCTGGATAGAGTCCCCGTCCATTTCCTCGATATATCCCTCAATAATATTGGACTCTCCAATGAAATCTGCCACAAACTTCGTCTTCGGATGGTTATAGATCTCCTCCGGCGTCCCGACCTGCTCCAGATTGCCTTGGTTCATAACCGCAATCCGATCGCTCATCGTCAGGGCTTCCTCCTGATCATGGGTCACGTAGATAAACGTGATGCCCAGACGCCTTTGCAGGTGTTTCAGTTCCACCTGCATCTGCTTGCGGAGCTTTAGATCCAAAGCTCCCAAAGGCTCGTCAAGCAAAAGCACTCTGGGACGATTTACCAAAGCTCTCGCAATCGCCACGCGCTGCTTCTGGCCGCCGGACATCTGGGAGGGCATTCGTTTTTCCAAGCCGTCCAGACGCACCAGTTTTATCATTTCCTCTACCCGGCGGCGAATCTCATCCTTTTTCACCTTCTTCTCCACAAGTCCGAAAGCTATATTGTCAAATACGTTCATATGTGGAAACAGGGCGTAATTTTGAAATACTGTATTTACATCCCTTTCATTGGGCTTTTTGCTTTCCACATCCATGCCCTCCAGAAAAATCTGGCCGGAGGTAGGATACTCAAAGCCTGCTATCATCCGCAGGGTTGTGGTCTTGCCGCATCCCGAGGGACCAAGCATAGTAAGAAATTCGCCCTCCTCTATCTCAAGATTCAGCCGCTTTACTACACGCTCGTCCTCAAAGCTTTTATCCACATCCTTTAGACTGATAATCACCTTATCTCTCGTCTGTTTCATGAAGGCTCTCCTATTCCGGTTCCGCAATCTCTTGTCCGTATACAAGCGTCACTGCTACAGGGTCTTGTATCCGCGCTCCCCTGTACGAATCCGCATCACATCATCAATGGTTGAAATAAATATCTTGCCGTCGCCCACGCTTCCTGTGGTCAGCTTCTGCTGCAGCTCGCAGAGAATCTCCTCCAAATCCTCATCCCACACGACTGTCATAACGTGAATCTTCGGAAGCAGGTTCATATCAAGGTTCAGCTCTTCAAAATCCTTCGCATCCGCCTTCTGCCGTCCGCAGCCCATAGCCGCCGACACCGTCATACCGGAGTATTCATTTCTTGCCAGGATCTTTTTGATGGTATCCAGTTTATCCGGCCTTGTGATAATCTCAATCTTCTTCATAACAGCCACCGCCTTTTAATTTGTTTTCATCTTTGTAAATACTTCGTCGTACCAGGTTACTGCGTCCCCCACTTCCTCAATCAATGTGGCCCGGGCAATCTCGGACGCATCTACATTGCTTCCCGGATTGTCCAGATATTCACTGTCCATAAGCGCAAGGGCGGCGTCATTGAGGCATACACTTGGGAACTCATCCAGCATCATTTTATAAATCTCAGGTCTGTGTATAAAATCCAAAAATTTCTCCGCATTTTCTTCATTCTTCGCATTGGCAGACATCACATAGTTATCCATCGAAATCTGGCAGGGTTCTTCCGTAAATACCACATCAATGTCCGGGTTTTCTTTAATTGCCATGCCCGCGTCCGTGTTATATACAATGCCTACCGCTACATCGTTGGCTGCCAGCAGGGTTTTTGCACTGTCGCTGTCATACGCTTTGATATTGGACTGCAGTTTAAGAAGCCAAGGTAATGTGGCTTCGATTGTCGCCTGATCCTGACTGTTGGAGTCTTGTCCCTGAGCCTTCAGCGCGATTCCCACAATCTCGCGGACGTCATCTACGGCTACGATATTATTCTCCAGAGCCGGATTCAAAAGATCATCAAAGGTGTGAATCTCTACGCCAAGCTCTTTGCATTTTTCCCTGTTGACCGTAATCACGGTGATCGTACTCATAAAAGGAATCGAATATTGGTTGTCCGGATCGAAATCCTGATCCAAGGCCGTTGGACTGATGTTGCCCAGATTTTCAAGGTTTTCCTTATGGATGGGGCGGATCAATTCCTGCTTTATCATTGCCTCCACCACATAATTGCTCGCCATCACTAAATCATACTGTTCGGAGCCGCCGGCTGTCAGCTTTGCAAGCATCTCCTCGTTGGAGGAAAATGTGGATTCTATGACTTTGATTCCGGTCTCTTCCTCGAAGGCGTCGTATACCTCCTGAGGAATATATTCCGTCCAGTTATACAAGTACAGCTTTTCTCCGCTGTCCTGTTTTCCGCATCCGGAAAACAGCATTGTTAAAAGTACGGTTGTCACTAACAGCGCTATTATCTTTCTCTTCATCACATAGTCCTCCTATTTCCAGTACCGTTGCTTCCAGTTCCGCAATATCTTTCAAAATAGTGCTAATGCATAAAAAAATAGGACCGCAGAAAGCTTTACTGACTTTCCCGTCCTATGTGCTTCTAACCAATGAACTCCATCCGTTATCGGATGAAACCACCATATTAGGCGAGGCTCTTTTTATTGAACACTCCCTCGCACTTTGCATTATATATAAAAGTGCGGGGTACGTCAATGGGTTTTTAAATTATTTTTTATTTTTTGAATCACTCTTTTATCGCTCTTTTGTGACGCCGCATTCTTTTAATTTACGCCAAAGCGTGCTCCTGCCAATGCCCAGGCGTGCGGCTGCCTTGGAGCTGTTTTTCCCTTCACATTCAAAAACATATTTGATAATAGCGCGCTCCATTTCTTCCAAAGAAACATCGAGATCCAAAGTAAAGCCGCTACTGTTTTCCAAAGTGGAGGAATAATGATCAAGCAGACTTTTTACATCCGGCAGCGCGATATAATCCTCTTTTGCATTTTTAATCAGAAACCCCATAGCATTATTAAACTGCGGAAAATTTCCCGGCCAATGATAATGCTTTAATTCTTCCAAAGCACTCTCTTCTATTCCAGCAACTGATTTTCCGAATTTGATATTAAATTCCCCGATTGCCAGACTGCATAAAACGGCAAAGTCCTCCTGCCTGTCACGCAAAGGCGGAATATCAATCACAAGGGGAGAGACCGCATAATATAATCTTCCCGAAAAACTTCCCTGTTCTACGGCAGACTGAAAGCTGTCAGATGCGGACATCAGCAGGCGCAGCGCCTGGAACTGCCGGGTTTCAAAGAAAATATGATAGAGCAGTGTCTGTATCGACTGCGGTATATGCTCAATGCCCTTTAGATAAACCGTATATCCGGAATTTCTCAACAGTTCGTACAGCGGATGCTCCTCAGTGCATAGAAGCGCTTCCCATTCTTCTGCTTTCAAAGAACCGCAATCAAGCTGGATCAAAGTGTTGCCGGCATAATTGCCGGACTGATAAACCGCATGAATCAAAGTGTCAAATTCCACGCCGTCTTCTCCTATAAAAAGTAAAGGAGCCTGCGTAGCAGCGTATTTTTGAGCCGCCCGGACCGCCGCATTCATTTTCGGAGAATTTTGGAGGAAGGAATCAAAATGAACCGTCTGTTCTTTTTCCGGTTCAAATAAATGAATCGTTTCTTTTTTACAATAATTTTGAAGCACTTCCATGTTGTTAAGCTGATTGCAGAAGAAAGCAACATAGGAATCACTTTCCATGTCCGGCCCGTCCAGCTGCCGCGATTCTATTTTCCAAATCTCCTGACCCAGCATAATTGTATTTTGAATCACAGGCATTTCGAAAGCACGGTCAATATAGGTGAGCAATTGCCCGGAAAGCTCTGCCGCACGAAAGCCGGAATATAAAACCAGATTTTTTGAACGGTCAAAAATCAGTGTATGTCTGGGGGAACTGCTCATAATCTGCTGGTACAGATTCATTGTATTCCGATATTTTTCCGTATAGCGGCAAAAATATGAAACGGAATCCAGCACCTTCCGAACAGAATCTTCTGCGGATGAGATTAAGATGGTATTCAATCCCTGTTTGGCTGCCAGAGCCACAGTTACCGCGTCTCCGACAACGAGAGAGTATCCCTCCTTCTTAAGAGACAAAATCTTAGATTCACATTCCTCAACATCTGCAATGATGTGAACAGAAGTATGTCTGTGTAAAGTGGAACAAAGAGACTTGGCCTGGTTCATAATAAGCGGAAAACCCAAAAAAGTCCATTTTCCGGAGTAAGAATCTGCCAGCGAAATCACTCGAAGAAGATCCTCCCCTGTTACATCAATGCCAAATACGGGAATTGATACGGCTTTCCGGATCATAAGCATGGTATCGCCCCTGGAAACAATCAAATCAAAGCCTTCCTGTTCGGCGTCGACGGCAAGACGAACCGCTTCATCCAAAGTAGCTGCGGAAACTTGTAAATCCAGATGAGGGTAATCGGAGGAAACAGAGATAATATTTTCCACTAATCCTGTATAGGGGACCAGGAGCCGTACACGGTATTTTTTCATAATGATAAACCATCCTGTTCATTTTACTTTTATGATAGTTTGGAATTTCGAAAAAGTCAATGGATGTATCAAAAAATGTTTCGAAATAGAACATTATTCATATACAATAAATCTTTTAAAAGAAACTCTATGAAAAAGCTACCGCAGACAGGATTTTGCAATTGATTTTCCATGCCTTTTTCTCCTATCTTTCTCTTTGTTTGTTTTATTATGAAACGCATTTATTGTTTTTGTATAGATAAAATGAAATTTTCATCTTATTTTGTACCATTTTTGTTGCATAACAATATAATATATGTTACTGTACGAATGTAAACAGAAATTTTAGAAACATATGTTTCAAAACGAAACGGAGGTGAGAGGAATATGATTTTTGACGCTGATACACATATTACGCCATTTTGTGAGTATGCTGTCAGCTCCAATGCGGACAAGATGCTTCGCATCATGGACGAAGCCGGCGTTGACAAAGCATTGTGCTGGGCGCATCGTCCTTATTCCAGGAATCAGCTGGGGGAAGTACTGGAATACTTATATCATGCAGTGAAGCTGCACCCGGACAGGCTGACAGGATATGGTTGGATCGATCCCATGCTGGGGATGGACGCCGCAAAAGAAATGCTGAAACGATGTCTGGAAGATTATGGCTTTCCAGGCGTGAAATTCAACGGCTGCCAAAACGAACATTTTTGCGATGACGAGGAAATGGTAATGCCGCTCCTGGAGGAGATTTCAAAGGCAGGTGCATCCGTGGCATTTCATACCGGGGGCGATGCGCCGGATCAGACAAATCCCTACCGCGTAGGGCGAATTGCAAAGCAGTATCCAAATATGAAGATTTTGATGGTGCATATCGGATGCGGCGGAGCTTCCTATGATTTAAGCCGCGCAGCTATCGAGACTGCCAGAGAACATCCCAATATTTATCTGGTGGGAAGTGATATTCGGACAAATTCCCTTTTAAATGCCGTGGAGCTATTGGGAACTGAGAGAATATGCTTCGGAAGCGATGCGCCATTTGAAAGCATGCCTGTAGAAGTAGCCCGATACAAGGCAATGTTTCAAACCAAATTGGGGAATAATGATTATGAGAGCATTATGAGCGGAAATATTATGAGATTTCTTGAGTAAACAACAAAGAAACCGGAATCAGCGGCACTGTTAGAGATGGCGCGGTACCGGAACGGAGGAAAATCGAATGAAAAAAATAAAATGGGGTTTAACGCTATGTGTGATTATATGTGTATTTCTCGGAGCATGCCAAACAAAGCCGCAGCAGAATGAAGATACGGGCAGCGGTGAGACGCCCAAGCCCCAGCAGGAAGCAGAAGATACTTCCGAGAAAATTGTAATCCGGTTTGGACACAATTATGCGATTGATCATCCGGCAGAGATTGTCGCACAGGAAATGAAGGAAGAGCTGGAAGAAAGAAGCGGGGGAAGAATTGTACTGGAAAGCTATCCATCCGCCCAGTTGGGAGCCTCGCGGGAATTGATGACAGGGATAATGAACGGCACAGTAGAAATGTGTGTCACATCTACCTTTGGCACTGTGGAAGAGCGTATCCTCTCCGTAGAAATGCCTTATCTGTTTAAGGATATGGATCATATCAGAACCTTTGTTGACAGCCCTTACTCCGAAGAACTGCTGAAGCTTCTTGAAACCCAAAACGTTCATGCCTGCGGCTGGTGGCCGGTAGGCTACCGCAATATCGGGAACAGTAAACGAGAGGTCAAGACTCCGGAGGATTTAAAAGGACTGACCATACGGGCATTTGAAAACGAGATGTTGATCGATACACTTACGTCTCTGGGTGCAAATGTTACAGTCCTCCCGGTTACGGAGGTATATACGGCCCTACAGACAGGCGCGATTGACGGCGAGGAAAATCCGTATCTGAATACTTACACGATGAAGTTCTATGAAGTGGCAAAATACAAAACCGAAAGCCGCCATCTGTTTAACTTTGATATCGTAGCATTCAGTAAAACTTTCTGGGATTCCTTAAGTCCGGAAGATCAAGCTCTGCTCGAAGAGGTGGTTAAAAAAGGCTGTGAGCGTTACACAACTCTTGTAGAGGAATCAGATTCGGAATATCGGAAAGCCTTGGAGACAGAAGGTGTCCGAATAACGGAAATCGAGGATTATGAGCCCTGGAAAGCAGCCGTTCAGCCCGTATATGACAAATGGGAGGAAAAGCTGGGAAAAGAATTTATCGAAGGCGTACAGAATCTGGTTGAATGGTAATGGAGGAGGTGTTGGTTTGAAATGGTTATCCGCTCTTGACAACAGCCTGAACCGACTGGTTGTTATCCTTACCCAGTTACTGCTGATAGGGATGTTTGTGATTACAATTATAAATGTATGTATGCGGTATTTCCTTGATGTGAATCTTTTGTGGGCTTATGATATGCTGCGCGTACTTTTTGTGGGGTTTGTATTTTCTGCGGCATCCATCGTTTCATTCCGCAGGGAACATGCCAGTTTTGTATTTTTAAAGAATAAGCTGTCTGTGAAAGGACGGTATATTTTTGATATCCTTGAAAATATATTCGTGGCAATTTTTTATGGTGTGACAGCCTACTTCGGTTACCATCTATGCTTAAATGTCGCTTCACAAAAAATGCCCGCCTCCGGCATTTCAGCTGCCCTATTGTATCTGCTTATGGAAGCGGCAGTTGTAATCATGTGCTTCCACTGTCTGACATCTGCCGCAGAAAATATACAAGCACTCCGCACAAAAGGACCTTCCGGAAAGGAGGAACAGCCGTATGGGAAATAGTCTGCTTGTACTGATAGGACTTTTTATAATATTAACCATAATTGGTTTTCCGATTGCTGCGGCTTTAAGTCTGTCAGCCTGCGCATCCATATTTTTTACTATGCATGTTCCGGCGACTATTCTGGTAGAAAAGCTGCAGCTTGGGGCTGATTCCTATCTTATGATGTCCGTGCCCCTATTTATTCTTGCGGCAAATATTATGAACGCCTCCGGAGTCAGCAGACGGATTTTTGATATGGCTCGCGCTCTGGTCGGTAATTTTCCCGGAGCTTTGGCTCATGCAAATGTCATTGCAAGCGTAGTGTTTGGAGGAATATCAGGCTCCGCAATTGCCGACAGCGCTTCTCTTGGAAAAATCGAAATCGAGGCGATGAAAGAACAAGGATATCCTCCCGAGTATGCGGCAGCAGTCACGGCTGCCTCTGCCACAATCGGACCGATTTTTCCTCCAAGTATTCCGTTGGTGCTGTATGCCGGAATTGCCAGTCAATCAGTGGGACGTCTGTTCCTTGCAGGAATTATACCCGCACTTCTGATTGCATCCGCATTGATTGTTCAGATCTTTTTTACGGCAAAAAAGCGGGGATTTCCACGGGATAAAAGGAAAAGCTTTCGGCAGATACTTTGCACTTTTAAGGACTCCTTCTTTGCAATGCTGACACCTGTTATTATCCTCTGCGGCATCTGCTTCGGATGGTTTACACCGACAGAATCCGCTTCCATAACAGTGCTTTACGCTTTGATACTGGGACTCTTTGTTTTTCGGGAACTAAAGTGGAGTATGCTTCCGCAGATTATGCTTGATACAATTGTAACCTCGGGAGTCGTGCTGTTAATTGTTGCGGCGGCGTCTTTATTTTCCTGGGTGCTTACGGTAGGACAGCTCGGAGCTGCTCTGACTGCATTTGCGGCGGGAGTTTCAAATAAGTTTTTATTTTTAATTGCAATCAATGCAGTTCTGCTGCTCCTGGGCATGGTGATGGAAACAACTGCAATTCTAATTGTGATAACGCCTTTTTTGATACCGGTTGCGCAGGCATTCGGAGTGGATTTGATACATTTTGGCGTAATGCTGGTTCTAAATCTGATGATTGGACTATCCTCACCTCCCTTTGGCATGGGGCTGTTTACGGTAAGCCAGGTGGCCGGAATACCTATTGAAAAGAATGTAAAATCGATCCTTCCTTTTATTCCGCCTATGCTCATTGTGCTGGTGCTTGTAACATTTATTCCGCAGATATCCACATGGCTGCCAAATATACTGATGTAAGCTGCAAATTTACCTCTATGCACTTTAAAAATGTGCGGATCAATGAAACACCCTTCGGGTATACCTCTATGCACTTTAAAAATGTGCATATCAATGAAACACCCTTCGGGTATACCTCTATGCACTTTAAAAATGTGCAGATCAATGAAAGGAGTATTAATATGTTAAAATATGTTGATTGTACTATTCCGTTATACGACTTTATGCCGGTTGGAAATGTTTGGGCTTGGGATGTTCCCTTTCATACGGAACCAATTACTACCCATGAAAACAACTCTTATGAATTGTGGATGATTACCATGCACTCCGAGGCCGGAACACGTCTGATGATTAAGGCTATGCAGGACCCCAACGCGCCTACCGTAGACAGAATCCCTCTTGAACAGCTGGTGAGCCGCGATGCCGTTGTGGTTGATGTGCCTTGCGGATTCGACGGAAGTGTTTCAAAGGAACAGATAATCACCGGCTTTCAGAATGCAAATTACAGGGACGGCGATGTGGTAATCCTGCGCACCGGCTGGGGAGATCTGAAACGCTGGGAAGAGCTGGGAGATGATTACGCCAGACATACTCCCTGCATTTCAAAGGAAGCCGCCGAAGAGCTTTGCCGAATTATGAAAGAACACCATTCCGATTTGGCCGGCAGCGATGTTGCTTACTGGGGACGGGGTGATAAATATCAAGGCCCTCTCTGGGCAGATCGCCCGGCGTGGCAGAGAAATCCGTTTCCCTCTATTGAAGCAAAACGATTTCTGGCGCAGTATACCCCGGAAAAAGCCATTGAAGACTGGGAATCGCCCAATGTAATGACAACAAACAATATCAACTTTATAGGAGCTATGGTTAATCTGGGAGAAATCAAGAGACAGAGAGTAAAAATAACCGTGCTTCCCATGAAGCTTCGCGGAGCACGGGGCGCTACATGCAATGTTTTTGTGGAGCAGGATATAGAATAAGAACGTTGTAACAGGGACTGCCCGTCCGGAACCGCTTTCAGTGAACGCTATCCTAAGGGGACCAAGCAAGGTTTGGTTCCCTCAGGATACGGGCAGTCCCTTTGGCTCCACAGTTGACTTCCCGTCAAACCGCGAAGTAATTGTTACAAATGTCAAAGGAGCCAATATTCCGCCTATTGCCGCCGCACTTCCACATGATACTCCAGCCCGGACTCTTCCATCAATTCCATATAAGGCTTCGAAGGAAAGTATTCCGGTGAAAATACGCCTGCTTCCTTCCAAATCCCTTTTCCCAGCAATTCAATTCCAAGAGCCGCTCCAAAACCGGTCTGAGCTACTACGGCCTGCATCCCCCATGTTTTCATGGACTCTTCATTGTCAAAGGGCTGATAGATAAAACATTCCTTTCTCTTACCATCCTTTCTTCCGATACAATGTACTCCTACGCACATACCGCCCGTCATGTCAGCGCCGATATCTTTAGGCTGGGGCGCGCAGGCCGCCACCACATCCCGGGGAATCACCCTGACGCCGTCCACCTCCACCGGATGCGTACTGCGCAGCCCCAGGGCATTAATGACCTTTAATGCGTTCAGCAAATTGTCATCCAGAGCAATTTTAAAGCTGGCTTTTCTGAGTCCGTATTTTCTGAGGTAGCGGGGCATGGTCACAACCTCCTCGTGCTCTACCTTCACCAGACGATTGACGCCGAACGGCTCGGGCATCTGAAATTCCTCTTCCCCGGCAAAGGCATCCTCGATCCGGAAGCCTTCTTCCTCACTCCATTCCGCATTGGGATTCATGACTTCATCCAGGACCGTCCACACATTGAAGCCAAACTGTACCGTGTCTTTGCCCGCACCCTGCGCCTGCAGGTTGCCTCCATCCTTCACATGGACCTCCAGAAGTTCGTCAAAAAGATACTCTGCCGCATATTTGGCAAATACGTTGACCACACCCGGGTCAATACCAAGGCAGATGCAGGCGGTGAGGCCCTTTTCCTTCCACTTTTCATGTCTGTCAAAATTATATTTTGTCATAGGTTCCGTGTAACTGCCCTCAAAGCCTATTCCAAATTCCGGGTGCTCCCTGGGTACGGACCAGGTTCCCAGATTGCCGTAGGAAGCGCCGGCTTCATAGGCGGCATCAAAGATGTAATTGCTCACAAAAGGAGAGGCGGCATCCATAACAAAGTCGATGCGGTGCTTCTTTATCAGTTCTGCAAGCTCCGATTTTTCGTAAGCATCCGCACGGGCAGCTTCATATCTGTCCGCCTTTTGCACACCGGCCGGCTTTGATATACCGAAGGACTCTGTACCTGGTTCCGTTTTATCCTGATCTTCTTCCGCATCCGTTTTTAGACAGCGATTGATATGCTCCAATACCTCTTTTGCGCGCTCCTCACTGTAATCGGTGATCAGTACATACTCTAACCATTCTCCTTTGGGATCTCGCTTTTTCAGCACCTTTAAGATACATTCTCCCACTGCTCCTGCTCCTACCAACATCATTCTCATAGCCTTTTACCCTTCTTTCTTTCAAAGCGCTTTGAGGAAGCTCTGTGCGTATTTTCTAGCCGTCCGGCGCATAGCTATAAAAAAAGAGACAAATGCACGAAAGCATCTGTCTCTCTGTCCTTTTACCAGTTGGTTATAGCCACGTAGGCGGCGGTCTTACCGCTCTCTCCAGAGTTCCGTCGGATAACCTTTCTTTTGCCTGTCAGTTTCCACGGGAAAGCCGATCCGCCTCCCCATTTGCTTCTTCGGCGCTTCCCGTCACTGCTTCCGGAAAGTCTCTAGGATTATCCTCTGCCGGTCTATATTACCGGATTCATTGTATCATTTTTTTCCGAAGGTGAAAAGAGGTATTTTTATGCCCGCGCTCTGGCCTCCTGTGCAATCCGCCGAATGTCCGGAACCGCAATCAAAATCGGGTACAACACGATACTTATCACCAAGCCTCCGATTCCCTGAATGATATTGGCCGGCACGCTGGCCGCTGCCGCCGATATGCCGTACAAAGGACATTCACAGAGAAAATAGCCTCCCGCCACCAGCGCCATATCTGCAATTCCGCCCAGAACAACGGCAGCATAACGGCTTTTGGACGTCTTGTCCATATTACGGTAAATCATCCCCGCCGCAAATGCAACAGCCCCCTTAATAACAAAAGTAATGGGCACATAAATAAAATAGCCTCCTATCATATCCGCCATAGCCGAACCGATTCCTGCTGCCAGCAGTCCCCAGGATGGTCCGAGAATCACACCGGAGAGTATCACAATTGCATCTCCCGGGTGGATGTATCCCCCTGTTCCGGGGGTAGGGATGCGGATGGACATGGTTGCCACACAGGCAAATGCCGCTAGCAGTGCTGCCGTTACAATTTTTTTCAGACTTGATTTCATAATATGAGCCTCCTGTTCCAGTTCTGCAATAATTCTTGCCGTGTACTTGTATAAACACCATCTGCAGCCCCAATTATATCTGGCTGCTTTTGATTTCTCACATTATATTCCAAATCTGGTCTTTACAAAATATCCAGTAATCTATTTTTAAACCAGTCCAGTTTTGCAAAAAGAAGGGATCATTCCAAATATATAATCAGAATGATCCCATAAAAATGATGTCTTCTTATCGTTTGCCCGCAGTCACTGCTTATGGCCGTATCACATCAAACAATTCCTTCACCGCCGGATAAATCCGGCGGAACTTCTGATACTGCTTCTCGTAACGTGCCGCATTCTCCGGGATGGGTTCTACCGTATCCACGATCTTTACGATTCGTTCAGCCGCCTCTTCCACACTTGCATACTCGCCGCAGGCCACAGCCGCCAGCATGGCGCCGCCCATAGCCGGTCCCTCCTCACTCTCGGGAATGTCCACCTTAATGTTAAAGATATCCGCAATCATCTGCCGCCACAGTGAACTCTTGGCGCCGCCGCCGCAGATCTTGGTACGGTCAATTTGAATCCCAAGAGACTTTGCCACCTCAAAGGAATCCCGCAGGGCAAAAGCCACACCTTCCAAAACCGCCTGGGTCATATCCTCTCTCGTCGTATCCATCGTCATTCCCATAAAGGTTCCCCTTGCATTGGGATTATTGTGAGGACTGCGCTCGCCCATCAGGTAGGGCAGGAAAAATACATTATTTTTACCAAGCTCTTTAATGCCTGTCTGCTCTCCTGCGTAATCTTTAGTCTTAAGGATCTCATCCATCCACCACTTATTGCAGGAAGCAGCGCTCAGCATGCAGCCCATCAAATGAAAATGGCCGTCCGCATGAGCAAAGGAATGGAGCGCATTGTGAGCATCCACACCGAATTTTTCACTGGAAATAAATATGGTTCCCGAGGTTCCCAGGGAAATATTGCAGCTTCCGTCCCCTACGGTTCCTGTTCCCACAGCGGCAGCGGCATTGTCTCCGGCTCCGGCCGCGATCTTTACCGTTTCCGAAAGGCCAAGCTCCGCCGCAAGCTCCGGCTTTAAGGTTCCCACCGCCTCATAGCTTTCAAAAATCTTCGGAAGCTGCCTCTCCTTTACACCGCAGATATCCATCATTTCTTTGGACCAGCATTTGTTCTTTACATCAAAGAGCAGCATACCGGAAGCATCCGACACATCGGTACAGAAGGTCCCGGACAAGCGGTAGGCAAGATAGTCCTTGGGCAGCATCAGCTTTTCTATTCTGGCAAAGTTCTCCGGCTCCTGATTTTTCACCCACAGCACCTTGGGCGCGGTAAAGCCTGCGAAGGCTATGTTGGCCGTGTATTCGGACAGCTTATCCTTTCCAATCTCCTGATTGAGATAATCTGTCTCCTTGGTGGTTCTTCCGTCGTTCCATAGTATGGCTGGGCGTATTACCTGATCGTCTCTGTCGAGAATTACAAGGCCGTGCATCTGCCCGCCGAAGCTGATTCCGGCCACCTGGGATTTGTCACAGTCCGCAGTAAGCTCCTTTAAGCCTTCTATGGCCTCTGTGTACCAGTCTTCCGGATTCTGTTCGGACCAGCCCGGGTTTGGGAAATACAGAGGGTATTCCCTGGATACGATTTTTTGAATCTTTCCTGCGCCGTCCATCAGCAGCAGCTTCACCGCTGAGGTTCCCAGATCAATTCCTATATATAACATATAAACCTCCATTTCAGTTCCGTACTATTTTCCGGTTTCTTATAATTATCCCACAATGCCTGCCCCTGAAAAGGGGCAGGCTGAATTTTCGTTCCCTATGTACTTGGAAGCGGATTTCCTATTTTATCCAAAGGGATTCTCCGTCTTATAGAGCATTCCCTTGGGCTGATTGAAGCCCAGCTCCTCCGGCTCTACGCCCAGATATTTGAACACCTCAAACAATGCCTTGCCATAATGACCGAATGCCACGGCGCCGTGATGGGGATAATTGCCCTCGATCAGCACATGACGGTAGAAGCGTCCCATCTCCGGGATGGCAAAGATTCCGATCGCTCCGAAGGAACGTGTTGCAACGGGAAGAACCTCTCCCTGCGCCACGTAAGCGCGCAGCTTGCAGTCTGCCGTGCTCTGCAGGCGGAAGAACGTAATGTCGCCGGGCACAATATCGCCCTCTAAGGTTCCCTGGGTCACTTCCTCCGGCAGACTTCTGGCCATAATAAGCTGATATTTCATGGAGCAGGAGGACAGCTTCTTGGAGCAGGTATTGCCGCAGTGGAAGCCCATAAAGGTATCCTTGTGTGTATAATCGTACTTGGGTGCGATCTCTTCCTTGTAAATATCAGCCGGAACCGTATTGTTAATGTCAAGCAGGGTCACCGCATCCTGGCTTACACAAGTTCCGATAAACTCGCTGAGGGCTCCGTAGATATCTACCTCGCAGGATACGGGGATGCCCCGTCCGGTGAGGCGGCTGTTTACATAACAGGGAACAAAGCCAAATTGGGTCTGGAAGGCAGGCCAGCATTTTCCTGCAATGGCAACGTACTTCCGATAGCCCTTGTGCTCTTCCACCCAGTCAAGCAGAGTTAATTCATATTGAGCAAGCTTGGACAGAATCTGGGGCTTCTGGTTGCCTTCTCCCAATTCCTCTTCCATATCCTTTACCACGTCAGGAATCCTGGGATCGTCCGCATGCTTATTGAAAGCTTCAAAGAGATCCAGTTCGGAGTTTTCTTCAATCTCCACACCCAGGTTATAGAGCTGTTTGATAGGCGCATTGCAGGCCAGGAAGTTCAAAGGTCTTGGTCCGAAGCTGATGATCTTGAGACTGCTTAACCCTGTAATGGCACGGGCAATGGGCAGAAATTCATGGATCATGTCGGCACATTCCTCGGCGGTTCCCACCGGGTACTCGGGAATGTAGGCGCGGACGTTGCGAAGCTTCAAGTTGTAGCTTGCGTTCAGCATACCGCAGTATGCGTCGCCCCGGCCCTGGATCAAGGAGTCGCCTGATTCCTCGGCTGCCGCCACGAACATTACAGGGCCGTCAAAATGCTTTGCCAGAAGGGTTTCGGAAATCTCCGGTCCGAAATTGCCTAAATAAACTACCAGTGCGTCACAGCCGGCCTTCTTTACATCCTCAAGGGCCTGAACCATATGTATCTCGCTCTCCACGATGCAGATGGGACATTCGTAAATGTCTGCGGCTTCGTATTTCTCTTCATAAGCTTTTACCAGAGCTTTTCTGCGGTTTACGGACAAAGACTCCGGAAAACAGTCTCTGCTCACTGCTACAATTCCTACTTTTACTGATGGAATATTAATCATCTTTTTCCTCCTATTCCAGTCGCTGCGCGACAGCTCTAAAGGGTAAAGTCACTTCGGCACACTTGTTATGAGAGAAACTTTCATTCGAAAAGGCACTCATGAAAGTTCCTCTCGTGCGCCTTTGCGACTTTACCAGTATAATCGCCGCGCGATGGCTCTAAAGGGTAAAGTCGCTTCGGCACACCTGTTATGAGAGAAGCTTTTATTCGAAAGGGCCTCATAAAAGTTCCTCTCGTGCGCCTTTGCGACTTTACCAGCCGGTCTGTTCCAGTTCCGTTTTTAGTTTCAATTACAATTTTAAATTCTCGCCCTTAAGTCCCACAAAGGCCCCGTCTGCGCCCAGGCCTGATTCCTCGTGGGCAATCAGCCACTTGTTTCTTGCAGTCATCAGCTTTTCTTCCGCAGATTTTCCTGTCAGCACAGGCGGCTCTGTGTTCGTTCCCTTGGGAAGAATAATCACAACCCGGAAGCCCTCTTCCTTCAGATTGCACGGCGCATAGTGAAGGGTGGTGGCGTAAAGCTCTACCACACAGCCGGCCGGAGCCTCAAAAGCCTCCATCTTAGAGGTATCATATGTAAAATCTGCTTCCACATCCTGCTGCATGCCTACGATTAAAACTGCTCCGGTCAAAGGGATGTTGATCTCTGAATTGCGGTGATATTCCACAGCGTTCAGTGTATGATTGTTTCCGTTGCAATAACCAACCTGAATCGGCATCCCTCCGAATATGCTGTTCTCCAACGCATCAAATTCCTCACACGCCTCAAGCTCCGGGGCAGACGCCACGTAAACCACATCCTGGGGCATCGGCGTTCCCTCCAGACGCTTCAGCAAATCCGGCGCCTTTACATCCAATACTCTTCCGTATTTCTGAAATTCTTTGTCAGTTACTTTCTTAATCTGCATTGCGGTTCTCCTTTCAGTCATTTAGTTCACCTATTAAACTAACTGAATTTATAGTATCACCCGGTCAGAGGAAACGCAAGTATTTGTTTGCTTTACCACGAATTATCCCGCACCTTTTTATCTTTACTTCTTATCCCTGTTTTTTACCTTTACTCTCTATTTCTGCGCTTCCCTCTTGGAAACCACATCAAAAATAACTGCTGCCAGAAGCACAAGCCCTTTTACCACTCTCTGATAGTTGGCATCCACACCCATGATGCTCATGCCCAAATTAATAACGCCCATAAGAATAGCGCCTACAATAACTCCGGGAACGGTTCCCACGCCGCCGTAAGCGGAAGCGCCGCCGATAAAGCAGGAACCAATCGCATCCATCTCATAGTTCTGCCCATAAGTCGGCTGCGCAGAGGTCATACGGGCGATGGTCAGCATACCGGCCAGAGCGGACAAAAAGCCCATGTTCAGGTAAGCGATAAAGTAAACCTTATCCGTATTGATACCGGAAAGCTTTGTGGCCTTCTCATTTCCTCCCACCGCATAGAAGTAACGTCCTGTTGTGGTATTGGAGGTTATGTAGCCATAAACAAGAACCACAATCAGCACCCACAAAAGCGCGGAGGGAATACCCTTGTACCGGGACAGCTTGTAGGCAAATACCAGGATTACAACCGAAATCAGAACGGTCTTAACAAGCATACCGGAAATTGGATCTACCTCATAGCCCTTCTTCACCCGACTCATACGCCCCTTCACCTGGAGCAGTATATAAATGGCAGCAGCAAGAACACCTGCCAGCATACAGGTCAGATTAAAGCCCTCCACTCCGAAGAAATCCGGTACAAAGCAGTTGGCGCCGCCGCCGAAGATTTTGATAAAGGCTTCGGAATTTAGGGATACGGTCAGTCCGTTCAGGACCACATTGGACAAGCCGCGGAATACAAGCATACCGGAAAGTGTGGTGATAAAGGGAGGAATCCGCACAAATGCGATCCAGTAGCCCTGCCATGCGCCGATCAGCGTTCCGATGACTAACATAGCAATCACGGCTACGCCCATATTCATTTTAAAGTTCTCCATCAGCACAGCGCCCACCGCGCCTACAAAGCAGACAACAGATCCCACGGAAAGGTCGATGTTGCCGCCTGTAAGGATGCAGAGCAGCATACCGGTTGCCAGCACAAACACGTAAGCATTCTGGGAAATCAGATTGGAAATATTCTGGGCAAGCAGAATCTTACCCCCTGTTTTCCAGGTAAAAAACAGTGTCACCAGGACGAGTACAATAATCATGGTATATTTTTGAAGGACGGCTTTCATATTTGCTTTATCCATAATGTCTATTCTCCTTTACTTGACTTTAAAATCTGGGCCATAATCCGCTCCTGCGTCGCTTCCTCCGCCTCAAGCTCGCCTACCATTTTACCTTCATTCATCACGTAAATGCGGTCGCACATGCCGAGAACCTCCGGAAGCTCGGAGGAAATCATAATTACGGATTTTCCCTCCGCCACCAGACTGTTGATAATGCAGTAAATCTCATATTTGGCGCCTACGTCGATACCCCTGGTAGGCTCATCAAGAATCAGAACATCCGGGTCCGCAAACATCCACTTCGCCAGCAGAACCTTCTGCTGATTGCCGCCGCTTAGGTTTCCTACATTCTGCTCTACCGTCGGACATTTGGTGTTCAGCTTTTCCTTGTACTCCACAGCAATCTGGTATTCCTTATCCTTGTCAATGACGCCCCGGGCGCTGATACTGTTCAGATTGGCCAGTGTGGTATTTATTTTAATGGGATTGGAGAGAATCAGGCCGTTGCCCTTGCGGTCCTCGGTCACATAGGCCAATTTCCGCTTAATGGCGTCGCGGACATTTTTAAGCTCCACCTCTTGCCCCGCAATCTTAAGGGTTCCGGAAATATTAGTTCCATAGCTCTTTCCGAAAATGCTCATGGCAAGCTCTGTCCGTCCGGCGCCCATAAGGCCGGAGATTCCCACCACCTCGCCCTTGCGCACATTCATGGACACGCTGTCCACCACCTTGCGCTCAGTATAGAGAGGATGGTACACCGTCCAGTCCTTAACCTCCAGATTGATATCTCCAATATGCTTTTCCGTTCTCTTTGGGAAACGGTCTGTCAGATCCCGGCCCACCATTCCCTTGATGATCCGGTCCTCGCTGATATTGTCCACCGCCTTGTCAAGTGTCTCAATGGTGGAGCCGTCCCGGATCACCGTTATTTTATCTGCTACATAAGAAATCTCATTCAGCTTATGAGAGATAATAATCGAAGTCATACCCTGCTTCTTAAACTCCAGCATCAGATCCAGAAGCGCCTGGGAATCCGATTCGTTTAAGGAGGCCGTAGGCTCATCTAATATCAGCAGCTTTGCATGCTTTGCCAGTGCCTTTGCAATCTCCACAAGCTGCTGCTTTCCTACGCCGATGTCTTTGATCAAGGTCCGTGAGGATTCCTTAAGACCTACCTGGCGCAGATATTTGTCCGCCTGTCCGTAGGTTTCGCTCCAGTCAATGGCCGCCTTTTTTCCGCGCTCATTTCCAAGGAACATATTTTCCCCGATGGTCATATAGGGGATGAGTGCCAATTCCTGATGAATGATGACAATGCCTTTTTCTTCGCTGTCCTTAATCTTTCCGAACTTACAGACTTCTCCGTTGTAAATAATGTCTCCCTCGTAGGTTCCATAAGGGTAAATGCCGCTTAAGACATTCATAAGCGTGGACTTTCCGGCGCCGTTTTCCCCTACCAGGGCGTGGACCTCGCCCTCTTCCACCTTTAGATTGACGTTATCAAGCGCTTTGACGCCCGGGAATGTTTTGGTGATGCTTTTCATTTCCAATAAAATCTTCGCCAATTTTATAATCCCCCTGTTTTATTCCGGTCCTGCAATCACATTCCGATACACGGTTACTGATTGCTGATTCCAGTTCTTTTTCATAGAACAGAACAGGCGGGAGAATCCCGCCTATTCTCATTTTTGTCTGCATTTTGCTGATTACTGAAGGTCTGCCTCCGTATAGTAGCCGGAATCAACCAACAGCTCTTTGTAGTTGTTCACATCTGCGAATACCGGCTCGCAAAGATAAGAGGGAACTACGATAGCGCCATTGTCATAAGTCTCGGTATCATTTACTTCCGCCTCTTCGCCCTTCATGATGGAATCTACCATCTTTACTACCTGGCTTGCCAGTGTACGGGTATCCTTGAAGATGGACATGGACTGCTTTCCTGCAATCATGTTCTTTACGTTGGCAACGTCACAATCCTGACCTGTGATAACCGGCCATTCGCCTGTGTAAGCAGCCTCAAGCGCATTGGTTACGCCAAGTGCGGTGGAGTCGTTGGAGCAGAGTACTACGTCAAGCTCTGTGCCGTCGGCATAGTAGGAAGCAAGAATGGCATCCATTCTGGACTGTGCGGTTTCTGTCGCCCAGTTTGCCGTTGCAACCTCTGCAAATTCCTTCTGACCGGACTGGATCACCAGTTTGCCGGACTCGATATAGGGATTCAGTACATCCATAGCGCCGCCATAGAAGAAGTTGGCATTGTTGTCGCCCGGGTCACCGGTAAAGATCTCCATGTTGAAGGGTCCCTCGGCATTTTCCAGATCAAGAGCCTGTACAATGTACTCGCCCTGCTTCTGGCCTACCATGTAGTTGTCAAAGGTTGCATAGTAGGTAACTGCGTCGGAGTTCATCAGCAGACGGTCATAAGCGATAACCGGAATGTTGGCTTCCTTTGCCTGAGCCAGAACGGTTCCGAGCGCGTCGCCGTCGATGGAAGCGATAACCAGAACCTTGCAGCCGTTTGTAATCATGGTTTCAATCTGGGATACCATTGTTGCGTTGTCATTGCTTGCATACTGCAGGTCTACGGTGTAGCCTGCTGCTTCCAGTTCCGCCTTCATGTTGGAGCCATCCTGATTCCATCGCTGAAGATCCTTGGTGGGCATTGCCACGCCTACCAGACCTCCTTCTCCGCCTGCGCTCTCTGCCGGAGCCTCTGTTTCACCCTCTGCCTGTGCAGGAGCTTCTGTCTCGCCCTCTGCCGCTGCCGGAGCTTCCGCTTCTTTGGAACCGCAGCCTGCCAGCATAGCGGTTACCATTGCCGCTGCCAGAATGATACTGAGTAATTTTCTCTTCATGTTTTCGTCCTCCCTGAATGTTGTTCTGCAATCTCTCTCCCCGCTTTTAAGCAAGAACAGGTTCCGAATGTAAATGTATACGGACGCAAATCCTTCCATTTGGTTTTGAGACATTGCTTTTTGTGATTTATTTGGTACATTTGTACTATATCACAGGTTATATAGCAATTAGTTGTCTACTTTCTTGACAATTTTGCTATTTAATTCATTCACTAAACTAATTATAGCATTTTTTTGCTCTCACAAACGAAGGAGAGCAATTTTGTACTAGTATAGCGTCTCGACAATAACCGGACTCTATACTGGTGTACTGACATGGGCTTTTGCCACATAATCCCGAAACATTTTCATACTCTTTGACAAGTATTTATTTTTATGATGCACAAGATAATATTTTCTCCGTTCCATATGCTCCATGATTCTTAGCTCTCTGAGTGTTCCCTCTTCCAAATATGCGCTGACCAATATTCTTGGCACGAAGAGAACTCCTAATCCGCTTTTGCAGACCTCAATCAAGCTTTGTGTACTGATACTCTCCATCCGAATCAATGGCTTTATATTATTTTTTATAAATATCTGTTCCGTATAGCTTCTTGAGCCGCTTCCCGGTTCCCGTACCAGAAACGGAATCTGCTCCAGCTCCTTAATTGATATATGCTCCGGAAGAGCAAAATCCTCTGCACATACGGCAGTCATCTTTTCATCCAGCAATACTTCTATCCGGAAGAACTGCGGATTCTCCGGATAATCCATAATTCCAAAATCCAGCTCATTGCTAAGAACCTTGTTCTCGATGACTTTTGAATTGTTCACAATCAGCCTCCAGGGGATATTCGGATGCTGCCTTGAAAAATCATCCAGCCATTTTGGCAAAACACTTCTTCCATAGGACGCATTGACCCCAACTCTCACCTCTGTCATCTGTCCCTTGTCGCGTATTACGACTCTTGCTTCTTCGAATTGCCCCAGAATCGAATCCGCATAGCTGCGGAGCTGTTCTCCCGCTTCTGTAATATATAATTTCCGGTTCATACGTTCAAACAGACGAATCCCGTAATAATTTTCCAGCTCACGAATGGTACGGCTCACTGCCGGCTGTGTCATATTTAAATATTCTGCCGCTTTTGTGATACTCCCGCTCCGGCAAACCTCAAAAAATATCTGCAAATGCCTGATTGTCATTTCCGTCACCTCTATACATATCATTTTTGTTATGTATATCATATTATCATATTCATTGTTTTATAGCAATTCTTATAGTACATTTTAGAGAGAAGTATGCGAACAGATACGAATATTTGAAAGGAATTATCATGGTCTCATTTATTTTTTTTATCATTTGTTTTTTTGCATCGATTGCAGGCGCTATCTGCGGCATCGGAGGAGGCGTAATCATCAAACCCGCCCTGGACGCCTTCCATATTATGGATGTGGCAGTTATCAGTTTTTTATCCGGTTGTACGGTCTTATCTATGAGTACATATTCTGTTATTAAATCTACATTAAGTAAACATTCCTATCTCGATCCAAAAATCAGTTTTCCACTGGCGATTGGTTCTTCCATCGGCGGTCTCCTTGGTAAATGGCTTTTTTCCTTCATTTTATCTTTGTCTAAGGACACCAATCAAGTAGGGGCAATTCAGACCTTCTGTCTGCTGGCTATCACTATCGGAACCTTACTCTATACCCTTTATAAAGAGAAAATTAAAACCTATCGGCTGACGAACAAGGCAGTATGCCTGCTTATCGGAAGCTTTCTCGGAATATTATCTTCTTTTCTGGGGATTGGCGGCGGCCCCATTAACCTGATTGTCCTGTTCTTCTTTTTTTCTATGGACACAAAATCCGCTGCGGAAAATTCATTATATATTATATTGTTTTCACAGATTACAAGCCTTCTGTCTTCGATTGTAAGCAAATCAATTCCTGTATTCAGCTTATCTATGTTATTCCTTATGGCTCTTGGCGGTATCTTTGGCGGTATCTGCGGGCGCGGAATCAATAAGCATATTTCTGAAAGGACCGTTGACAAATTATTTATTTCTTTAATGCTTTTGATCATTGGTATCAACTTATATAATCTTTTTATTTTTACCAGATAACTTGAAGAAGTCAATATATGCAATTTATTGCTTTTTATATCTTGCCATGTTATGCTGTCTGCAGGAATAAAATGATTTATAAAATGGAGTATTCTATGCATCAGGAATATGAGCTTATTGAACATTCGATTATCAAAAATATGAAGGTTTTTCTGGTAAATCTTGATTACCGCACGCCTCATATGCATGGAGATATGGAGATGTGCCTGATTCTGGACGGCGGCGTTACCCTTTTTTCCCGAAACCGGCAGCTTCATTTTAACAGGGATGATTTTTTCCTTCTGAGTCCCTGTACGCCCCATGAGCTTCGGGCGGATAAGCATGCGCTGATTCTGTCTATTCAGATTAAGAAGTCTCTTTGTATGGATTATTATCCTCAGATTAATAATACGGAATTTTCTCTGGTGTCAGGACGGAGTGTTTTTCCTGCCAAGAAAGCAAATCTGCTTCGTGATACGGCGATTTCTCTGGCTTATGCTTATTTTTCTATGGAAAAGGGCTTTGAGTTTCAATGTATGAGTCTGGTGAATGAGCTTCTCTATCTCTTTGTCTGCCATCTGCCTACGGTGTGCCTGTCAGAGAACGGAAGGAAAAAGCAGTGGATTCATTATGAACGGATTCGGCAGATTACGGAGTATATTGATTCTCATTTTTCGGAAAAGCTGCTGCTCTCGGAGATTGCAAAGATGCAGCATCTTTCGCTACATTATCTTTCCCATTTGTTTAAGGATTATTTTCAGATGAGTTTTCAGCAGTATGTAGCGGCGCTGCGGTGTGAAAAGGCTCGTCAGCTTTTGCTTTTGACGAGCCTGAATCTTTTGGATATTTCGTTGGAATCCGGGTTTTCCGATATTAAGTATTTGAATAAGGCTTTTGTAAGGCAGTATGGGTATTCTCCCAGGGAATATCGGGCGCAGTTTGATCGGGAGGAACTGCCTTCGAAGCAGAGATCCATCTTGAGTACCCAGCAATTTTTGTCTCCTAAGGCGAGTTTGGTTTGGCTGGAGCGCCTAGAGCGTGTTTGAAAATTGCTTTCCGACAGATGTGCGGGAATGAATTTTCAAACACGCTCTAGGAGAAATATAGTTTTTATAACCTTATTCTCCAACTGTCAAAATCTTCTCCAGCGCTTGTACATCCCCGGTTTTTAAAATCTCTACCTGCTCCGGAACGGATACCAGAACCGCTGTGGTAATATCGTATCCGGCCTCCTTAATTGCATCCATATCAAACTCCAGCAGACGCTCTCCTGCCTTCACTTTAGCGCCGGATTCCTTCAGCGCCCGGAAATGCTTTCCGTTAAGCTCCACCGTATTGATTCCTACATGAATCAAAATCTCCGTTCCGCTCTCGCTCACCAGCCCAATCGCATGCTTTGTGTCAAAGAACATGGCAATCTCTCCGTCAAAGGGTGCAACCACCTCTCCCTTTGCCGGAACAATTCCGACGCCTGCTCCCAGAGCGCCGGAAGCAAAGGTTTCATCCCCGATCTCCGTATAAGGAATCACCTTTCCCTCTACAGGTGCATAGACTGCATTTGGCTCCGTTTCCATATGTACCGCAGACGCCGTCTCAGCAGGTTCCTTTTTTTCCGCCTGTTTAACCGGCTCCTCCGGATCCTTGTATCCAAACATCCAAGTCAATGCAAAGGACGCCCCTGCCGCAATAAGGAACATTATAATATAGTTTAAAGGATCGTGCAGACATAACAGCAGGCCAAAAATGCCGGTCACACCTGTCCCTGACGCCCCAAGACCTACAATAGAAGCATAGAGCGCTCCGCAGGCTCCTCCTATGGCTCCGCAGATAAAGGGCTTAAAGAAACGCAGGTTCACGCCGAAGATTGCCGGCTCCGTAATTCCCATAAAGCAGGACATTGCGGAAGGTACTGCCATAGACTTTGTTCTCTGATTTTTTGTTTTTAAGGCAACTGCCAAAGTAGCCGCACCCTGGGCGATATTGGCCGCAGACGCCAGAGGCAGCCAGTAAGTAACGCCGTAAAGTCCAAGCTGTCCCACATCAATCACCGTATACATATGATGAACGCCTGCCACCACCGTTGTCGAGTAGAGACCGCCCATCAAAAAGCTTCCGATTCCCATCGGCAATGCAATCAACTGCTGTACTCCGCCGATGATTCCGTTTTCAATGGCTACAAATACCGGTCCGATAACCGAATAGGTAAGATACCCTGTTGCAAATACGCTCACCAAAGGCGTTACAAACAAATCAAACATAGCAGGAACGATTTTGTGCAGCTTCTTTTCAATCATGCACATCACAAAAACTGCAATAATAACCGGAATCACATGGCCCTGGTAGCCCACCAAATCCACTTCATAAAGTCCGAACCAAACCTTCTGTGTCCTCAGAACACCCTCGCTTGCTACTGTCCAGGCGTTTTGAAGATCCGGGTGAATCATCAGCATACCGATGACCGCTCCCAAATAGGGATTGCCTCCGAACACCTTCGCCGCGCTGTAGGCAATGAGAATCGGCAGGAACACATAAGCCGTATTTGCAAAGAGATTGGCAAATACGAAGATAGAACCGGAGGTATTGATGTTCAGGAATCCGTTATTTACCATAAAATTGAGGGCTTCCATGATTCCCATCAAAAATCCGCTTGCTACAATCGCCGGAATAATAGGCACGAAAATATCTCCCAAAGTCTTGATGGCCTGCTTGTAAAACGGCTGCTTAGCCGCCGCTGCAGCCTTGGCATCCTCCTTGCTGGCTGCGGTCAGACCGGATACGGACAAAAATTCGTCATATACCTTGTTGACCGTCCCGGTTCCCAGAATAATTTGAAGCTGGCCGGACGCGCTGAATACCCCCTTTACGCCGTCGATCTCCTCTACTGCCTTCACATCGCATTTCGCATTGTCCGCCAGTACCAGACGAAGACGCGTGGCACAATGAGCCGCGGAAATCAGATTTTCCCTTTTCCCGACCTTTTCGTAAATCGCTTCCGCCGTTTTTCTGTAATCCATAACGTTCCCCTTTCTTTTTTAGGCCCCTGGGCCGTTTTTTATATTAACCGCAGCCGCTTTCACATCGTCTGAACCTTTTTCCTGTTTTGCCCTGCGGTCAATTTTACTGTTATGCTTATTATGCCTCTTCCAAATGATAAGAATAAGTTCCCTTACTGTTCGGTGCCTCTATCCGGATGGTAAAAGCATCCTCTTTTGGGTAAAAGCGTGTGGAAAATACGTCCTCTCCTTCATTTAAGAACACCTCTGCGCCGGAGACATCAATCAAAAGCCGCAGGCGCTCAAGCTTATTCACTTCCCTGCCCCGCAAAGTCCTTCCTGCTCCAAGTGCGGAATCCGTAAATTCCATCCAAAATATTTTTTCCTCCGGGCTGTAGCGCAGTCTTAAGCCTCCCGCCAAAAGAATCTGCAGGTCCTCTCCCGCCGTATTCAGCTCAAATGCGCAACAGGATTCCACCTTTCCCTCAAAGTTTCCTTCAAAGGAATGTGAACAGTTCCACCATTCTGTCAGCTCTCTTACCGGATTCTGGCAAAGCACGCCGTGTCGTATGGACAGTTCTCTTGGAATCGTCATGATATGCTGCCAGCCGTCCTCCACCGTAGGATTGACATAAAACTCCTCCGCATCCGGCATTCCCATCCATGCAATCTGAATCCTTCTCCCGTCATCTGCAAGAAAGGTCTGGGGCGCATAAAAATCAAATCCGCCGTCCAGCTCCCGAAATTCTCTTACCTGCGCTCCCTTACGGAAATCTCCTTCTATAAAGCAGGTAACACTCTGATACACATTGGCGTATTTCAATCCTTGCTCCGCTACCCCCTGAGGAGAAATGCAAAGAACGGTCCTCCCTTCCAATTCATAGATATCCGGACATTCCCACATATAGCCAAAATCCTCCTCCGACTCAAAACGGCCAAGAAGGTGCCAATGCCTTTTATCCTCAGAAGAATATAGCAGCGCTATGCCTTTGTCCTCCTTTGTTCTGGCTCCCTGCACCATATAATAGATACCTTCCTGCTTCCAAACCTTTGGATCTCTGACATGGCAGGTCAGATCAGACGGGTAATCACATCTGTTCATCAAAACCTCCTTTGTCTCGATTTCCCTGCCGTCTTTGCTTACGGCAAGCATGGTATAGGATCTCCTGCCTGCATTTATAAAGTCATAATCGCCTGTCTCTTTTACGTTTCCCGTATAGTACAGGTACATTTCCCCCTCTTCCGCAATAGCAGATCCCGAGTAGGCTCCATGACAGTCCTCTTGCTGATCCGGCATCAGAGGCACGCCCTCAAAAGTCCAGTGAAGCAGATCCCGGCTGGTGCAATGTCCCCAAAACTTTAAGCCGCCCTCCGGCTGAAAGGGTGAAAACTGATAAAACGCATGATAAACGCCCTGATACTGACAAAGTCCGTTGGGATCGTTGAGCCATCCTGCGGGCGGTGCGATGTGAAGCTTTGGACGCCAACGGGTCTTTTCCGTTTCCCCCTGCTTCAGTTCCTTTTCAATTAACTGCTTCCATAAACGGGAAAGTGCGTTCATAGGATTCCTCCTGCTCCTTTCAAGCTTTAAGCTGACTTTCTTTGTTTTTTCCTTCTATTCTTTTCTTTCATCCCGCATTTGTTTCCATATTCTCGATGTGAATACGTATTCACGCTTGGGGTATAAAAAGGGCCATTTGAAATCCGCCCTCAAAACAGCAAATATTTCAAGCCCTATTTTTTAAACAATATACTGCCTGCAAATCCTTTTCACAAAGCAATTACAGAGCTGCTTCTCGGAATCAGCCGGGCATGCATAGGATGAGCCTCCCCTTGAAGCTCCTCCGGCTGCTCAATTCTGTGCAGAAGCAGCTCCACAGCCTTCGCTGCCATAGCCTCATTGGGCTGAGACACGCTGGAAAGCCTGGGATAGAGATATTCACACATATAGGTATTGTCAAAGCCCACCAATGCCGCACGGCCCGGAACCTCAATTCCCATCCTCTGCAAAATTCCGAGAATCTGTAAGGCCCTTCTGTCGTTATAAGCAAAGATTCCCGCACGGCCCGGGTATTGTTCCAGATGCTTTGCCAGATGCTTTTCAATGGCCGCAGGCTCCTTTGTCACTATATTAGTAAAATGCTTCCGATTGGCAGGGGCAAGCTTTTCAACAGCCTCCATAAAGCCCTCATACTTTTCATCCGCCATATTTCCAAAAAACACATAGCTCTCACAGCCCTGTTCATGGAGATGGCGTCCAACCTGGCTCCCCGCCTCCCTGTGATCTACGTAAACACTGTCCAGCCCTTTTGCCCGCCGGGTAATCACTACGGCAGGAATATGAAGTCTGCGGACCCTGTCTCTCCACTCCGCAGTTTCCTCCTGTACCGGAACCACCACAAGGCCGTCAACCCGATAGCGCTGTACCACCTCCAGACATTCCTGCTCACGTTCCGGATGATAATTGGTGTTAAATAGAATCAGACGGTAACCGTTTTTTCCTGCCTCCTGCTCAATATGCTTTACCAAATCCGCAAAAAAAGCATTGGAAATATCCGTAAGAATCACACCGATGAGATGTGTTCTGCTCCCCGCAAGGCTCTGAGCCATTACATTCGGCTGATAACCATGCTCTCTGGCGCAGGCCGTCACACGTTCCCTTACCTCCGGGTTCACAGCCTGGTTTCCATTCAGCACACGGGAAACCGTCGGCTGGGATACACCGGTCAGTTTTGCGATTTCGGTCATTGTAATCATAAAAGCCTCCGCCATTGAATTTTAGAAATATTTGAAACGAATCGTACAGCCTTTTTCATCCGTTCCTTACGCTGTGAATACGTATTCACAAGTTCTGTCACTATACTACAACGATTATGTGTCCCCTGTCAATTATGAAATGTCAACAAATTTAAAAGAGTATTTTTATGCAAGTTGACAAAAATTCATCCTTATAAAAATCGGCTTAACAAGCTGCAGACTTTTCGGTGCGGCAGTCTCATATAGATATGAATGTTATTGCAAGCAGCCAATCGCTTTTAAATAACTGCTTTTTGTTCTTTTTCCCTCAGACCTTCCGCAAACTGACGGATCTCACGGATGCTTACGCCGCTTAGGAATCGATGATAAACGGGTAGAGCGTAAGTGTATATGGGGTGATCTTTTTTCAGTGCGGATATACTCTCCAGGACCTTTTCCGCCTGCTCCGTGCTTTGGGGCAGATTGTTTTCCCAAATATATTCGTAGATGGCTGCGGCTGTTCCGATGCTGATGAATACGGGGGATATGTTTCCTTCCAGGCATAGCTGGGAGGCTCCGATGAGGCGATCTGTTGGTGACAGCTTCCGTTTGGGGTCTGCTCCTACTCGTTTGCAGGTATCTTTTAGGGCTTTGTTGGTGAAGCGGTATAGGAGGTTTTGGAAGTGTTTTACCAGATCTTCTGTGGGCATGCGGTATTTGTGGGTGAGGGCCATTGCGCTTTCCAGCATGGCGTTTTGTACAATGCTTTGGATGTTTATGTCGTCGATTGCTTCGTATATGTAATCTTTGTGCGTGTAGAGTCCCAGGTAGGCGCAGATGGCGTGGCCCATGTTGTGGACATAGAGCTTTCTTTTGATGTAAAAATCAAATGGTTCGAAAGGAACCATGTTTTTGATATCCGGCATTTCACCTTTGAAGGCTGCTTTGTCCACCGGCAGAAAATCATATTGCTCCACACAGATTCTTAAGGGATTTCCGGCTTTCATTTCTTCGGTCTGTACCGGAACCATGCGGCCGATGGAGGCTTCTACCAGGCCGATGTTTTTGTCAAACCAGTCCTGTTCCGGTTCTGACAGCTCTGCCCGGATAAGCTTTGCCAGAAGCTTATCGGCGTCTATGAGGTTTTCACAGATAATGATGTTTAAAGGGCTGCCGCCGGCCCGTATCCTTTTTCGGATGCCTGCTGCCAGATTCGGTACAATATATTTTAAAATATTGACGCCTACGGCCGTTGCCATAATGTCTGCCTCTGCAATTGCCTGTGCTGCCGCCTCCGTGTTATTTCCGTTTACTGCACATATGCGTTCTACGTCTATATCCTCAAAGCCCTCATTGGAGACAATGCGGACCGGGTATGTTTTTTCGCGGTTTAAAGCGTCTATCAGCTTTTCCGCTACATCAATAAAGGTTACTTCATAGCCGGATGCCGAAAAGAGCATACCGATAAAGCCCCGGCCAATGTTGCCGGCGCCGTACATGACTGCTTTCATAAGCTTCTCCTATTCCAATTCCATAATATTTCTTCCAAATATAGTTACTGCCAAATCAAATTCCAATCTCAAGTGCATACGTCCGTACATCAATTGATTCGATATAATAAGTTGCTGATTCCGGTTCCATAGTATTCCTATCCCTGAAACCGTTCCCCAAGCTTCATCACATCTTCCAAAGTCCCTACTCCTTCGGTAGCCCCAGGCTCTGACAGTGAAGCCGCGGCAGTACAGATCCCTAAGCGGATACTTTCCGCAAGGTTCCACTTTTTCTGCGCTCCATAGAGCACACCGGCACAGAAGGCGTCACCGGCTCCCACAGTTCCTTTAATATAGTCTTTCGGAAGGCTTAAACTGTTCATGCTTACAAAGACGCCGTTCTCGTCTAACCCATAGCCGCCCTCAGGACAATGGATCACCGCCCAGGCAGACACTCCAAGCTCCTTCATTTTGCGAAGAGCCTCCTCCATATGCTCCGCATACAGCTTTTCTTCCTCATCACGCAGAAGCACTCCTGTAATCTGCTGGGCTTCCAGTTCATTGATTACACAGTAGTCCGTATACTTCAGCGCAGGCGGTACAAGAGCACGGAACCGCTCCCCCGCTTCACTCACCACATCAACCGAGGTCTTGATCCCACGCCTTTTCGCTTCCGCCAGAAGTCTTGCCATCTTCGTCCCATACTCCGCATCCTTCCGATCCAGTGCATCCAGCAAAAGAATATACCCCACATGAAGAAGCTCCCCCTTCATCCGGTCCCAGTCAATGCAGCTTTCATCAAACAAAGCATTCGCTCCCCGATACTGAAAAAACGTCCTCTTCTTCGTATCATTATCACTCATCACAGCCGTAAAAGAGGTCTTCCCCTTCCTCTTCAGCAAACTCACATCCACATTCCTATGAGCGCCAAGCTGCTCAAGAATAAACTCCCCTTCCGAATCCTCCCCAACAACCCCCAGCGCCTCCAAAGGCAGTTCCGAATCCAATTTTGCCAAATCCAAAATCACATTACACACAGCCCCGCCAACCGATCGCGTAATCCCCTCCGTAATCGTCGTAAGCTCACTTTGTCCGGGCCACCTCTCAATCGGATAAGTAATATCCACAAGAAGATTCCCCGCCGCACAAATTCCGCTTCTCTCCATCATCTCCATAAAAACCTCCATTCCGCCGCCTTTCAATTGGCGGCACAAATAGTAATGAAAGTCTACTTCCTTTCACACTACACCTCCTGCCAACAAACCTTCCGGCAGGGCTGCCGCAAAAGAAGCCGGCAGACTTTTCCGATATCCGGTGTCCGGCTGTTCGCGTACGCGTGTCTGATTTGTGCGAACATTGGCCGCCAAAAACCCACGCTCTAACAAACCCCAAAGGACAATGTACGCTCAAAGCAGACACGTGTACGTGAACCGTCCGAACACAGGATATGGAAATGGCTGCCGGCTTCTTTTGCGGCAGCCCCTCACCACTACCCGTTCTTCAAAGCATCATCAAACGCAATCTCCGAAGCCGAAAAATTAATCTTCTTCGTGAACTCACAAGCCTCAGTCCCCCCAAAGACACGCTCCATACCGCTATCCTCCCATTCAATCGAAAGCGGCCCAGCATAGCCTTTCTGATTCAGCACCCGAATAATATTATCAAAGTCCACATCCCCGTGCCCCGGAGACACAAAGTTCCAACCTCTTCTCTGATCCCCAAATGTAATATGAGACCCCAGAATCCCATTTCTCCCATTTAAATTCACCTTCGTATCCTTAATATGCACATGATACACTCTGTCAGCAAAATCAAAGAGGAACACAGCCGGGTCCACTCCCTGCCAAATCAAATGACTGGGATCAAAATTAATTCCAAGCGTAGGCCGATAGTCAAAGGTCTCCAAAAGTTTCTTCGTACTCCAGTAATCAAAGGCAATCTCCGTGGGATGCACCTCCAAGGCCAGCTTCACGCCGCACTTATCATACTCATCAAAAATCGGACTCCAAAGCTCCTTCACCTTCTGAAAGCCTTCCTCCACCATTTCCTCGCTAGTCTGCGGGAAAGAGTACCAGAACTTCCAAATCGGAGATCCCATAAAGAAGGTAACTACATCCACCCCCATAGCCTTCGCTCCATGAGCCGTTATTTTCATCTCTTCGACGGCCCATTTCTGAATCTCCTCCGGCTTTCCCGCCAGATGAGAGGGCGCAAAACCGTCCAAACGGGGATCGTATGCCCACTGTAAAGCATCCGTCACGCACTGTCCTGTCAAATGCGCGCTGACAGCCCAGCAGCCCAGATCATATTTTGCCAGAGTATCCTTAACTTCCTGCACATAGCCTGGGTCCTCCGCCGCTTTTCTCGCGTCAAAATGAGCGTCCTTTGCCAGCTCCAATCCCTCATATCCCATCTGCTTAGCCAGCCTGCAAATCTCCTCCAGGGGAAGGTCTCCCCACTGAATGGTAAATAATGTTACGGGTCTTGCCATGTCAAATACCTCCCTACTACAGTGTCACCCAGATATTCCCCTTTTCATTGCTTTCCAGACACGCCTCCACATACTTAAGTCCGGCAATTCCTTCCTCAATGGTGGGGTAATCAATCAATTCCTCTTTGAAACTTCCGTCCCTTTTTGCCTGTACACAGGCGCCGAAGCTGTCATACAGATTTCCCATAGCCTCTAACCAGCCTTCCGTGTGGCCGGCGGGAAGCCTGCCGTACTTTGCGGCCTTTGGTGTCACGGCTCCATATCCGCGCTTTATGATATGGGGGATTCCGTCCTCATGTATTAAGGTAACTTCCTCCGGCGACTCCTGGAACCAGAGCAAAGAGCCTTTGGAGCCGTAAATGCGAAGGCGCAGGCTGTTGTCGCATCCGATTGCAAACTGACTGGTCCAGTTGACGCCGGTTGCTCCTCCCTCATATTCCACAAGAATCTGATCATTGTCGTCCAATTTTCTGCCAGGCACAACCACATCCATTTTGGCCAGAACTCTTTTGATCTTTAAGCCGGTAACAGTTGCTACCGCATTTTCCACATGGGTGCCCAGATCGCCCAGACAGTTGACTCTTCCCGACTGTGCCGGATCGCAGCGCCACTCTCCCTGTTTGCCGCCCCAGTCGTTTTCATCGTACAGCCATCCCTGGGGATATTCCGCCATAACGGTGCGGATGGTTCCAATCTCGCCTCCGGCAACGAGATCCCGCATAAATTTCATGGTCACATGTCCGGTATAGGTATAAGTAACCATGAAAAGAAGTCCCTTTTCATCGGCAATGCTCTTAAGCTCCTCCGCCTCGGCGGATGTGGTCACCAGAGGCTTGTCGCAGGCCACATGGATGTCTGCCTCTAAAAAGGCTTTGGATATCTCATAGTGGGTGCTGTTGGGCGTAACGACTACCACAAAATCAATTCCGTCCTCACGGGCCGCTTCCGCTGCGGCCATTTCCTTGTAATCCTTATAGCATCTGTCCGGGGCAATTCCAAGGGCCGCTCCCTGTTCCGCCGTCTTTTCAGGCGTCCGGGAAAAGCATCCTGCCGCAAGCTCTGCGGTGCCATCCAGACTGATTGCTTTGCGGTGGGCATCTCCGATAAAGGCTCCGGGTCCTCCGCCTACCATTCCGTAACGCAGTTTTGCCATTTTTGCACCTCCTACTCTACTCCCATCAACAGGTTCATCACATACATCTCAAGTCCTTCAAAGTCCCGGTTCTCCACGCATTTTTTCTGGAAATCATAGTCGAATTTGTCTACCTTTGCTTCCAGCGCCCTGAAAATCTTGAGGCTGTTTTCCAGATGCTTGTAGCTGTCTGCGTCCGTGGTGGTACGCATAGCCTTTACGTCCAGGCCCACATATTCGCCGTGATCGCCGTAGCCATTCTCTTTCAGCACCTTTACCTGATTAAAGGCGGAACGCAGATTTTCCACGCCAAAGGATTTATCCTGGTCGTACTTCATGCCGTTCTGGTCGTTGAGATGTACGGTCATCAGCTTGCCCATTGCCATCGCAAAGCCAATCTCGTGGGTGGGATCCAGTCCTGCCAGTACCGCATGGGCGCTTTCCAGGTTGCCGCCTACTCTGGCCGGGTCGATGGTTGCGGCGGACACGGCCATCACATGGCCCATTGTTCCGCAGATGCTGCGGTCAATCGGCTCGTTGGGCTTCGGCTCGATGCAGACGCGGATCTTCGGATCGTATTCCAGCATTTTGTTGATTGCCTCAATGAGCATTTTCGTCGCCCATACGGGGGACTTGGATTCGGCGCAGAGGGTTCCTTCTCTTGCAAGCCAGAGTACTATCATGTCGCAGCCCAGCTCATTTGCAATGTCAATGGAGCGGTAGGCGCGCCACATGGCATATTCCCTGTCCTTTGCTGAGGTGCTCATAAAGCCGCCGTCAATGGTGTGTCCGTCCATCCAGAGCCTGGGGGCTACGAACTCTGCGGCCATGTTGTATTTGTCCAGAAGCTTTTTCAGCTCCCGGGCCTTTACTTTGATTTCTTCTTCGGTGTAGTCGTTGATATTGGGAACTGCGTCGTCATCGTGGAATTGGATAGCGGAAAAGCCCATCTCGGCAAATTTCTTTACCTTTTCTTCAAAGGGAATTTCCTTTCTTGTTTCGGGTCCGTAGGAATCTGCTCCCGTATGTACATTCCAGGGGCCTACGGAAAATTTGAATTTTGACATTTTAGTTACCTCCATTCTAAGTTCTGCTTTGATAGAACCAATATACCGCATTTTCCGTAGGCGCATATTCCTTCATTTACGTTTTTAGGTGGACTAATTTGCTATTTTTATGCCGACTGCTGCGAAATAATATTTTTATTTGTTTTAACACTCATAATCTTCTTCGGAGAAGAAATACGGTACATAATCAGGCAGATTACGGTCAAAACACTCTCCGCAATCTTTGTCAGTGATACAAAATAGATGTCCGCCAGATTATAGATCAGTGTGGCAAGCTGGCCGAGCATAGCCGGGGCTGTGCGGGAAGAAATCGGTTTTATTCCCCCACATTCAGATAAATATCCTCCCGCAGATGAAACCCGTCCTCAATAATCACATCCATATTGCCCGCTGTCACGGCTACCGGCTCCAGTCCGATATAGGGAACCTCCTGAGCGCCGTCAAAAAAGGTTCCGGCTGTCTTAAGCTCCTCCCCCCTAGCCAGAGTCACCGCACATTCCGCCGCGCGTCTTGCCAGTTTTTCCACGGGCTTGTAGACCGTCATGGCCTGAGTTCCCTCCACCACTCTCTGGCAGGCTCCCAGATCCGCGTCCTGCCCCACCACGCACACCTCCCCGGCCATCCTCCGCTCGGAAAGGGCGCGTATCACCTGGCTTGCAATATCATCATTTCCGCACATAATGGCGTCCGCCTCTCCGCCGCCGTCCAGATAAGCGCTGACCTCGTTAAATCCAATCTCCGAAAGCCAGTTATCCGCATATGCCGTCGCCACAATCTCCCGATCCGTCCGGTCAATCATCCCGTGAAAGCCGTCCATCACAAGGGACACATTATTGTCCTCGGGAGAGCCGCACATCATAAAAATCTTTCCGTTCTCCTGAGTCCGGGCCAGAATCGCCTCCGCCATCATTTCCCCCACACGCTCATTGTCAAAGGTAATGTACAGATCCACATCCGCATCTTTAATCAGACGATCATAGGCAATCACCCTGATGCCCTCCCGCTTTGCCTTGCGTACCGGCTCGCTCAGTGCCGTATAGTCCGTGGCAATAATGACAATCACATCCATATCCTTCTCAATCAGATATTCGATCTGAGCCGCCTGCTCCCTTGCTTCTCCGTTGGCACACTGAACGTTGACCTCCGCCCCAAGCTCCGAGGCTCTTGCCACAAAAGCGTCTCTGTCCCGCTGCCACCGCTCAATAATAAAGGAGTCAAAGCTTAAGCCTATGCGAATCCCCTTATCCTCCCGGGCTGCCTCCCCTGCCGTCTCCGTTTCCGCACCGCCGCACCCGCAGAACAGAACCATGCAGAAAGCCAGTTCAAAAATTCTTCTGAGCCGTCCGTTTTTCAATCTCATTCCTCATTTCCCTCCTTAAACTCCGTGGGCGTCTGGCCTGTCCATTTCTTAAAAATACGGCTGAAATAGTTGGGGTCCCCATAACCGATCTCCTGGCAAATCTGTTTTACGGAGCTTTTGCCCTCCCTTAAAAGCTCCTTGGCACGGCGGATACGGATACTTGTCACATACTCCACAAAATTCGTCCCCGTTACCTCTTTAAAAAGCTTGCTGAAATAATACGGGCTCATATCCATCTCCCTGGACATGCTCTCCAGAGACAAATCCTTTTTATAATTCCGGCTGATATACACCCTGGCCTTCTCAATAACCTCATGGGAATATTCCTTCTTTTTGTCGGATACATTTGCAGCCGCTTCCTCCGCCTTTTTCAAAAACCAGCGGCGCATTTCCTCCAAAGAACCTGTGCGGACCACATCCAGATATTCGGAGCGATCCCGGAAGCGGTACATCATACCTCCGCTCTTGTATGCCACATATTCCATAAAGAGTACAAATTCCAGTACCTTTAAGCGGATATTCGGCATATAGTCTGTCTGGGTTTCCGCCATCCAGTCAAAGAAGGCTTCTGCGGCATTTCTGGTCTCTTTCCCTTTTCCGGCCCTTACGCAGTCAAAAAGCTGCTCCTCCAGTCCCAGAGGATAATCCTCCTCATACTCACAGAAAATAGGCAGATCCCGGCAATGGGCCACGCTTCCGTCGGAATTGCCGAGAGCCTTGGAAGCATCCTCATAGGATTTCTCCAGTTTGTCCACCGGCAGGATACTGCCCACACCCACACGGCAGGTAAGGCCGCAGACGCCGGAGATGCGCTCCATCATCTGGCGGCACCTCTCCACATCCCTTGCCCGGCTCTCATAATCTCCCTGCTCCATATCCGTAGGCACGCAGCACACCAGACGATTATTCATCAGAGGCCCCACATAGCAGGTATAGTATTCCTTAATCATGCTGCGGATCTGCTGATAGCTCCCCTGGAGGCGGACGCCGGCTCCCACCGGATTCGTAACCCCCTGCTCCTTTTTCTCATCCCCAAATTCCAGAACCAGGGTAAACATATGGCTCTCGCTTATGCCCAGAAGACTTTTGTAATTTTCAAGCCCCGGCCTGTCCTGGGCCTGCAGCAGTCCTGCCATAATAAAGCCCTGCTCCAGCATGGGAACCACAATCTCCAGCTTTTCCTTTGTCTCCAGATCACGGCTCCGCTTTTCCCTTCGGCTGTCCACCATGCTCATAGCCTTTCGAATCACCTCCACAATCTTTTTCTGGTTCACCGGCTTGTGAAGGTATTCCAGAACACCGAGGTTGATAGCTTCCTGGGCATAGTCAAACTTGTCGTAGGCGGACATCACGATAAAAATGAGATTGGGATTGTTCTTCCGGATCTCCTTCATGGCCTCAATGCCGTTGATTCCTGGCATCTGAATATCCATAAATGCAATATCCGGCCGGTAGCCTTCCGCAAGCTCGATCACGCTGCGCCCTGTCTTTGCGGATTCGACCTGACATTCCCCGTCAAAATTCTGACGAATGATATAAGTCAGTGAGTCAATTACAATTCCCTCATCGTCAGCCAACATAATTTTATACATGCTTGTCCTCCTATCTAAGTCGCTGCGCGACAGCACTTAAGGGTAAAGTCACTTCGACGCACCTGTATTGAGAGAAACTTTTATTCGAAAGGGCACTCATAAAAGTTCCTCTCGTGCGTCTTTGCGACTTTACCGGTAGAGCCGCTGCGCGACGGCACTAAAGGGTAAAGTCACTTCGGCACACCTGTTAATGAGAGAAACTTTTATTCGAAAGGGCACTCATAAAAGTTCCTCTCGTGTGCCTTTGCGACTTTACCGGTAGAGTCGCTACGCGACAGCACTTAAGGGTAAAGTCACTACTGTTTTCCAAGCTCCGCAATATCCTCCAAGGGAAGATACAGTAACACCTGCGTCCCTTTGCCTTCCCCGTCGCTTTGAATCTCAAAAACCTCTTCCCGGTTATAATAAAGCCGCAGCCGGCTGATCACATTTCCCAGACCGATACCCGTGGAATTTCTGGACAAATCCGCCTCCCGGACCTTTCCCTCCATAATCTCCCGAATCTTCTCCTTGCTCATTCCAACGCCGTTGTCCCGAATGGAGATACAGATACGCTCCGGCTCCCGGTAAAGAAGAAGCTCAATCCATCCCTCCCAGTCAATGCCCCGGATACCGTAATTAGCCGCATTTTCCACAATGGGCTGCAGAATCATGCTTGGAACGCGCAGGTCAAGAAGGGTCTCATCCACCTGCTTCCGAAAGTGAATCTCACCCCCGAAGCGCACATTCAGAATATAAAGATAGCTGTCCACCAGCTCCAATTCCTCCCGTATGGTCGCATCCTGGTTAATCTTCTTCACATTGTACCGGAAGAAATCCGCCATATTTTCCACAAAAAGACAGGTCTTGTCCGCTCCCTCCATCATAGCGAGCTGCGCCCCCGCATTCAGCGTATTAAACAGAAAATGGGGATTGATCTGGGCCTGGAGATACTTAAGCTGCGCATCCTTCAAATGCCCCTCCATCATAAGCTCCTTCTCCTTCATGGCCGCTTCCTTTTCCATATTTTCCTTAATCCGTTCCATATGAATACGGATGCTTGACACCATCTGGTTAAAAGCCGCAGTCACAATGCCCACCTCGTCCATGCTCCGTACCGGAACCAGATCCACCTCCAGATTTCCCTCCGCAACCTCATTGGCTCTCAGGGCCAAATGGCTCAAAGGCCCCGTAATACTCTTAGTAATGGCATAAATCAAAGCCGTAATCAACACGCCCGCAGCCGCCAGAATCACCGTCCCCACCAGTTCAAACCGGCTCAAGGCTCTGGCAAGGGCTTCATAGCTGTTGGTATTCGTCTTAAATCTGCGGTTATTCAGGCTGTAAATATATGTATTGATATACTCAAACCGCTCTACGGCTTCCTCATAGCGCAGGCGGTATTTTTCAATATTCCGGCCGCGCTTTGCCTGGGTCGCCTCGTCCGTGATATGCAGATATTCCAGAGTCATATTGCGGATATTGCGCTCCATCATCAAAAGCTCATCGCTGCAAATCTCCGTATTCAGCTCCTGAAGCCGCCCATTCAATTCCTGGCTGTTCCGGTAATAAGAATCCAGAGTGTCCGAGCTTTTCACATTCAAATACTCTGTCATACTGCCGTGTACGGCGCTTAAAGCCTCCGACAGCTCATTGAGGCTGCTGTTGCTCTGGTAAACCTGATCGATTCTCCCCGACATATAATTAATATTGGCATATAAAATAAGATTCACGAAAAAAATAAGAAAAAAAGTAAGCAGGAACGCTGCAATCAGCTTCAATTGAATAGACAGATTCTTCCATTTCTTCATGCGCTTTACTCCCCGTCCTCCGTAAAAATACCATTTCAAAAGCTTCCATCATTCCGACCGTTTCAAATCCGCAGCAGTTTTATCCAAAGTTCTCTTGCTTTTACGGCACAAGATACTGTCCCACATTGGTTTCGTCAATCACATACGTATCTATTGGAAAGTACCCATTTACGTACCCTGTCTCCCGGTATTCCGTAAGGGCCTGCACACAAAAGCGCCCAAGCTGCTCCCCGTCCACAACGACCGTAGAGGAAATAATCTTCTTTTGAATCGCATCCAAAATCCCATCGGATTGATAATATCCCAGAATCCGAACCTCCCCCACCTTAATATAATCCACCACAGCCTCATAAGCCCGGCGCGTATCCGTCTCACTCAGGCAAATCAAAATATCCGGATGCTCCCCCTCAGTCACCAGGAGTTTTCTTATGGTTTCCTCCGTCATAAATGCATTGCTGCTGTCAATGGAAACCGCCTGCACCTTAATCTCATATCCCCATCCTGTTTCCCGGATCTTCTCATCCAACGTTTCCCGCATCCCCCAGAACATGGTATTCTTCCCGGTCCCCGTAGACGACGAATCCATCAAAACCACCACACGGCTGTCCCTTGGATTCTCCGAGAGTAGCTCAAAGCAAAGCCGGCTGTACTCCTGCCCCAGAATATAATTATTCACCCCCACAAAACACTTCCGCAGATTGTAGGCGCTGTCATCCAGAGCAGTCACCACCGGAATCCCCTTTCCCACCGCCTCCTCCAGAAGCCGGTCCGTTTCTTCCGAGCTGCCCCCATTTAAAATAATCCCGTCCACACCCGAATCAATGGCAATCCGCAGCTTATCCTGCACCGTATAATCCGCCGTCAGGTTTTTCCCAAGATACTCCACATAAGCATTGCAGTTCTCCTCCCCTTCCTTTCTGGCTCCCTCATAGATCGAATCCCAAAGCGTACTGTCATGCCCGTCCTCAATCAGCACATAATACGCACCGTAAATCTCATTCTTCTTAGGCGACTCCATAGCCGTCACCTGAAGCCTTCCCAAAAACACCACCAGCCCGTAAATCCCCAGTCCTGTGAGCAGAAGCACAAGCAGAACCGCTGTCATCTTCTTTTTTTCATTTCTCTCCGCCATATATTCTTCCGCCTCGCCTTTTTCTTTCTCACTATCCCTCAAACGCCGCAGCACAATGCAAAAACAGAACGCCGCACTTTGTTCACTCATTAAATTAATTTATATAATAGTATCACCTGCAAAACTCAAAGGCAAGTAATACCAAAAAAATCACTGTATTCCGCCTTTCATCCTTTCACCCCTCTATAATAAATCCTTCGTCAGACGATCTATCCGAGCAAGCAGAACTCATACATAAGAAAAATGACCCGGAGTGTATCTGTCCACCCCACTCATTGCAAAAACAAAAGCCCTGTCCGTTATGCTCAAATCAAGCTTACGGACAGGGCTTTAAAATTTTCTATAAAAGTGAAAACTCCGCCTATTGGCAAAACCATAATACCATTTTTTTAAATACCGCTTTTCATTCTAAACAGCAAAACATTCCATTCATTCTTCCAATGCCCGAATTTCTTCAATGGAAAGCTTGGGAACATACTCATGAATCTCCTCCACCGTAAACTTCCCGGATTTCAACATCTTACTTGCTGTTTCTCTTGATAAGTCTCTTGTCACTTCCCGAGTTACTTCTTGTGTTACTTCCCGAGTTACTTCCCGAGTTACTTCTTGTGTTACTTCCCGAGTTACCTCTTTTGTTACTTCTTGCGTTACTTTCTGTGTTACTTTCTGCGTCACTTCCTGTGCTACTTTCTGAGTTTCTTCCAAAACAATCTGATTAATCTCCGGCGCCATAATTTCCAACAATGCTTCACACATGCCATCCTCTCCTCTCAACTCTCCTACCACCTGCCTATTTGCCCGTATACTGACTTCCAACACAGAATCCGCAAGCTCCCGATCAAATTTTTGCGTAAGACAATTTACTTTCTTCAGGAACTCCTTCATCTCTTGCTTCTCCACCCTATCCGAAAGGGCCTTAATCCATATATGTCCATCCCTTTCCAGCTCTCTTCCCACAACAATCTGCGTCGGAAACAAAACCGCCCCCAAAACATAATAAATACCCGCATAGGGATTCAGCACCTCAATACCATGCTCCTCAAAATAGCGAAACAACCCTTCCGGCCTTGTATCACGTATAATAGAAACAGTAATATCATCAGCCGCCCTTTCATCAACCGAGCTTCCCAAAGCCTTATAAAGACATCCATACGCCCCCGCCTTATAAAAAGAGTCAATATCCAGTCCATCCAACGGCGACTTATACTCCACAATATTATGCCCCCGAAACAGCTTTCCAATCTCATTCACCAGCACAACCTCCGGCTCCTTCTTAATCACCAGAAGATCGATCTCCAGCGGCTTTGTATTCAAATTATATTCCTTCTCATAAACAAGATCCATCCTATTTTCTTCAAATTCCAAATTCATAGCCGCCACAAACCCCGGATGCCACTGTATTTTTCTATCCTTCATCAAAAACTCCTCTCCCTCTATATTACTAATTATAACATCTTCCCTCCCATTTACAACCACCAATCACCTACAAAAAACCACACAGCGTTCCACCCTCCATCCTCCCGTCCCCACAGGTCAGGTGCGGGGCGGGTCCTCCCCCGCCGAATCGCAAACAATCCCGCAGCCAACACCCCTTCAACGAACCCTATTACATATTTACTAAACCCCAAACATGTATTATACTTAAACACAAACAATCCAAAAAAGAAAGAGACCCCCTTATGATAACCGGAAGCAAAGAACTAATACGCGACATGAACAGCCACCTAATCTTAGAGATGATCCTAAAAGAAGGCACCATCTCCAGAGCCGCCCTATCCAAAACCTCCGGCCTCACCAAAGCCACCGTTTCCGCCATCGTCCAAAAACTCATAGAACAAAACCTGGTCATAGAAGTAGGAAACGACAACACCTCTCTGGGCCGCAAACCCATCCTTTTAACCTTCCACGCCAACTGCGGCCGCGCCCTGTCCATAGACGTAAACGCCAACACCATCTCCGCCATGATCTGCAACCTAAAAGGCGAAAACTGCCGCTTAAAGCTATACCCCAACCACGCCGGCCGCGAAGAAATCATTCCCCTGCTCATCACCATCATCCGCGACATGATCTCTTCCTCAGACTCTACCCCTTACGGCGTAGTAGGCATCGGCCTCGGCATCCACGGAACCGTGTACGAAAACCAGGTAACCTTTACCCCCTACTCCCCCTACGAACACCTCCCCTTCCGTGAGATATTGGAACAGGAATTTGGTATCCCGATCTATCTGGAAAATGAAGCCAACCTTTCCGTCATCGGAGAGCACACCTTCTACTATCACACCCCAAATCTCATCGGGATCAGCATCCACACCGGAATCGGTGTAGGAATCCTTATCAACAGCCAGCTCTACACCGGAGCCAACGGAAATGCGGGAGAGTTCGGCCATTCCATCATAGAACCAGACGGCCGCCCCTGTCCCTGCGGCAACTCCGGCTGTTTGGAGCAGTACGCCTCCGAGCGTTCCATTTTAAAGCAATTTGCCGCTTTAAAGGGCCTGGATCATGCGGACATCGACACCTTCGTAGCCGCCTGCCACAAGCAGGATGACGATGCCTTGTCCCTTCTTGACGACTTTATCCGATACATGTCCTACGGAATCAACAACCTTCTCAATACCTTCAACCCGGATATGATCGTGATCAACAGCTCCTTCACCACCTATTTCCCGGAGGTATTGCGGCAAATCCAGAACCGTCTGCAAAACCGGATGCGGATGCACTGTATCCTGGTTCCCTCCGGCCTGCAGGATACCTCCATTCTTCTGGGGGCCGCCTGCCTGTGTATCCGGCAGTTTCTGGGGATTCAGCATCTGAAGCTTCGAAAGCCCCCGGAAAAGCCATTCTGAATACAAAATCAAAAAAGACTGTAGAGAAGCCAAACAGCTTCATTTATCTACAGTCTCTTTTTTAATGTTTACTCAATCCTTTTCATCAGCAGAAAGCCGCAGATACTATGGTACGTCACACACCGGAATCCGGTATTCAATAATTCCATCCTTTTACTGCATTTCTACTGCAAAAAATTCTCAATAATCACCGCTTCCGCCTCTTCCTCCGTAAGCCCAAGGCTGCGAAGCTTCAGAAGCTGCTCGTCATTGATTCTCCCGATAGCCGCCTCATGGATAATCTGCGCATCAATATGCCTTGCATTGATTTCCGGAATAGAGCATACCTCCGCCTGATCCATAATAATGGAATCACACTGTATATGAGCATGGCAGCCTGCATTTCCTACCGCCTTGGGATGGAAGGTCTGCACGGAGCTGCCCTTCGCCACGGAACGGGATATAATCTGCGCCGAGCTTCCGTCGCCGTTCATCTTTACTTCCATATTGGAAACCGCCGTCTGCTTGTCATGGGTCATCAGACGCTCCGTCACCTGAAGCCTGGCTCCCGCTCCCATCACCACCTCTGTCTCCCGGACGGTGGAATCCACGCCGCGTATCTGAGCCGTATCCAGCGTAAATACGGAATCCTCCTCCATATAAATCTTCGTCACCGGGTTTAAGATCCGCTCGCCGCTTCCCTCGCCCTCACCGTAATGCTTTTCCTCATAGCGCACATTGGCGCCCTTTCCGATGTGAAAAGCATGGATTCCGTCATGCCTTGCGGAGTCGCAGCCGGAATTGTGAATCCCGCAGCCGGCCACAATCACAACCTCCGCCCCCGGCTCCACATAGAAATCATTGTACACAATGTCCGTGATGCCGGACACAGATACCACCACAGGGATATGCACCTGCTCCCCCCTGGTGTCCTTGTCAATGTACACGTCAATTCCCTGCTTATCCTCTTTTCTGCGTATCTTAATGTGCTCACTGTCCCCGTGACACAGAGGCTGTCCGTTGTAACGCACATTGTAAGCGCCCTTTTGCTCCGCCACGGATTTATCAATCACCTTCAGTACCTTATCTGCCGCCGCATCCAGCTTCACACTCACAGCTTCCTTCCTCCCTTCCCGCACTTTCATTCCGACAGGCACAGCCGCTCTCCTCCGGGAACAGCTTCGGCAGCATCTCTTCCCTGCTGCCTCCGTCCTCAATACGTCCGTCATTAACCACCAGAATCCGATCCGCCATTCGGATAATCCGTTCCTGATGGGAGATTAGAAGAAGGCTTTCCTTCTTTTTCTCATGAATCCGCTCAAACTGATCCACAAGCATGGAAAAGCTCCACAAGTCAATGCCGGCCTCCGGCTCGTCAAAGATACAGATTTTATGGGACTTTGCCAAAACCGTCGCAATCTCAATCCGCTTGCGCTCACCGCCGGAGAGTGTGGCGTCGGCCTCCCGTTTTAAATATTCTCTGGCGCACATGCCAACACTGCTTAACAGCTCGCAGCAGACGGCTTCCGGGAGGGGCTCGCCGGCTGCCAGATTCAAAAGACGCTCCACGGTCATTCCCTTGAAGGCCGGGGGCTGCTGAAAGGCGTAGCCGATACCGGCGTTGGCCCTTTCGTCTACGTTCATAGCGGAAAGATTGCGGCCATCCAAAAGAATCTCGCCACCGTCCGCTTTTTCAATTCCCATCAGAAGCTTCGCTATGGTGGATTTCCCGCCTCCGTTGGGGCCGGTGATCACAAGCATTTCCCCGTCCTTCACGGAAAAGCTCACGTCATCTACCAGTCTGCGCTTTGCTCCGTTTTCCATGACCTCATAGGTCAGGTGCTTTACTTCAAGCATGTTTATCATCTCCAGTTCTCTATGGTAAATTCGGTATAAATCCGACTATTATACTCGGATTTATTTATTATACCATAAACATAGGATTATGCAAGGTCTAAATTCAATAACCGGAGCAAATTCTTTTCACCAAATTCCTTCCAACCATTTTTTTAATAAGGCAATCTTACCTTAACAAGCTCTCTTTATTCTCCGTCCGCCGCTCCACGCATTCCCTAAGGCAAAAGGAATAAATCACCTTCTCCTTCACCCGCCTCCCGGTCAGCTTTTCCAGAGCAATCTCATAATAATCAAGCTGCCGCCCATACTTCTCCAGCAGCTCCTCCCCCTGCTTCACATAATCCGTCTTATAATCCACCACCACAATGCCGTCCTCCTCATAAAAGTAGGCATCAATAATTCCCTGAATCAGCACCGGCTCCGAGCTTTTGTACCCCAGATCCAGTTCACGGGCCGGAAGCTTAATCACAAAGGGCTGCTCCGTATACAGCTTTCCCTTCCTCCTGGCCGCCGTCATGCGCTTCGCCAGATCCGTCTTCCCAAAAGCATAGATATCATAAGGCTGCACCGCATCCGCCTGCGCCCTTGTCAGCCTGCCTTCCTCCACAAGCTTCTCCACAGCCTCCCGCACCTTATCCGAGTGATAGAGTCCGGAAAGATCCAGGCACTCCAATACCCGATGGTAAGCCGTACCCCTGGCCGCTCCGCTGACCGGCTCCTCCTCCTGCATAAAGCGCGGAATATACGGGACAATCTCCTCCTGAGGATACAAAAGCGTATCCACATCCTCATCCTCCGTCTGTCCGGCCTTCTTAAGCTCCGATACGCTGACCTTTACCCGAAGAGAAATCTCCTCCTCATAAGGATACCGCTCCCCAAATTGCTTCTCAATCTCCTCCGCAAAAGCTTCGTCTCCCTCCGAAAGCTCCTCCGGGTGACACAGCCGTTCCCTCAGCTCTTCCATAGAAATCTGCTGTCCCACCGCCTCCTCAAGCAAAAGCTCCGGCCGCACCTGGGACAAAGCAAAGCTGCTCCCGGCCGCCGCAGGCAGTATCCAGTCCAAATAAGTTCCGGCGGAAGAAATTATTGAAAAGGAAAGAGGCCCGCTGTCCTCCGCCCCCTGACAGGCTTCCAGTTTTTCGCTGAGCTTTTTTGCACTTCCCAGAAGAATCAGCTTTTCCTTTGCCCTGGTAAATGCCACATAAAGCACCCGAAGCTCTTCTCCCAACATTTCCAGATCCAGAGCTTTCTGCAATACCTTTTTGGGCAGAAGGGGAATCTTCACCCGCCGTTTTGTATCCACAAAATCCACGCCAAGACCCAGATCCGGATGAATCACCACCCGGCTTTTCGTGTCCTGCCTGTTAAAGCTCTTCCCAAGACCGCCCACAATCACAATGGGAAATTCCAGACCCTTACTCTTGTGAATGGTCATAATCCGCACCGCGTCCTCATTTTCCCCGGTAATGCCCGCCTCTCCGAAATCCTCCTGATAGCTCTGAAGCTGCTCCATATAACGCACAAAATGAAACAGCCCCCGATAGCTTGTCTTCTCAAAGGAAATGGCCCGCTCAATCAGCATCCGTACATTGGCCTCCCGCTGCTGTCCTCCCGGCTGCGCCGCCAGATAATCGCCGTAGCCCGTATCCTCCAGAATAAACCACAGAAATTCATGGATAGAAAGATAGTCCGCCTTACTGCGGTAGCGGTCTAATTTTTGATAAAAGGCCTTCATCCTGGCAGCAAGTACGGCTTCTTCCTTAATCTCCGAAAATCCCTCCATTTGAGAATCTTTATCATTTTCAGAGCTTATTCCCTGCTCCGTTCTCTCCTGATAAAAGCTTACGCAGGCCTCACAAAAGGGCCTGTTCGGATACCGGCTTTTCACAAGAGCCAGCTCCACATCGGAAAATCCCCCAACCATAGACTTAAGCACCGCCGCCAGAGGGATATCCTGCCTGGGATTGTCCACCACCCGAAGAAGATTCAGAAGCGTCTGAATCTCAACCGTCGTAAAATACCCTGTCCGGGATTCCGTATGGGCCGGGATTCCCGCCTCGGTCAGCACCCTTGCATATACATCCCCCCATCCCGTAAGACTGCGGAGCAGAATCACAATATCCCCATAAGAAGCGGGCCGGAACACCTCCTTCCTTCCATCCCACACCAGCTGATAAGCCAAAAGCTCCCGGATCCGCTCCGCCGCGGCATAGGCTTCCATCTCCCTCGCCGTAAGCTCCGCCTCCCCGTCGGAAAGTTCCGGTGCGTCCCCGTCAAGAAGCAAAAGCTCCGGCCCGTTCATCTCTTCATCAGGCTCCGGCATGGAGGCTCCCGGATAAAGCGCCGCCGCTTCATCGTAGCGGATTCCTCCCACCCCGGGCGTCATAAGGCGGTAAAATATCTCATTTACTCCATGAAGCACCTCCTCCCGGCTTCGGAAGTTCCTGTGAAGATCAATCCGCATAGCCTCCCCCTCCTCTGTCTGGGGATAGGTGTGATATTTCTCCATAAAAAGCTCCGGCCGGGCCAGACGGAACCGGTAGATGCTCTGCTTCACATCCCCCACCATAAATACATTAGGACTGCCCGCCTCTCTCCGGCTCACACTGTTTAAAATAATCTCCTGAATGAGATTGCTGTCCTGGTACTCGTCAATCATAATCTGCACGTAACGCTCCGAAAGCTCCTTCGCCGCATCCGTAACCGTCACCGCAAAGCCGCCCTCCTCTTCTTTCACATCCCCCACCAGAATTTCCAGTGCCAAATGCTCCAGATCCGAAAAATCCGCCAGATTTTTATTCCGTTTCTTCTCCTGATAGCGGTCCGCAAATTCCGCCGTAAGAGAAATCAGCACCCTTGTGGGAGAAGCCGCCATTTGAAGCAGCTCAAAAACATCCGTAAGCGAACATGAAAAATAGCGCTCTTTCAAATCCTTCAGGCTCTTTTTCATCCGTTCCCGGAGGGCCTTTACATGGGCCTTCTTTCCCTCGTCCACCTGGCCGTCCCGTTTGGCGGAAAGCCTTGCAAATGTCAAATGCTCCAGAGCTTCCTGATATTCCTCATAGACGCGGCAGCCGCAGAGGGCCTCTATCTGCTCCAAATCCTCCAGAAGCGCCTGCTGATACATATAAGGCCCGTCGATCTCCCGGCAGAGTGCAAGCGCAGCCTTTACTTCCGTCCGCCAGCCTTCCATAAGCCTTCCTGCAAAATCCAGAAGGAATTTCATCCATCTGCTCCGATTCAGATCTTCCTCACATTCCGCACCATAAGTCTCCATACACCCTTCCAGCCACCGCCCGGGATAGGGGTAGCTGACAGAAAACTCATAAAGCTGTAAAATTAAGTCCTCAATAGGAGCATCGCTCTTCCCCACCGCGTAGGTTTCCACAAAGCTCACAAACTCCGGACTGTTCTCCCCATAGCGATCCTCAAGAAGCTCCTCAAGGACCTCCCCTTTCAGAAGTTTCAGCTCTCCCTCGTCTCCGATGCGGAAAGACGGGTCCAGATCCAACTGGTGAAAATAATTGCGTATCACATACTGGCAGAAGCTGTGGATCGTGGTGATCTGAGCATTGTGAATCAAGGTCTGCTGCTTTTGCAGATGCACGCTTTCCGGCTCCGCTTCCAGGCGCTTTGCGAGAGCCGCACCGATCCGCTCCCGCATTTCCGCGGCTGCCGCATTGGTAAAGGTCACTACAAGAAGCCTGTCCACATCTACAGGCGTATCCTCTTCTTTATCACCGCAGACCAAGGATAGAATCCGCTCCACCAGTACGGCTGTTTTTCCCGATCCTGCTGCCGCCGACACCAGGATGTCCTTGTTCCGCACATCAATGACCTTTTTCTGTTCTTCCGTCCAATTCACACCCATTGCTATTCTCCGTTCCGGTACTTATTTCATATCGATTCCAGCTATGCCCTGCTCTTCCAGGCATTCTTATCCAAGAAGATCCGCAAACTCAACGGCATATATCTGTAAATCCTTCCACACTGTCCGATTATTGCTATTTCATTTCTTCCTCAATCCGCTCCCAGATCTCCGCGTCCGCAAATGCCTTCAGCCGCCGCATCCCATATCCCTCATCCTTGGGGTCCAGGCCGCATACGCCTCTGTAAGCACAGTAATCACAGGCTGTCTTCCCCTTTAGCTCATAGGGGTTCACATCCGCCCGCCCCTCCAGAATTTCAGAACCAAGCTTTTGTATCTTCCGATTCACAAAGGCGGACAGATCCCGAAACTGCCGCTCCGCCGCCACACAGGACCCGGCCCGCAGGCTGCCGTCCTTATTGTAGGACAGGGGCAGCACGGAGGATTTTCCGGGCATATCCTGGTCAAGCTTTTGAATAATCTCCGGATCTTTGTTGACCAGGCCGCTGAGCTTCAGCTTTTCCATCACCCGCTCATTCAAATCCATGCCCTCTTCCCCCGGCTCCAGATCCAGCACCGGGTCCTGTATCTGGTAGTAAAAGATTCCTGCCGGATGTATCTCCTTGCCCGGATGCTCCCTTGCCGCCAGCTCCATAGCCGCGTTCAGATACACCACCAATTGAAGCTGCAAGCCATGATACAGAGACAAAAGCTGAAAAGAAGTACTTCCTGATTTATAGTCAATAACCTTTACATAGACGTTTTTCTCCTCCTCACACGTATCCATCCGGTCAATACGCCCCTTAAGACGAAGCTCCTCCTCCGGCGAAAGAGAGATATTCACCGCCTCCAGATCCGACACCCCTGAAAAGGAAATCTCATAATTCTCCGGCACAAACAAACCTTTCTGAATTTGCCGCCCAAGCGCCCAGATGGTCCGCTTCATCATCCGCTTCATCCGCTCCGCTGCGTAGGCATTGCGGGCCGTGCTCCGGAGGACGGTATTCCCGTAGTCCGCTGTCACCAGATCCATGCACTCTTCCACCCAGGCCCCCTGAACCTCCTCGGGAATGTCCCGCCAGGTATAGCTGCTGTCCTCAAGACGTTTGGAGAAAAGCTCCAAAGTCTTATGAAAAATATTTCCCATATCCACCGGGGCAAATTCGTACTTTGCCCGCTCCGAAAGCTTCAGGCCGTACATCAGAAAATGAGCGTAGGCGCAGGCCGCATACTGCTCCAGTCTGGTCACACTGTTTTCCAGAACCGTTCCGTAGAGGGCATGAGCCACCGCCCTTCCCAGACGGCTGTCCGTATGGCGGGAAAATGCGGCCTCCATAAGCTCCCCAAGCTTTTCCTCATACTGCTCCCGGGCAGCATACCAGCGGTAAAGCTCATAAAACTTCTTATTTTCCTCCCCTGCCCGGTATGTACGGAGTCCCTCTATCAAAAGGCGCAATCCCTCCTTCGGCGTTGCCGGAAGCTCCTGCTGCCATCCCTCTTCCTTTTTCAGCTCCATTTCCGGGAATAATCCCTTAAGCACATTCATCAGATAAGAGGGCCGCAGAGCCTTACCGCTGCCATCCAGAAGGCTGCAGCACACATAGAGCCTCTTGGAAGGCTTAGTCAGATTAAGATACAGATAAAACCTCTGGATATAGCCCTGCTCTCTTGCCGTAGGAGCCAGATCCATTCCCTGGGCCTTAAGCTGTTCCCGCTCCATATCCGACAGAAGACCGGTGCGTCCGGTATTTTTCGGCACGCTTCCCTCATTTACTCCCAGGAAAAACAGTACCTTTACATCCTTAAGGCGGGTGCGCTCCATATCGCCGGCCACTACCTGATCCACGCCCGGAGGAATCACGCCTACTCTGGCCTCCGCAAAGCCGGCCTCCAAAATCTCCCGGTACTCTCTGGCGGTAAGCTTCTGATCGCCCAGAAGATCCACCAGCTTATCCAGCAAATCCATGACAATCGGATAAATCTGGTGATATTCCTTTGCCAAAACCTGATTTCCCTCTCTTTGAAAACGCTCTTCAAAGACGGAAAGCTTTTTTTGAATCTCCAGTTTTTCAATCAGGCGGTACAGCGCTGTGGTCCGTGTCCGCACATCCACGCCCTTTTTCCGCACCGCTTCGTCAAAGGGAAGGACAATTTCCGCAAATTGCTGACGCAGGCTGTCAATCTCCAAAAGCGCTTCCTCGGTCAGCCCTTTATAGCTTCGGATAAAACGGCCGCCCCATTTCTTCCGGCCCCGGATTCCCAGAGCCAGTACGTAATTCTCCAGAAGATCCGTTTCTTCCCGCCGCATACCGGACAGGCCGCTTCGGAGAAAGCGAAATACCGTCTCATAGGTAAAATCCTGCTCCGTCATTTCCAAAAGCGCACGTAAAAATTCTACGAAAGGATTGTTCAGAACGCTTCGCTTGTAATCCAGGAAACAGGGAATCCCGTATTCCGGGAAAATCCGTTCCAGGCAATGGCCGTAAGCCTCCATATTTCCCGTAATCACCGCAAAGTCCCGGTAGTGATATCCCTGTTCCCGGATAAGACGGCGGATCTGTGCGGCTGTCCAGGCGGTTTCCTCCGAAGGATTGCGCAGAAGATGAAGGCTTATCTGATCCGGCTTCTCCTCAAAGGCTCTGCGGTGCAGGCGGAACAGATTCTGCTCCAGGGCAAAGAGGGCGCCATTTTCCGCAAATCGGGACTGTCCGGAGGGACGGACGATGACAGGCTCCTCTACGGAAACGCCCGCCTCCCCTGCCAGATTCGTCAAAGCTGCAATGGTTTTCCGGCTCATGTAAAAAAGCTGATGCTCGCCCTGGATGCGGTAAGGGTCTTCCCGGCTGTCTATGGTAACTGTTACCGTTACTTTTTTTGCATACTGCATCAGCTTCTGCATTAATTTATTCTGGATGGGGGTAAAGCCGGTGAAGCCGTCCAGTACTATTTCGCTGCTGCCTATAAGCTCCGAGCGATCCACAGCCTGGCAAAGCACCTCCAACAGCTCCTCCGCCGTGATGTATTGATCCGCCAGGTATGCGTGAAAAGCCTTGTAAAGTACCTGGAGATCCCGAAGCTTCCAGTAGAGGTGAGGTTTGTTTTTGCTGACTTCCGTGAATTTTTCAAGCTCGTCCTCCGTTACTGCGTATTGGGTAAGCTCTGAGATAAGGGATTTGATTTCGTTGATGTAGCCGGTCTTTTTTAAATTTCCGCCGAGGATTTTCAGCTCGTCCTTGTGCTCCTGGGCAACTTTTCGGAGTACCAGATTTTTTCCCGTCTCCTCCAGAATCTTTCCCACCTGGATTCCTGTTTCCTCAAATACGCGGTAGGCAAGGCGCTGGAAGCTTAAGACATCAATATTCAGGATGCCTCCGTCGGGGTGCATGGTTACCAGATCTTTCTGGGTCTGCATGGTAAACTGCTCCGGCACCAGGACCAGGATTTTCTGATCCGGATGCTCTCTTGATTCTTGGATAATGCTTTGATAGAGGGTATAGGATTTCCCTGAACCCGAATTACCGAAAATAAATTGTAATGACATACTTATTCCTATTCTATAGTCGCTGCGTGACGGCACTAAAGGGTAAAGTCGCTTCGACACACCTGTAATGAGAGTAACTTTTATTCGAAAGGGCGCTCATAAAAGTTCCTCTCGTGCGCCTTTGCGACTTTACTGTCCAGCCAAAGGTATTTCTTATAAACACTTGACTTTTCTTAGCTGGACTATTATAACCGCTGCGCGACGGCTCTAAAGGGTAAAGTCGCTTCGGCGCACCTGTAATGAGAGTAACTTTTATTCTACGCTTTTTAGGGATTCCACCATATCAATCTTCCGCAGCTTAAAGAACATGACCCCGTTCACAAATGCGGAGAATACGAAGGTTAAAAGTACACTGTAAACATAGCTCGCAGGTGCAATGTCTCTTCCGAACATCAGCATATCAATCTCCGCCGTCTGAACCACAAAGCGGTGGAGCAGGATTCCAAGACCTACGCCAACTCCGGTTCCGATCACCGTGAGCAGTACATTTTCCCGGTTCACGTAGGCGGAAACCTCCTGATCGAAGAAACCAAGTACCTTCAAGGTGGCAAGCTCCCTCCTGCGCTCATTGATGTTGATGTTATTGAGATTATAGAGCACCACAAAGGCAAGAAGCCCCGCCGCAATCACCAGAACATAGATGATCAAATCCATACTTTTGAGCATATCCGCTACACGTTCCGCCGTACCGCTGATAAAGTCTACGTCCGCCACTGCGTCATACCGGATATACTCTGTCCGCAGCTCTTCTTCAAAGGCTTCGTCCTGCCGGTCATTTTTTATAAGCCACTGATTCCATTCCGGTGCTTCCCCATAGAGGCTTTCATAAAGCTCCCGGCTCATATACACATAATGCATAAAATACTGCTCTGTGATATGAGCCACTCTTACTTCAACGGCCTTGGTATCATCCTCCTTCAAGACAATCGTATCTCCCTTTGATACCCCGAGAAGCCGTGCAAGCTTTTCTGTGATGACAATGCCCTGGCTGTCCAGTGCGTAGTGTTCTCTTGTTGTCCGATTCCGCAGATGAATGTAGGTGTCAAGCTCTTCTTCAAACTCCGGTACTATCAAATAGGCGCTTCGGGGCGCTCCTCCGGCCTCCGCATCCACGGCGGTCTCCAAAACCCTCATATGGTGGAGGATACGTTCGTCGCCCTCAATCTGCTTTACAAGCTCCTCACGCTCCTGAGCGTCCGCATCCTTATCTATGCCGATAGACCCGTCATAATCAAATACATTCCCAAACTGTCCGTTTCCAATATGAAGAATGGAGTCCTTAATCCCAAAGCCCACCAAAAGCAGCGCCATACAGCCGCCGATTCCGAAAATGGTCATAAAGAACCGCTTTTTGTAACGCACCAGATTGCGGACCGCCGCTTTCTGACTGAATGTCAGATGCCTCCAGAGAAAACCGATATATTCCAGAAACACACGTTTCCCGGACTTCGGAGCGGCCGGGCGCATCAGATTCGCCGGAACTGCGTTCAGCTCCCTGTAGCAGGCGGCAACAGCGGCAAGAGTGGTGCAGGAAACGGCAACGGCGGCGGCCGTTACGGAATATTCCGGATTCAGCGGCGTCAGGATGTCGGGCAGATTGTTGTAGAGAATCTTATAGGCGCTTATAATGACTGCCGGGAGAATCTTCTGTCCGGCCACAAGTCCGATGAGGCTTCCCAAAAGACTTGACAGCAGGGCATACAAAATATATTTGGAGGCAATGGAACCCTTTCCATAGCCCAATGCCTTCAAGGTTCCGATCTGGGTGCGCTGTTCCTCCACCATGCGTGTCATGGTAGTAAGGCTTACAAGAGCAGCGACCAAAAAGAAAATGGCCGGGAATACCTCTCCGATAGCTCCGATGCGGTCTGCGTCATTGCCGTACTCCACATAGGTCTGAATGTACTGGCGGTCCAGTACATACCACTCCGGCTGCTTTAAATCCGCAAGCTCCTGTTTGGCATCTGCAATCTTTACCCTGGCATCCGCAAGGGTCTCTTCATTTTCCTCCAGAGCTTCTTCATATTCTGCCTCCCCGTCGGCAAATTCCGCCTTGGCATCCGCAAGCTCGGTTTCCGCATCTTTTAAGGTCTGGCGGGCATCCGCAAGCTCGGAGCGTCCGTCGGCTAACTTTTTCTCGCCGTCGGCAAGCTCTTCCTCTGCCTCCAGCAATTCCTGTTCCGCCTCATAAGCCTTGCTGTTTCCGGCGTCTACCTCATCGCTTCCTGCGTCCAGCTTGCGCTTGCCCTCCGCTAAGGCGGCTGCTCCGGCGTCCAGCTTTGCTTTGTTTTCCTGTACTATGGGGGATAGCTGAGCCTGAGCTGAAAGAAGCTCGGTCTGCCGGGCCTTAAGCTCGGTCTGTTGGGCCGCAAGACCGGCCTGTTGAGCCTCTATTTCTGTCTGCTTCTCCTCAAGCTTTTTTTCTGACTCATCCCAATAAGGTTCCTCTGCTGCCAATTGGAGCAATTCCTTTTTCTCGTCCTCTGTCAGCTGATCCGACGGCTTATTAGAAAGATCTGCGAATCTTTTTCTGGCCTCTTCTATCTTAAGCAGTTGACCTTGAATCTCCAAAAGGCCGCCTTCTGCCTGAGCAATCCCGTTCTCAACCTTAGCAAGTCCCTCTCCTATCTGACTAAGACCATCCTCTATCTGTACAAGCTGCTCCTGAAACGGTGCAAGCTGCGCATAGCCTGCGTCCACCTCCGCCTTATTTTTCTCATATTCGGCATAGCCTTTCTGTATCTGATAGGTCGCCTTTACCAGCTCTTCCTTCGCCTCATTCAGCTCCTTCCAGCCGTCGGCCACCTCCTGCTTTCCGTCCAGAAATTCCTTTTCCTTATCGGCAAATTCCGCCTCTCCGTCAGCAAGCTCTTTTTTGCCGTCGGCAAGCTTCTCTTCCGCGTCCGCAAGCTTCACCCTTGCATCCTCAAGCTCTTCCTTGGCATCTTTCAGCTTCTGCTCTCCGTCGGCTACTTCCTTTTCCGCATCCGCAATCTTTTCCTGTCCTTCCTCCTGGATCTCTGCATAGCGGATATCGCACCGCTCCTTTTCAATGGACTCAATCCGCTCCACCAGATCATCCACCAGATTGTCGTATTCCTCCGTATAGCAAGTCAGCTCATAGGCCCCTTCCGCAGTCACGCAGATCTGGGTATAATAATCCTGCTCAAAAACCTCCGGGCGCACAATCAGAAATCCGTCCAGGCTCCCGCTTCCGATACCGGTGGTTCCCCGGTCAAGAGACATATAATAGGAAGTGGTCCCCGCCCCCACAATGGTAAAGCTCTCCTGGTTCACCAAGTCCGAAGTCTCATCCTCCGTGCCGGATGCCAGGGTAATCTCCTCTCCTATGACGCAGAGGCCGGAGGTCAGCAGATTGTAGTCCACAAGACACTCATTTTTCTCTTTTGGAAGCCGTCCCTCTCTCACATGAATCCGGTTCATTTCTTCCGGCTGTGACATAACCTGGAGATTCAGCTGACGATCCCCAAGCTGACCAAACATATCCACGGAACGGACAGGCATAACCTCCTTCACGCCTTCCACCGCCGCAATCGCCTCAGCGTCCTCCTCTGTCATGCCCAGAGTTCCCATTACCCGGATATCCATAAGGTTGCTCTCGTCAAAAAAGGCATCCGCCGACAGCCGCATATCCGGCTTGGAAGCCCGCACACCGGCAAAAAAAGCCACACCCAGGGCATTGATTAGAAGAATTGACAGAAAACGGTTCAAAGTTCTCCGAATTTCCATATAAAATTCTTTTTTTAAGGCACGTTTTCTCATAATCATCTCCGCAATTCAAGGAAACCTGCTCCTAAGTCCATCTGTTTCTCAAAATGGAATTGAAAGCTACCACTCAATGGTTTCAACGGAAACCGGAGCCTCGTTTTTCTCCATCCGGCTTACCCGGCCGTTTTTAATCTTAATCACCCGATCCGCCATCGGCGCAATGGCCTGATTATGAGTAATCACAATTATGGTCATTCCTTTTTCCCGGCAGGTATCCTGCAGGAGTTTTAAGATCGCCTTGCCCGTATTATAGTCCAAAGCGCCCGTAGGCTCGTCACAGAGCAGCAGCTTGGGATTCTTCGCCAGCGCTCTTGCAATGGCCACCCGCTGCTGCTCCCCGCCGGAAAGCTGCGCCGGGAAATTTCCCTTGCGTCCCTCCAGTCCAACTTCTTTAAGCACCTGCTCCGCATCCAGAGGGTCCTTGCAGATCTGCAGGGCCAGCTCCACATTTTCCAGGGCGGTGAGATTTTGGACCAGATTGTAAAACTGAAACACAAAGCCGATATCGTCACGGCGGTAAGCAGTCAGAGCCTTTCCCTTAAAGCCGCTGATATCCTTTCCGTCCACCCATACCTCCCCGGAGGTACAAGTATCCATTCCGCCCAGAATGTTGAGCACTGTCGTTTTTCCTGCTCCGCTGGGGCCCACAATTACCGCAAACTCTCCCTTTTCAATTTCAAAATCAATCCTATCCACAGCCGGAATGGTAACTTCCCCCATCTGATATATCTTTTTCACCTGTTTTAATTCTACGAAATGCGCCAAGACAAACCTCTTTCTATTCTCAGATTTCAACAGCCATTCTGCACCTATGCATCTAAGTGTAGCATAAATACATCCGGAAGTCATCCCAAAGAACTCAGGAAAAATATACATAAAAAACATCCTTTGTCTGAACGGCAGGCTTCGTCCGCAAGGCATAAAAAAAGACCGATCCAAAAGCCTGGCGCCTATGAATCCGTCCCGTGATTCTTCTCTCTTTTTCAACCGCAATATTCAATCCTGTTCCTGTAGACAGAATTAGAGGGTATCAGTACTTGTTGTCATCTGATACCCTCTGTTAAACTATGCTGTCCATTGGACTTTTACCTCTTTTCTTTGTGTTTGTTTTCAAGTTGCGGTTACCATTCTGAATTTTTCTTCCAAAAACAATTGCCTCTGAAAATTTTTTCTTCAGTTGGTAATTTTTTTGAAGTCCTTTCGACTCCTTCCGTTCGACTTCTTCTGTGCTCGGCTTTTCCCCTCTGTAATCATAAGATTTTCTTTTCCGGTTATTTTTTCTTCTTCTTTTTACTTCTTTTCCGGCTGCTTCTACTTTACCGATTCTCGTCGAACTTTTTTCCCTGACCTTCTTCTTACTATATTTTTTTGATTGGGATGTGCGTTACATCCTTTTCTTATTTTATAGTAGAAGGTCTAACCTAACTGTACTTTGGTCCGTACCTCCTTTTCTTAAATTATGAGGTAATTCGTTAAGTTTTTGTTGGTCCGTACCTCTCTTTCTTAATTTTTCACCTCACATCTATATTAAATATATATTTATATATCGTTTAGATTATGTGGTGTTTTGTATTTCTTATGTTGAAATCATTATAACTCGTCAATTTGCGTTTGTCAACACTTTTTTCAAAAAAATTTTAAATTTTTTCTATTTTTTTCGTTATTAATTGTTTTATTTTGTTATTTTTTATTAATTATTTTAATTTTCAAGAATATTCTATTAATTTTGTGCAGTTTTTAATCATCTGGCCGGTCAAGAACCACGTCCACATTGTCCCCCAGAGCATGAGGCACTTCGATGCACAGATGAGTCTGACCGTTTTCCTGATACGAGAAGCCGCTGGGAGTCTCCCGGTTATCGCCGTAGTCAAAATCCCGCAGCACATCGGCCAGCTGCTCCGCCGTTCCGTAGAGAATCGACAGCCGCTCTTTCAGCTCCTGCCCAAGCTCTCCCTCCACCGTATAGCCTTCACCGGCCAGAAGCGCCTCCGCCAGTTCATCAGGACTTTGATAATAAGCCAGGCGCACGCTTTCGCCGGAGCTTATATCAATATTATAGGTGTACCGAAAGCGTGTGGGATAAGCGCCGTCCGGAGTGCTGTAGTAGCCCTCGATTAAGATAGAAAGAAGCTGATCGTTCATGGTTTTTACGGAGTAGCCCACCTCCAGGCTGCTTCCTTCCTCCGCATCTTCCAAAGCCTTTTTTGCATGGCCGCTGATAATTTCATTCCATTTTTCCTGAATCTCCTCGTCCAAAAGCCCTGTAATCTGCGGATATGAAATCTGTATTTGCCCCTTTAGAAGCTCCTTTTCCTCGATCTGGTAGGAGGCTTCCAGATATGAATACCGCTCAAGGGCCTCCGCGTAAGTGCTGTGAACCGTGTTCAGGGCGGCGCCCTCCACCGTAATGAGAATGGCCGTCCCCTCATATGCATCCAGAAATGTATTTACCACGCTTCCCAGTACAAGCGCTTCTCCCGGTGCGTCCAGACCGGAGAGATATTTCCCGAAGTCTGCCGGAAGATCCAGGGTCAGCAGAAGACCGTCCTCCTGCTTTTTCGTTCCGAAATCCCGTATTGTCATAGTATCCGGCACCATATGATAAAAGGAGAGGTTTAAAAAGAGAATTTCCGGTGTGATCTCTTCCGTCCGGGCCATGCTTACACAGAGATTCTCCCCGCTGTCGTCGCTGTGGTAAATGCGGATGGGTATTCCGGAAGAGCCTGTGTTTTCCGTCTCTTTTGCGGAAGCCCCGCCTTCCCGGGCTGCCAAAGCGGACCCTTCCGCCCCCGCCCGCTCCTTTTTGCCGCAGGCAGACAATAACAGCATCAGAATCAATACTCCCCCTAAAAGCAGGTTCCTTTTCACGGCTCTCACCTCTCTTTCTTATTTCAGTTCCGCAAGCCTTTCTGCTCCAACTCCATATATCAAGAAAAAATTAAGGCATTACTACTCTTGCCCTTTTACACAAGCATAGCAGTAACACCTTAATTTTTTATGAAGAAAAATCATTTTTCCAATTAAATTTTCCCGAATGTTTCCATTTTTCACCATGCGGGCACATATACCGGCTTTTCCGGCTTTTAGAGAGCCGCCGCCCTCTGATACAGATTGAAGAGCTTTCCTGCCTGATGGAAGATATCACGTTCCACGGCTCTCTGCCGACCGCTTACGGTAAGATCCGGAAGCTCTCCCTCCAAAATCTGCCCAATCAGCCGCTCGAACTCCTCCTGGCGGCTTCCTTTGTATACATCCTTCCTGTTTTTCAGCCAGTCCTGGTAAACGGGAATATCGCGGAGCAGAACCGGTATCTCGCAGGAAAGGGCCTCAAGAACCACAATGCCTTCCGTCTCTTCATAGGAGGGAAAGAAAAACAGATCGCTTCCGCTGTACGCCTCCCGAAGCTGCTCCGGGGTCACATAGCCTGCGAAGGTCAGATTGGGCAGGCGCGTGCGCACGGCCTTTCGTACTTTTCCCGGAATCTGAATGTCCGGCGTGTAACCGAACCAGATAAACTGATATTCCGGCATCCTCTGGGCCAGCTCCACGAAGTCCAGAATCCCCTTCCGCTCAAAGTAAAGGCCCACGGACAGAATCACACGATCCGTCTCCGTAAAGCCGTATTCTCTGCGAAATCTGCTCCGCACCGCCATATTTTTCTGAAAGCGGAAGGTATCCACCCCATTGGAAATCACGGCAATCGGCTTGCGGATACCGTATCGCATCAGCAGAGAGCGTGAATACGGTGTGGGCGTTAATATCAAATCTCCCAGTTCATAGCATTTGATAAGCCAGTGCTGAAACAGAGGCGCCAAGATATTGGAGCCTATAAAGGAATCCTTAAAGTCCTCCCGTGTGGAATGGGCATGGTAAATGACTTTTTTCCCTGCCCTCTTTGCCTTTTTTGCCATTCGATAATCACTTGGGAAAATGCTGTTCAGATGTACAATGTCATAATCGTCCTCAGGATTGGTGGTAACCTCCACCCCATTTTCTTCAAGGGAATCTCTTTGCATCTGCATAGCCCGTCCAATTCCACTCCGGGATAGCAGCTTCTGATTCTTCGAATACAAAAGCACCCTCATGAAGACGTACCTCCTTTTTATATAAATCATTTACTGCCCGTCCGAAAGCTTCTGTCCCGAAAGCCTTTGCCAGCTCCCGGCTGCGGGCGCTCATCCTTTGCTGTTTTTCCTTATGAAAAAGAACTTCTTTTACATAGCTGCCAAGCTCGCCCCTTTCCCGAAAGGAATAGCCGTTGATTCCATGCTCCAGTACTCCGGCCAGGCAGGGATCGCGCCTGCACACCAGAGGCAGGCCGCTTGCCAGAGCCTCCACATAGGTAAGTCCTTGTGTCTCACTGGTGGATGCACAGACAAAGAGATCCGCCATCTGGTAGAACATGGGAACCATCTTAGGCTCTGCCATTCCATAGAAGCATACCTTGTCCGAAAGTCCAAGCTCTTCGGAAAGCTTTCTAAGGCTTGCCTCTGCCGGACCTCCTCCCACGATTAGAAGCACCGCCTCCCCGCCGGGTATTTCGGACTCTTTCCATCCGTACAAAAGCTCGTCCACCTGTTTTTCAAAGCCTAAGCGTCCCAGGCTCAGAGCCACCCGAACGCCGGGGCGGATGCCGCATTCCTCCCGAAGCTTTTCAAGCTTTTCTTTGGAAACGGGATTGGTAAATGTCTCCAATTTGATTCCCGTAGGTATAATGGCTGTCTTCTTTTGCACGCCATAGCTTAAAAAGGTCCTCTCTACCTTTTTGGTCGGGGCAATGATACGGTTTACCGGCCGAAGTCTCCAGCGCATACAGGCGGCTACAGCGGCAGTTCCCAAATATTTTCCCATCGGAATGTATTTTGTATACTGTTCATACAGGGTATGGCAGGTATGTATGAAAACGGCTCCCGTGTCCTCCGCAATTTGTTTTCCATAACTGAAGGTACAGAACTCGCACTGACTATGCACCACGTCAGGCATCCACTCCGTCAGCTCCCGGCGGTAGGCTCCGTCTCCGGGAACCGGAATACGCACGCCCGGATAAATTCCGGAAGGTATGGAGCGCAGATACCACACATTTCCCTCCTGATAAGCCTTCCCTGTGTCGGAAACGGTCAGAATCCGCACCTCATGGCCCTGCCGTTGAAGCTCCTCCTCCAAATTCAGAACCGAAGTCACTACGCCATTGATAGTAGAACGAAATAAATCTGTTGTGATCAGTATTTTCATGTCAATAATCCTCCCATCCAGGTTCCCGCATAGACCAGTGCCAGGCTGTAGGCGGCAATGGAAGCGGGCTTTCCCAGTAATATAATTGTGCCGAATTTTTTCCAGGACATACGGGTAAGTCCTGCCAGCATACACAGAAAATCGTCCGGCGCGCAGGGAAAGAAAATTGCCAGGGCAAAGAACCGGTCAAACTTTTTTCCCCTTTCCAGCCAGCCGGCGTATTTCTCGTAGGTTTCTTCCTTTACGAGAGATTGCACAAAGCATTTCCCGTAGCGTCTTGCCAGATAGAAGTTGATAAATGAGCCGATGACGATTCCGATATAATTGCAGAGAAGTCCCTCCCATGCTCCGAACAGCACCACGCCAACCGCGCAGGTGATTCCGCCGGGAATGATGGGGATCACTACCTGGATAATCTGAATCAGCACAAAGAGCAGCGGACCGTAGATTCCGCATCTTGATACCAGGGCTTCCATCTGACTCCGGTCTGTGAAGATTCCTGTTTTGATTCCGTAGATGGTAAATATGAGAAGTGCCCCCATAGAGCACCAGGTGATTAGGTTGATGATATACTGTTTTCTTTGGGTCATGCTTCTCTCCTCCCCTGCTGTCATTTTGTATTTTTCCCGTTTTTGTTTACTTTTTTACTGCTTCTATCCTTCTAAACGATTATTCTACTCTAATTTCTTCATAATTTTCGGTATTTTTTTGATTCTTAAAACAATTTTAAGAAATTTCGATGGAATTGGGAGGGGTTGGAATCCGGCGGGGTGTCGGACGCAATGAAGAAGCTGTTTTAGAAAATGAGAGGCTTTGTTTCTTTTGTATGCGAAAGTTTGTCTGAGTAAGCAGAAAATGCCTCCTAAAGTGATTTCATACTTTTCGGAAGCATCTTTCTATAAAATTATTTATCTTTCTGATCCAGGAGTTCTAATTTCCGTTTTAATTCTTCGATTACTCTGTTTTGTTCCTCTAATTGGGTTTCTTTTTCTTGAAGCGCCATATCCCTCTCTCCAATTGCTTTCCGAAACTCTTGTTCCTGTTCTTTTATTCTGGTTTTCTGCTGTTCAATCACTTTTTTCTGCTCATCGATCATATAATGCACCGTACTTCGATCCAATATCCGCAATGCCTCCGAATACATCCCCAACACCTCCTCCGGCTTCGTTCGCAAGCCTGCCGCCTCCCGGTATATCTCCTCCAGCCAGGGATATTCCTCTATCAGCCTATCCGCTTCCCCGATGTCCTCCGTAACCAGGAATGACAGCCATGCCGTCTGTTCACTTCTGATTTTAGGATACGGGTATTTTCGAAATTCGTCAAGGGCAATCAGACAATATTCCTGTAATAGTTCCAGCTCAAGCCCCGTATTAAATTTGACGCTTCCATAATGAATATAACAGGGCGGCTCCATGTGAAATGCACCGGTACTCTCCTCAAACAGTATAATCGTATACACCTTTTTCATATCCCTGTATGTAAAATTTTTCCCCAGCCTGCCCTTTATCCGGGTATATTCGCGCATAACCAAATCTGAGGAATAACAGGACATGCGCTCCGCCGGAAAAGCGTAAGGACATTTCTGAATTTCGATATTGCTCAGGGAGCCGTCCTCCAATTCCACCAGAATATCCAGTATCAGCAGAGATTCCCCATCCATCATGCTGTCCTCGCCCGGCAGGATTCCCCTTACCTTGACATTCCTTTTTATCAAAGCGGATATCAGACGCGATAACCGTTCGGGATGGTTGTCCGGATGAAAAATCTTTTTAAAAAATGGATCATAGGTAAAAGGAAGTGTCTTTCTTCCACAGCAGAAATCTATAAACCTCTCTCTCCAGTCCTGTTCCATCCGGGAATAGCGTCCGTATAGTTTGGGAACCGTTTTCAAGTTTTCCAACACCACCTCCTCCGATTGCTTTGGGCCGTTCCAATGTGCTATTGCTTGTTTTTGTTTCAAAATCCAATACCTCCGTTCCTGTTCCGCAGCCTCTTATACAGTCCTTCACGTCCCGAAGAATTTCCGTTCAAAAAATGTCTTCCCATAAACTGCTTGGTACTGTTTAAAGGGCTGTTGTTTCAAAAAATCAAATGTGTTTCAATCATTTTGGAAAAGGTGGCGAGAATCCGCCGGAATCCCGAAATATAATTGATAGTGTTATCTTAACATGAAAACAAATAAGTGTCAATATTTTATATTTTTTGTAAAATCCACCCAGTTACTTTTTAAATAACGGAAAATGGCCGGTCATATATACCGGCCAAACATATCACCTCTATCTCTTACTTCACAAACTTATACCCAATCCCCCTGACCGTCCGAATATACTGCGGCTGCTCCGGGTTTTCCTCCAGCTTTCTGCGCAGACTGCGGATATGTACGTCAATCGTCCGAGTCTCGCCAAAATACTCATATCCCCATATCTGATCCAATAACTGCTCTCTGGTAAATACCTGGTTCGGGTGGCTGATGAGAATGTGGAGCAGCTCATATTCCTTTCGCGAGAGCGCCACGGTCACACCCTGCAGGGTAACCTCCCGGGCCGCATGGTTTACCGCCAGGCCGCCTGTCTCAAACCGTTCCTCCGGCTGCGCTTCTCTGTAAGCCTGCGCGCTTCTGCGCAGAAGGGCTTTCACCCTGGCCTCCAGCTCCCGGATGCCAAAAGGTTTGCTCAGATAGTCGTCCGCCCCAAGCTCCAGGCCCAGAACCTTATCAATCTCCTCCCCCTTTGCCGTCAGCATCATCACCGGCACCGCGGAAATCCGCAAGTCAGAGCGAATCTCCCGAAGCGCCTCCATGCCGTCCATCCCCGGAAGCATACGGTCCAGGAGCACCAGATCTACCCGTGCGCTCCTCAAAATCTCCAAACCCTTTTCTCCCGTCTCCGCCCGAAGAACCTTGTAGCCGGCCTTCGTCAGATTGTATTCCAAAAGCTCCAGGATATGAGGCTCATCGTCAATCGCTAAAATAATCTTTTTTTCCATGTGCTTTTCCTTTTCATACATCTTTACCCTCAGTATACAGGGGATCACAGAAGGTATCAATTGCTGAGTAATCTAAAAGACCGCCGTTAAAAATAGGGCAGCTCCACCCGAAATGTACTCCCTTCCCCCAATTTACTCTCCACCCGGATACTGCCCCGATACAGCTCCGCAATATGCTTTACAATGGACAGGCCCAGCCCCGTACCGCCCTGTGCCCGGGATCTTCCCTTGTCCACACGGTAAAACCGCTCAAAGATGCGCTCCGTCTGCTCCGCCTCCATACCGATTCCCGTATCGGAAATCTCCAGAATGAGATGACTGGCCGTACTTTTGCAGACAATCGTCACCGCGCCAAATTCCGTAGCCTTCAGCCCATTGTCCACCAGATTAATAAGAAGCTGCTTGAGCCGATCCCGGTTGCAGGTAAAAGGGCGCACCCCGGGGTCCGGCGTAAATATCAGGCGTACATGGGGCTTTACCCTCGGCGCCAAAAGCTCCGTAACTTCCCCGATTACCTCATTGACATCGCAAGGCTCCTGCCGCACATCCTTTTTATTTTCAATCTCGGAGAGCAGCAGCGTGTCGTCAATCAGATTTCCCAGGCGCTCCGTCTCAATGTCAATGATATCGAGAAATCTTCCCGCACAGTCGACATCCTCTATAGCTCCGTTCTTTAAAGTTTCCACAAAACCCCGGATAGAGGTCAGCGGCGTTTTCAGCTCATGGGTCACATTGGATACAAATTCCCGCCGCTGCTTCTCAACCGCCTTCATAGCCGATACGTATTTTCGGAAATACATAACAAGGGAAAGCACCAGCAGCAACAGGATCGCGGCGGCAAACAGGGTGGAACGCAGAAATTCATCGTCCATGTTCCGCAGCTCTTCCATAGGAATCGCTGTCCGAATCACTCCCCGAAAACCTCCTGCCGTCAGCGGAACCGCACAGTAGCAGTAATCCAGGCCAAAGGTGGCGGAGCGCCGGATGATGCTGTTGCTCTCTCCCGCCAGGGCTTTACGGACCTCCTCCCGATCCAGGTGATTGCTCAATGCCGGCCCCGGTCCTCCGGATTCTCCGAGGACATTTCCCTCCTCATCTATAATGGTAATGCGTATCCCGTATTTTTCCCCATACCGCCCTGCAAACTCTTCCAAAGCCTCCGTCTGGTCCGCATACTTTTCCATCTCCGCCAGCAAAATATCGCGGAGCATTTCCGCCTGTGTCAGATACCCCGCCTCGCTCTGCTTTTCCAGATAGGAAAATCCATTGCTCCAAAAGGCGTATTGAAAGGCCAGCAGAGCGACCACAGCCGCTACTGCGTAGCCGATGAGAAATTTCTTTTTCAAGTCCATATTGCTCCTTTTCCAATTCCGTAATGCTCTTTCCCGCCCATCCTGTTGATTCCTGCCGCTCACTGCTGTATCTCATCCGCCACATAGCCGGCTATGTTGTCGGCGTGATCGGAAATCCGTTCAATGTTATTCAGTATATCAAGATAAATCACACCCTTGGCCGCAGAGCACTGATTGCGGGCCAGACGTTCGATATGCTTTTCCCGAAGCTCTTCCTCCAGATCGTCAATCTCATCCTCAATCTGTATGGTCTGCTGCACATAGGCCATTTTCTCTGTCTGCCGGGCCAGGATGGATGCTTTCATGGAATCCAGAGCCAGGCTCTCGATTTCCTGCAGACCTTCGATGGCCTCCAGGGAAAAGGTCAGCCGCTCCCGTATCATCTGCTCCGCCATTTCCGCAATGTTATCACAGTGATCGCTCATTCTCTCAATATCGCCCACCGTATAGAGCAGATTTCCCACCACAAGTCTTTGGTGATCGGTGAGGGAGGTTTTGCTGATTTTCGCCAGATATTCTGCTATCTGCCTTTCGTATTTATTCATAGTTTCTTCTATTTGGTATGCTTTGTCAACTCGTTTTTGACTGCCCGTGCGGACTGCCTCAAATACAAGCTTCGCGTGCTGCCAGGAAAGCTCTCCCATACGCACCACCTCTTTTGCCGCGTACTCTACCGCAAAGGAAGGCGTCTCCAGAATACGCTCGTCCAGATGGGGTAGCTGCATGGAGGCCGCTTCCTCCGGCTCCTCCTCTTCCTCTCCCTTTACCAAAATTCCGGACATTTTTACAAGCCAGTTGGCAAACGGGAAGAGTATGATTGTGTTTGTCACGTTGAATACCGTGTGAAATACGGATATCTGCACACTGTTGATCGAAGCTGCCGCCCAGGTCCGGTTCAGGGAGAACAGGCCGAACATGATTCCTCCAAACAGGACGGCTCCCATTACGTTGAATAGCAGATGGATAACGGCCGCACGCCTGGCCGTGCGGTGTGCGCCCAGGCTTGACAAAAGGGCTGTTACGCAGGTTCCGATGTTTTGTCCCAAAGTGATGTAGATAGCGGAGTTCCAGGTTACGACGCCGTTTGCCGCCAGGGTTTGAAGGATACCCACGGAGGCAGAGGAGCTTTGAATGACAGCCGTCACCACCAGGCCGGTCAGGATGCCCAGCACGGGACTGCCGCCCAGGATGCGGAATGCTTCGGAGAAGACGGGGGCATCCCGGTAGGGGGTGATGGCGCCGGACATGAAGCTTAAGCCGATGAACAGGAGACCGAAGCCGATAAGGATCTCGCTTAGCTCACGTGGTTTTTCTTTTTTGGAAAACAGGACTAAAAATGCGCCGATTCCAATGAGTAAGGGGGCGAAAAATTCCGGCTTTAAGATGCTTCCCCATTCGCTCATGGACACGACCCATGCGGTGATGGTGGTTCCGATATTGGCGCCCATGATGATGCCGGCAGCCTGGGTAAGATTCATCAGGCCGGCGTTTACGAAGCCTACGACCATAACGGTTGTGGCGGAACTGCTTTGGATGACGGCAGTGACGGCGGCGCCTAACAGGATTCCCAGGATGCGGTTTTTTGTTAAAACGCCCAGAAGGTGGCGCATGCGGCCGCCGGCAGATTTCTGCAGGCCGTCTGCCATGACGTTCATTCCGTACAGGAACATTCCAAGGCCGCCGATGAAGCGGAACAGCATTTCGATGTGTGACATTTTGGGTCCTCCGATTGTACTTTACCTTTTCTTATGAGGATAGCAGGGGAGTGTAAAATACAGTCGAAGTATTTGTAAAATGTGTGTAAAGTATGTATGGAGGATGTAAGGACAGACAAAACAGCCGCAAACCGGGCGAACACGGACATGGAAAAATCCGTATTCGCCCGGTTTGCGGCTGCTCCTGGTATTGTAATTACAGTTTTGGGTATAAAATTATAAAGACTCCAGATCTTTCGCTATTTCCCGAAGCATATCTTCCACTTGAGGCGCATAGCCCAGGCGGTCAAAGGTGCCGTGGAAGATTCCTCCGTAGCGGATGTGGCGGTTTTCTACACCGGATTCATTTAGCTTTCTTGACAGAGCTTCGCAGCTTCCGCGTAAGAAGTCGTATTCGGCAGTGAATACCAGGGTTTTGGGAAGCGCGGACAAGTCTGCCAGCAGAGGGCTTATATAGGGCTGGCTGGTGTCGGTCCCTGCCGGGAGATACCACTCCAGTACGCTGGGAGACATTTTTCCGATAGTGCGGATCTCTGCGCTGATCAGGGGATCCTGGTGAGGATTCTCGTAGTTTTCTTCTTTCCAGTAAGTAGGCTGTTCTATGTTTTCTGACAAGTTGACGCCCGGGTATATGAGGGCCTCATAGGAGATCATACGGCTGCCTTCCGCCCGATCCCGCAGCGTACAGGCCAGTGAGAAGGTTCCTCCTGCGGAGTCTCCGCTTATTCCGATCTTTTTTTGGCTGATGCCTAGTTCTTCGGCATGGGCATAGACCCATTTTACGGAGCGGTAACAGGCCTCAAAGCCTTCCGGATATGGGTGCTCCGGGCTTAAGGGGTAGTCTACGGAGAATACAACTCCATTTATCATTTGCGCTAAGAGCTTACACTGGTTTTCCACTGTTGCTATATCTCCGCCAAAATAGCCTCCTCCGTGGATGAATACCAGGCACGGACGCTCTTTTTCAGAGGAGGGCGCTTCGTATTGGTAGAGATAAAATTCTTCCTTTAACCCCTCAAGAGTCCGGCGTATGGTGCGTATTCCGGTAGATTTGTCGCTGCTGATCCAGCCGAATTGAGCGCGCAGCAGCTCTAGCTGAGTCTTCCCCTCTTTGTTCTCTAAGCCCAGAAGATGTGTTTCATTTGCCCACAGCTCAGGGTGGAGAGTCTCTTTTCTTTTTGCATAATCATCTCTGGTAAGGTTGCTTGCCGCCGCGCTTCTTGGGTCCGGGCGTCCTTTCTCCCGGTCGGAGCAGCTGCGCACCTCTATATCCAGGCCGTCTACCCTGATTTGTTCCGCATTATCTTTTAAGCTCTCTAACAATTCCTTATATGTTTTCATATCTGTTATCCTTTCGTCTTTTTCTGCTCTTTTGCTGATATATGAAATGTTCTTGAGGCTATCTGACAGTCCCGCTCTGGGCTTCCTTTCGCACTTGGCCGATTGTTTTTCCGGTGTAACGCTTGAATACCCGGCACAGATAGGCCGTATTGGGATATCCGGTCTGTTCGGCTATCTGCTTTAGAGACAGCTTCGAAGAGGCTGCGAACTTTGCCGCCTCTACGATCCGAAGCTCTGTCAGGTATTCTACAAATGTGATTCCAAGCTCCTGACTGAACAGGCGGCTTACATAGGATGGACTAATGCCGATGGCTTCTGACACATTGTCCAGGGCAATGTCTTTTACATAATTTTGTTCTATATAGCGGACTGCCTCCTGTACATAATTGGATACCTGTCCTCTTTTGCATTTGTACCCGATCTCTTTAAGCTGCTCTTGCCATTTTTCCAGTTTTCCCTCCGGCTCTTCGGCCTGTTCGCTGCCTGTTCGGTTGTAAAGCTGCTCAAGGCTTTCCTGATAGGAACGAGGAAGCTCCTCCGGATTTTCATAGACGCCCCCGATTCCTACGCGAAAATGCAGCCGCGGATAGCTCTGATTTAACTCCTCTACAGCCAGATAGACAAGATCCTGCAGCCACTCCCTGATATTCGGCTGCTCTTCCGAATGTTTCCGCACCAGCACTACCAGGCTGATTCCGTGCTCTGTTACATGGACGATTCCGTTGCAAAGTCCCTCTAAGGCGCGATGAACGATTTCCTTCCATGCCGCCCTCACCTGCCGCCCTGATTCTTCCTCAAATCCCAGGGGGAGAATGGTCACTACCGAAGCTCCGCAAAATGTAAGGTCATGCAGCTCACAATACATAGACATACTTTTTCCGGGCGTCTCGCCCATAAGGATTGAATAGACAATATCACTTTCCAATACCTCCTGCATATCCAGCAGCAAAAGTTCCCTCTGCATCTTTGTATCTGTCTCTTCTTGTTCCTTTCGAATACTCTCACATATCTTCCGAATCGTTTCCAAAAAGTTTTCTTTCCGCTCTGGCTTGAGCAGATAGGCATCCACCTTTAGATCCAAAGCCTGCTTCACATAATCAAATTCATCATAAGCCGTATTAATGATAAATCTTGTCTTTACCTCCCTCTCATGAAGAAGCTTGATGGCCTCAATTCCATTCATTCCCGGCATATTCACATCTACGATCGCAATATCCGGTTTCAGTTCCTCCACTCTGCGCACCAGTTCATAACCGTCATTTACAATATCCGCAATCTCTATTTCCGGAAATTCCTGTTTGGTAAACAACTCCAGCCGCTTGCAGGCTGCCTTCTCATCGTCTGCTATGATCAATCGATACATTTCACCCTCCTTCATGTTCCTGCCTGACATGGAACTTCAATATGGAGTACCGTTCTTCCTGTGTGACTTTCTATCTTAAATTGTACCTTCCCTTTATAAAACAGCTTGAGCCTCATATAGATATTTCGAATCCCCACATGGTTATCCTTCTCATATTCAAACTCTCCGCTTTGCAGCTTTGCAAGATATTCCTGCGGAAAGCCTATTCCGTTATCCTCTATTTCCATCACAGTGCAGGCGTCCTCTGCCTGGGTACGAATGATAACTCTTCCTCCGCTGACCATATCGTGAATCCCGTGTTTTAAGGAGTTTTCCACCAGGGGCTGTAAAATCATACAGGGCATCCTCTGATCCGCACACCGGGCGTCCAGTTGAAACACAAACTCGTACCGCTCTTCAAAGCGGCATTTCTGAATATAAATATAATCCTTCAGATTGTCCAACTCCTCTTTCAGAGAAACGGTTTTCGTCAGCTTGTCCAGATTGTAACGCAGATATTCGGCCGTGATGTCAATAAGCGTCCGGGTCTGCTCCGCATCCTCCATCACTGCGGAATTGGAGATCATATTTAAGGTGTTAAATAAGAAATGCGGGTTTATCCTGGACTGAAGCAAGTCCATCTGACTGCTTTGAAGCTCATTTTTCAGGCGGAGATTGTCAATCTCCATTTCCTTAATCTGCTGCCGTATCTGATTATCCTGTTCCAGCTGTCCTACCTGTTCCTGGATAATATCCAGCATATCATTGATGGTATCGGCAAGTAAAAACAACTCCTCTCCGGCCTTAAGCTCCAGCCGTTCTCCATGATACAGGTTTCCTTTGATATGCTCCACAAATTGAGTCATCTGGCTTAGGCTCTCAGAAATATTCCGGATAATTTTGAGATTATGCTTTAAGTAAATCACCAGCACCATCAGCAGAAGGCCCACCTGTAAGATGCTGATATTCCGGCTTACCTTTTCCATTTCCTGTTCTCTTTTTTGAGAAACAGTAAGCTCCAGTGAGTAGATATCCTTGAAGCTTGTATTGATATAATTGATAATTTCCTGTGTCGCCCTATACTGGCTGTCTATGTCGGCATTGCTGATCTCCTGGGGATTTTCCTTGGAAAGATAGCTTTCCAGCATTTGGAGCAGCTTATCACATTCCTCCAGATAGGTGTCTGTCATACAGGTCAAATCCATTTTCGCCCGGGAATATTCGTTTTTCACCTGCTGCTCTACCAACTGGGATTGCCTTTGAATATTTTCCTTTCCACCCTGGTATCCCTCTATACTGTTTTCCCGCAGATACAGATAGGCGTCCGTGATACTCATATTGGTAGTCTCTACCTCTACAAAGAGTTGATTCAGCTCTAAAAGCTCATCCAGCATACTCTGATAACCCCGGCTTAACATCCAGTTGCCGAGATAGGCTGCCGCAAACATTAAGATGACGCAGCCGAATATAATATAGTAGCCCCTCTTATACTGCACGCTGATCGATCCGCTCTGTCCCCTATTCATCCGGCTGTTCCTCCAGATCTTCTATGGTAATCCACTCCGTATCCGTCAATATTTTTCGATTCCATTCACCGCCGTTTTCCAGATAATCATGAATCTCCCTGACAGCAATCCGTCCCATTTCTTTCTGCTGCTGTGTCATGATTCCGTCAAAGGCTCCGGAGCAAAGTCCCTGAGCGCTCTCCTCCGTCATATCAAATACCACGATATGCTCGAACAGAGGCGTTTCCTCGGACAACCGAGGGCCTAGTGTCAGTCCGCCGGTTCCTTCTATGCATACCAGTGTGTCTGCCTTGGGATACTCCCGGGCAATGGTATAATACTTCTCTATGACTCTCAGAGAATCATACTGATTGTACTCCGTACATGCTATAGTAAGCTCCGGATACTCTTTGATTGCTTCCCGAATCCCGGCACAGCGCTCCTCCAGGTTCGGATAGTTTTCCGCTCCGGACAAAATCGCTATGGTGCCGCAGCCGCCCGTAGCCTGAACCACCGCCTCGCCGATCCGGATTCCCGCCGCATAGTTATCTGTTCCCACATATAAATGGGGAAAGCGCTCTTCCACATCAGTATCAATCAATGCAATTAATATCCCCTGGCTTTCCGCTTTTTGCAGCGCTTCCAGATAATCTTCATTATCAATTCCCTGAACAATGATAGCATCCGTCTTGGCGGCTATCTCCTGCCGAATCAGCTCTGTCATCTGAGGCACATCATAATTCATCCGGGGCAGCACAACCTTAACATCAACATCGTATTCCAATCCGCCTTCCACTATCCCGTCTCTGACTATTGTCCAATAGCCATAATCATTGTGAGGCAGAATCGCCGTTATCCGCACCCGCTCGCTGACGTCCGTCTTATGCTGTTTTTGTAATAGACATGCACCACTCATTCCTATGGCAAGAAGAATCAATAGAATAACCGCAAGCCGAAACCCGCTCCTTTTTTTCATGGCCAAATACTCCTTTATGCCTATGTAAAAGGCAGACATGACGTTCTTTATGCCTGCCTTCTCTACATTCATTTTCTCTATTACAAAAACTGCAAATAGATTTGCCGTTTCCTGTAGATGCTTTATCTTATCATACCTGATTAATTTTTCCCAGCATATTTTCTTACGTCAATCGCCACTGCAATAATGATAATCAGGCCCTTTACCACAAACTGCCAGTAGGAGCTAAGTCCGATAAAAGTCAGGCCATAATTGATAACATTGAATATCAATACGCCTGCGATAACGCCCGGCACGGTTCCGATTCCGCCGCCTGCGGAGCAGCCGCCCACGATACAGGAAGCAATAGCGTCAAGCTCATAGCTTAAGCCATAGGAGCTGGTGGCGCTTCCCGTCCTGGCCGCCTCCAGGCATCCGGCAAAGCCATAAAGGGCGCCGGCAATCATATACGTGATCATGAGAATCTTAAATACATTAATACCGGATACCCGCGCCGCGTTGGGGTTGCCGCCTGTGGCAAAGATCTCACGGCCAAGACAGGTTCTGGTCTGTACCACCCATACGACCAAACATATGCTTAAAGCTATGATGACCAAGATCGGAATTCCTGCTATAGCTCCTGTTCCCAGATTTCCAAAGGATTCCTTGTAGCCGCCCAAGGGCTGGGAATTGTTCGGCGCTTTGTTAAAGTAAAGACAGTTCACGCCGTATGCAATCATCTGCATTCCAAGAGTTGCCAGAAATGCCGGAACCTTCAGCTTTGCTACCGCATAACCATTGCACACGCCTACCAGAAGTCCCACCAGAACAGACGCCAGAATGGGTACAATCACAGGAAGCTCGCCAAACTGAGGCCAGAACCGGTTGCTGTATGTCGCCTGCTGCGCCAGAGAGCCGGACACTACGGCGGCCAGTCCGACTACACGGCCTCCGGACAGGTCGGCCGAGCCGGATACGATGATAAACATACATCCGAGAGCTACCAGTATTCTGGTAGAGCTTTGAGTTAAAATGTCACGTATTACCCGAAGGGAAATAAATTTTGGTGAAATGCATGCGATCACAATTACGATGAGCAGCATAATAAGATACAGCGCATAATTCATCAAAAATTCTTTCATATTAAATCTCTTTATTTGCATTTGTGTTGCTCCTCTCTCCCTTTTCATAGGTGCTGGCAAGATACATAATACGCTCATCCGAAGTTTCTTCTCTTGTAAGGATACCGGACAGATGGCCCTCGCACATAACCATAACCCGATCGGACATTCCCATCAGCTCCGGCATCTCAGAACTGATCATAATGACGCATTTTCCCTTTTGTACCATTTCCTCCATCAGACAGTAGATCTCATATTTTGCCCCTACGTCAATTCCCCTCGTAGGCTCATCCATAATCAAAATATCCGGCTCCAGCAGCATCCAGCGTCCCAGCAGCGCTTTCTGCTGATTGCCGCCGGAAAGGTATTGAATCTGTGTTTTCAGTCCCGGTGTTTTGATGGACAGGGAATCTACATATCTCTGCGCATCCTCATTTCTGGATGCGTAATTCAACAGTCCCTTCCCCCCTGTATAGCGGGCATGATTTGCCGTCTGATTTGCCAGAACAATATTTTCCCCTACCGACAGCATAGGAACGATTCCCGTAGCACGGCGCTCCTCTGTGAGCAAAGCGATTTTATGAGCAATCGCTTGCCGTGGATTCTTGATCTTTACCTCCTGCCCGTCAATGTAAATGGTTCCCGAGGCTATGGGACGCAAGCCGAAAATGCTTTCCATCAGCTCTGTCCGCTGCGCTCCCACCAGTCCTCCCACCCCAAGGATCTCACCCCGGCGAAGGGTAAAGCTTACGTCCACAAAGGAATGAGGATTGGCAGAGGTCAGATGAGAAACCTCTAAAAATATTTCACCCGGCGTATGGGTAAGCTCCGGAAAGCGGTTCGTCATCTCGCGGCCTACCATTTTGCTTACGATACTGTCCATATCAAGCTCTCTGGTGGGCCAGCTTCCTACAAGCTGACCGTCGCGCAACACCGTAACCTCGTCCGTGATATCCAATACCTCTTCTATTTTGTGGGAGATATAGATAATGGCTACTCCCTGGGCTGTCAGCTTTTTTATAATTGCAAATAGAAGCTCCGATTCGCTTTCTGTCAGGGATGAGGTTGGCTCATCCATAATAATTACCTTAGCTCCGTAGGATACGGCCCGGACAATCTCCAGTAGCTGACAGTGGGATACGGACAGCCTGCTTACGCTTTCCTTTGGATCTATGTCAATGCCCAAATCAGCAAAAAGATTTTTTGTATCCTCATACATTTTCTTGTCGTCCGCCCAGTGAACGCCTGCAATTTTCTTATACGGAACTCTGCCTACCCAGATATTTTCCATTACATTCCGGGTCAATATGGGGTTCAGCTCCTGGTGAATCATAGACACGCCTTCTACCATAGCTGCCTTGGGATTGGGCAGCGCCACTGTTTTCCCCTCGATGCTTATCTCTCCCTCGTCCGGCTGATAGAGTCCAAAGGCGCATTTCATCAATGTGGATTTTCCTGCTCCATTTTCCCCCATCAGCGCGTGTACCGTGCCTGCCTTTATGGTCAGCGATACGTCATCCAGTGCCTTTACTCCCGGAAAGCTCTTGGAAATGTGCCGCATCTCAAGAACATATTTGCCTGTTTCCATAAGTACCTCCTATTTAAAATCGCTGCGCGATGGCACTAAAGGGTAAAGTCACTTCGACGCACCTGTATTGAGAGAAACTTTCATTCGAAAGGGCACTCATGAAAGTTTCTCTCGTGCGCCTTTGCGACTTTACCATCCAGCAAAAAATATTTCTCAGAATTACTTGACATTTCTTAGCCGGACTATTATATAGTCGCCGCGCGACAGCACTATAGGGTAAAAAAGAGCTTCGGCGCCGCCGTGCAGTACCGAAGCCTTTTTCCTTAAAATGCAGTATCGTTAATATCGTAGGTTGCTTCGTCTACGTTTTCACTGTTTACCGGGGAGTAGTCAATCCATACTCTGTGGCCTTCTACAAATACGCCGTCCAGATTTACGGTTTCGGTGGTAACTTCCTCTCCCTGATTTGTCAGGTACATTACCTTGTAGATTGCCTTTGCCAAGGTTACCGGATTGTTCATGGCTGTTACCAGCATGGTGCCGTCCTTGATGGCCTGGCAGCCGTTTACGGTAGCGTCTACGCCGCAAACCGGGATGTAACTATCGTCTCCTGCAAAGAAGCCGCCGGCTTTCAGGGCTTCGATAGCGCCCAGCGCCATATCGTCGTTGCAGGCAATAACTGCGTCAATGTCGTCGCTGTAGTTTGCCAGAAGCGCCGCTACTTTTTCCTGTGCGGTTGCACGGCTGTAATCTGCAATGATCTCGCCGCCGATGTTGTTTACTTCGATTCCCGCATCCTCAAGGGCCTGTACGGAATACTGGGAACGTACGGTTGTATCGTAGTGACCCTGGATGCCAAGAAGCATTACATAGTCCAGCTTGCCGTTTCCGTTGCGGTCTGCTTCCGGATGTGCCGTCCAATACTCGGCAAGGGCTTCTCCCATGATAGTGCCGGACTGGGTTGCTACGGAAGATACGCTGTAGAGCTTGTCATTTTTTGCAAAATCATCATCGGTAGGTGTGTCCGTATTGGCGAAGATGCCGTAGCAGCCTTCCTCTAAGATCTGATCGCAGATCTCGGAAATAGCGCCAGTGTTGATGTTGTTCAGTACCAGGTAATCTACTTCCTGAGTGAAGAAGTTGTTCATGTTGCTTGTCTGTGTTCCTACGTCGTTGGTGCTGTCCGCATCGGTGATGGTGATGGTTCCGTCCGCATTTCCGATGTTCAGCAAGGTCTGGCGGGCGTTGGAGATGAAAGTGTCTGCAAAGTTATACCATACGACGCCTGCTACCGCTTCTCCTGCCGCGGGAGCCGCAGGTTCTTCGGAGCCTTCTGCCGGGGCCTCTGTTTCGCCGGCGGCTTCTTCTGACGGCGCTGCCGCAGGCTCTTCGGCCTTACCGGAGCTGCAGGCGGTAAGCGCTGCCATACATACAACGAGCAATAGGGCTAATGCTTTCTTTTTCATTTTTTGTTTTCCTCCTGTTTTTGCTTTTTGTACAAAATTCTATTGATTTTGTTTACTTTTTTATTGTATCATCCAAATTTACAGGGGGATATTCTAAATATTTGTGATTATTTACATTATTTGTTTTGGTGATATGTTTGTATTTTTCACATTTTGTATAATATTCATTTCTTGTCATAGGGACAAAAAATCCGGAAAAGAGGTTTTTACATAAATACACAAAATACATCTATACTCTCCAGCTAATCCCAACCTTATCCGCGTTCATATTTTATTCACACTTCTTTTAAAAAACGTTAAATTGATTAACATAATCCATTCATTTCTGTTCCATATAATAAGACCATAAGATAAAGCAAGACAAAAACAACACAACATGACAGCCCCTAGTAAGCAATTACTATTTTTCGAATAAACTTTTTCATAATAAATGCCAGGCAGACTAGCTGCCTGGCATCCTCCCATTTATGGGGTTATGAGCAGGGCATAGAAATGGCAAAGAAGTGCGGTGGATGCTTACATCCAATCGTACTTCTTTGCCATTTCGTATATCCTCCGCTATTCCTCTCCGAAAAGCTCTTCCATCGTATATGTCCGTACTTCTGCCTTATTCTCCACATTTCGGTAGGCCGGCCACATAATTTTTACCGTACAGTATCCCAGGGCCGTAATCATCCATAGGCAGAGTAGATATCCTGCAATCTTTCTTATCTGAATATTTGTATTTCTTTGCCCGGATGCCAGCCGGCTGCCCCAATAACCAATTCCTCTGGTTACATAGTACATAAAGGGCACCAGCATCGGCATACTATAGCGTCCCTGGGGCTGATAATCGTTAGAATAAGAATACCAGATATTCATAACATTCGGAAGCAGCACGGCCATCACAAGACCCACATGAAGCATGAATCGCGACACATCTACGGCTTCCTTTTTCTTTATGTTCTCCTCATTTTTTGTACCGTATCTCCTGCTAAAACTACGGATACATTCTCTAAGAACTCCCGTGCCCCCTGCCAGAAACAAAAGGCCGTATCCTGCAAAGATCCATGCCCTGTGAGCCTTTGTCAGAGGCGCCAGTATTCCCACAAAGCTCTTAAACACCAAAAAGGCCCAATTGGAACGGAATAACATATCTGTCATGGAAATCCCCATATTAATACAGTTCCGTCTCCCGGAGGGTTTAAACATGTCAAGTGCATACTGCTGGGCACATTCCTCCTGTGTCCGCAGTCCCAGAAAATCCCCGTCGTACAGCACATAATTCCGCACAAACCACCAGCCGGCCAAAAACAGTACAATTCCGCCAATCAGCAGGCCCTTTCTTCCAAATTCCGCTTTACAGCTTTCTCCTCTTCTGGCCCGCTCCAAGAAGCAGCCTGTAAATATAAAAGCAGCTGTGATCAAAAATCCATATGCGTTATAATAAGAAAGCACGCAAATCGAAAGGCTCACTCCCAGCCAGATACAGGTTCGGACTGAAAAAGTATCTCTCATGCCTTTCAGCAGATAATAAAGGATCATAGCCGACGCCATCAAAGCCATTGAGTCGCAGTTTAAATAGGTAAATAAAAAACTTGACTGGGGCAGGCAGACATTCAGAATCAGAAATAACCACCGCAAGCTTTTCCTCTCAAACAGCATGTCCCCCAATGCCTTCACGTACCAGAAAAAGACGGCTCCGCTAAACACGCTGACCAGCCGCCCGGCAAACAACAGCGCAAAGGCATCTTGGGTAAAAATCATGGCAATCCGTATAAAGAGCGCTTCCAGCATTTGCGGCAGAATCGGACGAAAGGCATAGGTAAAGCCCCAGGTATAATCCATGATTTCTTTCTGATCGCCTGTGGGCAGCTTCCCGTATTTTAGTATAAACTGCGCTATCTGCAGGCGCATATTTTCGTCCGGTCCTTCATTTAAGGGCAAAATAAAAGCCCACAAAAGCCATATGCCGAGTACAAAGGCGAAAAAGACAGCCTCCATCCGCATTTCTTTTGCAAGCCTTTTCATATGCATCACCTTCCCAAGAATTGAGATGCCGCAATTATAACAATTTTTGGCAGGATGCACAAGACAGCTTTTCTTCTGTAATTCTTTCGTTTTTCGTCAAAATTCTTCATAAAATCTTAAGATTTTTCACGTTAATCTCCAAAAAGCTCCTCCATTGTATATATTTTTACCACTGATTTATCCTCCACATCGCGATAAGCCGGCCACATAATCCTCACCACGCAGAATAAGAACACTCCGGCAATCCATATACACGCCAAACGAATCAACGCAGGAATCAGGCGGCTCCGAAGCTTTTCCATCCAAAAGGACAGCCCCAAAACTATGTAATACATAAACGGTATCAGCATCGGCATGCTATAGCGCCCCTGGGGCTGGTAATCTGTGGCGTAGGAATACCAGAAGTTTAAAAGATTGGGAATCAAGACAGCAATGCCGAAGCCTGCATGCAGCGACCAGCGGGCAAAATTTAAGGAGCCTCCTTTTCCTGCATGCCGCCAATTCTTTATCTTTTCAGCTATTTTTGCCAGGATACCCAAACAGCCGGCCAAAAACAAAGCCTCGTAGCCTGCGTACATCCACCAGCGCAGCGCATACCAGAGCGGACCCAGCACTCCGATAAAGCTTTTTAATACGGAGCCTGCCCAATCGGAATGAATCAGCATATCCCACATGGAAAGCCCCTGATTCCGGTATGTCCGGCGATTTGAGGGCTTTAAGACATCCATTGCATAATGCTCGGCATACTCGTTCTGTGTCCGAAGTCCTAAAATATCTCCCTCATATAATATGTAATTCCGCACAAACCACCAGCCTGCCAAAAGCAGCACAATGCCGAGAATGAAAAATCCTTTTTTCCAAAACTCTCCCCAGCACTTTTCTCCCTGCCGGCTGCGCTCCAAAAAGCTTCCGCCAAAGATCAGCACGCTGCTAATCAAAAAGCCATAAGCGTTATAATAGGACAGCACGCACACGGACAGGCTGACAGCCAGCCAAATACAAGTGGGAACCGAAAAGGAATCCTCCATCCCTTTCAGCAGATAATAAACAATCATTGCCGTAGCCATCAAAGCCATAGAATCACAATTCAGATAGGTAAATAAAAAACCCGCTTGGGGAAGGCAGACAACCAGGAAAAGAAACAGCCATTGAACAGACTCCGCCTCAAACAGCCTTCTTCCAATTGCACGCACATAGCCAATAAAAACAAGCCCACATAACACGCTGGCCAGCCTGCCGATGAACAGCAGTGTAAATGCATCCCTCGTAAAAAACATTCCGATGCGGATCAAAAGAGCCTCCGCAATCTGGGGAAGAATCGGCCGAAACCCATAGGTAAATCCCCAGGAATAATCCATAATTTCCTGCTGATAACCGGTCGGAAGCTTCCCGTATCCTATGATATATTCCACAATTCTGGAACGCATATACTCATCCGGTCCCTCATTAAAAGGCAGTATCCATGCCCAGATAAGCCACATGCTTAGAATAAACGTCACAAACAGCAGCTCACGCCAATTGTCTTTTGCAAATTTTTTCATTGGTTTTATCCTCTGTAAACTCAAGATATGGATATTATAGCAACCGCAGCTATGAAATACAAGAAAGTTTGCTTTTCCCGGCCGTAAAAGCTTACGGCTTTCGCTGCTGTTCACTCCGTGCGAATAACCGGCTTTAACTCCTTGGACGGCCGCATCTGCGGTAAAGCAGACCGCAGATAATGCTTCCCAGCGCCACACACACTAAAATCATCAGCGCACAATGCATAAAAAAGGTATCCGGCAAAATGGTGATCACCGGATCTGTCGCCGGATCAAAAATCCAGTAATCATTGTTAAATGCCAGATGATGAAAAGTTACAAAAGCCCAATCCCAATTCAGCGCTACCAGAATCCCCAACACGGCCGGCAAGGCCACGGCTAAAATCGAGGTCAGCTTCAGATATCTATATTCTCTTCTGCGGATACAAAACACAATGCCCGCAATACTTAATACGGCGCCGGCCATCGCCATATATTTAAATAAATTAAAGATAGCCCGCACCTCTTCAAAATGAATCCTCCCCGGCTCTGACATGGCCAGGCTTGGAAACTCCAAGCGTCCGCCGCCAAAGGACATGTTATAATCAATCAGCACATCATAATTTTCCCGAATCTCCTCTTCGGAATACCCGGACTCTTCCGGTATATTCAGCGCGGATATATCCAGATAGTAGAGCGGGCGAAAAGCCAGTGTAAACACCACAGATACGGAAATAATGGTCAGTGTTAAAATAAGAGCTAATGCGGTATGAATTATAAGACTGCCTTTTTTCATAAGATTCTATCCTCCATATAACAGCTTTCAGATGTCAAAAACCTCGCCAACCCTCAAGATCCCTCTCGAACATTGGCAAGGTTCTTAATTTCAGCTCCGTTTTTTCCGGTTCACCCAATCACATCGCTCATATCATACCGGCCCGCAGGCTTTCCTGCCAGGAACTTTGCCGCCTGTACGGCTCCCTTTCCAAAGACCGCTCTGGAATAAGCCCGATGCTCAAAGGTCAATACCTCATCCGTTCCTGCGAAAATCACATCGTGATCCCCTACAATAGTTCCCCCGCGCACCGCCGAGATGCCAAGCTCCTTGGCCCCGCGCTTTTTACGCACCTGGCTTCTGTCATATACATAGGTATAAGCTCCGTCCTCGGCCTCATTGATGGCGTCCGCAAGGGCAATGGCCGTTCCGCTGGGCGCATCCAGCTTTTGATTGTGATGCTTCTCCACAATCTCAATATCAAAGCCCGCCTCCGACAAAACCGGCGCCGCCTCCTTCAATAGCTTCAAAAGAAGATTAATCCCCACGGACATATTCGCGGACTTGAGAACGGCTGTCTCCCTGGCCGCCTCCTCTACCTTCTCAAGCTGTTCGCCGGAAAGCCCTGTTGTACACAGAACCACCGGAAGCTTCCTGGATACGCAATAGTCAAGCAGCCCTTCCACCGCGCCTGCGTTGGAAAAATCAATCGCCACATCCGCCTCCACATCGCAGTCCCCAATATTTGCAAATACGGGAAATGGATTGGACACGCCGTCAAAGGTATCCACGCCTGCCACAATCTTTGCTTCCTCATCTTCCAGAAGCAGGCCCGCAATCATTTGTCCCATCCGGCCGTTACAGCCGTGCATCAGTACTCTAATCATCTATTTAACCTCGATTCCGAAATCAATCATTGCTTTCTTAAGATTCTCCCGGTGCTCCGGTTCCATCTCCGTAAGGGGCATCCGCAAGGGTCCGGCCTCCATTCCCATCATATTGAGCGCCGCCTTTACAGGGATAGGATTCACCTCACAGAACAGCTGATCCACAAGGGGAATCGCCCGAAGCTGAATCTCACGGCTGCCCGCCACATCACCCTCCAGGAATTTCGCCACCATATCGTGGGTTTCCTTAGGCGCCACATTGGAAAGCACGGAGATCACGCCGTAACCGCCCAGTGACAGAAGGGGAACCACCTGATCGTCATTGCCGGAATACAGCTCAATGCATCCGTCAGCAAGCTCCATCAGCTTCGCCACCTGTGAAATATTGCCGCTTGCTTCCTTGATTCCGACAATATTCTTCACATTCTTAGCAAGCTCTACGGCCGTCTGGGGCTGAATATTGCAGCCCGTCCGGCTGGGTACATTGTACATAATAATCGGCAGCTTTACGGAATCGGCAATGGCCGTATAGTGTGCGATCAGTCCCTTCTGAGTAGCCTTATTGTAGTAAGGCGTAACAATCAGCAGGGCATCCGCCCCATACTTTTCCGCCTCTGCGGACAGGTAGATTGCCGTCTCCGTACAATTGGACCCGGCGCCCGCAATGACCGGAACCCTGCCCGCCACATGGTCAATGGTAAATTTGATTGCCTCAAGATGTTCCTCATGTGTCAGCGTGGACGACTCCCCCGTCGTACCGCAGATCACAATGGCATCCGTGTGATTTTCAATCTGATAGTCCAAAAGCTCCGCAAGCTTTGGAAAATTGATCTCTTTGTTCTCTGTAAATGGCGTGACAATCGCCACCGCCGCTCCCTTAAAAATAGCCATACCCTACCTCCTGGTTTTAAATCTTACGAGACAAAAGAGGGGCTGACCCTTACGAAGTCCGCCCCTAAAGAATCGCTCTTTTACCATGAATCCTTTTTGATAGCGCCCCATCAGTGTCTGATGACAGTCATATACCTCTTTGGCATATGCCCAAGAAACCGCCTGCAGAAAACCGCTTCTTTCGGCGTCCGCCCCTTTTCCTTTCCTTCCTCTATGTCTGCCATATCCGAAAAGGTACTCTTGGAGAACGCAACCTCTATCATTTTTCTTAAATTATCTATAACAGCCTTACTGTACCACAAGGCTATTTGATTGTCAACGAAATTTCCTCCGTTTTTAAAGACTTATTTCAAAGTGTCAATCTTCACTACATCGTCGGCATAGGGATACAGAGATTCGCACATATTGATTCCCGTGAGAACCAGTTCCATACTCTCGTCCTTGGTCTCTACCAGGGCTTTCAGCTCCTCCTCCGTGATAATCTCTCTGTCCACCAGTCCCAGCACTTCATCCAATATCAAAAGGTCGCAGCCGTCCGTCGTCATGACTTTTCTGGCAAAATTCATACCATTGCGGATGTTGACCGCCTCCTCCTGCTGCTGCTCCGGCGACAAGGACTCGTAATCCACATCCCACTTTTCAAAGGAAAACACCTTAATCTCCGGCTCCAGACGCTTGATAAACTCATCCTTCTCCTTCACCTTTCCCTTGAGAAAACGAATGATAATTACCGACTTTCCCTTACTGGCGCCGGAAATTCCCCGTCCAATGGCCGCTGAGGTCTTGCCCTTTCCCTCGCCGCAGATGATCATAATCTGTCCCTTCTCCATCCCTGCACTCCTTTCCGGCTCCCGGAATCAAAGAGGGAGCATTGTATGTCGTGTTGTAATATTGACGTTTAATGCATCTATCATACACCAATTATGCAGGAATTGCAAATTTTTCTAATTTTCCTCGTAGTCCAGCTTGCTGACAGACACCTCATAGGCAATGCGCTTTTCCGATTCTTCCTCATCTATTTTTTTCACATATTCTCTGCTCTGAATCCGTCCCCAGATTTGGGCATGGCCTCCCACCTCAAAGCCCGATGCAAAACGGGCGTTTCTGCCCCAGCAGATACAGGGAATATAATCTGACTTTCCATAAGGGCGGTTAACTGCTATCAACAGGTCCGCAATCTCTCTTCCCAGAGGCGTTTTTCGGTAAACAGGCGCTTTACATATGTAACCATCCAGATAAATCTGATTTGTCTTTGCATTTTCTACCTCGTCCTCCAGAAATTCCACCTCCCTGGCAAACACAGACAGCACCAGCCTGTTTTTCTTCTCTTCGTGTCTGTTGTAGGAGCGGAACTGACCGGCAACCCGGATATATTCTCCGGAATAATCTTCTCCCACATTGATTAGCCGTTCCGAAATCATAACCGGAATAATATCCGCCGAATCACTCAGCCTCCTGACCAGCACATCCATCATGTAAAAGCCTTCCCCAAAAACCTCATGGCTGAATGTAAATTCCGAAACAATTTCTCCAATTACCGACACCTGGTTGTTTTCAATGACCTTATCTGACATTACGCAAGTTCTCCCTTCTTCTTCTTGTATTTTAGTATCTTTAGATATATATGACGGAGAAAATAACTTTAGAACCATTTTTTGTAAAATTAATATTTTTTTTATTTCCTGTCCTATTTTCCTGTTGTATTCCCGCATAAATGTGGTAAACTGTATAAGTTAATGGTAAGAAAAACGCTGCCGGTCACAGAGTGAACGGCAGCAGAAAAACAGTAGTTATGAGGAAGCAGTTATGAAAAGAGAAGATATTCGAAATATTGCAATCATTGCCCATGTGGATCATGGTAAAACAACACTGGTAGACGAGCTTTTGAAGCAGAGCGGCGTATTCCGGGCTAACCAGGCCGTCGCCGAACGTGTTATGGATTCCGGCGACATTGAACGAGAGCGCGGAATCACTATCCTGTCTAAAAACACGGCAGTTACGTACAAGGATATTAAAATCAACATTATCGATACTCCCGGCCACGCAGATTTCGGCGGAGAGGTGGAGCGTGTTCTTAAGATGGTCAACGGCGTTATTCTGGTGGTAGACGCCTTTGAAGGCTCTATGCCCCAGACAAAGTTCGTGCTTCGTAAGGCATTGGAGCTGGAGCTTCCCGTGATTGTGTGTATCAACAAGATCGACCGCCCGGAAGCCCGGCCTACGGAGGTAATTGACGAAGTGCTGGAGCTTCTCATGGATTTGGACGCCTCCGACGCCCAGCTTGACTGTCCCTTTGTATTTGCCTCCGCCAGAGACGGATATGCGCTCTTAAATCTTGAGGATGAACCCAAGGACATGACGCCCCTTTTTGATACAATTGTCAATGCTATTCCCGCTCCGGAGGGCGATCCGGAAGCCGGAACGCAGGTTCTGATCAGCACGATTGATTACAATGAATATGTAGGCCGCATCGGCGTGGGAAAGGTAGACAACGGCTCCATCCGCGTGAACCAGGAGATGGTTATGGTCAATCACCATGCTCCCGACCAGTGCAAAAAGGTAAAAATCAGCAAGCTCTATGAATTTGACGGCTTGAATAAGGTGGATGTAACCGAGTCCGGAATCGGCTCCATCGTTGCTATCTCCGGCATTGCGGATATCCATATTGGAGATACCCTGTGTTCCCCGGATCAGCCAAAGCCAATTCCTTTTCAGAAGATCTCCGAGCCGACCATCGCTATGCATTTTCTGGTAAACGACAGCCCTCTTGCCGGAAAGGAAGGGAAATATGTGACCTCCCGTCATCTGCGCGACCGTCTGTTTCGGGAGCTGAATACGGATGTGAGCCTTCGGGTTGAGGAAACGGAAACTACCGAATGCTTCAAGGTATCGGGCCGTGGCGAGCTGCATTTATCCGTCCTGATAGAGAATATGCGGCGGGAGGGTTATGAATTTGCCGTAAGCAAGGCAGAGGTCCTCTACCGCACGGATGAAAAGGGGCATAAGCTGGAGCCTATGGAACGCGCCTACATTGATGTGGACGACGAATATTCGGGAAATGTCATTCAAAAACTTGGGGAGCGCAAGGGAGAGCTGCTGAATATGAACAGCAACGGAAGCGGCTCTACACGGCTGGAATTTCTGATTCCGGCGCGGGGGCTTATCGGGTATCGGGGCGAATTTCTCACGGATACAAAGGGCACCGGCGTATTAAATACCATTTTCGAAGGCTATGGTCCCTATAAAGGTGATATTCAGTACCGCAAACAGGGATCTCTGATTGCTTTTGAGGCGGGTGACGCCATCACTTACGGTCTCTTCAATGCACAGGAACGCGGCGCCCTCTTTATCGGACCCGGAGAAAAGGTCTATGCCGGCATGGTGATCGGACAGAACGGTAAGACGGAAGATATTGAATTAAATGTGTGCAAGACGAAGAAGCTGACCAACACCCGATCCTCCAGTGCGGACGAGGCCCTGAAGCTGACGCCGCCCCGAGTTCTGAGTCTGGAGCAGTGTCTTGAATTTATTGACACGGATGAGCTTTTAGAAATCACGCCCAAGTCCTTAAGAATCCGTAAAAAGATCCTGGACCCCACCCTTCGAAAAAGGGCCGCAATGAATCATAAATAGTTTTCTTTTTCGTTATAATATGTTACAATGGGTGACATAGGAGGTTGATCTATGAAAAACCAGAGACATAAACGTAAAGAAATCTATTCCGTTCTTATGGTCTCCAACACAGATGGAAAAAGCAAACAATTTCAGGTATCCGCTTTTACACTTCGTTTTTGTGCCAGTTTGGTAGTTGTACTCTGCCTTGTGATAGGCTGGCTCATCTACCAAGCTTCCGTAGCCGACGGAGTTCGGCAGGTACTCCGCCAGGAGGTCGCCTCATTAAAGGAACAGCTGACGGCGCTTGAGGCAGAACGGGAAGACCTGACAAAAGATAAATTGACACTTGCGGCAGAGAACGAAGCTCTGCGCCAGCAAACCGAAGCAGCTGCCGCACCGGAGGAAGCCCCGCAGGAGGAGAAATCAAAAGAGGAAACAGATCCTTCCGTTCCCAGCCTTTATCCTTCCGACGGCGCAGGTATCCTGAAAACGGCTTATTCCGAAGAGCAGCCTTATATCGCCATCAGCGCCTATACGGACGGCCATATCATCGCGGCCGGAAGCGGAACTGTGACAGTCGTCAGTTCCGATGATACTTATGCTCACATTATTGAGGTTGAACATGAAGGGGGCTATAAAACACGCTACCTGCTTCTTCAGGACTGTGAGGTAAACACAGAACAAGGCGCTCAGGTTGAAGCCGGGGATACGTTAATGACCATTACATCCGATGACTGTCAGTTGGATTATCAGGTTCTGTTAAACGACGAACCCATCGATCCGCTTTCTGTTATTGATGCAAAAGGATAAACAGCAGCAGATGCTGCGGATAAGTTAAGGAGGATTTTATCATGTTAGGAAAAAGCAAATCAAACACCACTACCTCTACGGTAGAGACACAGACAGCCAAGATCGGCACCATCATCGGCCCGGGAGCTGTGTTTAAGGGCGATATCACCGCACCGGAAGCTATCCGCATTGACGGATCACTTACGGGCAACTGTGAATGTAAGGGCAATCTGATTCTTGGAACGGAAGGACAGATCAAAGGCAATATCAAAGCACAGAATGTCATTCTTTCCGGTAAGGTCGTAGGCGATGTGGATTCCTCCGGAAAGCTGGAGCTGCTTTCTACCGGAAAGCTGTCCGGCAACATTACGGCCCGCTCTCTTGTCATTGACGAGGACGCATTCTTCGACGGCAGATGTGCTATGGTAACCAACCATGCCGCCGCTTTGGAGATTGAGGAAGAAGAGCCGGAAGAAAGCGCTAAGGAAGACGGAAAGGCAAGCGCAGATAAGTATTAAAATGGTTCTCCATTGAATTTTTACATAATAATTCCCAAAATGGGTGTCGGAAAAGTCCGGCACCCATTTACTTTATCTCTATACCTCAAACAGCAAATCTCCGTAGGAAGGCATCGGCCACATATCCTTCGCTACAAGCATTTCAAGCTTATCCACCGGCTGACGCAGAGCTTCCATAGCCGGAACTACCGCATCCTGAAAATGCACGGCACGGCTTCTCCCCTCCTTTATCTGCCGGGAAGCATCCGTTACCTCCGTCAGCTTATGCAGCGCCGCCTTGGTAGCCGCCAGCAGCGAAGAGCACTCTTTCAAAAGCTCAATCTGAACGCTGATATTTGCCTCCTTGCAGGCTTCACGAATCTGATTAATAGAAGTTGCAAGGGCCGTAGTATACTGCAAAACAGCAGGAATGATATGCTTGCTCGCAATGTCAATCATTGATCTTGCCTCAATGTTAATCGCTTTGGCATAGGTTTCATACTGAATCTCTGCCCGGGATTCCAGCTCCGCCCGTGTAAAAACCCGAAACTTTTCAAATAAATCTACGGTTTTCTCCTCAGTCAAAACCGGAATGGCATCTACCATAGTCTTTACATTGGGCAGCCCGCGCCTATTTGCCTCCTCCAGCCATTCCTCAGAATAACCATTTCCATTAAAAACAATCCTTTGGTGCTCCAGAGCATACAGCTTGATCAAATCATGGACAGCCATATCAAAGTCCTTGGCCTTCTCCAGATAATCGCATGCCTCTGAAAACGCCTCCGCTACAATAGTATTAAGCACTACATTGGGCGCCGCAATGGAATCTCTTGAGCCGACCATGCGGAACTCAAACTTATTGCCTGTAAAAGCAAAGGGGGAAGTGCGGTTCCGATCCGTAGCATCCTTGGCAAAATCAGGCAGAGTGCGCACACCTGTATGTAAATGTCCGCCCCTAAGGCTATGTGTCGCCTCTCCCGTACTGATAAGCTGTGAAAGCACATCCTCTAACTGCGCTCCCAGATAAACGGAAATAATGGCCGGCGGCGCTTCGCTGGCTCCCAGACGATGATCGTTTCCCACGTCTGCCGCGGACTCCCGAAGAAGAGCCGCATGGGTATCTACCGCCTTTAAAACGCAAGTCAGTATCAGTAAAAATTGTATGTTTTCATGAGGAGTCTTTCCCGGGTCTAACAGATTGATTCCGTCATCCGTAGTCAATGACCAGTTGTTATGCTTTCCTGAGCCGTTTACCCCTGCGAAGGGCTTTTCATGAAGCAGGCATTGCAGGCCATGCTGATAAGCAACCTTCTTTAAAGTCTCCATCACCAGCTGATTGTGATCCACCGCCACATTGCACTCTGCGTAAATCGGCGCAAGCTCGTGCTGGCCCGGAGCCACCTCATTATGCTGAGTCTTGGCTGATACCCCAAGCTTCCACAGCTCCCGGTTTACATCCTCCATAAAATCAGCGATTCGCTCCCGAATTACTCCAAAATAATGATCATCCAGCTCCTGCCCCTTCGGAGGCATAGCTCCAAAAAGAGTACGGCCTGTGAATACCAGATCCTTACGCTTCAGATACTTCTCCCGGTCTACCAGAAAATATTCCTGTTCAGCTCCCACAGAAGGCGTTACCTTGTGAGAAGTCGTATTTCCAAAGAGACGGAGAAGACGGAGCGCCTGCTTATTTATGGCCTCCATAGAACGCAGGAGGGGCGTCTTTTGATCCAGAGCTTCCCCTTTATAGGAACAAAAGGCGGTGGGAATATACAAAATCGCTCTCGAGCCATCCTCATCCTTTTTCACAAAAGCAGGCGAAGTACAATCCCAGGCCGTATATCCCCTTGCCTCAAAGGTCGCCCTTAAGCCTCCGGAGGGAAAGGACGAAGCATCCGGCTCACCCTTTACAAGCTCCTTTCCCGAAAACTCCATCAGGACCTTTCCGTCTGTTTTAGGCGCTGAGAGAAAGGCATCATGCTTTTCGGCCGTAGCGCCGGTCAGGGGCTGAAACCAGTGGGAATAATGTGTGGCGCCCTGCTCAATGGCCCATTCCTTCATCTCATGGGCGACCACGTCCGCCACCGCCAGATCCAGCTCTTTTCCCTCCTGTATCGTGAGCTTCAGCTCCCGGTAAATCTTTTTCGGCAAACGCTCCTGCATCACCGTATCATTAAATACGTTCTCTCCAAATATCTTGGATATATTTGTCTTTTCCGCCATTTTTATCTCCCTCGCAGATTTTTCATTTTAAGTGTTTTGTTCCTCTAAGCCGTAAAGCGGCTCTGCCGAAATACTTTTCCTGCACTCCGGGGTTACGCGAATCTCCACAGCTCTCGGATTGTTGGAGATTACCACCTGTCGGTGTTCCCCGCCGAACTCTCCGTCCAGGGTCCAGGGAATCGCCTCCTCAGACCGCACTTCAATTCTGGCGCTTCGAAAAGAATACATATATTTGTTATCAATTTCTTTGATTAAGAGAGCCGCCAGTATCTCCTGCAGCTCAATCGCGTTCTTGGGCCTTCGTATAAAAGTTACCTCGTATACCCCGTCATCAAAGACTACATCCTTGCCTACAATTCCCTTAAAGCCGCCTACTGATTTGGAATTTGTCACCATGCCAAAGAGAAAATCCCCTTCAAAACACATTTCCTTGCTGGTAACCTTTAGCTGATAGGATTTCACATTGTAAATGCTTTTCATTCCCTCCAAAATATAGGCCATCTGTCCTAAGACATTCTTTACTTCCTGTTTTGTGGTGTATGATATGTCGGTAAATATGCCGAAACCTGCAATATAGATAAAATTGTTATCATTGAAGGATCCCACGTCACAGGGAAAATTCTCTCCCCGCACAGCAATGCGGGCGGACTCCGCCATATTGGCAGGAAGCTTCAAGGAACGGGCAAAATCGTTGCAGGTTCCGGCCGGAATATAGCCGATAGGAAGCTTATGCTCCCGGTACATCATTCCGGTCACCACCTCATCCAGTGTCCCGTCTCCGCCGCTGCATACCACCAAATCATACCCTTCCGGAAGCTGTTTTAGCTGCTCTACCGCGTCTCCCGCCCCTTTTGTGGGATAAACCGTCAGCTCATATCCGGCGTCTGACATCACCTGCAGAATCCCGTACAGCTTTCCTTTTATGTGCTCTTTCCCCGCATGCGGATTATAGATAAAGTATAATTTCTTCTTCGGCCACTCCACAGCCTTCACCTCTCCTATTTAAAGTTCCGTATATCCCGCACCGTACACGGATGTAAAATCAATTTGTGTTTAATTAATAAATGAACCCAGGATAGTATATGATAAAATCGTCATAAGAAATGCCGCCAAAAGCACGCCCAGCACAACTGCCGGAAATGCCTTTCTGAACTTGATCCCCAAAAGAGATGCAATAAGGGACCCCGTCCAGGCGCCTGTTCCCGGCAAAGGGATTCCTACAAACAGTAAAAGTCCCCAAAATTCGTACTTCTCTATTTGATCCTTTTTATTCATAGCTCTTCTTTCCAGCTTTTCCACCATCGGACGGAACAGCTTTGTCTTTTTCAGCCAATTAAAGATTGCTGTGATAAACAGCAAAATAAAGGGGACCGGGATCAGATTTCCCACAATACAGATGGGAATTGCCCTCCACATCTCAACATCCAGGGCAGCCGGTCCCGCCGCTAAAAGACCTCCCCTCAATTCCAAAATAGGAACCATAGAGATAATAAAAATAATAACCTCCTTTGCAGCGCTTCCTCCCAGGTTATCAATAAACCATTGTACCAATGTTTCTGTCATAATTTCCGTATCCTTTCTTTCCTTATGTATTCTTGCAGAAATGCCAGCAAAGCATCCATCTCTTCATCTGTTCCTATGGTAATCCTAAGGTAATCCCTAAGCCTTGGGGCGTCAAAATAGCGCACATAGATTTTCCGCTCCCGCAGCGCCTCAAAAAGCTCCCTTGCCGAACAGGATTCATGAGAAGCAAAGATAAAATTCGCTCCGGAATCCGGAAAGCGGAACCCCAATGCCTTAAGCTCTTTTTTCGTTCGTTCCCTGGTCGCCACAAGCTTCCTTATATTCTTTTGGAAGTACGCCTGATCCTTCATCGCCGCAGCTCCTAAGCTTAAGGCCGCCTGACTCATTGTATAAGAGTTGAAGGAGTACTTTACATCATTCAGATACTTGATAAGAACCGGATTTCCAACGGCAAAGCCAATGCGCATCCCCGCCATAGAGCGGGACTTGGAAAAGGTCTGAACCACCAGAAGATTTTCGTACCGATCCACAAGCTCCATAGCGGAAGGTCCTGCAAAGTCCACATAGGCTTCGTCTACGATCACAATCACATCCTGATTTTTCCGAACGATCTCTTCCACCTCGGCAAGCTTCATATAAAGCCCCGTAGGTGCGTTGGGATTGGGAAAAATGATTCCTCCGTTCTCCCTCTCATAGTCTTTCTTTACAATCCGAAACTCCTCGTCTAAGGCCGGCTGCTCATAGGGGATTCCAAACAGCTCCGCCCAAACCGGATAGAAGGAATACGTAATATCCGGAAATAAAATAGGCTTATCCGAATTAAAAAAAGTCTGAAAGGCCATCGCAAGCACATCATCCGAACCCACTCCTGTAAAAAACTGTTCTCTCGGCCTGTGATAGTATTCTGCCAGTGCATCCACCAAAACAGAAGCCGAAGGGTCCGGGTAAAGCCGAAAGCTTTCTTCTTCCATTTCCTCCAGAGCACGCCTGACATCAGGAGACGGCGGATACGGATTTTCATTCGTATTCAGTTTAATCATACCGGATTCATTCGGCTGCTCCCCCGGCGTATAAGGAACAACCCTCCGTATGTTTTCTTCCCATTTTTTCATCATAGAAAACTCCTCATTTGCAATTACTACCTGACTATCTTACAGGACACTGCGCTTTCTTACAACCCCTTTTTCAACAAGAAATACCGGCTTATACGACATTTTCGCCTGTCTAAGCCCCTCTTCTCCCATATCCTCCTCCCGGTTGAGATAAGTAAAGCCTGCTCCTTCATGCTCGGCAAATTGCTGATTAATCATAGTGTAGGCTCCCTGAATATCCGCAAATGCCTTCTCAATGTGTACCACCAGAGTATCTTTTCCAACCGGTTCTCCAACCGTAAACGCAACGATTTCCCCATTGACCCGCAAAGCTCCTCCGCGCATATTCAGCTCTTCAAAAAGACGCAGATAGTTGAGCGTGACGCAGATTTCCGCATGCTTCTCTTCATCCTCCTCACAGCCGTTAAGCTCTCTCCAGCGAAGCGCCATCTGAAAGCACTCCTCCACATTGTCCTTGGTAATCGGCTCATAGCTCCAGTCCGGATACAAGGCTTTAAACTTGTTGGCATGATTCTTTTTGCTGTGATATTTTTTCCCTGACAGCTTTGCCAGTTTTTCCGTCTCATACACGTAATCCGCATATTCCCGCTCATAGGATATGAAAAACTGCCCCGGATACAGCGCTTCCAGTCTGTCAAAATCCTCTTTTGTCACATTGTGGAGCTGAAAAGGAACTTCTTGCTCCTCACAGTAACGCATCAGCGTATCCAGCGCCTGTTTTAAACGCTCTTCACCGCCCGGGCCTACCGGAACCGTAAAGGAGACGTCTCCGGCCGTTCGGCCAAACACCAGCATATCCTCCACAATGGCAAAGCCTACGTCATAATGCCGGGACCATAGGTAGGTGTTCGCAAAAGTCATTTCGCAGCTTCTGGTATCTGCGTATTTTAAATAGTCATTGATCAGTGCCCTGTCTTCCAGCTTTGGACGCTTCAAATTGATTTCCATGATATTCTCCATTTCCGTTACGTAATATTCGCCGACTCATAAAGATGATAGTATATGCCCTTCTTCTTCATCAGCGCTTCGTGATTTCCTTCTTCCACAATCCGGCTGCCTGACAGGACGAGTATCCGGTCGGCGCCGTGAATCGTGGTCAGCCGGTGGGCTATGGTAAGTGTCGTTCTGCCTGCCGCCAGCTTGTCCAGGGATTCGGATACCAAGTGCTCGCTTTCGTTGTCCAAAGCTGCCGTGGCCTCATCCAGAAGAAGCACCCTGGGCGCCTTTAAGAATACCCGGGCAATACTGATTCTCTGCTTCTGTCCGCCGGAGAGCTTCACTCCCCGCTCCCCCACATAGGTGTCATAGCCGTCCTTTAATTCCATAATAAAATCATTGGCTCCTGCAAGCTTTGCCGCCTCTATCACTTCCTCCCGGCTTGCTCCGGGCCGTCCGTAAGCTATATTCTCATAGATACTGCCGGAAAAGAGGTATACATCCTGCTGAACCACACCCACATTGCTGCGAAGGCTCTCCAGGGTTACCATCCGTATATTCTGCCCATCCAGAAGAATCTCTCCCTGAGTGGGATCGTAAAAACGGGGAATCAGATTGCACAGAGTGGTCTTTCCGCCTCCCGACGGCCCCACCAAAGCTACCTTTTCTCCCGGGCGGATGGTCAAATCAATGTCGGACAGCACCGGAGTGTGATCGTCCGGATATTCAAAAGACACATGACGAAAAGTAATCTCTCCCTCCGCTTGGGCAAGGGATACGGCTCCTTCCTCGTCAAAAATATCCGCACTGGCATCCATTAGCTCCGTAAACCGCTCTATGCCTGTCATGCCTCTCTGGAACTGCTCCGCAAATTCAATAATCCGGCGGATAGTTGCCAGAAGGGTCGTCACATACAGAGTATAGGCCACCAGATCCGCCGGCGCAATCAATCCTCTTACCATAAAGATTCCTCCGGCCACAATCACTACCACATACATCAGACCGTCAAAGATGCGGATGGTATTCTGAAAGGCTGCCATATACTTATAGGTCTGACGCTTGATTTTCAAAAATTCATGATTATCCCGGTTGAACTTCTCAAGCTCTACCTCCTCATTGGCAAAGGCCCGTACTACCTTATTTCCCAGAAGGCTGTCCTCAATCCTGGCGTTCAGCTCTCCGATGTGGTTCCTCTGACGCTTGAATGCCTTGCGCACCTGAAGATTAAAATAAGTACAGGATATGGCCATCACAGGGATCAGTGCAAAAATAATCCCCGTCAGCAGCAGATTCACCCTTGCCAGTATCGCGAAAGAGACCACCGCTTTTAAAAAGGCGATAAAAAACTCCTCCGGACAGTGATGTGCAAACTCCGTCACATCGAACAAATCACTGGTGATGCGGGACATAATCTGCCCTACCTTGGTATTGTTGAAATAGTTATCCGAAAGCTTTTGCAGATGTGCGAAGGCATCCTCACGCATATCTGTCTCAATCGCCGCTCCCATTACATGTCCTGTGTACGCCATATAATAACTGGCCATTCCGTCTACAATGCGCAGCGCAAAGTATATCACGCCGATGGTTACAATGGTGCGCACCGTGAGAGCGGATAGGTCGCGCATTCCCATATCGGTGATATGGCGCAGAATCAAAGGCAGAATCATCTCGCAGACCGTAGTGAGGGCGGCGCAGAAAAGGTCCATAACCATGATTCCTGTATACTTTTTGTAATAGGGAACGAATCGTTTCAGAAGCGTACTTGTTTTCATTGCTTTTGTTTCCATTTTATTGTGCCCGATTTCTTGTGTTTTTTTCATTGACAATCATAATAGTATAACATATATATTTCAGTTTTTCCAGAAGAAAAAGGATGCCGGCTCTTTTTCGGCATCCTTTTATCAAATCTGATTCATTTGCTATTTTTTCTTTTTCTTAAGAGCGGTAATAAGAGCAATCGCGGCACATACGAAAAAAGCGATCTCTACCACTACTTTTATAGTCTCGTACATTTCCCTGACCTCCCTTTTTATCTTTTGCCTGCTATTGCTTATGCAAACAATTTCTCCTTGTACACGCCGTCGGCAATCAGCTTCTTGAAAGAATCCACTACGGACTGCTTATCCTCCTTGTAGGTAACGCCGAACCATTTGTCCTTTGTCTCCAGAACCTTTACGGTGGCTTTCTGCTGCTTTAACAGATTGTCGATAATTCCCGGAAGGAGATACTCCGCCTTCAGATCACCCGGCTTTACATTGCCCAGAAATTCGATAAAGCCCTTCTCAATCTCATCCAGAAGCTCCGGAGTCAGTCCCCACATATTCATAGAAACGTAGCTCTCTGCGTCAACAGGCACCAGCTTTCCGTCCTCTCCCGGAACGGCTGCTCCGCCATTTTGCAGCTTTTCAATGCCGGAGGTCTCCACAACGTCTGTCAGGTATCCGTTCTCCACCTTACAGATTCCTCTTGTAACAGCTCCGTTATCGCTTAAGGTGTTGCCCAGAATAAAGCCTGCCATGCAAAAATCAAGCATGCCGTTATCCGGATGCTCCTCCACCAGATAATCATGCACCTTTACAAAGGCTTCCTTTCCGTAATAGTCATCCGCATTGATTACCACAAACGGCTCATTTAACAGACCCTTGCAGCTAAGAACCGCCTGACCGGTTCCCCACGGCTTGGTGCGGCCTTCCGGATTCTTAAAGCCTCCCGGCAGATTTTCAAGCTCCTGAAATGCATACTCTACCTCCACAAGCTTTTCGATCCGGTTGCCGATGATCTCCTTGAAGTCCTTCTCCAGATCCTTGCGGATGATGAATACCACCTTATTAAAGCCTGCTTCCAGTGCATCGTGGATGGAATAATCCATAATGATCTCACCGCTGGGTCCTACCGGCTCTAACTGCTTGATTCCTCCGCCGAAACGGCTGCCGATTCCGGCTGCCATAACTACTAATGCTGTCTTTTTCATACCCTGTACCTCCTATTCCGGTTCTGCAATATCTCTCAAAGTACACAAGCATGAAATGCTTCCGGTCACAAATATTCTGTGTCTGTCAGCTTTGGGAGATATCACTGTTTTTTATTCCAAGCCCCCTAAAGGGTACTCTTCATTGCATTGATGATATGAAGCACATGCTCCTCACAAAGCTCATCCGTCAATGCTTCCACCATCACACGGAGCAATGGCTCCGTTCCGCTCTTGCGTACCAGAACTCTTCCGTCGCTTCCCAGCTTTTCCTCCACCTCTGCAATGGCCTTCACCACATCCGGATGATTCAGTGTGGCATCCATATCCGTGACCTTCAAGTTCTGCAGAAGCTGCGGATAAATCTTCACTTCCGAAGCCAGCGTGGCCAGTGTTGCCTTTTTCTCCAGAATTACTTCCATGATCTTAAGAGAGGTTAATATACCGTCTCCCGTAGTAGCATGCTTGCTGTAAATAATATGACCTGACTGCTCGCCTCCCAGTTGAAAGCCATTGGCTGTCATATTCTCATACACGTACTTATCGCCTACCGCAGTTTTCTCATACTTCATTCCAATCTTATCGCAGGCTTTGTAAAGTCCCAAATTTGACATGACTGTAGTCACAATGGTATTGTCCCGCAAAGCGTGCTGCTCCATCATATACTTACCGCAGATGTACATTATGCGATCTCCGTCTACCACATTGCCGTTCTCATCTACTGCCAGGCAGCGGTCCGCATCTCCGTCATAGGCAAAGCCCACATCCAAATGCTTCTCCCTCACAAACTCCTGCAGCGCTTCGATATGGGTAGAACCACAGTTGGTATTAATATTCGTGCCATCGGGATCGTTGCTGATCACGTAGGTCTTTGCGCCTAAAGCGTCAAAAACGCTTTTCGCAATGGCAGAGGCGCTTCCATTGGCACAGTCCAAACCCACCCGCATATTTTTGAATGACCGTGTAGGCAGAGAAATCAAATATCCCAGATAACGATTCCGCCCTGCCGCAAAGTCTATGGTCCTTCCAATATGTTCGCCTGTCGCCAGGGGGCGTTCTTCCACCTCGCCGTCAATGTAACGCTCTATCTTTTCTTCAACCTCAGCCTCCAGCTTGTGCCCCAGGCCGTTGATTACCTTGATTCCGTTGTCATAAAAGGGATTGTGGCTTGCAGAAATCATAATACCGCAGTCAAATCCTTCCGTGCGCACCACATAGGAAACGCTGGGGGTCGTAGTTACATGAAGAAGATAAGCATCCGCGCCTGATGCCGTGATTCCTGCTGCCAGCGCATATTCAAACATGTAGCTGCTTCTTCTTGTATCTTTGCCGATTACAATCTGTGCCTTGTGGTCTCTTCCATAGTACCATCCCAAGTATCTTCCTACCTTAAAGGCATGCTCTACGGTTAATTTCACGTTTGCTTCCCCTCGGAAGCCGTCCGTACCAAAATACTTTCCCATAATTTACTCCTTCTTTATGCATTTGCCTACCTCAATCATTATACCAAATAATTGAAAATTCACAAGAAAAAATTTTACCGCATCTGAGACTTATCTTTAAAAATCACCTGCTGCCCGTCCGGCCCCGCCCATGCTGTTGCGTCTTGACCCCCGCACATTTTTACGCTATCCTATAAACGTGGGCTTAAACTTAAAATTACTGATTACTCTCGGAGGATTTATGTATACACTTGTACTTCTCTTACTTGCCGTATTCAGCCTGTATATCGGCGCCTGGTCCTTTGTCCGCTGGGACGCCTCCTGGCTTCGTCATATGGATGTGATGCCTGTGCGTATTTTGGTGATTGCACTTGCACTCTTTTTTCTTCTGGGGGCTTCTCTGCTGATTTTTCATTTTTTAAAGAGGCAAAGCAAAACAACTCTGGGGAGATTGGCTTTTGTTTGTATGGCAGTTCTTCTAATCGGTCAGCTTGCCTTTTTATTTCTGATTCAGCCTATGCTGCGCTACGATCCCCTGAAGGTTTTTGATATGGCTGTGGAGATGTTAAGAACACACACCATCTCCGGCACCTATGAAACGGGATATTTTGCCCGTTATACGAACAATTATCCCATTACCATTCTCACTTACTGGTTTTTGCTTCTTCTTTCCAAGTGCGGTATTCCAAACGCTCTGTTTATGCCTGCGGTTCAGCTTATCAATATTGCCTGTATCTCAGGCTCCGTTTGGTTAGGCTATCTGATTTTAAAAGAGCTTAAAGGTCAGCGCACAGGCGTCTTTTATCTTAGCCTTTGCGTTCTTTGCCCTCTTTCTTATGTATGGGCAGGTTATTTTTACACTGCCACCCTATCCATGCCGTGTCTTATGGGGATTCTTTATCTGTACCTTTTGCTTACCAAGGCACGCACGCCTCTTCGCCGCATCGTTCCGGGCGGTGCGCTGGGGCTGATTCTCATCCTTGGCTTTAAGCTGCGGGCTACCGCTATGATTGCTATGATTGCCGTGATCCTATTGGCTGTGCGGAGGCTTTGGGGACAATTTTGGAACTCGCGCAGATCCGGAAGCGCCTTTTCCCTTACGGCGCTCCTCAAGCCATATTTTGCTTCCGGCGCCGCCTTTTTGCTTACCGCCGTTCTCTCTCTTTGTTTTTGGAATGCTGCTGTCAATCATTACGTTGACTTTGACTATAAAAATACGGGCTTTCCCGCCCTCCACTGGGTTATGATGGGCGCCCGCTGGGATGGCTCCTTTGATCAGACGGACGAGCTGTATACTTTTAGCTTTCCTACAAAAAAAGAAAAGATAGCCGCAGATAAGCAGGTGCTTATGGAACGTATCCAGGAAGCCGGACCTATTGGTCTTATTTCCCTTACCGGCCGCAAGCTTCTCAATACCTGGGCGGATGGCACGGACAGCTATCAAGCAGAAAACAGCTTTGCTTCCTACGGTAAGCCCTATCAATATCTTCTTGGCAGCAAAAGCGGTTTTCTCACCATTTACAGCCAGGCTTTCCGGGCTTTTCAAATGCTGGCAATCGGGCTTGCCGCTCTCTTCTGCCTGCTTGGGATTCAAAAAGGTAAAGAACCGCCTCGCCTCTTTGTTATCCAATTGACTCTTTTGGGCGGTATCTCTTTTCATATTTTGTGGGAGACAAGCCCTCTTTATAGTATTGGGTTTACCTTTTTGGGCCTTATGCTTCTTGCTGACAGCATGGCTTCTCTGGCCGATGTGTGCTTCCGGAGTACGCAATCTCAAAAAGCGTGGAGATACTACGGCTTTGCTTCCCTTATGCTTTTATTTCTTTTGCTTGCAGGAAAAAAGGTATTGGTGGATACTCCCATAGAAGAGCGGCAGTATTGTGTAGATCAATATCAATATGCCGGCGGCTATGACGGATATGTCAGGGAATACTCTCAGGTTTATACACAAACCTTTGCCGCAGATCAGCCCTTTAACCGTATCGCCGTCCGCGCCGTCAATCCGGTTGGGGAATCGAATCAGTCGGCCTTTCGTGTAAAATTGACTGATGAGAATGGGACCGTCCTTTATGAAAATGATCGGTTTTTGTCCGGCACGGTTGTAAGCGTCATTCCTTATGAATTTGAGCTTGATATGATTATTCCGGATAAGCTTACAATCTATACTCTGGAGATTACTCCCGGTTATATCGAAGGTGAAAACAGCCTGGAATTTCTCTCCTACAATACGGGCAATTGTGATATGTATTCCGATGGCTATCTGACAATTGGGGAAGAAATACAAGAAAAAGGCGACCTGGCATTCTCTGTCTATGAATACAAGGTCACCACTTATTTCAGCTTGAAATTTTATCTGGTTCTCAGCGCCGTTCTCCTTCTGCTGGCCGGAGGGATTACGGCGCTGATGAAGCGCATAAATGAAAAAGGCTAGTTTCCCAAAAGCAAGTATCCCTCATTCCGATGCAGCACCTTCATGCCTGCAAGCCGCTCCGTATGCTGCTCATATTGTCCCTGATCCAGATAAAGCACTGCCGGCTCCGTCTCTGTGAGAAACCCCTCCACACCGCCGTCCATGCAATGAAAATCACCGTTTATTTCCGCCAAAAACAACATATTCTGATCCCAGGAACCCAGATTTTCCGGATTCTCTGTCGGCGCCATAAGATAAGCCTTTTGCCCTGCATAAGAAGAATCCCGAACCACACTTTCCTGAATAAAGAGCTGGAAGCTGTCCCCATGAGCTTCGCGGATTACTTCAAAATAAGCCCCCCTCATATAATAAGCCGTCATAAATATACACAGAAAAGCAAAAAGCCATCTGCATACTCCAAAAAGTTCGGCCTTGAGGCTTGAAGAGCCTTTTTCCGCCCCTTCCTCCTCTATTCCCTGTTGCTCGCTCCCTGGCTTTGCAGGCACAGATGCCCGAAGAGCATAACCGAGAAAAATCGCAGCAGCAAGAAACAAGGGAATCGTACAGGGATAGCAGTACCAAATCAGCTTTGTCCGAATACAGGAAAATCCAAAAAAGGGAATAAAAAACCAAAGGAAATACCCCACTCCCTCCTCAAGCGCCGCTCTTTTCCACATCCTGCTCCGGAGCATCGCAAACAGTCCCATGCCAATTCCCAGGATACAAATCACCAAAAGCCACCGGTAAATATAAGCTTCGTGCCCAAACACGGTATCATAATAAAAGGAAAACGGAAATTCATGCCCCTCATAATTGGAGCCGCCTGTCCGGGCCAGGAGATCCACCTTGATCATCTGGTCTAAAAAAACAAAACCATCCTTCGTATAGCGCCATCCAAACCAGGCCAGCAGAGGCGCAAATACGGAAATCAAAAACAAGCCCCATTCTTTAACTTTTATGGAAAAAAACGTTCTCGTCAACAGCAGATACAGGACGCCAATCACCGCGATCATACCGGCATGCCAGCTTTTTGTAAGAAAAGCAAGGGAAAATAAAAGGCCGCAGGCATACAGATATCTATGATTCTTACGTATTTGAAACATCGCCAGCATAGCAAAGGTAAAGAACAAAAGATACAACGCATCCGCATCGCCGGAACGGGCCAAATGAGCGGATAACGGCCTTGTATTGGCACAGAAAAAGCCCATTACCAGTATGGACGCCTCCTTGCCGTACCTCTTTGCGAACAGGCCGCAGACGATTCCTGTCAGAAGATATGCCAGAGCCGAGGTAAACCGCAGGCCGAATACCCCATACCCAAACAAGCGAAAGCCAAGTACAATTCCCCAATAACTGATAGAAGGCTTTAGGTTCCAGTCGTCTGTCTCGTAGTTATAAGTATGGCGGATGTAGTCTCCGTTTTGTATCATCTCATAGGCGTTGACTCCATGCCTTGCCTCGTCCCAGGAATCCACATACCGCACATCAAGACAGCGGAAGCAATAAAAGGCCAGAGTCAGGCAGGCGGCGGCAAAAAAGAACCAATAGTATTTTTCAAATAAAGTAATAGCTGCTTTGTATGTTCTCCGTATCATTGCTTCTCCTACTATAAGTTATATTACGATTCAAATGTCCCGCAATACACGCTGTACATCACATCCCCAAACTGCTGATCCCCGGCCTCCCCCGGGTGCAGCGCATCATCTGAATTAAAATTATCCCGGCTGTTATGCATTAAGGCCAAGGGAATCAATGTCACACCGTCCATATGTCCGAATTTTTTATCCATCGCCTTCATAAGCTTCATAATGCGTCTGTCACAGCGATTTTTAAATTCTCCCTGGAGAAAAGCAGTTCCATTCGGACGCACCATGCTCCCAATCTTCTCCTGGTCCGCCCAATAGATGGGATTTACCAGATAAATCGGGATATCTTTATCATGCCTGCGAATATTTTTAATCATCTGCGCAATAGCTTCGACAGTATCGGAGGGGTCATCCTTCAATCCGTTTGTGCCCAAAAAGATCTGGATTACATTGGGATTCTTTCCTGTATACAGCTTGTAATAATTCCAGTCAAACATCTCTTGAACCGGATCGTAAAAAGGATGGATTCCCTCGCTGGTGCCTTCTTCCAAGTATTCCGTAGGATTCAGATAATCCTCTGCGGAAAATCCGCTCCTCCCCTCATGGCCGTACTTTGTCCACCCTCTGGTCCCTGTAAATGTAATCTGCCCATCGGATAAATAGAAAATGGTACGATACCATTCTCTCCCGTTGGACAGACTGTCTCCCATATTCATAACAGAGTACTCCTCCTCCAGCACCCGATCCACCACATGAAGCGTGCTTTCCAGAGTCATAATTTTATTTACATTGTAATCATAGATTGTAAGGATCAGCGGATATTCTCCTATTTGCTCCTCTTTCCCGGTAATGGAAAAGCGATCCTCCAGATTTTCACCTACCGGGCAATCCCAGTTAAAGGAATATCCTTCCCGGATTCCTGTCCATGCCACCTGATTATCATAAAGCTCTATCGTGCTTCCGACAGCCACATAGATATCCTCCGGCAAGTAGGCTTCTATCTGAGGCTTATACTTCTCAAGCTCCATATGAAGGAAGATATTCCAAAGCATCATTGACACAAGCAGAAGCGTCAAGACTGTCGGAAGCGGTTTCATTTTATTCAGCAACATTCGTCTCCTTACAAATAAAAATAGGCCGATGTTTTGTCTCCATGTAAGTCTTTGCCAGATATTCCCCCAGAATCCCCATACAGAAAAGCTGAATCCCCCCAAGGAACACAATGATACATGTCATGGACGGCCAGCCCGAAACGGGATCGCCATAGAGAATTGTGCGGACAACAATAAAGCAAATCGCCAGAAAGGCTACCGCACAGAAAAAGACTCCCAAAAAAGCCGCCATCACCAGGGGAACCGTAGTAAAGCCGACTATCCCTTCTATACTGTAGATCAAGAGCTTCCAAAAGGACCATTTTGTTTCTCCGGCACTGCGCTCTACGTTTTCATATTCCAGCCACTTTGTATGAAAGCCTACCCAGCCGAAAAGTCCTTTTGAAAAACGATTATACTCGCCAAGCTTCAAAAGCTCGTCCACAAATTGCCGCGTCATAAGCCGGTAGTCTCTGGCTCCGTCTACAATGTCAGTATTCGAAAGCTTGTGCATCAATCTGTAAAAGCACCTTGCAAAAAACGAACGGATCGGAGGCTCTCCCTTCCGGGTGACCCGTCTGGTGGCCACACAGTCATAGTCCTCTGTTGTTATGATTTGATACATCTGTGGCAGAAGGCCCGGCGGGTCCTGCAAATCTACGTCCATAATCGCCACATAATCCCCGGAGGCATAGCTAAGCCCTGCATACATGGCTGCTTCTTTTCCAAAATTTCTGGAAAAGCTCACATACTTTACTCGTTCGTCCCTGTCAGCCAAAGCCTTCATCTCTTTTAAACTCTCGTCCTTAGAGCCGTCATTGACAAACAAGAACTCCATTTCTGCCTGCGATAAGTCTTGTGCGGTCTTGACTATCGCATCATAAAAAATAGGTATCGCCTCCTGCTCATTGTAGCAGGGTATAATTACGGAAATCTTATCCATATCTGCTTCTCTCTTTTTCAACCTTCGAACACTTCCATCTCCCTGATCATTCCTTGCTGTCAAATCCTTTTGTCTCCTCAACCAAAAACGGGGGACGATTCCGTGAAGCATCTAAGGCACGCCAAATGTATTCTCCCAGAAGTCCCAGCATCACCATAATTGCCCCGAATCCAAAAAGCATCAGAACCATCATAGAGGTCCATCCTGCCACATCCTCCACTCCGCTTAAACGCTGAGCTACAAGAACAATCGCCCAAATCACAGCAATAAAGGCAAAGGACGCGCCCATACCGGACATAAACCGAACCGGAAAATAGGAAAAACTCATCATAGAATCCAGCACCAGCTTCACTTTTTTCGACAGGGTCCATCTGGATTCCCCTATCTCCCGGGCTTTCCTGTGGAAATACACCTTATCGCTCTTAAAGCCCACCCATAAAACCTGAAGAGTCAAGGCCGAATTTTTTTCATCCAGCATCATTAAGACCTGAATAACCTGACGATCCAGCAGATAACAGTCAAACCCACCCTTAGGCATGTCCTTGATCACCAGCTTACGCATCAGGGTATAGTACAGATTGGCAAAAAACTTCTTAACCGCTCCCTCGTCTCTGTCCGAGCGAACGGCCAAAACCACTTTATTGCCCTCTTTCCACTTTTCATACAAATCTAAAATCAGTTCCGAGTCCTCCTGAAGATCCGCCTGCTTTGTCACCGCACAATCTCCGGTACAGTTGGAAAGCCCTGCAAGAATAGCCGCATGCTCTCCGAAATTCCGTGACAGCTTAACAAGCTTCACGTGTGCATCCATGTCCCGAATCTGATTCATAATCTCCCAGGAATTGTCCCCTGATCCATCATCTACAAATACAATCTCATAATCCTCCAGTTTATGAAGGATCTTTTCTTTCATATCCTCATAGAGAAGCATCAGCGTATCCGAATTCCAGTATACAGGAACAATAATCGAAAGCCTGCTCATTTAATCTTAGTTCCTCCCACTTCTTTTAAATATTCATCGTAATCACGAATATACTCCGTCCCATCGTAATGAATATTACTCAAAACAAGCAGCACGGAATCTTCACTGAAATCATACATGTCCTTCCAGATCATGGTCGGGAGATAAAGCCCCATTCTGGGACGGTTCAGCTCAATAATCGTCTCTTCAAATCCATTGTCCACACGAACCTTACTCGTGCCGCTTACGTTAATCAAAACAAATTCGGCCTTTCGATTGGCATGCTGTCCCCGAACAACCTCGCTGTCGGAACCATATATATAGAATACACGCTTGATCTCAAAGGGAATATCCCTGGCTCCCTCCACTACGACCAAGTTGCCCCGCTCGTCTCCCAGATCACCGAACTCCAAAATCTTATACTGATCTTTAATATTCATGCCCTGCCTCCTAATGCAGCACTCCTAAACTCCTAAAACTGATTCAATGCCTCAATCACAAAAGTCTGTTCCTCGTCCGTCATCCCATTGTACATAGGCAGGGACAATACCTCATCCGCATACCGCTCTGTTATCGGAAAAGCCCCTTTTTGGCAGCCCAGATACCCATAGGCTTCTGACAAATGGGGAGGAATGGGATAATGAATAATAGTTCCAATCTCCCGCTCATTCAAATAAGAGATCAATTCTTCCCGCACGGAGGAGCGGATTACAAACTGATGCCACACAGCCGTTGCCCCCGCACGCACTTGGGGAAGCTTAAGCTTCGGGTTTTTAACCTCATCAAGATATCTTTTTGCTATCCTGCAGCGCTCCTCCTCACACTCCCGTACATGCTTAAGACGGATGCGCAAAAGACCGGCCTGCAGCTCATCTAACCGTGAATTTGCCCCTACAAGCTTGTTGTAATAGCGTTTCTCACTTCCATAGTTCCGGAAGATTCGAAAATCCTCCGCCAGCTTTTTATCCTTTACTACCACGGCTCCCCCGTCTCCAAAGGCTCCGATATTCTTGGACGGATAAAAAGAAAAGCAGCCCACATCTCCAAAGGTTCCTGTCATCCGGCCCTGAAAGCAAGCTCCATGAGACTGGGCGCAGTCCTCTACCAGCCTAAGATTATATTTCTCCGCCAACTCCGCGACAGTATCCATCTTAGACGCCTGACCATATAAATGCACCACCAGAATCGCTTTGGTGCGCTCTGTAATCTTCTCTTCAATTTTCGCCGTATCTATATTAAAGTATTCATCCGGCTCAACAAAAACAGGAGTCGCCCCGTTCATCGTAATTCCCATGACACTTGCAATATAAGTATTCCCCTGGACAATCACCTCATCTCCGGGGCCGATCCCAAGAACCCGAAAAGCAATCCAGAGCGCATCCAGACCGCTTGCCAAGCCCACACAGTAACCGCCGCCCGTATAGGCCGCGAACTCTTCCTCAAAATTTTTTACTTCATTTCCCAGCACATACCAGCCGGAACGCAGTACTTCAAGCGCTTTATCTTCAAATTCTTTTTGGTATCGGAAAAATCCCCGATCCATACGGTTTGCCATAATTTTCATATTTTTATATTCTTCCTATGATTTTTATATAACCCATTTTTTACCTGCCAGCACTCTTTTCATCATAACATGGGTTGAAATATTCGTCAATGTTCACCTCTCCCAAATCAAGCTTTGCCAGCAAAGTTGTAAGCTTTTTTGCTCCCTCTCCGTTCAGATGATCCACGTCAAGAAAGCTGTCCTCATTCAGTTCCAAATACTCCTTTTTACACAAATTAAAATCATAATACGGAACTTCACAGCTCTTCGCCATTGCTTCAATATAATTATATGCCAAATCATAGGGACCTATTGTCTCAAGATACTGATCAAAGCTTGGCGCCGTCACAAAAACAAGACGGATATTTTCCTGCCTGCAAAGCTCTACGATTTTTTCTATATAAGAGAGGGTATAGGTTACGTCACTGTCCATATCCTCTTCTACCGGCGTAAAGCGATCCCACCAGGTAATGGACTCTGCGTCCAGCTTTTCATTGGAGAAAACAAAACCCTTCCCCGCATAATATTCCTGCTCCAGCACCACCGGCTCATATTCCCGATATGCCTTTGTCTGTTTTTTCTCCCATACCTGCCGCAGATAAGAGAGATCTGACAGCCTTTGCCAATTCCTGCGAAACGGCAGAAAACGATTGGTAAACTGCTTTAGCTCCGAGGTCTGTGTCAGAAATTCCAGCTTATTCAAAGAGGGGCGCATATAATCTGAAATGATATTCGCCTGCACCAAATCCCGCCCTTCTCTGTCCACAAACAAGAACTTATAGTGCATATCCAGATAAACCGTCTCCAGAGGATGCTTCTTTATCACCTCTCGAAGAATATAATAAGAGGTATCGTAATTTTGGGCGGAGGAACCCAGATTAAATGCGGTTTTTCCTGTTAATTGTGTAAAAAGCTCCGGATCATAGGCCCGAAAACAGTGGGAACTCCCAAGGAAAAGCGTCCGGATTGGCTCCTCTGTCTCATACAGCTCATGCATGGTAAGCCTTGTATAGCTCTGACTGTCATCCAAAAGCAGATAGTTGCAGCTCCGTATGAGAAAAGCAGACAGCAGGAGCACGAAAATGCACATCCCTATCCATCTTATCCCCCAGGGAAACCTCTTTAATTTCATTTTGAAATTCCTTTCTTTTATCAAAACTGCGTATACAAAAAGCCGCTGGTATCATAAGCTCCTCCATACACGCCAAATATCACAATACCTGAGAGCAAGGCCGTATAAACCAAGGCCCGTATCATCCAGTTTCTTTTTTGCAGCCATCCCTGAATACCAATCCCCTTCTCATTCAAGACGTCTTTTCCTGCTACCAGTAAAATGCCCAAGAGCAAAAGCAGCCATTCCAATCCTCCAAGCTCCATACCCGCCGGATCTCGAAGCCGGAAATCTGTAACCGCAATCCAAAGCATCCCTTTCAAATCCCCCAGAGAATTTACCCGAAATACCATCCAGGATAAATCCACAAATCCAAAGGTCAAAAGCCAGCGGATGGCCTTTGGCGCCCTCTGCCAAAGAGTTTCCAAAATCTGGATTGCGCCGTGCATACAACCCCAGAGGAGAAAATGAAAGCCTGTTCCATGCCAAATGCCGCTGATTAGAAAGGTCAGCATAATATTCACATATTTTCGCCAACGCCCCTTTCGGTTTCCGCCCAGGGAGATATAGATATAATCGCGAAGCCAGGTACTTAAAGAAATATGCCACCTGCGCCAAAATTCACGGACAGAGAGCGACAGATACGGCCGACGAAAGTTTTCCATAAGCTCAATTCCGCAGAGCTTTGCAATTCCCCTGGCCATACAGGTATATCCCGAAAAATCACAATAGATCTGAAACGCGTACAGCAATGTAACAAACAGAATTTCCACGCCGCCAAAAGCTCCAAACTGTCCATAGACCGCATTCACCGGAATCGCAATTCGATCCGCTACCATCAGCTTCTGAAACAAGCCCCATAGCAAAAGCAAAGAACCTTCCCGTATACGGCTCTCATCAAGAAGTTTTTTCTTGTCCAAGCTGCGGATCTGGCAAAGAAGGCTGTCGGACCGCTCAATAGGCCCCTGAACCAGCTTAGGGAAAAATGCCTGGAACATGCCAAAGCGAATCACATTGCGCTCCGCCCTCACCGTGCCGCGGGCTACATCCAGCAAATAACCTATCGCCTGAAAAGTATAAAAGGATATCCCTACCGGAAGCACAGGATTTCGGCTGCCATATTTAAAAAAGCATAACAGAAGCACATGGAAGAGAACTACAGCTCCTATGATCCACCTGCCATACGCATAGCTTCCGCACTTTTCCACTGCAATTGCAGCCAGCCAGGTTGCAAGGGTGGACAGCAAAAGAATCAGCGCATAACTCACCCCAAAGCTGATACAAAAGCCATAGCTGGCTATAAGAAGCCATAATACTCTCAGCTTAGAGGGTACCGCTAAATATAAAAGATATATAATTGGAAAAAAGCAAAAAAATCCGAGTGACGTAAATCCCATCCTATCCTCCGAATAAAGTTCCGGCTATTTTTTTCGTGAAAGTTTCCCGTATAGAAGAAAGTCCAGCAAAGGAATCTTCTTTGTAACCGCAATAATTCCTGCCGTAATGAGGCTCATAGCTGCGAAAGAAGCCAATACAAATACGGCTCCCTGCCATGAATAAAGCTCATAAGTCTCTCCCTGATTGAGAATTGTGGCAAAGTGAAAATGCAACACATAGATTTCCAAAGTATATCCGCCAAGCCAGGCGGCAAACTCCTTCTCTCTCCCCGTTTTCCACAGAGCAGCCAGATACACAATCACATAGCAGCCCAAAAAAGAGGCCAAGATCTGCTGTCCCAGAAGCGGCAAACTGCCCACATCCTGCAAATCCCGGGCAAGCACCAGATAAAGAAAGCCTGCCAGAGCAGCGCCGAATACGGCGTTCTTCAAAGCTCCTGAAATCCCTGTCAGCCATTCTCTGTGGACCCCTGCCAGATATCCTGTCAGATAAAAGGGAATGTACAGCCGTGTAAGGCCGGGACTTAAAAATTCCCATCCAAGAAGAGTTTCCAGCACCACAAAGGCCGCCAGCCCCAGATAAACCAGCCAAAATATCTGCCTCTCCCAGCACCCTGCCAATGCTCCCAAAAGCTGCGCCGTGTAAAGCATCACATTCAAAAGGAAGAGCGTCATCAAAAACCACAATCCCTTATCCAGCGCAAATAAGGTCTCTGCAATATGGGAAGCCGCCGTCAACGGATGCTGTAAAATAATCCAAAAAAAGAAAGGAACCAGGTAGGCAAGGGCGCGCCTTTTCAGCACCCTTCCGTAATCGGCCCATGTTCTCACCGGCCTCCCGATTCCACACAAATAGCCGCTGACCAGAATAAACAGCGGCATTTGAACTACTTTAATCGCATCATAGAGATAACCATCCTCCATATGATTCCAGCTTAAGACATGCCCCAGCATCACAATGAGGATGGCAATTCCCTTCAATGCATCAATGGTCTGGCTGCGCGTATCTGCCATTCTATTCCCTGCTCTCTCTTTTTGCGTGTAGCTGTCACTTTTTATTGATTCTTTTATCTCTCTTCTACTCTTCATTCATCTTTAAAAGCTTGGCTGCCTGATCGGCTGCTATGCAGGCATCTATAATCTCCTGAATATCCCCATTCATAATCTTATCCAGCTTATAGAGGGTCAAACCGATGCGATGATCTGTCACACGACCCTGGGGAAAATTATAGGTCCGGATTTTCTCGGAACGATCTCCCGTTCCTATCTGGCTTCTGCGCGCCTCCGCCTCCGCATCATGGGCCTTCTGACACTCAATATCATAGAGCTTTGCACGAAGCAGGGCGAATGCCTTCGCTTTATTTTGAAGCTGGGACTTTTCCGTCTGGCTGTATACCACAATACCCGTGGGATAGTGTGTAAGACGCACTGCTGAGTCCGTGGTGTTGACACACTGGCCGCCGTTTCCGGACGCACGCATAACGTCAATGCGGATGTCCTTGTCATCTATCTGTACATCCACCTCTTCCGCCTCCGGCATCACCGCCACAGTGATCGTGGAGGTATGAATCCGCCCGCCGGACTCTGTCTCCGGAACGCGCTGTACACGATGTACGCCGGACTCGTATTTCATCACGGAGTAAGCTCCCTGCCCATTGATCATGAAGGTAACGCTTTTCATTCCGCCTATGCCGATCTCGTCAGCCTCCATTACCTCAACCTTCCAGCGGCGGCCTTCCGCATAGTGCACATACATACGATATATCTCTGCCGCAAACAGAGCCGCTTCGTCGCCTCCTGCGCCTGCGCGTATCTCCACAATTACATTCTTGTCGTCATTGGGGTCCTTGGGGAGAAGAAGAATCTTCATCTCATGCTCCAGCTCACCTATGCGCTCCTTTGCTCCGCCAAGCTCCTCTTTGAGCATCTCGCGCATCTCCTCATCATTTTCCTCTTCCAGCATTTGGAGACTCTCTTCTACCGTATCTTTACACTTTTTATATTCTGTGTAGGCATTTACAATGGGCTGCAAATCGTTCTGCTCCTTCATAAGCCTCCGGAACCGCTCCTGATCATTTACCACAGACGGCTCATTCAGCTCATTCATCACATCCTCAAATCGTAACAGCAGATCTTCTAATTTATCAAACATCCTGTTCCTCCTATTTTAAGTCGCTGCGCGACGGCACTAAAGGGTAAAGCTGCTTCGACACACCTGTAATGAGAGAAACTTTTATTCGAAAGAGCACTCATGAAAGTTCCTCTCGTACGCCTTTGCAACTTTACCTGCGTCCTTTCACTACCCTGTCCAGACCGGCCAAATCCTTTTTTACCTCTATCTCACAAAATCCTTGTTCTCCCAAAAGCTCCGAAACCAAAGATCCCTGATCGTATCCAATCTCCAAATACAGCCTTCCGCCTGCCTTTAAGTAAGCGCTGCTTTCTTCTGCAATCCTTCGATAAAAATACAGGCCGTCCTCACGGCCGTCAAGCGCGGTTACAGGCTCGAAATCACGTACCTCTTCCATAAGCTTCGGAATCTCTCCGCTCCTGATATAAGGCGGATTGGAAACAATCAGATCAAAGGAACCTTCTATCTTCTCAAACAGATCGCTTTGCAGCAGCACCGCCTCCTGTTCCAAACGCTCCTGGTTCTTCTGCGCAACCTTCAAGGCGCCTGCCGAGATATCCGAGCCTACGCCAATAACGCCCGGGCACCCCTTCAATATACTGAGCAGGATACATCCCGAACCGGTACACAGATCCAGGAACTTCATCCCCGGCTTTAGATACATAAGCGCTTCCTCCACCAGAAGTTCCGTATCCTGCCGCGGAATCAATACTTGATCGCTGACCAAAAAAGAATGTCCCATAAACTCCTGTATTCCGGTAATATACTGCAGCGGTTCCCTCTTACTCCGGCGCTCTGCCGCTTCTAAAAACTGCCGCTCCGCTTCCGCCGGCAGCACTTCCTCCTGATAGGCCAAATAGTGGCTTCTGGTACATCCGCTCGCATATTCCAGGAGAAGCCATGCATTGAGCTTTGCTTCCGGAACGCCTGCCTCCTTAAGCCTTTTCTCTCCATATAAACAGGCTTCCAAGAGTGTCATTCCTTTGCCTCCAGAATATCTTCAATATCCTGCAGCTCATCCGCCTCTTTATCAGAAGCGGCTTCTTCGGCTGATTCATTATCTTCTGCCGGCTCTTTTGTCTGTTCCGGCTCCTTTTCCAAGGCAGGTGCCTCTGCCTCTTCCTCTTTTTTCGCCGTCTCCTCTTGTGTCTGTTCCTCCGTCTCTTTTGCTTCTTCCTCTACAAAAACCTCTGCCTCCAGCGGATTCTCCTCGCTTCTTCCCTGATAAGCCCGCCAGTCAAAGACTGCTTCCACAGCCGCAATGGCCACTTCTATCATATCATCATCCGGTTCTTTTGTAGTCAGTGCCTGCAGCCACATACCCGGAATGCTCAAAATCCGTATAAGCAGATTGTTTGTGTTGCCTGCAAACCGGATAAATTCATAAGATACGCCTGCAATCACAGGAACAAGGGCTACTCGGTAGACAACTCGCAGAATCGGCGAATCCACCCGAATAAAAATAAAGAATATAATACTGATCACCATAACAATCAGCATAAAACTTGTTCCGCAGCGTCTGTGATGCTTCGAGCTTTTCCGAACATTTTCAACGTTAAGTTCCAGCCCTGTCTCTATACAATTAATACATTTATGCTCCGCACCGTGATACTGAAATACCCGCTGTATATCCTTCATCCTGGAAATCAGAAGCACATAGCTAATAAACAAAAGAAGCCGGATTGCTCCCTCCACAACCGCCAGTACCGTATCGGATACAATATACTGACGCAGAATATCTGCAAGATAGTAGGGTAATATCATAAAAATAGCTATCGCAATGACAATCGAAAAGGCTACGGTTACTCCCATTACAACTTTTTCCGCCCGCTCCTTAAAAACCTTCTGCAGCACAACATCCGTTTTGGAAGGCCGTGCCTCCTCCTCGTCATAAAAGCTGGCGGAAAAGGTCAGGCACTTCATACCCAATACCAGAGAATCTATAAAATTAATCACTCCCCGGATAATCGGTACCTTTTTCAGCTTTTTATTTCCAATCCCTTCATGGGTACTTAAATTTACCTCAATCTCTCCGTCCGGTTTGCGCACGCCAATGGAATAGACCTCTTGATTTTTCATCATAATGCCTTCCAGTACGGCCTGCCCTCCGATACCTGAAGATTTGCATACTTTCTTCATGTTCTTCCTCCGTAATACCATCCGCATATAAGATCCGGATAGTAAAACAGGGCGAGATTTTCCAACCTCACCCCTGACTTACACATTCTTATTTGTTGATACCATATTTACGATTGAACTTATCAATACGTCCGCGGGCTGCCGCTGCCTTCTGCTGTCCTGTGTAGAATGAGTGACACTTGGAGCAGATTTCAACATGAATATCTTTCTTTGTGGAACCTGTCACAAATGTATTGCCGCAGTTACAGGTTACGGTTGCCTGGTAATAAGACGGATGGATTCCTTCCTTCATGATTTTCACCTCTTCTTCATATTTGTGAACTTCGCTCTTCCATTCTCAGTCAATGCTGCTCCGATATTTCCACAGCAAGCTTCCCTGAGCTATCCCTGCAAGTCCCTACAGTTCCCTGTCCATACAGACAGCTTATAAATTATATCATAAAAAAATAGGCATTTCAAGCATTTTTAGATGAATTTTGTCTTTTTGGCTGTTTGCACAAATTCGCTGTTATATCGTGTGCGGGCAAAGAGATTCAGAATATTCTCCACCGCCTCGTCCGCCTTCAGCCCGTTAAGTCCCTTGCGGACCGTATCAATAGCCTCCAGTTCTTCCGGCGTAAGCAGAAGATCCTCTCGTCTGGTACTTGATTTCGGGATGTCCACGGCCGGGAATACACGCTTTTCCTGAAGCTTACGGTTCAATACCAGCTCCATGTTGCCCGTTCCTTTAAACTCCTCGTAGATTACATCATCCATCTTGCTGCCGGTTTCTACCAGAGCGGTAGCCAAAATGGTTAAGCTTCCGCCTTCGCGCATATTCCGGGCCGCGCCGAAGAAACGCTTAGGCATATGCAGAGCTGCCGGGTCCAAACCGCCGGATAAGGTACGTCCGCTGGGGGGCACGGTCAGGTTATAGGCTCTTGCCAGTCTTGTAATACTGTCCAGCAGTATAACAACATCTTTTTTATGTTCCACCAAACGCTTTGCACGTTCAATTACCATCTCCGACACCCGCTTGTGATGCTCCGGAAGCTCGTCAAAGGTGGAGTAGATTACTTCCACATTCGGTCCCGCAATGGCTTCGCGGATATCCGTAACCTCCTCCGGACGCTCATCAATCAGAAGAATCAAAAGCTGCATCTCCGGATGGTTCTTTGTAATTGATTTGGCTACGTCCTTCAGCAAAGTCGTCTTACCTGCTTTCGGCGGAGACACGATCATACCGCGCTGCCCCTTACCGATGGGAGATATCAAATCCATAATACGCATGGCCATACTTCCCCCCGGACGCTCCAGATGAATCCGTGAATTTGGGAAAATAGGCGTCAAATCCTCAAAGTTTCTTCTTCTGGCCGCTTCCTCCGGCCGATATCCGTTCACTGTTTTCAGATACAAGAGCGCGGCAAACTTCTCCGTCTGGCTGCGCACCTTGATATTACCGCAAAGAATATCGCCTGTTTTCAAATTATAGCGCCGAATCATAGCCGGATTGATATAGATATCATTTTCTCCCGGAAGATAATTGGCGCTGCGGATAAAGCCGTAGCCATCCGCCAAAACCTCTAAAATTCCATTGGCAACTTGTCCGCTGTCCAGCTGCGACATATCCTGAACTCCCGGACGTTCGGCCGGCGCCCTCTCTGCTGTCCGTTCCGGGCGCTCCGTTCTCTCGGTTTTTTCCGTTCGTTCCGTCCGTTCCTGCTTCTCCGTGCTCTTCTGGGCGCTGCCTTCCTCATCTTTATCCAGCATCAGCTGAATCAGATCCCCTTTTTTCATAGTAGAAGTGCCCTTCAAGCCTCTCGCTTTCGCAATCTCTTTCAGCTCCGAAAGCGGAAGGGACGCATATTGCTCTCTTGTCATTCTAATCCTCCTATTTTCTCATTCTGTCTTTTCTCCAAAACGTATCTATCATGAAACATTTTTTATTTATCTTGGGAATCCCTGCCAGAATCATTTGGCATATTTGAAACAGAAATCCTTTTACTTCCATGTCATCAATTGATGACACCTACTCTACCCTAAAATATAACACATTTTTCCAAAAAGTCAAAGGAATATTTTTCATACTTCACATTCTTTTGCCAAAATGCTAAAATAAAGGAAATTTATTGCAAAAGTTTAACAAGGAGGCCCCCTTTTCTATGAAAAAATTCATACTTCCTGTCTACCTGGCCCTTCATCGACTGTATATGAAGATATGTTGGAACCTGTTTGTTTTTCTCCCTCTTGATCGGAGAAAGATTATATTCAGCAACTTCAACGGCGGCGGCTATGGGGACAATCCCAAATTTATTGCGCAGGAATTTCTAAAACGCGGTTTGGATCTCAAGCTGTATTGGGTGTCAGCCTCTGATTACAATCTTCCAAAAGGGATTCTTCCTCTTCGTCCCAACACAGCGGCCTTTGCCTTTCATATGGCCACAGCCGGAACCTGGGTGGACGATACCCGCAAGCTGTATTATTTCAAAAAGCGTCCGGGGCAGTTTTATATCCAAACTTGGCACGGCGGTCTGGGTCTAAAAAAAGTGGAAAAGGATTGTGAAGCTGCTTTAAGCCGGGAATATGTCAACTATGCCAAAATTGACTCCCAAAATATAGATCTGCTGCTGGTTTGCTGCAAGTGGGAGTATGATTCCTATCAGGAATCCTTCTGGTATGACGGCCCCATTCTCCAAAAGGGTATCCCTAAAAATGATATTTACTTTGAGGACCCGGCCCCCTACCGCGAAAAAGTTTTAAAGCATTTTTCCCTGCCCTCCGATACAAAGCTTGCTCTCTATGCCCCTACCTATCGGGACAGCCGCAAAACAGACATGTATAATCTAAACTATGAGCAGCTTTTATTGTCGCTGAAAAAACGCTTTGGCGGAACCTGGGCCGTGCTGGTGCGGATGCATCCGAATGTAAGCTATCAAGACTATCCTCTTACTTACACGGAGCGGATTCTGAATGCCAGCCCTTACGAGAATATGCAGGAGCTGCTGGTTGCCTCCGATATTATTATCAGCGACTATTCCGGCTGTGCCTTTGATTTTCCCATGATCGGGAAGCCCGGCTTTCTGTACGCTGAGGATTATGAAGAAATGAAGCGGACAAAGGACTATTATTTCGATCTGAAAGAGCTTCCTTTCACTCTGGCGCTCTCCAACGAAGAGCTTATGGAGCAAATCGAAGCTTTTGATGAGGAGGCTTATGAAAAAGGCTGTAAGGAATTTCGGGATATGTTGCAATTCTATGATGACGGACATGCCTCCGAAGCCGTAGCTGACCTGATTCTTGAATACCATAACGGCAAAAAATAGGAACAAAAGGCATTGGCAGGATTGATTTGCTCCCGCTATGCCTTTTTCTTCTAAAGAATGGTTTTCATATCTACTCCATTCTCAAAGTCACTTATCAGCCCTGCAATAACTGCCGTAATCTCTTTGTCCACATAGGACATATCCTTTCCCATACGAATCGACTTTAAAAAAGTCACCAGCTCATACCGCAGCCCCTCTCCATCCAGCTGGTAAAAATAGCGTTGGTTATCCGCCGGATTTTCATAACGGATTTCAAAATAATCTGTTTTCCACCAGGGCGCCGGAACATAAACGTAGCCCTTTGTTCCGGAGACAATCAGCTCTCCCTCTGATTTTACGCCTTTTCCGACCTTTAGGGAAGCAACCGCCTCCGGATATACAAAATCAATTTTTGTAAAGGCGTCAAACTTTACGGTGTCTGCCGGACTTTTGATAAGATGGGAGACAATCCGCTTCTCTTCATAATTCGCCCCCAGAATCTGTAAGATAGGAAGCATGGCTACCGGTCCCCACTCACAAATGCTGCTCCACGCACTCTGTTCCGCCATCCCGTCTTCCCCAATCTCTCTTAGACTGGTACAGGTGGCATCCACAGAAACCACGCTTCCGATTTTTCCACTCTTTATCAGTAAGAGAAGCCGGCTGTAGGCTGTTGCATAGGCGGTCTTAATGGATTCCATTAAAATCCGGTTCTTCTTCTCCGCCAGTTCCAGCAGTTCCTTACACCGGGTTCTTTCAAGCGTCACCGGAGATTCCACCAATACATGCTTTCCCTGTTCAAGCGCCTGCTTCACCTGTTCATAATGCTTTTCCGGGCGAGAGGCAATATAGACGGCATCCACATCCCCCAGAAAACCTTCGTAGGTCTTTTCGGTAATCAGCTCCTTCAGCTGTTTGGAAAGCCGGGAGCTGTCCTCCGTATAAACACTGCTGGCAGACAGACCGTTCACATAGCTGCTCTCCTGCCCCACCGTATTGAGCATGGCAAATTCCCCTACCAGCCCGAGACGAAGCTCCTGCTGATGACTGCGGACCTCCGTGCTGGAGATTCCCTGCGTCCTCTCCAGATATACAACCTTACAGTATTCCTTCAGATAATCAAACTTTCCTTCCCAATCGGAACCTACCGTAAAAATATCCACACCGTACCGCCGGATATCATCAATCTTCTGCCCCTCATATTCTTCTATGATAATCTCATCCGCAATGCCGGTAGCTTTTACGGACTCTACCCGTTCCATAAGGGGCTGCTGTACATTGATCTTTCCCCTGGTTTTGTCAAAATCATCTGTGGTCACGCCCACAATGAGATAATCTCCCAGCGCCTTTGCACGTTCCAAAAGCCGGATATGGCCGTAGTGCAGCAAATCATAGGTTCCATATGTAATTACCTTTACCATATCTGCTTCTCCTCTTTCTTCCTGCAAACAGCGCCTAAACAAACCCGGCGCCGCCTTTTGCCCGAACAAGCTCATCTTATATCAGCATATCCATTAAGCTTTATCCAAATCCAAAAATCCGTCCAGGAAAATCTGCATTGCTTCTTTTGAGCCTACGGATACCCGCAGCAAATCCTTCAAAAGCTCATTTCCATAGGCATGCACTAATATCCGCTTTTCTTCCTTCAAACGCTGCACCAAAGCCCGGGCATTCTGATTCGGCTTCACAAAGATAAAATTCCCCCTGCAGTCCTGGCACCAGTAGCCGGATTTTCGAAGGACATCCAGGGTATATTCCTTTCCTTCCTTTTCCTTTTGAATCAGCTCCTCTATCAGCTCCGGATGTTCCAAAATCCGTTCCCCAAACAGAAGTGCGATAGAGTTCACATCAAAGGTAAGCTTTGCATTTTTTACATAGCCGATAATCTGCGGATTGCTGATAATTACGCCCAGCCTGCAGGCCGCCAAAGACATCAGCTTAGAGAAGGTGCGCAATACTATCACATTATCTCCGGATACTGCGTATTTTATAAAGGTTTTATCATAAAAATAATGATATGCTTCGTCAATTATCACAACGGCCCCCACCTTGCGGGCCTTTTCAATTACTTGCTGAAGCTCTTCCTCCGTATAGACATTGCCCACCGGGTTATTGGGATTCAGCAGTACGACTACCCTGGTGTTCTCTGTGACTGCCTCCACAATCTTTTCAATGCGAATAGTCAAATCCTTTTCATAGGCTACCGGCACATGCTTAAGACCCAGGATGCTGCAATTGACCCAGTACATTTCAAAGGAAGGAGCTACCGTCACAACCTCTTTGCCCTTTTCCCCGAAGGTTTCCAGTAGATACCGGATCGCCATGTCCGAACCATTGGTTGGCAGCACATTTTCCGCGGAAAGGCCGGAAACATATTCCGTATATTTGCGAATAAACCGTTCCGGCTCCGGATAGATGGAAAGGAACTCCGGCGTTATCTCCTTCAGCACGGAATCCACAAAGCTCTTGGGAAGTCCCTCGGGGTTCTCATTCATATCAAAACGGTGGTAATCATACCTTCCCTGTTCCGGGAAAATACGAAGGGTGTTTTTTATATTTTCATCTACATAATAGCTCATGAGCATTTCCTCCTACTATTATAGTCGCTGCGCGACGGCACTAAAGGGTAAAGTCGCTTCGACACGCCTGTAATGAGAGAAACTTTTATTCGAAAGGGCACTCATAAAAGTTTCTCTCGTGCGCCTTTGCGACTTTACCAGACGCACATCTCCCCTTTTCTATATTATGAGAGTATAGCATCAAAGCACATTTAAAACAAGAGCAGGCCAATTACCGAGTACACAAAGAGATGCAGGCACAGCACAGGCATCGTATGCCTCCCCAGCCACGCCAAGCCCCTGGCCGGAAGGTCCGTATATTTTTCCACAAAATAGGATACCTCCATACAGAGCAGAGACCCCAGCCCTCCTACGATTAAATATATCACCATAGAACTTCCATACTCTCCGACAGACATATTAACGCTGCCGTTTACCAAGGACAGGCCCCCAAAAGCGCCCATTATTAAAATAAGAGCAAGCGGCTTCTTCGAAAGCTTTTCCACTAAGCCATACTCCGCCAGTGCCTTCCCAAAGGTTAAGAAGGACACCGCATACAGGGCACAGTCTACGCTCCACGGCAAAAGAATGGGACAGAAATAATGCAGCAGTACGGAAAAAAGAAGCACCCCGCTGTTCATAATGAAAAGCTTGCGAAGCTCTCCTCCCACAGCCTGCATCAGTATCCAAAATACCACCAGACTTACAAACAAGCCTGTCAAAAACCAGGTCGGCGCATTGAGAATCTGCATAAAATATACATTTTCCGCCGCCCCCCTTCCAAAGAGACTGTTTCTGGAATACAGAATCCCAAGCAATGGAAAAAAGGACTCCGAGGCAACATTTCCCGTAAGCATGCTGTCCTTAACAAAGAAAAAGAGAAACAGGAACAAATTATACCCAAAATAGGGAACCAAAAGACGACGGGCCTTTTTCTTCACAAAGGCGCCGAATGTCTCCTCCTTCCTCCAGGTAAATGTCATGCCGGCCAGCACAAAAAACACCGGCATGTAAAACATCCCGCCAAAAAATGTAACCGGCCCCAGGCTGATTCCGCTGTGGACAATGAGTACAACCAATATGCCGAATGCCTTCGCTATATCCATCCAGAGAATCCTCTGCTTTTCCATTCTGCTCCTCCTTCGCCTTTCTCAATTCCGGCTGATTCATGAAACTTCTTATTTTGCCCTTCACATAACGGCCAATCGCCTTCTTACGCCTTTCCTCCCCGCTTCCAAAACCGCGCCCCCAACGGCTCCAGATATCGGCTGCTTAAAGACGAAAGCGTCAGTACCAGAGCTGTCGTCAGCACAAAATCAGCCCCCACCGTCAGCCCATACCCGATACTCCCCTGGAATTTCAGGAAAAACCAGCAGGAAAATGTGGCTATAATGGGAAAATGCAGAAGATAGAGGGAGTAAGAAATCTTCCCCAGGTACAAAAAAGGCTTTCGCGAAAAGAACCACTGCAGCCAATCACATCCCAGCACTCCCGCCGTCAGCAAAAATGCCCCGGCAATGTGATAAATCACCGTATAGGCGGCAGGCAGCACCCCGTAGATCGTTCCCGGCAGCTCCGTTCCGATAGAAGGATACGAGGTCAGATAAAATCCCAGCAGAAACACCAGCAGCGGAATCAGCCGAAATCTCCGGTACAGCCTCACAAGCCGCTCCTGTGTGCTGAAAAAATCACAGAGCACAAAGCCCAGAAAAATTCCCACAAAATAGATATCCGTTTTTAAAGCCACAAGAATCATAACGCCGTACGCAATATACCGCAGAGGATTCTCCGCCACCAGAAAAGCCGCCAGATATACAACCAAAGCCCCCCAGAACAGATAGGGAATCGTCCAGAGCACACCGTTATAATTGTTGCTCCCCCTTACAAAACACCCGATCAGGCTTTCATAGAGCATACTCAAAATCCCCGGTTCAAATTGGTTAAAGCCCTGAAACCAGGGAACAGACTTCGTAAGGACCGCTGTCTCTGCGTTTTGATAGAAACCAAAATACATAAGAATAAAAATCAGAACATTCACCGCCAGAATCACCGGCATCAGCCGAAAATACCGCTTAAGCGCCCCGCTTTTCAGCCTGGCCCGATCCCTTGTCCGAAAATAGGTCAGGCAGAGCACAAAGCCGCTGAATACCAGGAAAAGGCAGACCGCTCCGTTTCCATTGTAAAAGAAATTAAGAGGTGTTTTTCCTATAAAAATCTCAGCGCCTGACTTTGTATTCACATGCTCAGGCAGCAGCGTGTAGGCAGCATAGTAGAAGGCAAATACAAAATGGCAGAGATATACCATCAGCGCGCCGATGCCTTTTAATCCGTCAATATAATCCAGCTTCTTCATTTCGCCTCCATTTTCTTTGCCTCTGTTTTCTTTGCATCTGTTTTCTGCTTTTTGTCCTTCGATTGTCTATAAATGCCTTTATTCCGCTCTTAATTCTTCTAATTTTTCACACAAAAGCTTAGTATACAGCGTGCGTCCTTCCGTAGATAAATGAATCAAATCCTGGAAGCAGGCCGCATCTCCAAAATCAAATGCCAGCTCTTCTGCCAGAATCACTTCGGCATTGTACACATCTGCTTCTGTCAGTTCTTCCATCTTATTTCTGCAAGCCTCATACAGCTCCATATAGTCTGCATCCCGGTACATCCGCTCATACTTCGGCGTTTCAATAAAGTATACTTTCACCCCATGCTCCCTGGCAAGCTCCAGTATCTTTTTATATCCCTCCACCTGCGCCTCCTGCAAGCCATCCCTTCCCCCAAGCATCCCCAGCGAATCCAGATGCTCCTTTGTCTGTCCCCCGGGCGTCAGGATATTTCCGCCATTGCGGAACTGTGCGGATACCAGGCGGTTATGGATGGGGTAGGTTAGGATCTGCTCATTGTTGGCTGTGACAAACAACTCATAGAAGTCCAAAAGCTTTGTGTCATTATACACATTCATCAGCTTCCAGGCATCCAGCTTAAAGCTCAGATCCGTATCCAGAAGAATCTTGGTGTCGCTGATCCAGGGAGCGGCCGCGGCCGTATAGGGATAGAGATCCACATAGAGGGTGCCTATTTCCAGACCTTCTTTCAGCATATATTCCAGCTCCATCGCCATAAATGCCGGCTGATTGCCATTGTAGGAGAGAATGTAGACTTCTCCTTCCAGCATTTCCTCCAGCACATCAATGGACAATCCCTGGCGGAACATGGAAGAGCCGATGAACAGATGGTCCACGGATTTCTTTTTGACGGCCGCCTGCATTCCGTAAGAAGACACGGGCAGAAGCCTGGCATATTCATTTTTGATTCCTGTAAGCAGAAGTACTGCAAATAATACGCCTGCCAGAATTTTTCCTATATGTTTCATACTTATTTCATTCCAGTTCCGCAATAACCTTTTCCAATAAATTGAGGTATGTGTAGTAAGGATATCACTGTTTTATTCCCGCTTAAAACTGCGCATATAAAAACCCGGAAGCCCCGAACACGCCGAATAGGGCAACACTAAGCCCCATAACCGTCATCCAGATCCCGGAAAGGGAAAACTCTTTATCCCTCCCCTTCCCGTAAACCTGTCCCCACTCATAGAGAAACAGAAGAAGCAAAAACAGGCAAACCGTCAGAAAATAGGCCGCACAGGTATTGTCCCCCGTAAAAGGCAGAATGGAGTTCTGAATATCCGTCACGGAAAGCGAAAATCCGAAAACCGCCCGCCGAAGGTAAAAAACCGCCGCCGATAAGCTTTCGGCCCGAAAGAATACCCACCCAAGGGTAACGCCGCAAAACGTCGCCAATGTCTGTCGCAGCACCCTGACAGGCCCGGCTGCCTCCGCCCTTTTTTTCCGGCAAAACAGATTCCATACCCCATGTATACCGCCCCACGCCACAAAGGTCCAATTATCTCCATGCCAAAGTCCGCTTGCCAGAAAGGTCAGCAGCACATTCCGTCCCCGCTTCGCCTTGGACACACGGCTTCCTCCCAGAGAAATGTACACATAGTCCCTAAGCCAGCTTGACAGGGAAATATGCCAGCGATTCCAGAAGTCCCGGATATTCCGCGCAAAGTAGGGACAGCGGAAGTTCTGCCTGCTGCGAATCCCCAGCAGCTCCCCCATGCCAATGGCAATATCCGAATATCCGGAAAAATCACAGTAGAGCTGAAAGGAGTAAAAAAATGCCGCCATTACTGCCGCCAGCCCCGGATAGTCTCCCGGAGAGGCAAATATTGTATCCACATATCCGCCCAGGCGGTTGGCAATCACCATTTTCTTGAAAAGCCCAAGAATAATCCTCTGAATCCCTTCCGCAAAAAGCCCGCTGTCATAATACAATCCCCTGTGAAGCTGCTCCAAAAAGCCCTCGGACCGCTCAATAGGTCCCGAAAGAATCTGGGGAAAAAACAGCACATAGGTTACATAATATCCCACATAAGGCTCGGAAGATCTTTTTCCCAGATAGATATCCGCCAGATAGCTTATCATTTTAAAGGTGTAATAGGAAATTCCCAGGGGAAGCATCAGTTTCAGCACAAGGGGATCGGCCGGAAGTCCTGCCAGGGCCAAAAGAGAAGCCACGGATGCGCTGAAAAAATTAAAATATTTAAATACAAAAAGAACGCCAAGAAGAGGCAGGATGCCTAACAGCAGCCAGCCTCTCTTGCCTTTTTCTATGTGTATCTCTTCTATCCTTCCTCCTGCAAACCAGGACCAACAGGCTGAAATGCCCGTAAGCAGCAGCATCCATACGGAAGCGCTTGCATAAAAAATCAGGCTTGCTGCAAGGAGAATCCCCCACCTTATCCGGGAGGGCGCCAGGTAATAAATTACAAGCGCCGCTCCCAGAAACAAGAGGGTCAGCATAATATCAGATGCCATATAAGTTCCTCTTTACCGGCGTACCCATTTTCCAAATAAGGTCTTTTTATATTTCAAAAGCTCCTTCTTGGCCTCCTCATTGCTGCCGGCCTTCTGGAGATATTCCACGCCTTTCTTGATATCTTCCGGCACGCCGAGACCCTGTCCGTAGATAACGCCCAGCATATAAAAGGCCTCCAGGTTATTCCAGTTCACTTTCTCTAAAAGCTCTCTCGCCTTACCGTAATCCTGCTGCGTTCCCCATCCCCGGAAATACAATTTTCCAAGATAGCAGACTCCCCAGTTGTTGTCGTGATCGTATGCATATTTCAGAAGCTGGAATGCCTTGGCATAGTCCTTCTCCACTCCGTTGCCGTCATAATACAAAGCGCCCAGGCGGTTTGCACAGCCGATCCGTTTGCCGCTGTCCTGCTTCTGTGCCAGGCCCTTTTCATAGCACTGGGCCGCATAAGCCGGGTCCTTTGCAACCCCCTTGCCTTCCTCGTATATCAGGCCGATTCGGAACCAGCACTCCAGCTGGCCGCCCTCCGCTCCCAGCTTATACCAGTGAACGGCCTCCTGAAACTGTTCGGCATCATACAGTTCATCCGCATAGAACCATTGATGAATAGGGAATCCCCTCTCCGCCCCTGTCTTGTACAGATCCTTTGCCAGCTCCGGACGGGGCGCAATCAAGTCCTCATCGCCCTCCGAATAATATTTGTTCAGATTATTTGCCGCAAAATACATACCGCCCCGGAACGCCTTCTGGAACAGGTCCTCACATTTTGATATATTTTCCCGTAAATAGGCTTTAAATTCGCTGTCAGTGGAAAAAGATTCCCGTCCTTTTCCCTGAATACGCAGGAAATCCCACCAAAAATATGCGTTTGCCGCCGTATACTGGCTGAAAGCATCTCCCATCTCCGCTTTTTCAAGCACACTGTCAAAAGCCTCCTGAAGATTGGCAAAGCCCATTTTCCTTTCCAGAGAAGGCGTCAGCTCTCCGGTACGCATTGCCACCAAGACGCCGATTCCGCTTCCCTGCTCCACAGCTTTGTGAATCAGAGAAACCACCTTGTCGTCATCCTCCGGGAAATTGTGTCCGCTCCACACGTACTGCGGCCCGCAGTAGCATCGTGCCAGGATACAGGAAGCATCCCCGTCTCCTGCTGCGGAAGCCTTCTCAAGAAGGGCCAGCCCTTCCGCTCCTTTTCCTGCGCGCAGATCGTAATAGATATACCGCAACGCCTGCTCTACCTCATCACTGTAGCATTTTCCCATATCAAAGTTCCTCCTATATTTAACATTATTTTTTATGGGCCATATTTCGTTCCGTCTGTCTGGTACAATCCTTCCATTCCGTCCAATTCGGCGCAAATCTTCCCTGTGCAAATTCCAAAAGCCAGGCTGCCGCCTGTCTGTGTGTGCATTGATTTTTAAAGAAGCGAAGCTTTGCTCCGTCCGGCTTTGTAACCGTTACGCTACAGCGGCCGTCCATTTTATTGCCGCCGTCTATCCGCATCACCAGGTAACCGCCTGTGAGAACCAGTTCTACCATCTGATAGCTTCCGTCCACCAGTCCGTCTGCCGCAACCTCCACGTCCTCTATGGTAAAGCGGTCATGGCTCTGAAATACACCGGAGGGCGACAGCAGGGCCAGATGGGGAGGCGGAACTTCTCTTTTTTTCTCCTGCTCCTTCTTCTCCCACAGAGGTGTTGCCTCCCAATCTGTCATATCAGGAATCACACCCCCGGCCCATTTCTTCAAAATCTCCTCCGCCGTTCGGATGTCTGTCTCCAGTACATGACCGGAATAGAGATTCTTTCCGGCTTCGCCCACGGAGGTCGTTTTCAAAAACAGCTCCGCCTCACCAAGATCCATCATATCCTCCGGCGTCGGATTCTCCACATCCTCCATATCCTCGTAGAAAGACGCAAAACATTCCATTTCTACATAGCGGACATTGTACTGCTCGATGGGACATCCAAGGGCCAGAGAAAAGGTTCCCTCTCCTTCCTGAAGGCACTCCAGCATGGATTGGTGTATCAGCTCCGCCGTCACGCGGGAGGTTACGCTTCCGTCGGGACGGGTCAGCGTTACATTTTGCCGAATGTTATCATCTTGGCTTCCATATTGGAAGGCCGCCATTTCCCGGTTCCCCTGCTTTACCCGAAATTCCCGAAGCATATTCTCCCACTCCATATCGGACTTTCCCTGCCATTTGCCAAATTCGCCGTAGGGCCTTCTGACGGCGTCCGGCGCGCGTAAGGAGATACAGTTTAAGAGAGGCTCAAGCTCTCTGGGATTCCGCAGAGAAATAATATGGTGCTGCTTGCGGTCGTCCAGGATATGAAGCTCTATAATCCGGGAGCTGTTCACATGATCGCCGTTTCTGCGGGTCTTTATCTCGTCTCTTCCGAAATATACCCGGATGCGGGGAATACAGCTTGCCACCTCCCCCAGAATCCATTCCTTTCCCACGGCAACCTTGTCAAACCACTGACCATGTTCTTCAATGTCCTTATCTACCATTGCAAAAAGCTCCGTCACTCCCGGAGCTGCGTCCGGATAGGGGAGCTGGGAGCGGATGGATTGGGCAAGGGTGCTCTTCTCCGGCCAGAAGGTATCCCTGATTGCTATGTACGCCGTATAAATACCGCCCAGGAAAAAAATCAGGCCTCCTACACCTCCTACAACCATCTTGGCATAATCCATGCTCTCCCAGCCATCCGTGCCCTCCTGAAGCTCGATCCACGTATACAGCACACAGCAGGCCCCCAGAATCAGCACAAGTACGGCGATTCCAAGGGAGGATAGCTGCTTTCGTGTTTTCTCCAGACAGTATCCCCCGTTTGGCATACCGGGATTGCGGCTTTTCTGCCAGGCCGATACTCCAAGCGCTATCAGGAAGCTCCAGAGATACCCGATAAAAAATCCGGCTCCCACTACGAATACGATGGAAAGAATGAGATTCCACGGCCAGGGGATGCCGCCAAAGCCCTTATTCTTCTTTTCCAATTTATATCCCTCCCCAATTTAAAAATCCAATATCCCTTATGAAGGATAATATCTTATCTGTTTTATATTGTCGTTCCAATTGTACCACATACAAAAATAATTGACAATAAATCCATTTCTTAGTAATTCATTAAGTTTTCTTCTCAATTATAAAACCGTGCCGAAAGCTTCTCTCCGGCACGGTTTTATCTGCTATATCCATATCATAAGTTTTGCTCGCCTGCAAAGGCTTAATTCTTTCGTCTTTCCATAAACACGTGTGAAATGTCAAATAGCTCCGGAACATCCGATATGGTGCAAATATTCACGCAATAATTCAGCCACGGAAATTCTTTTGTCATTTTATAAATAACGGACATTGCCCGCGCTTCTGACATTGGTTTTTCAGAATGATAACCGGAACCCTGTATGTGATTAAATTTATTCTTCATAAAATAAGCGCGTACATCATGGTATGCATTATGCCAATCACCCTTTGAATAGTACTGCTTCAAAGCATCTGTGTCCAAGTCAAAATTGATTCCCTTCCTTAATGTACTATCCATACTATTTAATTCCTCAAGAACTCAGTAATCAAATTTTCCTTTTCCGCTCCATTATACCAAAAACATTCCTTTAAATTTTCTACGATCCCTCTCATATCCTTTAAAGCAAAAATGGCCGCCCAGAATCTTCCATAATCCTGCTTTCTTCCCTTATCCTGATATATCCTTTTTCCCGGCTGCCGATCTGCGCAGCTCAAATCTTCCTTTTCAAATATTTCATCCGTCTGCATACACAAACTCTCAGCATGAGTCACATCCAACAAATTCGTATCAAAGCTCAATTCAACCTTATACATTGTTTCCCCTCTTTCCCAATCTGCATATTCTGAACCACTTTCATTTTAACACAGCTGATTTAAAATGTCATCAACCGTCTATCTTCATAGTAAAGCATTGCCTCAAATAGTTACTACTAATTCCATGACCTGTAACTCAAATACAATCCTGCTTTCTTTCCGCAATTTCCCGATAAATTCCGGCCCCCGTATCCATCATCAGCAGCAGAAGAATCACTGAGTACAGCGCCATCGGAAGCTTCGTCTCTCCATTGATTACATAAGCATAAGCGCTGTAGGATACAATCAGATGCAGCATCGGCACATAGAACTTCTCCGGCCAACGCATACAATATACAAGAGCCGCAATATCCGCCGTCAGTCCTGCCCAGGCCGGCATGGACGGAGCCAGGTAGGGAATGAGAAGCGCCAGAAACAGAAACAGCCGCAAGGCCAAATCCTTTGTAATCTCTACCTGCCGCTTAACAAATACATAAGCCATTGTAAGAAGAAGCCCTAAGAGGCACAGCACCGATACCTGATTGAAAAGCTCCACAAATGCTTCTTTTCCAATGATTTCATAAAAATTGGGCCAGCCCAGAGTAAGTCTCTTGTCACTTAATCGAAACTGTATTCCTGCCCTGGCTGCGCCAGCAGCAATTGCAAGCAGCCCCCACCATTTTCCTCTTGTTCCAATGTGTTTAACAAAATAGTATAGGCCCACGAAAAAGAAGAACACACTGTACACACTGTTACGCCCCCACAGAGCGCTGTTTGCTATCATGGTGGGATAAATCACAAGAATGGAATACGTCAAAAACGCCTTATTCCGATGTCCGGTATAATCGTAAACAAGTCCTCCGCAGAAAAAGGCCAGAATAAAATCAATCAGCATGGCTCCGATTTTCTGGTTGTCCGTTACCGTATACCCTTTCACTGCGATGCGCATCATCACACCTGTTCCGGTAATACAAATGGCTAGAAGAGCATCTAAAAAGGTAAATTCCAGACTCCCGAGCTTCCATTTTTTTATGAGCAATCCTCTTAAAAATTCATCCATTCGGTCATCCTCCTCTCCTTGCGGCTCTTCTGCTTTGAGAAACACCTCCTGATACGGCCGTCTCTTTAAGCAAAATCCGGTTGTCTTTGTCCATCATGTATCTCCAAACATCCGCCCCAACCACAATCAAAAGACCAAGCTCCGCCAAGGCCCACACACCATAATAAATAGCCGGCTCCTGATCCCCCAGATGGCTCAGATACGCCATGTAAGAGTTAAAGGATATCAAGATCTGTAACAACGGAATATAAAATCTTCTCCGATTCATCATTGCATAAAGAATGGCCAGAATATCGGCCAGACACCCGTAACGCTCATGCATATGAGGCAGGAAAAATGGCGTTAGAATCGCAAAAAACAATGCCATCTGCACTATAAATTCCTTCGTAATGCGATAACGCTTCTGTGCCATAGCAAACATCACACACATTAAAATGCCCAAAATCAGCCAGGTTCCCGCCTCTGCATATTCCAAAAGGAAATATTGATTTCCAATAATCTGATAAATATTGGCCCACTTAATAGACAGAGACCACACATCCTGCATTCCCTGCGCCATATAAATATTAATCAGTTCAATCAGCGGCCGCCCTGCAATCCAGGCCGGAATGATACTTATCAAATAGAGGCCGGGTATCCACAGAAAATGCTGTATTTTAATCTTTTTGTTTACCCACAGAATCACCAAAAAAGGGAAAATAAACAGGGACTGCAGCTTGAAGGCAAAGGCCAGTCCATAAAAAATCATAGCCCGGTTCGGCATTTCCCGAAACAGATAGTAGAAGCTTAACAAGATAAAGAGCATAAAAATAATATCACACTGCGCCCAGAGTGCGCTGTCCGCCCAAATCGTTGGTACAAGCAGCATTGCACCATAAGCGATAAAGCTCTTTGTCTTGCTTCCTGTGGACTCTGATACAAGCTTTCCCATCACTGCGGCCGCTACAAAATCAAGAACAATATGAAGTGTTTTATAGCTGGTCATCGGATTTATAGGGAGCTTGCTAATCACCCACAAAATATATACAAAAGAAGGGGCATAATCATACCGATCAGTCGCCAGATAAGAAAAGCCCATCTCCTTCAAATCCATAATCCAGGGGTCCCAGTATGTGGTCCAGTCTACTGTTGTCACTACCCGCAGGATTCCCCGAATAGCCAGACCTATCATAGTTATAACCAGTAAATATAAAACATCCGCCCGGTCTAACTGATATTTTTCCAAAATCCGCTTCATAAGTCTCCTTATTCCGGAACAGTAATACTTCTCTCAGGTATTACTGTTCCGGTTCCATAATATCATCCAATACTGTCTCAATAATAAACTTCGGACGCTCCTTCGTCTCCAGATAAATCTTCCCGATATATTCGCCTACAACACCAATAGCCAGTAGCTGCAATCCGCCGATAGCCCAGATAGACACTATCATACTTGTCCAGCCATGAATCGTCCGCCCGGTAAAATGAACGATGAGAGAATAAATCAGCATCAAAATACTGACCGCAAAAATCAAAAATCCGCAGACCGTAATCATGCGGATAGGTTTTATACTAAAGGAAGTAATCCCATCCGTTGCAAAGGAAAGCATCTTTTTCAAAGGATATTTTGACTCCCCTGCAAATCGCTCATGCCGCTCATAGGTCACCACATCTGACTGAAATCCAATCAGCGGAACAATCCCCCGCAGGAATAGATTGACCTCCTTAAACTCAGCCAGACCTTCCAGCGCTCTCTTACTCATTAACCGGTAATCCGCATGATTATACACGATATCCACACCCATAGCCTGCATCATTTTATAAAATCCCTGCGCCGTAAACTTCTTGAAAAAAGTATCCGTTTTTCTTGCGCTGCGTACTCCATAGACTACATCATTGCCGGCATAATACTTCTCTACCATCTGATCAATCACGTCAATGTCATCCTGCAGATCCGCATCCAAAGAAATCGTCATGTCCGCCTTGTCCTTGGCCGTCATCAATCCGGCCAGAAGCGCATTTTGGTGCCCCTTATTTCGGGAAAGCTTTACTCCGGAATAGATGGGATTGGAAGCATGAAGCTCCTCAATCATCTCCCAGGTCCTATCCTTCGATCCATCATTCACAAACATGATCTTGCTCTCTTTGGAAATCATGTTTCTCTCAAACATGGATTCCATTTTTTCAAGAAGCTGCTTTGCAGTCTCCGGCAGCACGGCCTCCTCGTTGTAGCAGGGTATCACCAAATATAAAATGTCATTTCCTGTCATCAGGCATTTCTCCTATTTCAGTCCCGTAAACTCTCTTCTTATGCACCTATATGGAAAGAACCATCACAGTTCCAATTCCTTCATATATACCTCAATAGCATCCTGCCAGCTGGCAAAGGTAAAGTCCGTTGTCAGCTTCAGCATATAATTCTCTAAAATCGAGTAAGCCGGCCGATCTGCGGAAGCCGGAAAACGGCGCTTATACTCTTCTGTCGTGATAGGCTCGATCTCCGTTTTCTTCCCTGCCAGCCTGAGAACTGTCTTGGCAAACTCCGCCCAGTTGGTATCTCCCTCGCAGGTACCGTGAAACAGACCATAGTTATCTGTGGGCAAAAGATATTTTACCGCCTTTGCAAGCTCCGCAGCGCTGGTAGGCGTTCCCACCTGATCCATCACAACGCCGATGGTGTAATTTGTCTCAGAAAGCTTCAGCATAGTTTTTGCAAAATTGTGACCGTCTCCATACAGCCAAGCTGTTCGGATAATAAAATACCGCTCCGCAAAATCGCGAACAAACTGCTCTCCCGCCAGCTTTGTAGCGCCATACATACTTTTGGGTTTCGGCGTATCAAACTCAATAAGCGGCTTCTCGCAGACATCCCCCGAAAACACATAATCCGTAGAAATATGCATAAGCTTTGCCTTTGCATCCGTAGCGGCAATGGCAAGGTTTCTTGCGCCGATTGCGTTGATCTTGTATGCCAGATCCACCTCTGTCTCACACTTGTCCACATTGGTATAGGCAGCGCAGTTGATAATGGCACATGGCTTTACCTCTCTGGTAAACGCCAGCACATCCTCAATCTTTGTGATATCCAGCTCTCCTACATCCGTATTCACCAGCTCATATTCCATGCTTCCTGCATACTGCTGATTAACTGCCCGTCCTAACTGCCCATTGCAGCCTGTAATCATAATCTTTTTCATCATCTTCTCCTTATCTATCATTCTCTATGATTCTATCCTTCACCGAATTTGTCTCTTCCAAAAGCTTCTTTTGCTCATCCCGCCGTTCCTTTTCTTCCAAAGCCAGCTCCTGGGTCAAATCTTTGACCTTATTTTCCAGGGAGGACAATTCAATCGTTGTAAAGAACAGCTTTACCATCAACACAAAGATAAACAGCAGAAAAATAAAGTTAACCGGAAGCTGCATGCCTATCATCCGCGTGAACAGGGATACCAGCCACGGAAATAAGCTAAATACAATCAGCACCCCGGAAAAGAGAATCCAAAAAATCGCATACTCAATCTGAAGCTTTGACTGACGAATCCTCTTCAAAATATAATAGGTGGTAAACAAGGACACGACAATCAATAATATTCGAAATATGGGTGTCATTTGGATTTCACCTCCCTGCGCTTCCGAAAGTTTTGAATAAAAAGAATGGACATCAGCATCCGCAGCATATACATCACCGATCGGGACAGGTTCAGGTAGCTCTCTCCCGCCGCCCGCTCATCCATCTCCACCTGAACCTCCGCAATGGTCGCCCCCTGCTTCAGCAGATAAGAAATCGTATCCGGCTCCGGTCCATAATTGAGATTGAGGGCAAACTCGGCAATCATCTTCTTGTTAAACATCCGCATACCTGAAGTCGGGTCCTTCACCTTTCTTCCTGTTGTGATTCTGGTAGCAAGCGAAATCAAATTGCTTCCAAGCATCCGCATAGAGTGAGGCTTCTTCTCTGTCACAAAGCGAGAGCCTATGACAATATCGTACCCCTCCTGAATCTTATCCAGCATAGCCTCTATAAATTCCGGACGATGCTGACCATCGGCATCAAATTGAATCGCATAGTCGTAGCCTTTACGGTAAGCATACTTAAGTCCTGTCTGAAACGCCCCCGCCAGCCCCAGGTTCACCGGCAAATCAATCAGCTCATACCCCATTTTCCGGCACAGTTCGGCCGTATTATCGGAGGAGCCGTCATTGATTACCACATAATCATAAGCAGCGTAATGCTTCTTCAGATTCTCTATCACCCTTACAATGCTCTCTTCTTCGTTATATGCCGGAACAATCACCAGACACTTCATTCTGCTTCTCCTTCTTCTGTCTCTGCTTCAGTCTCAGTTCCTTCTTCGCTGGCGCCTTCCGTTTCCTCCTTTGGCACAAGCAAAACCATATATTCCTTTCCGTAGTAAGCACACATAGCCTGATTACGGCTGTCGTCCGGGTCCTCAGTCAAAGTTCCAAAGTACAAAAGCTCCGGATGGTAGGTAAGCTCTTCCACCTCCACCATCTGAATATCAGGATCGTTGTATATGGCCTCTCTGGCCTTCATTTCCTCATGATATACACGTGCTTCGCCGTATACCAGAGACTTCAGAGCCGTAGCAGTCGTGATTTCCTCCAGATCCCGCACAATATTGATCTTCAAAAAGCCCAGAACTACACATAACATTCCCACAACGCCCAAAAGCATCGGCGCCGCCTTCCGAATCACTTCCTGCACCTGGGCTTCGCACTGCTCAAACCTGCGCCGCAGCCATCCTGCATAGTAAATAGCATTGGCAATGTAGAACAAAATTACTCCATAATAAAGAATATTATAATAGCGTCCTCCGGGAATATAGCGTATTGCAAAAATGCCCGGAACCCACATCACTACAACCATGCTGTAGCTTATCAGTGTAAACATCAATGGGCACCGGAAAGAAAATTTTGTGTTCTTAAGCTTGTACAGCATATAAAGGAACACTCCGATTGTTACCAACGCAATCACTACATTTGTACACTCAAATAAATAATCAATGGATTTGGTGTAAGATTTATAAATAGCCTCTACAGGGGTGCGGGGCTGAAAGAAAGCTTGTCTGCGTTTATTGCCCGGTGCGGCAACATTCAAAATGAAACCGCCAAAAAATACAACATTTAAAACAGCCAGCTGAATCTTCATTCTCTTATCATACTGCTTTCCGATTAACACATCCAGCAGGATCAGCACAAGAACTACCGCAGATAAAAGTATAATCGGGAACATATCTCCGGACAGCAACACAGCCAAAGCAAGCAAAGCTGCCATGCGCTTAGCCGAAATCTTCTTTTCGTATTTGCACAAAAACAGCATACCAAGGAAAACCAGCATCACAGCAAAAAGCCCCGTATAGCCAATACTGCCGTTCCACCAGAAAAAAGCCTCCATTCCAATCGGAACATATTGAATACACAAGGTCATAACTACGATAGCCATACCTACGGCAATCTCTTTGGACAGCCCCAGGAGCTTGTGAAGTACAACCTTAGAAAAATAAAGGAAACCGCTGATAAACAATCCCAGCAAAATGAAGGTATTCAAAAATGTCAGCTTTTCCGTAAAAATTGACGGCCGTAAAGCCGCAAGAATACTAAAGGTAAAAGTCCCCTGCCAGTTGTGCCAGGTATTCACCGCACGCTGCACGGCTGCCTGAAGCACCGGAAAAATGCAACCAAGCCCCTTATGATTTACTACTGCCTGATGTGTCAAGACGCCATAATTAAAATCGTCCATCGTCGGATGATTAAAAAAGCTCAGTACCAAAAGAGGAAGGAGACTGATTCCAAAGCACACTATCAGAAACCGTTCCTGATTCTTTTCCTCCTTCATCCATTCCGTCAACTGCTTCCACAGCATATTTGTTATTTGATAGATTAATTCCACTTCATCCACCTGCTATCTTCTATAATCTTCCTTTTTCATTTGTTCCGGGCCGTTTATGATTTTTCACACCTTCATACCGGAAAAGAAATATGAATTGTAATAGTTTACTCCTTTTTGACAAATTGTGCAAGCACACGAAGTGTCCGGCACATATCCGTAAACCAGGCTGCCCTCACGCCGTTTTCCTTCAAGGCCCGGTGTCCTTCCTTTAGGCCCGCCAGATAGGCGCCCAAGCTGTGCGTGCTGGTTCCGCCGTGAGCCATATAAATCAAAACCTCCGGCAGATAGGAGAGCTTCACCTGCCCGTCCTTCAAAATCCGAATCATAAACTCGTAATCCGCCGAGATCCGGTAATCCGTCTTATAATAACCAAATTGCTCATAAACCTCCCGGCGCAGGTACAGCGTAGGATGCCCGGGCATCCAGCCATAGCGTATCTTCCCCTGTCCCTGATGCCAGCGGCGGACTACCCGCTCTCCCTCCATATAACAGAGATCTCCGTGAACGCCGTCCGTGCCCTCCCGAAGAATCGCATTTACCATCTTGGAAATCACGTCCGGCCCTGCGAATTGGTCAAAGCAGCACCCCAGAATATCCCCGGAGGCCAGGCGGAATCCCTTATTCAGCGCATCATAAATTCCTTTATCCGGCTCGGAGATCCAGGAAAGTCTTTCCCCGAACTCCTCTTTCGCCTTCTCTATCACTTCCGGCGTCCCGTCCGTCGATCCGCCGTCCACAATAATATATTCCAGATTATCATAGTCCTGCTGCCGTATCTGAAAAATAGTCTTTTTCAGGCTTTCTTTATCGTTGTAAGTAGTTGTCACAATCGACACCTTGGGCTTATGCATCCGTTTCCTCCAAAAGTTCCCGGTATAGCTTCAAATACTCCCGGAACCTGTCATCCTTGTTGTACTTTGCCGCCCTTCTAAGACATGCCTCGCGCTTAGACGGCTCACTGCGCAGCTTAGCAACAGCTTTAAGAAGACCTTCCGTATCTCCTTTGGGGACAATCTTCCCGGTTTCTTCATCCACCGACTCCACACTGCCGCCAGTGGCAAAGGTAATCACCGGAGTCCCGCAGGCCAGCGCCTCCAGATTCGTAGTCGGGAAATTATCCTCCAGCGTGGGATTCACATAGACATCTGCCATAGAATAATATTCCGCCAATTCCTCCATGCTTTCCGTGCGCATCACTCCGTAGATTCTTGGGTGGAGTTTTTTAAGCTTTTGTTTGGAAAGTCCTATCAAAATAATCTGACAGGAATCCTCCAGACGATCTGCCAGGGCTTCAAAATAAGCATAGCCCTTTCTTTCCTCCCACATACCTGCAACACCTAAAATAATAAACTTTTTCTCCATATGAAGGCGCCGGCGAAGCCCTTTGTCCACCGGACGGAACTTATCAAGAGCAATGCCATTGGGAATCACCCGAACAGGGTAATCCCGCAGATATGACTCTTTAACCAGATCGGCCAGCCACCGAGAGGGCGTCACAAGCGTAAGCCCCGGCACCCCTGTAAATGCAGCCTTTTTTCTATGGTAATTCTGCCTTGAATTATCCTTAAATAAAGCGTAGGGATACACTCTCTTGTACTGAGGACAGCTCCCACAGCCGGTCTTCCACTTTGTGCAGCCAACATAATCAAAATAAGCGCAATGCCCGGTAAAGCTCCAGCAGTCATGAAGCGTCCAAACCACAGGCTTCCCTGCTTTTTTCAAATACTCAAAAAGTCTCTCCACATTTAAGTAAAAGCCATGAATATTGTGAAGATGAACGATATCCGGATCGTATTCTTCTATTTTTCTAATCAGCTTTTCCGTCTGTCCCTTTGATGCAAATCCATGCTCACCCCGAAAAAAGGTATGGAGCACATGAACTCCCATATCGCCATTGGTCCCGAACTTATACGTCTCCAACCCAAAGGGCGCCTCCCGCCGGCCAAAGGCTGCTATGCCATGCCCGCCCTCAGCTTCCAGAGCATGTATCAAATCCACCATAATGCGGCCCACACTGCCGCTGCCGCATACGGTATTTATTTGCATTACCTTCAATATGTTTCTCCTCAAAAAACAATCTCACAATCCCACACATCTACGCCGCTGTCCTGGAAGACGCTGCGGATACGAGCGCGCAGCTCTTCCTTCGTGCATCCTTTTTTCAGAACCGCCTGCAAGAAGCCACCTCCGCCGGCTCCGCAGATCATCCGGGCCGCCAGCAGATCCTGGCAGCTTAGGAAAATCTGATCTATACATGTATTGGTACTGCCCCCGTCCAGACGCTTTGACAGCTCCCAGTGCTGTTCCAAAAGCTCCGCAAAGCCGTCAATATTTCCCTTTTCCAGCTCAAACTTCATCAGGACCGCAGTTCTCTGAATCTCGTAGAGAACTTCAATGGAATTGGGATTGGAGCCGATATAGCCTCCCACAACCTCTCTTAACAGATTCCTGGCCAGACGGCGCTGCCCGGTATAAATAAGGACAAACCGCTCCTGTAGTTCTTCCACAGCCGCTTTCGGCATTGCCAAATGCTCTACCTGAATCTCCTGCAGCAATCCGGGCCTTGTAGAAGCAAGCTTGATTCCGTCCGTAAGGCCCCCGACCTGATCCTGCCAGCCGCCTCCGGTACTCATAAGCTGCTCCATACACAGCACATGGGTATACAGATCATTTTCCGTGACCTTCTTGCCAATATATTCAAAGATCGCTTTCACGCAAGCCCCCGCCAAAATGCTGCTTGTGCCAAGACCGGAGCCTTTGGGAATCCCCATAACTGCCGTAGAAAGATACAGTCCTCCTCCCAGTCTTTCCAAAAGCGCTTCAAAGGTTAACTCCTCCTTAAGCGGCACAATTCCACAGGCCAGCAGAGCGGCCTTATGCAAGGCATACGTATCAAAAGGATCGCGGCAGCTTCTTAAGCGCCCGATATCCGTAAATTCCTCATAAGCTCCAAGATCCGTACTGGCAAGAGCAATACAGGGCTTGTCAATCCTCCGCACAGTTACCACAACCGGCAGTATTCCGTTCAGCTTCACCGCAGCATTGAGCACGGTCCCCCCGTGTTCCACACAGTAGGGCGGCGTATCCGACCAGCCCCCTCCGAAATTAACCCGCACCGGAAGCTCTGCCTTTACCTCATCCTTTGTAATATGATAGCTTATTTCCGTGGGCGTTCTTCCAATGCTTGCATCATAGAGGCTGTCACAGATATAGCGGAAGCACTTATCCTCCAGTTCTTCGCTTTCATGTCCCTTTGTCATCCTGGACAGATAGTAATACAGGCGCATACGAAGTCCAAATTCGGACTGCTCCGCGATTTCCTTAAGCCTTTCAAGCTGAACCCCTGTCAAGCCCTGGCTTCCGAATACCGCCGCTGCTTCCGAAATGCTCTTACGCTCCTCAAGCGCCAGCAGAAACCGGGTAATCCGCACCTGTGTATTCAGCTTACTCTGCCAGGCGGCAATCTCCTGGATATCCGCCATCTCAAAGCTTTCCTGCAGGCTGAGCCGCTTCATAGCCCGATACTCCCCTGCACGCTCATTCCTTCCCGCAGCCAGATCCAAAATCAGCATGGCGGACTCTACCGCCTCTCCAATGGTATCGCATACGGGGTATAAAGCAGCGTTCCACAGATAATGCTCCTCACCTCTCCACACATCCTTCTGCTTTAGCCCGGCCGTATCAAGAAAGCCCTTTAAGGTTCCTCCCAAAAAAGCGCTCTGCTGCTCCAGGGTTTCCTTGGGATTATCATTCACACCATATACCCGTATTACAAAAGAACCATCTTTCTGCTTCAATCCATGTAAGACCGTACCATCGGGAACCCGTTCTCCCCTCAAGGTCACAGCTGCGATCACACAGCGGCTTCCCACCTGGGTTCCTTCATAAATATAGCTGTCCTCAATATAAGAGGAGGCGTCAATTTTCGTATTCTTCTCAATATAACTGTTACTGTAGGCACATGCGCCGGGATTCTCCTCCACTCCGAAGATCTGTCCCCGCCAGTCTAAAAATTCGTAATTATCAATCTCCTCAGTCAAAAGCCCGAGCAGCTCTCCGGTAGTGCCAAAATGTATAAATCTGGCCGGCGACAGACAAACAAGCTTTAGGGAATAGGAACTGATAGCCTCCCAAATCCTGCGGCGGCAGGCCAAAAGCTCTTGACACATCTCCCCTTCCGCTTTTTCCTCCAAATACTGCTCCAGGGTTGCCTTTGAAGCCAACGGATACAAAAAGTCTCCGTAAAAGCTGATACGCGCTTTTTCATTTACAAAGCGCCCGTATTTTTCCGGAACAACTCTTCCTTTTTCCCCAATAAGGCCAAATAAGCTTTCCAGCAGATCGCAGTCCAGCAGAATCGCCCCTGTGTCCAGATCCACCGCATTCTGACTATTCACAGCTCCAAGGCGGCGCAGCTCTTCGATACTCTGCTTATGCAGGAAATTTCCCACATTTCCCTGGTCGTCACTTAAGAATACTCCGTGATCCTTTCCGGTCTCCACGTTCTCCTTCACTGAGACAGCCGCCGCTCCATGAAAAGCCACATCCACCTGCAGAGGATTGAAAAGCAAGAGTACATCGCCGGACAATACCAGCATTCCCTCCTTAAAGCGTGCCGGCATCCCTGACATTCCGATTATAAATTCATCGAACAGGGTGGAACGGCGTCCGTCCGGCAGCTCACGGGGTACCGGGGAAAAGAGCTTGCCGCAGGCCGAATACTGAGGAACCCTCTTGGAATCCCCGCCGGAATGAATCACCAAAATTCTTTTATTCCGAAAGCAATGCTCCTCTTCACACTGATCGCTGATATATTTCATCACATGAAAGGTTGCCCCTCCGGAACCCACACGCTTCCCTTCCGGGTCCGGCAATACCTTATATACGGTATGAGACGGAAGCCTCCCCTGAACAAGCCTGGCGTCTATCTGAGCCTGATACGCGGCTGCCTGCTCCTCATTGGACGCTGTCAAAATAACATAATCCCAGTGGATAAAGTATTTTTTTGTCAGAGATTTTTCATACTCTTCCCACGCGTCCTGATAGCTTTGACGCAAAAAAAGATTTTTCATTTTCTGTGGCTTCATATTCTCTCCTATTATAGTCGCTGCGCGACAGCACTAAAGGGTAAAGTCCCTTCGGCACACATGTAATGTTTCTATAAACACTTAACATTTCTCAGCCGGACTATGTTTTCATTTATTGTAAAATGTGTTATACTAATACAAATTTTCCAAAGAAAGGCAAAGCATACTATGATAATAATACAACCTTCGGGCGGTTTATGCAATAGGATGCGGGTGATTAATTCCGCATGGGAACTGGCAAAAAAACGCGGAGATCGGCTTACGGTTCTCTGGTATCTCTGTCCTGAGCTTAATTGCCCCTTTGAAGCTTTGTTCAAACCGGTAAAAGAAATACGAATTATCAACATCCGTTCATTAAAAGATCCGCGAAAGCTTTTTTATCAGCTTACTGCCAGACAGCGCTTTGGCAACGAAGATATTCTTAAGAATAAAACGGACGGTATCCTTCACCAAAACTTTTACGAAAGCCTGAAGAATCCCGTCTACCTTTTTACCTGGGAGCATTTTTATCCTTCCCATGATTACCATTTTTATGTGCCGGCCGCTTCCCTTCAAAAGCGCATCGACAGGATCACCGCTTCTTTTGGAAAGCGCTGTGTCGGCGTGCATATCCGCCGGACCGACAACACAATATCTATGGGGAAGAGCACCACAGAGCAGTTTCTTGCCCTGATGCATAAAGAGCTTGACGCCTATCCCGAGACATGCTTTTTTGTAGCCACGGATGACGGCAAGGAAGAAGCTCTTCTTCGAAAAACCTTCCCCGGACGGATTATCAGCAATGAGACGCGCACATTAAGCCGCGATTCCCTGGAGGGGATGCAGGATGCCCTTCTGGATCTTTACTGTCTTGCGGCCGCAAAAAAGCTGATTGGAAGCTACTGGAGTTCCTTTACGGATATTGCCGCAGATATGAAAGGCATTGAAAAGGTCATTGCCGGCGAAGATTAAATAGGGCGGGGTTGTTTTGTCATGCCCAGATACAGCGTATGGGGTTCCACACGTCCCTTTACTACTGTGCCGGCCGCAATCACCGCCCCGTCACCGATAACGCTTCCCTTTAAAATCACCGCATTTGCTCCAATCCAGACATCATTCCCGATCGTTACCGGCTCTGTCCGATAGGTTCCCCATCCTGTCCGATAATCGTGATCCTGATCTACGATCACCACATTATTTGCAATCTGGCAGCGTTCGCCGATGGTAATACGCTCCAGACAGGTAATGGCAACCTGCGTGTTGAAAAAACATTTGTCGCCGATGATCAGTTCTCCGCCCTCGGCCCGCAGAAACAGTCCAAACCGCGAGACCGTTTCCTTTCCCACCGATACCTTAGCCTTTTTATCCAGATGCAGCTCCGCATGCCTGCCGAATGACTGCACCCAGGGCATACGAAGCCGGCTTCCATATCTGCATTTCCATAAAAGCACCTTGGGCAAGGATAATACGGCCCGCACCGCTAATTCATTCATAAGTTGCCGCCTTTCTGTTTTCACATGCATCCAACATTTATTTTAAGGTAAAACCTTGTCCGCTCATTCGCTGCGTTTAAAATTCCGCTATTCTTTTTTCTCCATGACTTTATAATATCCTCTGCAAATCAGGACGCCCAAGAGGGCAAAAAGTCCCAGTATCCCGAATCCCGGCCGCAAACCGGCGCCATCCATTAACATTCCCAAAAGCAGGGGAGAAAACACCGAGCCAAAGCCTGCTCCGGTAGAGATAATCCCAGCCGCCCGGCCGGAGCTGCCCTCATAGCTCTCCACTGCAAGACTCATCAAGTTCGGCCAGATGGACGCCAGGCAAAACCCTGTCATGGAGAAGCAGACGTAGCCCATAGGCAGGGAGGGAAATAAGCTTAACAGGAGCAAGAACAGGCCGGTCCCCAAAAGGCTTAACTTTAAAAGCTGCCGGCGGAAGCGGTACAGCATACCGCAGATAATCCTGCCTCCCAGCATAAACAGCCAAAAGAGGGACAGCATATTCGCTCCGTGCTCCGGACGCATCAGCTCCCTTGCGGCAAAACCGTCCAGATAATAACTGATGCCTCCTTCCAGGCCGGCATAGACAAAAAGTCCTGCTGCCAGGTAGAGTATCTCTTTTCCTATAGGCTGACTAACCTCTTGATTGGAGGCAGCCTCTTGTACGGTATCCTTCCCTGTCAAGGCTATAACACTGATTCCGGCAGCTACTCCGGCAGCTCCGCAGATTCGAAAAAGGCTTTGATAGCTCCACCCAAAGCTTCCGCTGCCATATTCCAAAAGCTGCGGACTTACCATCGCACCGAGACTGAAAAAGCACTGGGAAAGATTCATATATTTTCCTGACTTTTCTCCGTGAACCTCGGCTAAGAGCGCCGAACCGATGCTTTCGCTGACACTGTAGCCCGTGCCAATGGCAAACGCCGAAAGCATCAAAGCTCCAAAGGCATGCAGGGACGACATCCCAAATGCTCCAAGAGCAAAAATCAGACAGGAAGCCGCCAGTACCTTGCGTTTTCCCCTTCGATCTGCAAAACCGCCAACCAGCAGGGGCATAATGATGATCGCACCGTACTGACCGGACACCAAGACGCCGCTTAAGCCGGAGGAAAACCCCTCTGCCTCTATAATTTTCAAAAGCGAAATCTGAAATCCTCCCGCCTCAAAGCCCAGCAGAAATAAAATAAAAAAGCACACTGCCGTCAGACGCCACCGTCTATTTCCCATTCTTTTCCTCCCCGGTACAATCTTATATATCTGAAAAGAGGCCCTTTTGTATTCGTTTATTCTACATGATCCGGCCAAGACCGTCAAGGAGAACTCCATGCTGTCAAAAGCTTCTTGAACAGGTTTTTTTACAATGCTATAATGGGAAAAGGAGTATTGGATTTTTACAGTTTGCAGGGAAATTGCAGCAAAGCTTCCCTGTGAGGAGAGGGGAAACGAATGTACTATTTCATTGTCAATCCCGGTTCTCGTTCCGGAAACGGGAAAGTTGTCTGGCAGACCATAGAAGAGATTTTGGAACGGGAACAGGTAGAATATCGGGTGTATTTTACTTCTTACCGTTATCATGCGACAAAGCTGGCTAAGGAAATCACTTCAAGAGGGGAAAAACTGACTCTTGTGACCGTTGGAGGAGACGGTACGGTGAATGAGGTTGTTGACGGGATTCAGTATTTCAATAAGGTTACCTTTGGCTATATTCCCACCGGTTCCAGCAATGATTTTGCCAGAAGCTTAAAGCTTCCCTCCGCACCGGAGGCGGCTCTTCATAATATTCTGCATCCCTCTTATTTTCAGAGGATTGATCTGGGGCTTATAACCTATGGCTCCTGGTCACGGCGGTTTGCGGGAAGCTGCGGCTGCGGCTTTGACGCCGCGGTTTGTCAGGAGGCTCTTGGTTCTCCTATTAAGAATGTACTGAACCGTTTTGGTCTTGGGAAGCTGACTTATGTGGGGATTGCTCTGAAACAGATTCTTCTGTTTCGTCCTGTTCCCGTACGTCTTACTTTGGATCACCACAAGAAGCTGCGTTTTCCACGGACTTATTTTCTCTCTGCTTTGAATTGTCCCTATGAGGGCGGCGGATTGAAAATGTGTCCCCAGGCAAAGGCAGATGACGGGTTTCTGGATATATGTGTGGTGGAAGGCTTAAGCAAGCTGACCATTGCTCTTATGTTCCCTACGGCCTATCGGGGATGGCATAATATCTTTAAAGGGATTCATCAGTACCGGGTAAAGTCTCTGGAAATACGGCCGGAGAAGCCCCTCCCCTTCCACACGGACGGAGAGCCTTATGCGCCGGAAGATGTGCTGACGGTTTCCTGCCTTTCGGGGACGCTTACTATCATTGGAGGGAGACAAAGAATGTAACACATTGCTCATTAATTGCCGTATATTAACAAGTGTATTGCCGTTATTTTCCACTGTTCGAGCCGTATACCCCCGGGCCGTTTATTAAATTGTATCCGCAAGTCTGTTTTTATCAATGATTATTTGTGGGAATAGCATATTTTTATAAAATTTTCTTAAAATATTTTAAAGGTCATTGTATTGGTATTTTCAAAGTGATATACTTCGATTCAGAAAATGACAATGATGAAATAGAAGATTTTAAGGAAAGAAGATGAAGATATGAAGGCTTTGTGGAAAAAATATCGGCATGCTCTTGTCCTGCTCTACGGACTTATTTATATGCCCTGGTTTATATGGCTTGAGAGCCGGGCAAACCTGCCTTACCATGTGATTCATGTGCGGTTGGACGATTTGATTCCTTTTTCGGAAGTATTTATTGTGCCTTACCTGCTGTGGTTTGTTTATGTGGCGGCTGTTTTTGTTTATCTGTTTTTTCAGTTTGATAAGAAGAAGGAATTTTATCAGTACTGTATTTTCCTGTTTACGGGGATGACGCTGTTTCTGGTGGTGTCTACCGTATACCCCAACGGGCATCTGCTCCGGCCGACCTCTTTTGAGCGGCACAATATTTTTACTTTTGCCGTTCAGATGCTTTACCGGACGGATACGGCTACTAATATTTTTCCGAGTATTCACGTGTTTAATTCCATTGCGGCTCATGTGGCTGTGGCGAAGAACCGGAAGCTTGGAGGAAATATTTGGATTCGCGGCGGGTCCTTCCTGCTGATGGTGTCCATTATACTGGCTACCATGTTTTTGAAGCAGCATTCCGTGTTGGATGTGATTGCCGGTACGCTGCTAGGCGTTTTGATGGAGCAGCTTGTGTACCATACGGATTTCTCCTTTGCACGTTCCGGGCGGAGGAAGCCGGTGGGTGCCTGAATTGTCCGGATTGTAAAAAGCATATTTTTGAGGGCGGTGTCAACCGTCCTCTTTTTTTGATAAAAATCGGATTGTGAAAATATCTATTAAAGGGTATAATATAAACAGAATCTCGTTTAAAAGATAGATAAATGTAAGGGAAGGGGGCATGGCGTATGTCACAAGCAATGCAGCATTTAATAGAACAGTATCTTTCTGAAGTTAAGAAAATCTATGGTCCCTATTTACAAGCAGTGATTTTATATGGTTCCTATGCCAGAGGTGATTTCAAAACAGATTCTGACATAGATCTTATGTTCTTGCTTGATTTGCCAGATTCCGATTTAAAGGCATATAGCCGGAAGCTCTCTTATATGACCTACGATTTTAACTTGGATAATGATCTTGATATAAAGCCCATTGCAAAGAATAAGGAGCATTTTACAAAGTGGAGAACAAATTATCCGTTCTATGCAAACATCTATAAAGAAGGAGTGATTTTATATGGAGCAGCATAAAGAAGATATAGGATCACGTAAAGACTTATGTTTGCACCGAATCCGAACCGCAAAAGATAATCTGCGGGCGGCTAAAATATTATTGGCGGCAGATGAATACAAAAGTGCAAATAACAGAGCTTATTATGCAATTTTTTACACTGTAAATGCAGTGCATGCTTTATACGGCAATGCTTTTAAGCGCCACAAAGATGCAATTGGAAATTTTAATAAAAGTTATGTAAAAACAGGAATATTCCCAAGAGATATTGGGCGAAAAATCGGCGAGGCAGAAGAGATACGTCATGCAAGCGATTATGATGATTTCTACATTGCCAGCCGGGAAGAATCCGAACGTCAAGTCGCGACAGCTGATGAATTTATACAGATGATTGAAAAGTATTGTAAGGAGCAGATTTATTTAACGGATAAGGCCTCCAAAATATAGGGAATCCCGAAAATCCATTCTCTACATTAATCATATCCCCTCTGTGCACAAAGGTACACAGAGGGGATATGATTTTAATTAAATCCCACAAACTTATTCGCAATCTTATAAGCCGTCTCCGAAATCTTCCGGCCGCTTCTGCCCGGCAGGTTCATACTCCTTCCCATAATCCCCCATTTCAATTCATAGTAAAGCTTCGGGTCCTTCTTTTTCAGATACTTCCAAAGCTCATATTTCTTCTCCAGGTTTTCCTTCGTACCGGATCGGATGGCAATGATAGAAGAAACCACCATAATAATCTCCAGATAATTCTTCATATAATGGCGCAGCTTCCGATTGGGTATCTGCTTGGGATCTGTCAGCTTATAGTCGTCAATCATCAGATAATTTACCTTTAACTGCTGATCCAGGCGGCTGATCATCACCTTCTCATTGACCGACTGATCCTCCCGTCCAATATAATACCGATAAAAATTCACATCCATATAATACAGATATTTCACATAAGGCAGCGGATGGTATACAAAAATATTATCCACATAGAAGGTATGCTTCGGCAGCTCCAATTCACACTCCCGCAGAAGCTTTGTCCGGTAAATCACGGAATGCATTAAAATATACTGCCCCTTCAGAAGAAACTTCACATCATCCCAGGTAAAAACACGATCCTGCGGAAATGCGGAACGGTAGCTCATAACCTTCTTGCGCTTCTGCCCTTCCTTCTCATAGACAAAATTGCTGATCAGCATATCCACCAGCGGCCTTGCCCCCGCCAGATTTTCCAAAGTTTTCAAAATCTCCTTATAGGCGGAAATTGATACCCAGTCATCACTGTCCACCACTTTGAAATACAGCCCCGTGGCATTGCGAAGCCCCGTATTGACCGCCTCGCCGTGGCCTCCGTTTTCCTGGTGTACCGCTTTGATAATGGAAGGATACTTCTCCGCATACTCATCTGCGATAGCCGCCGTTCCGTCCGTAGAGCCGTCGTCCACAATGATAATCTCGACCTCCTCGCCTCCTACCAGAAGCGAATGAATACAGTTGCGCATATAATTTTCCGAATTGTAGCATGGAATTGCAATCGATAAAAGTTTCATATTGTCCTCCTGTGTCAGTCTTTCGCCAGGCTCCTTGCCAGCGCAATCGCTTTCCCGGCCATAGCGTCTATATTATAATATTTATATTCCGCAAGCCGTCCCAATAGATGGAAATGTGAAAATTGCTCCGTAAGGGCCGCGTATCTCTCATACAGCTTATTATTTTCCGGATTCATAATTGCATAATAGGGAATCTCTCCCTCTGCTCCCGTGTAAGCAAACGGATACTCCCGCACAATCGTCGTCCCTTCCGTCTCCTGCCCGGTGAGATACTTAAATTCCGTAATCCTTGTAAACTCCTCACTCACCGTATAATTCACCACACTGTGTCCCTGATAATCAGGAATGTCAAGATGCTCAAAATCAAACCGCAGAGAGCGATAAGGCAAACGCCCGAACCGGCATCCAAACAGCTCGTCAACCGGTCCCGTATAAATCACGCTGCCGGAAAATTCCTCCCCATAAAGCAGGACCTTTCCCATGCTCTCCGAAAGCTCCATTACATCCCTTGCATCCACTCCTGCCCGCACCTCAATCAAGGGATGATCCAGAATTTTTTCAAACATAGGCGTGTAGCCGTCACGAGGCATTCCCTGGTATTTGTCGCCAAAATACCGGTTATCATAGGAAATCACCACCGGAACACGGCCCGTCACCGCCGGATCAATTTCCTCCGGCTTCTGTCCCCACTGTTTCATGGTATATTTTAAGAAAATATTTTCATACACATAGTCCGCAATCGCCTGAATCTCCGGGTCCTGCTGCTCCCGAAGCTTGAGAATCGGCACGCGCGCGCCTTCCCCGAAGGTGCTTTTAAGCTTCTCTTCCAAAGCCGCAGCCTTTTCCTCCCCGTAAACCTGCCTTAAGGTGTTGAGATTAAAGGGCACCGGAATCAGCTTTTCTCCCACCTTTGCCACTACCTCATGGCCAAAGGCATACCAATCGGTAAAGCGGGAAAGCCAGGCGTAGACCTCCTCGTCACAGGTATGGAAAATATGGGGGCCGTACCGGTGAATCAAAACTCCGTAGGCGTCCTCTTCATCATAGCAGTTTCCGCCGATATGCGCCTTTTTTTCCAACACCAGTACGGACTTATTCTGTTCCTCTGCCAGCACTCTTGCCGCAGCAGCCCCGGCGATTCCGGAACCTATTACGATTGCATCATACATCTTTCTTCACCTCTGTGTTTATTTGCATCTATTTGTATACTCAATTCTATCGTGCCTGGTAGATATTCTTATTAGGAATCAAAATACGTTTTATCTCAAGTTATTTCGGGACAGTTTCTTAACGATATCTAACGTACTATCTACCCGGTAATCAAATTGTAAGTTAAAAGCGGTGCTTAAAATATTCCGTATAAGCCCCAAATGCCGCCGGAATAGAGTAGGTATCCTCCATCTGCGCCTTTTCCACAAAGAAAAATCCCTCCGGCTCCTTATCCGGTTCCTCAATCTTCACCGCATATCCGGCCATATGCCATTCGATATGGCTGAAAATGTGCTTTGCCTCCGGCAAGGACTGAATACGGATGGGCGACAGGCCAAGCTCTTTGACATAACTAAGAATCTCCTGGCTTTCATACCTGCCCTCCAGATTGGGCAGCTCATAGAGGCCGGCCAGCAGTCCCTTGGACGGGCGCTTTTTCAGTGCGGCCTTGTTGTCCGAAAGCAGTACGAGAACGGTTCTGTCCTCAACGCGCCTCTTTTTGGGCGGAGTTTTCTTCGGAAGCTCCAGCTCCACGCCGTCGGCATGTGCCCTGCAAAGCTCCTTCAGAGGACATTCCTCGCATTTGGGCGCACCGTTCGGCACGCACACAATAGCTCCCAATTCAATCAGGGATTGGTTGAAGTCTCCCGCCCGAACCTTTGGAATCACAGCCCTTACCTGCTCTTCAAAGCTTTTCCGTACAGACTGCTTCATAATATCTTCATAGCTTTTTTGAACCCTTGACAGGACCCGCAACACATTGCCGTCCACCGCGGGCCTTGGAATCCCGAAGGCAATGGAGGCGATAGCTCCCGCCGTGTAGCTTCCGATTCCGGGAAGCTTCAGAATCCGTTCAAAGTCTGCCGGCATCTCGCCGCCATATTCTTCGGTTAGTTCTATGGCTGCTTTCTGCATATTGCGAACCCTGTTATAATATCCCAGGCCCTCCCACAGCTTCATCAGCCGATCCTCCGGCGCCTCTGCCAAAGCCCGAATCGTAGGAAGCTCCTTTATAAACCGCTCAAAATATGGCTTTACTGCCTCCACCCGTGTCTGTTGAAGCATGATTTCCGATACCCACACCCGGTAAGGGGACGGCTCCTCCCTCCAGGGCAGCACCCGCGCATGACTGTCATACCACTTTAAAATAGGATTGACAATTTCCTTTAATGCTTCCATCTACAAACGAACCTCAACTTCCTGATCTATCGTAAGCTCATCGGGCTTCACCAGGCAATCCCTGGCAAATATGCCGACGCCCTCTTTTGCCGCTTTTCGAAGCGCCTCTCCAAAAGCCGGATGCGTCCTGTCGTTAGGCTCCATAAAAAGGACGTCTTTCATCTGAATTACAAAAAATATATATGCCTCATAGCCTGCTTTTTTACATTCTATTAATTCCTGAATATGCTTGACGCCGCGCTCGGTGGGAGCATCCGGAAAGCGGACAATTCCGTCCTCCTCCAGGGTGACGCCCTTTACTTCCATAAAAATCCTGCGGAGGCCGTCCTCAATGTAAAAATCAAAACGGGAATTTCCATAGGTACATTCCGGTTTTATTCTGGCTTGCGAACTGCAAAAGCCACCCGTGCGGAGCCATTCCGCCGTTACCTTATTAGGCGCCTGAGAATCCATGTTAATGAGGCGCTCTCCTTTTTTTACCGCAATCAGATCAAAGGGCGTCTTTCTTGCCGGATTGGACTGACGCTGTATATATACCTGCGTGCCGGGCAAAAGCAATTCTCTGCACCGGCCTGTATTTTTTACATGACAGATTTCCCGTTTTCCCGCCTGCTCCACGTAGGCGATAAAGCGGTTGGGACGCTCCAGGAAAACTGCCTGTTCCATATGATTATACTTCATAGTATTTTTCAATCTGCCTGCTGCTATACAAAGTCTCCTGTTTCAGATGGGCGGATATTACGGTATATCCTGTTATGTATGTTATCGCAGATTTATTAACTTCTTTCTATATTTTTATTAAGATTCCGTAAAAGCTTTGGAATATCCTTTGTATTTTAACACAAATAGTTAAACTTTCATAGTCTGTTGCAGGGTTATATTTTTTAGAATGTTATATTCATAGAAATATCTGATGTTAATTGTTCTTTAAAATGTACGTTGTTATGGGGCCGACAATTCCATCTGCTGCTATGCCGAAATATGTCTGCGCTGCTTTTAAGGCCGCATTTGTATCCTTTCCAAAAAAACCGTCGATATTACTTTTTCCTCTGCTGTTTTTATATGTAAGAAATCCCAGGCGGATTAAATGATATTGAACCCGGGTGTTTGACACATCAGTAATCAAAAAAGTACCTTTAAGCCTTGTAATAGGCTTATTTTTTTGTCAACTTTTTTGTTTTACTATCTAGCAATATTTAGTG
>CAJTDE010000007.1 GCA_910574835.1 Clostridia bacterium | reverse complement strand
TATTTAAACTTATCCGGATAGAACAGTTCATAAAGCCTGTCGTCATCCCATTCAGAAATATCATCCCATGATTTGTCCGATTGTAAGAATAACGTCTGTACTCCAGCGACGGTATTTCTTGATACACCTAAAACTTTTGACACCTCCCTTGCGCTTAGATTTTTTCCCAGAAGTTCCAGAATACTTCTGACTTTTGTCTTCTTAAACATAAAAAGACCTCCCTATAGATTATTTGGTGATACTGCATCAGCAGTTCTCCAAGAATAACTATAAGGAGATTTATAGTGAAATCAAATATGTGTGCTGCCACAATATGTTGTGGTGGCTCTGAAGGTGGAAAATACCATTTCCGGGTGGCTCTGAAGCGGGAAACTGGTGGCTCCCAAGGGGGATAATATTCAACCAGTGGCGGCAGCGGATTTTCCAATACCATCCGTACAATCGAAAGCATGGAACCGGATGCGGATATTCTGGACGGGCTTTCTTTGGGAAGCTCTCAGGCGGCAAATCCCGGCGACGCAGTGGCGGACTGGCTGAGCGGACTGGGGCTTGCAGAGTAGGAGGTCACAATGAAACATTTGACAGCGCTTTTGATGGCCGCCGTTCTGGTTCTTGGAATGTCAGCTTGTGGTCGGAGCGAACAAAAAGAAGATACTGCAAATATGCAGAATACCGAAGGCGAAGCGGAAAACGTGACCGTTTCCGCTTCGCCGGAAGAAAATGAGGTAAGTATGATGGAGATTCCTGAAAGATTTGTTTTGATTGAAGGCGGCACTTTTCAGATGGGAAGTCCGGAAAATGAAAGCTGGCGGAGTGATGATGAAACGCAGCATACAGTTACGGTTAGCAATTTCTATATGAGCCAGTATGAATTGACGCAGGAAGAATATGAGAAAGTGATGGGGAATAATCCCAGCAATTTCTCTGGCAGCGATCTTCCGGTTGAAAATATTTCATGGCTGGATGCGGTGAGTTACTGCAATGCCCGGAGCGAGAGCGAGGGACGAACGCCGGTTTATACCATTGACGGACAGAATGTAAGCTGGAATCGCAGTGCGAATGGCTATCGTTTACCTACAGAAGCGGAGTGGGAATATGCCTGTCGTGCCGGTACAGTAACTCCTTTTAATACAGAAACTTCTATCAGTGCAGAAGAAGCAAATTATTATGGGCATTATCCTTATATGATTGAGGACAATTATTTCTCGCAGGGAAATCTGGATACACAGCCCGGTGAATACAGACAGACAACCGTTGCGGTAAACAGTTTTGCTCCCAACGCTTTTGGGCTGTATAACACGCATGGCAATGTGGGTGAATGGGTATGGGACTATTATGGCGAATACCCTAAGACAGAGGAAACCGATCCGGCTGGCCCGGACAGCGGTACGTTGCGGGTATACAGGGGCGGCGGCTGGAATGATTTTGCTAAAAATATGCGCAGCGCATATCGTGCCACACTTGCGCAGGATAAGGGCAGCTTTAATATTGGTATGCGCTTGGTGCTTAATGCGGTGGCTGGCTCCGGTAGTGTTACAGGCACAGCATTGCAGCAGGACTACGGAGCTTCTGATAATGAAAATGTACTGATTGCCTATTTTTCATGGGGCGGGAATACGGCAGGGATTGCCGGGGAGATACAGCGCCAGACAGGAGCCGACCTATTTGAGATTACGCCTGTGAATCCTTATTCCAATGATTACAACACAGTTTTGGACGAGGCACAGCGGGATCAGAATGAACAGGCAAGGCCGGAACTGGCGAATCATATTGAAAATATGGAAGATTACGACGTAATTATTCTCGGTTATCCGAACTGGTGGGCTTCTATTCCTATGCCGATTGCTTCCTTCTTGGAGGAATATGATTTTGAAGGCAAGACCATCATTCCGTTCTGTTCTCATGGCGGAGGAAGGTTCGGGCAGAGTCTCACGGCGATTGCGAAACTGGCTCCTGATGCGGTTATGGGAGAAGCCTTATCGGTTCACTATTCCGGTGGGGCAACACTAAATGAGGAGATCAGCCAGTGGCTTGATACAAATGGAATGGTGCATGAATAGGAGGCGGCATAATGCAGTATACAAAACTTGGAAATTCCGATCTGACGGTTTCCCGCATTTGTATGGGATGTATGGGATTTGGCAATGCAAATAACGGTCAGCACTCATGGACGATTGACGAGCAACATTCCCGTGAGATTATCCGCCGTGGGCTGGATTTGGGCGTTAATTTCTTTGATACGGCGATCGCTTACCAAAGCGGAACCAGCGAGCAGTATCTCGGCCGGGCGCTGTGGGAGCAGGTAAAGCGCGAGGATGTGGTGGTGGCAACAAAATTTCTTCCCCGTACTCAGGATGACATCCGGGCCGGAATTACCGGACAGCAGCATATTGAGCGGATGATAAACCGAAGCCTCGCCAATCTTGGTATGGATTATGTAGATTTATATATTTATCACATGTGGGATTATGAAACGCCGCTTTACGACATTATGGAAGGCCTGAATAACGTGGTAAGAGCTGGTAAAGCCCGCTATATTGGTATTTCCAACTGCTTTGCCTATCAGCTTGCAAAGGCAAACGCACTGGCGGAAAAAGAAGGATTTGCAAAGTTTGTATCCGTGCAGGGGCACTACAATCTGATTTTCCGGGAAGAAGAACGGGAAATGGCAAAGCTCTGCAGGGAGGACAATATAGCCATGACACCATACAGTGCACTGGCAGGAGGCAGGCTTGCAAGGCTTCCCGGTGAAAGCTCTAAGTGTTTGCAGGAGGACAGTTATGCAAGGCTAAAATATGATTCTACTGCAGGGCAGGATGGAGTGATCATTGACAGGGTGGCGAAATTAGCGGCACAAAAAGGCGTTTCCATGACGGAGGTTTCCCTCGCATGGCTTTTGACGAAAGTTATTTCTCCGGTAGTCGGAACAACGAAGCTCCATCATATTGAAGGAGCAGCAAAAGCAACAGAGCTGGAATTGTCAGCGGAGGAGCTTTCCTATTTGGAGGAGCCTTATGTTCCACATAAGTTGGTAGGCGTTATGGCGCAGAATACGCAGGCTTCTGCGAAAGAAAGCCATGTATGGTCTACCGGAAACCAGAAAATATAACGCAGGTACAGACATAAGCAAAAAATGGAGGATAAGATTATGGTAAAGCAGACAGCAGGCAGAGATCAGCTTGGGGATTTTGCATCAAAATTCGCACAGTTAAACGATGACGTGTTATTTGGAGAGGTATGGAGCAGGGAGGAAAAACTTTCTTTAAGGGATCGTTCCCTTGTGACGGTAGTGTCGTTAATGGCTCAGGGACTGGTGGATTCTTCGTTCCAGTATCATTTGATGAGCGCAAAAAATAACGGGATTATCAGAGAGGAAATTGCCGAGATTTTAACTCATGCGGCATTTTACGCAGGATGGCCGAAAGCATGGGCGGCTTTCAAAATGGCGAAGGAAGTCTGGACGGAGGAAGATGTGGCAGGGAGTGCAAAGGAAGCGCATGAAAAAAATATGCTGTTTCCGGTGGGAAAACCCAATGACGGATATGCACAGTATTTTATCGGACAGAGCTACCTCGCGCCGCTTTCCACGGAACAGGTGGGGATTTTCAATGTTACGTTTGAACCGGGATGCCGGAACAACTGGCATATCCATCATGCTACTTCCGGTGGCGGGCAGATTCTAATCTGTGTAGGCGGGCGCGGTTATTATCAGGAATGGGGCAAAGAAGCACAGGAATTAAACCCCGGAGATGTAATCAATATCCCGGCTGGAGTGAAACACTGGCATGGCGCTGCACCGGATAGCTGGTTTTCGCATCTGGCGGTTGAGGTTTCCGGTACAGAGGTTTCTAACGAATGGCTGGAAGCAGTGGATGATACTTCCTACGGTTGTCTGAAATAAGAGAGGTGGTGGGCGAAAATATGAACAGAAAACTGAAAGGGGCCGTTGATGTTGCTATGTCAGTGGCGCTGCTGTTCCTGATGGGCTATCAATTCTGGGGTGATGAAGCTCACGAATGGGCGGGAGCGGGGATATTTGTTCTGTTTGCCGTCCATCATATATTGAATTGGAGATGGCATAAAAATTTATTTCAGGGCAAATATTCACTGATTCGTGTTCTTCAGGTCTGTATAGATATACTGACATGGTTTTCTATGGTTGCTTTAATATACAGCAGCATTGTTTTGTCAAGATATGTATTTTCGGTTTTGCCGATTGAAGGAGGAATGGCGTTGGCAAGGCGGTTTCATATCTTAGGTTCTTACTGGGGATTTTTACTGATGAATGTACATCTTGGTCTGCATTGGAACATGGTGATTCGTATGGCTCAAAAGGGGATGCGGATAAGAAAATCATCAAAGATACGCTCTGTTTTGCTGTTTCTCCTTGGCACAGCCATTTCCCTGTATGGTATAGCAGTATTTATCAGAAGGGATTTTCTGACTTATTTGCTGCTCAAAAGCGAATTTGTGTTTTTGGATTACGGGGAATCTGTCTTCCTGTTCTATATAGATTACTTTGCTTTGATGGGACTTTGTATATTTATTGCACATTATCTCACAAAGCTGTTAAGAAAAGTACATGGACAAAACAATATTCAAAAAGATAAGCAGGAAAAAGAAAAGGAGGCTTCCTGATGAAAAAATGGATTGTAGCTTTTCTGTCGTTCTGTATGCTGCTTGGAATAGCGGCCTGCGGTGCTGAAAAAACAGAAAATATCCCAATGCCAGAGAATAAAAGTGAAGAACCGGCAGCAAATGTAGAAACAACGCCAGTAACGGAGGCAGGAGCAGAGAAACCGGAAGATTCCTCTACAAATCAATCGGGCAGTAAAATTCTGATTGCGTATTTTACATGGGCAGAAAATACGCAGGTTGAAAACCCGGAAGAAGTGGATGTGGATGCTACAACCTCCGCAAGTGTATTGTTGCCCGGCAATACGGCAAAAATGGCAGGATGGATTCAGCAGAAGGTCGGTGGTGACTTGTTTTCGATTATTGTGTCAGAACCGTATTCCAGCGATTATGACGAGTGCTTAGATCGGGCAGCGGATGAAAAAGCTGAAAATGCCCGTCCAGAGCTGGTAAATCATGTTGATAATATGGAAGATTATGATGTAGTTTTTCTCGGCTTCCCTAATTGGTGGTATACCGCGCCTATGGCGATTTTCTCCTTTATCGAAGAATATGATTTCTCTGGTAAAACGGTTGTACCGTTTTGTGCGCATGGAACCGGAGGACTGGCAGGCAGCGTCACGGATATTACTGCAGCATTGCCGGATTCCACAGAGGTATTGGAGCCGATTGGCGTTTATCGTCCGGATATAGATTCTGCACAGCCTGTCATTAACGAATGGTTGGAAGGGCTTGGATTTGAAGAAAGAGAGGCAGATATTGAGGTGGAAAATACGGAAAGAAAATTGAAAATGACTGTGAACGGACAGGAGGTCGCCATCACGCTTTATGATACACCTGCTGCAAATGCTTTATATGATATGCTCCCACTGGACTTGAACTTTGAGGATTTCAACGGTATTGAAAAAATCAGTTATCTTTCGCAAGAATTGCCGACGGAGGGTGAACCGGATGGCTGTGATCCAGATGTAGGTGATTTGTGCCTTTATGCTCCGTGGGGAAACCTTTCAATTTTTTATCAGGATTTCCGGTATTCGGATAGCTTGATTATGTTGGGACATATTGATTCTGGAATGGATGTTATCTCGGAAATGGAGGAGAATACCTCGATTGTTCTTGAAAAAGCGAATTAAATATATATGTGGTGATGTATGACAGTCCAGGCGCTTTTCGTATTGGTACATTCTCACATCACCCCTATATTATTTTACATTTCGGGGTGGAATATGAGAACGAAGTGTAATTTTATTTTTAAGTAGTTTTTTATTTCATGTTCTTTTCTTGCTTGCGGGCTTGACAAAAGTACAACGCTATGTTATATTTTTAATGTCAACATCGCGTCATACATTAAGGAGGAAAGAAACATGGTGCAACAACTATCAGATGCTGAACTTGAAATTATGAAAATCGTGTGGGGGAACCCGGAGGAGGTGACATTGTTCCCCTATATCATGGATGGACTGGCGGCCAAAGGAAAACCGTGTCAAAAGAATACACTGATTGTCCTTTTGTCACGGCTGATTAACAAGGGTTTTCTAAGTGCTAAAAAAATTGGACGGCGCAACGAATATACAACACTGGTTTCAGAAACGGAATATCAGACGGCACAAACAAAAAATTTCTTGGATAAAATCTATGAGGGAAACGCAAGTGGACTGGTTTCTAATTTGATTTTAGGTGATTTGCTGGCAGACGAGGAATATGAAGAACTGAAAAAGCTGCTGGAGAAAGGAAACGGGCAACAATGAACGTAGCTCTGAAAATCTTCCTGTCTATGTCCTTTTCTGGTGGATTGCTTATTTTGGCTCTGCTTTTGGGAAAACGGTTTTTGAAAGATAAAATCAGCCGACAATGGCAGTATTACATTTGGCTGATTGTTCTTTTACGGCTACTGCTCCCGTTCGGGCCGGAAGTAAGTCTGATGGGAAAGGCATATCAAGCTGTCGATCAGGTAATATCCCAAGCCACTCCTTTACCGCTACAACAGCATCCCTCACAAAATGCTCCAGGCGACAATTTTATTCCCACTGTTGGGACGGAGCAACACAATGAACTTGTGAATAGCCCGGCAGATGATATAACGACTGTCCACCCATTTCAAAATATTGGGATAATGCTGATAAATTATATCTGGCTGGTTTGGCTGGTGGTTGCGCTGGGGTTTCTGATACGAAAAATAACAATCTATCAGAGCTTTATGCGGTATATCAATGCTGGATTGACCCCCATTTCTGACATTGAACGGTTAGATGAACTTTCTATTGTTGCGGAGCAATTAGGTACCAAAAAGCCGATTGAATTATGTGTTAATCCGCTGGTTTCTTCCCCGCTGTTGATTGGCTTTTTCCATCCATGTATTGTACTGCCCAGCGCGGATATTTCCGAAAAGGATTTTCGGTGTATAGTGCTACATGAACTGACACATTACAAACGGTGTGATATGTTCTATAAATGGCTGGTTCAAATTACTGTCTGTCTGCATTAGTTTAATCCCCTTGTGCATCTTATGAGCCGGGAAATTATCAAGGCTTGCGAGTTTTCTTGTGATGAGGCTGTCCTTGCAAAAATGGGATATGACAACGCGCAGGATTATGGGAAAACTTTACTTGATGCTATGGCGGCAGTCGGAAAATACAAGGAGTCTCTTGGTGCTGTTACATTAAGTGAAAACAAACAATTATTGAAAGAGAGGTTAGGGGCAATTATGAATTTGAAGAAAAGGTCAAAAGTAATTCAACTTCTGACAGGTTTACTGACACTGTGCATTACCTTTGGAGCATCCTTTGTTGGCGTTTATTCTGTCGCGGCAGCCACAGAAGCTACTCCCCAAACACCAACGCAAGCCAATGTTTCTACGTCCGAATATATTACGGTTGATTTCAGTGGTATTTCCATAACTGGGCAAGGCCCTGTGGGTGTGGATATTGTTAGAACAAGTGAGTCCGAAGTAACGTTTGAATATTTGAACATGGAGCATCCGGAAAATTGTGTAACAAGCGCAAAGATTGTAAACGGTATTATGCAAATTACGGTTACTCATTCTTCACCAGATGGTATAAATGTGGACTTTGGAGCTGAACCTCAAAACATTGTCCGCATTTATATACCTGATGCTGTGTATTCTCAATTTGATATTACATCAGAACAAATGGTGTTACATATGCAAGACTTTAATGCACCCGTTCATGTAACTTCAAAACAAGCTGGCTTTTCACTGATAGATACCAATATATCACGAGGAGTATATGATATTGAGGTAACTTCCGGCCCACTCTATATTGAGGCTGATATAGTCCTAAAAGATATTACGGCTAACGTAGACAATGGCCCTTTGACAGTGTGTTTCAATGAGGAACCTACAAACCTCTATTTAGATACAACAAATTGTGGCCCAGGATGGATAGAACGTCCGGTAAACTGGCCTGCAATTTATCAAGTAGGAAATGGAACCCCGAAATTGATCCTTAGCAATTATGGGTCAGTAACGATTAAGATTGCCGATAAGTAAAAAGTATTTTAGCAACACAAAAATAAAAATCACCGCCCAACGGTAAATAAAAAAAACCGTTGTTGCGGCGGCTGATTATCTGCGCGCCAAAACAAAATACAGTAGCCTAACGGCGGTTTTGAAATAACAAATTTCAAGCCGCCGTTTTCTTTTGAAAAATAGAATACGGAGGGTGTATTAAAGTCACCCATTTTTAAGGACACGGCGGTATCCGGGAGGTATCGTTGTGTCCTTTTTTATCTGCACTCAAGTTAATTCGTCAAAAAAAGTTTAGCCCCTCCACCGGGTTACTCTGGCCAACAACGCGAAATTTGTAAGTACATAAAGAACTGCGTCATTTCATGCGCCCGCACAGTACAACGCTGTGCGGGCGTTGTCGTTTCTTGGCGGCTCCACTTTGGGACAAACAGTCCCAAGGTGGAGAGCGGCTCCCCCGGGTGTCGCTCCCCGCCGCCCTCCATATCGTTTCCCGGAAACCCAACCACAAAAAACGATATGGAGGTACATACAATGACTATCATCAACTTGCGCGACTTTTACTAGGAAATGTAACAGAGGATGCTATAAAAAAATATATTCGGGACCAGTCAGAAGAGTCTCGGAAAGAAGAAAGTGAGGGAGCCGCTTTTTAGCGGCAGCAAGTAATATAAGCTTGCGATACCCGCCTTTCAGGCGAGCAGTAACAGAGCCCTTGGGGGCGTTTTTCAAACCCCCACTTGAAGTGGGGGTTGGTGATTAGTTAAGTATTACTGGTTTGCCAAGTCGTTTCGTGGTATACTAAAAGAAACGGCGGTGATTCCTATGGCAAGACCTAAAAAATACAAAATCTCGTTAACGGATGACGAACTTAAAATACTGAAATCCGTTATGCGTAAAAAGAAAACAACAAAAACAGTCCGGAACAGATGCCAGATTATCATTGATCTGGATGAGGCACATGGCAAAATTCTTACCCATGAACAGTCTGCTAAAACAAACTGTGTCTGTATGGCTACGGTTACTAATACAGTGAAACTTTATTGTGAAAAAGGGATTGAAGGCATCACTTCACTCAACCGCAGTGTTAACTCTGACCAGGCACGCCGGAAATTTGACGGACGTGCAGAAGCCCGCATTATCGAAATCGCTTGCAGCCCGGCGCCGGAAGGTCATTCCCGCTGGACGCTCCGACTGTTGGAAGAACAGGCAAAAATAGCGCTTGATGTCCCAGTCAGTAAAGATACAATAGGCAGGGCTTTAAAAAAAATAAACTTCGACCTCACATGAATGAATACTGGTGCATCCCCTCGAAAGAAGATGCTGAATTTGTAGCCTGTATGGAAGATGTCCTTGATGTGTATGAACTTCCATATAATCCGGCACGCCCTGTTGTCTGTATGGATGAAAAGCCATACCAGCTGTTAGAAGATGTGAGGGAACCGTTACCCATGCGGCCCGGTGATGACCAGAAAACCGATTCAGAATATAAGCGGAACGGCACCTGCAGTATATTCGCTTTCGTGGAACCGCTTGGCGGAAAGCATCATGTAAGCGTCCATGAACACCGCACTGCCATTGACTGGGCGCAGAAAATCCAATATTTATCAGATGTGATGTTCCCGGATGCCGAAAAGATTATTCTGGTCATGGATAACCTTAATACTCATAAAGCTGCATCCCTTTACAAAGCGTTTCCACCAGCTGAAGCGAGAAGGATTATAAAGCGTTTGGAAATCCATTATACGCCCAAGCATGGGAGTTGGCTTAACATGGCTGAAATTGAACTTAATGTAATGACACGCCAATGTCTGTCACGTCGTATAGATACAATCACCAGACTAAAAAACGAACTATCTGCATGGGAAACAGAGCGTAATCGTGATGAAGCTAAAATACGGTGGCATTTTCAAACAGGTGATGCCAGAGAAAAGCTGATATCACTTTATCCAATAATTTCATCTGTCACCTCATAACAGAGGTGGCAGATGCGCTAAATATCAATGATACATTACACTAGGTTTTGCAAAAGGCAACAAGCTTGTGATACTAATGGAGGCACAAAGTACCTGGACAGTGAATATTATCATTCGTGCATTGTAATATCTTGTCAACTCCTACCGTAGGTATTTCTCGGAGAATGGGCAAGATTTGTATAGTAGTAAAAGGGTGATAATTCCGAAACCGGAATTATATGTTATCTATACAGGTGACAGGAAAACTCAGCCGGAAGGCAGGACAAAAACTGCAGTGCGTGAGACGATTCGGATTTGTAAAGACAGTAATGTGCTCAAAGAATACTTAGAGAGCAAAAAAGTGAGGTTGTGGACATTATGATGCACTTATATGACCAGGAAGAAATAATGAGAGTGCATGATATGAGGATTAGACGAGATTCCGGTATTATGAATGTTGTAGCGGTACTAAAAGAAATGGAGGTTTCGTTTGTAGAGGTCGTAGATAAAATTGCAGGGCAGTTCAATATGCCTCAGGAAAGAGTCCGAACGGAAGTAGAGGAATACTGGAATAAATAATAAAAGTAGTTTTTGTACCCAATGTTGGTACTCCATAAGTAAAATGATTAAAAATTAATCCAATTAAGGCTCTGCGTAAATAATTGTGCAGAGCCTTAATAATCTAAAAAATAAAACAGCCCATATCAATAAAAACAAGAAAACCGAAAATCACTCCAGCTCCAATTTGGACAATACCGATGCCGTCCTTACTTCCTCGGCCGTAACTTCCCGGTTTTGCTGATGTGACAACGTAATTCCCTCCTGAATGAGAAGAGTAGTGAGCGCCAGATCCGCCGTAGGAATCATAGGAACCTTACCGAGCAGCGCGGCGATCCAATGGTCCTCGGAGGAGGTGTAAGCAAATTCATTCGGCTGCGTATTCTTCCAGCGGAAATCCATTTTTTCCAGATCCCCTGTACAGTCAAGTTCCGTATCGCAGATTGTGGTATGATAGCTGAAAGGATCCAACTTGATTCCGCCCTTGGAGCCGAGCAAAATGCTGGGGTCCATAGAATCAAGATGTACAGCCCAGGACTGAAACAGATCCATAGTTACATCATTATCAAAGCGTACAAAACCAACTCCAAGCTCTTCCACATCATAATGTCCGCTGACACGGCGGGCTTCATCCATATCTATTTTCTGATACAGCTTTCCGCTCATTCGAGTTGGCTCAGGCATTCCCATCAAATACAGTAACAGAGAGATGTGATAAACACCGACATCATAAAGCGCACCGCCTCCGGCAAGACGATGTTCCACAAAATCAGCGCGCCCGAAGCCGTCTACATACGGGCGATTTCTTCTGCGAAAGCCCACAGAGCGTGCATGATAGATTTCCCCAAGAGCGCCGCCGTCGACAAGACGCTTAGCAGCTCTTGCATATGGACGATATAGAAAACCAAGCTGGATATGAAGTGTTTTCTCATTTCGCTTGGCCGCCTCAAGCATAGCCTGTCCGTCCGCATAAGTCATGGCCAGAGGCTTTTCGCAGTAAACATGCTTCCCGGCATCCAGGGCGGCAATGGTGACAGGAGCATGAAGATGATTGTGCAGGCAGATATCCACAGCATCAACGTCTTTATTCTCAAGAAGCTGCTTGATATCCGTATAAACATGGGGAATGTTCCATTCTTTAGCACAGCGCTCTGCTGACTCCTGTGTACGGCTGCATACGGCAATAACCTCCGCCTCCGGATTCTCCTGATAAGCGCGCAGATGCTTCTGGCTGATCATTCCCGCTCCAATAAGTCCAATTCGTATCTTCCCCATATGATTCCCCTTTCCAACGAAAAAGTAAATAATCGTTGCAAATAATTTCAGTTTAAATGTTAATTAATAACAGTTTTGCACTGCTTTTTGAAAAAGTCAAGTATAAATTTCAGTTAAAATAGCATGATAGGATAAAAAGCCATACAAAATAAGATGCTTATGCAAAGTGACGAAAATGATCTGAAAAATTTGTGGATTTTTGACTATAGACAAAACAAATAAAAGCAGATAAGATTTGGGTAACCGATTACGTAATCGATTTCGTTTTTGAACGGTATTAAAACAAAGGAGGATTTTGTGATGAAGAAGCTATTGGCATTGTTACTATGCGGAACTCTTAGCCTGTCAGCGCTGACCGGATGCGGTGCAAAGGAGGAAGCGGCAGAGATGCCTGCACAGACGTTAGAGGAAGGCAGCGAAGAGGCGGAAGGCAGCAGTGAGGCAGATGCGACAGGAGAGGGAACCATTAACCATAACGGCAAGAACAAGATGGCGATGTTTGGCCCATTGACAGGTGATAACCTCCAGTATGGCGTAAAGATCAAAAATGGTGCGGAATTGGCACTGAATCAGTTCAACGAGGAACACGGAACCGATTTTACCATTGAGTTTATGGACGACAAGGGTGATCCCAATGAAGCAGTCAACCTAGCGAACAAAATTATATCCGATGACACCGTATTTTGTGCCCTTGCAGGCTATGGTTCATCCTGCGCGATGGCGACGGCACCCGTCTTTGATGAAGCGGATATGCTGCTGATGGGCGTTGCGGCTTCACATGCGGATCTGCCGGGCATGGGTGATTACGTTTTCCCCGTTCCCATGAGCGCCCGCTGGGAGAGCGTGGGCTTTGCTGAGATTATGAAGGAGTGCTTTGGCGCAGGCAAGCTTGCCATTTTGTATCAGAACACGGATCACGGCGTACAGACCTGCGAGTTTATCAAGGAGGCATGGGAGTCCTACGGCGGAGAGATTGTAGTGTACGAGAGCTTTGTTCCTGGTGATACGAAGGATTTCTCAGCTGTTCTGTCCAAGATTAAAACTGCGGAGCCTGATGTATTTTACGCCAGCGCAGCTTATAGTGATGCCGCACAGATCTTTATGCAGGCAAAGCAGCTGGAGTTGGATGCGCAGTATGTAGGACCGGGAATGTGCCTGAATGAAGAGTTCACAAAGCTGATTGGCGACAGCATTGACGGAACCTATGTCTTAAGCTCTACCCCATGCTTCCTTCCCTCTGTTTTGGAGGCCGGAAATGTGGATGAGGCCACCAAGAAGTTTATCCAAGACTACGAAGCGGCATATGGCGAATCTCCTGACGGCTTCTCCGCACAGGGCTACGATTCTGTGAAGATCGTACTTGACAGCGCGCTGAAGGCAGGAACGACGGATACGCCGGCCGTAGCAGAGCAGATTCTTGCAATCCGCAGCTATCCGGGACTTTCCGGTTTAAATATGGCTTACAATGAGAACAAAGAGATGAACAAGGGAATCTATACATTTGAAATTAAGGATGGAAATTTTGTTCCGGTAAATCAGTAGACATAGTATATCTGTGGTATCTGCTGTTTGAATTGCGGCAGATACCGCAGAATTTTTTTGGAGGGACCATATGTTAGTACAGCAGATTGTAAATGGCTTTACAATCGGAAGTGTATATGCGTTGGTAGCCATTGGCTTTACAATGGTATTCGGTGTATTGGAATTGACGAACTTTTCAAATAGCTCCCTGTATATGTTTGGCGCATATATTACATTTTTATTCTACACTGCAACAGGGATTCATTTTTTCCTTGCATTCGGCATCAGCATTGTGCTCACAGGACTTTTGGGCTACGGTATTGACCGCTTTGCACTTAGGCAGCTCCGCAAAAAGAAGGCGCCTAAGCTTTCCGGCCTGATTACCACATTGGGAATGTCTATGGTTGTGGACAACGCCATTATGGTTTTTTTCGGCACAGACAGCAAATCTTTTGAAAATTTTCTGGATTTTGGAAAGATTTACATTGGAAGTGCGGTAGTGACCTGGACGCAGATTATTATTCTTATTGCAGCCTGCATTTTGATGATAACGCTTTCCGTCATTACATACCGTATGAAGATTGGAAAAGCTATGGGAGCCATCGCGCAAAATCAGGATGCAGCGAAGCTGATGGGAATTGATACGGATAAAATTATTTCATTGACCTTTATTATCAGCGGGTTCCTGGCATGTATCGCAGGGACGATGGTTGCGATGTATTATCGAAGCATTGATACGGCAATGGGTTCTTCTATTGGAATCAAGATTTTTGCAGCGGCTGTGCTGGGCGGTGTAGGCGTTCTGCCGGGCGCAGTTGTGGGAGGTCTGGTGCTGGGTATAGTAGAGACGATAGTTTCCGCATATATCAGTACAGGCTACCGGGATGCCATTTCCTTCTCGATTCTCATTCTGGTACTGCTGGTAATGCCCAATGGCCTGTTTGGAAAAAAGGCTATCAATAAAGTGTGAGGTGAGTGGCTATGATAGAAAAATTAAGTACATGGCTGGTACGCTATAAACGGACTCTATTGATTATCACAGCGCTCCTCGCAGTGCTGTTCCCGTGGATTTTTTCTTCAAAATATGTGCTCCGGATTGCAATCCTGTGTCTGATGTACTGTATGTTATGCGTCAGCCTGAATCTAATGGCAGGAGTGTTGGGGCAAATCTCTTTCGGTCATGCGGCTTTTTGGGGAATCGGCGCGTATACGGCGGCGATTTTGAGTAAAAATTACGGCTGGAATGGGATTGCGGCGCTTTTGATGGCAGCAGTAATAGCCGGCTTGTTCGGGCTTCTTTTGAGTTTGCCTGTGATGCATTTGAAAGGGTACTATTTTACGATTGTTACTATGGTATTCTGTCAGATTATCCGTGTGATCGAGATTAACTGGATGTCATTGACGAATGGTCCTCTTGGTATTATGGCGATTCCGAAGTTAAGCTTCTTTGGCGTTACCTTAAAATCTCAGAGAGCATACTTTTATGTGATCTTGTTTCTTCTGGCAGCGGCCACATTTATCGTACGGAAGATTATTCATTCCCGCATGGGTTATGCAATTCTGGCCATCCGGGATGATGAACTTGCGGCGGGAGCTATGGGGATTCATGTCTTTAAGTACAAAGTGTACGCCATTGTGATTTCCTCTATGCTGGCCGGTGCGGCAGGATGCTTCTATTCTCTGTATACAAGCTATATTGATCCGAGCTGCTTTACCAATGCCATATCAAACAATATCTTGGTTATGGTTATTTTCGGAGGCTTGGGAAATATTTTCGGAAGTTTTTTTGGGGCAACGGTGCTGACCATCTTGCCTGAAGTCTTAAGAGGATTTTCCGAATACCGGCAGCTGGTGTACGGCGCGCTTTTAGTTGTTCTGATGCTGGTTCGACCGGACGGCTTGTTTGGCTCTGTGAATTTTAAATATATTGAACAGCGTTTGGCGTGGAAAAAGGAAAAAGCAGGGGGTGACGGGCATGAGTGAGGTATTGTGCGCCGAGAATATAACACAGAGGTTTGGCGGCCTGGATGCATTGAAGAATGTGACTATGCATGTAAATGAGGGCGAGATCATCGGTGTTATTGGTCCCAATGGTGCAGGAAAAACAACATTATTTAACTGTATTACCGGAATGTATTGTCCTACCGAGGGTAAGGTAAGTATGCTGGGAACAGATATCACAGGTTGGAAGCCCTACGAAATCACAGCTCATGGCTTTGCCCGCACCTTTCAGAATATTCGTCTGTTTCCCAAAATGACTGTGTTGGACAACGTTATGGTGGGGATGCATGTTCAGACAAAATTGTCAGCAAGGGAATGGTTTCTGCCGGGAAAGGCAAAGATAGCTATGGATACAGCTATTGGGCGGGCGGAGGAATTGCTAAAGCTGTTCGGTTTGTATGAGAATCGCTTTGAGATGGCCACCAGTCTTCCCTATGGAGATCAGCGTAAGGTAGAGATTGTACGCGCGCTGGCGATTCAGCCCAAATTGCTGCTTCTGGACGAGCCGGCGGCAGGTATGAATGGAGCGGAAACAGAAGAGCTGGGCAAATTGGTACATGATTTGCGGAATATGGGCAATACCATTCTGCTTATCGAGCATGATATGAGATTTGTCATGAATATCTGTGACAGGCTGTATGTTCTGAATGACGGAGCATTGATTGCCGACGGGACACCCGAAGAAATCAGGACAAATCCTATCGTCATTGAGGCATATCTGGGAAAGGATGAGTGAGATGGCGTTATTGAAATTGGAGGACGTGGTTGTAGATTACGGAAGCATCCATGCCTTGAAGAAGATTAACATGGAAGTGGACAGCGGCGAGATTATTACTCTGATTGGGGCAAACGGAGCAGGGAAGAGCACGACTATGAAGGCAATTATGGGACTTGTGCCGTGCAAATCCGGGAAAATTACATTTGACGGAACAGATATTACTAACTGGGAAACGAAAAAGGCAGTTCAAGCGGGAATTATTCTTTCTCCGGAGGGGCGTCAGGTGTTTCCGCGCTACTCAGTGAAGGATAATCTGTTTTTGGGAGCTTATCTGCGGCCGCGTCAGGAGATTCCCGAAAGCCTGGAGATGGTATATAACCTGCTTCCAAAGTTGAAAGAACGGGAAAATCAGGTGGCAGGCTCCCTGTCAGGAGGCGAACAGCAGATGCTGGCTATCGGGCGCGCCATGATGGCGAAGCCGAAAATGCTTCTTTTGGATGAACCCTCCCTGGGTCTTGCACCTCTAATTATCAATGAGATCTTTGGAATGATTGATGAGATACGAACATTGGGAACCACAATTCTTTTGGTGGAACAAAATGCAAGAATTGCGTTGAAACATTCAGATAGAGCATATGTCCTTGAAACAGGAAATATTGTATTGAGCAACAAAGCGGAAGCTATGCTGCAGTCGGATGAAGTTCAGAAAGCATACTTCGGCGTACTATGAAAATTAAGGGAGAATAAAGAGATGATTACACACACACAACGAGTAAAAGCTGCTTTGGAGGGAAAGATTTTGGACCGCCCCGCGTTCGTCGCATGGGGGCCTCATATGAATTTGGTGGATCGCAACGCAAAGGACTTTGCAAAGGCAACCATCGACTATCAGAATACATACCATTTTGATTTTATCAAGGTAATGCCCAACGGCATGTATTTTCCGGAAGCTTTCGGGCAAAAGCTGCGCAATGCGGAGCATATCCTTGATGAGACCTGGCAAAATACGGAGGTGAATGCCATCAATGACCCCCACGAATGGGCAAAGCTTAAGGTTCCCAGTATGAAGAAAGGCGTTTTTGCCCGGGAGATCGAGGCGGTAAAGCGTATTGCAGATTATTTTCAGGGTGATGTACCTGTGCTTCCCACCGTATTCAGCCCCTTTATCTGGATGGGAGAGATGACAGGAGGCTTTTTCCGCCAGGAGACGATTGTGTCACATTTCAAATATTCAGAAAAATACGCGAAGATCGGCCTTGAGGTGGTAAACGAGACAAATGAGATCTTGATGGAGGAGTTTGTAAAAGCAGGCGCCGACGGCTTTTTCCTGGGTTATCAGGCGGGGATGGCCGGTTTGATGGGAAAGGAAATGTTCGAAGAGTACGGAAAGAAATACGACATTGCCAATATTGAGAAGATCAGGGACAAGACTTGGTTCAATATGGCGCATGTATGCCACGGCGACGCGGAGCTGACCGAGTGGTTTCTGGATTATCCGGCAGAAGCCTTTAACTGGGCAGATCAGGCAGAGGAGCATCATTCCCTGGGAGAAATGCGGAAGCTGACGGACGCTGTTCTGGTGGGCGGGTTGAATCATTCTATCAATGGAAGTTACCGCGATCTGTCAATTATGCTGAAATCTCCCTCTGATTTAAGCGGCGGAGATCGGGAGGCGGTAAAAGCCAGGATCAAAGGCAAGGTAAAGGCAGCGCTGCAGGCGGCCGGACCGAAGGTGATTATTTCCGGCGGCTGTGGTTGGGGAATCGGCTCTCTGCCGCGCTTTGGTCTCTGGGAAGAAGTTATGGAGGAAGTAGGAGCGGAGCTAAGCGCTGCAAAATAAGGAAAAAGATATGAACAGGACAGACAAAGATTATCAAAAATATATAGCAATTCTGAAGGAGGAGCTTGTTCCGGCCGGAGGCTGTACGGAACCCATTGCGATCGCCTATACGGCAGCTGTGGCTTGTAAAACCCTGGGGAGGAAGCCGGAGCGTATGGAGGTCTATGCCAGCGGCAATTTAATCAAAAATGCCAAAGGAGTTTACATTCCCAATGGCGGTGATTTGCGCGGCGTAAATGCGGCGGCCGTGCTGGGAGCTATCGGAGGCAATCCGGAACGGGAATTGGAGGTTCTTCTGGATATGCCCGCCGGCAAATTAGATGAGGCCCGCCGCCTTTTGGAGCAGGAGTTCTGTAAGGTATTTGTGCTGGAAAATTCGGAGGCGTTGCATCTCGTGATTCATGTGTATGCAGAAGGTGACGAGGCGGAGGTTGAATTGAAAAATGCACATCTGCATATTGTACGCATTGAGAAGAACGGAGAAATTTTATTTTGCTGTAAGGAGGAGAGCAGAGGAGACGGGCTGACCGATCATGATTGTCTGAGCGTAGAAAAGATTTATGATTTTGCGAATACCTGTTATCTTCAGGATGTTTCTGAAGTGCTGGAGAAACAGATTGCCTGCAACCGAAAGATTGCGGAAGAGGGCCTGAAAAACTCATGGGGCATTAATGTGGGGAAGCTATATTACAAAAACGGAAAGTTTTTGCAGGCATATGCGGCTGCGGCTTCCGATGCCCGTATGAGTGGCTGCAATATGCCGGTCGTGATTGTTTCGGGAAGCGGGAATCAGGGAGCTACCGCTTCGCTGCCCGTTATTCTGTTTGCAGAGGAGAAAGGTATTGAACATGAAAGACTGCTCCGTGCGCTGACGCTCTCCAACCTTATTGCGATTCATTTAAAAAGCGGAATCGGACGCTTGTCTGCGTATTGCGGCGTGGTATGTGCGGCAACGGGAAGCGGATGCGCTATGACTTACTTAGACGGGGGAAGCCTGGAGCAAATAGAGCAGACCATTACAAATTCCATCGGGACCTCTTCGGGAATGGTTTGCGATGGGGCAAAGCCTTCCTGTGCGGCAAAGATTGCGACAAGCCTGGAGGGGGCTATTATGGCCCATGAATTGGCTATGCGCCATCAGGCGTTTCGGCCCGGAGAAGGCATTGTTATGGAGTCCGTGGAGGAGACCATCGGTGCGGTGGGATGCATGGCCAGTGAAGGAATGTATGAGACAGATCGTGTGATTTTGGATTTAATGACAAAGTAAAGGAGTGTATTATAATATGAAGGAGCAGAACTATTTGGATCATTTGGTAGGGGTATTTGGACAGCCGGTGGCGGAGAATCCCGGTGTCGTTATTCAGGATGCGGCATTTGAGGCTATGGGGCTGGAGCGCTGGCATTTTCTGACCTTGGATGTAGATAAGGATAAGCTGGAGGATGCGATTCAAGGCTTGAAGGCATTCAAGATGCGCGGCATCAACTGTACGATACCGCATAAAATTGAGGTTATGAAGTATCTGGATGAGATTTCCGAGAGCGCCCGGCTGATTGGCGCGGTTAATATGATTGTGAACGAAAACGGACGTCTTTTCGGAGAAAATACGGACGGCAAGGGTTTTATGATGTCTTTGGCTTCCAACGGAATTGACGTAAAGGGCAAGAAAGTTGTAGTCTTTGGCGCAGGCGGGGCGGCCCGCGCAATCTGTGTGGAGATGGGGCTTGCCGGCGTAGCGGACATTACAATCGTCAACCGAGCGCAGGATCGCCCCTTGGGGGATGCCCTGATGGAGATTATCCGCAATAATACAAAGGCCGAAGTACGCTACATAGATTGGGACGGACCTTTTTCCGTTCCTGAGGGAACCGATATTGTGGTCAATGCTACCTCAGTAGGCTTATACCCGGATGTAGACGCAATTCCAAATATTGACTTGGATTCTATCAAGCCGGAAATGTTTGTCCAGGATGTGATTCCGAATCCGACCGAGAGCGCGCTTATTAAAGAGATGCGAAGAAGAGGGATTCCCTGTGCGACAGGCGCGGGTATGCTGATCAATCAGGCGGCTTTGAATATTGAGATGTGGACCGGAAAAGAGCCGGATAAAGAGGTGATGTATAAGGCGCTGGAGGAGGCGCTCTCCTAAAGCCGGGAAAAATAGTTGACAAACCGTAAAAAGAAGAGAACAACCCGTAAAATATTCGCATGGACAAAGCAGGCCGACTTTGTTAGACTATATGTGACCTAAGCGGTAATCGATTACGCTTAAAAGCAAAAATTTGTTTGAGGGGGCAATTCATATGGCAGTAACAAATAGGGATGTGGCAGCGGCAGCAGGAGTATCTACAGCGACAGTTTCACATGTATTTAACGGGACGCGCTTTGTAGCGGAGCCTACAAAGCGCAGAGTGCTGGAGGTGGCGAAGCAGCTGCAATATGTGCCGAATGTCAGCGCCAGCAGTTTGAGAAGCAACAAGTCCAAGCGCATCGGACTTCTTGTTCCCTATATCTCATCTTATTTTTCGGTAGATATCTTGGAGGCCGTAGAGCAAGTAATGAAAGAAAACGGATATCAGGTGGTACTTGGATGTACGCATGACGAGTTGGAGCGGGAGAAGCAGCAGGTAGACAGCTTTAATTTTCAACAGGTAGATGGGATGCTGATGTTTCCGGCTCCCGGGGATCACAGCTATTTGGATCAGATGCCGCGAAAATATCCCATCGTGTTTATTGATCGCGGCGCGGAGTTCTGTGAACGGGATATGATAGTCGGCGACAACGAACAGGCAACCTATGGGCTTGTCTGCCAGATGATACGTGAAGGACATAGAAGAATCGGAATTGTAAACAGCAAGGGAAAGCTGTCCTCTCTAAAAGAGAGAATCATAGGATACAAAAGGGCTTTGGAAGAAAATGGAATATCTTTTGAACCGCAGTTTGTTCAGGAGGAGGAGGGAACAAAGGAAGGCGCATACCGGGCAACGGAGCGTCTCGTCAAGGATGGGCGTGTAACTGTTATTTTACCTCTGTCCCCAACTTTAACAATCGGCTGCATGAGCTACCTTGTGAAGCATCAGATAAAAATACCGGATGAGATTGCGCTGGTGGGATATGGCGATTCCGACTGGGCGGAGGTTACAAATCCGCCCTTGACAACCATGCTGCATCCCTTATTCGAGATGGGGCAGATGGCAGCAAGGAAGCTGTTAGAGCGTTTGGAGGAGAGTGAAGGGGCGGAACATGGAGGAGAGATTGCGCCCTATGAAACCATTCGCCTGCCGATACGTTTGATTCGGAGGAAATCTTTTTAGAGGAGATTGTAGGAAACGGGTGTTCTGCACAGCGGGGCAGGAAGAATGAAAAATCCTGTCCGCTGTGTGAAAGTTTATCCGGACAGGATTTGCAGTTACCTTTTGGTTGTTGTGAAACGTCGGTAAGTTGAATTTATCACGACGGGTTTTTAAGAAGATATGCTTTGACGGCCTCAAAGCTCTCTTCGCTCATATCATGCTCCATCTTACAGGCATCCGCAATGGCAGTTTCCGGAGTCACACCAAGCCGGATCAGCCATTGGGATAGAACGGAATGGCGTTCATAGACCGTTTCCGCCAGGGCGCGGCCTTCCTCTGTCAGCAGGATAAACCCTTCCCCGGAGACTGTGACATAGCCCTTCTGCCTCAAATTCTTCATGGCCACACTGACACTGGGCTTGGAATAATTCAGCTCATTGGCAATATCAATGGAGCGTACATTGGCAAGAGACTTATTGAGAATCAGGATAGTCTCCAGATAGTCCTCCACAGATTCCTCCGACTTATGTTTTTGATAGCTCATAGCTTGGTCCCCCTTTAACCGGACATAAAGGAGCGGCGTTTGCATCACAGGCGCCGCACACGCGTTTCTATACAGAGGGTAACACTTCAAGAAGAAAAACGCAAGAAATTTTCCGATCCGCCCTCAGCGGATAAGAGAACACAAGGAAAAGTTGATTAAATTGTAGAAAACAGGAAAAAGAGCAGCAGAAACGGGCGTTCCGCACAGCGGAACGCCCGTTTCGTTTGACGGAATAGGCATATTGTCTGTTAAACTAAATAAATTATAATAAAATAAGACGTAAATATTGTCCGATTTAAACAAAACAGAAGGAGGTACAAAATGTTGAAAGGTAACACCGGTTCCAGTACAAACAGTAACCCCAAGGCGGCGGGAGCAGAGGCTGCGAAGAAGGCAAAAGCAGGTCTGGATTCCGTAAATATGGCATATGTATATGCAAGCTGCGCCTATGATCTGGACGCAATGCTGGCAGGCATAGCGGAGGAGATGCCAGGCGTTCCCGTGATTGGCAACACATCCTTCACAGGCGTGATTACACCGGAAGGCTACATAACCGGAGACGACGGCTTTGTAGGCATTATGGCAGTATCCGATCCGGAAATGACCGTAGGAATCGCAGCAGTTGAGAAGAGCGGATGCCCCGTGGATGCAGGAGAGCAGGCGGCGAAGCTTGCCTTGGAGCGTGCCGGCAAGAAGGCAGCCCCGGATTATTTCTACATGGTAGCGCCTCCGGGAGAAGAAGAATTTTACTTAAAGGGCATTACCAAGGTAATTGGAAGAGTTCCCTTCTATGGCGGAAGCGCCGCAGACAACAGTATTGCAGGCGAGTGGAAGCTTTACACCGATAAGGGAGCCTTTGCGGACGGCGTGGCGGTTGCCTTCTTCTATTCGGAGAAGAAAATGACCAACAAGTTCACAGGCGCATACAGAGAGACAAAGGATATGGGCATTATCACAAAAGTAGTGGATAACCGTGTTCTGGCAGAGATCGACGGCGTACCGGCCCTCAAGAAATATGCAGACTGGAGAGGCATAGGCACCGATGCGGTTATGGGCGGCGATCTGCTGGTTCAGACAATCACATCTCCTCTGGGCGTAAAAGACCGTCTCGGTGATCTGGTAGCTATCCGCCATCCTATGAACGGCAACGACGATCTGAGCATGAACATCGGAAATAATCTGGCAGAGGGCACGGCAATTATCCGCATGGAGGCAACCGTAGACGAACTCATCGACTCTACCGGCAATACCCTTGCCGCATTGAAGGAAAAAATGGCAGCTCCGGCCGGCGCATATCATCTGGTACACTGCGGCGGAAGAAGAGCCGGTATTGACAGCCGCATCGGAGAAGTGGCGGAGCAGCTTAAGAAGGAAGCGGGAGACGTTCCCTTTATCGCGGAGTTCACCTTTGGCGAGTACGGCTTTGAGGCTGACGGCTTAAATACCTGCGGAGGACTGATGCTTTCCTTCACGGGCTTTGAGGCTTAATAACGAGACTACATTAGAAAAGGAGAAAAATCCCATGAAAATGTTTATCAACGGAGCATCCGCAGATGCTTCCAACGGCGAAGTAATCGAAGTAATCAATCCGGCAACCGGCGCAGTCGTGGATACGGTTCCGGCAGCCACAAAAGAGGATGTGGATCTGGCAGTAGAGAAGGCAGCGGCAGCACAGAAAATCTGGGCGGAGGTTCCTGTCTATGAAAAAGCGGAAATTATGTACCGTTTTCTTGAACTGGTGGAAAAGAATAAAGAGGATTTGGCTCAGACCTTATCCCAGGAGACAGGAAAACCTATCACCGAGGCGAGAGCTGAGATTGGCAATATTCCCATTGCCTTCAAAGCATTTTCCGAAAAGGCAAAGCACCTGTACGGCGAGACCATTCCCGCCGGCATGGAAGCGGGACAGGATAAGCATGTGCTGATTACAAAACGGGAGCCTATAGGCGTAATTGCCTGCGTGATTCCTTTTAACTTCCCCTGTGATCTCTTTGATCAGAAGGTAGCCCCCACGCTTCTTGCAGGAAATGCCGCAATCGTAAAGCCCTCCACGGACAATCCGCTGACTCTGTGCAAGCTGACAGCCCTTTTGGGCGAGGCCGGCGTAACACCCGGAGCCGTTCAGATTGTAACCGGACGCGGTTCCAAGGTAGGCGCATGGCTGTGCGCAAACAAGGATGTCCATGCCATTACCCTCACAGGCTCCACGGAGGTCGGCATTGAGACGGCAAGAACAGCGGCGGATCATCTGGCTCACATTGCGCTGGAGCTGGGCGGAAACGATGCCTTCATCGTACTGGAGGACGGCGATGTGGATCTGGCGGTAGAGGAACTTATCTGGGGCCGTATGTACAATACCGGACAGGTATGCTGCGCTTCCAAGCGTTTCCTGATTCATAAGAACCGTGCCGAGGAATTTACCGCAAAGGCGGTTGAGCGTATCAAACAGCTCAAGCAGGGAATGCCGGCAGAGGAGAGCACCCAGATTGGATGCCTGATCAGTGAGAAGGCAGCCATTAAGGTAGAAGAGCAGATAAAGCTTACGGTAGAGCAGGGCGGCAAGGTTATTCTGGGAGGAACCAGAGACGGCGCATTTATTGCTCCTACGGTTATCAGGGATGTTCCCAAGACGGCAGACGTAGCCATTGACATGGAGATCTTCGGACCGGTAGTTCCGATTATCACCTTTGAGACGGTAGAGGAAGCCATTGAGATAGCAAACGGATCGAAGTTCGGTCTCTGCGGCTGTGTGTTCACAGAGAATATGAAGACAGCCATGAAGGTCTGCAATGCACTGGAGTGTGGCGGAACCATCATCAACGGCGCAAGCTTCTTCCGCAGCTTTGAGATGCCCTTTGGCGGCTACAAGTACTCCGGAATCGGAACCGAGGGTGTTATGTCTACCTTTGATGAAGTGACCAGAACAAAGACAATTGTGCTGAAAAATATTATTTAATATATTCCTGAACGCATCTTTAACAGGAGCAGAGCAAAGAAAAAGCAAAAGCTTTGCTGTTAGACAGTAAGGGATAAGCAGTTAAAAGGCAGTCAGAAGATGACTTTTTCCGGATACAATGGTGATTTGCGAAGTCCCATGATTTGGATCTGGAAGATATGACATCTTCTGACTGCCTTTTTCTATACTTCTTAATTATTATGAAGCCGATGGTTTTATGTCCTCCGTTTATTCTACATACCCCATTCTCCGGGAAAGCTTTTCCGCTGCCTGCTTTACCTCCCGAATGACCATCTCAAGCTTATCGTCCGAGAGCTGCGCGATGGAACCGCTGGCGCTGATGGCGGCCACGGGAGAACCGCGGTAATCAAATACCGGCGCCCCTACGCAGCGGTGGCCGATCTGATATTCCTCATTGTCCATAGCCCAGCCCTGACGCCGGATCACCCTGAGATAACGCTTGAACTCCCGGATATCCGTGATGGTATTGGATGTATACTTTTTGAAATTGCACAGATACAGCGCGTCCTCCAGTTCATCTCCGGACAGACAGGCCAGAAGACATTTTCCGATGGAGGAGCAGAAGGCCGGGGAGCGGTACCCTACCTGTGTATAGAGGCGGGTGTTGGGGTAGATATCCATTTTCTCCAGATAAACCACGTCGCAGCCGTCCAGAATCCCCAGATGAGCGGTCAGATCCAGATCCCGCATGATATCGCTTAAAAAGGGCTTGGCCTCCGTGAGAAGCTCCAGCTGATTGATATGCAGGCTCACCGTTTCAATCAGCTTGTAGCCGATGGAATAAAGGCCGTCGCTGCTTTTCTCCACATACTGCCTTGCACACATAGAAGCCGCAAGCCGATGAACCGTGCTTTTGCTCATATGGGTGGCTTTGGCAAGCTCTGAAAGTCCAAGGGGAGAGTTAGAAGCGGCTAACACTTCCAAAATATCAAAAATGCGGTCTGCAACCCGAACAGTTTCTTCCATTATATATCAGCCCCCTTTTTTCAACCGTATCTTAGGGAAAAATCTTTGAAAAGCCGTGGATATCTTATATAATTTCATTTTAAAGTCCGGAAAAAACCGTGTCAAGTTACAATTCGCGGCGGGATGTAATTTTTCATATTAATTTATGGTTCAATGCTGCGACTTTACATTCAAAGCCTTCCAGTCAACTGCAAAAGCAGCAGCTCCCTGGTTAGTTAGCGGATGATAGAGAGACTTTTCATAAAGCTCGTAGGGAATCGCAGCATAGTCAATACCTGCTTTTGCAAGCTCCTCTAATTGATGGAGATTTTTGATGGATGCGGCTACCACAGAAAAGGAGTCTTTTTTCAGATCTGCCATTTTCTGAACGGATTTTATCAGCTCCATGCCGTCCAAACCGTATTCATCCGAGCGTCCGATAAAGGGAAAGAGATAATCTGCCCCTGCATTGACAGCGGCATTTGCCTGAGCAATGGTGAAGATAAGCGTCATGGCAGTGGAGATTCCCTGCTCATGTAGTTCCCGACAGAGGATGAGAGCTTCCTTAGAAAAATTCAGCTTCATAACAATCCCCGGATGAATGGAATAAAGCTTTCGCGCTTCCGCTCTCATTTCTTCCAGGGTTTCGCCTATAACCTCTCCGCTGAAAAACGAAAGCTTCATAGAAGCATATGTTTCCAAGAATGTATAGAAATTCTGTTGATTTTTCAGATACATAGAGGGGTTTGCGGTGACGCCGCAGGCTCCCAGGGACAAAGCATCCAATATCTGTCTGTCATTGGCACTGTCAATAAGGTAACGCATAGTAATAACCTCCTTTTTCCTTTGTTTTCAGTATAGATCTGAATTGAAAAATGGGACAGCCTGCCTGGTGTCATGTATTTGCCACATCAATCCGGAAAGAAGTAACAACAATGGAGGGCTGTCATAGAATTGCTTTTTGCAGTAAGAGTTTCTATACTTTTTTAAAAGTATAATAAGGAGGTAACAGGAAATGTTTGATTATTGTCAGCCCACAAGAATTCATTTTGGGGCAGGAAGAATTCGGGAGATCGGAAGGATCTGCAAAAGATATGGGAGAGTCGGCTTTATGGTCACTACACCGGACGAGCCTTTGCGTCCGCTGTACGAGAAGATTAAGGGCCTGCTTTTAGAACAAGGGATGGAGACGGTACATTTTGATCAGGTATCTCCCAATCCGTCTGTGGAGATGGTACAGAAGGGCTTTGAGCAGTTGAGGGAAAGCAAAGCGTCCTTTGTATTGGGCGTCGGAGGAGGAAGTTCTATTGATACGGCGAAAACACTGGCGTTTACTAATGGAAAAGATGCTATTGACTGGGATGAACTGTTTTGCAGGTACAGCTCCCCCTATGAAAATTATGAGAGCTATTCTGATGGAGTTCTGCCTTTGATTTCAGTGCCGACCACATCAGGAACAGGGTCACAGGTCACACAGGCCGCTGTGATTACACGCGGAAAAGAGAAGATCACATTCTATCATCCCCAGAATTTTTCCAGGGAATGTATTTTGGATCCGGAACTGATGATGACCCTTCCGAACCGTATCACAGCTTCAACGGGATTTGATGCATTTACCCATGCTTTTGAGAGCTACATCAATCCAAGAGCTTCCCGGTACAGCGAGATGGATTCTATGGAGGCTATGCGCCTGGTAGTTGAGAATCTTCCAAAGGTTCTGAAAGATCCGGGGAATCTGGAATACAGAAGCAATCTGGCTATGGCAGATACCTTGGCAGGGCGCGCACTGGCCAATTCCGGCGCCCAGGCTCCCCATCCTTTGTCAGAGATTATAGGCGGGATCACACACCTTCCCCACGGAGAAGCATTAGCGGTTGTATTTCCGGCATTTATCCGCCATTCAATAGAGGCTAACCGCGAGAAATACGAGAAAGCAGCACGGATTTTCTGCAAGGAGGCAAAAAGTGCAGAGGAGCTTTTTGAACTGTTGGTGAGCTTTCTGAAAGAAATAGGACTTTACCAGACCATGAAGGAGATGGAAGTTGACAGAGAAGCCTTTGAGGAGATGCTGCAATCACCGGTTTTGGATGTTCTTCCCTTTGGAAACAGAGATGAATTGGAAACGATTTTGAGGGAATCTTATGAGTAGTTCAAAAGATGGAAATAATGTAAATTCCATGATCTGTATTGATTTGGACGGAACGCTGCTGAATCGCCAAAGCAGAATTAGTGAACGAAATCAAAGGGCATTGAAAAAATGTCTGAACCAGGGGGCTTCTGTCTATTTTGTGACAGGCCGCCCCTATTGCTTCACAAAATCTCTGGCGGAATCGATAGATTCAAGAATTGGCGTGATTTCCGGCGCCGGGGCATGCTATGAATGGGAGGGGGAGCTGATTGAAAACATGATTTCAGATGATTCTCTGAAAGCATTTGTGGATTGCCTGGAGTTGTCTTCAGCCCATGCTTTTTTTAAAGGACTGCATAAGTTCTATACCCATGACGTATATGATAAGCGCTTTCTGTATGATGCTATGAACAGTTGGTTTTCGCCTGGCTGCCAGGTGGAATCTTACACAGAGCTTTCTTATGCAAGCTTGCGGGAACAGGCAAAAGAGATTCATAAAATCCTGGTGTATGAGGAAGAGAAGGAGCGTTTGGATGTCTTTGAAAAGCATGTGTCTCAGATTCCGGGGATTCAGGTCAGCCGCTACAATGACATCAGCTTTGACGTGACTGCCGCAGGGGTTGACAAAGGACATGCCATTCGGGATATCCGGGGGCGTTTGGGAATTGGACAGGAATGGGTGCTTGCCATTGGGGATGCACCCAACGATATGCCAATGCTCCGGGAGGCAGGTGTACGAATTGCTATGAGAAATGCGAAAGAAGAGATACGCCTGTTCTGCGACAGGATGACTGCATCCAATGAGGAGGATGGCGTGGCACAAGTGCTTGAGCATCTGGACAGCTATTTTCCACTTCATATATAGTGAAGAATATCAAAAGAGAAGCAATTTAAGGGAACTGCTTCTCTTTTGACTATTTCGAATCCTTTTTTCTTGAAGTGACAAATTTAATGGTATGAATAATGATAAAAAGTGATAAAAGGCTGAACACTGCGATCATAAAGTTGCCGGATATGACTCCGGAAGCGATAACAACGCTGCCGTCCAGAACAAACAGAATGGCGGAAAGCTTTAAAAACCGGAAAAAATGCCGAATCAACAGTGCAATCAGATCCGTTCCTCCGGTAGCACAGTCGTGATTCAGTGCGATTCCAATGGCAGTGCCGACGAGAAGCCCGCCCGGTACGGCCGCAAGAAGCAACACCAAAATATCAGGTAATTCCGAGAGCAGTCCGGAGAAATCCACATATGGAACCAGCTTCATGCAGACAGGGGTTGCCAAAGTGATATAAAGCGTTTTGATACCAAAGCTTTTTCCTAGAAGCAGCGTACCAAGCACCAGTAAGGGAATGGAAATACAGAGCGTCATATAGGAGACGGGAATTTTGGTAATCAGTGAGAAAATGATTGCCAGTCCTGTAATTCCTCCCGGTGCAAGTCCGGTGGATTGGAAAATGCAGTTGACTGCCAGAGCAGTCAGCAGGGCGGAAACGGTGATACAGGCATAATCCCGCATCACCGCCGAATAGTTGATCTTATGCCGTACAGTCATGATTACAGACCATATTTTGCGGCAGATTCATCAATGGCTTTTCTGCATTTTGCATAGCCGGCAGCGATTCCGTCCGGATCTTTGAAAAGAGCGGAGGAGAGCACGATGACATCCGGATTGCAGGCGATCAGCTTATCCATATTGTCGCTGCGAAGTCCGCCGTCAATGGCAAGCTCGCATCTGGGATTCTTTTCATCAATCATTCTGCGTGCGCGCTGCACCAGGTCAACGGCGCTTTTTCTCCATCCCCAATTGTCCTTTCCGTCAGTCTCATCTACTCCATGAGTAACGATGTGGAGACGGTCAATATCGTAAATGGATTCTTCTACGAAGCAGAGGGGAGTATAGCAGCCCAGGGTCAGGCCGACCTTAAGTTTTCTCTCCCGGCACCAGTTGATGATATAAGCGAGCTGAGCGCCGATGAAATGCTCAGCCGGTATGATTAGCATATTGGCTCCGGCATCAGCAATCTGCTCAATAAACATGTGATCCATAGAAATTGTATAAATATGACACTCAATAGGCTGTTTGGTTGCCGGACGAATTCCGGCTATAATTTGATGTCCGCCCATGAGTTTCATATTCTGAAGATCATGCATGTCTGCGGCATCCGAATGGATGTAATCTACCCCTGCATCACTGATTTCCTTAACAATGCCGGCAATATTGCCATAGTTTACATGTGCAAGCCCGGCAGCGATTTTAATATGTTTCATAGCTCATCCTCCTTTTTCATATGCCATTATTCTAAAAAAAGAACTGTAAAAAAGCAAGCTGTCCGTGCAATATGGAAAGACCACATTATTGTGGTAATTTATCAACACTTGCCTCTTCTAAAGGAGTGTTTTTTGCTTTGTAATATTTCTTTATGAGTTCTTTTAGCCGAAGAATGTCATAGTCATGGACCAGGCTGTTTATAGTCAGCACCGGAATCTCTGCGGAAAGGCTTAACTCAATGGTTGTAATAATCAGATCTATCTGGCTCAAGTCCGCATTTTGGATACTCAAAAAGCTTTCCAGGGAAACAATCTCAATCTCCGGAAGCTGTGCGGTGAGCTTACGGCTCAAAAGATTGCTTGCGCCGTTTCCTCCGTGGCATACAAGAATTGTTTTCAGGGGCTGCTTAGTGCGCTCCAGTGCGGCAGCAAGATGAATGGCGATATAGCCAAGTTCATCATCTATCAAATCATAGGGATAGCGGATATGCAGAATCTCCATACTTCTTTTTACAATCTGAAAAGTGTTCTCATAATAAGCATGAATTTCAGACATCATAGGATTCTTGATAGAGATTCCATGATGATAACGAGTAATGGCAGGACCAAGGTGGGCTACCAGGGATTCCAGAAAATCCGTATCCTCCGAGAAGGGGCGGTGAAATATATCCTCCCAATATCGGAGCAGCGCCATACCAAGCATCCGTGCCTCCTGCTGCTCGTCCTTGGGTAGTCTGCTTTTGTTTTGCAGGGAAAGGAAATGGATCTGGATATAGCGAATCTCTTCTTCTGAAAAACAGATCTGATATTCCGCCTGCAAGAGCAGAGCCAGATGCCGGCTTTCCGGATAAAGGGGCTGCGACTGCAGATCCTGCATAAAAGTCTCGGAAAGTGACACGGAGTGTTCGCCCAGATTCCGAACCATAATAATAAAGATGCGGAGAAGAGCAGGAACCAGGGAGTCAAACGGCAGACAATTGATATAATAATTGCCGGAATGTATGATGAGCTGCACCAAACGGTGAATATCTGTGTCCGTATAGTCCAGCGCTTCAAAAATAAAGTGATTCTGACACGGGTACGCAGCATTTTTTACGATCTTTACAAATTCGGAATATCCATTGTCCTCCAACATCAGATCAAACATAAGGTCTCTTAGATGACGTTCCGTTCCCTCTATACAGATCCCATTGTTGTTTTTGCGAATAAGCTCAAGACGATAAGATGGAAGCGTTTTGGACAGGATAAAGAGATCCTTGTGTATGGTTGCCCGGCTGACATATAGCTCGGAAGCCAGCTCATAGATACGGCAGTTTTCTTCGCAGTTGATGATACGCAGACCCAGGTAGATCTTTCGGGCCTGAGGAGAATAGTCTGTCATTTGACGGGATTTCTGGCTGATCTCCTTTAAAAGATAGAGTTTTGTCTCTTCATCCCCATCGATGCGGACACCTGCTCCTGTTTTTTTATTTAAGGACAGGTTGCTTTCCTCCAGATATTCGGCCACAATCATAAGATCGTTTCTTATAGTTTTGTTGGAGACCTGGAGAATCTGCGTGATGGCCTGTATGGTAATATAGTCAGATTGCTGAAGAAGAATACGTACAATTTCCAAAATTCTTTTATTTTGCATGATATCACTCTCCTTCATACCAATGTAAAATGCGAGACGGATGTTTGTCAAGGCAATGTCTATTAATTACCACAAGCTTGTGGAAAAAATGATAACGAAAAAGCAACTGTTACGAGTGAAAAGCTATGATAAAAAGCAATTATCAAAAGACAAGGAGGGCATAATATGACGGATTGGAAAGAGGAAATCGGAAAATATAAGAAAGAATATCTGGAGGATCTGGAGAAGCTGGTATCCATACCATCAGTCCGCGATCAGGAAAGTGCAGAGGCTGGCGCCCCTTTTGGGAAGGAAATAAGAGATGCTTTTGATTGTTTTTTGGAGATTGCACAAAGATGCGGGTTTCAGACGGAAGACCATGAAGGCTACGCATGTCATGCGCAGCTTGGAACTGCAAAAGAGTATATAGGGGTTCTGGGCCATCTGGATGTAGTCGGTATTGGACAGCCGAAGCTGTGGAGAACGCCGCCTTTTACTCTTAGCCGGAAGGGGGATATGCTGTATGCACGGGGAGTCAATGACGATAAAGGACCGCTGCTGGCGGCTCTATATGCAGCCCGCATTGTGAAGGATATGGGAGTGCCATTAAAGAGAAGCATCCGAATCATAGCCGGCGGCGCGGAAGAAACTACGTGGGAATGTATGGAGCACTATTTTTCGAAGTGTCCGCAGCCGATTATGGGCTTCTCTCCGGATGGAAATTTCCCCATTGTCAACGGAGAAAAAGGGATTTTAAAATATGATCTGCTTTTTGAAAGAGGCGAAGAAAAGCCCAGTGGAGATTACCGGATCAGAAGTATCTGGTGTGAAACTATGGAAAACTATGTGTGCAGTGATCTGCGACTTTGCGTGGAGAAGGATGGAAAAAGAGAGGAACTGTGCTGGAAGGGGAGGAAATCACTGTCACGGAATCCTCAGAGGGGAGAGAATGTGCTGTGGAAGCTTGCCGAAGTCTTTTTTGGAAAGACATTCGTACAGCCGGAGGCGGAGCGGGTGATTCGTTTTCTGAACAAATGTCTGACCAATGACAATGATGGAAAGAAAAGCGGTCTATATGCGGAGGATGAGAAGATGGGCGCTACCTCCCTGTGCCCTACAGGTATACACATGGATGAGAAAGGGATTCACCTTTATCTGGATATACGCTATCCCAAATCCACGGACGAGAAGAGATTGCATCAGCGTATGGGAGAACTGGCTGATATCTACGGATTTTTGCCTGTGATTTATGGGAAGAAGAAACTGCTTTATGTACCTGAGGACAGTGAACTAATTGTTTCCTTAAAAAAGGCATACAAATCTGTGACAGGGGCAGAAGCTGTTGCCTTTACCAAGGGCGGGGCATCTTATGCAAGAACACTGGAACAGGGAGTGGCGTTCGGAGCTACTTTTGATGGAGAAGAGACAAACCCGCATATGCCGAATGAGTGCATGGCTCTTCCTTCCATATGGAAAGCTACGGAAATTTATTGTGAATCTCTGTGGCATCTTGCGGCAGAGCGTTAGATTTTGCCACAATGATGCGGAATGGATCGTGGTGACCGGAAGGTGGAAGTAAAAATCTCCTCATGCTACTATTAGGACAACAAAAGAAGGGAGAGTTATTTCAATGAAAAATGTTCAGGCAAAAATTCAAACCTTTGCTGGTGCAATGATGGTGCCAGTTATCCTTCTGGTGTTGGTGGGCTTCTTTGTAGGAATCGGAAGTGCGTTTACCAACTACATTTTTCCGGAAGGCTCGTTACTTTACAAACTGTTTTCTATGATTACCAGCATGGGCTTCATGTTCATGAACAACCTTCAGCTCTGGTTTGCGGTGGCGATCGCATTTACTCTGGCGAAGAAGGAAAAAGGCTGGGCCGCTTTTGCCGGATTGATTATGTATTTTTGCTACGCAGGCGGCATTCAATGCTGGGCATCTATGGAAGGATGGACAGCGGAGACGACTGCTGTGGAAGCGTTGATGGCAGATGGATATTCCCAGATGGAGGCGCTGAACTTCAATTCCATGTGGACAAATGCACTGGGTATGTTTACCTATAATATGGGTATTTTCTCCGGACTTATCAGTGGACTTTTGGCAGCGGCTATTCACAATCGTTTTGTGGATACGAAGCTTCCGGCCATGTTTGCATTCTTTGCAGGAACAAAAACCGTAATGATTATGGTTACATTGATATCCGTACCGGCTGCACTGATTACTTACTATGTATGGCCGTATATAGCAGCAGGACTTCAGGGAATTACGGGCTTTATCGGAAGCAGCGGACTGCTGGGAACATTTATCTTCGGTACGTTAGATAAAGCGCTTCTGCCCTTTGGTATCCATCATCTGATTGCATTCCCCATTGAGTATTCGGCTGTGGGCGGTACGATGACAATTGATGGTGTTGTATATGAGGGCGTAAGAAACATTATCAACGGACAGGCGGCAAGTGCGGCTGCGACAGGGTACATTACCCGAAACTTTACCAACGGAAGACTTCTGTTCCAGCTTGCAGGACTTCCGGGTGCGGCATTTGCCATGTATCGCTGTGCGAAGCCTGAGAACCGCAAAAAGGTTGCGGCGCTTCTGATTCCGGCAGTTTTTACTTTGGCTATGGTCGGTGTCTCCGAACCCATCGAATATACCTTCCTGTTTGTGGCTCCTATGCTGTATTGGCTGGTATATGCGCCAATGTGCGGACTCTGTTATGTGCTGGCTGAAGTATTTAAGATATCCATCAACGGAACAGCATTGTTCTTCATGATTCCGAACATATTCCAGCCCCAGAAGGTGCATGCGATGGCTGCAATCTGGCTGCTTCCGCTGACGTTTGCAATGTACTACTTAATCTTTAAGATTGTGATCAGCAGATTTAACCTCAAGACTCCGGGACGTGAAGATGCAAAGATTAAGCTTATGAGCAAGAAAGAGTATAATGAGCTGAAGCAGGTCGGAGAGGGCGGAAAAGCCGATGACGCAGAAGATGCGGAGCTGGAAGTGCGTATCATTGAAGCTCTTGGCGGAGCGGATAATATTCTGAATGTTACCTGCTGTGCCACGAGACTACGTGTAAATCTGAAGGATGAGAAACTCATGGCCCCGGATGAGGCGTGGAAAGAACACTTGGAGGCCCTTGGGGTTGTTCATGTAAAGGATTCCGTACAGATTATTTACGGTGTGCGTGTGCAGGGAATTGCCACAAGAGTAAAAGATATTCTTAATATGGATTAAGTGAAAAGTGATAATTCAGACGGGGCGCGGAGAAATTTTCTCTCTGCGGTCCGTTTGAGATGTTTTGGAGAAGAGAGAAGGCTTTGTTTACCACTATTTTTACAAAATCCTTGACATTCCCTTACATATCATGCTATGATACTATGGCGAATGGAAGTAGGCTTTTTTTTTATGCCTGAAAAACGGCGGTCCTCGCAAGGCCGCATACAAACAGAAATTAAGCGGAGGTGGAAGTCGTGCGCGTAAAAATCACATTGGCATGTACGGAGTGTAAACAACGTAATTACAACATGACAAAAGAGAAAAAGAACCATCCGGACAGGATGGAGACCAGTAAGTACTGCAGATTCTGCAGGAAACACACACTGCACAAAGAGACCAAGTAGGATGCCGGAAAGGAAAGTGGAAAGATGAGCGACGCAGCAGAAAAAGCTCCCAAGAAGAGCTGGTTTAAGGGTCTTAAAGCTGAATATAAGAAGATCATCTGGCCGGATAAAAAATCCCTTACAAAGCAGACCATTGCAGTTGTGGCAACATCCGTGGCTTTGGGCATCATCATTAAGATACTGGACGTTATTATGACCTACGGTATTGATGTTATCATGAAGTTATAGGGGTGACGATATGGCAGAGGCGAACTGGTATGTAGTTCATACCTATTCCGGGTATGAGAACAAGGTTAAGGCCAACATTGAGAAGACGATTGAGAACAGACATCTGGAGGAACAGATCCTGGAAGTGAGAGTTCCCATGCAGGATGTTGTAGAGATGAAGAACGGAGCCAGAAAGCAGGTTCAGAAGAAACTGTTCCCGGGCTATGTTCTGATCAACATGGTGATGAATGACGACACCTGGTATGTGGTGCGAAACACCAGAGGCGTTACCGGATTTGTTGGACCTGGCTCCAAGCCGGTTCCGCTCACAGAGGAGGAAATGAGACCGCTGGGCATCGAGGCCGAGAATGTCGTAATCGACTTCGCGGAGGGAGATACCGTGATTGTTACAGGCGGTGTCTGGGCCGATACGGTGGGAACCATTCAATCCATGAACCACGGCAAGCAGTGTGTTATCATCAATGTAGATCTCTTTGGCCGGGAGACACCGGTAGAGATTAGTTTCTCAGAAGTAAGAAAAATGTAGTTAAAATGTTATTGTCCGCAAAGCGGACAGCAGCAAAGCAAATAAGTGGGAGGGATTAACCCTAATTCCCGCGATTACCACAAGGAGGTGCCTGATATGGCAAAAAAAGTAACAGGTTATATTAAATTACAGATTCCTGCTGGAAAGGCAACACCGGCTCCGCCAGTCGGACCGGCGCTTGGTCAGCACGGTGTAAACATCGTAGAGTTTACAAAGCAGTTCAACGCAAGAACCGCAGACCAGGACGGAATGATCATTCCGGTTGTTATTACAGTTTACGCAGACAGATCCTTCAGCTTTATTACCAAGACTCCGCCTGCAGCCGTACTGCTTAAGAAGGCGTGCAACATCCAGTCCGGTTCCGGAGTTCCGAACAAGACAAAGGTAGCAAGCATCACAAGAGCAGAGCTTCAGAAGATCGCAGAGCTGAAGATGCCGGACCTCAATGCGGCAAGCATTGACGCCGCCATCAGCATGATCGCTGGTACAGCAAGAAGCATGGGTATCACTGTAACAGACTAAGACGTAACTGTATGCCCTGAGGGACAAAGCCCGCTTTGACGAAGTGCGGGCTGCGAAATGTCCAGGGGGTGAAAAAGAAACGTGGGAGGGATTAACCCAGATTCCCGCAATTACCACCAGGAGGTTATTTAATATGAAACATGGAAAGAAATATGTTGAGGCTGCAAAGCTCTACGACAAACAGACCCAGTATGATAGAAATGAAGCAATCAGCATCGTGAAGAAGCTGGCTGTTGCAAAATTTGACGAGACCATCGAGGCTCACATCCGGACAGGTTGTGACGGCCGTCACGCAGATCAGCAGATCCGCGGCGCCGTTGTACTTCCCCACGGAACAGGTAAGACCGCGCGTGTGCTGGTATTTGCCAAGAATGCCAAGGCTGACGAGGCGCAGGCTGCAGGCGCGGATTACGTAGGAGCGGAGGAGCTGATCCCGAAGATTCAGAACGAGGGATGGTTTGAGTTCGATGTGGTTGTAGCAACCCCGGATATGATGGGCGTTGTGGGACGTCTCGGCCGAGTACTGGGACCCAAGGGTCTGATGCCGAACCCCAAGGCCGGAACGGTAACTATGGATGTGACAAAGGCTATCCAGGATATCAAGGCCGGTAAGATCGAGTACAGACTGGACAAGACAAACATTATCCACGTGCCAATTGGAAAGGCTTCTTTCACAGAGGAGCAGTTAGCGGACAACTTCCAGACGCTTATCGATGCAATCAATAAGGCAAGACCTTCCGCAGTAAAGGGCCAGTTCTTAAAGAGCATTACCATTGCTCCCACAATGGGACCCGGCGTGAAGCTGAATCCGGCAAAGCTGGTTTAAGGCTGCCGAACAATTTATTGATTGACATTTAGATTCATATATGCTATGCTTTCATAGCATGTAACACGACCCGAAGACAGCAGGTGCCGCAAGGCATAAGGTTGAAGCCGCCTGCCGAGGACGATGTAATTTCTCTATGAGAATGATTTTCGAACCCTCTCTGTCTTTGGACAGGGAGGGTTTTTATCATTTCCCTGCAAACAGGATTGATAATAGATAAATCCGTCGGGTTGGTGGACAAATAATATAAGGAGGTACACCATTCATGGCAAAAGTCGAGTTGAAGAAACCGGTGATAGATGAGATCGCTGCCAATATTGCAGATGCGCAGTCTGTTGTGATCGTAGATTACTGCGGACTTACCGTAGAGCAGGACACCAGGCTTCGTAAGGAGCTTCGTGAGAACGGCGTCATCTACAAGGTTTACAAGAACACAATGATGAACTTTGCTTTCAAGGGCACAGACTGCGAGAGCCTGAGCCAGCATTTGGAAGGACCCAATGCGATTGCGATCTCCAAGACAGATGCAACAGCACCGGCCAGAATCCTTGCCAAGTTTGCAAAGGAAGCAAAGGCGCTGGAGATCAAGGCCGGCATTGTAGAGGGAACCTACTATGATGCAACAGGCATGGAGGCCGTTTCCAAGATTCCGTCCAGAGAAGAGCTGCTGGGCAAGCTGCTTGGAAGTATCCAGTCCCCGATTGCCAACTTTGCCCGCGTGATCAGCCAGATCGCAGAAGCAAAAGAGGCTTAATAATTCAGAACTTTTATGAATACCCATTGAATCTGCCGGATTCAATGAGTAAAGCGCAATTAAAATTATTTAGGAGGAAAATAAAATGGCAAAATTGACAACTGCTGAGTTTATCGAGGCAATCAAAGAGTTATCCGTATTAGAGTTAAATGAGCTTGTAAAGGCATGTGAGGAAGAGTTCGGCGTATCCGCAGCAGCTGGCGTAGTTGTTGCAGCAGCAGGCGACGGCGCAGCCGCAGCAGAGGAGAAGGATTCCTTCGACGTAGAGCTGACAGGCGCAGGAGATTCCAAGGTTAAGGTTATCAAGGCTGTTCGTGAGATCACCGGTCTTGGACTGAAGGAAGCTAAGGACCTGGTTGACGGCGCTCCGAAGGTAATCAAGGAAGGCGTTTCCAAGGCAGAGGCAGAGGAGCTGAAGGCAAAGTTAGAGGAGCAGGGAGCAACTGTTACTCTGAAATAAGCTTCTATTGGATAATAAGAACAAGTGTGAGCGGAGATGCAATGTCTCCGCTCATTTTTCATTTACGGATATGTTTTCTTTCCTCTCTGTTCCGTATGAAAATCTCCTGACATTAAAAAATATTATAAAAAACCTAACAAATTTGAAAAAAACAGATGCAAATCTGCGGATTTATAGTATAATTAATGTTATGAGACAGTCTCGACGCATTGTCCGGCCGGTGGCGGACAGCATATTCGAGGGTCATGAGAAACATTCTGAAAAGAGAGGCGGGGAATTTATGAAGAAAGCATGGGATGTTAATGTCAATGGAGTGGTGCATTCAGTAGAGTACCGCGCGGGCTTCGGGGCGAAGGTGATTGTGAATGGCAGGGTTTACCGGGCAAAAAGCCAGAACTGGTTTGTGAATATGGTCGATTATCCAATTACCATTGACGGCGCGGAGATTCGTGTGGTGGCAGTTGGGAATAAAGTGGATTTGGCGGTGAACGGGAGATACTTAGGAAGCGGCGAGGAGTATATACCATTACGTAACATGCCGGTGATAGCCAATGTATTTATCGGAATCAGCACCATCGGCGGATATTTCTTTGCCGGTATATTCGGGCTTCTGATCGGACTGCTGTTTGGCATACTGGTTTATCCAAAGCTGGGTCTGTCCGGGAAAACGGGCGGCTTGATTGGAGCGTTTGTAGGATGTACGTTGGTTCAGGTGGTGATTTTTATGATACTGTTGAAATTGCAGCTTGAATATGGAATTTTTTAGGAGAAAGAAATGGAACAGGAACCGAGAAACGAAAACTATTGGGCGAATGGAGGAACTCCTCACCAGCCGGTTGTGATTGTGGGTGAACAGGACCCGGACGCGGACAGGAAAAACAACAGTCTTTCGGTTGTATCCCTGGTATTTGGGATTTTGTCGCTGGTGCTTTTTATGGTGCCCTGGATTGCATTTATATTAGGACTGGTCGGCCTGATTACAGGAATTGTAAGTCTGGTACAGCACCGCGCAGGACATGGAGCGGCGGTAGGAGGAGTGGTTACCTCAGCTCTCGGCCTTTTGATATCTTTTATTATACTGCTCCTTTTTATTTTGGCCATAATGATGACAGTATAAAATTAAAAAATGTAAGCGAAGCCGCTGTGGGGCCGGTTCTCCGGTTTTGACAGCGGCTTTTTTCAAAAAATGATCAAAAAATTCTGATAAATTTTCCCAAAACAATGCTTGACATAAAAACAAGCCTGTGCTATCATGTAGGATGCACTATTGTGGTGAGCTATACTCTATTTTTATGACTGTCATTGTCAAAAATGACAAAAAACACTGCAATTCACAACTAAAATAAGGGGTGAACGTCAATGGAAAAGAACAGGATACGTCCTATTACAACCGGTAAAAGCAGTAGAATGAGCTATTCAAGACAAAAAGAAGTTTTGGAGATGCCGAATCTGATCGAGGTTCAAAAAGATTCCTATGGATGGTTTTTGGATGAAGGACTTCGTGAAGTTTTTGACGACATTTCTCCGATCGCTGACTACAGCGGTCACTTAAGCCTTGAATTTGTGGATTTTACACTTTGCACAGGCGAAGGCGATATTAAATATACAATCGAGGAATGCAAAGAAAGAGATGCAACATATGCAGCTCCTCTGAAAGTAAAAGTACGTCTTTATAATAAAGAGACCGATGAAATCAATGAGCATGAGATTTTCATGGGTGATTTGCCGCTGATGACGGAGACCGGTACGTTTGTAATCAACGGTGCGGAGCGTGTTATTGTTAGCCAGCTTGTTCGTTCCCCTGGTATTTATTATGCAATTGATCACGATAAGGTAGGAAAGGGGCTGTATTCCTGTACGGTGATTCCCAACCGCGGCGCATGGCTGGAGTACGAGACAGACTCCAATGACATTTTCTATGTCCGTGTGGACCGGACCAGAAAGGTTCCGATTACGGTACTGGTGCGCGCGTTAGGCTTTGGAACCAATGCCGAGATTTTGGATCTGTTTGGCGAGGAACCGAAGATCCTGGCTACTCTCAGCAAGGATACGGCGGAAAATTACCAGGAAGGTCTGCTGGAGCTCTATAAGAAGATTCGTCCGGGTGAGCCGTTGGCAGTAGAGAGCGCGGAAAGCCTTATTACCAGCATGTTTTTTGACCCCAGAAGGTACGATCTGGCTAAGGTTGGCCGTTATAAATTTAACAAAAAGCTGATGCTTCGCAATCGAATCCGCGGACAGGTTTTGGCAGAGGATGTAGTAGATACGCTGACCGGAGAGATTATTGCGGAGGCGGGAACCGAAGTAAGCAGAGAACTGGCGGATGATATTCAGAACGCGGCAGTTCCCTTTGTGATGATCAAGGGTGAGGAACGTGATATCCGTGTTATCTCCAGTATGATGGTTGATATCACTCATTTTATAGATGCGGACCCGAAGGAATTGGGCGTTACGGAATTAGTATATTACCCGGCTCTGAAAAAGATACTGGATGAATCTGGTGATTTGGAGGAGCGCAAGGCAGCTGTGAAGCGTGACATTCACGAGCTGATTCCGAAGCATATTACAAAGGAAGATATTATTGCTTCCATTAACTATAATCTTCACCTGGAATACGGTGTTGGTAATGATGATGATATCGACCATCTGGGCAACCGCCGTATCCGTGCGGTGGGTGAGCTGCTGCAGAATCAGTACCGAATCGGACTTTCCAGAATGGAGCGTACCGTTCGGGAGCGTATGACAACACAGGATCAGGAGAACATTACGCCCCAGTCTCTTATCAATATAAAGCCGGTAACTGCGGCTGTGAAGGAATTTTTCGGTTCCTCTCAGCTGTCCCAGTTCATGGATCAGAATAACCCGTTGGGCGAGCTGACACACAAGCGCCGTCTGTCCGCATTGGGACCCGGCGGTCTGTCCAGAGACCGTGCCGGATTTGAGGTCCGCGACGTGCATTATTCCCACTACGGAAGAATGTGCCCTATTGAGACTCCTGAAGGACCGAATATCGGTCTGATTAACTCGCTGGCAACCTATGCAAGAATCAACGAGTATGGCTTCGTAGAGACGCCGTACCGTAAGATTGATAAATCAGACCCGAAGAATCCCCGCGTTACTGATGAGGTTGTTTATATGACGGCGGATGAAGAGGACAATTACCATGTGGCGCAGGCGAACGAAGCCCTGGATGAAGAGGGACATTTTGTTCGTAAGAATGTTTCCGGACGTTATCGGGAAGAGACTCAGGAGTATGAACGTTCTATGTTTGATTACATGGACGTATCTCCGAAGATGGTATTTTCCGTGGCAACGGCGCTGATTCCTTTCCTGGAAAATGACGACGCCAACCGTGCGCTGATGGGTTCCAACATGCAGCGTCAGGCAGTACCGCTTCTGGTAACGGAGGCACCTGTTGTGGGAACAGGAATGGAGACTAAGACAGCCGTAGACTCCGGAGTCTGTGTGGTGGCAAAGCACGACGGCGTGGTAGAGCGTTCCGTATCCAATGAGATTGTGGTAAAATGTGTCGACGGAACAAAGGATACTTACCGTCTTACAAAGTTTTCACGAAGCAATCAGAGCAACTGCTACAACCAGAAGCCCATTGTGTTCAAGGGCGAGAAGGTAGCGGCAGGCCAGGTAATTGCGGATGGGCCTTCTACCGCAGGCGGAGAGATTGCTCTTGGCAAGAACCCTTTGATTGGATTTATGACCTGGGAGGGCTACAATTACGAGGATGCCGTTCTTTTGAGCGAGCGTCTTGTTCAGGAGGATGTGTATACCTCCGTTCATATTGAAGAGTATGAGGCAGAGGCCCGTGATACAAAGCTTGGACCGGAGGAAATCACCCGGGATGTGCCGGGCGTGGGTGACGATGCCTTAAAGGATCTGGATGAGCGCGGAATTATCCGCATCGGCGCGGAGGTTCGCGCCGGCGATATTCTGGTTGGAAAGGTAACTCCTAAGGGAGAGACAGAGCTGACGGCGGAGGAGCGTCTTCTGCGTGCTATTTTTGGAGAGAAGGCTCGGGAAGTAAGAGATACCTCTTTGAAGGTTCCTCACGGAGAATATGGAATTGTGGTAGACGCCAAGGTATTTACCAGAGAGAACGGCGACGAGCTGTCTCCGGGAGTGAATCAGGCGGTTCGCATTTATATCGCACAGAAGAGAAAGATTTCCGTAGGAGATAAGATGGCAGGCCGCCACGGCAACAAGGGTGTGGTATCGCGTGTGCTTCCGGTAGAGGATATGCCTTTCCTGCCCAACGGACGTCCGCTGGATATTGTATTGAATCCTCTCGGCGTGCCGTCCCGTATGAATATTGGACAGGTATTGGAGATTCATCTGAGCTTGGCTGCAAAGGCCCTTGGCTTTAATGTGGCGACGCCCGTATTTGACGGCGCCAATGAGAATGATATTATGGATACTCTGGATTTGGCGAATGATTATGTGAATCTGGAGTGGGAAGAGTTTAAGGCAAAGCATGGGGAAGAGCTTCTTCCGGAGGTAATGGATTATCTGTATGAGAATCTGGAGCATCGGAAGGTTTGGAAGGGTGTGCCCATTTCCAGAGACGGCAAGGTACGTCTGCGCGACGGCCGGACCGGAGAATATTTTGACAGCCCGGTTACCATCGGACACATGCATTATCTGAAGCTTCATCATCTGGTAGATGATAAGATCCATGCCCGTTCTACAGGACCGTACTCCCTTGTTACGCAGCAGCCTTTGGGCGGCAAGGCACAATTTGGCGGCCAGCGTTTCGGAGAGATGGAGGTATGGGCTTTGGAGGCATATGGAGCATCTTACACTCTTCAGGAGATTTTGACTGTGAAGTCCGATGATGTGATTGGCCGTGTAAAGACTTATGAGGCTATTATTAAGGGCGATAACATTCCGGAGGCAGGCATCCCTGAGTCCTTCAAGGTGCTTTTAAAGGAGCTGCAGTCCCTGGGATTGGATGTAAGAGTTCTGCGGGATGACAATACGGAAGTAGAAATTATGGAGACCAGCGATTATGGTGATGTGGATCTACGGTCTATCATAGAAGGCGACAGACACTCCAATAAGGAAGAGGAATCCTTTGGAGATTATGGATTCAGCAAACAGGAATTTGAAGGCGAAGAACTGGTTGATATTGCGGAAGAGGAAGACGACGAGGATGAGTTTTTAGACTTCGAAGAGGATTTTGAAGAAGAGGAATAAGAAAGGGAGTGTATTCATGCCAGAGACAACGAATCAAGCGGTTTATCAGCCCATGACCTTTGATGCGATTCGGATCGGACTTGCGTCCCCGGAGAAGATCCGGGAATGGTCCAAAGGCGAGGTAAAGAAACCGGAAACCATTAATTACAGAACCCTGAAACCGGAAAAAGACGGCTTATTCTGCGAACGTATCTTTGGACCCAGCAAAGACTGGGAGTGTCACTGCGGAAAATATAAAAAGATTCGTTATAAAGGCGTAGTCTGCGACCGATGCGGCGTGGAGGTAACCAAGTCCAATGTCCGCCGGGAACGCATGGGGCATATTGAGCTGGCGGCTCCCGTATCTCATATTTGGTACTTTAAGGGGATTCCAAGCCGTATGGGATTGATCTTGGATCTGTCCCCCCGTACTCTTGAGAAAGTGCTTTACTTTGCTTCCTATATTGTATTGGATGCAGGAGACACGGAGCTTCAGTATAAGCAGATCCTGACAGAGAAGGAATATCAGGATATGCGGGAGAAGTATGGCAGCCGCTTCCGTGTTGGAATGGGCGCGGAGTCCATTAAGGAGCTTTTGGAGTCTATTGACTTGGAGAAGGAGTCGGAAGAGCTGAAAAGTGCGCTCACCAATGCCACAGGGCAGAAGAGAGCACGTATCATCAAGCGCCTGGAGGTTGTAGAGGCATTTCGCGGTTCCGGCAATAAGCCGGAGTGGATGATTATGGATGCCATTCCTGTGATTCCGCCGGATCTGCGTCCTATGGTACAGTTGGACGGCGGCCGTTTTGCCACCTCCGACCTTAATGATTTATACAGAAGAATTATCAACCGCAACAACCGTCTGAAACGTTTGCTAGAGCTTGGCGCGCCGGACATTATTGTAAGAAATGAGAAGCGTATGCTGCAGGAAGCGGTAGATGCCTTGATTGACAACGGCAGAAGAGGCCGTCCCGTAACGGGACCGGGCAACCGTGCGCTTAAGTCTCTCTCCGATATGCTGAAAGGTAAATCCGGACGTTTCCGTCAGAACCTGCTTGGAAAGCGTGTGGACTATTCCGGACGTTCCGTTATTGTGGTAGGACCGGAGCTTAAGATCTATCAGTGCGGTCTGCCCAAAGAGATGGCGATCGAGCTGTTTAAGCCTTTTGTAATGAAAGAGCTTGTTCAGAACGGTACGGCTCATAATATTAAGAGCGCTAAGAAGATGGTAGAGCGTCAGGTACAGCCTGAGGTTTGGGATGTTCTGGAGGAGGTTATCAAGGAGCATCCGGTAATGCTGAACCGTGCTCCTACCCTGCATAGATTGGGTATCCAGGCATTTGAGCCGATTCTGGTAGAGGGTAAGGCGATTAAGCTTCACCCGCTGGTTTGTACGGCCTTCAATGCGGACTTTGACGGTGACCAGATGGCGGTTCACCTTCCCCTGTCCGTAGAGGCGCAGGCGGAATGTCGTTTCCTTCTGCTCTCACCCAATAACCTGCTGAAGCCTTCGGACGGAGGTCCGGTAGCCGTACCTTCTCAGGATATGGTTCTGGGAATCTACTATCTGACCCAGGAGCGCCCGGGTATAGAGGGAGAAGGCAAGTTCTTTAAGAATATAAATGAGGCGATACTTGCCTATGAAAATGGTGTAATTCGGCTCCAGTCCAAGATCAAGGTGAAGGTTACAAAGATGCTGCCTGACGGTACGGAGATTTCAGACATGATCGAGTCTACGATGGGCCGCTTTATCTTCAATGAGATTTTACCTCAGGATTTGGGCTTTGTGGATCGGAGTATTCCGGGCAATGAGCTGAAGCTGGAAGTTGATTTCCATGTCGGAAAGAAGGGCTTAAAGCAGATTCTGGAAAAGGTTATCAATACGCATGGAGCAACCCGGACAGCCGAGGTGCTGGATGACATCAAGGCTATGGGTTATAAGTACTCTACAAGAGCGGCAATGACCGTATCTATTTCCGATATGACCGTGCCGCCTGAGAAGCCGGAGCTGATTAAGAATGCGCAGGATACGGTGGATAAGATTACGCGCAACTATAAGCGCGGACTGATTACCGAGGAAGAGCGTTACAAAGAGGTTGTTGAAACCTGGAAGCAGACGGACGAGATTTTGACCAAGGCGCTGCTGGATGGTCTGGATAAATACAACAACATCTATATGATGGCTGATTCCGGAGCGCGTGGTTCCGATAAGCAGATTAAGCAGCTGGCCGGTATGCGTGGATTGATGGCCGATACGACAGGTCATACCATTGAGCTGCCTATCAAGTCGAATTTCCGTGAAGGATTGGACGTATTGGAGTACTTTATGTCCGCGCATGGAGCACGTAAGGGTCTGTCCGATACGGCTCTGCGTACTGCTGACTCGGGATACTTGACAAGACGTCTGGTAGACGTATCTCAGGATTTGATTATCCGTGAGGTAGACTGCTGTGAAGGGAAGGATGAGATTCCCGGCATGGTAGTGAAGGCATTCATGGATGGAAGAGAAGAGATTGAGAGTCTCCAGGAGCGTATTACAGGACGCTTCTCCTGTGAGACAATTAAGGATAAGGACGGCAATGTGATTGTCAAGGCAAACCACATGATCACCCCCAGACGGGCTGCCGCCATTATTAATTCCGGCGTGGATGAGAACGGTGAACCCTTCGATCGGCTGAAGATTCGTACTATTTTAACATGTAAGTCACATATCGGCGTCTGCGCCAAGTGCTACGGCTCCAACATGGCCACCGGTGAGGCGGTTCAGGTAGGCGAGTCCGTAGGTATTATTGCAGCACAGTCTATCGGTGAGCCAGGTACCCAGCTGACCATGCGTACCTTCCATACGGGCGGTGTGGCCGGAGGCGATATCACACAAGGTCTTCCCCGTGTGGAGGAGCTATTCGAGGCCAGAAAGCCCAAGGGACTTGCAATTATCACAGAAATTGCCGGCACAGTGACGATTCTGGATACCAAAAAGAAGCGTGAGATTCAGGTGACAAGTGATGACGGAGAGTCCAAAACCTATCTGATTCCTTACGGCTCTCGTATGAAGGTGCAGGACGGCCAGGTTCTGGAAGCCGGAGATGAGCTGACAGAGGGAAGTGTGAATCCTCATGATATTCTGAAGATTAAGGGAATCCGCGCCGTTCAGGATTATATGATCCAGGAGGTGCAGAGAGTATATCGGCTTCAGGGTGTTGAGATCAATGATAAGCATATTGAGATGATTGTGCGTCAGATGCTGAAGAAGATCCGCATTGAGGACAACGGCGATACGGATTTCCTGCCGGGCACATTGGTAGATGTACTTGACTTTGATGATATGAATGAAAAGCTGGAGGCAGAAGGCAAGCGTCCCGCAGAGGGCAAACAGGTTATGCTTGGTATTACCAAGGCATCCTTGGCAACCAATTCCTTCCTGTCCGCGGCGTCCTTCCAGGAGACCACCAAAGTTCTGACTGAGGCGGCTATTAAGGGAAGGATTGACCCGTTGATTGGCTTGAAAGAAAATGTTCTGATTGGTAAGCTGATTCCTGCCGGTACGGGTATGAAGCGTTATCAGTCCGTGAAACTGGATACGGAGCTGGAAACCTTTGACGATCTGGAGATTTCTGAGGACTTCGATGATGAGTTAGTAGGGGATTTTATTGAGGAAGAAGCGGCAGAAGCTGCGGATACCTTGGATGAGGACTTAACGGACGAGGAACTTGATGAGGTTGAAGAAGGAGAATTGACAGAAGTCTAGAGAACTTTATGAAATGATATAAGAGTTTATAAAAGGCCGGGAGCTTTCGGGAAAATTATTCCCGTAGGCTCTTGGCTTTTAATTATTTGATAGCGCTCTTGTCTCTTGAAGCAAAATGATGTTAAACAAAGGTAAGGTGTTACAGAAAAGGACGATGAGTAGCCTCTTTTGCTGGTGTCCGAGTAGAAGATACAATTTAAGAAAACGGAGCATTGGGAAGGGTGGAAAGAATCCGAATGCTCCATATCTACTGCTTCCGGAGTGATAAACGGGAAGGGAAAGATTTCAAAGACCGAGTAATGAAAATAGCCAGGAGCATAACTATGGGCCCAATCAAGTTGCCCGTTCTCTGAAAAATAGCAAAACAAATACGATAGGTATTATTGCCCCTAATATCCGGGATTATTTTTATATGTTTATTAAAGCAGCAGATTCTATTTTTTGATGCCGGATATTCAATACTTCTTGCAAACTCAGATGAGAATCCGCAAAAAGAAGCTGGCACGGATCAAGGCCGGAGAGGAAACCGGACAGGGAGAACAGATCAAGGATATTGCGCAAAAAATTATTTTATCTCCGGAAATTTTAATGGGTGAGAGCAGCAGACTTGTGAGGAGCAAGGTTTGTATGGTAAAATAATAAAATAGATGAAATAAAGCGGACCGGTAAAGCCGCAAAGGCGCACGAGAGGAACTCTCATGAGTGCTTTTTCGAATGAAAGTTTCTCCCCTTACAGGTGTGCCGAAACGGCTTTACCCTTTAGTGCCATCGCGCAGCGATTTAGGAAGGAGGAATCAATGCAGGAATTTGATGTGATTGTAATCGGAGGCGGCCCGGCGGGCTACAACAGTGCGGAGTATGCGGCTCATCATGGGAAGAGTGTGCTTCTGGTGGAGAAAAAGAACTTAGGAGGCACTTGTTTGAATGTGGGATGCATCCCAACCAAGACCCTTTTGTATGCATCCAAGATGTATCATTATGCCAACGGGGCAGGAGAACCTTACGGTGTAACGACCAAAGAAGCTTCATTGAATCATGCGGTTGTTGTTCAAAAGAAAAACGAGGTAGTAAAGACTTTAGTGCAGGGCGTTGCAGGGGGCCTGCGGAGAAAAAAAGTCAAGGTAGTGAACGGAACGGCAAAGCTGTCCAAAGAAAACAATGTTCTGGTGGTGTCTACGGAAACGGAATCTTTCGCGGGAAGGAATATAATTATTGCATCCGGGTCCTCTCCGGTTGTGCCGCCCATTGAGGGAGTAAAGGAAGAGTTTGAAAAGGGGACGGTTATGACAAGCGACGAAATTCTTGACATGACGGAAATCCCGAAAAAGCTCCTGATTGTTGGAGGCGGTGTCATTGGGTTTGAGATGGCCGCCTATTTCCAGGAGGCAGGCTCAAAGGTGACGGTCATTGAGATGATGGACAAGGTATTAGGTCCCAATGATCGCGAGGTAAGTCTTCTTCTGCAGCAAGAACTGGAAAAAAAAGGTGTTACCTTCTATCTTTCCAGTGGAGTAACAAAGGTGGCAAACGGTGTCGTAACGTTTACGAGGGACGGTAAAATTGATGTGGCCGCTTATGATAAGGCATTGATGTGCGTAGGGCGCCGGGCCAACAGCAATATTGAGGGACTTTCGGAGCTTGGCGTACAGATGGAGCGGGGAAATATTGTAACAGATGCCCAGATGAGAACGAATATACCGAATGTCTATGCTGTCGGTGATGTGAATGGAAAGGTAATGCTGGCGCATGTGGGCTACCGTGAGGGTGAGGTGGCAGTCAATACCATTCTTGGAAAGCAGGATGCCATGAGCTATGACGCAGTATGCGGCGTGGTATATACCAGCCCGGAAGCGGCCTTTGTAGGGATGTCCGAGGAGCAGGCAAAAGAATCCGGCATTTCTTATGCGGTTAAGAAGGTTTCCATCAATTTCAGCGGGCGTCATGTGGCGGAAAACGGAATGAGCAATGGGATCTGCAAAATTATCATTGATACACAAAAAGATGTGATAATAGGAGCCGCATTGATGTCCTCCTATGCATCAGAGTATATTTATTCACTGGCCTTGATGATTGAAAATAAGATACCGCTGGAAAATATAAAGAGAACGATCTTCCCGCATCCTACGGTATGTGAAGTGATTCGGGAAGCGCTGTTTTCCTGAATGAAATGTATGGTATCTATATCCGTCAGTATCCGATAAAGCGGGAAATCCTTCTTATGAATATGTAAATATAAGGAATTTACGCTCGGACATGAAAGCGGCTTGGGGCTGCATCTGATTAATAGAGTAAAAACTGCCGCAGATGGGCTTTTGTGCACATCTGCGGCAGTTTTTTGGTGTACGGCCGATATATTGTGGCGAATATTGGCATCAATCGTCTTCATCCCACTTATATTTCAAAACAGATCCGCTGACAGCATCGATTTCATATTCATATTCATATTCATAATTACCCGCTTTAAACTCAATTTCATAGATCATCTTCCCATGCTCATCATCCAGGTCGGCCTCGTATTCATAAACGGCATTTGCTACAACGCCTGCGTGGGTGAAAGCGATTTCCTTTGCGCGCGCTTCACTGATATAGCTTCCGCTTCCGCCGGAAGCCTGACTGCCGCCGGACTGGGCCGGAATGTAGTCATCGTCCCGCTCCTTCTGATTTTTAAGAACGGAGCCGGTAGCGGCATCAATCTCATACTCATACTCAAAGCCTTCGCATTTAAAGTCAATGTCATAGACCATGATGCCATGCTCTCGATCCAAGTCGCTCTCGTAAGCAGTGATGGCATTTGCCGAAACACCTGCGTGGGAGAGGGCGGCATTTTTAGCCTGCTCTTCGCTGATATAAGAAGCTTTTGAATTTTGGTCTTCCGAGGAGGCCTGACCCGGGCTTTGATTTGTCTGAGGCGTATTGCCGTTATTGGCCGGAGAAGAGCTGTTGTCAGTCTGCGGCGCGTTGCCGCCCGTCTGAGAGGAACTGCCTGTTTCCGGCTGTGCGGTGTCGGTCTGGGGCGGAACATAGTCGTTGTCCGGTTCCTTTCCGCTCTTTAGGACAGCGCCTGTAACGGCATCAATTTCATAGTCATATTCAAAGCCTTCACATTTAAATTCAACCTCATAGACCATGACGCCATGTTCGAAATCCAGCTCAATTTCATATTCCGTAAGCTTATCGGCCGAAGCTCCCGCGTGGGAGATGGCGGCTTGCTTTGCTTTTTCCTGACCGATGTATGCCTTATCGCTGGCGGTTCCGAGAGAACTTACATTTGCCAGATTCAGGTTGCCGGATTCGGTCAGCAGGTTCAGCTCATTGATGGAGAGCGGGACGAGATCTTCAAAGGAGTAAAAAGCACTTTGCTGGGTAATCTGCTGAATAAGCTGAGCCTTGCCTAAGGTAATGCCGTAAGTATCGGCAAGCTCCCGCAGCTTGGAGTCTGCGGAAATACTCTGGCTCAGCACGGCCCCGTCAAAGGTTCCGGACTGCAGGACGGCGTTGATCTCATTAGCCAGGCGTTCCTGCAGCTCCGCGCTCTTGGCCGGGTCCTGATTGTCCACGCTGATCAGGATGGAGTTGGCCAACTCATTCAGATAGCCGTTGCGGAGCATAGAGCCTATGAGTGCGTTGACGGCAACATCAAGGTTGCTTCCCTTGAAATCCATATCACCGACTACAATCTGCGCGTCTTCGTTTCGGGGATTTACTGCGAGGACCTCTTCTTTTTTATTTACCTGAATCTCGATGGAAGGGTTTACATCCAAAGAGACAGTGGAGGCGACGGAATAATTTGCCCGATATGTCCGGAAACCGGCCATACCGCCGATCAAAAGTAAAAATGCTGCTGCAATACCGGCAAGACGCCGCGGTGAAAAGGTTCTTTTATTGGTATCTGTCATAATGATTACAGCTCCTTTCTGAGATTTACAGTCGGAAAGGATGCTATCGCGTATGTCGGGAACGGTATTTGAAAAGGCTTGCCTGATTTTCTGCTCTGTGTCCTTGTTTGCCATCGTCAATACTCCTTTCCTATATGGTTTTTCAGTTTTTTCATGGCACGATTGTATTTTGAAAGAACGGTGGACAGGGGAAGCTCAAGCAGCTTTGCGGTCTCCCGATGCTTAAAGCCTGCAACGGCATGGAGGATCACGATCTGGCGCTCCTCGTCGGAGAGAAGCTTCATACATTCGGTTAAAATCAGCCGATCCTCCGGGGAAGCATTCTCACATGCCTGCAGATACGGCTCCCAGTTTTCCGGAGGGATATCAGCCATCCGTTTACGTTCCCGAAGCTTTAAAAGGCAAAGATTGCGGGTGATGGTCAGAATCCATGCCATAGGCTTTCCGGAAGAACGATATCCGGAGGCTGCCGAATAAATATGGAGGTAACAATCGTGCAGGACATCCTCTGCGTCCTGAGTATTCTTCAAAATAGAAAGGGCAAAAGCATAGACGGATGCGCTGGTGCAGTCGTACAGGTCTGCAAGTGCCTGGGAATCTTCATCGGCGATTCCCAGAAGGCAGCGATCTAATCGCGAGGACTCCGGTTGTCCTCCGCTGTCATTTGCCGACGTCAAGCAAATTATCATAGTTGCTTTCTCCTTTCACTTCATTAATACACGAGTAATGGATTTTATTGCATCTATTTTAACATTTTTTTGAAAAATTAAAAAGAGTGATTTGTTGACATGGGATAGAAATGCGATTAAGATGTTACTGTCCATGCGCTGGTGCTTGACAGGGGACTTTGGCATCTTGCTCCAGGATACTGTGTTTAGCGGCCTGAAATTGGATTTTTTGCGGTTTCCGTAAATAAGAAAAAGGAAATAGAGAATAAATTTATGTTTCAACTGAAAGCGATGGGGGATTGAGTGTATGAATCCGAATGTCACAATACGTCATACGGCGAGCGCCGGAGTACTTATAACTATAGGAAGAAACAGCATCGGAGTGGATGCCTTTAGCAGAGATCCGAACAGGCTGTATCCGGATACATCGGATTCGGTAAAAACGGAGCTTTGGGAAGCGATTGAGAGAGGAAGCATAAGAACGCTTCTGTTTACCCATGCCCACGGAGATCATTTCTGCCTTGCGGATACTTTGGAGGCGCTGGAGCGGTATCCGGAGCTTACGATCATTTCCACGGAAGAGGCAATCGGACAGCTTCAAAAAGCAGCTTCCGGCAGGGGACATCTGTATGCCGTTTCCCCGGAGGAAAAAGAGAATATAAAAATGGAGCTTCCGGAAGGGAATCTGGAGATTTTTAACAGCAGGCATATGGGAGAAATGTATGCAAAAGTGCAGAATCTCACCTGCATGCTTGAGATGGAGGGAAAGAAGCTTGTGTTTCCGGGCGACGCACGGCCTGAGGAGGAATTGTTTGCACGGATCGGGGCATGGACACGGGAACCGGATGTGTTGATTGTGCCTTTCCCGGTTATCGGCCTGCCCTCCGCCAGAAAGAAGCTTGTAAAATATCTGAAGCCTTTACACATTCTGGCTCTGCATCTGCCAAGAGAGGAGAAGGATGAACAGAATTGGGTTTTCGGCGCAAAGGCGGTCTGCAAGAGAGCAGGGGACGGCCTTCCTATGCCGTGTTTTGGCGAGGAGTTGGGGAAATCATATCACTTTTAAAGCATTTACAACATTTTGAAGCATTGGAACAGTTTCTTACTAAGTTTCTTTGAAAAAATCCTTGACATCCCACATGTTTACTACTATAATGATCGAGTGTGCGCGAAGGCGCAGGCTTTCGTGCGCCATAAAGCCGATTATGGCACAGCAGCCTGACAGGGCCGGCATCATGCCAGCCACTTATTACAGGAGGTGAAAGGAATGCCAACATTTAACCAGTTAGTAAGAAAAGGAAGACAGACCTCTGTAAAGAAGTCTACCGCACCTGCTCTTCAGAAAGGATTTAACTCTCTGAAAAAGAAAGCTACGGATACATCCGCACCCCAGAAGCGCGGAGTATGTACCGCGGTAAAGACTGCCACACCGAAGAAGCCGAACTCCGCTCTTCGTAAGATTGCCAGAGTACGTCTTTCCAACGGTATTGAGGTAACAAGCTATATTCCGGGCGAAGGCCATAACCTTCAGGAGCATAGTGTTGTTATGATCCGCGGCGGAAGAGTAAAGGACCTTCCCGGTACAAGATATCATATCATCCGCGGTACATTGGATACCGCAGGCGTAGCGAAGAGAAGACAGGCCCGTTCCAAATACGGTGCCAAGAGACCGAAAGACGCTAAGAAGTAAATTCGGCTCAGATTTGTTACAGGTAACACCTTATAAATGGAAATGATTTTATTTATAAGAACAGAAGCTATGAGACGTTGGGCAGACAAAAAATGTCTGTATGCCGGAATGACATATCGCCCTTAACAGGCTGCGGGTTGTATATAGAAATTGCCGTGCACAACACAAGTAGAGAGACACATGTGAGTACCTGAGAATTAAAGAGTGAATTTTATTAAGCCAAAGGTTTAATAAGCACGTATTAAGGAGGGAAGTATCGTGGCACGTAAAGGACATATCCAGAAAAGAGATGTATTAGCAGATCCGCTGTACAATAATAAGGTTGTCACCAAGCTTATCAATAACATTATGCTGGACGGTAAGAAGGGTGTGGCACAGAAGATTGTATACGGAGCATTTGCAAGAGTAGAGGCAAAGACCGAGAAGCCGGCTCTGGAGGTATTCGAGGAGGCTATGAACAACATCATGCCTATGCTTGAGGTAAAGGCAAGACGTATCGGTGGCGCTACCTATCAGGTACCTATTGAGGTACGCACGGACCGCCGTCAGGCCCTTGCGCTTCGCTGGCTGACCATGTTCTCCCGTAAGCGCGGCGAGAAGACAATGGAAGAGAGACTTGCAAATGAGATTATGGATGCGGCAAACAATACAGGCGCATCTGTGAAGAGAAAAGAAGACATGCACAAGATGGCAGAGGCCAACAAGGCATTTGCACACTATCGGTTCTAATCAAGACCGAAAGTCGTTTGTGCTTGATGATTTGAGGAGGAAAACCCGTGGCTGGAAGAGAATATCCATTGGAGAGAACCAGAAATATCGGAATTATGGCTCATATCGATGCCGGTAAGACCACATTGACCGAGCGTATTCTGTATTACACTGGCGTAAACTATAAAATTGGAGATACTCACGAAGGTACTGCTACTATGGACTGGATGGAGCAGGAACAGGAGCGTGGTATCACCATCACTTCCGCAGCTACAACCTGTCATTGGACCCATCAGGAAAACTGCAAGCCCCAGGAGGGAGCTTTGGAGCATCGTATCAATATCATTGATACCCCGGGTCACGTTGACTTTACGGTTGAGGTAGAGCGTTCCCTTCGTGTACTGGACGGCGCCGTAGGCGTGTTCTGTGCGAAGGGCGGTGTAGAGCCTCAGTCTGAAAATGTTTGGCGTCAGGCTGACACCTACAATGTACCCCGTATGGCGTTCATCAACAAGATGGACATCCTGGGTGCTGATTTCTACAATGCGGTAGAAATGATTAAAACAAGACTTGGTAAGAATGCCATCTGCATTCAGCTTCCCATTGGAAAGGAAGATGAATTTAAGGGAATCGTTGATTTGTTCGAGATGAAAGCCTACGTCTACAACGATGAGAAGGGCGAGGACATTTCCATTGTTGATATCCCTGCTGATATGGCGGACGATGCCGAGCTTTATCGTACCGAGCTGATTGAAAAAATCTGCGAGCTGGACGATGACTTGATGATGATGTACCTGGAGGGAGAAGAACCCTCTACGGAGGATTTGAAGAAGGCTTTGAGAAAGGCTACCTGCGAGTGTACGGCAGTTCCCGTATGCTGCGGCACGGCTTACCGGAACAAGGGCGTTCAGAAGCTTCTGGATGCGGTGCTTGACTATATGCCCGCTCCCACCGACATTGCGTCTATCAAGGGAACGGATATGGACGGAAATGAGACGGAGCGTCATTCTTCTGACGAAGAGCCGTTCTCCGCACTGGCATTTAAGATTATGGCAGACCCCTTCGTAGGAAAGCTTGCATTCTTCCGTGTATACTCCGGAACCATGAATTCCGGTTCCTACGTATATAATTCTACCAAACAGAAGAAGGAGCGTGTAGGACGTATCCTTCAGATGCACGCAAATAAGAGAGCGGAGCTTGACAAGGTATATTCCGGAGACATTGCCGCGGCAGTAGGCTTTAAGTTTACGACCACAGGTGATACCATCTGCGACGAGCAGCATCCGGTAATTCTGGAGTCTATGGAGTTCCCGGAGCCGGTTATCGAGCTGGCTATCGAGCCGAAGACAAAGGCCGGTCAGGGCAAGATGGGCGAGGCTCTCGCGAAGCTGGCCGAGGAGGACCCGACCTTCCGTGCTCACACAGACCCGGAGACGGGCCAGACCATTATCGCCGGTATGGGCGAGCTGCATCTTGAGATTATTGTTGACCGTCTTCTCCGCGAGTACAAGGTAGAGGCAAATGTAGGTGCGCCTCAGGTTGCCTACAAAGAGACCTTTACGAAGCCCGTGGATGTGGACAGCAAGTATGCGAAGCAGTCCGGCGGACGCGGACAGTATGGACACTGTAAGGTACGCTTCGAGCCTATGGACGCCAACGGAGAAGAGCTGTTCAAGTTCGATTCTCAGGTTGTGGGCGGTGCGATTCCCAAGGAATACATTCCCGCAGTCGGCGAGGGCATTGAGGAAGCGGCGCAGTCCGGTATTCTGGGAGGCTTCCCGGTGCTCGGACTTCATGCTACCGTATACGACGGCTCCTACCATGAGGTAGACTCCAGTGAGATGGCGTTCCACATTGCCGGTTCTCTGGCATTTAAGGAGGCTATGCAGAAGGGTAATCCGGTGCTTTTGGAGCCTATCATGAAGGTGGAGGTTACCACACCCGAGGATTACATGGGTGATGTAATCGGCGATATCAACAGCCGCCGGGGACGCATCGAGGGTATGGACGATATCGGCGGAGGCAAGATGATCCGCGGTTATGTTCCTCTGGCTGAGATGTTCGGATACTCTACGGACCTTCGTTCCAAGACGCAGGGCCGCGGCAACTACTCTATGTTCTTTGAAAAATACGAGCAGGTGCCCAAGAGTATTCAGGAAAAAGTACTGGCCGCAAAGAAATAACTGAGGCTTGTCCGTACAAGCCGGCCGGCATAAGCTTTTGCCGGGCAAACTGATGCAAGGCCGAATAATATTGAAAATTTTGCTTGAAAAATAAGGCGCTTTGAAATATAATCAAAGATAGCCGGGTTTATCTAAGAAACGAAACAAATAATTATGAAAAATGCCGAAGGGCGTATGAATTAAGGAGGACATTCAAAATGGCTAAAGCTAAATTTGAAAGAAACAAACCCCATTGTAATATCGGAACCATTGGTCACGTTGACCACGGTAAGACAACTCTGACCGCAGCTATCACCAAGGTTCTTTCCGAGAGAGTAGCCGGCAACACCGCTACCGATTTCGAGAACATCGACAAGGCTCCCGAAGAGAGAGAGCGTGGAATTACCATTTCTACCGCTCACGTTGAGTATGAGACCGAGAACAGACATTACGCACACGTTGACTGCCCGGGCCATGCTGACTATGTAAAGAACATGATCACCGGTGCTGCTCAGATGGACGGCGCTATCCTGGTAGTTGCTGCTACTGACGGCGTTATGGCTCAGACAAAGGAGCACATCCTTCTGTCCCGTCAGGTAGGCGTTCCCTACATCGTAGTATTCCTGAACAAGTGCGATGCTATGGACGACGAGGAGCTGATCGAGCTGACCGAGATGGAGATCACAGAGCAGCTTGAGGAGTATGAGTTCACAGATTGCCCGATCATCAAGGGTTCCGCTCTGAAGGCTCTTGAGGACCCGGCAGGTGAGTGGGGCGACAAGATCATGGAGCTGATGAAGACGGTAGACGAGTATATTCCGGATCCGAAGCGTGCAACGGATCAGCCGTTCCTGATGCCTGTAGAGGACGTATTCACCATTACCGGTCGTGGTACTGTTGCTACCGGCCGTGTTGAGCGTGGTGTGCTTCATGTAAATGAAGAAGTTGAGATTATCGGTATCAAGGAAGAGACACGTAAGACTGTTGTAACCGGTATCGAGATGTTCCGTAAGCTGCTTGACGAGGCTCAGGCTGGTGACAACATCGGAGCACTGCTTCGTGGTGTTCAGAGAACTGAGATCGAAAGAGGTCAGGTTATTGCAAAGCCCGGCAGCGTTACCTGCCATACAAAGTTTACCGCTCAGGTATACGTGCTGACCAAAGACGAGGGCGGCCGTCATACACCGTTCTTCAACAACTATCGTCCGCAGTTCTACTTCAGAACTACCGACGTTACCGGTGTCTGCAATCTGCCCGCTGGTACTGAGATGTGCATGCCTGGCGATAACGTAGAGATGACTATCGAGCTGATTCATCCTATCGCTATGGAGCAGGGTCTTACATTTGCTATCCGTGAGGGCGGACGTACAGTAGGTTCTGGTAGGGTTGCTACTATCATTGAGTAATCAGTAAAAAGCTAGATTTTATGGGGCTTTCCGAGAAATCGGGAAGCCCTTTTTGAAACTTTGCAACAGTGAAAATGTATAAAGCGGTGCCAAAACGGTGCCATAAAAAAGAACTCCAATGAAATTTGGCACCACTTTCATTGGAGTTTGTCTTTTTACCAACCTTTTATTTGCTTTACCTGTTCTGCCCGCTCTTTGTCTTTGTGGTACTGTAACTTGAACTGTATCGTTTCCACTACTTCCTTTCTTGCTTCATCGTCTAGCTGATAAAATGAAGTCAACAGGTTATCCACATCGGGCATACTATTTTTTCCAAACAGATACATAAGCGGATACAGTGAATTTTTCAAATATACCTTTACCCGGTTTCCGTCAAGAGCGCCATTTAGTCCATCGGGGAGCGTGGGATATATTTCTTCTTCGGTAATAGCGCCGGAGAATGGACTGGCGGCGCATATCTCATTCACATCAATTTCTAATTCATTTGCCAACCGCAAGGCAAAGTCAAATCGGATATTGGAATCCTTTTGAATAATAGAATATAGTGTTGTAGCACTAATTCCAGTAGCCTTTGCAATCTGACGGACATTTGTGTTCTTACTGTCAAGTATTTCTTTCAGTTTCTTTCCATCTCCCATAGTGACCTCCTATTTTCATATGTTGAATAATTACGAAAAGCATAAATCCTATTTATCATCATACCACATATACGAAAAACATAAAAGAGAAAAATAAAAAAATGCAAATACGAAGTTCGTAAAAATATTTTTACGAAGTGTTGACATTGTATGTATAAGGTGATAATATGAATATACGAAATTCGTATAATTATTAAATGCAAATATTGTAATGGATTTCTAAAAGGGGAAAGGAGGACAAACGTGTGGCAAACTACCGTTATATGATGAGTGCGGAAGATATAGCCAAAGAGTTAAATTGTTCAAAATCTCATGCCTACAAGATTGTAAAAGAACTGAACAGGGAACTTGCAGGACAGGGGTATATTACAATGGCAGGACGTATTCCGAGGGCGTTTTGGGCAAAGAAAATGTACGGTTATGAGTTATCAATAAGCTAAAGAGAGGAGCGTGACAGTATGGCTTATAAGGAGAAAGACACGAAAAAGTGGTCGGCGCAATGGTTTGAAACAACGGCAAAGGGAGAGAAGAAAAAGCGAAGAAAGAGAGGATTTGAAACAAAAAGAGAAGCGTTAGAGTACGAGCGGCAAAAGAAATTAAGCAGTAGCCGAAGCATGGATATGAAGTTAAGTGAATTTATGGAGGTCTATTTTGAGGATAAGCAGAATGAATTGAAAGACCGCACCATGAAGAATAAACGGTATATGATGGAGCAACACATTATTCCCTACTTTGGCGAACAAATGTTGAGTGAGATTACCGCTTCACAAATCATACAATGGCAGAACGAAATGCAGACAAAGGGATTTTCGGAAAGCTATTTAAGAATGATACAAAATCAGTTGACCTGTATATTTACTCATGCGTCACGCATTTATGATTTGCATACAAATCCATGTAAGAAAGTGAAGCGCATGGGAAATTCCGATTCAAGGAGTTTGGACTTTTGGACAACAGAGGAATATCAGAGATTTATTCAGACGATAGAGCCGGGAACACGATACTATTTAATCTTTGAAATCCTCTTTTGGACGGGCTGTAGGATTGGCGAATTATTAGCTTTGACAAAGGGCGATATAAGTTTTGAAAATAACCAAATCAGCATCACCAAAACGTATTATCGTACTGGCAGGCAGGACGTTATTACAGAACCGAAAACAAAGCAATCGGTAAGGACTGTTGAAATCCCGGAGTTTTTGAAAAAGGAAATTAAAGATTTTGTTGACGGTCACTATGGTATGCCGGACGATGAAAGACTTTTCCCAATCGTGCAGGAAGCGGTTCAGCATAAAATGAAACGCCAAATAACGAAAGCCGGAGTGAAGAATATCCGGGTACATGACCTTAGACATTCTCATGTGGCGTACTTAATCAATAAGGGTATAGAACCACTTTTGATAAAAGAGAGAGTAGGGCACAAGGATATTCGCATTACGCTGAATACCTACGGACACTTATATCCTAATCAGCAACGGAGAGTGGCAGATTTACTTGACAGCGAAAAAGGAAATAGCCCCGACAGCGGCAACTGTTAGGGCTGTGATAACTGGAAAACCTCTGTTATCAATATCCACAATACAAGTATAGCAGAGGTTTCTTCCAGTGACAACGATTTTCAGAAATGGAGGGCATTATGGAAGAAACAAAAACAGAATTACAGTTGATTAAATTGTCGGAGATACAGTCGCAGGAAGTTTCTTGGCTGTGGTTTCCGTTTATCCCCTATGGCAAGCTGACAATCGTACAAGGCGATCCGGGGGACGGAAAAACAACATTTGTGCTGAACATAGCGGCGAAGCTGACAAATGGAGAGGGATTAGACGGTGAAATGAAACTTACAGAGCCTTTGAATGTAATCTATCAGAGTGCGGAGGACGGTCTTGCCGATACGGTAAAGCCCCGATTGGAACAGGCGGGGGCAGACTGTGAGAAAATCTCGGTCATTGATGAAAAGATAAAATCACTTTCCATGATAGATGAACGCTTGGAAGAAGCTGTTATAAAGACAGGCGCAAAGCTGTTGATTTTAGACCCGATACAAGCCTATTTGGGCGGCGGTATGGATATGAACCGAGCAAACGAAGCAAGGGATATGACGAAGAAATTAGCGGCACTTGCAGAGAAATACCAGTGTGCGATTGTCCTTGTCGGGCATATGAACAAAGCGGCAGGAAATAAAGCGGCATACCGGGGAATGGGGTCGATAGATTTCTTTGCAGTCGCTAGAAGCGTTCTTCTAGTCGGCAGGGTTGAGGGAGAAGAAAATATAAGGGCTGTGGTGCAGATTAAAAACAACCTTGCGGCGTTCGGACACCCGAAAGCATTTGCACTGTCGGAGGACGGTTTTCAATGGCTAGGGGATTATGAGATTACCGCTGATGAAGTGTTAGGCGGCATTGCCCCGAAAGCAAATAAAATGGAACAGGCGAAGCGTCTGCTTCGGGAACTGGCAGAAACAAACAACGCTATGCAGAGCAATGAGATTTTCAGTCTAGCAGACGAACAGGGCATATCGAAGCGGACACTGGAAAATGCGAAGAAAGAGTTGGGTGTCCGGGCGAAGCGCATAAACAACACATGGTATTGGGAACTGGATAAAATCAGACAGTGACGGAGAAAGGTAACAGCGCAACAATGCAGGGTATTAGAATTTTGCAGTCTTGGAATTGCGTTCTTGAAGATTGTAAGGTTGCAAAGATTATAGACATTGCAATGTTGCGGTGTTGGGAGAAAGCCGGAAAGCGGCGGTATCAAGGCAGCGAAAAGCCGCCCACCGTCCGCAGGACGGAAAGCCCCCGGCAGGGCGCAAAGGCACTTTTGATAGAGCGTAGCCTGTCGAAAGTGCTTTTGCGTTACTTTCGGGAAAGTAACAAAGCCTTGCGCCTGTCGGCGCAGTAAAATTAGTATATAGAATGTGGAGGATATGTCTATTGGAAAGGACGATTAGCGGCATGATGGGGAAAGGTTCAGTCAATCACAATACGAGAGCCTTTAGCGCAAAGAATGTAGATAAGGAACGAAGCCGGGATAACGTGGAGTTTTGCCACTCGGATATAAAAGAAGTCTATCACAATCTTTTTGATGAAGCACTGGAACGCTACAACGCAAAGCAGAAACGGAGTGACCGAAAGATTGACGATTACTATGAGAAGATACGCCGGGGCAAGCAGGAAAAATTATTTTATGAAGTTATCTTCCAAATCGGTAATAAGGACGATATGAACGTGCAGAGCAATGAGGGGCAGTTGGCGAAAAATATTTTATGTGAGTTTATGGAGCAGTTTCAAGAAAGAAATCCGAACCTGTTTGTATTTTCAAGCCACTTGCACATGGACGAGCAGACACCGCACATTCATATTGATTTTGTCCCTTTTATCCGTAACAGCAAGCGTGGACTTGACACGAGAGTTTCCTTCAAAGGAGCATTAGCAGAGCAGGGCTTTAAAGGCGGCACAAGGGGAATGACGGAATGGAATGAATGGATTGAAGCGGAGAAGCAGGAACTTTCAAAAGTTATGGGGCGGTATGGCATACAGTGGAAACAGTTAGGCACACATCACTGTAGAACGTCAAATTGTGGCTAATCCAAACATCAAATTAAATCTAAGCTTTTTTACCCTATTCCCGCAAATTATTCCTGCGTTTTCCTCCATCCCATCAGATTATTCCTAAAAATTGTCCATACAATTATACACGTGTTGCTGGCTGTATACCCGCATGGCGCTGAAGAGCCGGATGCTTCGTTCTCTGTCAGACTTTTCCCCTTTGTCCATAAATGCTTAAAAACCGGATTTGTGTATGTTTTTGGAACAATTCCTTATGTTCGCCCCAAGTGACTGGAAAACCCGGTTCCAGATGAAGGAACCGGGTGAATTGTCCGTGGCTTTCAAACACTTTGCGAAACGTCCGTTTTTCTCACAGATCCCACATGGCATTCCCCTTTCCCTCCTTCCGGCAGGGAAAGAGACAGCCTAAAACGACATGGGCGATTCATAAGAGAAGGCTTTACAAAGCATCCCCGCAAGATCAGGCCAGGGAAATGTCGTTCACGGCGGCCAGAATCATGTCCGTGTCAACGTTCTGCTTTTGGTTTTGGGCCCCAATTGTAAGTGCCTTGGTGAGGATGAGGTTGAGTTGGCGCAGGGAGGAATTGCAGCTTGCATAAGCAGCCGTAACGGCATTTTCATCAAAAATGCAGGGAGTGGCTCCGGAAAGCTCCATGCGGTCCCTTATATAGTCCCTGGCCTCATCCTCGGAAAGTCCAACAAAGCTGTAGCTTACAGCAATACGCTGGCGCAGGGCTTCATTGGGCTGGCGCATCATAAGACTAACGAGCACGGGCTGCCCCAAAAGAATCAGGGAAAAACAGTTTTTGGAATCCATGCAGAAGTTGCACAGCATTTTCAAATCCCTTAAGATGTCACTGTTTAAGTACTGGGCCTCATCCAGACAGATCATGCAGTGGACGTTCTTGTTCATACACATGGAATAAAAATACTCCTGAATACGCTGAAACATGACAGTCTTTTTATAGGAGACCTCCAGCCCCAGCTTGACACAGAGCTGCCGGTAGAATTCAGTGGCGGAGACGGTGGAAAGGCAAATATAATAAAATTTCACCTGGTTGGGGTTTAAGCCGTCGGAAAAATATCTAAGAGAAAAGGTTTTGCCCTGCCCTGGAGCTGCGGTGAACAGCCCGAGGCCGGGATGGTCCTTTAAGTGGTTTAGCCTGCCCTGGGTTTGTTCCATGTCCAGGGTTTTATAAGCATCCCTGGAGGGAAGCTCCTTATCAAAGGGATTCATTCTCATGCCGTAAAAGGTGGTAAAAGGGATCATGGTCTGTCACCTCCGTATCTGACGCTGTAAGGATTGTTGCGTTTGGCCTTTGAATTGGCGGTCTTGTCCGTGGGAATTACAGGAAAGCGGCTGTCGTTTTGAAGGATAAAAGCGCTTCCAGGCTCCCCAGGCCGGTAACGGATCTCCACGGTAGAGCCAATGAACTCCATGGGGACATCATAAAGCTTTTTATCAAGCATGACAGTGGCGTCATTGCGAACCTTGCGCTTGACCCGGTGAAGGAAGCATTCCTCCAGCCAATCGGAACTCTTCGGCATTCGGACATGTGAGAGATCTTCCATATATCTGGAATAGGGAGGCATGCCGGTGGCGGAATGGACCGTAGTATTATGCTTCCTGATATAATCAGCCAGCATGCGGTTCAACTGTCTGATGTCCTTAAGGGAGGAAGCGTCCAAGGTATTGAGGAACCTTTGGCGGAGGGTGCGGAAGTTTCGTTCCACCTTGCCCTTGCTGGCGCCATCCCTTAAAGGAGTGTGTATAAGGACAATGCCAAGCTGCCCGCAGATAAGGGAAAGCTGTTCATTCTTATAGGGGGAGCCGTTGTCCACGTAAAGCTTTCCGGGTATGCCGTAAGTGGCAACCGCATCATGAAGAACTCTTTGGAAGTTCACGCCGGTATCCTGGTAGAAAAACTTTCCGCCGACGATGAGCCTGGACTTATCATCCAGAATCATGATGCAGTAGGCCCTTCTGGAAACGCCATTTTCCTTTATATAGGGACCATAAAGGGTATCAGCCTGGTACATGCCGGTAGAGAATTCCTCTTCAAAAGCCCTCCGGTCCCGAATGCCGGGAGCAGAGAGGCCCTTGAGATTGTTTTTGCGGATGAAGCGCTGAAAGGTGGAGACGGACGCATCGGATGCATTGATGAGGCCATCGGCAATCATGATAGAGCGAATGCCGGAGGCACTGAGCCTGGGAAACCTTTCACGAAGCTCATAGATTTTGGAAATGGAATCCGCATCCAGTCTGCGGCAGTGTCCCTTGTCAGAACGTTCCTTGGGTATAAGTGCGTCAAAGCCGCCTTTGCGGTAGGCGGATTCCCAGCATGAGAAAGTGCCAGGGGAATAGCGGACCTCCCGGCCGTCGGGAAGCTTTAAGGGCTTTTCGGCAATGCGTGCATAATAATCCTGCTTGGACATGTCAGGATAAGTCCCATTAAAAGCAGGCTGTATAACCGCAAGCCTCAGGCTGGCCGTGGCAATGGCGTTGTTCATTTGTTTTTGATTCATACAAATCACCTCCTGAAGACAGGATAACACTAGGAAAGGTATAGAGGTACTGTCAAGGAATCTGATAGAATCCGGGAGGGATGCTTCTAAGGTTTATCCTTGGCCTTAAGTTGACGCAGGGCTGCAGAAAGGAATAACCGGCGGAGCGGAAAAAGAGCTCCAGGGCAGAATGAAGGATGAAGGGAGTGGAGGACCGGAGGAACTCCAGGAGATCGAGGTTGTCCGAAAAGGACTTGAGGATGCGAATAAGCTCTTTGGAGTCCAGGGTAAAGCGTTTTCGGAGGCGGTAGAAGGAGGATTCGGAAATGCCGAAATGCTCACAGAGGGAAAGGATGGAGGGGAACTGCCTGGTAAGCCTGGCATAAAGAAGTGAGATGAGAAAGGAAAGGGAGAAGGAGGAATGAGGGATGAGGATGGAGAGAAGAAGCGCGTGGGACTTATGGCAGGAAGCACATAGAAGGGAGCGTACAGAAATCCTGCGGCAGAGAACAGTCCCCTTGTAATAGGAGATAAGATACCTGTAATAAGAGCCATTGAAGGAAAAGGAGGAAGAGGGGGAGCCGCAGGAAGGACAGGGACGGAGTGATGTGGGGAGGCGCTTTTCAAAAAGGGAAAAGAGAGCAAGGTCATCAAGATGCTTAATTTTAGGAAAAAGGTTGCAAATGTTTAAGAAAAGTCTTATCATAATAGTGTGTAGAGGTGGAGCATGGAANCCCCATGCCCAGAGAAGGAAGAGGAAGGGAAGCTGGCGAGCAAAGGCCCTTCCTCTTTTCTTATAGGAGCAATCAAAGGTAAATATCGAAGAGTTACGGGCAGTCAAGGCTTTATAGTCATACTGCCTTTTTATTATGCAGATAAAAGCAGAAGATTTCAAGAGGAATAGGAATAATGTGACCGAAAAGAGATGTTAGCTGGCGAGGACATTGTGCTGTTCTACACTACTATCTGCTCCACGCCATGATGGATGGCAACTACACGAAGTATGATAAATTTCATCTGTGGGACTTTGTGGCTGAACAGAAAGCAAAGGGGCTGGTAAAGCATATGGGATTTTCCTTCCATGCAGGCCCTCGGTTGCTGGACCGGCTTCTCCGGGAACATCCGGAGGTGGATTTTGTGCAGCTGCAGATCAATTATGCGGACTGGGAAAATCCGTCAGTGGCGGCAAGGGCGAATTATGAGGTGGCAAGGGAGCATGGAAAATCAATCGTGGTGATGGAGCCGGTAAAAGGCGGGAGTCTGGCAAATCCGCCTGCGGCAGTAAGAAAATTATTTGATGGATACCATTCGGATATGTCCTATGCTTCGTGGGCAATACGCTTCGTGGCATCGCTGGACGGCATTATAACCGTATTGTCAGGCATGTCTGATACTGCCCAGATGGAAGATAACTTGTCCTATATGAAGAGATTCCAGCCTCTGAATGAGGAAGAGCAAAAAATCATCCAGCAGGCACAGAGGATACTTGGAAATTCGTCTACGATTCCCTGCACCGCATGTCATTATTGTACCGAAGGCTGTCCGAGACATATCCCGATCCCGGAAATCTTTTCTGCCATGAATAAACAGCTCGGCAACGGACAGATGGCAGAGGCCGTTTCGGACTATCAGAAAGTGACTGTTTCCGGAGGCCGGGCATCGGAGTGTATCGGCTGTAAGCAGTGTGAGCGCGTCTGCCCGCAGCATCTGAAGATTGTGGATGGTCTTAAACAGTGCGCATCCGCGCTGGAAAAACAGAATATGGATTATAATTGAGGGATGACAGCAGGCAGACAGCAGGAGCCTGTACAAGACTTTGCCTCTACAATTCAGGCCGCTTAACAATAAAATCTCGCATATTTTAGAAAAATTTTGGCTCCGGTTCATTCGGGTTAGGGGGATGATGAAAGTGGGGATGGCAGGAATATCAAATCATGGTTGTATTTAGAATCGGACATCATAGCGAGGCAATAAAAAATCTTGCTTTGATTTAAAGACCAGTCTTCCATGAGATTGGTCTTTTTGTGTTATTCCGTTTAAATGGGAGGAGTCAGAGGTTTGACAAAAGATATTTTATTGATTACTTGTGATATGGAGACATTCCATCATATCAATCGGGAAATAAATATTGAAAAAGGAAGTGTTTACCATGTTGATACCGTAGATGAGGCCATATGGAAAATGCAGATGCATAGTTTCTGCCTGGTCATATTGGATATACCGCTTTCAGACAGGACAGGGTTTGAAAGAATTGAGGCTATTCGACAGATAAGTCCAATACCTATTTTGGTACTTTCAAACGAAAGGGGGGTTGTAGAACGTGTTAAAGCATTAGAAAACGGAGCTGATGATTTCTTGCAGAAGCCTTATGAATTGGATGAATGTATGGCAAGGATACGGGCATTATTGCGTCGTTATACAGAGTTAAATTATATTACGGAGAATCATTATGAGATTGTGAGCCAGAATGGTATGTTACTGGACACAGGACGAAGACTTTTATCCGTAAATGGGAAGGAAATTGGACTCACTCCCAAGGAATACGGAATATTGGAACTCCTAATGAAAAATCGCAGACAGATTATGACCTATGAACAGATTTATGAGGCTGTTTGGAAAGAACCCTATATTGGAAACGCAGATAAAGAAGTTGTTTTTTATCAAATGGGTCAGTTGCGGAGAAAAATAGGAAAGGAACGAATTGAATCTGTTTATGGCACAGGATATCGGATGAAGGAGGAGACTACAGAGTAAAGGGCAACTTATTTCATCAAAAACCTCAGAATTTCCTCGGAATATTCTACGAGCTATATCAGAATTGTTTTATATACTTGACCTTGTAAAAAGGTGGGGTATAAGGGCTTTAAATTGGATTGACAGATAAATTCCCCAGAATGTGACAATGGAAGCACTTCTGGCAGAATGTTTTAGAGAAGATGAAGATGTTCCCAATTTAAGAGATTTTGAAATATATAAAAGTAATATTTGTCATTTAGTGAAAGATAAGGGGGATATAGACTTTATTATTGATACTTTATAACAAAATTACAGATATTATAAGGATAGAATTATATGGATATTAGTAAAGGTTTAAATCCTCAAGAAGAAAAAATAATCTTTAAGGCAATTGAAGAATTTCGAGAATATGGAAAAACAGATATTAAATGTCCGATTTGTAAAGGCGGACTTAGTTACATTGGAAATAATTCATCATTTGCAATAGAGTGTGAAAATTGTGGAGTAATTTATTCGCTTAGAGGAATTTGACTTGGCCAGTATTATTAAGTACAATCTGCAAGTAGAGGTAAAGGTGAAGATGGAGATACCGGAAGAGAAATTAAAACCGTGTGTCCCCTTGTCCACTGAGGGTATGAAGAATAATGCTAAACCAATAAATAATGTCGGTCAGCCTAGTAAGACTTCGAGTAATGCAGAGGTCATAATAGAATGAGGGAAACTTATGAGAAAGTTTTATAAAAATAATAAAAAAACAGTGATACTTTTTATAATGTTCATTTTTATTTTTCCGATACTGATTTTATGTCCGTCACCAATAGGCATTATCCCAAGAGATATTGGAAGCATAATAGTAGGATATGGGGGAACAATTCTGGGCGGCTTTTTGACGCTGTATGGTGTATGGTGGACAATTGAGGATAACAGAAGCAGCAGGAAAGAAGAGCTGGAATTGCAGTACTGTCCAATTTTATCAGCAGAGATCGTGGAAAAGACCGCACCTGTATATCAATTATGCAGTGAGATTATTATTCTTTTTCAGCATCCTTATTTTAATGATACGGATTTATGGTATCCGGAATATTTAATTAAAATTTGCAATGTTGGAAGAGGAGAAATCCGGAGAACACAATTAGATTTGAACGAATGTAGAATAGTAGGTACGTTTCCTCATGAATTAGAAAAAGAGATAGATTTAAGCGGCGCTTATCTTTTGCTTGATGGGGTATTTAACTTTATTCCTATAAACGGTGCGTGTTATTTGTATATAGGGATGCCGATATTAAAAAAAGAATATTCCTTGAGAATGAGAGAAGAAGAATATACATACATTCGCTTAGAAGTATCCTTGACGATTACGATAGAAGGAGTATTTAGTTCGAAAGAACAGGAGTATTTATTACATTTTTTTGTTGATATGAAATTTAAGAAGTATTTAAAAGAGTGTCAATTTGATAGTGTAACGTTTATGAAAAATTGAAAAAATGCTCACAGAAAGAAGAAGTAATGTTAAAGAATATCGAAACTATTTTAGATAAATCTCTTACATGGATCAGAGGCGAAATGTGGGCATAGCAAAGACGTCCGATTCCGAAATCGTCACTTTGAACATTTGCGTCTAATCTGATAAATATGGTAATGGATCCTGAATTATAGGGATAAAAATAAATGTTAAAAATAAATTAAAATTTCATTCGTCTTTTTTGCTGTTTTATAGTAGAATAGAACTATTGTATGAAAACAGAGTGAAACAGAAATAGGAGAATAAGCATGAGCAACACAAACACAGCGCCCTTCGTGAAATGGGCCGGAGGAAAACGGCAGCTTTTGGAGCATCTAAGCGTCCGGATGCCGGAAGAATATACAGATTACTATGAGCCTTTTGTGGGAGGCGGAGCGCTGTTGTTCCACCAGAAGCCGGCCTGGGCGTTTATCAATGATATCAACCGGGAGCTGATTCACACTTACACGGAGATTCGGGATCATATGGGTCCTTTGTCCGTACTCTTAAGTTCTATGGACCAGGTAACCTGTACCAAGGAGTTCTATTACGAAATGCGCGAGCGTTACAACGATAAGCTGAAAACGAAGGACTACGATACGGAGATGGCCGCCTTGTTTATTTATCTGAATAAGCACTGCTTTAACGGACTCTATCGGGTGAACCAGAAGGGACAGTTTAATGTGCCCTGGAATCAGAAAGAACAGGTCCGCTCCGTGGATGTGGAGAATATTAATAATATTTCCTATTATTTAAAGTCCGTAACCATCACCTGTCAGGATTTTGAAGCTTCTCTGGAGACAGCAAAGAAAGGGGATTTCATCTATTTTGACAGCCCCTATGCGCCGCTGAATCCGGCTTCCTTTGATTCCTACACAAAAGAGGGCTTTACGGAGGAAGAGCATCGGCGTCTGGCAAAGGTGTTTCGGGAATTGTCAGAGAGAGGATGCTACTGTATGCTGACGAATCACAATACGGAGCTGATTCAGGAATTATACCAGGATTATCTTCGGGAAGAGGTGGATGTGCGGCGGGCAATCAATTCCGATCCCAAGAAGCGGGTGGGGAAGGAATTGATTATCAGGAATTATGGAGAGGCTGTTTCCGGGGAAGCGTAGACTTCCATTGATAAGGCTTGCGTGAGGTGAAACATCAAATAGTTCAATAAGCAAAAATCATAGAAACAATCACCGTAATAATTCCGCAGATCCCGATAGCCAGGCCGCTCATGGCGCCTTGTATTTCCCCGAGCCGGATAGCCCTTGAGGTTCCCACCGCATGACTGCAGGACCCGATGGAAAGTCCTGCGGCCACAGGATCTTTCACTCCAAAGAGCCGTATGAGAAAAGGCGCAAAGATACTGCCCAAAATTCCGGTAAAGATAACGGCAATCACCGTCACAGGAACGATTCCTCCGTGAGCTCTGCTGACCTCCACAGCAATCGGCGTGGTGATAGATTTTGGAATCAGTGAAGCGGTCATAGAAGCATCCAGACGGAACAGGCGGCAGAGCAGATAGACGCTCCCCATCGAGGTGACGGAACCCACTGTACAGCCTACCACAATCGGCAGCCAGTTTTCCTTCAAGATCCGGATCTTACTGTAAATGGAAACTGCCAGACATGCTGTGGCCGGAGCAAGGAACATATTGATAATAGCGCCGCCCGCATTGTAGCTTTCATAGGGAATTTTGAAAATGGACAAAAACCCTGCAATCAGCAAAATTGCAATCAAAAGAGGATTGCAGAGGACAGATTTCAGCCGCTTCTGCAGCCTGACGCCTATCCAAAATGCCAGGATGCTTAAGGAGATTCCGAAAAAGGGAGAAGCCCACAGTTCATTCATGTTGTTGCCCTCCTTTCTTTTTAAGTAAATGTACGGTAAGCCGGATGCTGAACGCGGTAGCCGCAAAGGTGATAACCGTAGTGGACAGACAGATGACCAGCAGGGGCAGCCAGCTTGCTTTCAGAATATCAAGGTAATTGATAACATTTACCCCTGCCGGAATAAAGAAAAAAGCCATATTTGCCAGCAGGAAGTCAGACTTTTCCCGTATGTGCTCCACCTTCAGAATACCGGTGAGAAGGCAGATAAGCAGCAAAACCATAGCAATGACACTGGCAGGAAATGCAAAGGGAAGCATGTGCTCCGCCGCTGTTCCAAGCCAGCAGATTGTAAAAATAATTCCGAATTGTTTGATGATTTTCATATTATATCCTCACAGTGATTCCTGATATCCCTGATTCAAATCCACCCGCCGTCCAATCTTATAATCTGTCCGGTCAGATAAGAAGTCCGGCAAGCAAGAGAGAATACCAGTTCAGCCGCTTCCTCCGGCTGTCCAAAGCGGCCGGCCGGAATTTCTTCGGCAAGCGCGGCACGTTCTTCCTCGGTAAAGCAGGCGTTCATATCCGTATCTATGGCGCCGCAGGCAATGGCGTTGACGGCAATATGACTTGGCGCCAGTTCTTTTGCAAGCGCCATAGTCAATGCATTGACGGCGCCCTTAGAAGCAGAGTAGGCAGTCTCACAGGAAGCGCCCACGCAGCCCCACACAGAAGAAATATTGATGATGGAGCCGGATTTTTGTTTCAGCATATAAGGGACGGCATACCGGGTGCAGAGAAAAACGGAGGTGGAGTTGGTGCGCATAATAAGCTCCCAGTCTTCCAGGGAAAGATCCGTAAAAAGCCCGACCTTGGAAATGCCGGCGTTGTTTACCAGAACATTGACACCGCCGAAGCGTTCCGTTATCTGCATAAAACAGTTTTGTACGGCTTTTTCTTCCCCCATATCTCCCGCAAAGGTCAGGCAGGCAATTCCGTAAAAGTCATGGAGTCTTTCGGCCAGTGCGTCCAGCTTTTCCTTAGAATGAATACAAGTAAGGGCCAGATTCCAGCCTTCGGAAGCGAATTTTTCAGCAATAGCGGCCCCAATACCTCTGGAGGCGCCCGTGATCAGTGCGGTATGTTGTTTCATGGAAGATTCCTCTATTTTCTTTCTGCGATATCCTTTCGTTACGTGTTTGTTCCGCTGCGTGTTTCTTCCGGAACTGACATCAGAGCTATTATAATGCGAAAAGGAAAATAATGCAAGATAAGCACGCACACTCCTTCTGCTGCATATTCTAGATCGTAAAGAATAAATGCAAAAGGAGAGCTTATGGCAACAAAGATTGTAGTAGATGCGGGGCACGGAGGAAGCAATCCGGGAGCCGTGTACCAAGGCCGCCGGGAGAGCGACGATGCCCTGCGGCTTGCAACGGCGGTAGGAAAGATTCTCGAGGCAAACGGGTACGATGTAACCTACACAAGAACCAGCGACGTTACCCAGTCCGTAGGGCAGAAGGCGGCAATTGCCAATGAGGAGGGAGCGGATCTCTTTGTATCCATTCACCGGAATGCAGGAGAATATCCGGGGCAGTACTCAGGAGTTCAGACTCTTATTTATGATGACTCCGGAATAAAAAAACAGATGGCGGAGAATATTGACGCCAATCTGGCGGAATTGGGTTTTCGGAATGCAGGCGTAAGCATCCGTCCCAATCTGGTTGTACTTAACAGCACACAGATGCCGGCTCTTTTGGTGGAGGCCGGTTTTATTGACAGTGACACGGATAACCGTCTTTTTGACAGCCGGTTTCAGGCAATGGCCCAGGCGATTGCGGATGGAATCATGGAGACCTTAGAGGGTGCGCAGGTGGCCTCCAGCAATATATCGGAGGAGGAACCCCAGGAGGAAGAACGCCATCGCCCGCCTATGGACAGACCGCCTCATCGTCCGCCTATGCGTCCGCCCATTCCACCCATGCCTCCTACGCGGCCTATGCCGCCGGAAGAGCCGGAGGAGGAGCTTTACCGTGTTCAGGCCGGAGCCTTCCGGGAGCGCCAAAATGCGGATAATCTTTTGCAGCTTCTGGAAAACGACGGATTCCCGGCATTTATCGTGTACCAAGACGGCCTTTATAAAGTGCAGGTAGGGGCCTTCAGCCGCCTGAGCAATGCGATTGCTATGGAGCGGGAGGTTCGGGAGAAAGGGTATAATACCTACATTACGACATAAGATTTCAAAAAGTGAATACTTGCTGAAAATAAAGAATGAAAAATAAGAGCGCCGCAAAATAAGCCGTTAGATGTTTCTGTGTACTATGCTTGGAAACATTTGCTATCTTATTTTGCGGCGCCCTTAATAACTTTGGAGAAGAGTAAGCTTAGGCATTTAAAATATAGTTTTCCACAGCCCAGGCCACACCACATTCATCGTTGGTAAAAGGTGAAATACAATCTGCATGCTCCTTTGTCTCAGGGTAAGCATTTTTCATGGCAATGCCCAGTCCGGCATAATCAAGCATGGAAATATCATTCAGACCATCGCCGCAGGCCATAAGCTCATTGCGGGAGATATTTAGATAATCGCATATTTTAGCCAGAGCCTTATCCTTTGCCACTCCTTTTGGCGCCAGTTCCAAAAAGTAGGATTCGGCAAAAAAGCTATCGCAGATATCCGAATACTTTGCAAGAAATTCTTCCTGCGCCTTTAACAGCCGTTTATGTTCACCTGCGCCCAAAATCTTCGGAATCGGATAATTCAGAAAGTCCGGGAGGCTGGGGACTTTTTTTACAACGGCAGAATTGCATTTACATTCCCTTAATACATATTCGTCGGTATCCGTTTCCGCGACAATATATGTATCCGTATAGGACAATGGCTGGGCACCGTATTTTTTGACAATGGCGCAAGTGTCGGTGATAGCCTCCTTGGGGAACATGAGCTGCTGAATGATATCGCCGGTCTTGTAATCAAAGATTTTTCCGCCGTTGAAGGCAGCGATGATACCGCCCTGTTTTTGAAATTCCAGCTCCTGTGCCAGACCGTCGATTCCCATAACGGAACGGCCGGAGATTAAGATAACCTTCACGCCCAAATCCATTGCCTTCCATAAAGCTTCTCTGTTCTTGGGCGGAAGCTTTTTATCACTGTCCGTTAAGGTTCCGTCTAAATCCAGCGCCAGCGCCTTACATTTTATATTTCCCATAAAAACCTCCCTTGATTTCATTGTGCGGTATTTCAGGATTGCCTTTATATAAGGTAATCATACCATTAGATGTTACACCATCATTGGTCGGGGTGTCAAGCTAAGCGCGCAGTCTCTGCAATGCGTGATCACAGTTACTGTTCACGGAGTGAACTGTGGCAGATAAGAAATTATAGGTGAAATTATCAGAGGGATTTGAAAAGGATTATGGTTGAAAAAAAGTTTCATATCATATACCATAAGAAAGCAGGAGAGAATAAAAGCATGAGGTTTGCATATGAGATTCAAAATAAAACGGTAAAAATCCGGCGCTGTTACAGCTATGGAGAGGAAATAGAGATTCCGGACAGCTTAGAAGGGTATCCGGTGACGGAGCTGGCGTCTTATATCTTCTCGGCACATTGGGAGGAGCGGAAATTAGCGGAAGAGGCTTTTGCAGGACAAGTTCATTTCACGGGAGAGGAGGAGGCCCCGGCGCTGTGCGGTCCCCGGCTGCGGAAGGTACATCTGCCGTCAACGCTTCAAAAGATCGGAGCCTATGCCTTCTACAATTGCAGCAGCCTGGAATCTGTCTCCTTTCACGGCGGCCTTAAGGACTTGGGCGCCGGATTGTTTACGGGCTGCCATCGTGTAAAGCAATTGAAGCTGACGCTTGATTGCACAGGCGTTTCCTGTCTCCAGGAGATATTGATGGAGCTGAATGAAGAGCTGCGTCTTATACTTTGCCGGGAGAACCGGGAGGCCAGGCTGGTATTTCCGGAGTTTTACGAGGAGGGCGTGGAGAACACGCCGGCCCGGATTTTGATGACACAGATGCATGGAAGCGGTATGAACTACAGAAACTGCTTTTATGGAAAACAATTTGATTTTCACGCTTATGACAGCTGCTTTTTCAGGGCAAAGGCCCAGGAGCGGGCGGAGCTGGTAATGGAGCTGGCCGCAAGCCGTCTACGCTTTCCCCTTGGTCTGGGAGCGAAGGAGAAAGCAGCATATGAAAGCTATCTTACGGAACATCTGCCGGAGGCGGGAGCGTGGGCCGTGGAACAGAGAGATATGGGATTGCTGAGATGGTTTATTGAGGACTTTCTTATTGGAATGGAAGGTTCCAAAGAGAAGGAGTACCCTGCAAAAAAAGAATATCCGGAAAAACGAACATATGCCGGAGAGGAAACATACCTGAGAGAAAAAGATCTTCTGCGGGATATTCTGGGACAGGCGGCAGAGCAGGGCTTTGCGGAAGGAAGCGCTTTTCTTCTGGATGCGCTGCATCGGCATTTCCCGGCTGCAGAAGAAAGCTTTGAGTTCTGAATATACGATACCTTTGAAGCTTTATCCGCAATGAAAGCTTGAGCTGTTTATGAAAGAATCAGGAAAGGGATAGGCACGGCAAATGGTAATTTACCAGGAACAGGAATTACAACTAAAGAAGGAAAAGCTGGGAGCTAGGATTCTTAGTCAGGCCCGGAACGAACTCTGCCTCCACATGCGCTTTTTGGATCTGGCCTTTGGAAACCTTCCTGTCAGGCCGGGAAAAAACGTTCATCCCGCAGGAACGGATGGCGGTGTCTTATATTTTGCCCCGGAGGATTTATTAAAGCTTTACCGGACAGGCCGTGTCTATGCCGCGCGCCTGTACCTTCACAGCCTGTTCCATTGCCTGTTCTGCCATTCCTTCTATCGAAAGGAGCGGGAGCCGGATGTCTGGAATCTGGCCTGTGACATTGCGGCGGAATCCATAGTGGACGGCCTGTCACTGAAATGCGTGCATATTCCGGGCGCCTACCGTCAGGCCGTGTATGCCAGACTTGGGGAAAAGCTTTCCGTGCTGACGGCCGCAGGCATTTACCGGGAGCTGTCTCGGATGGATCTGAGCGAGCCGGAGCTTGCAAGGTGGAGGCAGGCGTTTTATGCGGATGATCATAGTTTGTGGGAGCAGGAGCAGCCCCCGGCCCAGATGGAGCGGAACCGGAATCAGTGGGAGAATCTCCGGGAGCGGATGGAGATGGATATGGAGACATTTTCCAGGGAGGCGGCGGAGGGCAGCAGGGGGCTTACGGAGCAGCTTCGCATTGAAAACCGCCGCCGTTACGATTACCGGGAATTTCTGCGCCGGTTTTCCGTGCAAAAGGAAGAAATGCAGGTGGACATGGACACCTTTGATTATATTTTTTATAACTATGGCATGACGCTTTACGGAAATATGCCTCTGATTGAGCCACAGGAGACAAAAGAGGTTCGAAAAATCGAGGAGTTTGTGATTGTGATTGATACCTCCATGTCCTGTAAGGAAACACTGGTGCGGCGCTTTCTGGAGGAAACCTATAGCGTCCTCAAGGAGTTGGAGAGCTTTTTCCGAAACATTCACATACGGATTCTTCAGTGTGATGAGCGCGTTTGGGAAGATGCGGAGATCACGGGTCAGGAGGAGCTTAAGAGCTATATGGAGCATTTCACCGTCAGGGGGCAGGGAGGGACGGATTTTCGCCCGGCCTTTGTCTATGTGGAAGAGCTGTTGGCAAAAAAGGTATTTTATCACTTGCGGGGATTGATTTATTTTACCGACGGGTATGGGACATTTCCGGTGAAAATGCCCCCCTATGAGACGGCATTTGTATTTTTGCAGGAGAATTACCGGGATGCGGATGTGCCGCCCTGGGCGATTAAGCTGATCTTAGGAGAAGATGAACTGCTCTAAGGAAGGAGAAATGAACAATATGAACATAAAACGGGCAAAGCAGGAGATTAAGGATACGGTCAGCGCCTATCTGTTAAAAGACGCCTACGGCGCATACGAAATCCCGTCCATTCATCAGAGGCCGCTGCTGCTTCTGGGCGCGCCGGGAATCGGAAAGACACAGATTATGGAGCAGATAGCCAGGGAGTGCGGTATTGCCCTGGTATCCTATACCATCACGCATCATACCCGGCAGAGCGCTATCGGCCTTCCTTTTATTGTAGAAAAGGATTTTGGAGGGGAGAAAAAGGCGGTCACAGAGTATACCATGAGCGAGATCATCGCTTCTGTCTATGAGAAAATGGAAAAGACAGGCCTGCGGGAGGGGATTCTCTTTATCGACGAGATCAATTGCGTCTCCGAAACGCTGGCTCCGGCCATGCTCCAGTTTCTGCAGTGCAAGACCTTTGGCTCTCACAAGGTGCCCGAAGGATGGATAATAGCGGCGGCAGGAAATCCCCCGGAGTTCAATAAGTCTGTCCGGGAGTTTGATGTTGTGACGATGGATCGGGTGCGGAAGATTGAGGTAGAACCGGATTTTGCAGTCTGGAAGGAGTATGCGGTTTCCGCCGGGGTTCATCCGGCCATACTCTCTTACCTGAATGTCCGCCCGGCCCATTTCTACCAGATAGAAAATACGGTGGACGGCCGGCAGTTTGCAACACCCAGGGGGTGGGAGGATTTGTCCCGGATGCTGGAGGTCTGTGAGCGGATAGGAAAGACTGCGGACAGGGAGGTGGCGTCCCAGTATCTGCAGCATGATCGGATTGCAGGGGACTTTGCGAATTATCTGGAGCTTTATTACAGATATCAAAAGGATTATGAGATAGAAGAGATTCTAAAGGGAACCATCCGGCAGACAATGCTGAAAAAGCTGGCCCATGCGTCCTTTGACGAGCGTCTCGGCGTAGTAAGCCTGCTGCTTTCCGGCTGTAAGACAGGTTTTTTGGAGGGGCAGCGACAAAAGCGGTTTGTAAAACTGCTGTTTGGAAAAATGAAAGAGTCCGGAAAGGCGCTGACAGGTGAGAAAGAGAGCGGAGGGGCGTCCTGGGAGGTCCTGGAGCGGCTATGCCGGGAAAATGAGGCGCTGCGGGTAAGACAGAAGGAGGCGGAGCTTTTGACCAGGGAGCAGGAATGGGAGCTGGCGCGCCTTTCCGAAACTCTGAACGCTTATGGGATGGAGCTGAAAAAGGCGTCTCCGGCTACGGGGGAGGAAGCACTGGAGCTTTTGCGGGGACTGTTTGCAAAGGAGCGGGCGTCCTACGAGGAGCTTAAGGAAAGGAACGCCTCCTATCTGGAAAATGCCTTTGATTTTATGGAGTTGGCCTTTGGAGACAGCCAGGAGACGGCGATTTTTGTTACGGAGCTGAACCGCGATCCTGCGGCTGTGGCATTTTTGGAGGATTATCCCTGCGAGCGGTATGACAGATATAATCAGAGACTTTTGTTTGAGCAGGGAGATCAGGAGATTCTTGGCGAGATTGACGAACTTTTGAAGTGATGAAGCTGACTTGATATCACTGATTTGATAACGCAGGGTCCATACTTTAGCAGAAGCAGAAGGATGTACGGATAAGAGAAAATTTGAGGAGAAAACGAATATGGAAAAATTAATAATCTTAGGCACGGGAAATGCCAACGCAACGAAATGCTACAATACCTGCCTGGCCCTTCAAAATGAACAGGGTTATTTCCTGGTAGATGCGGGAGGCGGAAACGGGATTCTGGTTCAGCTTGAGAAGGCGGGAATCCCTCTTGATCAGATACATGAGATTTTCTTAAGTCATGAGCATACGGATCACATTCTCGGCATGGTCTGGGTGATTCGAATGATCGCGGCCCGGATAAAGCAGGGAAAATATGAGGGAAATCTTAATCTCTACTGTCACCGGGAGCTGGTGGAGACGCTGCTGACCATTGTGCGTCTGACGGTTCAGGGGAAGTTTGTGAAGCTGATTGGCCAGCGCATTTTCCTTCATCCGCTGGAGGATGGGGATGTGAGAAAGATTCTGGGGTATGATGTTCGGTTTTTTGATATTCAGTCCGTGAAGGCCAAGCAGTACGGCTTTACTTTTACACTGAACAGCAAAAAGCGCTTTACTTTTGCCGGGGATGAGCCTTACCGGGAGTGTGAGTATGCGTATGTGAAGGATACGGACTGGCTGCTTCATGAGGCGTTCTGCCTGTACGGCGAGAGGGAACGGTTCAAGCCCTATGAAAAGTGCCATACTACCGTGAAGGATGCCTGCGAGATAGCGGAGAAGCTTGGAGTTCGGAACCTGATTTTATATCATACGGAGGATAAGAATATTGCCAGGCGTAAGGAGCTTTATCTGGCGGAGGGGAAGCCTCATTTTTCCGGGAAGCTTTATGTGCCGGAGGATTTGGAAGTGTTTGATTTGGCTTAGATATTGGATGAATATGAAGCATAAAGAGCGTGAAGAACAGGGGAAGCCTTGGCCTTCACGTTTTTTAATGCGTTAATGTGTTTTGCGGTGCGGGTTTCCGAAGGCAGAAAGCTATGTGCAGCGCCCCGGCCGTTTTCTGAATCTTAAGTATATTAGGGGCTGGCATTAAGAAGTGTAAAAAATCACGGATAATTTTCAAAAATTCGAAATTAACAAATAATTCTTGCAATTAATCGAAAATTGGAGTGAACTGAACGCGAGACCCTTTCTTTGAGGAAAAAATTAAGAAAAATATCAACAAAATACCTATAGATAGGAACTCGTGAAGAAAAAATACTTGTAAATAATAAATGAAAAAAATTAAAAAAGTACTTTACAGATATGCAACCTTGTGCTATTATGTACGAAATGGAGTGAAACTCCAAAATATAAAAAACTGGAGCGCACGAAGGTTTTTTGGAAAGGAGGGAATGGATGTTAGGTATTGTTGTGTGTACACATTCGGATTTTGCTGAAGGTATCCGCAATGCATTGGAAATGATTGTGGGGAAACAGGAGAATTTCGATGTGGTCTGCTTCCGGGAGGGAGAAGACATGCTGGAGCTGAGCGGACGGATCAAAGCAGTTACGGACCGATATGAAGAGGCGGGAGAAAAGTATGTTGTCTGTGCAGATCTGTTTGGGGCAACGCCCTTTAACGCTTCGGCGGCAGCTTTGGCTGCGTTTGATACCAGTGTGATTACCGGTGTGAATCTTCCCCTGCTGCTGCAGCTTGCTACGGAACGGGAATTTTGTGAAGATTACGACGGATTCCTGGAAAGCGCACTGGAAGGCGCTAAGGATAACATGAAAGTTGTCAAGATGAAAGAAATGTTTAGCGAACAAGAAAGGGAGTGATTGAATGATTTGTTTGGTACGTTGTGATGATCGTCTGATTCATGGACAGTGCATGACAGTGATTGTAAAGGCTTATGACATTCAGGAGATTATTGTGGTAGATGAGTTTACAGCTACAAATGCGATTCTGAAAACGGTATTTAAGACAGCCGTTCCTCCAAGCATGAAAGCAGATGTGTTCACGGTTCCCAACGCGATTCCGAAGATTCAGGAGGCTTTGGGCAATGAGGTGAGAACAATGGTGCTTATGAAGAGCCCTGTTGTCTATGTAGAGCTTTTGAAAGCAATGGAGGAGCTGCCCAAAGAGCTGAATGTAGGACCCATGACAAAGCGCAAGGGTTCCGTAGCGGTGCATCCGGCTATCAACCTGATAGCGGAGGAAGGCGAAGCGGTGAAGGAAGCCGTTTCTATGGGGGCGCATGTATTCTTCAGCCAGGTTCCCGAACAGGGACGGATTGAATGGGATGAGGTAAAGGATAAATTCTAAAAGGAGGGTGTTATGAGTATATTTCAAGCGTTGTTATTAGCCTTGTTTGGCTGGATGAGTTCCATCTATTCGCCCGTACTGATGGGCGGCTTGGGCGGCTGGTACACTTTGGGCAGACCGCTGGTATCCGGTATGGTGATTGGTATTATCTTAGGTGATGTGCAGACAGGAATCATTATGGGCGCTGCCATTCAGATGCTTTATATCGGATTGGTGACACCGGGCGGCGCCATGCCTGCGGATGTAAACTTTGCCTCCTGGATTGGTATTCCTCTGGCGATGGTAGGAGGAGCAGGAACCGAGTTTGCACTTGCTCTGGCGGTTCCCCTGTCTACCTTGGGCGTGTTCGCAGTTTACGGCCTGTGTGCCATCAATCTGTTCTTTGTACATAAGCAGGATGCTTACGTAGAAAAAGGAGAATTTGATAAAGCTGCAAGGATTCCCATTGTGGGACAGATTACCAATATAGCCCTGCGGTTTTTCCCCATCTTGATCATCAACTATTTCGGCGCGGACCTGGTATCGAAGTTGGTAGAGATTATGCCGCTGTGGCTGACTGACATTCTGCAGATTTTTGCGAATATGCTGCCGCTGGTTGGATTTATGCTGCTGATGCGCACCTTGGTGAAGAAGGATCTGGATCTGATTTACTTTGTACTTGGATTCATCCTGGTTTCAGTTGCAAATATCGGAATGATTCCTATTGTGATTGCTGCTCTGGTAATTGCTTATCTGAAGTACCAGACATCTGAAAAGGAGGGGTGAAAATGAGTGAAGAGAAGAAAACGTTAAACAAAAAGACAGTGCGCAGGGCCTATCTGGATTGGATGTTTTGGAACCTGTCCGTACAGAACTTTGAGCGTATGGAGGGACCGGCTATAGTAAAAATGCTGGCAGATGTACGCGAAGAGCTGTATCCGGGAGACCCGAAGGCTCAAAAAGAGATGCTGGAACGCCACTCCATCTTTTTCAATACGGAACCCTTCCTGGGAAGCATTGTGCCCGGCATTGTGCTTGGTATGGAGCATGAGATGGCTCAGGGCGGAGATATGCAGCCGGAATTTATCAACTCTATTAAGACGGCCCTTATGGGACCGTTTGCCGGAATCGGTGATTCCCTTCTTCCCGGAACCCTGTGTCCCATTCTTTTGAGTATAGCGCTGGGACTCTGCAAGAACGGCGAGATCATCGGACCCTTATTCTATGTAATTGTATTCCTGGCCGCAATGCTGCCCCTTACCTGGTTCCTTTTCTCCTATGGAGTAAAAGCAGGCGCTAACGCAGCGGAGCTGGTGCTGGCCGGCGGCATCAAAGATAAGGTAACCAAGGCGGCCGAGACCGTAGGACTTATTGTTGTAGGCGCCGTAACAGCTTCTTACACCCATGTGAACATCGGACTGGTGTATACAAGCGGTGAACTGACCATTGACATAGCCGCGATTTTGGATTCCTTGCTGCCGGGATTGTCCGTATTGATTATGGCACTGATTTCCTATGTGCTGATGGTAAAGAAAAAATGGACAGTCAATAGGATGATGATTTTCTTCCTTATTGTTGCCATTGTAGGATACTTTACAACCATTCTGGCTGTATAACAACGACTAACAATTAGGAGGAGCGTAATTCATGCATAAAATAGTAGAAAAGCTTTTAAACGGAGTTGTGATCTCCTGTCAGGCGTATGAAGATACTCCTCTGTATGGCTCGCAGTATATGGCGGCTATGGCGAAATGTGCGCAGATGGGCGGAGCCGACGGACTTAGGGCCTGCTGGCCTCAGGATATTCGGGCTGTGAAAGAAGCCTGCGATATTCCTGTCATCGGTATCAATAAAAAGTTCGGAGATGGCGATCCTTTGGATGAGATTTTTATCACACCGTCTTTTGAATCGGCAAAGGAGGTCATTGAAGCCGGCTGCGATATCCTGGCTTTGGACTGCACCATCCGTGACAGCCGTCCTTTTGAAGAGCTTGAAGAGCTGCTTCATCAAATAAGGGAAGCATACCCGGAAGTGCCCGTTATGGCAGACCTGGCAACCCTGGAAGAAGCCATTAAGGTAGAAAAGACCGGCTGTATAGACATTATTTCCACAACCCTTGCCGGTTACACAAGAAATACCTGTGCAGGCAAGACGGAAGGGCCTGACACGGAGCTTATCAAAGAAATCAAGAAGGCATGCACTCTCCCGGTTAATGCGGAGGGACGTATTTGGGAGCTTAAGGATCTGAAACTGGCTCTGGAAGCGGGAGCCGATATGATTTCCATAGGAAGCGCGGTCAGCCGTCCGCATCTGATTACGGAGCGATTTGTAGATTGTAATAAGAAATATTATAACAGATAAGGCTTACAGGACGCCGGAGAATAAGACAACAGACTTTTCCGGCGTCTTTTTGCAAAATCAAGAGGAAAAATATGGAACGAATATTTCGCGTGACATTGAAAAGGGAAGAGTATCTGGAGTATCTGACTTACAATTTGCTACACTCCGGAAAAATGAGAGGCTCCCGCTGGTTTCTGCTGACCAGTGTTCCGGCGGTTCTGATCACAGGTATGCTTCTACTGCAATACAAAAACATGATGTTTATTACCTGTATGCTGGCGCTGTCTGTTCTGTGGGTATTGTATGGGGCAGGGGGCGTCTGGAAAAATTATATCCGCCGAAAAGCAGAACGTTACTATTGGCCGAAGCTTAATATCCAAGAATTTCAGGAGATTTCGTATCGATTTGGGCCGGATAGGGTGGAGTTTAAGGAAGAGGGCGGGGAGGTTCGGATTCCCTACTCGGATTTTGAAGCTTTGGTGCCTTTGAAGGGAGAATTTGTTCTTTATCATAAAAAAGGTGTGATTCTGCTTCCCTACCGTCTTTTTGAGAATGAGGCGGATATGAAGGAATTTCTTAAGGGATATGAGCGGAGAAGGGGCGCTGCCTTGGCATAGGACAGCGCCCCTTAAGTTTATTCAGCTATAATGTGAGTTACCGTATATCCTTCTTCCAGATAGCAAACGTGAAGCTCCGGAAGCCGGATATCCAAATATTCCGCCATGCTGCGTATGCCCGCGATCTCGCAGCAGGAGTGATTGACTACAATCAATGGCAGATCATTGTCAATGGCATACTGGGCATGATAATAATTGGAAATGCCGTCGTCCGCCACGATGCATACGTCGCAGGGGCCTTCCTCCAGCATTTTGAAAATATCTGTCGCCGCACCGGTGCCCATGCCAAGCTGTGAAACGCGTTTTTCGGGATTGCCGAATATATAAACGCCGTTTTCTCCATCCGGTTTCAGGGCCGAAGCAACGTGACTGGCCAACTGGCGAACGGTCATTTCGGGAATTTCGGCATGCTGTATGTAGGAGGAGGTGTTTCGTGTAAAGGGAAAGCCAAGACGCCTGGCCCATACATCGGCCACACCGTCCAGGGGCATCATATCCCAAGCGTCATGACAGCGGTAGAGGGCAATTCCATGAGCTTCCAGCCGCTTCCTTTTTTGATTGGCGCTTAAGAGGGCCAGTCTTTTTGGAGATGTGGATGCATGGTAAAAGGGGTATTCGTGGCTGATAAGAAATTCAATATTTTTTTCAATGGCCTGCTCAATCACCCGATTCGTGGCAACCCAGCAGACGCCTACGCGGGTAACCTCGTCCTCAGGACTCCCCAAAAGCATCACATCCCGGGTCTCTCCCGGATTCATCCAGTAAGCATCTTTTGATAAACATTCTATTATATTCTTTATTTTCATAGGTTTTCATCCTTTCTGAAAACCGGAGCGCTACTTCTATTTTAACAAATTTTCAGGAAAAAATATATAGAAACGGAATTTTTTTTGTTATTGCTAAAACATGGTGCTATAATGCAGGTAAGAAAAGACAGGAGAGAGGGGAATATGAAGACAAAGGAACTGATTGAAGAGAAATATATGACCTTGACAAAGACAGAAAAAAGCATCGCAAATTTTATTCTTCAAGATCAAACCTATTCGATTATGAATATGCCTCTTCTGGAGTTGTCCAAGCAGCTTCGGATTGGGGAGGCGAGCATTATACGCTTTTGCCGGAAAATGGGTTTTCGGGGCTTTCAGGATCTAAAGGTGTCTATGGCAATTGAAAATGCCCAGGAGGAAGATACGGGCGAAGTCAGTGAAATTGACAACAATGTTGCTATGGAAAATATGGTACGGGTTATTCAGAATACCAATGCCGGCATAAACAGGGAGGGAATCCGGCAGGCCATTGAATTGATGGATGCAAGTGAAAATGTGTTTTTTTACGGAGTGGGAAGCAGCGGCTTTACGGCGGAGATTGCGGAAACCCGTCTTTTGCGTGTGGGAAAACGGTGCAAGGCTATCAAGGAATCCCATTTACAGACCGTTCAGTCGGCAGTTATGGGCGCTCAGGATGTAGTGATTGGCATTTCCATCTCCGGAACCACAAATGACTTGTACCAGGCTTTGAAAATTGCAAAAAATAACGGCAGTAAGATGATTGCCATTACAAACCATAAAAATTCCCTGATAGCAGAGATGGCCGACTGTGTACTTCTGACCCATGCGCCGGAAAATCCGGTAACGGGAGGAACCTTCACAAGCGTTGTGTCGCAGCTTTATGTATTGGATGTTCTTTTCACCCACTATACGGCCAAAAACTGGCAGAAGGCTTACAGCTATCGGGAAAAGGTTGCTATCTCTATTAATGAAAAATTGGATAAGGTGTAAAAGGATTGGAAGCTGTGACTTTCTCACTGTAAAGAAATAAAGAAATAAAATTTCCAGTTGAAAAAAACGGATTTTTGTTCTATATTATTAGCAATAGGCATTTTTAGAAGGGATGATGAAGAATGAAATTAGATATCGCAGTAATACCCGGCGACGGAATCGGGCCGGAGATTGTGAGGGAGGCCAGGAAGGTACTGGATACCGTGGCGGAGCGTTTCGGCCATGAATTGGCGTACACGGAGCTTTTGATGGGCGGAGCTTCTATTGATGTCCACGGAGTGCCGCTGACAGATGAGACTATTGAAACGGCAAAGTCAAAGGACGCGGTCCTTATGGGCTCCATCGGCGGCGATGCGGCTACCTCTCCTTGGTATCAGCTTCCGCCGGAAAGGAGACCGGAAGCAGGACTTTTGAAGCTGCGCAAGTCCCTGGGGCTGTTTGCCAACCTAAGACCGGCCGTGCTCTATAACGAGCTTAAGAGGGCCTGTCCCCTGCGGGATGAGATTATCGGGGACGGCTTTGATATGATGATTATGCGCGAGCTTACCGGCGGCCTTTATTTTGGAGAGCGCAGAACCGAGGAAATCGACGGGATTCTCACCGCAGTAGACACCCTTACATATAATGCGGAGGAAATCCGCCGCATAGCCAGGAGAGCCTTCGACATAGCGGGAAAGAGAAGGAAGAAGGTCTGCAGCGTAGATAAGGCCAATGTTCTGGACTCCTCCAGGCTTTGGAGAAAGGTCGTGGAAGAGGTTGCAAAGGACTATCCCGAAATCGAGCTTTCCCATATGCTGGTAGACAACTGTGCCATGCAGCTTGTGAAGGACCCGGGGCAGTTTGACGTGATTCTCACGGAGAATATGTTCGGTGACATTCTCTCCGACGAGGCAAGCATGGTAACAGGTTCCATCGGAATGTTGGCAAGCGCAAGCTTAAATGATACAAAGTTCGGCCTTTACGAGCCGAGCCACGGTTCCGCGCCGGACATAGCCGGACAGAATCTGGCCAATCCCATTGCAACGATACTTTCAGCGGCTATGATGCTTCGGTTTACCTTTGATCTGGACAAAGAAGCTGATGCCATAGAAGCGGCAGTTCAGCAGGTGCTTACGGAAGGTTATCGTACAGGCGACATTATGTCCGAGGGCTGTACCAAGGTAGGAACCGTGGAAATGGGAGATTTGATTGCACAGCATATTAAATAATTGATTAGTGCTGTCGCGCAGCGACTATAATTAGTCCGGTTAAGAAATGTCAAATGTTTATTTAGAAATACTTTTTGTTGGATGGTAAAGTCGCAAAGGCGCACGAGAGAAACTTTCATGAGTGCCTTTTCGAATGAAAGTTTCTCTCATTACAGGTGTGCCGAAGTGACTTTACCCTTTAGTGCTGTCGCGCAGCGACTGGAATAGGAGGAGTAAAAGTATGAAAAGTGATGCGGTAACAAAGGGAATGCAGCAGGCGCCCCACAGAAGTTTATTCAATGCTCTGGGACTGACCCCGGAAGAGCTTGACAAGCCCCTGGTAGGAATTGTCAGCTCATACAACGAGATTGTACCCGGCCATATGAATTTGGATAAGATCGTAGAGGCCGTAAAATTAGGCGTAGCTATGGGCGGCGGAACACCCATTGTGTTCCCGGCCATTGCCGTCTGCGACGGAATCGCAATGGGCCATGTGGGAATGAAATATTCTCTGGTTACAAGAGATCTGATTGCCGATTCCACGGAATGTATGGCTCTGGCTCATCAGTTCGATGCCCTGGTTATGGTCCCCAACTGTGATAAAAACGTGCCGGGACTTCTGATGGCGGCGGCCAGAATCAACGTTCCCACCGTATTTGTCAGCGGCGGGCCCATGCTGGCCGGCCATGTAAAGGGCCAGAAGCGAAGCCTTTCCAGTATGTTTGAGGCCGTAGGCGCTCATGCGGCAGGCACAATGACCGAGGAGGACGTAAGGGAATTTGAGGAAAAGACCTGTCCGACCTGCGGCTCCTGCTCCGGCATGTACACGGCCAACAGCATGAACTGTCTGACCGAGGCTCTGGGCATGGGACTTGGAGGAAACGGAACCATTCCGGCCGTATATTCCGAGCGTATCAAGCTGGCAAAGCATGCAGGTATGCAGGTCATGGAGATGTTCCGCCGGAATATCCGCCCCCGTGACATTATGACGGAGAAAGCATTTTTAAATGCCCTAACCGTAGATATGGCACTTGGCTGCTCCACCAACAGTATGCTCCACCTTCCGGCCATCGCCCATGAAGCAGGCGTGGATCTGAACATGGAGGTCGCCAATGAGATGAGCGCCAAGACCCCGAACCTCTGCCATCTGGCCCCGGCAGGTCCCACCTATATGGAAGATTTGAACGAGGCAGGCGGCGTCTACGCCGTAATGAACGAGCTGAATAAAAAGCAGCTTCTTTACACGGACCTGATCACCGTCACAGGAAAGACCGTAGGAGAAAATATAGCAGGCTGCGCAAACCGCAATCCCGAGGTAATCCGTCCCATTGACAATCCCTACAGCGAGATTGGCGGAATTGCCGTTCTTAAAGGCAATCTGGCTCCCGACACGGCTGTGGTAAAGCGTTCCGCCGTGGTTCCGGAGATGATGACCCACGAGGGACCGGCCCGTGTATTTGACTGCGAGGAGGACGCCATCGACGCTATTAAAGGCGGCAGGATCGTGGCAGGCGACGTAGTGGTTATCCGCTATGAGGGACCAAAAGGCGGTCCCGGTATGCGCGAGATGCTCAATCCGACCTCTGCTATTGCAGGTATGGGACTGGGCGCATCCGTAGCCCTTATTACGGACGGGCGTTTCAGCGGCGCATCCAGAGGCGCTTCCATCGGACATGTATCTCCCGAGGCAGCCGTAGGCGGACCGATAGCATTGGTGGAAGAGGGCGACCGAATCCGCATTGATATTCCTGGCAACCGTCTGGAAGTTCTGGTATCCGACGAGGAGATGGACGCAAGAAAAGAAAAATGGCAGCCCAGAGAGCCGAGAGTTACCACAGGCTATCTGGCCCGTTACGCAAAAATGGTAACTTCCGGCAACCGTGGCGCAGTCTTGGAGATTAAATAAACAGTAAAATCGTACACGGTGCGTAAATCCATTTACTGACAAAGTATTAAGTGACAGGAACTTAATTTCATACAAGTGTACCAAGTGTGATATTGCGGAACTCAAAACATAGAAAGAACGGAGAAAATATATGCAGTTGACAGGATCAGAGATTATCATCGAATGTCTCAAGGAACAGGGCGTAGACACCGTATTCGGCTATCCGGGAGGCGCGATCTTAAATGTATACGATGAATTATACAAGCACAGCAACGAGATTAAGCATATTCTGACCTCCCACGAGCAGGGAGCCTCCCATGCGGCGGACGGCTATGCCCGGGCTACGGGAAAGGTGGGCGTATGCATGGCGACCTCCGGTCCGGGAGCTACCAATCTGGTTACGGGAATTGCCACCGCTTACATGGACTCGATTCCCCTGGTAGCCATCACCGCCAACGTAGGAAAACCCCTTCTTGGCCGGGATTCCTTCCAGGAGGTAGACATTGCCGGAATCACTATGCCGGTGACAAAGCATAATTATATCATTAAGGATGTGGAAAATCTGGCTCCGGCCATTCGCAGAGCCTTCCATATAGCCAGAAGCGGCCGGCCCGGTCCGGTGCTGATTGACGTAACCAAGGATGTGACGGCAAATAAGACCGACTACGAATACCAGAAGCCCCTGGAGGCGGAGCGGGATGCATCCGGGATACTGGAGGAGGATTTGGATCGGGCCGCGGCAATGATAGCCAAGGCAAAGCGCCCCTTTATTTTTGCAGGAGGCGGAGCGGTGCTGTCCGGCGCATCTGAGGAGTTGGCGGAGCTTGCAAGAAAGCTGGAGGCTCCTGTCTGTGATTCCCTTATGGGAAAGGGCGCATTTCCGGGGGAGGATCCTCTCTATACGGGAATGCTTGGGATGCACGGAACAAAGGCATCCAATTTCGGCGTGACCCAGTGTGATCTTCTGATTACGGTAGGCGCACGGTTCAGCGACCGGGTAACAGGAGACGCTACCCGATTTGCAAGGAAGGCGAGAATCCTCCAGATCGACATCGATCCGGCGGAAATCAATAAAAATGTCATGGTAGACGCCAGCATCATCGGTGATGTGAAGGAGGTTCTTACGCGCCTTCTGCCCCGACTCCAGGAAAAGAAGCATCCCGAGTGGATCAGCCAGGTAGAAGCTCTCAAAGAAAAGCATCCCCTGCGGTACGAGGAAAACCGCCTCACCGGTCCCTATGTAGTGGAAGAGCTGTATAGAATAACCAAGGGCGATGCCATTATCACCACCGAGGTTGGCCAGAATCAGATGTGGGCGGCTCAGTTCTACAAATATAAGGAGCCAAGAACCTTCCTGACCTCCGGAGGACTGGGAACAATGGGCTACGGCCTGGGCGCCTCCATCGGCGCAAAGCTGGGCCGCCCGGATAAGATCGTGGTAAATGTGGCAGGCGATGGCTGTTTCCGTATGAATATGAACGAGATAGCGACGGCTGCCCGTTACAATGTGCCCATTATTCAGCTTGTATTAAACAATCACGTTCTGGGCATGGTACATCAGTGGCAGACCTTGTTCTACAATAAGCATTATTCGGCAACCATTCTGGACGACCAGGTGGATTTTGTGAAGCTTGCGGAGGCTTTGGGAGCCGTAGGTATGCGTGTTACAAAGCGGGAGGAGGTCGGCCCGGCCATAGAAAAGGCAATATCACTTGGACGGCCGGTAGTCATTGACTGTATGATTGACTGCGCGGATAAGGTATTTCCTATGGTGGCGGCAGGCGCGCCCATTGAGGAAGCCTTTGATGCGGAGGATTTGAAGAAAGCGGAATCATAATAAGGAAAGTAAGTAAGGTACACGATTTAAGTACCTGATTCATACACGTCTTTGGGGCGGGCTATCAATGGAAACAGGGAGCTTACGGAATGTGGAAGCGGATAAGGTGGTTTGTGTGGAGCCTGTTTGCGGTTCTGATGATTTATACGGGAATCTCCGTGTATTTTATGGAACATTTTTTTCCCGGAACCTCCATCAATAACACAAATGCGGAATATTTAACGGTAGAGCAGGTAAACGAACTGCTGATGAGCCAGGCGCAGACATATAAGCTAACGCTTCTGGGGCGGGAGGGAGAGACGGAAGAGCTTGATTCGGCGGATCTGGGCGTAACCTATTACGAGACGGATGCGGCCGGGCAGATTAAGCGGATTCAGAACGGTTTTCTCTGGCTTCGGATGTTCTGGCAGAGAGATTCCTATCATCTGACACCAGGCGTTGCCATAGATGAGGAACAGTTTCATGAGGCAGTTCGGGATTTGGAGCTGGTAAAAAATGGGAAACATCCGCAAAATGCCTGGGTTGAGCTTACGGAGGACGGTTATGAACTTCATGAGGAGCAGCCAGGAAACCGCTTAGGTATTCGCAACCTTGAGGAGCAGATGAAGGGAGCCGTAACCAATCAGCTCCCGGAGCTGAATTTAGAGGAGGCAGGCTGCTATCTGGCTCCCGGAATCACCGCGGAATCGGAGGAAGTGACAGCGCTTACGGAAAAGCTGGATCACTGGCTGGGGGCGGAGATTACCTACGAGTTCGGTCCGGAAAGCCAGGTAGTGGATGAAAATGTGATCAGCAGATTTATTCGTCTGGAGGGCTATGAGGCATCTCTTGACGGGGAAGCGGTTACGGAGTGGGTCCGTGAGCTGGCGGAGAGCCGGGACACCTACAAAAAGCCCCGGAAATTTAAAAGTACTCTCCGCGGAGTGATTACGGTGAAGGGCGGCAATTATGGCTGGCAGATCGATCAGGAGACGGAAAGCCAGGAGCTTCTGGCCCACATTGAACAGGGTGACACCCTTGCAAAAGAGCCAGCCTACACCCAAAGAGGCAATGTGTGGAGTACCAACTATGACATTGGTGACACATATATTGAGGTGGATATGGGCGCTCAGCACATGTGGTTCTACAAAAATGGGCAGCTCATTGTGGATACGGACGTAGTTACGGGAAATATGAGCCGTGGCTACGGCACGCCGGCCATCGTAGCGGCTGTCAAATACAAGGCCCGTAATGCTGTGCTACGCGGCGCAGACTATGCAACGCCTGTAAAATACTGGATGCCCTTTTACGGAAATTACGGGATTCATGATGCCAACTGGAGAGCCAAATTTGGCGGAGCCATCTACCAAACCAACGGCTCACACGGCTGCGTCAACACACCGCCGGCCAATATGAAGATTTTATTCGAGCAGGCAGAAAAGGGAACGCCGGTCGTGCTGTATTATTAGAGGAACTTTTAGGAGTGCCCTTTCGAATGAAAGTTCCTCTCAATACAGGTGTGTCGAAGCGGCTTTACCCTTTAGTGCTGTCGCGCAGCGACTTAAAATAGGAGGATGAAAAAATGAATCGAGTGTATAATTTTTCCGCAGGACCGGCGGTGCTGCCGGAGGAGGTTTTAAAGGACGCCGCCGCAGAAATGCTGGATTATCAGGGAACAGGCATGTCCGTTATGGAGATGTCCCACCGCTCCAAGGTATTTGAAGAGATCTTAAATGAAGCCGAACAAGATCTCCGCGATCTCATGGCAATCCCCGCCGACTACAAGGTGCTGTTTCTCCAGGGAGGCGCGCATCTGCAGTTTGCAATGATCCCCATGAACCTTATGAAAAACTGCGTAGCCGACTACATTGTCACCGGCCAGTGGGCAAAAAAAGCATTTAACGAGGCAGGCATCTACGGAAAGGCCAACAAAATAGCCACTTCCGAGGATAAGACCTTTTCCTACATACCGGACTGCTCCGATCTGCCCGTAAGCCCCGACGCGGACTATGTATACATCTGCGAGAATAACACCATATACGGAACAAAATTCCATACCCTGCCCAATACCAAGGGAAAGCTACTGGTATCCGACGTATCCTCCTGCTTCCTCTCCGAGCCGGTGGATGTGACAAAATACGGCCTGCTCTACGGCGGTGTTCAGAAGAACATCGGTCCTGCCGGCATGGTCATTGCCATTATCCGCGAGGACCTTATCACTGAGGGCACTCTGCCGGGAACGCCTACCTATATGAAATACAAGATTCACGCCGACGCCAATTCTCTCTACAACACGCCCAATGCCTACTGCATCTATATGTGCGGCAAGGTATTTAAGTGGCTGAAGAAAATGGGCGGTCTGGAAGCCATGAAGCTGCGCAACGAGGAAAAAGCGGCCATTCTCTATGATTTCCTGGACGAAAGCAGTCTTTTTAAGGGAACCGTCCGCAGGGAGGACCGCTCCTTGATGAATGTGCCCTTTGTCACAGGCAGCGCCGAGCTGGACGCAGCCTTTGTAAAGGCGGCCGCAGAAGCTGGCCTCGTGAACCTCAAAGGCCACCGGAGCGTAGGAGGCATGCGGGCCAGCATTTACAATGCCATGCCTTTAGAGGGTGTAAAGACCCTTGTGGAGTTTATGAGAAAATTCGAGGAGGAACACCATGTATAAATACAAATGCTTAAATCCCATTGCCAAATTCGGCCTTGACCATTTCACAAGAGAGTACAAAGAAGTGGAGGAGCTGGAGGAGGCGGATGCCATCTTGGTCCGCAGCGCGGCTATGCACGAAATGGATCTGCCCCGGAATATATCGGCCATCGCCCGTGCGGGAGCCGGCGTGAATAACATCCCCTTAGGAAAATACGCGGAGCAGGGCGTGGTGGTATTCAACACTCCGGGAGCCAATGCAAACGGTGTAAAGGAGCTGGTCCTGGCCGGACTTCTTCTGGCCTCCCGGGATATCATCGGAGGGGTGAACTGGGTGCAGTCCGAGCGTCAGAATGAGGAGATTGCCCAGCTTTCCGAGAAGCAGAAAAAGCAGTTTGCCGGCTGTGAGATTCAGGGAAAGAAGCTTGGAATCATCGGACTTGGAGCTATCGGCGTTCAGGTGGCCAATTCCGCTATTCATTTAGGCATGGAGGTATTGGGGTATGATCCCTATATTTCCGTGGAAGCGGCCTGGAATCTGTCCAGAAACATCCGCCATATCACCAATGTGGATGATATCTATCGGGAATGTGACTACATTACCATCCATGTGCCCTTGATGGACAGCACCAGAAAAATGATCAATGAAGGGGCCATTGAGAAAATGAAGGACGGCGTGGTGGTATTAAACTTCGCAAGGGATCTTCTGGTGGACGAGAATGCGATGATACTGGCTTTAAAGCAGGGAAAAGTAAAACGCTATGTGACGGATTTCCCCAATCCGAATACGGCCGGCGCCAAGGGAACCATTGTGATTCCTCACCTGGGAGCCTCCACGGAGGAAGCGGAGGAAAACTGTGCCCGCATGGCGGTGAAGGAGCTGCGCTGCTACCTGGAGCACGGCAATATCAGCAATTCCGTAAACTACCCCAACTGCGATATGGGCGTGCCCGCTTATCCGGCCCGGGTAGCCATTTGCCATAAGAATATCAAGCATATGCTGAGCCAGTTTACAAACCTTATGGGTGAGGAAAATCACAACATTGCCAATATGACCAACAAGAGCCGGGGCGATTACGCTTACTCTATGTTTGATCTGGAAAGCCAGGCCAGCCCGGAGCTGATACGCAAGCTTGAGGCCATTGATGGCGTATTGAAGGTCAGGGTGATCTGCTGATGGCCGGGATACGCCCCTTTCGGGCAATCAGACCGGCACAGGGGAAGGAAGCGCAGATAGCCGCCCTTCCCTATGATGTTTACAGCCGCGGGGAGGCGAAGAAGGCGGTAGAGGGGAGACCCTTGTCCTTTCTTCGCATTGACCGGGCGGAGACGCAGCTTTCCGATGATGTGGATACCTGTGATCCGAGGGTTTATGAGAAGGCAAAGGAATTATTGGAGGAAATGGAGAAGCAGGGGGATTTTGTACAGGATAAGGTTCCCTGCTGTTATCTGTATGAGCTGACCATGAACGGCCGCAGCCAGACGGGGATTGTGGCCTGCGCTTCCATTGACGATTACCTGGAGGGGCGCATTAAGAAGCATGAGAATACCCGGCGGGAGAAGGAAGAGGACCGGGTGCGCCACGTGGATGTGTGCAGTACCCAGACAGGGCCTATTTTCCTGGCATACCGGAACCGGCCGGAGCTTAAGGCGCTGACGGAGGGGGAGAAGAAGAAGGAGCCTCTTTTTTCCTTTGTGTCGGAGGACGGCATCGGGCACAGGGGATGGATGATAAGCGATGGGGATGCCATCCGGCGTATTCGGGAAGCCTTTGCGCGCATGGAGGCGGTTTATATTGCGGACGGGCATCACAGGGCGGCCTCGGCGGTTCGGACGGGTCTGAAACGAAGGGAAGCTCATCCTGATTATACGGGGGAGGAGGAATTTAACTATTTTCTCTCGGTGCTGTTTCCTGATGATGAGCTGATGATTATGGATTATAACCGGGTGGTCCGGGATTTGAACGGGCTTTCCGCGGAGGAATTTTTAAGGCGGGCAGAAGAGGTCTTTTCGGTGGAAAAACTGGAGGGGCGTACCTATCCGGGGAAAAAGGGGGAGGTTGCCATGTTTCTTGGGGAGCAATGGTATCTTCTGACCTTGCGGCCGGAGTATGAGAGAGAAGATCCCGTGGAGGGATTGGATGTTTCCGTTTTGCAGAGGGAGCTTTTGGAGCCGGTTCTTGGAATTGGAGATCCCAGGACGGATGAGCGCATTGACTTTGTGGGCGGCATCCGGGGGCTTGAGGAGCTTGAGCGCCGGGTACATACGGACATGGAGCTTGCCTTTGCCATGTATCCGACCTCCATTGGAGAGCTGTTTTCCGTGGCGGACGCGGGGCTTTTGATGCCGCCGAAGTCTACCTGGTTTGAGCCGAAGCTTCGAAGCGGTCTGTTTCTGCATGAGATTGAAGCGTAAGGGGATAGAAGCGGCCTTGTATGCCGGTGTTTTTCCGAAGCAAACCGGATTGGGTACGGGTTTACCGGCGGTGTGGTTGGCGCGGGAGTAAAAAACAGCCGAAAAAGTTGCATATAACGTATTTTTTTATTGCCTGCAAAGCGGTAACAGAGGGGGAAATGACTATGTTTTTGGCGAAAAATCCTTTATTTTAGGCACTTTCGCCATGCTGTTATCGGATGGTGGGGAATTTGCATGAATTATATCTAAAAAGCCGAATGTGGTCCGAAGAAAAGTCATAAATATGGAGAATTTTCCCACCCTCATTGAATTTGGAGGGGAAACAGGCTATAATTGATCTCGATAAATTGTGAATCAGATTTTCGATTAGCATAAGGGAGGATTATCATGAGTGCTAAGAAAGCAACAGATACGGTAAAAAAGACGGCGCCCGTAAAGACGGCGGAGACTGCTGCGGCTCCGGTGAAGGAAGCGGCAGGAAAGGCAGAGCCTGTGAAGACTGCACCTGTAAAAGAGGCGGCAGTTAAGGAAGAGAAGGCGGCCGCACCTAAGAAGGCGGCACCGAAGGCTGCGGTTAAGACAACTACGACTAAAACAGCGAAGACAGCAAAAGAGGCGGCAAGCCAGAACATATATATTCAGTTTGCAGGAAAGGAAGTAAAGGCCGAGGAATTGGTTGAGCAGGTGAAGGCTCTCTGGACGGCGGAGGGGCATCGGGCTTCTTCTATTAAGAGTCTGGAGGTTTATGTGAAACCGGAGGATATGGCTGCTTACTATGTGATTAATGGTAAGGAGAATGGGAAGATTGAGTTGTAAGTAGAGTGATTGGCGGGAACGCTTCATGCCTTTTTGGCGTGGGGCGTTTTTTGTTGTGTAACAATCTTTTAAAAACCACCTGCTCTGCAGGTGTGTCAGCAGACGCTTTAGCTTACAGTCAAAAACCTCCAGTGATATACTTATGTAGGTTCGCCAACCACATAAATCAAAGGAGGTTATCCAAAATGGATGTTAATAGTTTATCACATACGAAATGGAATTGTAAGTATCATATTTTCTTTCTACATATAATTACCTCAAATTGCAAACCGTTTTTTTATTTGGGATATCCAAAATAAACCGCAATAAGTACAAATACTATTCCGAGTGCAATAAGTATTATAGACCAACCCTTATGCTTTTTGCGAGAAATTCCGAGTGCAATAAAAAATATTCCTAATAACATTGACGCTACCATTGCAAAAAATCCCATTTTATTTACTCCTTTCAAGATGAATTACTCTATCATGACGATTAGCTATTTCCAAATCATGAGTTACAGTAATAATTGTAGTGCTAAATTTTTTGTTCATTTTGAAAAGCAATGTTACAATTCTTTCTTTGTTTTCCACATCCAGAGATGCTGTTGGCTCATCAGCCAAAATAATTTGAGGTTTCATAATTACTCCTCTGGCAAATACGGCTCTTGCTTTTTCTCCACCAGAACATTCAAGCGGCTTCTTTTTTAATATTGGTTTAATACCAATTGCATCAACTACACTTTCGAAATCTTCTGCCTTAAATTCTTTTTTTCCAGAACCTGCATAAAGTAAAGGCAATTTGATATTATCTTCAATTGTCAAAGAATTGATAAGTGCTGACTCTTGAAGAACAAAACCAATCTTTTGATTTCGCCACTGTGCCAACTCGCTTGTATGTAAGCTATTTGTTATCGAACCAAAAAGAGTATATGCGCCAACATAATTCCTATCTATCAATCCGATAATATTAAGCAACGAGCTTTTTCCTACACCGGATTCTCCTACAATGGCGATTTTTTCACCAGCAGCAACTTCAAGGTTGAAATTGTTTAATATTGAAAGCTGCGAATTTTTACTCTTATATGTTTTTTCTTTAATGCTTAAGTCGATAATCTTAGTCATTGTAATACCCCCAAAGAAATTGGAATTCTTTTGATTTTCCTTAACATAGTTTCGACAATCATTATTCCAATAATAATATTCAAAAGAACCACTACCAATAAAGCCAGCCAGTCCATTCCAATCAACCCAAATAGTCCGTAAGTAACAAAAGTAGCGTCTTTTCTTATCCAACAGCCATACCTGTTAAAAGCGGTGAATATGAAAACAACTGCAAGGTTAATAAAGGAAAGTATTCCAAAATAGATATAAAATATTTTTCTTAGCTTTGAATAGCTTAATCCAACCAATAAATTAATAGTAAAGTCTTTCAGCATTAAGCGAACACTGACTAATGCGTTCCAAACAGAAATACAAGTTATAACCGCAAGCAAAACAAAGGTTATTATCGCCATGATTTTTAATGAATGAAGATAGTATTCATTAAAATAATCGTAATTTTCCTTTTGGCTAAAAAAGTTAAAGTCTAAACCCAAATTATCTTTCAAGACCTCACTTAAATCTGCGACTCCCTCTTCTGAAGTTTGTAGGATTGTTATATCCATGAGACCATTCAATTGAAGGTCTATATTCGCATGATTTATAAAATCCTTATTTACAGGAAAGAAAATCGAAAAATTATAGTATGTCTTGGAATTGAGAGCATAATAATTAGAATGATAAGCATTTTGTTTCAAAACCCCTTTGACTTTAAGCGTTATCGGAAGCCCAATGGCAGATTCTTCAATTCTAATCGTTGACCCAACAGGATATGTCTTGCTTAATCCTTTCCCAACTAAAACAGGTATTTCATCATCAAGTTGGTAGTCAAAGCCTAAATCCACTCCTTGTAAAAGTTCAAATTGTTTTAATTTGTAATACTCCTCATTCATATAGCTTAAGTGTACTTCCATATCATCAACATTAGGAACAGATACAATGAATCCATCCACATAAAAAGCGTAATTATAATAACTATTTAAATAGCTATATACTGCTTGTGTTCCATTTTCGTTAATTAGACCCATATCCATATGACTATCTGGATCTAAGTTAGCGATGTAGTTTCCTTCTTGATTGATATATTTTGTTTCTTGATACCCTTGATAAGTTGATAAAATCGAACGAGAAGAAGTAAAAGTTATATAATTTGCCATGCAAAGCAACAGAATCATGCTTATGCCGAGTACTGCTTTTCTTAAAAATATTTTTGAAATAAAATACTTAAAAACTTTCATATTTTCGCACCTGCCATGCACTGATTAGTATATATGTGATAAAAATAGCAACTAAGTGAAGATTACTAATCAAACTGAAATTCCAATAAACATTTACCAAAGTTGATAGAAGATAAACAAACATTAAAACCAGTAGACAATCCATTGCATACCGAATTGTAATATGAAACGCCGTATCTCCTACAAGTATTCTGCAAAACACCTCTGCTTTTTTTCCGCACAACATTTGGTAATGAAAAACTACCACAATGAATGTAAATAATATAACGATTAGAAGTTGATATTCTAAAAATGACCTAAAATAGCTTTTTAGAATGTAGGAGTCCAAGTCGATAGTCTTCACATAATCAAACGCAAAATTTAGGGAAAAACAGAGGATATACACAGCGCTTAGTTCTAATATATCCGCTGGTCTAAATAGAGATTTTTTCATATCTACCACCTCAAAGCATTCCGAGTTAATCTTCAAAGTTCTTTTGAGATGTTCTCTTTTTTGCTTTATAAAGGGATGTACCTGTCAACATCGCAAAATAAAACAGCATCGCAACCAAAACGATAATGCAAAAATCTCGTTTTGACGAATAACTCGTAAAGCTAATTCCTTTTGTGCAAAGATGCGCTGCCATATAGGATATCGGGAAAAGTAGAGTTCTGTCAATCCATACAATTATTGCTTGCTTGTTTTTCAATAAAAACCGCAGAACTGCAAGTATGGCAAGGACAAGAAAAGCTAGCATAAAATATGGCAAGAAAATTTGTCTTGGCAATGTTACAGTATCTTGATAAGCATTATCATTTATCCCATAAATCAATACATCTTCGGAACCATCGTTTTGAGCATAGAAAATCTGAATGTTAGTTTCTCTATCAAAGGGAATAACCATATTTTGTTTCCCACGATTGGACGAATATATGTCCCAAGTCGTAGTCCAAGCATTTATCTGATAAATCTCTGTTTTCGTTTCATCATTAAACTCTTTCATACAGCTATAACCTGTTACCTTATTATCAAAGGCGATGGTAATGCTCCCGTCAGCGCCACTATCAACATTGAACAAGTCATCGGAATAGGAGAAAAATTTAGGTGATGTTAAAATCCCAAAGATAACTGTCACTATGGCACATGCCAAAATCGCTGTTAAAAAAACAGTCTGAAGGCGTTTGATAAATAACTCCTTTTTGATTCTTCTTAGCGGAACAATATCAGTGTTGGGGATAATGTCTGCAGGTTTCCGCATATGTTCAAGCTCTGCACGGCACGCTTCACAATGTTCGAGATGTTCACTAACAAACTCTCGTGTATCCGTACTTACCATATCTTCTACATAAAGCGGAAGGATGTCTCTGATTAAATTACATTTATTATTCATCTTTGTCCTCCATTTGTGTTAATATTTTATTTCTTGCTCTGTGATAAGTGACACAAGCCCAATTATCTGTTTTTTGAAAAATATCTGCAATTTGTTTAAAACTTAACTCTCCAAAGACCCGTAGCATAAAAACTTCTTTATAAGGTTCAGCTAAATTATGCAACAAGAGATGTATTTGCATCGCATCATATTGCTTTGATATTTGTTCTTCAATGGTGTCTTGATTGTCTGGGAAATCAATATCATCAATATTTTCAATACGCTGTTGCTTTTTCAAGTAGGAAAAATAACAGTTTTTTGCAATTTGGCAAAGCCAGACACGGACATCTGTTTCGCCACGAAAATTATCTATTGAATGCATTGCCTTAAAGAAAGTTTCGCTTGTGATTTCTTCTGCAATACTTCCGTCTTTTGACAGCTTTTTGAGAAAAAGAAATACATCATTAAAATATCTTTTATAAATCTTCTCAAATTCTTCTTCAAAACCTGCCACTTTCTCACCTCCTACTCACTTATAAGACTTCGCATTTCAAAGAATCTTACAAGTTTTTTGAAATATTTTTATTTTTCTTTTTTCGTGCATCGTCTGGCTTAACAGTATTTTGCGGTATAAGCCACACACGATTAACATTTAAAGCCCCCTCAACACGGTTTTCTTTGCAGAGCCGTTGCACCCATCTAAGCGATACATTCCATTTTTCTGCGGCTTCCTGTGCTGTCATATATTCAAACATTTTAGACCTCCTGTTGTGTATTGTATATAGTATAGCCGTTCAAACGAACTGTATCAAGCGCAGAAATATGAACTTTAATCAAAGTTCCCCGAAAAGAAAAGCGACAGAGCTTTAACCCTCTGCCGCCATGTTACCTATGCGTAAATGATTTCCTCATTTACACTCTCCATCGCACAAGCCCTTATGTTATTGAGTCGTCTTACCCATTCTAAGGCGTTTTCAGCCTTTAGCTGTTCGTGTACCCTGTGCCTGTTTCATGTCCTCTATGAGCCGTTCAAGGCGTTCCTGCGCCGGCCGTCATTTCATTCTGCACGGTATAGCCGGAATACAGCTTAGACAGACCGGCAATTCCGCCAAAACGTGTATACACATAATTCTTTACCTTTGCATAGTCCACCGCGATTTCCCGGAGCTTTTGCATATCCTCCTCCGAAATGGAATCTCTGCTGTATTGATGTACGATTTTATAAATGGTCTTTGGCGGCATAAAGCGAATCCTCAAAAGGTGTACTTTTTTCTGACAATTTACATCTGTCGGACTCACCCATCAAACAAATCACATTCCGGTAAATGAATTTTCACCTACCCAATCAATACCTTTTTCCCTTCAAAAGCAAACCCAAACTTATGAATCCGCTCCGGTGCAATCCCCCTTGCCTCCAAATATGCCGCATACTTCTTCTCCTCAATCTGCGCAAGAGCCGCCCGCACCGTATCCTCCAGCGTTTTTTCCTCATCCGGATCACGGACCTTAAACTCTAAAATCACTGCCGCATCCTCCATTCTGCGCGGCTCCAGCATCACATCGTATCTCCCGTAACCGCTTTCTCTATTGGAAGTAAGGATATAACGCTCCCGCAGCTCCACCAGAAGCCCCAAAACAAAACCATGATAAAAGCGCTCCGGCTCCGTATATTCGGAAGGTCTTCCTCCCGTATCGAAAAAGCTGAACGTAGACAGGGCGATCTTATTCATATAAAGATTCATGCCCTTCCTGTCATCTCCAAGCAGCGCCTTAATAAATCCGTTATACGACAGGGTATCTCCCCCAAACCAGTCCTCAATCATCTCCTCAAACATCAGACGCACTTCTTCATTAGTCAAAACAAGCTCATAAGTAATCCTTCCCGCCTTCCGGACATAGCTTTTCATCCTCAGATAGCCGCCGGCCAGCAAAAGACTCCAGACAGCGCTCTCCTTGCGATCCAGCTGACTGAATACAATCTGCTCGTCCAGCTGAACATGAAACGATTTCCCCAGCAGAAAATCCTCCATAACCATCTTAATATTAGGATTTCCTCCCTGTATCAGCTTTCCGATTAAACCGTTGCTGCTGGTATTGGCCCAATAAGCAGCGAATTTTCCGGTTTTCAAGAAATTCAGAATCGACCAGGGATTGTAAATATCACTCCTGCTTCCAAAAGTAAATCCATCATACCAGCTTCTGACCTCGTCCCTTTTCTCCGAAAGCCCATATTCCTCCAGAGCCGCCCACACCTCCTCTTCCGTAAAACCGAAACAGTCCGCATAAGCATCGGATGTGGTCGTCACTACCGTCAGATTATTCAGATCCGAAAAAACCGATTCCTTGCTCACCCTGGTAATTCCCGTCATTATCGCCCGTTCCAGATAGGGATTCGTCTTAAAAGTAGAATTAAACAAGCTTCGTGTAAAAGAAACCATTTCCTCCCAAAAGCCTTCCGTATAAGACTCCTGCATCGGAGTATCATACTCATCCAAAAGAAAAAGCACCTTTTTCCCATAGTAACGGGAAAGATAATCCGAAAGGTATTTTAAAGAATCAACCGCCAGATAATCCTCCATTTCAGCAGAAATTTTATGATAAAGCTCCTTTTCCCCATCGCGCAGGCAGTTACCGTCCAAAAGAAAATCATATTTGTCATACAGACGCCGGATATTCTGACATATCCTTTTTCTTGCCTGAGAAAAAGATTTTTCCTTGATATCGGCAAAGCTCAAAAAAATCACCGGAAAAGTCCCCTGAAGCTCCCGGTACTTCTCCTCCTCCCAAATCCCAAGCCCTTCAAACACCTCCCCGCGCCCGGCATACTCCACCGAAAAAAACCTCTCCACCGTATTCATCATCAAAGTCTTCCCAAAGCGCCTGGGACGGGTAATCAGCGTCACCGCATCCTGATTCTCCCACCATTCCTTAATAAACAAAGTTTTATCCACATAAAAATTATCATTTGTAATCAATTGTTCAAAAATCTGATGTCCAATCCCTACGGTCCTCGCCATATCCGCACCACCCTTTCGCCAAGTCCCCTATCACTCCTAGTATATCAACTTCAACCCTCCGATTCAATGCTTATTCCCCGTTTTATCCCGAAACTGATTCGCCCTCTTATAAAAAGTAGACAAGGGCATATCACACAGCATCGCCTCCTGCCTTCCAAACCGCCCCTTCTCCTTCGTAATCCTCCTCCACTGTTCATTCAAATCCACATAAATCCGCTCCTTAGGCACCCCCATCTCCAACAAAGCAATCCTCTGCCGTTCCTCATTCTGTTCCCTGGTAGACACACGAATATAACCATACATCTTCTGTTGCACGATACCATACCTCCAAATAATATTGAGGCTCCCCTACAAAAAACCAGCCCCACACCCCATTGTGACACCTCCCAAACATATGGCAAAAAAATTTTCCCCCGCCGCCCCCTTCCGCCCCAGCCTGGATGAACTGCGTCCCCCACCCAGTCAGAACCACCGGCTTAGCCGGTGGCTTGTTCTGGCCCTATAAGGGCCTTTTACCGGCACTGGAGTCTAAAGACTCATCGAGTGGTTCGCCAGCCGCAACATCACTTACTCACTAACCCTAAAGGGTTCTTTATTTGTTTCTTTTTACTGGCTCACCCGTAAACGGGTCCATATACTCCTTTAATGTTATTTGATCATATTCCAAATCCTCCTTCAGTTGATTTTGTATATACTCTTGTATTTTCTTTGCATTTTTCCCTACCGTATCTACATATGGGCGTTATATATTAGGAAAACAAGCAAACGGAATTGTTTTAGGTTAGGGGGTCAGCCTGCGGCCCCCGTAACCATAGGGGAATTGAGTTCGATATATTCTGCTATACGGCGGAACTCGTCAGCGTATTTGAATTTCACGCTGATATTGCCGCCCTCGTAAACCTTAATGTGGTCGATCAGCTCGCCTAAAATTTCCCGTGTCAGCTTATCAATGTTCCGGTATTTGAGAAATGCGGTAAGGCATGGGCTTTCCGCATCCACACCATTTTCCAGTTGCTCCTGCTCCGCCGTCAGCGTTTGCATAATGCGTGTGAGGGCCTCAAACTGCTGTTCATAGTCCTCGCTCATGTGCCGGTAATCGTTGCGGGTAATTTCCCCGTCTTTCCAGTCTTGATAAAGGGCCTGCTTGTATCGCATGATTTTAGCAAGCTCTTTTTCTTTTGCGGCAATGGTATCTTCCAGCCGCTTTGACTTGCTCTTTTTCAGAGGTGCGGAGTTGATACGGGCAACAAGTTCGGAATAGGTAATTGCCAGATGCACCTGTTGTTGGATCGCAAACAGTACCCCGGCCTCAAGACGGTCACTTTTAATTGAGTGCATGGTGCAAGCCTTTTTTGACAGGCTTTTATAAGTCCCGCATTGATAATATACATAAATCCCTTTGGATGCGATCCGGGACATCGCCCGGCCACAATCGGCACATTTCAGAAAACCACTGAACAGGTAAAGCTGTTTAGCTTTTGGAGCGGTGCGGGTATCCCGTTTGAGCAGGCTCTGCACCTTTGCAAAGGTTTCCCGGTCTATGATGGCCTCGTGGGTATTCTCCACGATAAACCATTCTTCCTCCGGCACTTTTTCTTGAATGTGGATTTTATAGCTTTTCACCCGCTGGCGGCCTTGTACCATATCCCCCACATAAACACGGTTTTTTAAGATCGTGTCTATGGTGATCGTGCTCCACATAGGATTGCCCTGGGCGTTGGGGGCGTTGTACTTGAGCCCTTGCTGTTGCTTATAGGCTGTGGGGCAAAGTGTCCCGTGGTCGTTCAAGTAATAGGTGATCCCCCGCTTGTTCATGCCGGACAGGAACAAAGCAAAAATGCTTTTTACCACTTCAGCGGCCTCGGGATCAACCAACAAGGCGTGTTTGTCATTCGGGTCTTTCACATAGCCATAGGGGGCATACGAGCCGATAAACTCACCGTTGCGGCGTTTCATATCAAATACCTGCCGGATTTTCTTTGAGGTCTGGTAGCAGTATTGATCGTTCATTACATTAGTGATCGGCACGATAATGTTTGATACGCTGTCCGGGTTGCGGTAACTGTCCACCCCCTCCGCCAAGCTGATAAACCGTACATTCAGCCGGACAAAAAGATTTTCAATCAAGTTCCCGGCATCGGTATAGTTACGGGAGAGGCGGGACAGGTCTTTGACAATTACGCAGTTGATCCTGCCGCTATACACATCGGCCAGGAGCCGCTGGAAATCCTCACGGTCAGTATCCGTCCCGGTTTTGCCGTCATCCACATATACATCCTGTTCGGTTCCGTCATGGAACTCGTCCAGATGGGTCTGGTGGTATTGTTCCAAAAGCCGCCGCTGGTTGATAACGCTGTTGCTTTCGTCCCGACCACGGAGTAAATCTTCTTTGGAGAGCCGGATATATTTACCCAGCCTCCAGCGCATCATATTGTATGAAGTAGGGGTGCTGGCGCTTATTGTCCCCCGGTTTGCTGTTCTTGCCATTTGTCCTCCTTCCCTATCACATTACATCTATATTATACCTCTGCTGGGGAGGGACAACAAGGATGCCTTTGTATGGGACACTTTGTCTCGAAGTTGCAGAGGGGCCACAACCGAAGTTACAGCCCGCTTTTTTGCCGGAGAAAAAATGTGGTGAGCAGTTCCTGGAGGGAGGGCCCCTCGTCCGCAAACTCCAGCTTAATCACCATATCGCCCAAACGGAAACAATACGGATTTTTGAAATGCTCCAACATACGCTGGGCCCGGGTTTCCTTGGGGAGCATCGGATCGAAAGTAAAACCGCTTGCGTCTGCAAGGGTTTCCTTATCTACTGCGCCGATGTCAACGCTTTTCATTTGTTCAATTTCCTGTGCAGTTAATCTCACGGTAAAACCTCCTTATCCAAAACAGAGTTAAAACGCCTCCCGCTCACAGTGGGGAAACGCAAGAGGACGGCACCAGCAACGGTGCCGCCCTCTTGCCTCACTCCATCTCGGGACATTTTGTCTCGAAGTCAATAGGGGCTTTTCTGATAATGGGCCTCGGCCTCATTCAAAGATACAAAATCGAACAGCTCATAGAGCTCGGCCATGATACGGCGGATGTCCTGGTCGGCAAAGCCGCAGTTTTCCATCGCCATAATTACATAGCCACGGCAAGTGCCGTTGCTCCACGGTTCAGATAACAGGGCCGCCAATTCTGCGGGATCGTAACTCATAGACTGTACCTCGCTTTCCTAAAATTGAGGGAACGCCGCCCTCATTTTCTTGACCTGTCCAAAGACAACTTTATTCGGGGCGACGCTCCCACGCAGGCAAGAGGGCGGCCCGGAGGGACAGGCGGCCAGCCTGTCCAGCGACGGATCGTGGCCCTGGGTTAGCCCGTCCCATTTGCGGCGCTGGTGTTGTTCGCTCGTTCCTCCGTGGAGGATGTCACAGCGCACCCGCCGCCCGGCTCCCCGTATGTTGCTCGGGGCCGCTCCTGTTGTTCTGCGGAGAAAGAAAACCTCCTCTCATAAACCGAGACATTTTTTCACCATTTCCAAGTGGGCAAAATGAAAAAATCAAAATATTTTTTTCATGCGCTCAAGGCCCCGTTTGATGGACTGCCGAACAGACTCCTCATGTACGCCCTCGGCCTCGGCAATTTCCTTGACGCTCTTTCCGAGAATGATGTGGGCGTCGATCCTCCGGCCCTGGATCTCCGGCAGAGAATTGAGGGCGTTCCACAGACGGCAGAACAGCTCCATCCGCTCCAAGAGCTCCTGGGGCGTGGGCTCGTGCAGGCAGGCAGAATATTCAATCCCGTCCTCACAATCCAGAGAATACTGCGCCTTGTGCCGGGAGAGCCGCCGCTGGTAGGCCATCTCGTGACGACCATCGGCCAGAAACACCTCGGCCACCTCGTCAGAAACCTCGATAAACTGATCCTGTGTGTACCAATAATAAAAATCTTTCAGATTGATTGTAGTCATAATTAAACCTCCGTTTCGGTGTTGGGTGAATGAGTGACCGAAACGGGGGCGGCGGGGAGCGGCATCCCGGGGAGCTACACCGCACCTCGGGACACTTTGTCTCGAAGTACGGATAACAAAAAACTCCCGCATGACACAAAGCCATGCGGACGCACGAAGTAATATATTCATTTATGTACTGCCAAATTGCATATTTACCACCAGACTGATCCTGCGGGGCGGGTGGGCTTTTTTTGACAAGTTAGGGGGATGGAAAATGAGCGAGAGCACAGCGACACCTCCAAAGGGGGCCGCCGTACTCCGTTAGACTATATACTCATAAAGAAACGGCGGCTTGATAAAACTCAAAACCGCCGTTTTCTTTGAAACATAAGCCAATCAACAACGGTTTTGTTGTGATGGCTCTGCGTCTGTGCGTCTGGCTCTTTTCAATATTTACTTAAATTGATCGACATGGCCCGATTGGATTGCCGCAAGATTACGAGCAATTTTTTCTTCCGGCCAGTCCCACCATCGTTCTGTCAGCAACGCCGAAATAGTTTCATCGGAAAAGCGTTTTCGGATAGGTTTAGCTGGAACGCCGCCCACAATGGTATAAGGCGGGACATCTTTTGTTACAACAGCTCTGGTGCCAATAATAGCACCGTCCCCTATGGTAACTCCAGCGAAGATTGCGGCCTCATATCCAATCCAAACATCATTTCCAACAACAATATCCCCTTTGTTGTCCCATGCCTCGGTTATTTGGCTAACATCAAGTCCCCATTCCTCAAAGAAAATGGGAAACGGATAAGTCGCAAGTGAAGTCATGCTATGGTTGGCGCTATTGAACAAGAAACGAGCGCCACAGGCGATAGAGCAAAACTTACCGATAATCAGCCTGTCATGGTTAATAGGATAATGGTAAAGAACATTATTCTTTTGAAAATCAACAGGATCATTTACAAAGTCGTTATACATGGTGTAGTCGCCCACAATGATGCTGGGATCGATAATAACATTTTTCAAATATACGGTTTCCCGATCTTTTGACCGGGGATAAATTTTTTGCTTGTCCATCATGAATTGCTATCCTCCTCAGAAATCAAGTTACTCATACGAATAACAGATAGGTTTGTTTTCTTGACATTCACTAAAGTCTCCTGCTTGCATTTCGGGCAATACAGAGGAAAATTGATGAGCTCTGTATCTTGACGCACTTTAAGTCTGGTCTTATTTCTACATATAGGACATAGAAGCCATACCATTCGATTCATTAAAGACTTCCCTCCTTGTGGTTTGATTGAATAAGCGTTTTGTGTTCCCATTTTCTACTCATGAAATAGAGTAAGCCTACAATAGCAGGCAAGACTGGCGAAAGCGCCTGGCCGTAATAAATGCCAGAAACCCCCATATTAAGTGCAAAAGCCAAGAGCCAACTCACAGGCAAACGCATAATAACTGCGTCCAGTAAAGCGTTAATCATAGCGATATTTGCCGCACCGACACCAATAGCAAAGGAATCCAAAGTGTACATAGCGGCATAAATCAAGCTATTTATACTGCAACAGACACGCAGATAGTAAACTCCATCGTTTATTACTTCCGGGCTGGTACTACCGAAAAGTAAAATCAATGGTTCTGCAAAAAGCTGTACGCAAATTACGACAACGAGCGTTACGGCAACATTCATCACTAAACTGATTTTTACTACCTTTCGAGTGCGCTCAATTTGTCCAGCCCCCATACATTGGCCGACCATCGCTGTTACTGCCTGTCCAATAGCCCAGCAGGGCATACCAGCAAAGGTGTTAATTTGCAAACCTACATTTGATGCAGCAGACACGGCAGTACCAAACTGATTGAGCATTCCCGCCACAAGCAGATAGGCAGTATTGACTACGACCATCTGGATCGCTGTGGGCAGGCCGACTTTCACGATGGCGGCCAGCTTATCCCATTGAAGCGTAAACTTTCTATGATTTCCCATAGAGAAAAATATCTTGTGCCGCTTCAAATAGAATAGAGAAATCACAAAGGAAATTCCTTGTGCGGTAATCGTTGCATAAGCCGCCCCTGCCGTTCCCATTCCTAAAGGGCCCACCAAGATAATGTCTAAAACAATATTGATGACGGTAGCAATTCCCACAAAATAGAGTGGAGATTTAGAATCCCCCAACCCCTTGAGCACAGAGCAGACAGCATTATACCCAAAGACGAACACAGTCCCACAGCAAATGATTTTCATATAGTCGCAGGCATCTTGATATGCGTCTGCTGGAACATTTAACATCTTGAATAACGGCTGGTAGGTTACCAAACTCACAATAGTCACAAGTAAAGAAGATACCAGCGAGAGCAAGGCCAGCATTTGAAAGGACTCCGCCTGCCCCTTTTTATCGTCTGCCCCTTTATATTGAGCAATCAACACGGCTCCGCCCATCGTCATACCAATACAAATTGATGTGATGATATAGTACAATTTAGAAGCGTTTCCAATGGCCGCAAGGCCCGTATCACCAACAATCTGGCCGATTACAAGCATATCTACTACATTATAGAAAGATTGCAGTATATTTGCTAAAAGCAACGGGAAAGCAAAAACGGCCAGCTTTTTTGGTACACTCCCGGTCAACAAACTATGTTCTTCAGTCATATTTATTTCCTCCCAAAAAAGAAAGGGCACACTATATCGTGCGCCCTTTGCATAGTCACTTATAAATGAGCATAACAAAAGGCCACAAACAAAACATTGTCTGTGGCCTAAACAGTCAATTATCTATCGTTGATCCGGTAAAAGGGTATAAAAACCAAAGACAGTCTATCTCTGCCTTGGCCTTTCCGCTTTATAGATCAACTTTCCGAAAAGGCTCCGCACAATGTTTCGTGGTATAAACTTGTGTGGAGCCGAAGTCAATACAAAATTTTCCGAACAACATCGTACTCACCTCTTGCATAGTTATATCAGATTTATTGTAACCAGTTTTCTCTTTGTTGTCAAGTCAGCAAAGTAATACGAAATTAAATAGTCAGAAGCATGAAATATATAGTCGTTCAAATAATAACATATGCCAAGACCCGGCCTGTGTTTGATGGCTATAAGGCGGCCCGGTACAGTAAAAAATATCTTGCCCAGCACGAGGCGGAGCTTGCCAGCTACCGGGCGGCGAAAGCGGCATTGAACAAACTCTTAAACGGGGAGAAACTTCCCAAAATAGCGGATATGAAAAAGACCCGCCGGGAGCTGGCGGAAAAGAAAAAGGCCCTTTATGCAAAGTACCGCAAGGCCCAGGCGGATATGCGGCAGGCCGTGGCGGTCAAGGCGAACATTGACCATCTGCTCGGCCACACGGACGGGCGGGAAAATAAGGCCCCGGAGCGATAGCCCGGGCCGCAGACAATAAGCGTAAGCGTCCGGGACTTTGGGACACTTTGTCCCGAAGTCCTGCGGGTTTGGGGAGCTCCCCAACAAGCATTTTCGCAGGGCCAGCGGCACAAGAAAATAGCAGGTGTGGCCACACCTGCCCTGCTTGCCATTTCGTGCGCACCCGCTACATGGCGCAAAAAACGGAGGTCATGCTTTCTTACGCATCCTCCGTTTCTCTGGCTTTCTTAATGCCCTCGGCTGTGGCTTCTATCACGACAAGCTCTTTTTCATTCATAGAATTTAGGAGCACATCAATGTGTTTTCTGCAAGAACTTGTCTGTGCCCCTCCGTCCGCATGAATAAACTGGTCAACTGAGACATCAAACATGGTAATGAGTTTAACAAAAAGGTCGAAGCTGGGATACTGACCTTTGTTCTCAATATTCATAATGGTACGGGAGTCACGGTCTACTAATTCCGCAACATAGGCTTGTGTCCAGCCCTTTTCTTCTCTGGCTCTTTTGAGAGCCGCCCCGAGGCCGTGAAAGTCAAACCTTCTTTCATCTTGGTTCATTCTCATATCACCCTATATCATTCTACATTTCGTGTTAGATTATGAGAATGTAATGAAATTTTACATTAAGTAGTATTTTATTTCGCATCCGTGTAGGCTCTAACTTGTATTATTCGAGGTAGAGAACTATAATATATCCTGTGGAGGTGCGAAATGGACTATATGACATTGAAAGAGGCCGCCGAAAAGTGGGGCGTGACACCTCGTAGGGTAAATTATTATTGCGCTGGAGGGCGTATCCCCGGCGCTGTAAAAATGGCCGGTGTTTGGCTGATCCCTAAAACTGCGGAGAAGCCGATTGATGGGCGGACAAGACAAGGGAAGGAGTTGCGCCATGAATAAAATTTTGATTATAGATGATGACAGAGAACTGTGCGCTTTGATTAAACGCAGCGTACAATCAGAACATATAGAAGCCGATTTTTGTAATACCGGAAAAGAAGGATTGCAGAAATTAAAAGAGCAGAAATATCAGCTTGTGGTGCTGGATGTGATGATGCCCGGTATGGATGGCTTTGAAACGCTGGAAGAAATCCGCAAAGAAAACAGCCTGCCGATTTTGATGTTCACATCCAAAAATGACAGTGCTTCTAAAGTGCGGGGGTTACGGGCCGGTGCGGACGATTATCTGACAAAGCCGTTTGATATGGACGAACTGATTGCCCGTATTGCGTCCCTCATTCGCCGCTACACCCGCTTTAATCAGCAAGCCGGAGCCATGCAAAAACTGGATTTTGACGGATTGCAAATTGACCTTGAAAATCGTTCTGTCACTACGGAAAACGGCACTTTTGAACTTCCGCCAAAGGAATTTGATCTGCTCCTGTACTGTGCAAAGCATCAAGGAAAAATTTTGACAAAACAGCAGATTTATGAGGAAGTATGGGGCGAAGAATATTTCTATGATGACAGTAACATTATGGCGATTATCAGTCGGCTTCGTAAAAAATTAGAAGTCAATCCTTCCAGTCCAAAGTATATCCAAACGGTCAAAGGGATTGGCTACCGCTTTAATAAGGAGGTGTAGCCAGCATGGAAATCATCGTTTTCTTGTCCATTGTGATTGCTGTTGTGGCTGTGTTGACTTCCATCGTTCTCGTTCGGCGCGTAAAAAAGCAAATAGCAGAAATGACCGACGCTCTGGTTGATGTGAAAAATGGAAATGGCAATCGGCGTATTTTGTCTGCAACAAATGAACTGACCGCACCTCTTGCCTATGAAATCAATGAGATCGTTGTGGCCTATGAAAGCAGACTTTCGATTGTCCGGCAGACAGAAGAAACCAACCGCCAGCTTATGACGAGCCTTTCTCACGATGTTCGGACGCCCCTTACCACTCTGATTGGGTATCTTGATGCTGCACACAAAGGACTGGTCACAGGAAAAGACCGGGATGATTATATTGAAACCGCCCGCCGGAAAGCCCATGATTTGAAAGAATATATTGATGTACTCTTTGACTGGTTCAAGTTAAATTCCGACGAGTTCGCTTTGGAAATCCAGCCTGTTGAGGCCGCAGAGCTGACAAGAAATATCCTGATTGACTGGATACCGATTTTTGAGGATAAACAGGTTGATTATGATATTGATATTCCTGAACAGCCTGTCTGGGTAAGACTGGATATGGACAGCTATATGAGGATCATCAATAATCTCATTCAAAATGTAATCGCTCACAGCCATGCGGACAAAATCAAAATTGTCCTGTCAAAGAAGGAAAATAACATGGAGCTGCTACTGGCGGATAATGGAGTGGGAATTGAGAAAGAAGATTTGAAACACATTTTTGAACGGCTTTATAAGTGTGATAAAGGCCGGTCTGAAAAAGGCAGCGGTCTTGGTCTTTCTATTGTCCATCAGCTTGTAGAAAAGATGGGTGGAAGCATAACAGTTGAAAGTTTTCCGGGAAAAGGAACTGCATTTATGTTGCTTTTTCCTTTGGAGATTTAAGCGCGTTCCCGTCTTTATGGCGGGAGCCTTTGTCATTTTGCCGGATTTCAAATTGCAAGGTTAATGCAAGGTTGTGGCAAGGTTAATGCAAGGTTGGCGTGATAGAATACCTTACAGAACAGGAGGTTTTGAATATGGATACAAATTACATCATTGAAACAAAAAATCTGACGAAGCAATACGGCTCACAAAAGAGTGTGGCTGACTTAAATATCCATGTGAAGCGTGGGAGAATTTATGGTCTGCTGGGCAGAAACGGAGCCGGAAAAACCACTACCATGAAAATGCTGTTGGGCTTAACGAAGCCGACTTCCGGAGAGGTAAAAATCTGGGGAAAATCTTTGCAGGGGAATGAAAAGAAGCTGCTGCCCCGTATCGGCAGCCTGATTGAGTCCCCCGGCTTTTATCCTAATCTGACCGGCACAGAGAACCTGCGTATCTTTGCCACCCTGCGGGGGGTACCAAACAATCATGCCATCAAAGATGCTCTGGATCTGGTAGGACTGCCCTACAAAGATAAAAAGCTCTTTTCTCAGTATTCTCTTGGTATGAAGCAGCGGCTTGCCATCGCCCTTGCCGTGATGCACGATCCAGAACTTTTGATTTTGGATGAGCCAATCAACGGACTTGATCCCATCGGTATTGCAGAAGTACGCTCCTTTATCCGGGAGCTTTGCGACGCAAGAGGAAAAACGATTCTGATTTCCAGTCACATTCTTTCGGAGATTTCCCTGCTGGCTGACGATATTGGGATTATCGACCACGGCGCATTGCTGGAAGAAGAAAGCCTTGCTGAGCTGGAGCAAAAAAGCAGTAAGCATATCCGGTTTACGCTCTCTGATACTGCACAGGCGGCAAGAATTTTGGAACGCAATTTCCATGAAAACCATTTCTCCATACAGGACGACCACAATTTGCGCCTGCACAACCTTGATCTACCTGTGGGGAAAATTGTAACTGCCTTTGTAGAAAACGGATTGGAGGTATCAGAGGCGCATACCTGTGAAGAAAGTCTTGAGGATTATTTCAAGAGAGTAACAGGGGGTGAGGGAATTGCTTAAACTGGTTCAATGTGAGTTCGCGAAATTGAAGAGAAAAAAAATCATCCCGCTTGTGTTTTTGTCCGCTTTTTTATTTCCTATTCCCATTACCTTTCTGATGGCAACACCGAGAATGTTGGAGAAGTACCCAAATAAATCAGTCCTTTTTGATGGATTGTTCAATATGGTTATGGGATATGGCGTTATTTTTCTCTTGCCGTGTATCATCGGTGTCATTGCAGCAATGCTGTTTTTTATGGAACGGGACAATGACACTTTCAAAAATTTACGCACAATCCCGGTAACAAGTACACAGATGATTATGGCAAAGATCATTGTGCTATTTATTTTTGGAGTTATCTTTTGCCTTGCTTCCATGCTTGCTACCATTGTTTGCGGCAGTTTCTCAATGGAAGTGCATGGTCTTACCTATAAACTACTTGTTGCAGTTGAACTTGGAATATTCATTACAGCGGGAACTTTGCCGATTATCGTACTTGTGGTCTTTTTCAGCAAAACATACATCTTCTCCATTCTGCTATGTGTGTTTTACAGTGTAGTGAGCCTTACCGTCGAAACATTGTTCGGAACATTGCCTAAATGGTTATGTTGGCTCATGCCTATCCCGCTTACAACGCTCTGGGGTGCGGGAGATATGGTAAAACATGGGTTTCCATTGAATGTAAATGCCTTGGAAGCAATTATTCCCTCAACCTTTCAGACGGTTATCATTCTTGGGATAATGGCTGTTGCATCAATCTCATTGATCGACTTCTTATACAAGAAAAGGGGGGAATAAAATGTATCGGATCATTAAAACAGAATTATGGAAGTTAAAGCGGTATCATATCATTTGGGCTGGTATTCTGCTAATGCTTCTTTCCGTTGGAATTACTCTTTTTGCTTCTACTGCATTAGATGGTACAGTTTGGACTTTCCCTCATTTGGTCGAACGCGTCATTCAAAATAATACGACAACCATTTTTCCTATGTGCATTACTCTGATTGCAGGATATATCATTGCTCGTGAAAAATCAGATGATACCTTAAAAAGCATTATGACAATACCTGTTTCCTACCCTGCGTTGATTGGCGGAAAACTGATTGTTTGCGGTTTCCTGTCCGTATTTTTGGGTATGGCAAGTACATTTTTTACTGTCGCTGCGGAATTACTTGTTGGCTTTCCGGGATTTTCGGTAACAGCCGTAATACAGGCTTTGATACAGATCACCCTTAATACCTTATTTTTGTATATAGCCGTAACTCCGATTATAGCCTTTACCGCCCGTATTCCTAACGGGCACATGATAGGTGTTATTCTTGCATTTGTCTATGGCTACGGGGGAATGTTCGTAGCCGGAAATATGTCCCTTGCAAATCTCTATCCGATTACAGCGAGTATGGGACTGATCCAGTACCGAAGCCATGATGCGGCTGTTCATTGGAATATAGGCTTATGCAGCCTAAGTATGATAGTCGTCTTATTGATTTCTGTGGCTATTGTAGTTACAACAAAAAATGTTTCATCCGCAAAAGTTGTTAAAAAGCCGAAAAAAACCGCCCTCAAAAAAGGCTGGTAAACAGGAGGACTTACACATGAAGAAAAAAATATTGATTGGGATTGGTGCCGGTGCTTTCGTGGCAATCTGTTTTGGTATTTTCCTGCTTTCAGGTGCAGGCAGCACCTATTACTATTCACAGATCGACAACACCAAGATCGAGCAGACGGGATCTGCCGGAGGTGTAATTAACTTTGGGGGAAGCATGGACTACTCCTACACGCTGCGTTGTTATGACGAGGACGGAAACGAAAAGGACATTACCTTTGGAACATCGAGGGAATTGAAAGAGGACGCCTTTATTCGTCTGACGGTAATGCCCATTCGTGGAGTGCTGGAATGGGTTGAAGTTCAGTATGACGAGCTTCCCACAGCCGTACAAAAAGAATATACAGCACCGCAATAAAGAGAATAGATAATTGATTATCACCTAAAATATAGCTGCCGCACGACGGCAAAAGAAAAAAAGCCGTCGTACAGCAGACACATTTTCACGCGCCTATGAAACGGCGGCTTTGATTTTCAGAGCCGCCGTTCCTTTTCGTCTATCCTAAATCAACGACGACCTAACACCGTGTAAATCCACGGCGGCATATAGGAGGATTGCCGCCGTGTCTATTTTTGCCTTTTTTCACAATACCCATAATCTGCACCAACTAAAAAAAGCGTAGCTCCCCCTCCGGGGCAGTCTGGTTATGGATATGATTAGCTCCTATTAGGAATACTTACAAATTTCGTGTTGTTGGCCGAAGTAACCCGGTGGAGGGGCTAAACTTTTTTTAACAAATTAAGTTGAGTGCAGATAAAAAAGGACACGACGATACCTACCGGATACCGCCGTGTCCTTAAAAATGGGTGACTTTAATACACCTTCCGTATTCTATTTTTCAAAAGAAAACGGCGGCTTGAAATTTGTTATTTCAAAACCGCCGTCAAAATCAGTACATGAAAATGCGGCTACTACACGACGGTTTTTTTCTTTTGCCGTCGTGCGGCAACATTTTGAAAATTATTATTTTACATTAAATTTGATATAACGCATGTTTATCATACATATCACGCAAAAATAGCACACATATAAAATGAAAAAGCAAATTATAAAACAACCAATAGCCTTAGCTATTAAATTATGCAAGGATAAGGAGGCGGAAAAAATCACATTTAGCTTATAGTTTATAAAGGGTGTTGCCAATAAAAGCATAACAAAGGCCATTAGCGTTGGTAGAAACAGCTTTATAAGTGTCTGAGAATAAAGCAAAGTTTTCAGCTCAGATCGATTTTTTCCCATTTGAAATAACAATCGGATATTTTTCGCCGCTTTTTTCAAATCTACAATCTGCAACAACGAGATGGTAGAAAAATAAATAATCATAAATATGATACAGATGCCAATTTGCAAAAACCCCATCCATTGTTGTTTAGCCCATTCATAGATATGAACATTCGCGTTAATTAGCAACATTCCAAATGTAAAGGAAAGTGCAGAAAAAATCAGACAAACACAAAATATTGTGTTCATATTTGCATTTGACTTTGAACCTGTTGTCATTTCTGCAATTTGGTATAGTCGATTGCCCTGGTACAAAGTATTTGCTTGTGACAGCCGCAAAAAAGCAATAAAGGCGTATAGCCACTTATAAAATGAAAAGACGCATAGTAGCATCGGCAAAGAAATGAATGAAATGGAGACGGACATCATCTCATTAGACATAACGGAAATAGCAAGCAATAATATTACATAGAAGAATAAATTGACAATACACATCCAGCCCCAAAAAGCTCTCTTACTTACTCCGAGCGGTTGATTGCGTCGTTTTTCATTCATAAGCTGTACAATCTGTAATTTATATATTTTTTGTTTCATAAAAAGTATTGACAAGATTTCTACACAACAAAAGTAGGCAAATGTCTGTAAAACACTTTTTAAGATTATTTGGAGCATGGACTGATGCCCGGTTCCTTGTAGTATTGAATAACAAAAAGTGCAAAATACTACAACACCTAAAGCTACACCCAAGATGAAACAAATCAATCCTATGACAAGTAACTCACTTAGAAACACCCAAGATAGTATATCTTTTCTCATTCCTAACAACATATAAGTGGCAAACTCTTTTGCTCTTTGCTTAACAATAAAAACATTGATATAGTTTACTAACATTACCATAATTATCGCAATCAATAGAGGTAGCGCCATTGTCTGAAAGCCGGCCTGTACGTCTCCCCAATTTGCAATGCTGGTCGAAAGACAGATGATAGATGTAAGCATAACCATTGAAAAAATATAAAGGATGTAATCAAATATAGACCGTTTTGCATTTCGTAACGCTAATTTAAGATACATAATGAACCCCTCCTGTGATTTTGGCTATGGTGTCCAAAATTCTGGTAAAGAACTCCTGCTTGTTCTCTTGTTCTCGTTCCAGCATAGCCTTAAACTCACCATCCTGCATGAATAAAATTTTGTCGCAATAGCTGGCGGATAGGGCATCATGTGTAACCATCAAAATTGTAGCGGAATATTTTTGAGAGAGCATAACAAAGGTTTCTAATAACTGCTTTGCTGAATGACTATCTAAAGCTCCGGTCGGCTCGTCCGCAAGAATAAGGCTGGGGCTTGTAATAATCGCTCTCACACAAGCACATCTTTGCCGTTGACCACCCGATATTTCATATGGAAACTTACTTAATATTTCAGATATGTCTAACCTTTCTGCCCAATCAATAATTTTTTGTTTTACAGACTCCTTCGGCATTTGCTTAATTGTCAACGCTAATGCAATATTTTCATAGACCGTTAAAGTATCTATTAAATTGTACTCTTGAAATACAAAACCTAAATGCTCCCGGCGAAAAGATGCTAAATCATTTTCAGAAAGCTCGGAGACACTTTGCCCATCAATTTCTATCTGGCCACTGGTGGCCTTGTCGATGGTTGCAATCATATTGAGCAAAGTAGTTTTTCCTGATCCGGATGCGCCCATAATACCAACAAAATTTCCTTTAGTAATTTCAAAGCTAACATCTTTGACTGCCTCAGTTGAAGTGCTTTCGGTTTCATATATCTTTCTAACTTTTTTTAATTTTAGAACAGTTGGAACTTGGGTGTCTGTTTTGCTTTCCCATTGATCCTTGCCCAGCCAGCTCGTAACTACTTCAAACAACACTTGATTGGATTTTTCTTTCAAGTTTTCATCTGATATAAATTCGCCTAAAAGCAATTCATTCAAAGTAATTTGAAGTAAATTACATAGAGGATTGAATAGTGATAGGTCGGGCATAGATTTACCTGTTTCCCATTTTGAAATTGCTTTGTCTGTAATCCCTAATTTTTCGGCCAGTTGACTTTGCGTTAGGCCATTATCTTTTCTTCGAGCTGCAATAAAGCTGCCGATTTTCTTTTGATCCATATGTCAAAAACCTCTCTTTCGCGTTTTATTATACTGTGGCCCGAGAAAATGAACACCTACCAGCGGTAGAGTTGCCAAAAATCCACTTGTTTTTAGCTTTACCACGGTGCTATTATAGCTCTATTCAGCCCAAACAACAAGGTTATCACCACTTTGGGACATTTTGTCTCAAAGCTGAGCGGCTATACTCCATGAATTATTCAATTATATATGAAATTAAATACTACTTAAAAATAAAATCACGTTTCGTTCTCATATTCCGCCCCGAAATGTAAAATAATATAGGGGTGATGTGAGAATGTACCAATATGAAAAACGCCTGGACTGTCATGCCCTGGGCCAAGAAATCAAGCGCAGACGAAAAGCCAAAGGCTGGACGCAGGAGCACCTGGCCCAGCTTGTAGACCTCACCCCTCGCTCCATCATGTATATTGAGAACCGGGGCCAGCACACCAGCCTCAATGTGAAATAAATCACAGTTTGTTGGCTCTGTTTTAGTTCATAAGATTTTAAGGCGAACGCCCACCATAACAAAACATAAGTGCAAATCATACGCTCCCAATTAAATAATGCCGCTAAATTTTAGCGGCATGGTTTCCTGCATTCTTCTGGCAGTTCCGGTGCCCAAGGCAGCAGATGCTCCAGCTTTGCCGTTTCCGATATGCTGTAGATTATGGCACTTCCCCGAAACAATGTCTTTAACTCATGTAAAGCGGCGATTATTTAATACCGTGTTTGACCGTACCCGCCGAAAAAGAACAGTCGATAGTCACATGGGGACAGTGTCATCCGGTCTATCTAAAGCAGTACCGCAAGGTTACATACACCAATCTTCTCACAAGCGGCAGGCTGAACACTTATCTTGCCGACCTCGACAGACAGGCACAGGAACGCTTTGAAAGGCTTATTGATGGCATGAAACAGACACAGGGCATTAACGGAACGGTTAAAGGCAGAAAACGCCTTAGAATGGACAGGACAACTCAATAACATAAGGGCTCATGCAAGGGAGATTGTAAATAGCAAAATAATCAACGCATAAGTGCCAAAAGTGGTAAGATATAAAAACTTTGCCACTTTTTTGTCGGTCAGTAATCATAAATTATCACCCATGAAAAGTTATTGAATTTTTGTTGCCAAAATGATAATATTATCACATAAACTGAATTGTTGGAGTGATACGCATGGACAAAAAAATTATGGATGTATTGACGAACCCTGTTAAATGTAAATTATTTCTGGAAATACAAAAGTGTGGGGAAACTACCGCAAAACATTTATCTGAAACATTTTCGGATATTCCATCTGCAACGCTTTACCGCTATTTGAAAAGAATGACAAATGACAAAGTATTAAAGATAGTGAATCAAACACAAGTCAGAGGTGCTTTAGAAAAAACTTATGCGGTAGATATTGATATGACAAAGGATTTTAAAGAAATCTTAGACAGTAACTCTGGCGAAGCCTATATGCAGTCGTTTATGCAATATATCATTGGCTTTGCGGAACTATTCCAAGATTATTGCAAACGGGATGATATAGACATTGTAAAGGATAAATCTGGTTTTTCCTTATCCCCTCTTTATCTAACGGATGAGGAGCTTGAAATGTTAATTGGAAATATTCGGGATGTAATAAAACCTTATGGGAACAACACATCAGCAGCGGGGCGAAAGCTGCATTCTATTGGCGTTATAATCTCTCCACCTAAAATGGAATAAAAATTTCCCATCTGTCCTCTGTGATGGATGGGATTTTTCTTGACTTTTTATTATCATTATGATAGCATTATCAAAATGATAATAAAAGGAGGTAATACACATGAAGAAAAAATGTATCATCATTACAGTCGTAACTTTTGTTGTATTAGTGGCACTGACTTTTATATTGCCGCAGGAAATCCCATTACACTTTGGGGTATCTGGTTCTGGTTCAGTCGTAAATAAATATTGTATTCTATTATTTGCTCCTGTACCAGCAATCCTTTACTGGGCAATTGCGAAAAAATACAAAAACTAAAACAGTAAGGAGGCTCATAAAATGAACAATGTATTAGAAATCAAGAATTATACTAAAGTTTATTCTGGAAATAAAAAGGCTGTTGACAGTTTGAATTTGACGGTAAAAGCAGGAGAAATCCATGCTTTTATTGGTCACAATGGTGCAGGGAAAACAACAACAATCCGTGCGGTTGTCGGGATAATGGACTTTGACGAGGGGGAAATCCTTGTAAATGGCCATTCCGTGAAGGACGAGCCTGTGAAATGCAAATCCATGACAGCTTATATTCCAGACAATCCCGACTTATATGACTATATAACAGGCATCCAGTATTTAAACTATATGTGTGATATGTTTTCTGTCCCTGCAAAGGAAAGAGTTTCAAGAATACAAAAATATGCAGATGTTCTCAAATTAACGGACAGTCTGGGGGATTTAATCAGCTCCTATTCGCATGGTATGAAACAAAAGCTTGCGTTGATAGGTGCATTTATACATTCCCCACATCTTTTAGTGTTGGACGAGCCATTTGTAGGTCTTGACCCTGAAGCATCTTTTCATCTAAAGAAGATGATGCGTGAACTATGTGATGCAGGGGCGGCAATTTTTTTCTCTACTCATGTGCTTGAAGTTGCCGAAAAATTGTGCGACAAGGTTACTATCATCAATAACGGTAAATTGATAGAAAGTGGAACAATGGAAGAAATCAAAGGAAGCCATAGTCTTGAAGATGTATTCATGGAGGTAGTTGAAAATGAAAGGCAAGTATAAGTATCTCTTGAGAATGCAGTTATACAATCTTTTCGGAATTAACCGATTGATTCATTCTCGCGATAAACAGGAAAAACAACGTTCTGCGATTGTTGGCGCTTTAGGACTTACTGCCATTGCCATTCTTGTAGTCTATACGACAAAATTCAGCAATAGTATGGCATTAGCGGGACTCAGCGAAGCATTACCAACGCTCATGGTAGTGGTCTGCTCTTTAGCAACCTTGACCCTTACATTTGTTAAAAGTACAGGAGTGCTTATCGGATTAAAAGATTATGATATGGTTATGTCCATGCCTGTAAGTACGGTTTCTATTGTGACAAGCCGTATAACGATGCTGTATCTCATCAATCTGATAATTGGCTTTATAGCCATGCTGCCGTCAAGCATTATCTATGTTGTATACGAACATCCGCCGATTTTTAGTTACCTGTTTTTAGTGGGTGCGTTATTTTTGACACCGATTATTCCCATGATTATTTCACTATCATTAGGTGTTCTAATTGTTGCCGTTTCATCACATTCAAGACACAAAAATGTTTTTTCATTGGTTTTGAGTACGGCTGCCGTACTGATGATTGTATTGGCTTCCGCAAAAACACAATCAATGGATGCAACGCAGATAACTAATTTAGGTGTTGCAATGGCAGAAGCGGTAAACAAATTTTATCCGCCTGCTATTCTTTTTACAAATGCCTTATTACATAATGATTGGGCAGGCTTTGTTATCTTTGCCACTGTTTCCCTGTTGCTGGGCATTGCTTTCATAACGATTGTTTCTCATTACTATAAAAGATTGAATACAGCCGTATTCTCACATTATGCAAAAAAAGAGTATAAAATGGGAACATTAAAATCTTCATCTCCGTTTATGGCATTGTATAAAAAGGAGCTTCGCCGATTAAGTTCATGTACGATTTATGCCTTGAATTCATGTATTGGAATTGTCCTGCTTTTCGTTGTGGCACTTGGGGCAGTATTTTTTATGCCGCCTGATTTACGACAGCAAATAGAAACGATGGGAATGATGAGCATCATTCAAAATATTATGCCGGTTGCGCTTGCTGTTTTTGTGACTATGACTTCTACCACAGCAGCATCCTTGTCTTTAGAGGGAAAAAACCGATGGATTATGTGCTCCGTTCCAACGCAGGCAAGGGCAGTTTACAATTCTAAAATTGCGGTAAATTTAACAGTGATACTTCCTGTTTTATATATTAGTGCAATTTTTATCAGAATTGCGATTCCGTGTTCCTTGATGCAGACTGTACTGTTATTTATTATCCCTACGGTATATACTTTTTTCATTTCAGTTCTTGGTGTTTATCTGAATATCAAGTTTCCTAAGTATGATTGGACAAGTGAGTATTATGCGGTAAAAGGTGGGGCAATTTCAGTTTTAGCTACAGTTGGAGGTGGAATGGCAAGCAGCTTAACGCCATTGTATCTCTGTATAATCTTTCCGCATTACCAAATGATGATTATGTTTGGTATTACTTGTCTAATACTGCTGGCAACTTTGGCAATCTATCTTAAGGTTTGCCGAACACAGTTATATGTATAAAGTTGTGAAAAACATAGCTTTTTAGACTTGAAATTTAAGGCTTTGGCAGATAAGAACAGATGAAAAATTTTATAATATAACAGTTCAAAGACTATTAACAGGGAAAGAAAAAGATGAATAAAGATACAAGTATCAGGAAATCGCAGAACGAATTAAAATGGATATTTTGGTAAATCATCAAGCACCAAGTAAACCGATTCCGAGCATAAGGGAATATGCGGAAGTAAATCAAGTAAATCCCCATACAGTAGCTTGTGCTTTAAGGTTGTTAATGGAAAAGGGTATTATTTATGCCAACAAAAGAAAAGGTTATTGTGTTGCTATTGATATTAAGATGTAAGGAAAAATTAGTGGATGAGGCTAAGAAAGAATTGCTATGTAAATTGTCCCAATTGGGATATAAAAAAGAAGAAATAGTTATGCTCATTAGGCATTTTTTAGAGGATTATTAGAACATAAAGAAATCATTATTGGAATTTGAAATAGGCAATACAAGCCCGCCATATAAAAAAATGGTGTTTTGGTGGGCTGATTTGCTATACCCGAAAAGACAAAACAGACACTCTCCAGACCTGTTTTGAAGTTTGGAGGGATTTACGGATAGTGAGGGAAATGTGATTGACTTCGTTGTTGATGAAGCGGTGGACGTTGCAGAGACCGTTATCCATGCGGCGATGGTGGACAGGCTGAAAGCCGCCCTGCCCTTATTGTCAGGCAGTGAACAGGCATTGATAAACGCAATCTTCTTTGAAGAACTTTCCGAGCGGGAAGTCGGATTGCGGTTGGGTGTAACACAGAGCGTTGTCAATAAGCGCAAAGCCAAAATCCTTGCGAAGCTGAGGAAAAGGTTTTGCGTGAGTGTGGCGTTGATGAAACGGTCATTGAGCAAAATCCGCACAGACGACAGGGCAGATTTTAATTCCAACAGGCGGTTTTACCGATGGGCGAGCGACTTTGGCGAATACCTTGAGGGCATGGCGGACAGGTGCACGTTACAAATCGTCCTGCTGAAAATGCAGGGCTATTCCACAAAGGAGATTGCCGCATCCGTGAAGCTGTCCACAAAGTCTGCTTACAGCCGCATGGGTGGATCGCAACTATATGCAGCTTCGGGGAATGGGGCTGCCTGTGGAAAGTCCGGCGGTCATTCCCGGTATCAGTTATGATGCCATTGTGATTGCCAATACATATGAGATATTCAGAAAATCGCCGTATCGGGAGCTTATCAATAAGTATCCTCGGGAAAAGGTACATATGCCGGATGAGGAGCTGCTCTTTTTGGAGGAAACCATGAAGGCTTTCGGCCTGATGTAACAGTTCGGACGGAGATTGCCGGAGAGGAAAAGTGAATAATCATTGAACAGACAGCCCTAAGTTGTTATACTAGAGACAGCGAAGGGCTGTTTTTCAATATTGTTGAAATTATCCGAATACTGCAAAACAGTCAGGAAAGTAAAGTCACAAAGGCGCACGAGAGGAACTTTTATGAGTGCCCTTTCGAATAAAAGTTCCTCTCATTTCAGGTGTGCCGAAGCGACTTTACTCTTTAGAGCTGCCGCGCAGCGACTGCAAATAGGAGGACGGATATGGCAAGAACCGTAGGAATCGGGTATCAGAATTTTGAACATTTGATTGCAAATGATAATTCGGAAAGACATTGATGATGAATACGGTGGAGCAGTTCTTTTCTGTGGAATATGCAGGGAGGGGCGAGCTGTTTGAGGGGCTTGAGATTTGGAAGGAAGAGAAGTACAGGAAGCGAAAGCGCAATCTGGAGCCTTTTATTGGCCGGAGGCTATCTTCGTGTAGAAAAATTTCGATTTCATGAGGAATGGGGACGCCAGGAATATGAGCTGGTATTGACGAATAAAGAAGTACGCACCATGTTTGAGCGGATGTTTCGGGATTGGTTTGCAGGCGACGGTTCGGGATACGGTGAATTTGTGGAGGCTCTGCTTCAGCAATTTGGAGGAAATGAATGAATACATGAACAGGGTGACGAAGGAAACCTTCAGTTTCTTTGACACCGGGAAAAAACGCCAAAGAAGCGGAGCCGGAGCGCTTCTATCATGGTTTTGTGCTGGGGCTTTTGGCAGAGCTGCGGGGACGTTACACGCTGACTTCCAATCGCGAGAGCGGCTTCGGGCGATATGACGTGATGCTGGAGCCGATGAAGGAGGAAGATGATGCGATTATCATAGAATTTAAGGTGTTCCGCCCGGAGAAAGAGCATACTCTGGAGAATACCGTGCAGGCAGCCCTTGCGCAGATTGAGGAAAAGGGATATGCGGCGGTTTTGGAAGCAAAGGGGATTGCACCGGAACGGATTCGCAAGCTTGGTTTTGCATTTGAAGGAAAAAGAGTTTTAATCGGATAAAGAAAAAAGTACGAAAGGAAATACAAAAATGAACTTAAGAGAATTTACGGAATCCATAGACAAATTAGCGGAGAAAATGACAAAGGAAGAGCTTCAGATGGTTCTTCACAGCTTTGCGCGCAAGATTCCTGAGGTGCAAAGAGCGGAGTTTATCGATATTTTAAAAGAGATAACAGCCCATAAAAATGACCAAACGGAAGAAATCAGCTTTGTGTCTAAAGCAAGGAAACAGGACGAAGCGGAAATAAACAAGGAATACATCCGGTTAGAAGAACAGTTCGCAAAAATCCAGGAGGAAGAGCTTTGCCTTTATGCGGAAGGGTATGAGGACTATTCCTCCGGCTATTGGGACTCGGATTGGGTTTATGAATATGAGGATACTCAGGGAATCGGGAAGATTTTTGAGGACGCCTCCCGCCTGCTGCTTCGAAGCGTCAATGACAGATGCTATGGAACAGCCATCAAACTCTTTGACCTTTTGACAGAAACAGAGGTGCTTGTGGAGGACCAGGGAGACTGTTTCACATTGAGCCTGGAAGAAATGATAGACGAGAATTTGGCATCCATAGATGGGGAAAATCTGGCGCAGCATGTATTGTATGCCGTATATCAAAATACGGAACCGGACAAGCGTGCGGAAAGCTTTTATGAATATTGTACCAGGCCGTTTTTCAGAAAAGTTCGGTTGGAAGAGATATTATCACTGGGCAGCGAGGAGCTGAAAGGACTTTCGGAATTTTGGAATGCGTGGATTGAGCTTCTGATTCATAAGGAAGGCGATACGGCAGGAGAATTTTTACGGCAGGCCGTTCTTTTCCAAAAGGATGAGGATGAGATGATAGAGACAGCTCAAAAGGCTGCTAAGAAGCATCCGTCTCTTTATCTGGCTGTGCTGGAATATCTGGAAAGCAGGGGGAAACGTGAGCGGCAGCTCCGGGTGGGAGAGGAAGCTCTGGAGGCAATGGACAAAAGCTGCAGGCTGCGCAGCAGGGCGGCGCTTTATACGGCGGAAGCAGCCCTGGAAGCAGGCGACACAAGAATGGCGGAAGCGTGCTGGATCGAAGCCTTTGAATCTCACAGCACACCGGTAAATTATTTGAGAATTACGGCAAATATGAAAGAACCGGCATCCTACAGGGAGAGGGCGGTCCAGGTTATAAATAAGCTGCCATGTAAGGGGAAAACAGATTCCTATGGAAATGAATTAAATAAGGAGCTGCAAATCAACTTTCTCTCAGGGGACGACGGAAACGTAATGAGGTTTTTTCTGGGTGAGTTCGATGCATCTATGAAGGAGTGTCTTAAAACAAGGGAAGGACTTGGATGGTCAGGAGAATTTATTAAAAAAGGGATTCCGCTGTTTCTGCTTTTGCTGCTGCAATCGGAACAGCTTTGTCAGGGATGCCGGGAAATGGCAAGAGAAGCCGTGTTCTATCTGGACTTTCATGGAGAAGATTATGTGAAAGGAACGGATGAAAATCAAAAGGATGCTTCCGGTACGGGAGAGAAGAAGGAAGAAGAGATTGCCCTGTTCTGGTCCTGCTTTCAGAGCTGGAAGGCAGTGCACGGACTGTCAGTGGCGGAAGAAGAGGCAAAGAGTTATCTGACTTCCCTGGAAGAGATGATTGACAGGAGATTCCGGGCAATCGTATCCGGGCAGCATCGCAATCACTATGGAAGTGTGGCGGCTTTGGCAGCGGCGCTGGGAGAAGTGAAGGCTTCACGGGGAGACATCGGAGCAAAGGAAAAGCTTCTTCTCAAATACAGGGAGGAATTTCCCAGACATTCGGCCCTTCACAGCGAGCTGCGGGGGTATGGAATGCCGGATATGCGAAAAGGCAGAAGAAAGTAAACGTATCGTTTTCTTATTTGACGAATGAACCGCCATATGGTAGACTATACCCTAGTAGTCCGTACCGGAAATCCTTGTGCATATTTCCGGTCTATTTCTCCGATAGCACAGGGCAAAAAGCCTCGCCGTAGCACCACTACGTCTGCGTTTTTTGACCTGCACTCTCGGAAAAATATCCTCAGAAATATGCACAAGGATTTCCGATACGGACTACTAGATTTTGTTACAGAAAAAAAGAATAAAGTATAGCAGAAAGTGTGCGTCTGCAAAAGATCATTCATGGGATGAACCGTAGATACCCTTTGGGGATAAGGGGGTATATCTGGTCTGTTGAAGCTGGTGTTTGCGGACGCAGAAAAGGGAATTGGGTTAGAATCCCAAGCGATCCGGTCACTGTATTTAGGGAGCCAGACCCGGGAGCGTATGCTTCAAAATGCCATTGCGCATATGCGTGAGAAGGCAGGGTGCAGGCGGGGAACTATAAGTCAGGAAACCTGCTTTCTGCCGGCGGGTGTTTCCGAAGCTGTCGGAAGCGCTCCGGTAATTGAATGGGCTTCCGGTAAAAGCAGTTCGAGGAAAGAAAGAGACAGACAAGGCCCGTTTATGCTGCGGGTCTTTTTATTTTGCAGCATTGGAAAGGGTTTGTTGAAGGAATAATACAAGAGAAAGAGGTTGAAATATGGTATCGTTTATAGGAGCAGGACCCGGAGATCCGGAGCTTTTGACCATTAAGGGAAAGCGTTTGATAGACAGTGCGGATATTATTATTTATGCAGGCTCGCTGGTGAATCCGAAGGTGCTGGCAGATGCGAAAAAAGACGCGCGTATTTTTAACAGCGCCGGCATGACTTTGGAGGAAGTCCTGGACGTGATGCAAAAGGGAGAGGCAGCCGGAAAGAAGGTGGTCCGGGTACATACCGGCGATCCGGCTATTTACGGCTCGCACAGGGAGCAGATGGATGCCCTGGATCGGATGGGCATTACCTATGAAGTGATTCCCGGCGTCAGCTCCTTTTTGGCAACTGCCGCCGCTCTGAAGAAGGAATATACGTTGCCCGGCGTCAGCCAGACGGTTATTCTTACCCGGATGGAGGGGCGTACCCCCATGCCGGAGGGAGAGAAGCTTTTGGACCTGGCCCGTCACCGTGCGACAATGGTAATCTTTTTGAGCGTGGGAATGTTGGAAGAAATGTGCGCCACGCTGCGGCAGGCATACAGGCCCGATACCCCGGCGGCGGTTGTATACAAGGCATCCTGGGAGGACGAAAAAATTGTCCGCGGTACGCTTACGGATCTGCCCCAAAAGGTGAAGGAATCGGGTATCCGAAAGACGGCGCTGACGGTGGTGGGAGACTTTCTTGGAGATGATTACGAGCTGTCCAGGCTTTATGATAAAACCTTTACACACGAATTTCGAAAAGGAGTGGAGCCATAAATGGGGATTCAGCTTTTAAGTATCAGCCACAAAACGGCCCCTCTTGCCGTTCGGGAATTGTTCGCCTTTACCCCGGAGCAGCAGGCGGAGCTTCTCAGGGCTTTGTGCGCGGAGGCAAAGGCAGCGGAGAGTGTGGTGATTTCTACCTGCAACCGGACGGAGATTTATACTTACTATACAAAGGAAGAGCAGCAGCAAAAGCTTTTTTCCAGGCTGCAAAGGGTGCTGCTTGAGAAGGCCGGCGCGCTTAAGGTGGAGCACATTACGGATTATCTGCGGTTTTACCAGGGGGAGAAGGCAGTCCGCCATCTGTTCCTGGTGGCGGCGGGATTGGATTCTATGGTGGTCGGAGAAGATCAGATTCTGGGTCAGGTAAAGAAGGCCCACGAGCAGGCAAGAGAGGCAGGCACCACAGGAAAATATCTGAACACGCTGTTCCGCTACGCCGTAACCTGCGCAAAACGAATCAAGACGGATACGGAGCTGTCCAAAACATCTGTTTCTACAGCTACGCTTGCCATCAAAGCCGCCGAGGAAGCTTTGGGAGGGCTTGCGGGAAAGAAGATTATGGTGATTGGAGGAACAGGGGAAATCGGCGGAATCGTATTGAAGAATCTTTACAGCATGAAGGGACTTCACATTTACAGTACCATACGAAATATTACCTTAAGCCATGATGCGCATTTGAAAAGCGAGAGCAGCCATGTGATTGATTATAAGGAGCGGTATTCTTATGTGGATGAGATGGATGTGGTGATAAGCGCCACCTCCAGTCCTCATTATACGCTGACCTGCCATAAGCTGCGTGAACGGATACATAGGGAAAAGCCCAGGGTGTTTGTGGATCTGGCTGTGCCGGTGGACATCGAAGAGTCCATAACGGAGATTCCGAGAACCTTTCTCTATAATATGGACGACATGGAAGCTCTGGCAAGGACCAACAATCAGGCGAAAAAACAGGCGGCAAAGGAGGCGGGTGAGATCTTGAAGGAGTATGAGGAGGAATTTATGTGCTGGATGATTTTCCAGCAGGCCATGCCTCAGATAGAAAAGACAAAGAAATGGATGCTTGAGGAAGCGGAGAATAAGGGCTTTTCCAAGGCCATTGATAAATTTTTCTACCGCCTGAGGGAACAGGCGTCGCCCGGGGAATTGGAAGCAGTCTTTCGGTGTCTGGGGGAAGAGCTTTAAGCAGCATACAGGTGTACGTGTGTATTGGAAGGAATATTATGGAACTGGAATAGGAGCAGGAAAATGGGAAAATTGTATGTAGTAGGCTTCGGACCCGGCGGCTATGAGCATATGACCGCCAAATGTATTCAGGTGATAGAGAAAGCAGATGTAATAACAGGCTACACTACTTATGTAAACATATTGAAGGAGTATTTCCCGGATAAGCACTATCTGGCCACTCCGATGATGCAGGAAGTAAAGCGCTGCCGCATGGCTGTGGAGGAAGCGCAGAAGGATCAGGTGGTAGCTATGGTCAGCTCCGGGGACAGCGGTATCTACGGAATGGCCGGCATTATCTATCAGATAGCGGAGGAAATGAAGGCAGATATTGAGATAGAGACTGTGCCCGGCGTGACAGCGGCAAGTGCGGCAGCCTCCGTACTGGGCGCTCCCCTGATGCATGATTTTGCAGTCATCAGCCTGAGTGATCTGATGACCCCCCTGGATCTTATCCGAAGACGGGTGGACTGTGCAGGCCAGGGAGATTTGATCGTGTGCCTTTACAATCCAAAAAGCAAAAAGCGCACCACCTATGTAGAGCAGGCAGCCGATATTCTGCTACGGTACCGCAGTCCCGAGACGCCGGTGGGAATCGTGCGCAATGCAGGCCGTAAGGATGAGAGCAGCCAGATTACCACCCTGGAGCATTTAAAGGATGCCGAGATAGATATGTTCAGCGTAGTAATTATCGGAAATTCTCAGACATATGTAAGCAACGAACACATGATTACACCCCGGGGTTATTCGGTATAACAGGAAACAGTGTAAAAGTCCCGACTCAAGAGCTGCGAAGCAGACGTGACTTTCCCCGTTCGTGCCGTCGCGCAGCGTCTACAAATAGGAGGCAAATATGAAGATTCGCATAGGAACGAGAAAAAGCCGTCTGGCCTTGATTCAGACAGAGCTTGTAAAGGAAAAAATAGAGCAGGCATTTCCCGAAGCAGAGATTGAGCTTGTCAAACTGTCTACCAAGGGAGACGAGCTATTAGATCGTTCCCTGACTTCCTTCGGCGGAAAGGGCGTATTTACCAGAGAGCTTGAGGAGGCTTTGCTTTCGGGAGAAATCGATCTGGCCGTACACAGTGCAAAGGATATGCCTATGGAATTTCCCCCAGGATTGAAAATAGGGGCTGTCCTTGAGCGCGCCGACGTAAGAGACGTCTTTGTCACAGCAAACGGTATAAAAGCGGCGGATTTGCCGGCCGGAAGCGTAGTGGGCACCAGCTCTCTGCGCCGGGAGCTTCAGATCAGGGCTATCAATCCGACAGTGCGCATCGCTCTCCTCCGGGGAAATGTAGAAACCCGCCTTCGAAAGCTAAGAGAGGGACAGTATGACGGAATCCTGTTGGCCGCCGCCGGCCTGGAACGCCTGGGGCTGTTGGAGGAGCCGGATTTGCAGCTGGAATATCTGGAACCGGATTCCTTTCTTCCGGCGGCAGGACAGGGAATACTGGCTGTGGAGGCAAGAGAGGGTCATTTAACGGAAGTGCTTTCTGCCATCCACTGTCAGGAGGCAGCCTTGGTACTGGAGGCGGAGCGCAGCTTTCTGGCCGGAATCGGAGGAAGCTGCAATGCACCGGCCGCCGCCTTATGCTGTCTGGAGGGCGGAGAGATTCGGATGAAGGTAATGTTCGTTAAGGATGGCAGACATGTCAGGTACGCATCCTGCCGGAAAGCTTTAGACGAGGAACAGCCGGTAGGAACTGACCGGTTAAAACTCCCCACACCGGATCAAATGAAACACCTGGGCAAGCAAATGGCCGCTCAGGTAAGAAAGGGCAAAGTCTGGCTTTTGGGAGCAGGCCCGGGCGACACATCGCTCCTTACGGAAAAATGTCTCCGTTGCTTACGGACAGCCGATGTGATCGTCTATGACAATCTGGTATCCGCCTCCCTGTTAAATGAAGCCCGCCCGGACGCGGAGCTAATCTATGCAGGCAAGCGTGCCTCCAACCACCATTTAAAGCAGGAGGAAACCAATGAGCTTTTGGTAAAAAAAGCTTTGGAAGGAAAGAACATAGCACGCTTAAAGGGAGGCGACCCCTTTATCTTCGGACGGGGAGGCGAGGAAGCCCAGGAACTTCGAAAGGCCGGAATTGAATTTGAGATTGTCCCCGGCGTATCTTCATCCTATGCGGCGGCAGCCTACGCAGGCATCCCCGTAACCCACCGGGACTATGCATCCTCCTTTCATATTATCACCGGCCATGAGAGCAATACCAAAGACGGACTGGCGCTGAACTATAAGCTGTTGGCCCAGGAAGAAGGGACCCTTGCATTTCTGATGGGATTGGGTAATCTGCCTCATATCACAAGAGAACTGATAGCCGGAGGAAAAGCGCCGGATACGCCGGCGGCCGTGATCCAGGCGGGAACCACAGCCCGTCAGCGGACGGCAGCAGGAACCTTGGCAACCATTGAGGAAGAAGTCAAAAAGGCGGGAATCCATACCCCGGCAATCATTATCGTGGGAGAAGTCATATCCTTACAAGAGCAGCTTAACTGGTTCGGTAAAGGCCCCCTTTTCGGTATGCGTGTACTGCTGACCGGAACGGAAGGCATGTGCCGGAAACAGCAGGTGGTCTTAAAGGAGGAAGGGGCGGAAGCTGTCTCCTTCAGCCTTATCCGGACAAAACGCCTTCGGTCGGAGGCTCTTACAAAGGCAGTAGGAGAACTGACCGGACAGGAGAATCCGAATCCGGGGACAAAGGAAACTCAGGGACTGCCGGCGAGAGGCTATACCTGGATCGTTTTTACAAGCAGCAGCGGCGTGGACTTTTTCTTTGACGAAATGAAGGAAAACCAAAAGGACATCCGAAAGCTTGCCGGAATCCGTTTTGCCGTCATCGGAAGCGGAACTAAAGAGGCATTGGAGGCAAGAGGCATCTATGCGGACTTTGTACCGTCCCGATATTCCGGCAGGGATCTGGCCGCCGAGTGGATTCCCGGCCTGACCCGAAAGGATCATGTGCTGCTTCTGCGGGCGGAGGAAGCCTCCCCGGAGCTTACGCAGGCTTTGGAGCAGGCAGAGATTCCCTATAAAGCCATCCCTCTGTACACCACGGAAATCGACCGGCGGAAGGAAGAAGAGCTAAAGAGGGTGCTTTCCGAAGTCGATTACATTACATTTGCCAGCGCGTCAGCGGTAAAAGCCTTTGTCAGCATGGCAGGCGATTTGAGCGGGCTTGCGGCGAAGGTAATCTGCATCGGCCCCGTGACAGAGCGCGCGGCAATAAAGGCAGGCTTGAACGTGCATCAAAGCGCCGTGGTCTATACGGCGGAAGGGATTCGTGATGTGCTTTTGCGGGAACGCAGGTTGACATAAGCTGAAATGACATTCCGATACAAAAAGCGGCCATAGGCTTCCGGCATTATGACATGGCATAAGCATCCGATATTTTCTGAGACCCTCGGACAGCAAGCCGGGCTGTCGGAAAATATGGTAAAAATAAGAACAGATATCCTTAGTGAGCAAAAGGACCATGAGTCCCGCTGATCGCTGAGGACAGAATAGAAAGAGAAAAAATGAAACCGCCACAGCAAACAGGATCACAACAACCCATACACGGAGGCGACCGTTACGGTGCATCCTTACAGACCCCCTTTTCCCAGGAAGAGCTTTTGGACTTTTCCGCAAACATCAACCCTCTGGGGATGCCGAAAAGCATAAAAGAAGCAATCCTCAAAGGTCTGTCCTCCTCTGCCCACTACCCGGACCCCTTCTGCCGCCGCTTAAGGGCAGAGCTGGCAAAAAAAGAAGGCGTAGAAGCAGAAAATATCCTATGCGGAAACGGAGGCGCCGATCTCATTTACCGTCTGGTATATGCCCTGAAGCCAAAGCACGCTCTGGTAACGGCCCCCACCTTTGCCGAATACGAGGAAGCCTTACATCAGGCAGGAGCGCAGATACGTCACTACATGCTTCCAAAATCCATGAAGCTTGAAAAAGACTGCCTGCAGGCCATTGCAGACGATACGGATCTGCTATTCATCTGCAATCCCAACAACCCCACAGGACTGCTGACAGGCCGTCAGCTTCTTCTGGAGATCCTGGAGAAAGCAAAGACCCAAAAAACTTACGTCTGCATAGATGAATGTTTCCTGGACTTTGTAAGAGAAAAAGAAGCCTATACCATAACAGGCGCCCTTGCAGCCTTCCCGAATCTACTGATTCTCAAATCCTTTACGAAGCTCTACGCCATGCCCGGCCTGCGCTTAGGCTACATACTATCCCAAAACCAGGCCCTGCTTGAGCGCATCCGCAAAGCCGGTCAGCCCTGGTCCGTATCCGAACCGGCGCAGCAGGCCGGAATAGCAGCCCTCACGGAAACCGATTTTCGTGAGCGAACCCTTACCCTGGTAGAAGCAGAACGTGAGCGCCTGGAAACAGCCCTGACAAAGCTGGGCCTGGACGTATGGCCCGGAAAAGCCAACTACCTCTGCTTCCGCGCCCCGGGCGAGACAGCGCTGTACGAAAAACTCCTGGAAAAAGGAATCCTGATCCGCCGCTGCCAAAACTACAATGGCCTTACAAAAGAAGACTACCGGATAGCCGTTCGGACACCGGAAGAAAACAGCCGTTTGATACAGGCAATAAACGAAGTTTTCACAAACGAAAAAGCATAACGGAAAAACGAAGGTTTACAGAACTTCTTTTCTGAAATTGTGTACTCAATGGGAAATGACATATAAAAATGCACTGTAAATGGCAGGTAAAGATTTTATAATCAATTATGTAAATCGGAGTTTAGCTGAGAATGGCTTAAACGAACAAACTGTCATATACAGGGTTATGGCAAGGAGTATGCGAATGGAGAGAAGATATTATATAGATAATTTAAGATGGATGGCAAGCCTGTTGCTTTTTCCGTTCCATGCAGCACAGATTTGGAGCGGAGGCGAATACGGTGGGTTTTACATATGGTCAAACACAAGCACTGCTCTTTATGTGTTTTCAAGTGCTGTGTATCCGTGGTATATGACCTTTTTGTTTACTATTGCAGGTATGAGCTGCAAGTATTCTCTTCGAAAAAGGACAAGCGGACAATTTGTTGCGGAGCGAATAAAAAAATTAGTCATTCCATTTTTCTTTGGACTGCTTGCACTGGTTCCTATAATGACCTATATTGCAGAAGTATTTTTTAATGGGTATACAGGCACTTACTGGCAGCAGTATAAATTGTTTTTTACAAAGAAAACCGATTTAACAGGATATCATGGAGGCTTTACCCCTGCACATCTTTGGTTTTTATTGTATTTGTTTGTTATTTCTTTGACAGCATTACAAATTGTCCGCTTGCAAAAGAAATGTTTACCGAAGTTTAGAGTCGGCAGCCTTTCCTATTTCTTCCTTATTCTGCTGTTTGTACCGGAGTGGTGCTGCCTATATGTCCTGAATATAGGCGGGAAAAGCTTAGGGCAATTTTTATTGACTGTATTGATTTCATTTATTGGAACATTTTTTATATATGACATCGTAAAGAGAATGCCTGTTTTACGATTTTTTCTCGGGATGAAAAAACAGAAATTATGAAGGCGCTCTCGTTGATTGAAGCAAAGATTGTAAAATTTGAATTTTGGGGGGCATCGGAAATGTCATATGACGATCTGGAAAAACTTTTGGATGAATATAATTGGGATGATGGATTTGAAATACCAAAAGAGATTTTAAGCAATCCTTATTGTGATTTAGCATTAGCATTAAAAATTTTTTATCTTGCCGATGGATTTGCTTATTTAGATGGGTTTGCAGAAAAAAGCAGATTAGACGAATGGGAACAGTTTATCTATTCTCTTTACAACAATATTCTAGGCAACAACTATAAAGAAAGCGGCAGACGATATGAGATACCGCTTACGAAAGTTCAAAAATATAAATTCAGGAAAAAACAAATACCGAAGATTTTTTTAACAGATTTATAACTTCCATTTTATAGAATGGTTAAGCTATTATAGATAATGTGATTTGCGCAAAAATTTTCCCCAAAAAAGCAACGGAAAAGCCCCGCCGCCAAAGTCGGCCGCCATGCAGGGAGTATCTTCCTTCCAGGCGTGTTAGTCCTCTGGGCGGAGCAGGGAAGGAAGATACTTCCTGCATGGCGGCGTTCGTTCATATAGCAAAAGGAGCAAAATATGACCCCCACCAAAACAATTATGATCCAGGGCACCACCTCAAACGCCGGCAAAAGCTTTCTCACCGCCGCCCTCTGCCGCATCTTTAAGCAGGACGGCTACCGCGCCGCGCCGTTCAAATCTCAAAATATGGCCCTCAACTCCTACATCACAAAATCCGGCCTGGAAATGGGCCGCGCTCAGGTGATGCAGGCCGAGGCTGCCGGAATCGAACCAAGAGTAGAGATGAATCCCATCCTCCTAAAGCCCACCAGTCACACCGGAAGCCAGGTTATCGTAAACGGCGAAGTCTTGGGAAATATGAGCGCGGCGGACTACTACGCCTACAAGCCGCAGCTCATCCCCCACATAGAGAAGGCCTTTCAAAAGCTCTCCCGAGACTTTGATATCATCGTCATAGAAGGCGCCGGAAGCCCGGCAGAAATCAATTTAAAAGACAATGACATTGTAAATATGGGAGTGGCAAAGCTTGCAAATGCCCCCGTACTTCTTGCCGGAGACATCGACCGGGGCGGCGTCTTCGCCTCCCTCTACGGAACCGTAAAGCTCTTAGAGAAAGACGAGCAGCAACGCATCAAGGGCCTTATCATCAACAAATTCCGCGGAGATGTGGAAATCCTCCGGCCCGGCCTTGACATGATAGAAGAAAAGACAGGGATTCCCGTAGTCGGCGTCGTGCCGATGACACCCCTTGATCTGGATGATGAGGACAGTTTGTCAGAACGGTTGAACCGCAGAGGAGATGAGGGAGCCGTAGACATTGCCGTTATTCATCTGCCCCATATTTCCAATTTCACGGACTTCAACGTCTTTGAAGGAATGAAGGGCGTTTCTCTCCGGTACGTGAAGCAGGCAGGGGACCTTGGGAAGCCGGATTTGATTTTCCTTCCGGGCACCAAGAATACCATGAGCGATTTGTGCTGGCTCCGGGAATCCGGTCTGGAAGCGGCCATACTGCGCCAGGCGGAAATACGCACTCCCGTTGTGGGCATCTGCGGCGGTTATCAGATGCTTGGGGAGGAACTGGAGGACCCGGACGGCGTGGAGCAGGGCGGCTCCATGCGCGGTATGGGACTTTTGAATACCCGGACAATCTTTGAACCGGCCAAAACCAGAACTCAGATTTCCGGCGGTGTTATCTGGGATAAGGATGTGCCGGACAGCACCACGGGAAAGGAGGTCCGGGGCTACGAGATCCATATGGGAAAAACCGTGAATCTGGGCCGCTGCCGGGAAACCATCCGCTTAGAGGACGGGCGCATCGACGGTCTTTGCAACGAGACCCAGACGGTATTCGGTACGTATCTTCATGGAATCTTTGATTTTGGGGATCTGGCGGCTCTTGTGGCCGTGCGGCTTATGCGGAAAAAGGGCCTGGACCCGGGAAGCTGGCATTTTGATCCGGAGGCCCATAAGCAGCAGGAGTATGATAAGCTGGCGGATCTGGTGTGCAGTTCCCTGGATATGGATAAAATTTATGAGATATTGGAGGCAGGAATCAGATGTTAGAGAAAATAGAGTTTGTAAAGCCGGAAATGATTGAGGCTCGTAGTATGGAGATCATTACAAAGGAGCTGAACGGGAAGACTTGGCCGGAGCCGGAATTTTCCGTTGTAAAGCGGTGTATTCACACCTCGGCGGATTTTGACTATGCGGATAATCTCTGCTTTTCCGAAGGGGCGGCCGCTTTGGGCGTGAAAGCTCTTAGGGAAGGGGTGTCCATTGTGACAGATACAAGGATGGCGGCTTCGGGGATTAATAAGAAGCGGCTTTCTGAGTATGGGGGAGAGGTTCACTGCTTTATGGATGCGCCGGATGTGGCGGAGGAGGCCAGGGAGCGCGGATGCACCCGGGCGGCGGTCTGCATGGAGCGGGCGGCAGCTCTCCATGAAAATCCGGTGATTGCGGTGGGAAATGCACCCACTGCGTTGATTCGGCTTTATGAGCTGATTCAGGCCGGGGAGATCCGGCCGGTGCTGATAGTGGGGGCGCCGGTGGGGTTTGTGAATGTAGTGGAGGCGAAAGAGCTGATTATGACAGCCGGGGTGCCTTTTATCGTTCCGCGGGGGCGCAAAGGAGGAAGTAATATTGTTGCGGCGATCTGTAATGCGCTGCTGTATCAATGAGGGATGTTTCTACAGCGAATGATATCCTTCGGACCCCAAGTGCCGCCTTTTGGCGTCCGGCGGTGTCAGCGTCAATCGGCGTACTCTGACATTTAGGCTCCGGGGGGTGGAGTGGATATTAGCAGGAAAGAGGTTGATTGTGATGGGATTGTTTGAGGTGCTTCAGAAGTATATCGGTGAGATTCAGCCTTTGGACGAGGGGGCTATGGAAGAATCGTGGAAATACTGGGATTCTTTATGTAAACCGCTTCGGGGGATGGGGAAGCTTGAGGAGATGGTGGTTCAGCTGGCCGGGATTTATGGGACGGCCCATCCGAAGGAGCTTAAGCCTGTGGTTGTGATTATGGGTGCGGATAACGGAGTTGTGGCCGAGGGAGTCAGCCAGACCGGGAGCGAGGTGACGGCTCAGGTTCTGGAGAATATGGGAAATCGGATTTCTTCGGTTTGTATTATGGCGCGTACCCAGGGAATTGAGGTGATTCCGGTGAATATCGGGATGCTGACAGACGGGAAGCATCCGCGGATTTGGAACCGGGTGGTGCGTTATGGAACCGGAAATATTGCGAAGGGGCCGGCTATGACACGGGATGAGGCGCTTCGGGCGATTGTTACGGGGATTGAAGTTGTGAGGGAGCTTTATGATGAGGGCTATCGGATGGTGATTACCGGCGAGATGGGAATTGGAAATACGACGCCCAGCTCGGCTATGGCTTCGGTGCTTCTTTCCCGGGAAGTGGAAGAGATGACCGGCCGGGGAGCCGGGCTTTCCAGTGAAGGTCTGGAACGGAAGATTCGGGTGATTCAAAGGGCGATTGAGGTAAATCAGCCCGATAAGGAGGATGTTTTGGATGTGCTGAGTAAGGTGGGCAGCCTGGATATTGCGGGGATGATTGGCTGTTATATCGGTGCGGCCCTTTGCAGGATTCCGGCATTGATTGACGGATTTATTTCCTCGGTGGCGGCTTACTGTGCGGCTGTTCTGGCTCCCGCATGTAAGGCTTATATGGTGCCGACCCACTGCTCCGCGGAACCTGCCGGACGGCTGATGCTGGAAGCCTTGGGAATGGAGGCTCCTATTCATGCAGGGATGCATCTGGGAGAGGGAACGGGAGCGGTGACGGCTTACGGGCTTTATCAGTATGCGTTTGCTTTGTATGATGGGCTTCCCGGTTGGAATGATGGGAAGGTGGAGGCTTATGAGCATTTGAAATAGTGTGCTTTTAGCGGGGAAATTCATATGTAGATGCCAAGATCAAAAGACGGCTGGGGAGGAGCGAGTGAATGCAGATTATCATTTCACCGGCGAAGCAGATGCGTGTGGATACGGATTCCATAGAATCAGGGGAACGGCCTTTGTTTTTGGAGGAAACAAAAAAACTCTTGAACCGGCTGAGGACTTTTAACAGGGAAGAGCTTCGGGAACTGTTTCGGGCCAATGAGAAGATTACGGAGGAAAATTTTCAGAGATATTCCTGCATGAATCCCGAAAATGGCCGGACGCCGGCGCTGCTTTCTTATGTGGGGCTTCAGTATCAGTATATGGCGCCTCAGGTGTTTACCGGGGAACAGTGGGAATATGTGAAAAAGCATTTGTGGATCTTAAGCGGTTTTTATGGAATGCTGCGGCCGGATCACGGGGTGACGCCCTACCGCCTGGAGATGCAGGCGCGGCTTTCGGTTGGGGAGACGAAGGATCTCTACGCATTCTGGGGAGACAGGCTTTACCGGGAACTGGTAAGGGAGGATCGGGTCATTCTGAATCTGGCTTCCAGGGAGTATTCCAAAGCAATAGAACCTTATCTTAAGCCGGAGATTCGGTACGTGACCTGCATTTTTGGGAGCCTGAAGGATGGAAAGATCAAGGTGAAGGGAACAGAGGCTAAGATGGCGCGGGGTGAGATGGTGCGGTGGCTTTCGGAACAACAGATAGAAGAACCGGAGGATGTACGAGAGTTTGACGGACTGGGATTTTCCTATTGCGCGGAAAGGTCGGCAAAAGGGGAATATGTATTTGTGAAAAAAGGTTAAGAAACAGCCCTGCTCAGTCTGCCGGCGTGTTCAAGAGCAGGATTGCCCCTAAGGGAACTCAGATTGCACGGAATATAGATAGGGAAAGAATAGAAGCAGATGCTGGAGAAATACATTTACAAAAACAATCAAAAAATGCGTTTGGGCTACACGACAGGCTCCTGTGCGGCAGGGGCGGCGAAAGCGGCACTGCAGATGCTTCTGACAGGGAAGCCGGTGCCTTATGTGGAATTGACGACGCCAAAGGGTATCCGGCTCAATCTGGAAGTTTTGGATATCAATATTCAATATTCGGAAAATACGGTTTCCTGCGCCGTTAAAAAGGATGCCGGAGACGATCCGGATGTAACCGACGGACTTAAAATATATGCTTCGGTGTGTAAGACAGAGAAGGCAGGCATCCGAATTGACGGCGGAGAAGGCGTAGGCCGTGTAACCAGGGAAGGATTGGAGCAGTCCGTGGGGAGCGCTGCCATCAATTCCGTTCCCCGGGCTATGATTCAGGAGGGAGTGGAGGAGGTTTGCCGCCGTTTTGGATATGAGGGAGGTATTTCCGTTATCATCTCTATCCCGGAAGGCCGGGAGCTTGCAAAAAAAACCTTTAACCCCAGATTGGGAATTGAAGGAGGGCTTTCCGTTCTTGGAACAAGCGGAATTGTGGAGCCTATGAGCGAAGCGGCTCTTATTGAGACAATCCGCATGGAAATCCGTATGCAAAATACCCAGGACCATAAGTATCTGGTGCTGGCCCCCGGTAATTACGGACTGGATTTTCTTAAAGAATACAATCCGAAGCTGTTAGAGCATTGTGTAAAATACAGCAACTTTTTGGGAGAAGCCCTTGATGCGGCGGCAGAGTATGGTTTTCAGGGGGTTCTGATTGCGGGGCATATCGGAAAGCTGGTGAAGCTGGCCGGAGGAATTATGAATACCCATTCCCGCAATGCAGATGCCAGAATGGAGATTCTCACCTCCCATGCGGCGGTACTGGGTGCCGGTCAGGATACGGCCGCGGCTCTTATGGACTGTGTGACTACCGATGAAGCTTTGGATATTCTAAAGGATGCGGGGCTTTTGAAGGGAGTTATGAACCGCCTCATGGAGCGGATGGAATTTTACGTCAGTCACAGAAGCGGCGGTGCATTTTCCTGCGGGGTGATTACTTTTTCGTTGAAGCATGGAATCCTGGGAAAGTCGGAGCATGCGGAGGAGATATTGCGACTTTTATAGGAGAAAGATATGAGATTAGCCATCATTGCATTTACCCGGGCCGGCTGCCGGCATGGGGAAAGAATACGGGAAGTCATGGATTCAAGAGGCAATGCATGTGAAATCCGGGCAAAGGGAAAAGAAGCATCATCCTGGGGGATTCCTGTACTGGAGGGATCGCTAAAGGATTGGACCAGGCAGCAGTTTGCCGCCAGTGACGCCCTGCTTTTTATCGGAGCCGCCGGAATTGCGGTCCGCGCCATTGCGCCTTTTGTGGAGAGCAAGGCATCCGATCCGGCGGTGCTGTGCATGGATGAACAGGGGAAATTTGTGATTTCTCTGCTGTCCGGGCACCTGGGCGGTGCCAATGAGCTGACCAAAGAGCTTGCCGCCATCTGCGGGGCGGTTCCGGTGATTACTACGGCTACGGACGCAGGCGGCCGTTTTTCCGTGGACAGTTTTGCAAGAAAAGAGCGCTTGTATCTGGATGATCTTAAGCTTGCCAAGCAGATTTCCGCAGAAGTGCTGGAGAACCGTACCATAGGACTTTACAGTGACTTTGAGCTGTCCGGGCAGATACCGATAGAACTGGCAGTCCGTACCGGAAATGCGGGGGTCTGTTCCCGGCACGGCATACCGGCGTTTGGAAAACAGGAGGACCTTGGAATCAGTATTTCCCTGGACGACAGCTACAACCCGTTTCCCCGGACCCTTCATCTGGTGCCCAAGATTGCGGTTCTTGGGATTGGCTGTAAAAAGGGGACCTCAAAGGAGCAGATTGAAGCCGTGGTAAAAAAGGTTATGGCACAGAATCAATTTTCCATGCACAGCATCAAAAAGGTAGGTTCCATCGACTTAAAAAAGGAGGAGCCGGGACTTCGGAAATTCTGCGAGGCTTATGACGCGGCGTTTCTCACCTACAGCAAAGAGGAGCTTGAGGCGGTGACTTGTGAGGAGGCTTTTTCCGAATCTCCGTTTGTAAAGGAGGTTACCGGCCTGGGAAATGTGTGTGAGCGCAGCGCTCTCAAAGCATCCGGCCGGACAAGGCTGATTCAGGGGAAGACAGCGGAAAATGGTGTCACGGTGGCTATTGCACTGGAGAATTATGTAGTACGGTTTTAAGCGGAACCGGAAGACAGCAATGGCTTGGTTTCCCTTATGATAACTGATTCACAGAAATCGCAAAAGGATACGATTTCCCACTGAAAAACTCGAAACAGGAATAGAGGCATGTTATGAAACAGATTATTATATTTGCAGGAACAACGGAGGGACGCCTTCTCAGCGAGTGGCTTTCCGGGGAAGGACTGGAGGTCCTGGCCTGTGTAGCTACCGAATACGGAAGTCTTCTGGTGAGGGAGGGAGAGCATCTTCATATACACCAGGGCCGTCTGACCAGGGAGGAAATGGCACAGCTTTTGAAGGCGGAGAACTGCCCCTTGGTACTGGATGCGACCCATCCCTATGCCGCAGAGGTATCTCACAACATACGTGCTGCCTGTGAAGAAGCAGGCTGCGAATATCTGCGATTGATCCGCCCTGAGGATGCCAGGGGGGAAGAAACAAGAGAAGACTGTATAACCGTGGGAAGTGTGAAGGAAGCAGTCGCCTGTCTGGAAAAAACCACAGGGCGTATTCTGGTGACTACCGGAAGCAAGGAGCTTCATCATTTTACAAGCCTGTCAGATTACCAGGAGCGCGTCTATGCCCGGGTTCTGGCGTCTGCGGAGGTGGTGGAGCATTGCCAGGGTCTTGGATTTCGCGGGCAGCACCTTATCTGTATGCAGGGGCCGTTTTCCAGGGAAATGAATACGGCTATGCTGCGCCAGTTTAAGGCTTCCTGGCTTGTGACCAAGGAATCGGGAAAAGAGGGCGGTTTTGGGGAAAAGCTTGCGGCGGCAAGGGAGGCAGGAGCGAAGGTAGTGCTTATCGGGAGACCTGCGGAGCAGGAAGGGATTTCCGTGGAAGAAGGGATTGAACTTTTGCGTAAGCGATTTTCCTTAACAAGTTATCCTGAAAATGAATCTCATAAAAAAATCGAAACTGCCGGGATAGTAATCAATGGAGACGGAGAAAGGCGTGCTTTTCTGGTAGGAATCGGCATGGGGCCTCAGGCGAATATGACAATAGAGGCGTGGACAGTCTTTGAAAAGTCCGACTGTATCCTGGGTGCAGGACGGATGCTTGAGAACCTCAGCGTTTTACAAAAACCTGTACTGGACGCCTACGACCCGGACAAAATGCTTACTTATCTCCGCGAACACCCGGAGTACCGGAACATTGCGGTAGCCCTGTCCGGGGATGTGGGATTTTACAGCAATGCAAAAAGGTTGATTACAGCATTTGAAAAAGAAGGAATAGGGACCGAACTTCTGCCCGGCATTTCCTCCGTATCCTATCTGTGCAGCAGGCTTCGGATTGCCTGGGAGGATGTGAAGCTGGTAAGTATTCACGGACGGAAGACCAATCTCATAGGAGCTGTACGGGAACATTTCCGCACCTTTACCCTTCTTGGAGGAAAGGACAATGTGCAGGCATTATGTGAAGAGCTTCTCCGCTATGGCCTGGAACATGTGGTGATCTATGTGGGAGAGCGGCTCGGCTATTCGGAGGAGCGCATTACAAAGGGAAAGCCGGAGGAGCTTCAACGGGGTTCCTTCGACGGACTTTGTGCGGCGCTTATCGAAAACCCGGATTATGAGGGGGGGATTCCTTCCTGCATCCCGGACGAGGCGTTTATCCGAGGAAAGGCGCCTATGACCAAGAGCGAAATCCGCTGCCTTTCCGTGGCAAAGCTCGGACTGCGCCGGGATTCCCTTATCTACGACATCGGCGCCGGAACCGGCTCTGTCAGCGTGGAAATGGCATTGCAGGCGTCGGAAGGCATGGTATGGGCCATTGAAAAAGAGAAAGAGTCCGTCCGTCTTATTGAGGAAAACGCCCGAAGATTCCGGGTTTCCAATATTGAGGTGATCGAAGGCATCGCACCGGAGGCATTGACAGAACTTCCGGCTCCTACTCACGCATTTATCGGCGGCTCCTCCGGGAATCTGAGGGAGATACTTGAGCTGCTGCTTAAGAAAAACCCAGGTATCCGGGTGATAATAAACGCCGTAACCCTGGAAACCATCGGTGAGACGGCGCAATGCCTGAAGGAGCTGCCGTTTTCCCAGGTGGAAACCGTGCAGGTGCAGTTGTCAAAAGCAAAGACCCTGGGCCGGTATCAGCTGATGATGGGTCAGAATCCGGTATACATTTTTACGGCACAGGGAAATACACAAGGGTAAAAATCACAGGTGTGTCGAAGCGGCTTTACCCTTTAGTGCCGTCTGGTAAAGTCGCAAAGGCGCACGAGAGGAACTTTTATGAGTGCCCTTTCGAATAAAAGTTTCTCTCATCACAGATGTGTCGAAGCGGCTTTACCCTTTAGTGCCGTCTGGTAAAGTCGCAAAGGCGCACGAGAGGAACTTTTATGAGTGCCCTTTCGAATAAAAGTTCCTCTCATCACAGTGTGTCGAAGCGACTTTACCCTTTAGTGCCGTCGCGCAGCGACTATATCGGTAAAGTCGCAAAGGCGCACGAGAGGAACTTTTATGAGTGCTCTTTCGAATAAAAGTTCCTCTCATCACAGGTGTGTCGAAGCGACTTTACCCTTTAGTGCTGTCGCGCAGCGACTTAAAATAGGAGAAAACAGTTATGAAACTGCCAAGAATTATGCTGGCCGCCCCTGCCAGCGGAAGCGGAAAGACCTTGATTACTTGCGGAATCCTCAGTGCTTTGGTAAAGCGGGGCTACCGGACTGCTTCCTTTAAATGCGGCCCGGACTATATTGACCCCATGTTTCACAGCCGTGTGATTGGTACGCGCTCCGGCAACCTGGACACTTTTTTTACGGAGGAAAGCGTGACCCGTTATCTTTTCGGCAAAGCGGCCCGTGAAGCGGAAATTTCCGTGGTGGAAGGAGTTATGGGCTACTATGACGGCCTGGCCGGTATTTCTGTAAAGGCAAGCTCGGCGGATGTGGCGGGGGCTTTGGATATTCCGGTGGTTCTGATTGTGAACTGCCGTGGGTTAAGCGTTTCGCTTCTTCCTCTGCTCCAGGGCTTTCTGGAATTTGAAAAGCCTTCCCGGATTCAGGGAATTATTTTAAATCAGGTGTCCGAGGGAATGTATCCTGATTTGAAACGAATGGTGGAGGAGCGTTTTCCTTTGAAGGTTTTGGGGTATGTGCCAAGGCTTACGGACTGGACACTGGAAAGCCGCCATCTGGGGCTGGTGCTGCCGGGAGAGATTGAGGAGCTTCAGGAGAAGCTTCATAAACTGGCGGAGCGCTTGGAGGAAACCTTGGATTTGGATGCATTTTTGGCTATGGCGGTGGCGGCTCCTGAGTTTGATTATGAGGCGCCCGAAATTCCGGTTTTGAAAAATCCCGGTTCTGTTTCCGTGGCCGTAGCGGAGGATGAGGCGTTCTGCTTTACTTACCGGGATAATTTGCAGCTTTTGGAGGAAATGGGCGCCCGGCTGGTGAAGTTTTCTCCGCTCCATGACAGGGAGCTTCCCGAAGGAATCCAGGGGCTTATCTTAAGCGGCGGTTATCCGGAGCTTCACGCAAAGGCTTTGAGTGAAAATACTTCCATGCGAACTTGTGTTTGCCGGGCGATACGCGGGGGGCTTCCCTGTATTGCGGAGTGCGGCGGCTTTCTCTATCTGCACAAAAGTCTTGAGGGGGCAGACGGTAAGGAGTATCCTTTGGCCGGCGTTTTGGATGCAAGGGCGTACCGGAGGGAGAAGCTTACCAGATTCGGCTATGTGACACTGGAGGCATTGGAAAATCAGATGTTGCTTGAGACGGGAATGGAAATAAGGGGCCATGAGTTTCACTATTGGGAGAGTGAGAGCTGCGGCGGCAGTATGAGAGCGAAAAAGCCTTTGCGGAAGCGGAATTGGGAATGTGTGCATGGAAGCGGAAGCTTATATGCAGGCTTTCCTCACTTGTTTTTTTATTCCAATCCCATAGCTGCTTGGAATTTTCTTCGGAAATGTGAGGAAACACCATGTATGTGCTGATTGGTTTTGGACTAGTAGGCGGAGGGATGTTATGTTTGTGTTGATTACCGGAGGAAGCGGAAGCGGAAAGTCAGAATATGCGGAGAATCGGGCTGTCATGCTTTCAAAAAAGGAAAGTCTTCTCCTGTATTACATAGCTACCATGAAGCCCTTCGGGGAGGAAGGCAAAAGACGTGTGGAACGCCACAGGAGGCTGCGGTCAGGAAAGGGATTTTTTACGATTGAGCATTATGTAAATTTGAAACAACTGATACTTCCGGGGGAAGGAGTAGTTCTTCTGGAATGTCTTTCCAATCTGACAGCAAACGAGATGTTTGAGCCGGAGGGAGCGGGAGAGCATACCCCGGAGGAGATTATGGATGGAATCCGGCAAATTCGGTCAAGCAGCAGGCATTTGATTGTGGTTACCAATGATATTTTTTCGGATGGAATCACATATGATAAAACGACGGAGCAGTATCAGCGCTATTTGGGCAGGGTCAACCGGGAGCTGGCGAGGGAAGCGGACGAGGTGATGGAGGTTGTCTGTGGGATTCCTTTGCAGCTGAAAAAATAGCCGGATATTACGGAACTGGAAAACAGTAATATGCCTCACAATACACAAATCGATTTGCAGGCACATGGACTTGTGACTGGAAATTGATTTCAAAGAGGTGTGTTGTGAGGAATATTACGGGACTGGAATAAGAAAGGTAAGTCATGGGAAAATTGTGGAACAGCTTTAAAATTGCATTTGCCATGTACTCAAAGATTCCCATGCCAAGAGCGGATTGGGAAAAGGAAAACATGCGTTATATGATGTGCTTCTTTCCGTTGATAGGGATTGTGATAGGGGCGGCTATGCAGCTCTGGAGCTATGCGGCTCAATGGCTGGAGGCCGGGAATTTTCTGCGGACCGCAGGCTATGTACTGATTCCGGTGATGGTGACGGGAGGGATTCATCTGGATGGCCTTCTTGACACGGCGGACGCTTTAAGCTCTTACCAGACGAAAGAGCGGAAGCTGGAGATTTTGAAGGATTCCCATGCAGGAGCGTTTGCGGTGATAACGGCCTGCTGCTATTTTACGGCTTGTCTTGGGATCTGGAGTGAGCTAGGGGAGGAGCAGGTGCGTCTTCTGGCGGGCGGCTATGTGCTGTCCAGAGCTTTCAGCGGTCTTGCGGTGGCGGCATTTCCCAGCGCCAAGAAAAGCGGAACAGTCGCTATGTTTGCAGACGCGGCACAGAAACGGTGTGTGGAAATCAGCATGTATGTACTGGTGGTTTTCTCTGCCGGATATATGTGTCTAACAAATGTAAAAATGGGCGCGGCGGCTTTGGCCGGCGCCTGGCTGACCTTCGTGTATTACTACCGAATGTCAAAAAAGCAGTTTGGAGGAATCACCGGGGATCTGGCAGGATTTTTTCTGCAAATCTGCGAATTGGTGATGGCGGGTTCCGTGTATCTGGCCGGAAAATTGTTCTAACCAAAGGCACAGGGAAAATATTACGAAGCTGAAAAATAGTAATATCTTTTACAGGGTACAAATTGATTTGCAGGCATATCTTTAAGTTATTGAAAAATGATTTTATACAAGTGCACAGTGACAGATAAAACAACACTGGTATGGAATTGAAATAGGAGAACATATGATACTGATAACAGGCGGAGCCTTTCAGGGAAAGAAAGCTTATGCGATGGAAACATTTTCTTTAGATGAATCTATGATAGCAGACGGTGAGAGCTGCTCCTGGGAGGACATTTACAAGGCCAGGGGAATCTTTCATTTTCACTCATATATCCGGCGCGCTCTGGAGGAAGGAAGAGAGCTTAAAACTCTAGCAAAAGATCTGATTCAGCGAAATCCTGAGGCAGTAATTGTGGTAAATGAGCTTGGCAGCGGCGTAGTCCCCATAGATGCCTTTGATCGAAATTACAGAGAAACAACGGGAAGGATCTGCTGTGAACTGGCGAAAAAGGCCCGGGAGGTTCACCGTGTTGTCTGCGGGATAGGTATGGTGATTAAGCATGATTGAGCTGTATTTCATCCGTCACGGAAAAACTTACGGCAACACATTGGGACGTTATATCGGAACCACAGATGAGAGCTTATGTTCGGAAGGCCGGCAGGCTTTGAAGCGCTTTTTTTATCCCCAGGTGGAGGCCGTCTATGCAAGCCCCATGAAGCGATGTCTGGAGACAGCGGATCTCCTCTGGCCGGAGCTGCCGATACGGTGTTTTGAAAAGCTTCGCGAATGCGACTTTGGTGAGTTTGAAAATAAAAATTATCAGGAACTAAAAGACAATCCCCGTTATCAGGCATGGGTGGACAGCGAGGGCAGGATGCCGTTTCCCGGAGGGGAGAGGCGAGAGGATTTTCAAAACAGATGCTGTGAGGGTTTCATAGAGGTGTTGGAGGAGATCCGGAAAAAAGGCTGTAAAAAAGCGGCTCTTGTGGTCCACGGAGGAACCATTATGAGTATTCTGGCGGCTTATGGAGAGCCGAAGAAAGCATTTTACGACTGGCAGGTAAAGAATGGAATGGGCTGGCTTGCCCATTGGGACGAGAGTAACGAAGGAGGTATTCGGCTTTATGAGGTGGAACCTATTGGCACTGACAGCAGGCTTTGTGCTGGACCTCATTTTCGGTGATCCCCGGTGGCTTTACCATCCGGTGCGTGCCATCGGACTTTTGATTAGCAAAGGGGAAAGGGCATTTCGCAGAATATTTCCAAAGTCCGAACAGGGGCAGTTGACAGCCGGCGCCTTTTTTGCAGTCTTTGTGGCGCTTGCCTCCTGTGGGATTTCTTTTCTGATTCTGTGTCTTGTCCGGAGAGTGTATGTGCGGCTGGCTTTTGCCTTGTGTGTATTCTGGAATTACCAGCTTCTTGCGGCCCGGTCCTTAAAAACGGAGAGTATGCGTGTCTATGATGCTTTGGAGGAAAAGGATTTACCAAAGGCGCGCCGGGCGGTATCCATGATTGTCGGGAGGGATACGGAAAGGCTTGATGAGGAAGGAGTGGCAAAGGCGGCTGTGGAGACGGTGGCGGAGAATACCTCCGATGGAGTGATTGCGCCTATGCTGTTTTTGGCTCTTGGAGGTCCGGTACTTGGATTTTTCTACAAGTCGGTGAATACCCTGGATTCTATGGTGGGTTATAAAAATGAGAAATATCTCTATTTTGGGCGTTTTTCTGCCAAATTGGATGATGTGCTGAACTGGATTCCGGCCCGGATTTCAGGGATTCTGATGGTACTTGCAAGTCCTTTTTCGGGGCTTTCTATGGGACAGGCTTTTCGGATCTATTGCAGGGACAGAAGGAACCACGCAAGTCCCAATTCCGCCCATACGGAGGCTGCGGCAGCAGGAGCGCTTGGAGTGCGGCTTGCCGGCAATGCATGGTATTTTGGGAAGCTTTATGAGAAGCCTTCCATTGGAGATGCGTTACGTCCTGTAGAGCATGAAGATATCCGCAGAGTAAACAGACTGATGTATGTGACGGCAGCTCTGGCGCTGGCAGGAATCTGGGTATTTTGGTTTCTGTGGTCCTGTGTGCCGGTTTTATGCAAATTGTGATGAGTTTGCAGCCCTGCGCTGTAAAAAATAGGAAATATCTAACAAATAGCTTGCAAATGTTTACTGGACATGCTAAAATTTCCGAAAGGCATATATGATTTTTTCAGAGCAATTCGAACGAAGGTATTCTTGTAATTCTAATTCAATTCAGAAAATCTATGCTTTTGATTCCCAAATCATCAATTACAAAGGCAGGAGATTTTCAAAAGTCTCCTGCAAATATCAGGTTAGGAGGCGGAGGATTGGAACGAGATCTTTGTTCTAAGGAATTTTACTCAGATGATGAACGCTATGCGGATTTGATCAACGGAATTATCTGCGGCGGAGAACAGGTTGTGAAAAAAGAGGATTTACAGCCTCTTGATACACAGAGCGGATTTTACAAAATACGGGGCTTTCAGAGAGGATGGCCGGGAAAAGGGCGGCAGTTTAAGGCCAGGGATTTGATAAGGCGCACGGCCTTTGGCATGAACTTTGCGGTGATTGGAATTGAAAATCAAAAGGAGCTGGACTATGCGCTTCCCCTGCGGGCGATGTCTTACGATGTGCGGGAATACGAGGCACAGGCCGCGAAGATACGAAAAGAGGTTCGTAAAAGCGGAAAGGAGCTTACGCCGGGGGAATATCTCTACGGCTTTGCCAGGTATAGCCGCCTTCATCCGGTGGTAACGATTGTACTATATTATGGGGAAGAGGAATGGGATGCCTCTCGGGAGCTTCATGAGATAATTGATTTTTCAGAGATCCCCGAAGCTTTTAGAAAATTGGTACAGAATTATCAGGTGCATGTAGTGGAGGTGCGCAAGTTAAAGGATACGGAAGTGTTCCGTACGGATATACGTCTGGTGTTTGACTATATCCGTTATGCCAGTCAACCGGAAAAGCTAAAGGAATTGACAGAGAGTAACCCGGCATATAAGCAAATGGAGGAGGATGCGTTTGATATGGCAGTTACGTATGCAAAAGTAAGGGATTGGATACAGAGAAAGGAACCCCATAAAGAAAAAAGAACGGTAGATGCAAATGAACATCTGAATAAAATGATTCAGTATGGAATGGGAAAAGGAATAAAGCAGGGAAGAGAAGAAGGAAGAGAGGAAGGAATAGAGCAAGGAATAGAGCAGGGAATAAAAGCGTTGATAGAAACCTGCCAGGATTTGGGAGTGACAAAGGATGCAACAGCAAAGAGAATCGTTGAAAAATTTTCTATGTCGGCATTATGTGCGGATAAATATATGAAAAAATATTGGAGGAATCATTGATGGCTCAGTCATGCATTCATATTTACTGCGGAGACGGTAAGGGAAAAACAACTGCCGCTATGGGGTTGGCCCTCCGGGCAGCCGGAAGCGGGAAAAAGGTTTTGGTGACACAGTTTTTGAAGGACGGCAGTTCTTCGGAACTGAAAATTTTAAGAGACCTTCCCAATATACGGGTGCTTACCTGTCCCCGACAGTTTGGATTTTTCTGGAATATGACGGAGGAACAAAAAGGCGAGGCAAAGAGTGCTTATGAAGAGCTGTTTGAGAAGACGGTTCAAATTGCCGCAGAGGAAGATATCTTTCTTTTGGTGATGGACGAGCTGATTGCCGCTTACAATCATGGTCTTTTGGATCGGGAAAGGGTTCTCTCATTTTTAAAGGAAAAGCCGGAAAAACCGGAGATAGTTCTTACCGGACGGGACCCGGCGCCGGAGCTTGTGGAGCTTGCGGACTACGTGTCTGAGATTCAGAAGAAGAAGCATCCCTTCGATAAGGGCCTTTCGGCTCGCAAGGGGATTGAATGGTAGGAGAAGATGAGAAAATTTGTTACACTTGTTTTGTTTTACGGAGGGTAATTATATTCTAAGATTGCTCCCTTGTTAGGGCCAAAAGAGAGTGCCTCTCAAGTCGTTTCAGGACTTTTGAGACACTCTTTTTTACTCTTCATCTTCCCACTGATAAGGAGTGAGCTGATATACATAATAATTAATCCAGTTGGTATAAAGGGTGTTGGCATGCGCCCTCCACATAAGCGGAGGTCTTTTGCTGCTGTCATCCCCTTCAAAGTAATCTTTGGGCGGCTGGATTGGCAGCCCCTTTCCCTTGTCTCTCAGATATTCCTTCTCCAGTGTACGGCGGTCATATTCCGGATGGCCGAAGACGAAGATCTTCCGACCCTCCTCCGCCATAGCAATAAAGACGCCGGCCTCCTGGGATTCCGCCAGAACAGTCAGGGCTTCACAGTTATGAATAGCCCGGGCGTCCACGGTGGTATGCCGTGAATGAGGCGCAAGGAAGATATCGTCGAAGCCCCGGATTAAGGGTTCTTTCCGATTCCACACCTGATGCCGGTACAGGCCGAAAAGTTTCTCGGGTAATAATTGTTTGTTCAGTCCATAATAATGATACAGCGCCGCCTGAGCGCCCCAGCAGATAAAGAAGGTGGAGGTGACATGTGTCTCGGCCCAGTCCATGATTTCCACCAGCTCCGGCCAGTAATCAACCTCTTCAAATTCCATCTGCTCCACAGGCGCCCCGGTAATGATAAGGCCGTCAAAGCGGCGCCTTTTTATCTGACAGAATGGCTCGTAGAATTTATTGATATGACTCTGGGCCGTATTCTTGGACTCGTGAGTGCTTACGGTGAGAAAAGTGATGTCAAGCTGCAGAGGCGTGTTGGACAGGGAGCGCAGAAGCTGAAGCTCGGTATCCTCCTTTAACGGCATCAGATTTAAAATTCCTATTTTTAAGGGCCGGATATCCTGATTTAAGGCCCTGGTTTCATCCATGACGAAGATGTTTTCTTTTTCCAGTATGGCCCGGACGGGCAGGTCGCTTTGTACTTTGATTGGCATATGAATTTACTCTCTTTTCTTCTTTTTATACTCTATAGATACCCCGTTAATACAATCTCTGCGGGATGGCCGGGCTTAGTTCCTTAAAGCATACTACTTTGCAAAATGGTTGAACTTTATCCCTAAAATATAGTTTACCACAAATAATAGCATTGAGGAAGAATTTTGTGAAGATGTTTACGTAAATGTTTTGTTACCGGTTACTGTTCACTCCGTGACCAGTAACAATGTTTTACGTAAAGATTTACGCAAATCCCCGGGCGCACTTACGGGGTGTCCTGTGCAATAACCTTTTCGTCCGGAGATTCCGGCTGTAATTGATACACCCATCGATAATTCTCCTGCTTAAAATAGAAAGAAAAGATCTCTGCAACAGCACCCAGAGAAAAAAGGGTTTCTGTTGAATTAGAGGTACGGATTTCAAAGTCCTTCAAAGGTGCAAAGACATTCTCGCGAATGGAACTTTCCAGGTGCCGTAAAAAGAAATCGCCAAGCTCCAGCATAAAGCCGTACAGGACGACAAGCTTTGGATTCAAAAGATTGACAGCATTTGCAATCGCCACCCCAAGGCGGATAGCAATGTCTTTTACATAATACATGCACATTTGATCTTCTTTGTCCAAAGCCCAGCGGATAGCTTGGATGGTAATGCCGTCAGAAAGATCCTGATAAGATTTTAAGACTGAAAGAACCCCCTGATTTAAAGCTCCGGAGATTTTGGCAGCCAGAGCCGGAAAGGCGGTGCTTGTTTCTACACAGCCGGGCTTTCCGCAGTAACAGAGCTTTTGATTGGTTACGCTGTAATCAATAACCGTGTGTCCAAGTTCGGCTGCTTTCCCATGTTCGCCGCCAACAGGCATACCATTACAGCAAATGGAAGCTCCGATACCATTGGAAAGCTCTATGCAGATAAAATTCTGCACTCCTTTAGCTACACCAAAGCGCTGTTCTGCCATAGCAGGCATCGTGACGCCGCTGTAGGTCTGTACGGGAAGACCGGAGAGGGCCTCCAATTGTGATTTGAGCTGCTTATGTACCCAAGAATTAAAATGTGTGTAATTTGCGATAAGCGAATCGGTCTGCTGATAAACGGCAGGATCATAAGGCGGATCGCTGATGCCGATTCCCACAAGCTTTTTATTGCCAAACATATCCAAGAGGCCGGAGACCTTGGCCAGAATCTTTTGGATGAGTTCTTCTTTCGGAGAGCCGGGTAAGAGAGGAGACATTGTCTGATAAAGGATAACTCCATTCACCTGAGATACGATATATGTTATGTGCTTTGAGGAAAAGGAGATACCAATGGCGCATAAATGTTCATTGTTCACCTCCAGCAGCGTTCGTTTTCGCCCTTGCCCGGTTGAGGACTGTCCTGTTTCCAAAATCAGCCTTTGATCAAGGAGATCTTTGACAATGGCGCTGACACTTGCGGGGCGATAGTCGGTCAAAAGGCTTAACTCTGTTCGGCTGATAGGTCCGAGATGGTTAATGATATTGAGGATTAAATATTGTTTGTGAAGATAATTATTGATAGGCATGCAATGGCACTTCGCTTTCCGGGTCCAAAATTAAAAGATCCTATTTTAACTGCATCTTACCATGATTTTTTCGTAAATGCAACAAACAAAGATTTGAGATTAAGAGTTTTAGACGAAACAGAAAAAATATGTGGACAAATTCAGAGTACTCAGATAAAAAAGAGACAATAAATCACACATGAATAATAAGGCATAATGCATAAAAATTGATAATTAAATTTGTATAAAAAGTAAAAATAAACAACAAAACGCGAAAATATAGAAAAAAGCATTGACAAGCATTGTGAAAAGTATTAACCTTCAAATATAACGTTAAAAGAAAAAATATAGGTACTATTTAAATATAATTTCGGTAATTAGTTTATAAAACGTAAAAATATAAAACAATAACTTGAAAAAGAAAGGAGATGAGAAAAAGAGGGGATTACGGAACTGGAAACAGTAATACCCCTCGTAATGCACAAATCAATTTACAGGCAATGCACTTATGACTGGAAATTGATTTCATATAGGTGTATTGAGAGTAGGGGGATTACGGAACTGGAATAGTCCGGCTAAGAAATATCAAGTATTTATAAGAAATACTCTTGGCCGGACGGTAAAGCCGCAAAGGCGTACGAGAGGGACTTTTATGAGCGTCCTTCCGAATGAAAGTTTCTCTCATAACAGGGATGTTGAGGCGGCTTTACCCTTTAGTGCCATCGCACAGCGATTTTTACTAGGAGGTAAATATGAAGAAACACATAATGAAAAAGTTCATATCAATGTTACTTGTGCTTACTATGATCTTTAGTGTAACCGCATGCGGAAAGTCAGGCGGCGGAAAGCTGGACATCGGCATTGTGCTTCCGACAAAGGATGAAGACCGGTGGCTGGCAGATGAAGCAAAGTTTTTGGAATTAATTGAAGAGAAGGGCTATAAGGCGGAAATCATGTACTCACAGGCGTCGTCGGCAACGGAGAAGGCGAATGTGGAAGCTCTTATTGCCAAGGGGATTAAGGTTCTTATCATCTGCCCATTCGATGTGGCAGCGGCGGCGTCAACCGTTGAGATGGCCAAGGAAGAAGGGGTACAAGTCATTTCCTACGACCGTCTGATTACAGGGACAGAGGCGATTGACTATTATGTAGCTTTTGAGAGCGTTAAGATTGGCGAAGCGATGGGACAGTATCTGGTAGATCAGGCAGCGGCCTATGGCGGAAGCGGATTGAATCTGTACCTCTATTCAGGAGCGCTTACCGATAACAATTCCTTTTCCTATTTCAGAGGATACTGGAACTCCCTGCAGCCCAAGCTTGCGGACGGCACTTTTGTTGTACGCAACTCCGATGTAGCTATGAAATATAAAGATACTTTAGACTTGACCCATGAGCAGCTATATGAAATTATGCAGTCCGTAGATACGGAGTGGGAACCGGCCCATGCAAAGACTCTTGCGGAGGCTGATTTAACCAATGCATCCAAGGAAGAAAAAGCATTGTCCTTTATTATAGCGCCGGATGATAATACGGGCCGGGCCATCGGCGATGCGTTTCTGGCGGACAGTGACGTGGAGGAATACCGTCTTTGCGGCGCCGACGGTGTGGAAGGTTCTGTCCAGTACATCATTGATGGAAAACAGGACATGACCGTATATTGTAATCCCGAGATGATCACAGCCTCAGCGATGGAGCTGGCGGAGAAGCTTGTGAATGGTGAGAAGGCGGAGACTTCAGAAGTAATTGATAATGAGGCAAAAGAGGTCTCTGTTTTGCGTTCGGATGTTCAGACAATTACACGTGACAACATTGTTGAGGTATTTTTAGATGGCGGCGTATACGATGCGAAGAATTATACAAATTATGAGGGTATCAGCGATTCTGTGAAGCCATAAATCAATAAGCGTAAAAAGCAAAAGAAGGGGCGCCGCAAAATAAGTCTGCCATCTTATTTTGCGGCGCTTCCTCTGTTTTCAAATACTCTGTATACAGATGGGGACAGGTGAAACGGATACGGCCAGGGTATAACTGAGAAGCGAAAAAGAAATGAGGTGAGCGGTTGAACGATTATATTTTGGAAATGCGCGGTATAACAAAGACGTTTCCGGGAGTCCGCGCCTTAGACAATGTTAATTTCAAAGTAAAACGGGGCGAGATTCATTGTCTGGTGGGAGAGAACGGAGCGGGGAAATCCACACTGATGAAGGTTCTGTCGGGTGTATACAAGTTTGGAAGTTATTCGGGAGATATTGTATACGACGGCGAAGTTCAAAGATTTATGTCGACTAAAGATTCGGAAAATGCAGGGATTGCCATTATTAATCAGGAGCTGGCGCTTATCCCGGATTTGACAATATATGAAAATATATTTTTTGGCCATGAAATTATGAGACCAAGCGGCCGTACCATTGATTGGAATCAGACAATTGTCGCGGCAGAGAAGCTTCTGGATAAGGTTCGTTTGGATGTGAACCCCTCCTGGAAGATCCGAGAGCTGGGCGTGGGAAAGCAGCAGCTTGTGGAGATAGCCAAGGCATTGTCCAAAAAGGCAAAGCTATTGATCCTGGACGAGCCGACGGCATCTTTAAATGAAAATGACAGCCAGAATCTTCTTAAGCTCCTGCGGGATTTGAAGGAGGAAGGTGTTACTTCTATTATGATTTCTCACCGCTTAAAAGAGGTTGTGAATATTGCGGATACGATCACGGTACTGCGGGACGGCGCCACAATTTGCTCCATAAATGGCAGGGATGGCAAGGTGGAAGAGGGAGAAATTATCAAATACATGGTAGGACGGGAGATTGAAAACGTGTATCCCAGGCGTGAGGACGTCCGACACGGCGATGTGGCCTTAGAGCTGCGCGACTGGACCGTATACGATCCGTCGGCAGAGAGGGTGATTTTAAATCATGTAAGCCTGAAGGTGCATAAGGGTGAGGTTGTAGGCTTATCCGGGCTGATGGGAGCGGGCAGGACGGAACTGGCGCTTTCCGTATTCGGGAACAATCCTCATTACAAGCTGCTTGGCGGCGAGATTTATGTGGAGGGAAAGCGGGTAAGATTTAAGGAGCCTAAGGATGCTATGCGGGCGGGGATTGCTTATGTATCTGAGGATCGAAAGCACAATGGGCTGATTTTGATCCAGGACATAAAGTTTAATGTAACACTGCCCAATCTGGAAGCAATTGAAAACGGCGTTGTTGTAAATGCCAACGAAGAGATCATACAAGTAAACAAATATAAGGATTCTCTTAACATTAAGACGCCTTCCATAGCCCAGAAGGTGGGAAATCTGTCCGGAGGAAATCAACAGAAGGTACAGATTGCAAAGTGGCTGTTTGCAGAACCAAAAGTATTGATTCTGGATGAACCCACCCGCGGGATTGATGTGGGGGCAAAGTACGAGATCTATACCATTATTAACCGCCTGGTGAGCGAAGGGTATTCGGTTATTATGATATCCTCTGATTTGCCGGAGGTTTTGGGCATGAGTGATCACATCTATGTAATGTCGGAGGGTACAATTACAGGTGAGCTTAGCGCGGAGGAGGCAAATGAACACAATGTGATGCGAATGGCTACCAAGACGGAGGAGGTGTGCAATGAATAACACAAAGATGAAGAAAGGCGGTCTCGGTGAGGAGATTAAGGTCCTTATGAAAACCAGAGTGCGTGATTATGCGATGTATATTGCGCTGGCGGCTATTTTTATCATTTTTGCGGCATGTACGGGAGGAGCCTTTTTGTCGCCGAGGAATCTGACGAATTTGATCAATCAGACAGGCTATATTGCGGTTATGGCCGTAGCTATGACGCTGGTTTTGATTATCTGTGAGATTGATTTGTCGGTGGGATATATGGCGGGATTTTTGGGAGCGGTGGCGGCGATTATGATGATTCGTATGGGGATCAACATGTGGATTGTGATTGCAGCGGTGCTGGCTCTTGGGGTGTTTTTCGGCGTTATGAAGGGACTGATTGTGACAAAGATGGGAGTGCCGGCCTTTGTGACTACGCTGGCCTTTGAGTTTATTTTCCGCGGGCTTCTCTCTTTGATTACATCGGAATCGGGAACAATACCCATTGGCATTGACAGCTTTAACGCGATCTCCAATGGTTTTGTTCCGGATATTGGAGATATTGCCGGTATGCACAGCCTTTCCCTGGTAGTTGGAGCGGCGGCGATTGTGCTGGTTGTTTATTTTCAGATAAAGCGCCGCAAAAATATGCAGCACTATCATTTTGATGTTCTTTCAAAACCGATGTTTGCGGCGAAGCTTATATTTATGTCCGTGCTGATTGGAGTGGTTGCAGTTATCCTTGCACAGTATCGGGGGTTGTCCTGGACAATTGTGATTGTGGCCATTGTAACGCTGGTGTATCATTTTATAATGGAAAAGACTCGTTTGGGGCGTTACATATACGGAATCGGCGGCAATTCGGAGGCGGCGGCCCTGGCGGGGATTTCGGTGAGCAGGATACGCTTGCTTGTATTTGCTTCTATGGGACTTATGACAGCTCTTGGAGGGATCTTGTTTGCCTCCCGTCTGCAGTCGGCTTCGACAACCGCAGGTGCGGGCTTTGAACTGGATGCAATTGCTGCCTGTTATATTGGAGGAACCTCCACTTCCGGCGGAATCGGCAAGGTGACAAATACGATCATTGGCGCTCTTGTTATTATGTCTTTGACAAATGGATTAAATCTGATGGGCGTAGGAATTGCTTATCAGTATGTAGTGAAAGGAATTATCTTTATTATTGCCGTAGCCTTTGATGTAATGAATCGAAAATAAAAAACGGCGGAATGAATAAATGAAATTTCCGCAGGAAAGAGGTAGAAATGAAAAAAGTAGGATTTGTATGTTTTGGAGAAATTAATACTCCGTTTCGGCGTCTTTGTGAAAAGCATGATGATGCTTTGCTTGCATTAAAGAGCCTGGAGTATGATTTGACAGATGCTGGAGTTGTCATTGATGATACGGGATATGAAACGGCGGATAAAGCGATTGAGATTTTACAGAATGTTTCCTTTGACTGCCTGATTGTCTGCGTTGCCGGGTGGGTGCCGACCCATGCGGTCATTCGCGTTACGGATGCTTTCCGGCATATTCCTATGGTTCTGTGGGGGCTGTGCGGCTGGTATGAAAAGGGGCGCCTGATTACGACTGCGGATCAGGCCGGAACAACTGCCATACGTCCGGCAATGGAGGCTATGGGCTATACCTTTAAATATATTTATAGTATTGTGAATAAGCCCCTGCCTCTTGAAAAGATAGACGCCTATGTCTCTGCGTGCCATGCCCGGGTGTCTCTGCGCCATGCCCGGGTGGGGACAATGGGGTATCGTGATATGCTTCTTTACGGAACTCAGTATGAAGGAAATTCTATGCGGGGCCGGCTGGGCGTGGAGGTAGAACCCTTTGAAATGCTGGAAATGGTGCGGAATATGGAAAAGCTGGAAACAGAGGAGATAGAGAAGGGGATTGCCTATGTAAAGGAGAGCTGGAGCTTTGAGAAGGAATGTCCGGACGAGGTGATTGAAAAAGGGGTAAAGTATGCCCTTGCGGTGGGCAGGAAGATAAAGGAACGGGGGTATCAGGCTGTTTCCTTAATTGATGTGGACGGAATGAAAAAGCTTCTGGGATTTCCGCCTGCAATGGTATTCATGCTTTTAGAGAGATGGTACGGAGTATTGACTGTTCCTGAAAATGACGTGATGGGGGCAGTGACACAGCTTATTATGAGAGAGCTGTCGGGGCAGACAGCGCCCTATCTGGAGTACTATGAGTTTTTTGAGAAAAGTATGCTGATTGGGGTGCCCGACTTCATTCCGCAGCCGGCTGTGGACGGAGAGGTGAAGGTTCTTCCTGCGGCCTTTGGCTTGCTGTCCTCCTCGCTTTTGAATGTTTCTAGAGTAAAGACAGGGTATGTAACCTGTGCGCGCCTGAGCTATATGGACGGAAGTTACAAAATGCATATCTATACGGCAGAGGCAAGGACACCGGAGCCTTGGAATGAATATGGCTGGGATGATCCGGCCCCGCAGCTTCCAAGTCTGGAGGTGTTCCCGGATTCCTGCACGGTAGAAGAATTTGCGCAGAACGTATCCGGCCAGCATGTGATTGTAGCTTACGGAGATTTAACGGAGAAATTAAAGGATTTCTGTACTTTGCTGGGGATTGAGGTTATTTTGTAGACGCTTACGGAACTGGAAACAGTAAGCGCCCGCCTGTGCAGAGATCAATTTACGGACGCAGGGCTTTGCGGTTGGAAATTGATCTGCTGGGAGTGTACAGGCGGACGCTTACGGAACTGGAATGGAGATAAAAGTGATGAAAAGAAAAGCAATTAAAATAGGCTGGTCGCAAACGAATATTACGCCTGTGAAGCCGACGCTGATGGAGGGGCAGATGTATATGCGGTGCTCTCAATATGTACACGATCCGCTCACAGCTACGGCATTGGCGCTTGATAATGGAGAGGAGCAGGCAATTTTTGTATCTATGGATATGACGGAGGTTCCCGTGCACGCTTTTGGGAGACTTCGCGAAGCGTTGGCGGCAGAAGGGATTCTTTTTGAGCGAATTACCTTCAATGTGACTCACACTCACAATTCCTCTTCTTTTTATAAAGATTTTATGCGGGCGGAAAATGAGGAGGTCTATGATCCTACGATTCTTCCGAAATTTGATTTTCCGGAAGATATGCTTTGCGGCGTGGCCGGCCAGAATTTTTTTGTGGAGAGAATCAAAGATTTGATAGTAACTGCCTGGAAGAGAAGGGCGCCGGGAGGGATTAGCTGCGCTCATGATTATGCGGCTGTGGCATTTAACCGCAGGCCGCAGTTTGGAACGGAGGAAGGGTTGGAGACGGTAATGTACGGAGACTGCTCCGGAAAGGACTTTATCCGCTATGAGAGCGGGACTGATACGGCAGTGGAGCTTCTCTATACCTGGAATGAGGACCGGGAACTGACCGGTGTTGTGTGCAATGTGCCGTGTCCTTCCCAGGTATATGAATTGCACTGCTTCCTGTCGGCGGATTACTGGGGGCCGGCAAGAGATGCGATTCGGGAAAAGCTGAATAAGAATGTATATGTCCTCCCTCTTTGCGGAGCGGCGGGAGATCTGGCGCCTGTTGATTTGACATGGTATTCCAAGACGAACAAAAAAGCGCTTCTCGATTGGGGCGGCCAGACCAAGGAGGTTCTGCGCAACTTTGATATGACGCTTATTTGTCAGGGGATTGGAGATAGGATATCGGAGGCGGTGTTGCGCGGCTGTAAAACAGCAAAAAATGTGATTGACGACAGGCCGGTTTTTCAGCATCGGGTATTGACAATGGAGCTTCCGATACGCCGGGTTTCGGAAGAGGAATATCTTGCGGCAAAGAAGGAAGTGAGGGAAATTCACGGGAGATTTTCTCCGGAGCATCCGATGGAAATGGCTGATTTGGTAAAAGCCTTTGAACCCCAGGGAGTCATACTGCGCTATCGGCAGCAAAAGGAGAAACCCATGTATGGCTTTTCATGTCACATTCTGCGTCTTGGAAATGCGGCAATTGCGACCAATCCCTTTGAACTGTACCATGAGTTTGCGCAGAGAATCAAAGCCAGAGCACAGGCGGAGCAGGTGTTTATAGTTCAGCTGTCCAACGGGATCGGCGGGTATCTGCCTACAAAAGCGGCGGTGCATGGAGGTTCCTACAGCTCGAAGCCGGCGTCCACAATGTGCGGCCCGGAAGGCGGAGACGAGCTTGTTGAGAAAACACTTGAGTTTATGGATCGGCTTTGGGGATAGAATATGTGTGTCTTGTAAGGGAATGGGGCTGTCACAAAATAAGCCGGCAGCCCCAGCCTTCCCTTCTGCAAAACAGTTCGGGGAAAAGAAAATGTTTCGTTAACTGGAAAAATGGTAAACAGCCGCCCCGGTTTTTTCGTCATAGGAATCCATAGCAAAGGAGAAATTTCCTGCTTCGGCGAGGGTTTTCATTACGGTTTTGGTAGTATAAGGATACCAGGGAGATATGGCGCGGCCTGTGGAGAGCAAATGCTTCACGGCAGGACAGTATTGGATTCTTACGGTTAGAGTACCGTCTGCAAGATCTGTGGAGACGGCATCCTCTGCATGCTCCTTTTGATAGGTATCTAAAATCTTGTCCCGGATAGCGTTAAGGCCATCTGACCGTATGGCTTGGAAAATAGGTCCGTACACATTTTTTGTATATCTTTCCAAGAATCCTTCTACGGAAGATAAGCCGTAGTTTTCGCCTAAATAATGAATCCCCATATTCATACTGCTGTGGAAATCCCGGTGGAAATATTCATTGTCTGCGGCTTTTCTGTCCATAATTTCGGTATCTTCGTCAATAATTACTCTTCCGTCGAAAATATCCGGGTCGTAGATGAGCATGGAACAGGCCGCGTGGTCCGTTCCGTTGAAATTGTAGAGGTATTTTAAACCTACTTTTTCAACAGCAGAGCGATAGCTGTCGCAATGGAGGCAGTAATCATGATAAGGCGTGATTCCTATTTCGCCTTTTAGCTGCAAAAGACGTCCCTTGGAGGGACAGTGATGCATGATGTTCAGGAAAAATCCGCGTTTTTCGTTTAAGTACATTGTAAAGTCTGCGGCTTCTTCGTTTAATGTGCCGGTCCAATAAGACCAGCATCCGCGGATTCCCTCTTTTTTTACAAAGTTAATAAGCGGAATCCCGTCTCCGGTAGGCTGGAACAGATAATCCCAGAAGCGGCTCACTTCGTCTCTTCCGTGCATTTCCTCCAAATACGTAAAAAGCTCACTGTAACAGGGAATAAATTCGGTGCAAGAAATCATAAATACCAATCCTCCTTCTAAGTTGATGTTTCTAAAACGAAACTTTTTGAAAAATAAGAGTAGAAACCTGTCCACCATGATTAAAACACATCCCGAAGAAAAAGTCTATATAATTTTAACAAAAAAGATAAAAAAATGAAAATCTTGTTGACAAATACATAAAAAGAAAGTAGACTACTAATATAGTTTTTACGCAAAAAGGTAAAATTCACGAAAAGTACGACAAGTAAAAATGTTTCGGATAAAAAAGTGAATATTTCCAAAACGAAACTATAAGAAAAGGTAAGGAAAAAGTTTACAAAGTAAAAGGAGGGAAAGGTTTATGGACAAACCAAAAACACTCAAAGACAGACTGACATCTCTAATCTTCGGAGATTATATGATTCTACTGCCGGCGCTGATTCTGGTTGTTATATGGACGGTGGTCGCGCCGAACTTTATGACCTACAGTAACTGGATGAACCTTTTGCGTCAGGTTTCGCTAATTGCGATTCTGGCAGCCGGTATGTTTTTCCCTATGCTGACAGGAGCGATTGACTTGGGGCTGGGTTCCGTAGTGGGAATTACCGGTATTGTGTTTGCAAAGCTGCTGGTTGATTATCAGATGAATACGCTGCTTGCGGCCATTCTTACGGTTCTGCTCGGCGCTGCCATTGGCGCAGCGGCAGGGATTTTGATTACAAAGTTTGGAGTTCCTTCCTTTATTGCTACATTGGGCGTCCAGTTTATCGGCAGGGGTATGTGCTATGTAATCACAAATTCCTATCCGGTATCCGGGCTTCCGGATTCTATTGCCTGGTTTGGACGCGGCTACCTGAGCGTCGGCGGAACAGATTTGATTCCCTGGCCGGTTGTCTTTATGTTCATCGTGTTTGCGGTAGTGGCATTTATTACAACAAAGACAAAGTTTGGACGTTTTGTATATACCGTAGGCGGCAATGAGGAAGCGGCATATCTTTCCGGAATTAATTCTCAGGCGATTCGGACCTCCGTATTTGCTATTTGTGACGGCATCGGCGCTTTGGTGGCAGTTATTCTCGTATCCCGTTTAAATTCGGGACAGCCTCAGGGAGGTACGGGTTGGGAGTTTAAAGCAGTAATAGCGAGCGTTATGGGCGGAGCCTCTCTTTCAGGAGGAAAGGGGAATGCAATCGGAGTTGCGCTTGGAGCTATCTTTGTAGGAGTTCTGGAGAACGGCATGACGCTTCTCAATATCAGTTCTTACCATCAGCAGGTGGTGCAGGGCGTTGTGTTGATTCTGGCCATTATGTTTGACGTATATAAGAACCGACGTCTTGCCGAGGCGAAGTAAGGAGGCTGTTGAATGAATCGTGGAGAAGTAATTCTGGATATAAAGAATATTACAAAGACATTCCCGGGTGTTAAAGCGCTGACCGATGTGAGTTTTCAGGTGAAAAAGGGAAGCGTTCATGCCTTGGTGGGGGAAAATGGAGCAGGAAAGTCTACCTTGATTAAAGTCCTTACAGGAGTTTATAAAGCAGATGGCGGAGGATTTCTTTTCAAAGGTGAGGAAGCACATGTTACAAAACCGCTGGAGGCACAAAAGCTGGGCCTGAGCGTTGTACATCAGGAGCTGAAGCTTTCGGAGACGCTTACGGTAGCGGAGAATATTTTCCTGGGACGGCCGTTTATGACCAAGGCTCATCTGGTTGACTGGAAGAAGCTTCGGGAAGAGGCAAGGAAGCTGCTGGACAGCCTGAACGTTGATTTGGATGTTAACCGTGAGGTGTTCCGCCTTTCTATTGCACAGAAGCAGATTGTTGAGATTTGCAAGGCAATGTCCTTCCAATCGGACCTGCTTATTATGGATGAGCCGTCCGCAACCTTGACGGATAAAGAGCTTGACTGCCTGTTCCATATTATAGATATTTTAAAAAAGCAGGGAGTTACGATTGTCTATATTTCTCATCGTATGGAAGAGATTTTCCGCATTGCGGATACGGTTACGATTCTTCGCGACGGAACGCATGTGGCAACTATGGGGGTGGAAGAGGTGGATCGCCCGAAGCTGATTTCTATGATGGTGGGCCGGGAGATTGGAGACGAGTATCCGAAGCTGGAGTCCGAGATTGGTGATATTGCCCTGGAGGTGAAGAACCTTTCTACAAAAAAGCTGCTGCATGATGTGAGCTTTCATGTGCGCCACGGTGAGATCGTCGGCTTTTCCGGACTCGTAGGTGCGGGGCGGACAGAAACTGTCCGGGCGGTTTTCGGCGCGGACAAGCGTACGGGCGGAGAGATTTTCATTGACGGAAAGCAGGTGCGGATCCAAAGCGTAATAGACGCGGTAAAGCATAAGATCGCCCTTGCCCCGGAGGATCGGAAGCAGCAGGGACTTGTCCTTATTCATTCCATTAATTACAATACTTCCATTGTAAATCTGGATCAGGTTTGTACGGGAGGCTTCCTGGATGCAAAGAAGGAGAAGGCTCTGGCGCAGAAATATATTGACATGCTGGCGACGGCGACACCGTCTACGGAGCAGGAGGTACGGCTTCTTTCCGGAGGAAACCAGCAAAAGGTGGTACTTTCCAAATGGCTTGCGGTAGATTCCGATATTCTGTTTTTTGATGAGCCGACAAGAGGGATTGACGTAGGCGCGAAAGCAGAGATTTATAAGCTTATGTGCCGCCTGGCACAGCAGGGAAAGGCGGTTGTTATGATTTCTTCCGATTTGCCGGAGCTGATTGGCATTTGTGACAGAATTTATATTATGCGGGAAGGGACCATATCGGGATGCGTGGAGCGCGCGGACTTCTCTCAGGAGAGGGTTATGGAATATGCGGTTTCTTAAGTACATGAGCCGTTTTATGACAGAGCACTAAGCCGCATAAGCGGCAGTGGATATATATTATAAAAGGAGGATGTTTTCATGAGAAAAAGAACAGTGAAGAGACTTTTAGCGGTGGGTTTAGCATCTGCTATGCTTTTGGGCACAGCAGCCTGCGGCAAAAAGGCAGAGGAGACGCCGGCTGAAACAGAAGCGCCGGCAGAGACGGAAGCCCCGGCTGAAACAGAAGAAGAGAAGCCTGAAGGGGAGGAAGCGGCGTCCGGTGACAAGATTACGGTTGGAGTGAACCTGTACTACAAGCGTGACGAATACTATGCGGACCTGGATTCCACCTTCAAGCAGTATGGAGCCGAGTTGGGATATGAAATTGTAGTTACGGATGCGGACGGTGATGTTCCCACTCAGATTCATCAGGTAGAGGACTTTGTAACCCAGGGAGTGGACGCTATTTTAATCGCCGTAGCCGATCCGGACGCACTGATTCCGCCGATTCAGGCAGCCGTAGATGCAGGGATTCCCGTTATCTGCTATGACGGAGGTATCAATGGAGAGGGTGTTGCGGCTACAAAGTGTATCTTTGATTATCCGGAAAACGGCAGGATTGCAGGCGATTGGATCTGTGACTATGTAGATCAGAATCTTGACGGCAAGGCGAAGGTGGCGGTTCTTGACTTCCCGCCCTCAGCGGCCGTAGGCGTGCCGACGGTGAACGGACTTCTTGACAGACTGGCTCAGCATGACGGGATTGATATTGTGGCTCAGCAGGATGGAAAAGCCTCTCGTGTAGATTCTATGGCGGCAATGGAGAATATTTTGACTGCGAATCCGGATCTGGATATCGTATATGCGTTCAATCTGGATATGACCATCGGCGCAGCAAATGCAATTGAAGCGGCCGGCTCCAAATGTGTTGCAGTTGGCGGCGGCTGGGGAAAAGAAGGATTTGAGATGCTGGAGAACGATCACCCGATTATCAAAGCTCTTGTAAGCTCCTCTCCGGTAACTCAGGCGCAGGATGCTCTGAATGCGGTTGCTCCGGCGCTGGCCGGCGAAGAGCTTCCGGCAGAGACCTTATCCCATGCAACGCTCTTGACCAAGGATACCATTGGGGACTTTGACTGGAGAAGTGTTGTGGAAGCGCGTGAGACCGAGTAAGGCAGAGACGCTTGGGCGATTGATCTCCGAGAGCATAGAAATGTAAGCTTGTCATGCGGCTCCTCTGAAAAGGAGCCGCATGGAGTATATGGGATGTGCGGAAATAACAAAAATTGACATTTTAAGTTGAGTTTGCTTATGAAGTGTTGTATATTGAGGAGTAGTATGAGAAAAATAGACAGCGAACTGGCTTAGAGCGGCAGATTGACTGGTAAAAAGGCAGTGTGGGGAGAGGGAAAATTGGCTGTTTATCTTGCAATAGATTTGGGAACTACGGGTTGCCGCAGTATTTTGTTTGATTCAAAATTAACACAGATATCGGACTGTTATCAGGAATACGGTTTGATTACGCCAAGAGACAGATGGGTAGAGCAGGACGCAGAACAGTGGTGGACCCTGACTCTTAAGACAGCAAAGGAGGCGATTAAGAAGGCGGAACTTCCGACAGGCGAGATCAAAGGGATCTCAGTAAGCTCTCAGGGAATTACATTGGTTCCCGTGGACAGCGGGCTGAACCCTTTATATCATGCCATTAGTTGGCTGGATACCCGGGCAGAGAGACAAACCAGGCAGATCGAGAAGGATTTTGGCCTGCGCCATATATTTACATTGACCGGGAAGCCTGTCAATGCGGCATACTTTTTGCCGAAGGTGCTGTGGCTGAAGGAGGAAATGCCAAAGATTTATGAAAAAACTTGGAAGTTTTTGATGCCGATGGATTTCTTGATAGCGAAATTGACGGGAAGCTGTGTGACAGATCACACAATGGCTTCCGGAACTTTGCTGTATGATATAAAGAATAAGGTGTGGAGCCGGGAGATATTAGAACGATATGGGCTTGATGAGGAAAGGCTTCCAAAGCTTCGCTGGAGCGGAGAAGCGGCGGGGGTACTTCTGCCGGAGGTGGCGGAGGAGCTCGGCTTAAGTAAGGACTGCGTAGTTGCGGTAGGCGCCCAGGATCAGCGGTGCGCTTCCCTGGGAGCGGGCTTGAAGAAGGGAGTTATGACAATATCTCTGGGGACATCAGGCGCTGTCTGCAAATATTGGAATGAAGCAAGGACAGAGGGAGATACACGAATCGGGTGGTCGGCTTACGTAGAGGAAGGCGCCTGGGTTACGGAGGGCGTTGTGGATACGGCGGCAGCCTGCCTGCGGTGGGTGCGCGATACAATGTTTCCGGGGTGCGGCTATGATGTGATTAACCAGGAGGCAGAGGAAGCACAGAAGCGTGGCAGCAGGGTACTTTTTTATCCTTATCTGAGCGGAGGGTGCGGTCCGGATTATTATGCGGATGCACAAGGAAGCTTTTATGGGCTGAATCTTGCATGCAAGCGCGGAGATTTCGCGTTAGCCGTGATGGAAGGAGTTGCCTTTCAGGTTCGGATTATTCTGGAGGCAATGGAGGCTTATGAGGATGTCCACCGAATGGTTTTGTTTGGCGGAGGGTCCAGGAGTCCTTTGTGGTGCCGGATTTTTTCGAATATTACAGGAATGGAAATATTGATTCCTGCGACTGCGGAAGCGGCCGGAGCCGGCGCTGCTGTTCTTGCGGGCGTTGCGGCCGGTGAATTTTTACGTGAACAGCTGCCATCACTTGGCTGCGGAGAGATTTACAGACCGGATGAGCGACAGGAGAGGTATGAGGAAATGTATAAACAGTACCGAAGCCTGGAATATAAGCTCTGGAGATAAGGAGAGGGTGTATGCTGTATATTAAGAATGCCAATTTGGTTCTGGAAAATGGAATCCTTTGGGATGCGGCTATTCTCCTGGACGGAGATCGGATTGCAGCGTTTGGCAAAGCAGCTGAGGTGGAGGCGCCGGCCGGCTCTGATCTGCTGGACGCAAAGGGATTGTATGTGGGTCCTGGCTTCGTGGATATTCATGTGCACGGAGGCGGCGGTCATATGTTTGCCGATGAGCCTGAGCAGGCCGCACTTCATTTTTTGGAGCATGGGGAAACAACGATTCTTCCTACCTTATATTATGATTTGTCAAAGGAAGGCTTTTTAGAGTCCATAAAGCGGATTCGCGAAGTGATGGATACGGCCCAAGCCGGAAAAGCCATTGCAGGATTCTATATGGAGGGGCCGTACATGAATCCGAAGTACGGCGCTATGGCGGAACAAAATAAATGGCAGGGAGAGATACGGAAGGAAGATTACAAAGAAATAGTAGATGCGGCAGGCAGCTTGACAAAGGTTTGGGCCGTTGCACCGGAACGGGAAGGGCTTGCGTCATTTTTAGATTATGCACGGGAAGTAAATCCGGATGTAGTATTCAGCGTGGGGCACAGCGAGGCTGCGCCGGAGCAGATTCAAAGCATGAAGCGGTATGGCTTTACCCTTCAGACACATTGTATGGATGCTACCGGAAGAGCGGATGCTTGTCCGGGTACCCGGGCCTGCGGTCCGGACGAGTACTGTATGACAGATGCGGATATGTATGCGGAGATTATCTGTGATTCTATGGGGATTCATGTGAACCCGGCGATGCTCCGGATGATTATGCATATCAAAGGATATGATAAAATTATCTTAATTACAGACAGCTTTGTCAGTCAGATGGAAGCCCCAAAGGAACTTCGGCATGTTACGGATCTGGTGTTTGACAGCAGCGGCGGTCTGAGCGGAAGCAAGCTGACGATGGACGTTGCCTGCAGAAATATCATGACCCATACCAATTGCGGAATTGCCCAGGCGTTTTTGATGGCTTCCAAAAATCCTGCAAAAGTGCTTGGGATGGAGCATGAGATTGGTACCATTGAGGTTGGAAAACGAGCAAATCTTGTGTTGGTAGATCATATGTTCCGTGTAAATACAGTAATACTGGGGGGACAGATTTGGGCACAGTCTTAAAAAAATCAGAACGCCTGGAGTTGATTTTACAAAAGCTGGAGATGTGCGGCGTGGTGTCAGTCAGCGACTTGAGCCGGGAATTTGGAACTTCCGTAGTAACCATCCGTAAAGATCTTCAAATCCTGGAAAAACAAAAAGAGATATCCCGTGTCCCGGGAGGAGCGGTGCTGCTGGCGGAGGATAGAGAGCGGAAGGCATTGCTTTACGGAGCGAACACTAAGAATTTGGAATTGAAGCATGCGGTAGCGAAAAGAGCGGCCGAACTTATTGAGGATAAGGATTCTCTGGTTGTGACCTGCGGGATGACGCCCCATCTGACACTGCGGTACGCAGATACGTGCAGCAATTTGAAGGTTGTTACGGAGTCCCTTATGCTTGCGGAGGATCTTTGCCGCCGTCCGGACTACCAAGTAATTATTCTGGGCGGGAAGATTGATAAAAAGGATTTTTTTGTACATGGGTGTGACGCTCTTCATCAAGTAAATTGTTATATGGCGAATAAGGCGATTGTCACAATGGATGGGGTAGACCCGGATGCCGGGCTGACAACCTTGCGCAATGAAGGGGTTGATGTGCTGCGTTCTATCCTCCGAAGAGCCAGGATGCGGATTCTTGTGGCAGATTCCACGAAAATAGGTCTGGAAAGTCATTGCCGTGTGGGAGACATTTCTTATGTAGATATTCTGGTGACGAATTGGACGCAGGAACCGGAAAAACAAAAAATATTAAAGAGAATATCGGATGCAGGGGTTCGTGTTTTGTATGCAAACGAGGATAATGTAAGAAGGGTAGGTGAGGTATGATGTTAAAAGCAGGAACAGGATTGGTGGATATTACGCCCGAGCAGGGACTGGAGCTTGCCGGCTATCCACATTATCCAAGAAACAATACGGGGGCACATGATCCTCTGTACGCGGCTTGTATGTACCTGAACAATGGGGAGACGGAGATTGCTATGGTTACCTTAGATCTTCTTTTCTTCTCCAAACGTCATGTGGCGAAGGTGCGCAGCCGTGTGGAAACGGAGTGCGGGATTCCCAAACGAAATGTAATGATCAGCTGTTCACACACACATTCCGGTCCCTGGGCCTCCGGGCGGCTGGACATAGAAAGCCTGGAGGCGGGAAAGGAGCAGCCAAAGGAGTATGTAGAAGGTCTGATCTCCAAGATCTCCGGAATGATTGCGAAGGCAAAGCAAGAGTCCTTTGATGCGGAATTTGCCTCCGGAACAGAAATATGCGGCGCCGAGTCCGGAGTAGGAGGAAACAGAAGGATTCCGGGAGGACCTCACGATCCTCTTGTCAGTGTGATGGCCGTGAGAGATATGAGCCGGGTTGTGAGAGGAATCTTTGTCAATTATACGCTTCATCCCACATTTATACATGAATGGAGTACGGTATGCACGGCAGATTATCCGGGGTATTTAAGGATTCAGCTGAAGGAATTAGAGCCGGACGCAGTTATGGGCTTTGCGCAGGGGGCTTCCGGCAATCAGTCCAGTCGATATTACCGTCAGGGAGAAAGCTATGATGAGGCGGAACGGGTAGGAAAAGCTTTGGGAAAGGCGGCACACCGGGCGCTTTTGAAGGCCAAATGGGTACGTGAGCTGGATATGGATGCGGCTGACTCGGAAGTGGATCTGTTGATTCGGGATTTTGGGACCCTGGAGGAGCTGGAAGCACAGGTGGAGCGTGACAGGGCTGTTTACGAAGAGTTATACGCCAAGTACGGAGATTCCAAGGTGCGTGAGGAATATTATCTTTGGCAGAATGCCAATCTGAAGCTCCTGGGTTCCGAGGATCAGTTGGGATATGTGAAGATGAAAAACCGGGGGATTCGAATAGAGCTTTTAGAAGAGGAAGCGCCGGCGGAGGTTCAGATTATACGCCTGGGCGACACCTGCGTGGTAGGAGCGCCGGGAGAGATTTTTGTAGAGTATGCGCTCTATGTTAAGGCTATGGCAGGATTTGGAATAGTTATATTTAACGAGCTTACCAATGGCGTTTTGCCGGGATACTTGTATACGCCGGAGTCTTTAGTGAGCGGAGGTTACGAGACAGATACATCTATGCTTGCGGCAGACTTCGGAAAAAAATTAGTGGACAATATACTGGATACCATAGAAAAAGTGAAAAACCAATAGAACAAAGGATTAAAGCTGTCGCGCAGCGACTTTACCCTTTAGTGCCGTCGCGCAGCGACTTAAAATAGGAGGAAACGAGAATGATTTTTGGAGAGGACAATTTTACTTTCAAGCCGGCGGATTTTTATCCATTTAAAGATTTGAACGAGATTAAACGAGTGAGGGCCATTACAAAGGAGGATATTCTTGCTATGAATGGCAAGCATCCCACCAGCCCCAGCATGTACTTAGATGTCCGCAGAGATGAGGAAGTCGGTATTGTAATGATTGCGGATATGGTGAGGAGAATCCTGGATTCCGATCGCTACGATAAGAAGGTAGTTATGATTATGCCGAATCCGGCGCCGGCCTATCGTCAGGTAGCCTATATGCTCCGGGAAATGAAGGTAAATTGCAGAAATGTGAAGTTTTATATGATGGATGAGTGGGCGGACGAGGATGGCAATATTGCACCCTTAAGCTACAAGGCAGGCTTTGGAAATGCATTTTACCGTTTTATGGTATCAAATATCCTGGATCTGGGCTTCAAAGAGGAAAACTTTATATATCACAGCAATAAGGTAACTCCGGACTACTCTAAGATGCTGGAGCAGGATGGAGAGGCGGACGTTGTCTACAGCGGACCGGGCTGGCCGGGGCATCTGGCGTTTATCGATCCGGTAGCGGACTGGTTCTGTGATACAATGGAGGAGTATTGCGAACAGGGTGCGAAGGTTGCCGGCCTGCATCCTTTGACAATCGCACAAAATTCTCTTCACGGAAGCTTTGGATGCTCGGGAGACATAGCAAATGTCCCGCCTAAGGGCGCAATGATGGGTCCCCGTGACGCAATGAAAGCAAAGGAAGTGGTTGATGTTCACAGCATTACAACTGCAGGAACACATGTAACATGGCAGAGGCTGACCTCCCGGCTTTGTATCTTTGGAAAGCCTTCCCAGGAAGTTCCGGCTTCCGTATTACAGCTTCGCGAGAATCCGACTCATGTGGTAATGAGTGAAAATCTGGCGGATACGATTGAAGCGGACGATTATTTCCAGTATTAAAGAATGGGATGAAGTTCTATGAAGTTTCAGGACAGGGCAAAGATAATTTTGGAGCTGTTGGAACAGCAGCACACCGTGAAGGTACAGGAGTTAAGCGAGAGGTTCGGCGTCTCCGTGGTGATTATCCGCAAGGATCTGCAGCGGCTGGAGGATGAGGGAAAGCTGATTCGGACATTTGGCGGAGCGGCCTCCTGCATCGTGGACAGCAAAGAGCGTCGCCGGCAAAGCAGTATGCAGGCGATTGCGGACCGGGCGGCGCAGGAAATCTGCGAGGGAGACTGTGTGCTGCTGAATGCCGGGACGACAACTCTGCTGGTGGCTAAGAGGCTGCGGGAATGTAAAAATTTGAAGGTGATTACCAATGCGATTTACGTGGCCCAGGAGATGAACCGCTACAATGCGGATCAGGTATTTCTTCTGGGAGGAGAGCTTGGAGAGGGCCTGTTCACTCACGGCAGCGGGGCGATCGAGCAATTAAAGCAGTATAAGGCGGATAAACTGATTTTATCTGCCAGCGGGCTAAGCTGCGTCAGCGGAGTAACCACAAGACACATGGAGGCGGCAGATTTGTTTCGGGGCATGATTGAATGCTCAAGGGAAGTGATTGTGGTTGCAGATGATACCAAGATCGGGTTTGAAAGCTTTTATCATGTAAGTGATTTGAAGGTAGTGGATAAGATTGTTACAAACGTATATCTGGAGAACGAACCGGAGCTTCGGAAGATGGAGGAAATGGGTATTCAGGTTTACCGGTGCGGGCAGAGGAATGCGAAATAGATAATCAGAGAGCATACTGGTAAAAATTTCAAAAAATTTCTTTTTTTTAAAAGATTTTCTTTGACCATGTTAGGATAATCAGGTATAATAAAAATTGTATTAGGTTTAAAATTGTATTTTACAGGGAACAACATTGGAAAGGTGCTGCTCCCTGTATTGTTTTTAAATATTGGGAGGTACAAGCGGACAGGCTGATACAAGGTGAGCGCGTTCAGGCAAGAGCTCTGCCGGGACATATTCACTCCGAGTATTACGCACAAGAATAAGAGAGATGGGAGAGAGTCTTTGAAGCACTACACACAGAAATTTGTTCCGGAATATACCATTACCATGACGCCTATGGGAAGGATCGCAGGCTTTCCCGTGAGACCAGGTCTTTTTGATGTAAATGGAGCTATGGCTCTGCCAAATGGGGTAAACTTTACGGTGCATACTCATTTTGGGACCTCCTGCGAGCTGCTGCTTTACCATGAAGGAGAGGAGGAACCCTATGCAATTCTGCCTTTTCCGGAGGAATATAAGATTGGCGACGTATATTCCATGATTGTGTTTGGTCTGGATATTGAGAAATTTGAGTATGCTTACCGGGTAGGAGGACCCTATGAGCCGGAGCGCGGAATGATATTTAATAAAAAGTCAGTGCTTTTGGATCCGTATGCCAGAGTGGTGACGCGGCAGGGACGCTGGGGAGAGCGCCGAAGTAGGGGATATCGTGCCCGGGTGGTGAAGGATATTTTTGACTGGGGGGATATGTCTCAGTCGTCCCGGGAATTAAGTGATCTGATTATCTATGAGCTTCATGTGCGGGGATTTACGCAGCATCCTTCCTCGGGAGTAAAGAACCGGGGAACCTTTGCCGGCTTAAAGGAAAAGATTCCTTATCTAAAAGAGCTGGGAATCAATGCGGTGGAGCTGATGCCTATTTTTGCCTTTGATGAAACCATGAATTCCAGGGAGAGGGACGGACAGAGGCTTCTTGATTACTGGGGATATAATTCAATTGGATTTTTTGCGCCCAATACCAACTATGTCTCCGCACAGGAGTACAACCGGGAGGGGACGGAGCTAAAAGAGCTTATTCGGGAGCTTCATATCAATGGAATTGAAGTGATCCTGGATGTGGTTTTTAATCATACGGCGGAGGGGAATGAGCACGGGCCTACCTTCTGCTTTAAGGGATTTGACAATAAGGTGTATTATATGCTGACCCCGGACGGGAATTATTATAATTTCAGCGGCTGCGGGAATACGCTTAACTGTAACCATCCTATTGTCCATCAGTTGATTCTGGAGTGTCTCCGATACTGGACAGTCAGTTATCGGGTGGATGGATTCCGATTTGACCTGGCCAGTATCCTGGGGAGAAATGTGGACGGTTCCCCTATCAGCAATCCTCCTCTGCTTCGGAGCCTGGCTTACGATCCGATTTTGAGTAAGGTAAAGCTGATTGCGGAAGCGTGGGATGCCGGCGGCCTCTACCAGGTGGGGCGGTTTCCGGCCAGCAAGCGGTGGGCGGAGTGGAACGGGAGATATCGGGATGCCCTCCGCAGTTTCCTGAAAGGGGAAAATCATGCGGCTACCTCAGCAGCATGGAGCATAGGAGGCTCCGGGGATCTTTACGGAGATCATCAAGAGGGCGGTAAGGAAGAATATGCAGGCTATAATTCCAGTGTGAATTTTTTTACCTGTCATGACGGTTTTTCCCTGTATGATTTGTATGCTTATAATCACAAGCACAATGAAAGCAACGGATGGGACAATACGGACGGCTCAGATAACAATCGGAGCTGGAATTGCGGCGCGGAGGGGGAGACGGACGATCCGGAGGTGCTGAAGCTCCGATTCCGCATGATCCGCAATGCCTGTGCAATTCTGATGTGCAGCCGGGGGACGCCGATGTTTCTGGCCGGGGATGAGTTTGGGAATACGCAGTATGGCAACAATAACAGTTATTGTCATGATAATGAAATCTCCTGGCTCAATTGGGAGCTGCTTGAAAAAAACAGGGAGCTGTTTGAGTTTTTTAAGTTTATGATTGATTATCGCCATCAGCATCCGGTGATTCGCAAGTCTCTGCCGGGGGCGGTGTGCGGGATGGACCCGATTCATGCGCATGATGTGGATGCGGATAAGATTGAGATTCCTTATGGGACCAGAACTTTTGGAATGAGCTTTGCCGGTTATGACAGAGAGCAGGGACAAGATGATATTGTTTATATTGCAATTAATACCTTCTGGGAGAATGTGGAGATTAGTCTTCCTAAAGTTTATTGCTCCGGGGGATGGCATTTGACAGTGAATACGTTTGGGGATGGAGAGGGACGCTATTTTTACCGGGAAGGGGAAGAAGTGCGTATTGAGGAGAGATTTATTATGATGCCGAGATCTGTGGCGGTGTTTACGATGAGGGAGCTTTAAAATGTGTGAAACAGGGCCTGCCGCCAAATAAGACAGGCCCTTTGCGCCTTCAAATACTGTCAATTAGTTTGGAGGCTTTCAGGGCTTGCTCTATAATGCGACGCTGTTCAGGCTCTATCTTAGCGTTTTCGGGAAGGATGAAGGCATGGTTGTCCAAGAAGGCGTTGGAGAGCTGGTAGACGTAGTATTCTGCGTTGGGCTGGACTTCGGCGAGGGTGTCTCCCTGGATTCGCATGTCCTGGGTATCGGTTTCGCGGCCGAGGCTCATGGCAGTAAGAGTTTCCAGCATAATGGCAAAGTGCTCCTCGTCCCAGGCGGACAGGTACATACATTTGCATAAGCCTTTGGTGAAGAAAGGGTAGTCGCCATAGCAGTCTAGCAGTTCAAAAAAGCGAGTCCGATGGCCGGAGTCTTCGAATAGTTTTTCTTCGTCTAAGGATAGAAAACAGCGATCTTTCCAGTTCATTTTTATTCCTCCCCCAAGGTATTTTCCTATTTGCTTTCTAATAAAAAATTTTACTCCAAATAGTGGAAAAATACAAGTATTTTGAAGGACGCTGCGTATATCGCTTTTACACCGGGCAGCTGCTTGGACGGGCTGTGGTCTATTGGATGGAAGCGTGAAAAATGGGAACGAAGTTTTGATTGACTTAAAGTTGGGTTTAAGGAGTAAAATGAGATAAGCTGCAGACACATGCGTTTGCGGCCGGAAACGGATTCTAAGTGGACATGCAGAATAGCAGCTGCAAAACCGGAATGGAGGCGTCTTTATGAATTACAGGATATTGGGAAATACAGGACTTCGCGTGGGAGAGATTGGGATGGGCTGTGAAGGCTTTTTAGAGCAGCCTTATGAGACTGTGAAAGCGTACATAGACCGCATGGAGGAGGCGGGCGTAAACTGTATCGACTTGTATACGCCCAATCCGGACTTTCGTTCAAATCTTGGGCGGGCGCTGCGGGGACGAAGAGAGAAGTTTGTGCTCCAGGCCCATTTATGTACCATTTGGAAGGACGGACAGTATAAGCGGACACGGAAGCTTTCGGAGGTGAAGGAGAGCTTTGAGGATCAGCTCCGCCGCCTGGAAACCGATCATTTGGAAATCGGCATGATCCATTATGTGGATTCTTTGGAGGACTGGGAGGCGGTAAAAAACAAAGATGTGATAAGATATGCTCTGGAATTGAAGGAGCAGGGAAGGATTGGCTGTATCGGCATGTCTAGTCACAATCCGGAGGCGGCTCTTGCAGCGGTTAACAGCGGGTTGGTGGACGTATTAATGTTCAGTGTCAATCCCTGCTATGATTTGCTTCCGGCCAATGAGGATGTGGAATCTCTGTGGGATGAAAAGAATTACGAGAAGCCTTTGGTAAATATGGACCCGCAGAGGCAGGAGCTTTATGAGGTTTGCCAGGCAAAGGGTGTGGGGATCACGGTGATGAAAGCTTTCGGGGGAGGCGACCTTTTAAGCGCCGAGCTTTCCCCGGCAGGGAAGGCATTGACCCCATATCAATGTATCCATTATGCTTTGACCCGGCCGGCTGTGGCCTGTGTTATGGCGGGAGCGCGCTCAATGGAGGAATTGGAAACCAGCATTGCTTATGAGACGGCAGGAGAGGAAGAGAAGGATTATGCGGCAGCCTTCGCCTCTATGCCCAAAATAAGCTGGAAGGGCCATTGCATGTACTGCGGCCACTGCGCGCCCTGTCCGAAGGGGATAGACGTAGCTTTTGTGACAAAGTTCCTGAATCTGGCAAAGGCCCAGGGCAGTGTGCCCGAAACGGTTCGGGAGCATTATGGGACGCTGACTCATAAGGCGGCGGAGTGTGTCGCCTGCGGGGCATGTGAAAAACGCTGTCCCTTTGGAGTTCCCATTGTGGAGAATATGAAACAGGCAGCGGAGGTGTTCGGAGCGTAAAGGTCTGCATAATATATCAATAAGGACCAAAAGGAAGAAAAAATATGCCGAATATGCTTGACTATCTGTCACAGAAAGGAGCCTTGTCTTTTGCCGAGGCTCCTCTTTCACCTGTCGATGCTTTGATTCTAAGCACCTTATCTTATCTGCAGTTTGACCATTTTATATCTCAGGATATAAAGGAGGCTCCAAGTCTTTCTGAGCTTTCCCAAATGTTCCAGGAGCTTCCCGAAGAAGCGAGAAGGAGCCGTTTTCGGGATTCCAGGGACGAGGAGCTTTTAATGTCCCTTGGGAAAAGCAGACGCTTCGGCCCTTTGCGTTTGATAAGGGCGGCAGAGATGACGGATGAGAAAAAAGAGCTTCAGTTTGCGGCTGTCACTTTGCAGCTGGGGGATGGGGGAGCCTTGACGGCATTCCGTGGGACGGACGGGACGCTGACCGGATGGAAGGAAGATTTGAACTTAAGCTTTCTGGACGTTATTCCGGGGCAGCAGGCAGCTCAGGATTACCTGGAAGAAATAGCAGGGCTCTGCCCGGGAGCGCTTTACACGGCCGGTCATTCCAAAGGCGGCAATCTGGCCGTATATGCAGCCATCCGAAGTCGGGACGATGTAAGAAAACGTATACGGGGAGTTTACAATTATGACGGGCCGGGATTCCGGAATAAGGTACTGGAAGACCCGGGATATCAAGAGATGTTGGGCCGGATACATACTTTTGTGCCGCAGGGATCCGTGGTGGGAATGTTGCTGGAACATGAAGAACCCTATATCGTGGTACGAAGTACACAGGAAGGACTGCTTCAGCATGAGCCTTATTCCTGGGAGGTGTCCGGCGGCGGCTTTACAGAGCTTAGCCAGGTGACAGAGGGCAGCCGTATGGTGGACGAAACCATCAAGAACTGGCTGGCCGGTCTGTCTGTTAAGGAAAGAGAGCATTTTATAGATGCCCTGTATGAGATTTTGTCTTCTTCTGATGCGAAACATATAGGGGATTTGGCAGAGCCGCGGAATATCCTTGCTATTTTACAGAAGCTGGGAGGAGAGAATGTAAAAACGAAAAAAATGTTGGCGGATACGCTGATACGGCTTTTGCAGGCGGCCGCTCAGACGCTTATAGACTATTAATGCGGCAATGTATAAATAACAGTGAATTAAAAAGTTCTGGAAGCCCGGCGGCCGGGTATGGTATACTTGGCTTGATACATTGATGAGAGACAAAAGCTTCTTAGTCAGGCAGGAGGAACAGTAAGTGAAGGATACCATTTTTTTGATTGGATTTATGGGGGCGGGAAAATCAACCATTGCAAAATGTCTGAAAAGAATATACGAACGCGAGATCGTAGAGATGGATCAAATGATTGAAGAGCAGGAACAAATGTCGATTCCTAAGATATTTGAGGAAAAGGGAGAGGAGTATTTCAGAGGTTTGGAAACGAGCCTTCTTATGGAATTGAAGGGAAAACAAAATCTTGTAGTATCCTGCGGAGGGGGAACGCCCTTACGGACTTGTAATGTAGAGATTATGCATAAGAGCGGCCGGGTGATTTTTTTGACAGCTTCGCCTGAGACCGTCTATGAGCGTGTTAAGAACAGTCATAACCGCCCGCTTCTGGAGAAGAATAAGAATGTGTCCTTTATTGAGACTCTTATGAAAGAACGGAAGGAACGATATGAAGCGGCGGCAGATTATTTAGTTTCCACCGACGGACGCAGTGCGGAAGAAATCAGTCGGGAGATCATGGAGAAAATGGAGATGAGCCGCCCCCAAGAACAGCGTTTTAAGCAATATGGAAACCAGGATATGCTTCTTACTGAATTTGAATAAAAATCACAAAGAAAGCCGTGAAAAAACTGGCAGAATTAGCTATGGACAAATGGCCTTAAGAAAGAGTATGATAGAAAAGGTGGTGTTAGCCGGAAGAGAATAGATAGGGGATGCCGGAGGCGTACCCTGTAAGGAGGATATTAGGTTGAGAAAAAAGTCACATATTTCTTTGGCAAAATACATTGTAGAGGATATGCGAGTGCCGGAGCTTGATGCTCATCGGAAGGCGTTTTATCTGGGAAGTATTCTTCCTGACTGTAAACCCTCATTCCTAACCAAGCGTCATGAGTTTGGTGCAACCTTCGAACAGGTGACGGGTGAAATTCGGCGTTTGTCTGAAAGGAACGGCCGGGAGCAGTCCAATCTCAGAGCCTATATGCGGCATTTGGGAGAGGTAATCCACTATCTGGCAGATTATTTTACCTTTCCTCACAACAGTACCTATGATGGGAATCTGAAGGATCACTGTTATTATGAGAAGGAGCTGAAGTTCCAGCTTCGGGAATATGTGAAAAGCGGTGAAGCCTTCCGGGAGCGGATTGAATCCTGGCGCTTTACTACACCGGAGTCCATTGTGACCTTTATCCGGAACGCCCACAGAGAGTATTTAAGCCGGAAGCGCAATGTTCAGGAGGATTGCCGCTATATTGTGCGCATCTGCCATCAGGTAGTACAGGCGATATTAAACCTTGCAGGCTGCCGGATTGAGCCGATGTTCTGTGCGGCATAAAAGACGAATAAATGCAGTAATATAAAATAAAAGTCCGCCGGAGTGGAATCTGATGCCTGCTCCGGCGGACTTTCCGTATATAAGGCGCATTGTCAGTTTCAAGTGACAATGCGCCTGTTTGTGAGTGATATGAAGAGGAACCGCTTATTTTAAGTAGGAAGAGGGAATATACCCTTTTATCAGATTCCCATCTTGTGTAAAGGAAATCTTGGTCCATTTTTTCCCGTCCTCGCCAACAACATCTCCTAATATGTTTACCTTTGAGCCGTTTTGTAAAGTGGCGCGAATATCCGCATAAGGAGAAGCATAGGTACGAACCTGAGCGACAGCAGTGCCTGAGGAAGTATTAGAACCGCCGCCGGAAGTGCCGGGATTGGTCGGTGCGGAACTGCTTCCTATATTCAATAAATCGCCTCGGATATACCCGTTCATGGAAGAACCATTTAATGTATAAGAGATCTGATACCATTTTTGCCCGTCATTGCCTGTCTTTTCCGAAAGAATTGTGACATTGGTTCCGGCAGAAAGCTTGGAGCGAATACTACTGCTTGTGGAAGCATCGGATCGGATATTGGCAACAGCAGGGCGCACAGCGGCCGATGTGTTGGAAGTGCTTCCGGAGGAACTTGTAGAAGCGCCGGGGTTGGTGTCGGAAAGGATATCCGATCGGATATAGCCCTTTAATTGATAACCGTTGTCTTGATAGGATACCTTATACCACAGTTTGCCGTCGTCGGGACCGGTTTGTGAGGATACCAGATTTACCTGTGTTCCTCTGGGAAGTCTGGAACGGATATCTCCATAGGTAGAAGCGTAGGTGCGCACCAAAGCCATTTCTACATTTACATATCGGGAACCGGATAAATCTGTGGAGTTAGAGCCGGAGCCGCCGGGGTTTGTCTCTACTAAGAGATCTCCGCGGATATACCCTTCCAGGGCAGAACCATTTTTAGAAAAGGAGATTTTGTACCAGGTTCTTCCGTCGTCAGGCCCGGTTTTTGAGGAGAGGACGGTAACACTGGAACCCTTTTCCAACCTGGAATAAATCGAAGATTTGGTGGAGGCCGATGAACGGATAATGGCCACGTTGGGTTTTACGTAACGGGTAGAGCTGTTGGTTGGCGTTGTTGTAGAAGAGCTGCCGCCGGAGGAAGTGCCGGGCACACTTCCGGATACGGTCACCAGATCGGCCCGGACAAAACCTTCCTTTGCATCTCCATTGTAGGCAAAATAAACATTATACCACTTTAAGCCGTCGTCTCCGGTAGTCTCGGAGATAATATTCACCTTCGTACCCTGGGTCAGCTTACATACAATAGAAGAACCGGTAGAAGCCGAGGAGCGGACATTTAAGATACGATTTTTTACGGTACCTGTTGCTCTGGCAGCCTGGGAGTGAAGCACGGGTCCTAACGGCGCCGAGAATAAAACAAGTATCAGCAGTGCAAAAAGAAAGCTTCTGCTTTGTTTTCGGATTGTGTTTGTTGACATAAAAATACCCCCCTGTTATCTGTACTTTGTATGAAAGAATCCTTTGATTGGATTCAGTGCCATTGAAAGGACACTTTATGGCATAAATTTTATCATAAGTAAAAGCATACCATTTTCAGTATAAGCATACTTGTCCCAAATTGCAAGAAACAGAAACCAGTATTAAGAAATTCTTTCGAATTATGTCAACAAAGTAAGCCCGGAAATATCGGAATCAATCACCAGGGAATAATTGGTATAGTAAACCACAAATCCCGGCTTGGCGCTTCCCGGCTTTTTCACATGCTTTTTCTCCACATAATCAATCTCCGCTTTCTCATTGCCGCGGTTCTTGGAATAGTAAGCGGCCAGCCGTCCCGCTTCCTCAAAGGCCCGATCCGGCACCTCCCGCCCCTCGCTCTTTAAGATGACATGAGATCCGGCCGTTCCCTTGGCGTGAAACCACCAGTCATTGCCGGAGGCGAATTTAAAGGTCAGCTCATCATTCTGGAGATTGTTTTTCCCCACATAGATATGAAAGCCGTCGCTGGACAGATAATGAAAAGGCTTGGAAGTGATGCGCGGCTTCTTATCTTGGCTTCTGCGCTTGCGGATGTAACCGGACTCCATAAGCTCCTCTCGAATCTGCACCAGATCTTCCTCGGAAAGAGCAATATCAAGGGCTTGGCTAACGGATTCCAAGTGTTCCACTTCCTTTGCGGTTTCCGTAAGAAGCTCCGTGACTGCCTCGAAGGTCCGCTTCAGTTTCCCGTATTTGTCAAAATATTTCTTAGCGTTCTCCTGAGGGGTAAGCTGCGGGTCCAGGGGGATGGTAATGGTTTCATTGGTATAATAGTTAAGGGCCTCCAAAGACCGGGCGCCTTCCTCCAGGTTGTAGCCGTAAGCGTGGAGCAGCTCCCCGTAAACCTTATACTTTTCCCGTTTTTCCGTATCCTTGAGCTGCCTGGCCTGGAGATCATACTTTTTGCGGCTGCGCTCCAGGGCGGTCTGTACAATTCTTCGAAGGTCCGAGGACTTCTGACGGATTCGGGTGATGGTATTTTTGGAGGCGTAGTAGGTTTCAAGAAGAGCGGAGATGCTCTCAAAGGACTGAGCCTCAAGATCCTCATATACCGTCAGAGGAAGTGCGGCGAACTCCACAGGTTCTTTCCCCCGGAAGCGTATCTGAGGGGCAAAGCGATCATCCCGGATATCCTCCAAAATGCGGGACAGCTGATGCATCAGCATTTCCCGCTGATTCGCTGTCAGGGCCGAGGGCTGGCTGTCGGAATCCAGCAGGGCGCGGTGGCATAACTCCTCCGCCATAACAGGGGAAAATCCGGTCAGAGTGGTGTAAATGGCTTTGCCAAGAGGCAGGGGCTTCCCGCATATGGCTTCAAGCATGTGTTCCCCTGAGTCTGTGAGAGGATCAAGCTTTTCCTGAGTGGCCGGAATAAAATAGGTACGCCCCGGAAGCACCTCCCGGACGGAGCTGACGGCGGAGGACACATGCTTGATGCTGTCCAAAATGGTGCCGTCCTCCTTACAGAAAATGAGATTGCTGTGCTTTCCCATAAGCTCCACAATAAGAAGCTTGCGACAGAGATCTCCAAGCTCATTTAAATGCTCGATTTCAATTTGGATAATCCGTTCCAGGGAGGGCTGCCGGATATCGGTGATTTTCCCTCCGTTTAAATGCTTGCGCAGAAGCATACAGAATCCCGGCGCCGTCATAGGGCTTTGCTTGCCGCTTTCGGTAAGGTAGAGCAAAGGCAGGCTTGCGGAAGCGGAGATCAGTAGCCGGTACTGATTTTTGTTATTTTTTATGGTAAGAAGAAGCTCGTCCGCTTCCGGCTGGGCGATCTTGGTGATCCGCCCTCCGACGAGAGCCCTTGTAAGCTCCGCCCGCAGACTTGCAACGGTAATGCCGTCAAATGCCATGTGATCCTCCTGTGAAATAAAAATTATATACAGTATAGCATGAAAGAACTGATGTTTCCATATTTTTTTCTCATAGCGTGTTTGAAAATTGCCCTCTGACAGATGTGCTCTGGGATTACATTTTAAATACCGATTGCAGAATACTTTCGGATACATTAAAATCAGATTATAAAAAAGCAGTACAAATCTAATAAGGAAAGGAAGAATAACGCCATGCTGCAGGAAAAAATGGAGCAATCGGGAATCAAACAGGCTCTTAAGGAGCTGGGCTATGATTATGAGCAAATCTTTGGAGGCTTATCTTCAAAGCTGCAGGCAGTCTATGCCTCCTACTCCTGGAAAAAAATCACCTGTATGAAGGAGGGAATCCGGGCCAATTACGTGATTCACGGGATTCCGCCAAAGGAGCTTTGGGAGGATCACCCGTGGGAGGAGTGGTTCTTTCAGTTTGACAAGCCCCATCACCATGTGCTTTTCACAAAAAGACAGGCGCGCTGCGATCAGGAGATTTTTATCCCGGAGGAGGATCAGGAGCATCCTTCGGAAATATGCGGAAGAGACTGGTACTATTACGAGGACGACAACAGCCGGCCCTATCTTACGGGACTGTAAAAGCGGAAGGAGACATATATGGAAAGGGAACAGCACAAGGACTTTACATGGGTGGATAAGGCTTTGGCGGCGTCCTGGCTTCCCGCGCGTCCCTGGGACGGTCACAAGGGCGCCTTCGGAAAGGTCTGTGCCGCAGGCGGAAGCGTCGGCCTTACGGGCGCGCCTGTGCTTGCGGCTCTTGGGGCGGCAAGGATGGGAAGCGGCCTGATATATCTGGGAGTGCCGAAGGAAATCTATCCCATCACAGCGTCTATGTGTCTGGAAGCCATGCCGTTCCCCCTGCCGGATAAGGACGGAAGTCTCTCTGGGGAGGCCTTATTCCCGATTCTGGAGCGCATGAACGGCTGTGACGCCGGGCTGATTGGGCCGGGGCTGGGGCGAAGCGCGGAGCTTACGGCGCTGGTCCGCAGGCTGTCAGAGCAGGCAGAAGCACCTTTGACGCTGGACGCCGACGCACTTTATGCGATCCGGAATCACAAAGAGGTTTTGAGAAGCCGAAGGGAAAAGGGCCGCGTGACGATTTTAACGCCTCATGAGGGGGAATTTTCCTACCTTGGCGGAACGCTTCCCAAAGGAAAATTCATCGATGCTTCGGATACGGAGGCCAGGGAGGCGCGTATGCGGGAGCGAATCCGGGCGGCCAGGGCATTTGCGGAGGAATACGGCTGTATATTAGTGTTGAAAGGCCCTCAAACGGTGACAGCCTGCCCGGAAGGAACCATATATGTGAACACCACCGGCAACAGCGGTATGGCCAAGGGCGGGAGCGGAGATGTGTTAAGCGGAATGGTACTTTCCCTTCTGGGCCAGGGCCTTAGTCCGGAAAAAGCGGCGGCGTTGGCTGTGTGGCTTCATGGATATGCGGGCGATCTGTGCAGGAAGGCCCTTGGGGAGTTTGGGATGCTGCCTCGGGATATGACAGAGCGGATTCCCGAAGCCATCCGCTCCTTGCAGGACGGCTTAGCCATGTAAAAGCACGAAATTGCGGCGGAAATGCAAAGCGCAGGAAATGCTTGTTGATTTTTACAATTTATGATATGGTAAGAAAGATGCAAAACATTCGGCCCGGGCACGGAAGGCTTCCGGCTGCTGGTTACGGAGTGAACAGTAATGGTTTCCGGGCATATTCCGATTAAGATTGAGGTAAGAGACATTGAAATGGAATAAATATACGCTAAAGACAACTGCGGAAGCAGAAGACATCATCAGCAATATGATGATGGAAGCCGGAATCGAGGGGATCGAGATAGAGGACAAAGTACCTCTTTCCCAGCGGGATAAGGAGCAGATGTTTGTGGATATTCTGCCGGATATGCCGGAGGATGACGGTACGGCCTATATCAGCTTTTATCTGGAGCCGGAGGCGGATCAGGAGGCAATACTGGCCAGAGTAAGGGCAGGACTGGAGGAAATACAGACCTGGGGGCTTTCCATCGGCGAAGGCACCATTACGGCCTCCGAGACGGAGGACAAGGACTGGATTAACAACTGGAAGGAATATTTCCATCAGTTCTATGTGGACGACATTCTCATCAAGCCCTCATGGGAGGAGACAAAGCCGGAGGATGCGGACAAGCTGCTGATACAGATTGATCCGGGGACGGCCTTTGGCACGGGAATGCATGAGACCACCCAGCTTTGTATTCGTCAGATCCGTAAGCATCTCACAGAGGAAACGATGCTTCTGGACGTAGGAACGGGCAGCGGTATTCTGTCCGTTATCAGCTTAAAGCTGGGGGCGAAAGAAGCGAAGGGAACGGATCTGGACCCCTGCGCCGCGGATGCGGTCAGGGAAAATCTGGAGGCAAACAGCATCGCCCCGGATTCCTTTGAACTGCGGATTGGAAATATCATTGACGACAAGGAGGTACAGGACTGGGCCGGCTATGAGCGCTACGATATTGTGGCGGCGAATATTCTGGCGGAGGTCTTAGTCCCTCTGACGCCGGTAGTGTTAAGACACTTAAAGCCGGGCGGAATCTATATCACCTCGGGAATCATTGATGACAAGGAAGAGCTGGTAGTAAAGACCGTGAAGGAATGCGGCTTTAAAGTGCTGGAGGTCACTTATCAGGGCGAGTGGGTTTCCGTGACGGCAAGGAAGCCGGCGGGAGGTTACTGTTAATACATCATTACCGGTCACGGAGTGAACAGGGACAGCAGGACTGTAATCCGTATTACGGAACTGGAATAGGAGTTTACGATGCATCGCTTTTTTACGGACCCTTCTCAAATCAGGGAAAAGGAAATTTTACTAACAGGACCGGATGTGAACCATATCCGCAATGTACTGCGTATGCGCTGCGGGGATGAGATTCTTATCAGCAACGGTCAGGGAACCGATTACCATTGCCGGCTGGAAGAGCTGGGAGAAGCCTCTGTGACAGCCTCCGTTATGTGGGAGCTTAGCGGCAACGCAGAGCTTCCCTGTCCCATTACGCTGTTTCAGGGACTTCCCAAAGGGGACAAGCTGGAGCTTATTATCCAGAAATGCGTAGAGCTTGGAGCGGTAAAAATCGTACCGGTACGGACACGGCGCACGGTAGTGAAGCTGGATGCAAAGAAGGAGCAGGCCAGAAGGAAAAGGTGGCTGGGGATTTCCGAGAGCGCGGCCAAGCAGTCGGGGCGGGGGATAGTGCCGGAGATTGGGGCGGTTTTGGATTTTTCCGAGGCATTAAAGGAGGCGGCCTCCCTGGATGTATGTCTTATTCCCTATGAGCTGGCAAAGGGAATCGAGCATACGAGAGAGATTTGTTCCGCCATAAAGCCCGGTCAGTCCGTGGGAATTTTTATCGGACCGGAGGGCGGCTTTGAGGAGGATGAGGTTGCCGGAGCCATAGAGGCAGGGGCGAAGCCGATTACTCTGGGGCGGAGAATCCTCCGAACAGAGACGGCGGGGATGGCCCTGATTTCCGTACTTGCCTATCTGCTGGAGAGCTAGAACATACCCTGGCAGTCCGTTTCGGATATCGCTGCTCCATTCACTCCGGCAGATCTGCTGCGAACAACAGGAAAGGAAACCACAGAATTTATGGAAGTATATTTGGACAATTCCGCTACGACACAGTGCTATCCCAAGGCGGCGAAGCGGATGTATGAGCTTATGACAGAGGAATACGGCAATCCCTCCTCCCTCCACCATAAAGGAGTAGAAGCAGAGCAGGCTTTGCGGGAGGCAAAAAAAATATTGGCCCGGAATCTGAAGGTTCAGGAAAAGGAGCTTTACTTTACCTCAGGAGGAACGGAGAGCGACAATTTGGCTCTGATTGGCGGCGCTTATGCGAATCAAAGAGCCGGGAAGCATTTGATTACTACCCGAATTGAGCATCCGGCCGTGCTGCAGGCGATGGGATATCTGGAGGAGCAGGGCTTTCGCGTGACCTACCTTCCCGTGGATGCCGACGGAGTTGTCCGCCTGTCGGATCTGGAGGAAGCGCTCTGTGAAGATACCATTCTGGTTTCCGTTATGTATGTGAACAATGAGGTCGGTTCCGTGCAGCCCATTGCCGAGATCGGGGAGCTTTTAAAAAGCAGGGAAAAGCCGGTGCTTTTTCATGTGGACGCGGTGCAGGCTTACGGAAAATATGTGATTCATCCCAAAAAGCTTCATATTGATTTACTGTCTGTCAGCGGTCACAAGATTCACGGACCGAAGGGAATCGGACTTCTTTATATAGGAGAAGGGGTAAAGCTGCGGCCGCTGCTCTACGGAGGCGGACAGCAAAAAGATCTGCGCCCGGGCACGGAGAATGTCCCGGGGATTGCGGGCCTTGGAGAAGCCGTCCGGGAGATTTATACGGACCTGGAGGAAAAGCGCGGGAGGCTGTACCGCTTGAGGGAGCAGTTTGTAAATGGAATTTCAGAGCTGGAGGGAACCGTGGTCAACGGAAAAAAAGGAACCGGCAGCGCGCCCCATATTGTCAGCGTCAGCTTTGAAGGAGTGCGCAGCGAGGTGCTGCTTCATGCTCTGGAGGATAAGGGAATTTATGTTTCCTCCGGATCGGCCTGCGCTTCCAATCATCCGGCGGTCAGCGGGACCTTGAAGGCGATGGGAATCAGGCGGGAGCTTCTTGATTCCACCCTTCGTTTCAGTTTCAGCGAGTTTACTACTGCGGAAGAGATTGCCTATTGCCTAAAGACGCTGGAAGAGCTGCTTTTGGTGCTTCGCAGATTTAAAAGACATTAGTCTCATGATGTTTTAACGAATAAAGGAGCGGAATATGTTCAAAGCATTTTTGATTAAATATGGAGAAATAGCAATTAAAGGAAAAAACCGGTATCTTTTTGAAAATGCCCTGGTTGCTCAGATACGCCATGCTTTAAAAGCGGTGGAGGGAGCCTTTCAGGTGACGAAGGAGCAGGGACGGATTTATGTGGAGGCTTTGGAGGACTTTGATTTTGACGAGACGGTGGAGGCTTTAAAGCGCGTATTCGGCATTGTGGGAATCTGTCCGGTGGTGATTCTGGAGGACGAGGGCTTTGAACGGCTGGCCGAGGAGGTAGTGAGCTATCTTCACGCTTATTATGGAGACTGCAATAAGACCTTTAAGGTGCATGCAAGACGGGCGCGCAAGACTTATCCCTTACAGTCTATGGAGCTGAATGCGCAGCTTGGGGGAAAGATTTTGGAGGCGTTTCCGGGGATGAAGGTGGACGTCCATAAGCCGGAGATGATGCTTTATGTGGAGATTCGGGAGAGGATTTATCTTTATTCCGATGTGATTCCCGGTCCGGGCGGTATGCCCGTGGGGACGAACGGGAAGTCTATGCTGCTGCTTTCCGGGGGTATCGACAGCCCTGTGGCCGGTTATATGGTGGCCAAGCGGGGAGTGAAGATTGACGCGGTGTATTTTCATGCGCCGCCCTATACAAGTGAGCGGGCGAAGCAGAAGGTGGTGGATCTGGCGGAGAAGGTGGCGCGTTATGCGGGGCCTGTTTACCTCTATGTGGTGAATTTTACGGATATTCAGCTTTATATTTATGAGAAATGTCCTCATGAGGAATTGACGATTATTATGCGGCGGTATATGATGCGGATTGCCGAACGGATTGCGGAGAAAACCGGGTCCTTGGGATTGATTACCGGGGAGAGCATCGGACAGGTGGCAAGCCAGACGGTGCAGAGTCTGGCGGCGACGAATGAGGTTTGCACGATGCCGGTGTTTCGGCCGCTGATTGCTTTTGATAAGGAGGATATTGTAACGATTTCCAAGCGGATTGATACGTTTGAAACGTCGATTCAGCCATTTGAGGATTGCTGTACGATTTTTGTGGCGAAGCATCCGGTGACGAAGCCGAATGTTAAGGTGATTAGGCATTCGGAGACGAAGCTGGCGGAGAAGATTGATGGGATGGTGGAGGAGGCTGTAAAGAGGGCTGAATTAATTGTTGTGGGTTAGTGAGGGTGGGGTCTGCCGCAATATAAGCCGGCAGCCATTTCCATATCCTGTGTTCGGACGGTTCACGTACACTCTGTCTGCTCTGAACGTACATTGCTTTTTTGGTTTGTTATGTTTGTTAGGTGTTGGGCAATGTTCGCTCATATCAGACAGAGTGTACGCGAACAGCCGGACACCGGATATAGGAAAAGTCTGCCGGCTTATATTGCGGCAGACCCTTGGCGGGGGTGTACGTTTGTGAGGGAATGAGATTATGTTATCTGTGTTATAGTGGCGGGGGGTAAGTGTTTGATGGATGAGGTAGAGGATGAAGGGAGATGTGTTAAAGGATTTTTGGGTTGTGTGTTTGGGAATGGAATTGGATATAAGTGGGAAATTTAATTTGTGAATTTTTGGTAACTATTCAGAACCCCTGATAGAGTCCATGTGACTTTTTGTGAAAAACAGAGAAAATAAAAAATTTGTTTTCACTCAACTTGTCTCTTGTTGGTGGATAACCAACCGG
>CAJTDE010000006.1 GCA_910574835.1 Clostridia bacterium | reverse complement strand
GCATCATGTGCCTCCTTTCATAGTCTGTAGTCGTGTACAACTATAGGATAGCATATGGTGTTGAAGTTTTTCTATATCAACAATCAACTAGCACAACAAGTTAATTTAGGAAAATTCAGGCAGCGGTTTCTGCCTGAAAATGGTTCACTGGAAATGTACTTTTTATACAAGACATTTGCTTTATTACAGATTACTTCACTATTGATCCGACACCATTCTAATTCCTGAACACACAATCACTTATAATATTTGATGTTTTCCCTATCTCTCTTAAAAATAGTTGTATCAACAAGCTGTAGTTGTTCTTCTTCAATAGGTATCATTAGATTAAAATTCAGGACCCCTAAAAGCTTCCCATTTATTTCAATCTTTGAAAAATCCATAGAGTTCTTCATTTTTTATGCTTTTCTTTTGGTGATGAAATTGGTATACAATATTTATGAATACCACAAATAATAACAATTCCAACAAAAACCCTGTTATCTTTTCCCGTCTGTGGTGAAACTGAAAGCACTTTATCATCTATATTATGTAAATTACGGATATATTTCATATGATTGCTTCATATTAGGAAAATCTGTAAATTGCGGGTTTTCATGCTTTGGCGGGGGTCAGCTCGCCTCGGTGGTATTGATTTCAATGTACTCGGCAATCCGGCGGAACTCGTCCACAAACTTAAAATGAACGCTGATATTGCCGTTTTCGTAAATCTTGATATGGTCTACCAAGTCCGTGAGGATTTCACGGGTGAGCGTTTCAATGCTTTGATACTTTGCAAAGGCTACCAGCGCGGGGTGTTCCTTGTCAACGCCATTCAAGAGCTCCGCCCGTTCCGCGTTCAGCCGGGCCAGCACATCCGCAAGCTCGGCGGCCTGCCGTTCATAATCGGCTTTCATATCCCGGTATTCCTGCTGGGTGATCTCCCCGTCTTTCCAATCTTGATACAGTGACTGCTTGTAGCGGGTTATCCGGGTCAATTCCTTTTCCTTTGCGGCTATCTGGTCGTTAAGGCGGTGGGATTGACTTTTTTTCAACGGGGCCGAGTTGATACGGGCAATCAGCTCCGAGTAGGAAACGGCGGTGTTCACTTGATACTGGATAGCGAACAGGACGGCGGCCTCCAAACGGTTGTGCTTGATAGAGTGCATGGTGCAGGCCGTCCGGGAGCGGTTCTTGTAAGTGGAGCAGGCGTAATAGATATTTTTCCCGCTCTGGCTGCGGGTAATGGACTTCCCGCAGTCCGCACATTTCAGAAAACCGCTGAACAGGTGAACCTCGCGCCCTTTGGGGGAAGTCCGGGTATCGCGTACCAGCAGAGCCTGCACCTTATCAAAGGTTTCATGGGGGATAATCGCCTCGTGGGTATCGGGGACGCGCACCCATTCATCCTCCGGCACAGCCTCGATCTGGTGTACCTTGTAGCTTTTCACCCGGCGGCGGCCTTGTACCAAATCCCCGGTGTAAATGGGGTTGGTGAGCATTTCATGTATCATGCGGGCCCCCCACATGGGGTCGTCCGCCACAGCTGAGGAAACGGGCAGGCCCTTTTTCCGGCGGTATGCCGTGGGGCTGAGTATGCCATGTTCGTTGAGGTACAGCGCGATGGCCCTTTTAGACGAGCCTTGCAGGAGCATGGAATACACGCGCTTGACGGTTTCGGCGGCCTCGGTATCGACCAGAAGTTGATGCTTGTTTGCCGGGTCTTTGATGTAGCCGTAGGGGGCGAAAGAGCCGATGTACTGGCCGTTGCGCCGTTTGTAATCAAATACCTGCCGGATTTTCTTTGAGGTTTGATAACAATACTGGTCGTTCATCACATTTGTTATCGGCACAATAATGCTGTTCACGCTATCCGGGTTTAGGTAGCTGTCCACACCCTCGGCCAAGCTGATAAAGCGGACGCCCATTTGCACAAAAAGGTTATCAATCAGACTGCCAGCGTCACTGTAATTCCGGGCAAAACGGGAGAGGTCTTTTACCACAACGCAGGTAATTTTCCCGTTCATCACATCCCCCAAAAGCCGCTGGAAACTTTCGCGCTCCGTGTCGGTTCCCGTGTGGCCGTCATCCACATACTCGGTGTAGCTTTCAAATTCTTCCGCATGATTAAAATGAAAATCGTTGAGTATATCGCGCTGATTTTTCACACTGTTGCTATCGTCAAGGCCACGATTGATTTTCTGCAAATCCTCTTTGGAGAGCCGGATATAGCCGCCCATTTTCCAGCGCCGGGCCGCATAGGTAGGGGGCAAAATCTGCTGATACCCTCTGTTTTTTGTTCGTGCCATTGTTCCTCCTTCCCTATCACATTACAGTTATATTATAACTCCGATTAGGGGTATCGGCAAGGATGCCGCCGGGCATGAAAAGGGGGCGGCACTGCGAAAAGTACCGCCCCAACTTTGGGACATTTTGTCCCAAAGGTATAAAATCCGCACCATGTCTTAAAACGCGCAATTTATATAATTCCACAAACGGCAAGCAATGCAAGTGTGGCCACACTTGCCATTTTTGACTGGCCGGGGGCCGTCAAAAATGCTTGTTGGGGAGCCTCCCCAAACCCGGCTCTTTGGGACAAAATGTCCCAAAGAGGTTGGCTGTGTCACCGCCGCTGTCGCGCCGGTTCCTTATGAATAAGATAGCAACACTTTAGGCTGTCGCCCCTTGATTATCGAACAGCAAAGACAAATGGGGCTGTCAACGGTGGGCGAAGTGAAGCCCATTTACTTGCCGTTGACTGGCTCGGTTGGGTTTGCTATTCATACTTCTTTAGCAACTGCTTAAATATTACGATACCTATTACAATTTGAAATAATAAATAGCCGCCCAGATATAGCACTATTAAGCGTGAATTATCAATGATCCCAAGTTGTCCCAGTATGGAGAAAATGATCATTGAAATACTAACTGTCATAAGCCCGATAGCATACGCATAGCGCCCGGATCTATCTCTTAATTTTGATTTTAATTCATCGTGAAGTTCAATTTTTTCATTTTCTATTTTTTCTTGATAACGCTCTTTGTTTTTAGATGTACTCCAATAGAAGTATTTACAGGTCATAAAAATACCAGAAGGGATAGTTGCGGCAGCAAAACCAATAAGCAAACGGTCCAACACACTATCAGTCAGTAGTGCTACACCCAAAAGGATAATGCCTGTCAAAACAAACAAAATACCCTCTAATAAATTACCTTTTTTCATCTTTGCAACTCCTTTCATGAATAAAAATATCTTCAATTTGCTTACCGAAAAAATCTGATATTGTAAAAGCTAATTCTAAAGAGGGATTATATTTCCCCGTTTCTATTGAACTGACAGTTTGTCTTGAAACTTTAAGTGCTTTTGCAAAATCTTCTTGATTCATGCCTAACCTTTTTCGTAATTCTTCAACCCTGTTTTCCAAATAATGTCACCCCCTGTTTTGACAAGGTTCCTTTACATTTCCATTATAGCAGCATAGGGCGGTTTTGTCAAGGTTCCTTTACAAAAGTTTTTCTTATAATCTGTATAGAATAGTGGGGGGGCTACCTAATTAAAATCATTGTGCCACTGTCTCCCCCTCACCTTTGGGACAAAATGTCTCAAAGCACAGCCGTCCATGTTAGCTTTTGTGGAACGAATAGGGCGCAGGACATATAAACATACCACCCCCCTGCTGAACGCGCCCGGAAACCCTTGATACAAGCGGCTTTCAAACGCCTAAATACTAACAGTCCAGCCGTGGAAAATAAGCGGTTTTTACAGCGCGTTCAACCCTATCCCCCGCCCTTTCCCATTCATGGGAAAGGGGGCGGCTCTGGAGGATATATCCCCCGCCGCGCCGGAGGGGTAGCACAGCCGGGGCAGGCGGTCAAGGGCAAGCCGCCGCAAGCGGCGGTGCTGCGCACCCTTGACCGCCTGCTCCCGCCTGCACTTAATAGTAGGCGGCGACGGGGGATATACCACCAGAGCCCCTATGTAAAAATGCGCGGGGACAACGATTGCTTTGGGACATTTTGTCTCAAAGTTACCATGCGATAATTCAGACTTTTCGGGTGGAATGGCCGGGGTCTGCTGGGGGCCGCCTTGATAACCAAAACAGGGCAGCCCCCAGTGGACTCTGGCCATATCGCGCAGAAAACCGCCCCATTTTCAAGGACGGCTTTCTGCGTAATGTGATAGTTTCAATCTGTTTTCTTGTGTTTTCGTCAAAAACCTTGCGTTTTCGTGTTCCTAATAAGAGTTAATCATATCCACCTTGTATAAGTTAAAATCTGTCTGCATATTTCTCCTCATAAAAGATGGCTACGCGTTTCCGCATAGCCATTTGTGTAGTAACTCCATTAGAGTTGCTAACGCTTTTAGCAGTCCACTTTGCGGTAGGACTCACCACTAATAGTATAATACCATATTTCTGAAAATAGTCAATCTTTTTTGCGTAAATGCCTAAAAACCTTGGATTTTTATACTAAGTGCAGCTGTCGTATTGGGAGGATTCATAACTCCTTTTATTCATTATCATTTTAAGAATATACGATGAAGAAAAACTGCTTAAAACTGAATTAACCAGATACAAGGAATACTATAAAAAAATAAAATTCAAGCTAATACCATATCCAATCCATTTGAAAAAATACAACAAGCCCCACGTCTTCATACCCCGCCGCAAACCAGGGGCTGCTGCAAAATAAGGCAGCAGACTTTTCCGATATCCGGTGTCCGGCTGTTCGCGTACAGGGCGTATGATACGGGCGAACATTGACCACAAAAGCAAACCTCTTCCCAATAACTCAAAGGGCAATGTCCGTCCGAAGCATACGTCCTGTACGCGAACCGTCCGAACACAGGATATGGAAATGGCTGCCGCCTTATTTTGCAGCAGCCCCGTCCACCCCCACTACCTACCCTTGATGAAACAACGCATTCACAAACTCATCCGCCTTAAACTTCTGCAAATCATCAATACTCTCCCCAACTCCCACATACTTCACCGGAATCCCCATCTCCGACTGAATAGCCACCGCAATTCCCCCTTTAGCCGTCCCATCCAGCTTCGTCAAAATAATCCCCGTAACATCCGCCACACTCTTAAACTGCCTCGCCTGCTCCAGCGCATTCTGCCCCGTAGTCCCGTCAAGCACCACAAGCGTCTCCCGATAAGCATCCGGATACTCCCTGTCTATAATGCGGTTAATCTTACGCAATTCCTCCATCAGATTCTTCTTATTATGAAGCCTCCCTGCCGTATCACAAAGCAGCACATCCGCATTCCTGGCCTTCGCCGCGCAAACCGCGTCATAAACCACAGAAGCCGGATCAGCCCCCTCACATCCGCTGATAATATCCACCCCGGCCCTTGACGCCCACTCTGTAAGCTGCTCACCTGCCGCCGCCCGAAACGTATCCGCCGCTGCCAGAATCACCTTCTTCCCCTGATCCTTAAGCTTCCCTGCCAGCTTCCCAACCGAAGTCGTCTTACCAACCCCATTGACCCCGATCACCAGAACCACAGACTTCTCCTCCTCAAACCGGTAGGCCACCTCGCCCACCTCCATCTGCGCCCGGATACTTGCAATCAAAAGATCCTTACACTGAGACGGCTCCTTAAGTCTCTGCTCCTTCACCTTCGCCTTCAGATCCTGAATAATCGCATTGGTGGCATTGATCCCAATATCCCCCAAAATCAGAGTTTCTTCAATCTCCTCATAAAATTCATCATCAATAGCCGAAAATCCGCTGAAAATATTGTCCATCCCTGCCACAATATTCGCCCGCGTCTTCGCCAGTCCCGACACCAGTCTTCCAAAAAATCCCTTTTTCTCCTCTGACACTTCGATACCCCCTATTCTATTCCAGTACCGCAATCCCCTTCCCGTACACCTGTACTAAGAACAGTTTCCAGCCGCAGGTCCATCCGTCTGTAAACTGTTCTGTGTACAGGAAGGGTATTGCTGATTCCAGTACCGCAATCCCCTTCCCGTACACTTTTACAATATTTGAGGAATGCAGTTTTGTCATTTTACGTCAAATCCTCTTCAATCAAATTCACGGAAACAAGAGCTGAAACCCCTTTCTCCTGCATGGTAATACCATACAGCCGGTCAGCGGACTCCATTGTTCCCTTCCTATGTGTAATAATAATAAACTGTGTATTTTTTGTCAACTTATGAAGATATTTCGCAAAGCGTCCTACATTGGAATCATCCAGGGCCGCCTCAATCTCATCCAGCAGACAGAAAGGCGAAGGCTTCAAATTCTGAATGGCAAACAACAGAGAAATCGCCGTCAGCGCCTTCTCCCCGCCGGAAAGCTGCATCATATTCTGCAGCTTCTTTCCCGGCGGCTGCGCAATAATGCGAATACCTGCCTCCAGAATATCCTCCTCCTCATTCAGCTCCAGAGTTCCCTTACCGCCGCCGAACAGCTCCTTAAACGCTTTGTCAAACTCCACACGAATCCGCTCAAACTGCTCCCTGAACTGCTTACGCATACCGGAATCAAGCTCCTGAATAATACCAAGAAGCGTCTCCTCCGCCTTCACCAGATCATTTCTCTGATTATTCATAAACGTATAACGCTCGGAAAGATTCTTAAAATCCTCAATGGCATTGACATTCACATCCCCAAGCCTGCGAATCTCATCCTTCAGAGCCGAAATCTGCTTTTTCAGATCCCCAAGCTCCTCATAAGCCTCATCCCGAAGAGGCAGAGCCGAATTGTAAGTCAGCTCATATTCCTCCCACATATAATTAGCCTGAGACTCAGCGCTTTCCTCCAATCTCTCCCTCTGGCTGTTCAGACGAAACGCCTCCTTATCCAGACGGCTCCTGTGTTCGGAAAGCTCCTCCCTCCTGGAAAAAAACTCCTTTTGACCGCTCAAAAGCGCATCCCGTTTCTCCGTCAGCGTAACGGTCCTCTGCTCCAAAGTCCGGCTTCTTAGGTTCAGCTGCTCTATCTGTCCGGTGAGGGCTAAGATCCCCTCCTCCTTTGCCTTAATATCATGACTTCCCTGTACCACGCCGGCCTTCAGCTCTTCTTCCTCCATGCGGAACCGCTCCAGCTCCCGGTCAATACGGGCCACATTTTCATTGACAAATTCCGCCTTCTGGGTAATAGCGGCAACCTCCAGGTGAATACTCTCGCACTCCTTCACGCTGCCCTCTTCCTGCCCCCGGATCTCCTCCAGTTCCTTCTGAGCCTCCAGGGTATCCGTCTCGTGCTCCTTTTCCTGCTCCTCCGAAGCCTGAAGCTCCAGGCCGATAGCCACCCGGCTCTCACCGATATCCTTAAGCTGCTCCTCTAACTGGCCAAGCTCCACATTCAGCCCTTCGTAACCGGAAGCCAGCTCCGCAAGCTTTTCCTTGGCCTGATTTGCATTCAAAGAAACCGTATTTTGCTGCAGATACTGCTCCTGGAGACGGGTATTCAGCGCTTCCGCCGCCTGCCGGAAGGTACGGCGGCGATCCTTAACCTCCTCGATGCGAAGCCTGGCGGCGTTCATCTCCTCCTCCAGACGCTTTACATTTTCCTCAAGCTCTTCAAGCTCCCGGCGGCGTCCAAGAAGATTGCTGGAATTGCGGAAGGCGCCTCCTGTCATGGAGCCTCCCGGACTTAAGTATTCACCCTCCAAAGTAACAATATGTAAAGAATGACTGTATTTCCGGGCAATTTTTATAGCGGCGTCAATCTCGCTCACCACCAGAACTCTTCCCAGAAGATACTGCACAACGCCCTCGTATTGCTTCTCCGCCTTAACCAAGGTACTCGCAAGACCCAAAGCACCAGGCTCTTTCAAGGCTTCCTTCCTGGGAAAATTATCACGTCCCCCTACGCTGGTCAGTGGAAGAAAGGTGGCCCGCCCCAGCTTATTCTTTTTCAAATAGCCGATAAGCTCCTTGGCCGTCTCCTCATTGTCCGTGACAATATTTTGAATATTGCCTCCAAGAGCCGTCTCGATGGCTGTCTCATACTTCTGATCCACCTTGATAATATCCGCCACAACGCCGAGAATCCCAGGCGTCCGCTCCTTGCGCTCCATTACTTTGCGGATACTGTTGCCGTAGCCGTCATACCGCTCCGCCAGATTCCGAAGAGACTCAAGCTTGGAGGATTCCCTGTGAAATGCGGTCTGTCCAATCTCCAACTGCTCATTGAGCTTGCCAAGAGTACGGCGGCAGCTCTCGGCCTCCTCCTCCTTCTCCCTCTGAGCAGCCGTCAGCTCCAGGATTCCGGCCTCAATCTCCCCAAGCTTTCTTTGGTACTCCTCATAAAGCGCCTTTTGCTCCGCCTCGCCGCTCCGGGCCTCCAGAAGCTTCTTATTCAGCTCCGCCCTTCGGATCTGGGCCTGCTCCTGCATGGCGTCATACCGCTGCAGCCTTCCCTTTGTGGAAGCACGCTCATTCAAAAGACTGATAATCGCATTTTTCCGCTGCTCCACCCGGCTGTTCAGAGCCTCCATTTTCCTGCGGACGGCATTTAACCGCTCCGTAGCCTCCCTGGAACGGCCGGAAATCTCCTTAAGCTGTGCATCAAGCTGTCTTTGCTCCTCCGTCAGCTTCTTCCTGGCCTCTTTCTTCTCCAGAACATCCGTGCCAATGGCAGCCAGACGCCCCTGAAGATGCTCATCATTGGCCCGGACCGAATTGATCTGCTCCTTCAAAAGCTCAATCTGTCCCTCCAACTGCTGACGGCTCATGCCGGCCTGGGAAAAAGACTCCTTCGTCTGATCCAGATCCGTATTTAACTGCTCAAGCTCCTCCTCAATCTTAGCATGCTCAAGCTTAATGCTCTCATAAGCCCGGGTAGTCTCCTCAAGCTCCGCCTGGGCCGTCTCCGACTTCTTCTCCACCTCCGAAAGCTGCTCCTGAAGACGGGCCGTCTCTAAAAGAAACATATTCACATCATAAATCTTTAATGTCTCTTTTTTCTTAAGATAAACCTTGGCCGTCTCCGACTGCCTCTCCAAAGGCCCCAGCTGCTTCTCAAGCTCCGCAAGAATATCGTTGATACGCAGAATATTCTGCTTCTCATCCTCCAGCTTCTTCTGCGCCGTATTCTTCCGCCGCTTAAACTTCACAATCCCCGTAGCCTCATCAAAAAGCTCCCGGGATTCCTCCGGCTTAGAACTCAAGATCCGGTCAATCTGCCCCTGCCCGATAATCGAATATCCTTCTTTACCAATACCCGTATCATAAAAAAGCTCATTGATATCCTTAAGCCGGCAGGCAGTCCCATTAATCAGATACTCACTTTCCCCGGACCGGTAAAGCCGCCGTGAAACCGTCACCTCCTCATAATCAATCGCAAGCTGATGATCCCCGTTATCCAAAGTAATCGCAACATAAGCATAGCTTAAGGGCCTGCGGCTCTCCGTCCCGGAAAAAATCACATCCTGCATACTTCCGCCCCGAAGCTGCTTCACCCTCTGCTCTCCAAGCACCCAGCGCACCGCATCTGCTACATTGCTCTTACCGCTGCCATTCGGCCCCACGATGCCCGTAATGCCATTATGAAAATCAAATACAATCTTATTTGCAAAGGACTTAAAGCCCTGAACCTCAATACTCTTTAAATACATACATCGCTCCGTTCGTTCTATTTATAGTCGCTGTGCGACAGCACTAAAGGGTAAAGTCGCTTTGACACACCTGTAATGAGAGAAACTTTTATTCGGAAAGGCACTCATAAAAGTTCCTCTCGTGCGCCTTTGCGACTTTAACCAGTACATTCAATCGCGGTCCGCCGCCTTATGCCGCTCAATCAAAGCCCGATAAGCCGCCTCCTGCTCCGCCGCCTTCTTCGTCCGTCCGCTTCCCGCACCAATTACCGTGTCTCCCAGGCAGGCATGGACCATAAACCGCTTATTATGATCCGGTCCCTCCTCCCCAATCAGCACATAATGAAGAAGCTCCGCAGTCTCCCCCTGAATCTCTTCCTGGAGGATAGTCTTGCTATCAAAAAAGAGTTTCTTATGCTCAATATCATTCAAAATAAAGCCATACACAAAATCTTTTGCACTAGCAAAACCACCATCCAAATAAATCGCCCCCAAAAGGGCCTCCAAAGCATCCGAAGTAACCGAATCCCGGTCTCTCCCCCCGGTAAGAGCCTCCCCTTTCCCCAAAAGCAAAAACTCCCCAAGTCCCAGCTCCCTCGCACAAAGAGCCAAGGTCTGCTCACACACAATACTAGCCCTGGTCCGGGTCGCTTCCCCCTCCGGCATCTTCGGATAATTCCTAAACAAAAACTCACTCGTAATCAACTCCAGAACCGCATCCCCCAAAAACTCCAGCCGCTCATTATTAAGCAGCCTGTCCATATGCCGTTCATTCGCAAACGAACTATGACACATCGCCTGCCTAAGCAGCTTCGGCTCCTGAAACCGATACCCAATCTTCTCCTCCAACTCCTCTAACTTCATCAAAACCTCCTATCAAAAAAACTCCAACCACTGCCCAAATCCCAACAAAAATCCGCACACACACGAAATAAGCTACCACAAGTAACCCACCGATCATCAGTCCATTCCTTGTGGCAGCCCATCCTTCTATAAACCTAGTATTTACTTCAAAAATTAATATAATGATGTACTAGGCAGTAACTTTCTTAATCTGCTCAACCGCATCACCCACGGAAACGATCTTTTCTGCCTCTTCCTGAGGAATCTCAATATCAAATTCCTCTTCAAGTCCCATGATAATCTGATACACATCCAAAGAGTCCGCACCCAGATCGTCCGTAAACGTCGTATCCATCGTAATCTCTTCCTCATCCACGTTCAGAACATCTGCAATGATTCCTTTCAGTTTCTCAAATTCCATACGTCTTATCCTTCCTCTCTTATAATATTGTCTCTGATCTTATCATTAATTTGCTGCTCCTTAAATGTAACGCACTGAATAATGGAGTTTTTCACCTCCTGCGCTTTTGAGCTTCCGTGCGTCTTCACAACAAGACCATTCAACCCCAACAGCGGCGCTCCGCCGTATTCCGACGCATCAAAGGACTTTAAGGTCTCCTTCAAGGCCGGCTTCACCAGAAGCGCGCCGATCTTACTGCGCAAACTGGTCATCATGCCCTCTTTTATCTTCCCGATGAGAACAGAACCCATTCCCTCGTAAAGCTTTAAAATCACATTTCCCACAAACGCCTCGCAGACAATCACATCCGCCCCGCCTGCAGGGATATCCCGGGCTTCAATACTTCCGATAAAATTGATATCCTTACATTCCTTCAAAAGAGGAAAAGTCTCTTTCACCAGGGCATTGCCCTTCTCTTCCTCCGCCCCAATATTCACAATGGCAACTCTGGGCTTCTTTATTCCCACCACATGCTCCATATAGATGGAACCCATCTTGGCAAACTGCACCAGGTGAGAGGAACGTGCATCTACATTGGCTCCGCAGTCAATCAGAAGGGAAACACCTTTTTTTGTGGGAATCAGAGGAGCCAAAGGCGGCCGTTCCACGCCTTTGATACGTCCCACCAGAAGCTGTCCCCCTGCCAGAACCGCACCGGAGCTGCCGGCTGATACAAACGCATCGGCCTTTCCTTCCTTTACCATCTTAAGAGCCACCACAATGGAAGAATCCTTCTTCCTGCGAATCGCCAGAACGGGAGGCTCCGCCATCTCAATTACCTCTGCGGCATTGACCACCTCAATCTGATCTTCTCTATAGGAATAAGCCTTTAGCTTTTCTTTGACCAGTTCTTCCTTTCCCACAAGAAATACCTTAATATCATCCCGCAGGCCCACGGCCTCCACCACGCCCTTGACAATCTCGTCCGGCGCGTTGTCGCCTCCCATTGCGTCCACCGCAACGCGAATCATTTCCTGCATATAAATTTCCTCCTGTTTAAAGTCGCTGCGCGACGGCACTAAAGGGTAAAGCCGCTTCGACACACCTGTAATGAGAGAAACTTTTATTCGAAAGGGCACTCATAAAAGTTCCTCTTGTGCGCCTTTGCGACTTTACCAGCCAGCCAAAAGTATTTCTTATAAATACTTGACTTATCCCCCAGCGTCTTCCGCACTCTCTATGCCAATCCTCTATCATCATACTAAATATTGATTGAGAAATCAACCTAATATTTTCATAGCTTCTTTTTTGTTTCTTGCAGCCGCTTTCATCAGCCTGCAGCACACTTCTTTGGAATATAAAGAATTAATCTTCTTTTCTTTCATAAGAAAAGCTGCCGCTGAATTGCTCCTGCGGCAGCCGCTTTTTCTTCTTTTTATCGATTTATCTCTGCTATCATTCGCAAACGAAGCCGCTGTACTTAACGGGCAGACTTTAAGCGGAATTTCTTTGTCTGCTCTTGCAGGAAGCGTACCTGCTCAAACAGTTCATTGCTGACTGCTGCGGACTCCTCGCTGCTTGCGGAGTTGGTCTGTACAACAGAGGAAATCTGACTGATTCCGTCGGTTACCTGTGAAATGGAATCTGCCTCACGCTCCACAGCCTTTGCAATGTCTCCAATCGTTTCACCGGACTGCATTACAAGCTCCAGGGTCTTATTTAATGTCTGAGATACCTCTCCTACGATACGGCTTCCGCGTTCCACAGCCTGAACGGAATTTTCAATCAGCTCCTTGGTGGCCTTTGCCGCCTGATCGGACTGGGTTGCCAGGCTTCGTACCTCACTGGATACAACTGCAAAGCCCTTTCCTGCCGTTCCTGCTCTGGCAGCTTCTACAGCCGCATTCAGCGCCAGAATATTTGTCTGGAAAGCAATATTTTCAATGGTAGCGATGATCTTGCCGATCTCCTGGGAGGATACGGAAATATCATGCATAGCGGCTACCATCTCTTCCATCTGCTGACTGCTCAAGGTTACCTGCTCGCCCGTAAGACGCGCGTCCTCCTGTGCATCTAAAGCTACTTTTACGTTCTGAGCCGCGCTCTTGGAAAGCTCATCCAGGGTAGCATAAAGCTCTTCCACCGCACTCGCCTGCTCCGTAGCTCCCTGCGCCAGCGCCTGGGCGCCGCTTGAAAGCTGGGCTGCGCCGCCGGATACCTTCTGCTGTGCTCCATTGATATTGGCAAGGGCTGAGGACATAGTTCTCGTAAAGCTTGTCAGGGATTCTTCGATGGTACGGAAGTCTCCGATATAAGGCTCGGAAACCTGAACGTCAAAGTTTCCTGCGGATAACTGGCCCATCATCCGGTTAATGTCATTCACATAGCCGCCGATGCGCTCCATAGAAAGCTCCAGTGTCTCCGCCAGCTCTCCAAGCTCATCTCTTGCATGATAATTAATCTCAAGCTCCAAATGTCCGTCCTGAAGCGGCTTGCTCTTCTTGGTAATCAGAATCAAGGGCTTTACAATCTTGCCTAATACATAGAATACCAGACTAATCAGCGCAATCAGAGATAGGGAAAGTCCTACAATCGAAGTGATGTGCATCATCACAAGCGTCTGTTCCATCTCTTCTTTTGTCTCATCGTTCAGGACTGTTCCGCGCTCCACAACATTCTCCAAAAGCCCTACCAATGTATTGAGATTGGTCTGAATGGTCTCCTGGTAAAAAGCCTGTGCCTGCTGCGGATTGACACTCAGCATATCAAGAGCCTCCGTTGCTGATTCGTGCAGCTCTTTATGTAAAGGCTCAAGCTGAGACCGAAGGGAAAGGATCTGGGCGTCGTCTGTGCCTGCCTCTCCGTAAAGCCACTGTCCCAGAACACAGGTGGTCGGATCAATGCTTCCCGTAAATTCTGTTCCCGCATAGAGCGCGTTGCTTAAATTGCCGGACCATTTATAATGAGCCGCCTCCGCTCTCTGTGCTTTGTCCAGCAAAGAGTTCGCCTGAATGCTGGCTGTTTGTGTGCGATCCACTCGCAGAATGTTAATGGTCATCATCACACTGAACAGGATCACTGCGAAAAGGGCTACCGCAACCCGGATTCCAACCATTTTTTTGATGCTTTTATGCATGACTATCTACCTTCCTTTTTGTTTTTTATTATGATTCTTATTAAATAGCGCTGTCATTTGACAAAAAACATCCGTTCTCTTTTGATTCCTGTCTATACAAGCATCCCCCCTGATGGCACCCGCAAATGTATATCCTTTTGAGATAGATATATCTGCTTCATCTAACATGATATAGTTTAACATAAAACCGCATGGCTTTTCAATATGTTCTTACCATAAATTGTTGCAAAATATGAAAAAGCTTTGTGTTTTTTCATAATGAATAATTCTCTTGAAAATTCTGTCTTAAAAAGGCTTCCCGGTCAAGCCGGAAAGCCTTTTTGTGCATCCTGATTAATCTACGGATACGATCTCTTTCTTGTTGTAAGAGCCGCAAGACTTGCAAACTCTGTGAGGCATCATCAGGGCGCCGCATTTGCTGCATTTTACCAGATTGACTGCGCTCATCTTCCAGTTTGCTCTTCTCTTATCTCTTCTTCCTTTGGAAGATTTATTCTTGGGACAAATAGACATCGGTTACACCTCCTCTAATTACTGTTCTTAAAAATCTCGGCTATTACGGCCATTCTTGGATCCAGTTCCACTGTATCACAGCTGCAGGAGCCGTGGTTGAGATTGGTTCCGCATTTCCTGCAGATCCCCTTGCAGTCTTCCCTGCACAGGGTCTTCATGGGCCAGTTCACCAAAATCTCACCGTAGACAAGCTTGTCTACATCCAGGTTGTATCCAATGACAAAATCCGTTTCATCCAGGTCTTTGATCCTGCCCTCAGCCGTCTGCTTCATATCGACTTCCTTGCTGATAACAAGCTCCAGAGGGGTCGAAACCTCCTCCAGACAGCGGTCACAGGGAATTGCGGCCGTAAGCCTTACACTGCCCGTAATCTTCAGCTTATCCTCGCCCAAATTGGTGATGGTAAGCGCTACGGGCTCCTTCTCTAAGAAGGGAAAGCTTCCAAGGCCGGAATCAAAGGAGTTCATCTCCAAATCCACATTCTTCGCAACCGTCTTCTCTTCACAGGATAAAACTTCGTTTAAATGAATGAGCATAGTACTCTCCTAACACATACTAGGATAGTATAGCCTTTACAAAGGGGTTTGTCAAGCCTATTTTTTCCAAACCGTTTTTTCCGAAACGTTTTTCCAAACTGATTTTGTGAACCGTTTTGTGTAAAACCATTTGGTATGAATCACTTTGTGTTTTGTATAAATCTTTATATGGAATGATTTTATACCGAACGATTCTTATTTTGTAAGGCGGAGGGTTTCTCTTGCAATTGCCAGTTCTTCGTTGGTGGGCAGAATCATAACCTTTACCTTGGAATCTGCGGTGGAGATCATCTGATTCTTTCCGCGGCAGTTGTTGGCCTCGTCGTCAATCTCTACGCCCAGATAGCCTAAGTAGCTGCAGATGGCCTTGCGTGTCTTCATATCGTTCTCGCCTACGCCTGCGGTGAATGCGATGGCGTCCACACCGTTCATGGCTGCCGTATATGCTCCGATGTATTTTACTACGCGGTATACAAATGCTTCCAGAGCTACCTCTGCCAAGTGATTTCCCTCGGATTTTGCCTTTTCGATATCACGGAAGTCACTGGATACGCCGCCGCTCATGCCCAGAACGCCGGACTTCTTGTTGAGAATGTTCAGCAGTTCGTTGACGTCCTTGCCCTCTTTGTTGCAGATGAACTGAAGTACGGCCGGGTCTACGTCGCCGCTTCTGGTTCCCATGATAAGGCCCTCCAATGGGGTCAGACCCATAGAGGTATCCACACATTTTCCGCCGATAGATGCGGAAATGCTGGCGCCGTTGCCTAAGTGACATACAATTACTTTGCCCTTCTCGGGATCAAGACCTGCGAACTTGATGGCCTCGCCGGATACAAACATGTGGCTGGTTCCGTGGAAGCCGTAACGGCGGATGCTGTATTTTTCAAAGTACTCATGGGGAATAGCGTAGAGATATGCCTTCTCTTCCATTGCCATACCGAAGGTGGTGTCGAATACCGCTACGTTAGGTACGCCGGGCATTGCCTCTTCGCAGGCTTCGATTCCCATAAGGTTTGCGGGATTGTGGAGAGGTCCTAAGTCAAAGCACTCGCGGATTACGTTCTTTACGTCCTCATTTACAACGATGGACTCGGTGAACTTCATGCCGCCGTGGAGGACGCGATGTCCGACTGCGGAGATCTCGCCGGTATCCTTTAATACGCCGTACTCGGGATCTACCAGTGCTTTCATTACTAAGGAAATGGCTTCGGTGTGCTTGGGCATGGGCTGCTCTACGACCATTTCTTTGTCATTTGCCTTGTGGGTAAGCTTGGAACCGTCGATTCCGATTCTCTCGCAGAGCCCCTTGGCCATTACGCTCTCGTTTTCCATATCGATGAGCTGATATTTTAAGGATGAGCTTCCGCAGTTTAATACTAAGATTTTCATGATTATGTATTCTCCCTTATTTTTGTTCTGCTGCTATTTACAGTGCGTTCAGATTGCTTACGGCACTGTTCATTGCTTTCACAATTATTTTACAATCTCACCGTATACGGTTCCTGCGCAGCCTGCCGCGTTGGACTCGTCGGTGTCAATGTGCATGGCCAGTGCGTATTTGGGACTTACGCGGACAATTACGTCACCGAATACCAGGCTTCTGCCGTAGGTGTCTACTTTTACGGATACTACGTCTTTGTCTTTTACGCCAAGCTTCTCGGCATCCTCGGGAGTTGCATGGATGTGACGCTTTGCTGCAATTACGCCTTCCTTAAGCTCTACTTCTCCTGCAGGTCCTACCAGCTTGCAGGCGCCGCTTCCTGCTATGTCGCCGGACTCACGGACAGGGGCCGTTACACCGATGGAACGGGCGTCTGTGAGGGACAGCTCGATCTGGGTCTCGGGTCTTACGGGTCCTAAGATGGAGGCTGACATTTCTTTTTTGGGTCCTACGATGGTTACTTTTTCGTTGCAGGCGAACTGGCCCGGCTGGGAGAGATCTTTTTTCTTGGTCAGCTCATAGCCTTTGCCGAATAAGGTTTCCAGATCCTCCTGTGTTACGTGCACGTGGCGTGCGGATGTTTCAACTACGAAATTCATAATCCATTCTCCTTTTCTATTGTGGGATGTCGCAGGGATGAAACATAGAGTTTCATCGCCCATATCGCAGTGCGCGATTCTAATGTCTATTTTATGCGTTTTGTGGGTATTTTTCAAGTGGTGTTGGGGAAATATTTGTATTTTTCGTGGTACAAAGTGGGTGGGGGGACGGTGATGCGGAAAAAGGGGGCGGCAGACTTTTCCATATCTGTGTTCGGACGGTTCTCGTACACGGCGTCTGCTCCGGACGTACATTACCTTGAAAGGTTGTTTGTGGGATTTAGATTTCTTGGTAATGTTCGTCCGGATCAGACGCCGTGTACGCGAACAGCCGGACACTTGATATCGGAAAAGCCTGCCGCCCCCTTTTTCCGCATCACCTGACTTTGAAGGCGGTTGTTTGGGGGAATTTTGGGGGCAAAAATATGGTTGGTTTGTTTAGGAAATTAATGTGTAGGTTAGGGGATATTGGTGTAGGTCGGGGGGGGATAATTCTGAAAGGGACAGCCGGTATTTTCGGCTGTCCCTTTCAGAATTAGATTTCGGATACTAGGATGCAGTTGGGGGTCTCGATGGGGATGGGTTTGCCTTTCATGGTGAAGTATTTTTTTTCGTAGTTGATGTCGAATATGGTGATGCTGTTGCTTTCGTGGTTTAAGGATATGATGCGGCGGTTGTCGGGGAAGAAGTCGCCGGCTTTGGGGTAGTCGCCGCTGATGGGGAGGATGCAGATCTTCTCTAATAGGCCGGTTTCTTTGTCTACGTGGAAGATTCCGGCGGTGTTGTCGCCGGCGTTGGTGCATAGTACTTTGGTTCCGTCTTTGGAGAAGCGCAGAGCGCTTGCGGCGCTGGTGGCGGAATGGTAGTCGTTTAAGGTGGAAACGGTTTGAATCAGCTCGAAGGAGGGATTTTTTCCGCTTCCGTCATATTTGTATACGGTGATGTAGTTTTTCAGCTCGCTGATTGCGTAGGCGAACTTTCCGTCGCGGCTGAATTTGATGATTCGGGGGGCGGAGTTTAGCTCGCACATCAGGAGATCTACCAGGGTGATTTTTCCGGTTCGGTAGTCGAATTTGTAGATTTTAATCTGGTCGGTTCCCAGGTCTACGGCGCAGAGGTATTTGCCGTCCGGGGTTAGATTGACACAGTTTACGTGGGGGCGGAAGTTCCGTTCGGCTACGCTGCCTAAGCCTTTGTGGAAAATGCCGTCGGTGATTTCGCCTACGCTTCCGTCTTCATTCAGGCGCAGTACGGTGACTTTTCCGTCGTGCCAGCCGCCTACGAATAGGTATTTGTCTTCCTGATCGGTGGAAAGATAGCAGCCCCGCATGCCGTCTACGCTGGCGCAGTTTAACGGCTCCAGATCGCCGTCCGGTTGTATGATAAAGGAGCGCACGCCTTCGTCGGATATGGAATACAGGTGCTTGCCGTTGTGGGACAGCTTGATGTAGGATGGGTTGTTGATGGGGATGACCTTTCGCTCGATCATGGTTCCTTCCTCTACATCCAGATCGAACAGATGGATTCCCTCGCTGCTGCCGTGGGTGTAGGTTCCTACATAGGCTACGTATTTTTTCTTTTCCATCTTTTTCTCCTCCATATGATAATTTTTCACGCAAAATCTTTTACACATTGTGATAAGACTGACTTTCCGGACCTATTTTGCTCATTGTATTAAGAAAAATTTGCGAACTGCTGTCAATGTCTCGTCAATCTCTTCTTCCGTAATAGCCGCAGATACGAACATCGCCTCAAACTGTGAGGGCGCAAGGTAGATGCCTTCTTGCAGCATATGGGAAAAGTACCGGGCGAAGGCTTCTGTATCCGAGGTCTTGGCGGATGCATAGTCATGTACCGGCTGCTTTGTGAAGAACAGACAGCCAAGGGAGCCTATGTGATTCAGCTGATAGGGGCTGTCTGCTTCTTTCAGGATTTCTTCCATTCCGGCAAATAAGAGGCCGGACTTTCTGTGAAGCTCCTCGTAAAAGCCGGGGGTGTCTCTAAGCAGACGTATCTGGGCCAGGCCGGCTGCCATAGCTACCGGATTGCCGCTTAGGGTTCCCGCCTGGTAGACTGGTCCCGCCGGCGCTATCATCTCCATGACTTCCTTACGCCCGCCGTAGGCGCCTACCGGCATTCCGCCGCCGATGATCTTGCCGAAGGTGGTGAGATCCGGTTCTATATTGTAATAGCCCTGTGCGCCGGAGAGGCTCAGACGAAATCCGGTTATTACCTCGTCGAATATCAGGAGGCTTCCCTGTTCCGTACAGATGCGGCGCAGGCCCTCCAAAAAGCCGGTTTCCGGAAGGACGACGCCCATGTTGGCGCCTACCGGTTCTACGATGACGGCGGCTATCTCGTTTTTGCAGGCGTCAAATAGCTTCTCAACGCTCTCCAAATCATTGTAGACGGCCGTCAGGGTATCTGCGGTACAGCCGGAGGGAACGCCTGCGCTGTCAGGTACGCCTGCTGTCATGATGCCGGAGCCGGCCTTGACCAGCATGGCGTCGGAATGTCCGTGATAGCAGCCGGCGAATTTTACGATCTTGTTTCTCCCTGTGTAGCCTCTGGCTGCCCGGACTGCGCTCATTACGGCTTCGGTTCCGGAGTTTACCATGCGTACCATTTCGACGGAAGGCACGATGCTGCAGATCAGATCGGCCATCTCCACCTCCGCCTCGGTAGCTGCGCCGAAGCTTAAGCCTTTTTTACATGCCTGCTCTACGGCGTCCAGAACTGCCGGGTGGCTGTGGCCAAGAATCATAGGCCCCCAGGAGCCTACATAGTCAAGGTAGGTCCTTCCGTCCGCATCGGTCAGATGGGAACCCTGTGCGCCGGCGATAAACCGGGGGGTCTCTCCTACGGAGCCAAAGGCCCGAACCGGGGAATTGACGCCGCCGGGGATGTGCTTTACCGCACGCTCAAAAAGCTTTTCTGATTTTGTCATTATCCGATTCTCCCCTCGTCCATAAATTCTGCGATTTCCGGTGCAAAATAGGTCAGATACAGATCCACGCCCGCCCGGTAAGCGCTTGCGGCTGTCTCGCAGATGATTGCGGCCTCGTCTATATAGCCTAAGGAGGCGGCCGCTTTTATCATGGCGTATTCTCCGCTTACGCTGTAGGCGGCTACGGGCAGATGTATCTCGTCTTTTACCTTGGTAAGAATGTCAAGATAGCTCATGGCCGGCTTTACCATAATGATATCGGCGCCCTCTTCTACGTCCAGGAGCGCTTCTTTCACGGCCTCACGGCTGTTGTGGTAGTCCATCTGATAGGATTTGCGGTCGCCGAAGGCCGGGGCGCTGCCTGCCGCATCCCGGAAAGGACCGTAGAAGGCGGAGGCGTATTTTACGGCGTAGGACATAATGGGGGTTTCCGCATATCCGTTTGCGTCCAGTATGGTACGGATGGCTCCCACGCGGCCGTCCATCATATCGGAGGGCGCTACCATGTCCGCGCCGGCCTGTACCTGGGAAAGCGCGATTTTTGCAAGGTAATCCAGAGTTTTATCGTTGTCTACATACTCGCCTTTTAAAATGCCGCAGTGACCGTGGGAGGTGTACTCGCACATGCACACGTCACCGATGCAGTAGAGATCCGGGAACTGCTTTTTGGCTTCCCGGAAGGCCCTCTGTATAATGCCGTCCTCTGCGAAAGCGCCGCTGCCGCAGGCATCCTTGTGCTCCGGGATCCCGAAAAGCATAACGCTTCCCACGCCTGCTTTTTGAAGCTTCTCCAGAGCATAGGGCATCCGGTCGATGCTGTAGCGGTACTGGCCCGGCATGGTGGGGATCTCTTCTTCTATCCCGGCGCCTTCTTTAATAAACATGGGGTAAATGAGAGAGCTTTTGTCCATGCGGGTTTCCCGGACCATTTTTCGTAAGCCTGCGCCGGTGCGCAGGCGGCGGGGCCTTTTGTTCATTTCCATATTTGAAAAACCTCTTTTCCTTGTCTTTCTTTGAGCTTACGGCACATCCAAAATACCAGTATGTTGAAGGAATCCTATTTTATTTTGATGTGTCGGCTTTTTTGCAACACGGAAGGCGCCCGCAGGCGCTTCCTTAATCTGCTAAGAGTATACCACATGTACAGGGGCGGACGCAATGCAGCTTTTACGTTACCGGTAACGGAGTGAACAGTAACCAGTAACCTTTTACCCTGTTTTCCCTACCAGCGCCACTACGCTTCTGGGCTTTATCGTAAGGCTGCCGCCTATGATTTTCCCGGGCTTTTGCAGCTCTTCCCATGTATCTGCTCCAATCTCCCAGTGCATTTCTCCCGGCAAAAGGGGAAGCGATACCTCAAGCTCCTCCCAGAAGGCATTGGAAGCAAGATAAACCACCTCCGGTCTTGTCCCTTTTTCCTGGCCGGCGAACATCACGCCGACATATCGATCATATTCCTCAAAATGCTCCTTCCAGGGCTTCACACCATGAAAGCTTACATCCGGAAATCCCAAGGCTCCGTTACTGATATTTGTCCGCAGTACCCGATGCTCTTTCCGAAAACGAATCATGTGCTGGAAAAACCGAAACATCCCCTCATGCTTCGAGAGCTGTCCCCAATCCAGCCAGGAGATCAGATTGTCCTGACAGTAAGCATTGTTATTGCCAAGCTGGGAATTGCAAAATTCATCCCCGGCAAGGAACATAGGAATCCCGCGGCTGCACATAAGGAGGGCAAAGGCATTGCGCATCAGCCGGTAGCGCAGGTCAAGTATCTTTGGATCATCTGTCTCTCCTTCTACGCCGCAATTCCAGCTATTATTGTCATTGGCTCCGTCCGTATTATTCCATCCGTTCTTTTCATTGTGTTTCCTGTTATAAGAAAATAAATCGTTCAGTGTAAAGCCGTCGTGACAGGTAATAAAATTCACGGAGGCATTTTCTCTGGATAAGGCTCCATAGATATCCTGGGACCCGCTAATCCGCTGAACAGCCGCCTGCGCCATACCTGCGTCGCCCTTCAGATACCGCCGCAAATCATCCCGATAACGTCCGTTCCACTCCGCCCACCGGTTCCAGGAAGGAAAGCTTCCAACCTGATAGAGTCCTCCTGCATCCCACGCCTCCGCTATCAGCTTCACATCCCCCAAAATCGGGTCAAAGGCAAGAGACTGCAAAAGCGGCGGATTGCTCATAGGCGTTCCATCCTCATTCCGTGCCAAAATCGAGGCCAAATCAAAGCGAAAGCCGTCTACCCGATAGGTAGTTACCCAGTAGCGCAGGCAGTCCAGGATCATCTGCCGCACTATGGGATGGTTGCAGTTAAGGGCATTGCCGCATCCGCTGAAATTATAATACTTTCCGTCGGGGGTCAGCATATAGTAAATATTGTTGTCAAAGCCCTTAAAGGAAAAGAAAGGTCCATGCTCGTTGCCTTCCGCCGTGTGGTTAAATACAACGTCCAGGTAAACCTCTATTCCGTTTTGGTTAAAATCACGTATCAGGCTTTTTAATTCATTGCCCTCCCGATTGTACTCCGTGCTGGCAGTATAGCTGGTATTCGGTGAAAAAAAGCTCACCGTATTGTAGCCCCAATAGTTATAGAGTTCTTCCCCGTCCACCTGACGATAATCCTGCATCTCATCAAACTCAAAAATCGGCATCAGCTCTACCACATTAACCCCAAGCTCTTTTAGGTAGGGCAGCTTTTGTCGAAGCCCTGCAAAGGTACCCGGCTCATCCACACCGGAGGATTCATGCTTTGTAAAGCCCCGCACATGAAGCTCATAAATAATCAAATCCTCCATCGGAAGAAGAGGCGCCTCCAAATCTCCCCAGTCAAAATCATCCTTCACAACCCGGGCCTTATAGTGCTTTTCTGTTGAGGCGGAGATTCCCCATCTGCTCTGCCCTGTAACGGCTTTTGCATAAGGGTCCAGAAGATAACGGTTTTTATCAAATATAAGCCCTTTTTCCGGTATATATGGTCCGTCTACACGATAAGCATATTCAAATTCCTCAATATTTAGTTTAAAAACAATCATGGAATACACATTGCCGATACGGTAATGCTGCGGAAAAGGAAGCACGGCAAAAGGCTTCTCCTCCTCTCGGTGAAACAACAGAAGTTCAATAGAAGTGGCGCCATGAGAATGTACCGTAAAGTTCACGCCGCCGGGAATCGCCGTAGCCCCGTTAATCTCATAAAAACCGGGACGGACCTCAAAGCCGTCCACCACATTCAGGGGTACCAGATGGATTGTGCGCGGAAGGACAACCTCCCGTACCGGTTCCGCTTTTCTCGGCGTCATATGTTCTGTTCTGCTTTTCTCCATAAAAAATCCCCTCCATATATGATTATGCATCCGCCCATACCGGCCCTCCCCCTTGACACTCGTTTCGCCTATCCGATACAATATAAGGAACGAAAGGGGGCCTTCCTGTGAAGCATTACATTCATTTATTTTCCGTTATCAGCGCCTTACTGCTTTTGTGTCTGCCTCTTGGAAGCTGCAGCCAGACTTCCGGGCCTATTACAAAAACAAGCTTTAAGCTGAATACCGTTGTAACGATTACTATCTATGATTCCTCTGACGTATCACTTTTGGATCATGCCCTTGAGCTATGCGATGATTATGAGAATCTTTTCAGCCGTACCCGTGAAACAAGCGAGCTTTACCAAATTAACCAAGGGGAAAAAACAGCGCTTTCTCCGGAAACAGAAGAACTCCTGAACATCGCTCTCTCCTACGGCCGCATGTCGGGGGGCCTTTTTGATCCAAGTATAGGACCCGTCTCAAGCCTGTGGGACTTCCACGCAGAAACACCCAGGGTGCCGGCGGACAGCGAGATCAAAGAGGCGCTCCCGCTTATCAACAGTGACAAAATTCATATTTCCAATCACACCATAGAGTTAGAAAACGGTATGATGCTTGATCTCGGCGCCATTTCCAAAGGCTATATCGCTGACCGTATCAAGGAATATCTTGTAGAGCAGGGCGTAAAAAGCGCGATCATTGATCTGGGCGGCAATGTGCTTTGTATCGGAAGCCGCCCTGACGGCACGCCCTTTCAGATCGGTATCCGGCAGCCCTTTGAAGATACCTCTGCGGCAGCCGCAGCACTCTCTGTCACCGATCGGTCCGTAGTTACCTCCGGTATCTATGAGCGCTGTTTTACTCAGGATGATGTTCTCTATCATCATCTTTTGAACCCCAAAACCGGCTACCCCTGCGACAACGAATTAGCTTCCGTGACGATTGTCTCCGATCACTCCGTAGACGGGGATGCTTTAAGCACCTGCTGTTTCCTGATGGGCACGGAGCAGGGGATGAAGCTTATCAACAGCCTTACGGATGTTCAGGCCGTATTCATCACCCGGGAAGGAGATCTGCTCTACTCCGACGGCTTCCCTCATTAGCGCCTTCTTCCAAAGGCCCTGGGGATCGTCATCTTTTCGATAATCGGCGTCAGCAGATTTGCTAAAAGAATGGCATACGACACGCCCTCCGAAGCGCTTCCATAAAGCCGGAACAAGGCGGCCAGCACTCCGATCAGCGCTCCGTAAAGGACTTGTCCCCGCTTTGTAATGGGAGAGGTTGTATAATCCGTAGCCATAAACCAGAAGGCAAGCATTAAGCCTCCGCTGCAAAGCTCCTGAACAAGATAAATATCATCAAAGCCTCTGCCCCCCAAAAAGATGAGCATTCCCGTAAATACCAGAAAACAGGAAGCCGGTATCCGCAGATTGATAATCCCAAAAGCCAGCAGCAGGATGGCCCCAATCAGAATAGCGACGGCAGAGGTTTCACCGATAGAGCCTCCCGTACTTCCCATAATCAGAAATAACGGATCTACCTCCTCCCCAAGCTTTAAAGCCTCCAGGGGCGTGGGGCCGGTGTAAGCGTCGCAGGTAAAATTCGTCATATGCTTTGCAAAGGAAATCAAAAGAAAGCAGCGGCCGGCCAGCGCCGGATTCACAATGTTCTGTCCAATCCCCCCGAAAAACATCTTCACAACTAAAACAGCAAATAAACTGCCGGCAAATCCAATCCACAAGGGAGCGTTTACCGGAAGCGACATCGCCAGCAGAAGTCCTGTCACCACAGAGCTGAAATCCCCTGCCGCAACGGGCCTGTCCGCAAAAGCTTCAAAAGTAAATTCCGTAAGTACGCAGGTCACAATACACACCAGCATGTGGTACAGCGCCCGTATGCCAAAATTATAAATTCCAAAACCGGCCGCCGGCAGCAGGGCTAAAACCACAAGCCGCATAATATTGGAGGTAGACATCGTCCCCCTTATGTGAGGCGATACCGATACATTCATTCTATTTTCCATCTGAACTTCTCCCTAAGTAATTTGCATATTGATTGACCGATTACCTTTTTCCCTTTGCCAAAAGGCTTCGGCGCATTGCCCGGATTGATTGGGTCAGGTGACGCCTGGCCGGGCATACAAAGCTGCAGCTCCCGCACTCCAGACATTCCATTCCATACAGATCCCGGAATTGCTCTTCCTGAAAATGCTCCGCCAAATCCGCCAGCTTTGCGGGAATAAGTCCTTCCGGACATGCCTCCACGCAAGAACCGCAGCGAATACAGGCGCATGGCCGAAAGCGGGCCGCGTCATCCTTTGTCATACAAAGCAGTGCCGAGGAGGTCTTTACAACAGGCACATTCAAATCAAAGAGGCTGATCCCCATCATCGGGCCGCCTGATACATATTTCTTCGGTTCCACCAAATAACCGCCTGCCGCGTCAATCAGCTCCGCAAAGCTCGTTCCGATAGGGACATTAAAGTTGCAGGGATTCACCAGCGCCTTTCCCGTCACCGTCACCACACGCTCCGTCAAGGGCCTGCGAAATGCCAGCGCCTGATAAATCGCGCAAACCGTATCTACATTATGGACAATGCAGCCGGCGTCCGCCGGAAGCATAGAGGAATTGATCTCCTTTCCGGTGCAGGCGTAAATCAACATCCGCTCGGAGCCTTGGGGATATTTTGTCTCAAGTACCTTTACCTCCATCCGGCTTTCCTTGCCGGAAGCGAGCTGCAGCGCCGTTATAGCGTCCCGCTTGCTGTCCTCAATGGCAAATATGCCTACGGCCCGTTCAAAGAGGCTTAAGATCATTTTCAGGCCCATCACCAGCCATTCCGGATTTTCCACCATGCGGCGATAATCGGAAGTCAGATACGGCTCACATTCGGAGCAGTTTACTATCACGGCGCGTATCTTTTTGGGATTTTTCACAGCCAGCTTAACATGGGTGGGAAAGCCGGCGCCGCCCATCCCTACTACTCCTGCTTTTTGAATCTGCAGGATTCGTTCGCCAGGCTCCAGTTCCTGCCAGGGCTGAAACGGTTCAATGGGCATACGCTCATACTGATTGTCATTTTCTACTACAATGGATAAAACCTTATTTCCGGAAACTGTCAAACGCGGCTCAATAGCCTTTACCGTTCCCGATACCGAAGCGTGAATCGGAACGGAAATGTAGCCGTCCGCCTTTGCAATCACCTGTCCCTTCAGAACCCGATCTCCCACCTTTACAACAGGGACGGCCGGACCTCCGATATGCTGGGACACCGGATAAACCAACTCTCCCTTCGGATAATATTCCCGAATGGGTTTTTCTCTTGTAAATCGTTTCCGCTTATGGGGATGGATTCCCCCTTTAAAAGTTGAATGTGCCATAGCTTCCTCTCAATTTCTGCCTTTGCAGTTACTTGTCTGTTTTTGCATTTTTCTTTCGGTCACGCAGCGCCTGTGCTCTGGACTTCATGTGAGGATACGCATTGATAGCTCGGTTGGCAAACCAGCCTCCGCGGCTCTGCACCTGCTCAAACCGGCTTCGAAGCCCTGCAATACGTTCTTCAAGCTGTACCCGCAGTTCTTCCTGCCGTTCCCTTCTCTCCGCCAATGGCTGCTCTTTGCCAAAGGCGACAAATGCATCAAATCGGGCTTCCAGACGCCTTCTCAGCTCTGTGCCATGCTCAAATCCCCGATAACTCTCCAACCGTTCCCTAAGCTCCTCCGTAGAATGAAAGAGACGGGTAGACTGCATATACTCATAAAGCTCATCGATAACCGCATCCATATTCCTAAGCTTCTCGCCAATCTGCATGGCGTTCATAAAGGACAGGCCAAAGTCTGCCGCATAAACAAAAGAGGCGGCTCCAACAAGAATCTTCCCCACAGATACCGAATAGACAGCCACAATCCGCTCTACTGCCGGCTGAAAGCCATAGAACAGGATAATGGAAAAAATACCCCACCCCAGAGAAGCGCCCAGACAAATTCTTCCCTGAAAGTTCAGCTTATTTTTACTGTAATCCCACCAGCTTGTATGGAAAATATTCTCCATCAAAGCCGCTGTAAAATACTCCAAAATTGTCGGGACTATTACGCCTCCCAAATACAGCCACAGCAAATTACCGGAAACAGGCTTTAAAATCAGATAGACGCTCACTGCTCCAAAGCCGTAGATGGTACACACCGGGCCTGTCACAAAGCCGCGGTTTACCAATCTTTTTTCCTTTACCGACACATAGCTACTCTCCCATACCCAGCCCAAAAAGCTGTAGATGAAAAACCAATTTAAAATATGATAGAGATCCACACCCCTAATCTGAATATCCCACATAGAAGTAAGCCTCCGATTCCAGTTTCGCAATATCCTTCGCAGTACACCCTAGCCTAAATCAATTTCCAGCCACAAACACATGTGTCTGCAAATCGATTTGTGTACTGCAAAGGATATTGCTGATTCCAGTTCCGCAATATCCTTCGCAGTACACCCTAGCCGCAATATCTCTCTACAAGGCACGAGGACACGCACGCCAGTGCCTGTCCTCCCGTCTGCTTATATCATTTTTAAATTTTTAGTTTTACTCTTCTTCTGCGGCAACTGCGTCAATGTCTACATCCGCCACGTCCTCGTCATATTCCATCATCGGCTCATTCTGAGGCGCCTGCAAAGCCTTCATACTCAAGCTGATCTTCCGATCCTCTTCGTTGAAGTCTACTACCTTTGCCTCGATCTCCTGGCCAATCGCCAGAATATCCGCCGGCTTCTCAACATGCTCTCTGGAAATCTGGGACACATGCAGAAGAGCGTCCACACCCGGCTCCAGCTCCACAAAAGCGCCGAAATCAGTCATTCTAGCCACTTTTCCCGCTACAATGTTGCCCGGTGCGTACTTCACCGCCGCATCCAGCCACGGATTCTGATCCTCAAACTTCAGGCTTAAGGCGATCTTAGTGTCATTGATATCCTTAATCAAGACCGTAATCTCCTGACCCACCTTAAATACCTTCTTCGGATTCTCCACACGTCCCCAGGACATCTCGGAAATATGAAGCAGACCGTCCGCTCCGCCCAAATCCACGAAAGCGCCGAAGTCCGTTACATTCTTGACAACACCGTCTACCACGTCGCCTACCTGAATCCGCTCAAAGAGCGCTCTTTGAAGCTCCGCCTTCTCAGCCACCACAAGCTGCTTGCGGTTACCGATAATGCGGCCTCTTCTCGGATTGAACTCCGTGATGATAAAGCTGATCTCCTGGCCCTCATACTTGCCCAGGTTCCGCTCATAAGTATCAGATACCAGACTTGCGGGAATGAATACACGGGACTCGTCCACCACAACGCTTAAGCCGCCGTCCAAAACCTGAGTTACGGTAGCGGTGATTACTTCTTCATTTTCAAAGGCTTCCTTCAGGCGCTTGCTTCCGCGCTCTGCGGCCAGTCTCTTATAGGTAAGGAGTACTTGTCCTTCCCCATCGTTAACCTTCAGTACTTTTACTTCCATAGTATCCCCAACGGATACGCAGGTGGTCAGATCCACCGGAGTGTTGCTGTATTCGCTCTTGGTAAGAATACCGTCTGACTTATAGCCTATGTTTAAGATGATCTCATCTTCTTTGACATCAATAACAGTGCCTTCGACAACCTCTCCATTCCGTATTGTTTTTAATGAATCTTCCAGCATTTGTTCAAAACTTAATTCCGACATGTTTTTGAACCTCCTCAATAATTTTCTTTGGGGTGGAAGCCCCTGCGGTAATACCTACGCAACGAATGGATTGCGATGTCTTTAAATCCAAATCCTCTAGTTCCTGTATATAGTAAGTATTTTCACATTCTTTCTTACATATTTCAAATAGCTTCTGCGTGTTGGAACTGTGCCTTCCGCCTATGACAATCATGGCGTCCGCCTGGGACGCAATCTGCCTGGCTTCCGTCTGCCGCTCCTCTGTGGCACTACAGATCGTATTTAAAACAATTATATCATACCCCTTTTTTGAAATAATTTCAACCATATCTTTAAATTTCTTGTAGTTAAATGTCGTTTGGGATACAACGCATAATTTTTCCCCGGACTCAATTGTAAAATCCTGGGCTTCTTCTACAGATTCTGCCACATAAGAAGGAGTCCCGCACCACCCGCGTATACCTTCCACCTCCGGATGCCTGGCATTGCCGATAATAAGAATTTTCCTGCCTTTTGCCCCCTCCTTTTGAACAATCCGGTGTATCTTCCGTACAAAAGGACAGGTTGCATCTACCAGGCGGATGCCTTTCTCCTCCAAAAGATCATAAATATGCTTTCCCACGCCGTGAGCGCGGATAATAACAGTGCCCTCTTCCAAATTAACCAGATCTTCTTCCGTATTCAGAACACGAACGCCCTTCTCTTCCAGCTCCTGGACAACATTTTCATTATGAACAATAGGTCCATAAGTATAAATAGGAGAGGTCCCTTCTTCTATCTGGGTATAAACCGTATCAACGGCCCTTTGTACGCCGAAGCAAAAGCCGGCAGTTTTGGCAAGTTTTACTTTCACGAGCAGATCCTTTCCTTTATTACCTATATTTGACATTAAAGCTTTTGATAATTCAAATCAGCCCCATCCAATAAATTATATCATATAAAAACATTCCATATTTTATCTGCGGCAGCTGACAGGCAGGGCATCCAAAATTTCTTCATGCTCCAAGGGACACAGATGAAGATCCGCTTCCTTCAGATTCGGCATTTCCAGCAAAAGTCTGCAATCAGAAAAATTCGTACCATATAAAGACAGCCTGCGTACATTTTTACAATATCTTAAAAAGCTAAAATCATCCACAAAAATATTCTCTATAGCAAGCGTCCGCAATCCAGCCATCTTCCCAATTATAGACCAGTCATGAAGATCATAATAATAAGGCTCCGGCGGAAAATACTCTGAAGGCGGATAAATATAAACAACATCCGTCCCCTCCGTTCTGCCACTCGGTTCCAGCTTCAAAGTCTTCATCCGTCCCAAATCCTTCCCCCAGTCATAAGCAGTCAGTGGAAGTCGGTTAAAATACTCCTTCATTGCAAAAGCCACAATAGGATGAACCGCAATTCCCCCGGGCTTACGCGGACGCTTCATTCCCAAATCCTTTTCCTGATTATCCGTAAGCCGCAAATGATACGGATGATACCTTGGCTTCGGAATCGCCTGCACGGCCTGAAACACCTGCCGCATCAGCTCTTCCTTGTCCGGCTCTCTTCGATTAGCAATAATCAAATCACGATAATCACCATTGACCGCATAAAAATACAGCCGTTCCATCTCAGTATCCAGGCAGTTCCCGGCCTTCTCAAGGCGCCCCGTATCAATCCCCCTCTTCGCAAGCTCCATCTCAATCTCCGGAAGCTTCGTATACCGCTCCTTGCTATGATACCCATAAGCCGCCTCCCCAAGCATCCCTTTCAAAAACACATCCGTACTGTCCGCACACCTCTTAAAAGTAACAAAATCATCCTCCGTACTCATATAAACCGGAGGGTCCGCCACCCCATCCTGCAAGTCCTTAACCAAATATCCCGCATTCCAAACCCCTTGATTTTCCGCCCAGATCAGCAAATAATTCTCCGTAACACTTCCCCACTCCTCTTCCGAAAGCTGCCACAGAGTAAAATACTCATTATCCGCATAATCCGCCTGCCCCCCATTCCTTTTCGCATCCTCAAACTCCTCTTCCCACTCCTCCAAAGTCTCACGAATCGCCTCATAAGAAGTAAAAATCTCCTCCGGCGTATTCATCTGATTATACCTCGTATTCACATTATCCTTCCCATACTCCAAAAGAAACCTACGATAACAATCAGGAAAAGAAACTCCCACCCTCTTCTCCGCCGCCTCAATCTCTCTCTCAGAAAACCCACAATGCTCCCCCACACAAAAGAAATCCATCAATTCCGAAACACTCAGATCATACCGAATCCCCATAAAATCTTTTCTCCTCCACAAATGCCAAAAACACTTACCTTTCAACAAGCACAAGAATCCTCTCCACAACCTCCCGAATCGTCATCTTTGAAGAATCCAAAAACACCGCATCCTCCGCCTGTCTAAGCGGCGAATGTTCCCGCGTCATATCCTGATGATCCCGCTTCTCAATATCCGCCTCAATCACACCAAGATCACACGTTTCCCCCTTAGCCGTCAATTCCTCATACCGCCGTTTCGCCCGGCAAGACGCGGAAGCCGTCAAATAAACCTTCACATCCGCATTCGGAAGCACACAGGTTCCAATATCCCGGCCATCCATCACCACATTTTCCCTGTTTGCCAAATTTTGCTGCAATTCCACCAGCTTTTTCCTCACATCCGGATTAGCAGAAGAAACAGAAGCCATATTTCCCACTTCCTCCGTCCGCAGAAAAGTCGTCACATTCTCCCCGTCAAGCAGCACCTGCTGAAGCCCGTCCTTATAAGCAATTGTAATATCCGCCCTCTGGCTTGCCGCGCTGATTTTTCCGGAATCGTCCATCGGAACCCCCTCCCGCAGCAAATACAAAGCCATAGCCCGATACATCGCCCCCGTATCCACATAAATAAATCCAAGCCGCTTGGCAAGCTCCTTGGCAATCGTACTCTTCCCGGCCCCAGCCGGACCGTCAATGGCAATCTGATAACTCATAACATCCACACCTATCCTTCTTTTTTCATTTTTAAAACATAACCTTCATCTCAGAAACCCAATCCTCAATCTTTGTGCTAGTAATCCGTATCGGAAATTCTTGTGCATATTTCCGGTACGGGCTACTAGTATCTTCTATATATAATAACTTTATCTTCAAAGAAAAGACATCAAACCGCATTTCCTGCCGCATAAGCAGTAGACCAGGCAATCTGCAGATTGAAGCCCCCGGTAACCGCATCCAGATCCAAAACCTCACCGATAAAATACAACCCCGGAATCAGCTTGGATTCCATTGTAGAAGGATGGATCTCCTTAACGGACACCCCTCCCCGCGTGATAATAGCCTCCTCAAATCCCCGAAGTCCGGTAATGGTCATTTCCAGATTCTTGATCTGATATGCAAAATGCTGCCGCTCCCCCCGGGAGATCTCATGTATCTTTTTATCCGGACTGATTCCGCTCAGTGAAATCATAACCGGAATCAGCTTGGCCGGGAAAAGCCCGGATACCGCATTTTTAAAGGCTTTGTTTTTATGCTCCTCAAAATCCCGCAGAATCCTCTGATCGAGCTGATCCAAAGTCAAAGCCGGCTTCAAATCCAGAACCAGGGTTAATTCCTGCTTTGCCGCAAGCCCTCCCACAAAGCTGCTGGCCGTCAGAATCAGAGGACCGCTGACGCCGAAATGAGTGAACAGCATCTCTCCAAATTCCCGGTAAAGCTCCTTTTTGCCATTTCGAACGGAGATTTCCACATTTTTCAGGGAAAGGCCCTGAAGCTCCTTTACAAAATGCTCACGGATATTAAAAGGAACCAAGGCCGGCCGCCGCTGCGTGACCTTATGCCCCAGCTTTTCGGCAAAACGGTAACCGTCCCCGGTAGAGCCGGTGCTTGCATAGGAAATGCCGCCGGTTGCTACAATAACGGCATCCCCCATAATATGTCTTCCGTCAGACAGGCAGACGCCGGCAGCCCGTCCCTCTTCTGTTATCACATCAGCCGCTTCCGTATGTAGATGCACCTGAACCCCCGCCTGCTTCATCTGCCGGCGCAGCCCGTCCAATACATCCGCGGAGCGATCCGACTTTGGAAATACCCGGTTCCCCCGCTCCACCTTAAGCTCCACACCCGCTTCCTCAAAAAAATTCATCGCATCCTGATTTGTAAAGCCGTAAAACGCGCTGTAGAGAAACTTTTCATTGGTACGCACGCTTGCGAACAGCGTATCCATCTCGCAGGCATTGGTGAGGTTGCACCGTCCCTTGCCGGTAATGTATAGCTTTTTTCCTGTTTTTTCATTTTTTTCAAAGATATGGACCTCATGACCGTTCCTTGCGGCAAACACCGAGGCCATCATACCGGCGGCGCCGCCGCCGATGATTAGAACTTTACTCATATAATTTTCCTTTTGCCTAATAACCGTTTATCTCATATGCCGTATAAGGATGATCAAGCTGATATCCCAACTGCTCCGCCAGGTAAATTGATTCCTGATTCTGGGCATCCCAGCTTGGATACAGGTCTCGCTCCAGACATTCCAGAATCAATGCGGCTCCGCAGACGCGGGCAAGACCTTTTCTTCGGTGATCCTTTCTCGTGTCAATCTGGATTTCGATCCCGCCTTGATAAGAAGAATAGGAGGATGCCCCGGATACTGCCTCGCCATCCTTTACAATCACAAATCCAAGCCCTGATCTCTCATATTCCTCAAACCCATTATACTGACCTACCTGATCCCGGCTCCATTCCATAGCCTGGCATTGTTGAAACAGTTCCTTGTCAACAGGCTTTATTTTATATCCCTCAGGCAGATTACCAGCCATTTTTTGAAGCTTCGCTTTATCAAAGACGCTCGGATCTTTCTTCACTGCATAGCGTGTAACCTTCTTCGCCTGATGGCCCCAGTGTTCTTCAATCATCTGCCCCCAGACGCCATTTTGCGGAATCATTATGATAAATTCCTTTTTACTTCCCTCCGGCTTAAAAGCAATAAGCGCCTGACTTGGCTCTCCGGCAAGAAAACAGAAGTCCCCAAGAATAGCGGCGGCCGAAGCCGGATGCTCCGGATGATCTCCATAGATCTCTCCCATCACTCCCTGCAGGCAGGACCAGATAGGAGTTTCCTCCCATCCCGCAAACAATTCTGCCGCACATGCAGGCTTTCCCAGCCGAATGATATTTTTTATCATAATACATCATATCCCTTTTCTTCAAATATTTTTACAAATACATTTTTCTCAGCAAATTTCCTTTAGGATCTCTTCCAAAATTCCGGAAGCATCCTCTACACAGCCTCTGCAGGTGCGCAGGCGGGGTTTCCCCATACCACCCCGGAGTTCCCGGCAGACTACCGTAGTGTTTTTCTCCTGAAAACGGCTTTCCAGATCTTCAATCAGAGAAGTTTCATCAATCCCCTGCTCCTTTGCCTTTGCCGAAAGAACCAATTCCGCCGCCATCACAGCGCCGCACTTTCCCCTTGCACCGCCTGCATAGGGTGCAGCCTCTTTCTTCGCCTGTTCCACTGTCATTCCCACCAGATCGCAAAATGCGCAGTAAACCGCCTGGGAACAAGTATATCTGCCTGCATGCATATTTTTTGCTGTTTCTACTCTTGATTCCATTATTTGAATACTCCTCCTTCCTCTTAAAACCCGAAGTTGACAGTTTATTTCATCTTATCTGCCAGCAGAGACAAAAAGTCCTCCTTAGTCCCCTCCCGAAATCCGTTTTTGTCAAAAGCCAGCGTCATACTTCCTTTTACAAAAAGAATAATCAGATTCTTGGTTTCAATATAATTTTCAACATCCGAAAACCGAATGTGATTGCTCCCCTTTGAAGAAGTAACGGAAATATCCCCGCCCACCTCCACACGATAAGACAAACCGGAACTGCGAAACAGAATATCAACTCGCTCCCGTTCTATTTGAATCGCTTTCTTTTTCTTAAACTTGAATAACGCTATAACGAAAAGAGGGGCGAGTTCAGCCAGCAAAAGGACAGGACGTTTCATAACAATTGCCAGCGCTGCAATCAGAATAAATCCTACCAGCATAGAGCGGTATCCATCTCTAAACTTACAATCCCACCATGCTCCTACACTTTCCTCGAGGATATCCGGTGTGTACTCATACTCATTGACAAAATGCGGCATATTATTTCCTCCATATCCTACTGCAATATATCCTGCTGCAATATCTTTGATTATAAAATATCTGCCCACCGCCTGCAATATATATTTGACCGTCCTTATTCCGTGTATTATAGCAGAAAAAAACTCACATCACAATCCACCATCCCCGGAAAATTGCTTTTCGAACAAAAACACCTCTTCATTTTGAAGATATTCCATGATATAATTATCCAAACATACTTTCGAACCAAAGAAAATTCATACTCTCTTTCACATTCAGCAATCCAAATAATTTTAAACAATTTTCTAATACTCTCTTTTCCGTGCATAAAAAGAGAGGCCAGAAGCACCCCGGATAAGTATAATCAATACAAAAAAGGAGTAAGAAAAATGGAATGGATAGAACGGCTAAATAAAACAATTATTTACATCGAAGAACATCTTACGGAAGAAATAAGCTATGAACAGCTTGCACACATCGCTTGCTGCTCCCCATACCACTATCAAAGAATGTTCGCATACATGGCAGGCATCCCGCTTTCGGAATATATCCGTCGGAGGCGCATGTCTTTAGCCGCCGTTGATTTGCAAAGCGGAGACGAGAAAATCATTGATATCGGCATGAAATATGGCTACTCCTCCCCCACCGCATTCAACAGAGCATTTCAAAGCGTGCATGGCATAGCTCCCTCTGCGGCGAAAAAAACGGGAACGCCTATAAAATCTTTTCCTCCCATCAGTTTCAAAATAACCATAAAAGGCGTAAAGGAATTAAATTACCGCATCGAAGAAAAAGCGGCCTTCCGCATCGTAGGCATATCTCACCCCTTGGACAAGGAAATAGAAAATAATTTCACAGCCGTACCGCAGATGTGGCAAAATGCAGCTATCAACGGCACCTTTGAAAAGCTCACACCTCTGATGAATCTGAATCCTATGGGCGTCTTAGGTGTAAGCGTCTGCAATGCCAAAGAGGAGTGGCGTTATTTCATAGCCGTAGCTTCTTCTGCCGATATCGATCATTCCTTAGAGGATTCCATAGTTCCCGCCTGTACATGGGCTATTTTCAGCGGAAACGGCACAGGAATATCAATTCAAGAATTAGAACAGCGCATCGTAACGGAATGGCTTCCGACATCCGGCTTCGAATTTGCTGACGCCCCCGATATAGAAGTCTATCTAAGCCCGGACCCCAACCATATGCAATATGAAGTCTGGCTGCCAATCAGAAAGGTATGAGGTTACCCCATGACAGATAAAAACTATAATGAATTTTTAGAAATCACAGGCGCAGACAGAAATCTTACAGAAGATATCAACGACCTTCTTCTAAACGGCAGCTGCAAACGTGAAATCAAAACAGCCAAAAGCGGATTTACGGTCTCCTATCTTTTCCAGGATACCAAAAAGACATTAGCCACTTTCGTTTGCAGAAAAACAGGAATAAAAATCAGAATATTCCCGCAGCGTCTTAACGAGTACGCGGATTTTTTAGATACCCTTCCGGCAAAGATGAAAAAAGAAATTACAAAAGCCTCCGTCTGCAAGCGGCTCATCAATCCCAATGACTGCAATCCGAAATGCGCTATGGGATATGACTTTATCATGGATAAAGAACACTATCAAAAATGCAGATACATGGCATTCCTGTTATCCATAACCGAAGAAAGCACACCTTACATCAAAAAATTTTTACAAAATGAGCTGATGTAAAAACATCCCCCTTAAAGACAGACGGACTTCGCCCAATAAAATATACGATATAGAATTGAAAATCCTCATAAAATACGCTATATTAAAAAAATAATCATCAAATATGACAGCTATATGTCATATTTGATGTGCTATAGTAAACTCACAGCATAAGGAGCGGCCGCCATGCAGATAGACCGTCTGGTACAAATGGTATTTTACATCGCCAGCCACAAACAAGTAACAGCAAAGGAATTGTCCAATCACTTTCAAGTATCCGCAAGAACAATCTACCGGGACATCAACACCTTAAGCATTGCCGGAATCCCAGTCACATCCACAAAAGGAACCGGCGGAGGCATCTCCCTCATAGACGGATACACCATCGACAAATCCATTTTATCCAAGGAGGAACAGCAAAGCATTTACCAGGGACTGCAAATACTGCAGGCCGCCAAATACCCAAGCGCAGAAATGGCCCTAAGCAAAATCAGCGCCATTTTCCAAAATGCACTAAAATCCAACTGGCTCGATATTGACTTTACCCATTGGGGAAGCACTGAAAAGGAAAAAATAAAACTCTCCGATCTGCAATACGCCATCCTGAATAAACACGTCATCACTTTCCTATACCGCAACACAGAGCTAAAGCAATCGGAACGAGCCATCGAACCCCTGCGGCTGATGTTCAAATCACACGCCTGGTATATTGCAGGCCACTGCCGGTACAAGCAGGAAATCAGAATCTTCCGCCTGTCCAGAATCAGGCGCCTCCAGGTCATGCCGGAGCAATTTGATCGGGAACTGCCCCCAAACTACTCCCTTACACCAGAGTGCAAAGAAGAACCCCCGCTCCCCCTGTTAAAGCTAAAATTTTCACCCAAAATCGCCCACCGCCTCTACGACGAATTTCAAGAAGAACAACTCTCATTGGGCCAAGACGGAAATTATTATGCCGCCGTACCTTTTGAGCTGAATCACTGGACCATTCACTATCTGCTATCCTTTGGCAAATACGTAGAAATCCTCGAACCCGAAGCAGCCCGTACCACACTGAAAGAACACGCAGCCGAGATTATGAATCTCTACACCTAATGCACACTCATCCAAAAATCAAAAAACACCCAAATCTGCCGGCAAACCAATAACCACATCTACTATTTGCCGCTTAACCAAGCACCGGAGCCACTCAAATCAAATTCAACACAAAAAATCAAAATCGGAGGAAACAACATGGAAAAATGGCTATACGTCATGACAATCAAAAAAGGAAAAACCTTTAACAAAGTTACAAAAGCCGTAATCACAAGACACGTCGAAAACCTACGCAAACTAGACGCCGAAGGAAAACTAGAGCTTTGCGGCCCTTTCAAGGGCTACCCCGGAGTCGCCGGCATGGTCATCTTCAAAACCGCAACCTACGAAGAAGCCGAAGAACTATGTAAACAAGAACCCCTCGTAGCCGAAGGCTTCGCCACCTATCAATTAGCCTCCCTGCAAGTAGCGGACAAAACCAATAACTACCTACTGTAAACCATACAAAGCTCCCCCAAGAAGCACGTGGACTATTCCACACCCAAAGTCAGGGTCAGCCGCAATAGAAGGCCTCAGGCTTTTCCGATATCAGGTGTCCGGCTGTTCGCGAACACACTGTCTGATATGGACGTACATTACCAAAAAACCAAACGTCATAAACACAACAACAAGGTAATGTACGTACAGAGCAGACAGCGTGTACGCGAACCGTCCGAACACAGATATGGAAAAGCCTGAGGCCTTCTATTGCGGCTGACCCGTCCGCCCCCAATCACCCAAGTTCCAACGCAATCTCCATCATCTTCCCAAAGCCGACCTGCCGTTCCTCAGCACTCAAAGCCTCCCCCGTATAAAGGTGATCCGAAATCGTCAAAAGACAAAGCGCCTTCTTCCCGGCCTTCGCCGCATTCATATAAAGAGCCGCCGCCTCCATCTCCACAGCCAGCACTCCCATACTCCTCCACAGATCATTCACATCACCCTTCGCATTATAAAACACATCCGAAGACAGCACATTTCCCACAACCACATGCGTCCCCTGCTTTTCCGCCACAGCAATCGCCTGGCTCATAAGCCCATAATCCGCAGTAGGCGCAAAAGTCCCCGGAAGTCCGTACTGATAAGCATAATTCGAATCCGTACAAGCCCCCATACCGACAACCACATCCATCACCTTCACATGATCCTGCAGCGCTCCCGCCGACCCAATACGAATAATATTATCCACATCATAAAAATGAAACAACTCATAAGAATAAATCCCCATCGAAGGCATCCCCATACCGGCCCCCATCACCGAGATTTCCTTCCCATGATAAGTCCCCGTGTAGCCAAACATATTCCGCACAGCCGTCACCTGCCGGTAATCCTCAAGATACGTCTCCGCAATATACTTCGCCCGAAGGGGGTCCCCCGGCATCAAAACTGTTTTGGCAAAATCGCCCTTTTTCCCTCCATTATGAGGTGTTGGTGTCTGAGACATACATGTCACTCCTTTCGTTTTTTCATTCTCACGCCGCAGTCCAAATAGCTCTCCCTGCTTCCTATACCAAAACTGAAAATCTATTCTTCAAATTCATACATCTTATCTTCCAGCAGTCCGCGAATCATCTCATACTGCTCCCCGGTGAGCAAAATCCGCCATCCGTCTCTGGTAATGCACCCCTTCTCCTCCAAAGCCTTTAAGGTTCGGGTCACCGTCCGCTCCGACACCCCGGCCGTCTCCGTAAAATCCTTCCGGCTGATATAGAGACTGCATGTTCCGTTGACGGCATAAGCCTGGTACATTTTATAAAGCACCAGATAAATCCGCTCCACTCCCTGAAGCAGCACATACAGCCGATCCTTTCTGGCCTGCTTCAAAAGATACCTTCCCACCTTCTTGCACTCCATCCGGTATGCCTGAAAATCATGTTCAAACCATCTCTGAAACGTCTTGCGGGCCGTCTTTAGAAAAACACTCTCCGCCGTGGTCACCAGCGTCGTCTGATACTCGTCCTTCTCAAGCATAAGCTCCATTACGCCGAATACCTCAATGGGATGAAATCGAATAAAGCCATAGGTCATATCCTTTACCCGGTGCTCTTCGGCTACCACATCACCCTTAAGAAGAATATAAATATCCTCCGCCGCCTCACCCTCTGTGATAAAGGTCCTGTTTTTCGGCATCCACACCACCTGGAATGCATCCATAAGCCAGAAGGGCGCATCTGCAAAATACGTTTCCAGATAAGCCCTTTCCTCTGTCCCCAATTTTTTAATCTGTCTGATTGCTTCATTCATCGCCGGACACCTGCTCTTGGTAAGGCTAAATAAGCTCCTTCAAAAGTGAAACTCCAATCGTTCCCTCCGGCATGGACATTCCGAAATTGTCCACCACAGTTGCACCGATGGCCGCAAAGGTATCTGTCTCCGGAAGCCTTCCCGAACCGCTCATAGAGGGAGAATAAGCCAGGAACGGTACCTTTTCTCTCGTGTGATCCGTGCCGGAATAAGTGGGATCATTGCCGTGATCCGCCGTGATAATCAGCAAATCATCCTCCTTCAAAAGCTCTAAAAGCACTCCCAGGTTCACATCAAACCGCTCAATCTCCTGAGCATAGCCTTCCGGGTTTCTCCGGTGTCCCCACAGGGCATCAAAATCAACCAGATTCACAAAGCAAAGCCCGTGAAACGCCTCCTTTGCCACCTCAATCGTCTGCTCCATGCCATGAACGGAGCTTTTTGATTTTAAAGCACGGGTAATGCCCTCGCCGTCAAAGATATCCTTGATTTTGCCAATGGAAATCACGTCCAGTCCCGCATCCTTCAAGACGTCCAGGGCTGTTTTTCCAAAGGGCTTCAAGGCATAATCATGGCGGTTGCTGGTCCGCTTAAATTCTCCGCGCTTCTTCCCCACATAGGGTCTTGCAATGACACGGCCCACCTTCCACTCGTCCTTCATGGTGATTTCCCGGGCAATCTCACAGCAGCGGTAAAGCTCCTTCAAGTCAAAGGTCTCCTCATTGCCGCAGATCTGCAGCACGGAATCCGCGGAAGTATAGACAATCATATGACCGGTGGCAATCTCCTCCTCCGCCAGCTCTTCCAGAATAGCTGTTCCGCTGGCGCTCTTGTTGCCAATCACCTTGTGTCCGGTCCGCTTCTCCAGCTCTTCAATCAGCTCCGGCGGAAATCCCGTATCCGTAAAGGTCTTAAAGGGCTGCTTTCCCTCCAGGCCCATAATCTCCCAATGGCCGGTCATTGTATCCTTACTGCAGCTCTTTTCATTCATTTTTGTAAAATAAGCCAGCGGGCGCTCCACCGGTTCCACCTGCTTTAAGGTACACAGGTTGGCAATTCCAAGCCTTCTTAAATTGGGAATCTCAAAATGCTCTACGGACTCTGAGATATGCTCCAGCGTATTAACTCCCACATCCCCGTATTCTCCGGAATCCGCCATCTCTCCCACGCCGAGAGAGTCCATAACCACTACGAATATGCGGTTATATTTCTGCATAGGACTGATACTCCTTTCATATTTTTTACTTTTCTTCCAGATTCCCCGGACCGAAGCCCAGGGGAAGCAGATCCTTTAAAAGAAATACCTCGTAATGCTCCTTATCAACCGCAAGGATAATCTCAAACTCCTTGGGGCTGCAAAATTCCATCATCACCTGACGGCATACGCCACAGGGAGGCGCATACTCCGTAAGCTCTTTGTTCATGCCGCCTACCACGCAGATAGCCGAAAATTCCTTAACGCCCTCACTGACCGCCTTAAAAAATGCCGTTCGTTCCGCACAGTTGGTCGGTCCATAGGCCGCGTTCTCAATGTTGCAGCCGCCGTAGACAGTCCCGTTTTTCGCCAGAAGAGCCGCTCCCACATGGAAATGGGAATAAGGAACATAGGAATAATCAAGCTGCTTTATGGCTGTCTCGATCAGCTCTTGGATCTTTGCTTTTTCCATCATCCTTAAACCCCCTGTTCTTCTTTTATCAGACGGCGAAGGGCTTCCACGGCCGTGCGGATCGCCATATCCGTATCATGCACAACGGGGTTGGGCAGGCCCTCGCGCTCACGCTCCTGGTTTGCAATTGCCAGGAAAATGGAACCTACACGCACATGAAGAGCGCTCGCCGCAATGAACAGCGCCGCGGACTCCATCTCCGAAGCAAGGCAGCCCAGACGCTTCCATGCCTCCCATTTGTTGAGCAGCTCATAGCTTACGGGCATTGCCTCCGGGGAGTGCTGCCCGTAAAAGGCATCCTTACACTGCACTACGCCTGCGTGGTAGGGATTTCCCATTTCCTTTGCCGACGCGATAAGCGCATTTACAATCTCAATGTCCGCTACGGCCGGAAATTCAATGGGCGCATATTCCTTGCTGGTGCCTTCCATACGGATAGCTCCGGTAGCAATAATCAAATCTCCGCTCTTTACATCCAGCTGCATTCCTCCGCAGGTGCCCACACGGATAAAGGTGTCCGCTCCCGCTTTCACCAGCTCTTCCATAGCGATAGAAGCCGACGGGCCACCGATTCCGGTAGAGGTCACGCTGACTTTCACTCCCTCCAAATATCCCGTGTAGGTAACATACTCCCGGCTGTCTGCCACAAGCTCGGCGTTGTCAAAATATTTGGCAATCTTAGCGCACCGCTTGGGATCTCCGGGGAGAATCACATACTTTCCAATATCGCCCTCTCCTACCTGAATGTGATACTGCTTGCTTGCATCCTCTGAATAATTCATATCCGTCTCCTTTCTTAAAACAGGTCTTTTGGCATTTTGTTTGTCAGCCATTTCCCATATTTAAATCCCTATAAGCAATATATACCATAAATTCGCAGACAAGAAAAGGACATTTGGCATTTTTACTTAAAATTCTCTATCCACACATTCCCAAAAGCCTTCTACCACAATCTCCTTCCCATCCTTCCCTGACAATACCGCCGTTACCCCTTCCGGCACCTTTAAAGATATCTTTACCGCATCCCCTTCTTTCTTCCAGGATACCGCAAGCTCGCCAAAGGGCGTTCTCTGGGAAGCCTTCACATACTTAAGAGGCGAAGCCGTACCAGGACATATGCCCACCCGGCGGTAGCCAGGCTCTAAAATCCGGATTCCTGCAAGATAGCGGTAGAAAAACTCTCCCACACAGCCGAATGCAAAATGATTGTAAGAAAACCGTCCGGGCCTTCCCTCCTCATCAATGCAGTGCCAGCTCTCCCACATTCCCGTCGCTCCATGCTCCACCATATACAGCCAGCCGGGGCTTTTTTCCTGAAGCAGCACCTCATAGGCCAGGCTTTCATACCCGTGCTCCGCCAGCACTTCCAAAAGCTTTCCCACAGAAAGAAAGCCGGTATCCGGACATCCTTTGTTTTCCCTGATTTTATCCGCCAGACGCTTTGCGCATTTCCCCTCCAATTCCTTCGGTACCAGATGATGAGCAAGGGCCAGCACATAGACGCCCTGATAATCCCAATCCGAGCTTCCATCCTCCTTCAGATAAGCTTTCACAAATGCCTGCCGGATACGTCCATGAAGCTCATGATAATAGGAGAAGTCCTCCTTCTTTCCAAGGATGTCTGCTGTCTTCGCCAAAACGTTCACGCTTTGTGCATAATAAGCCGTCGCCACCGGAAAAGCCGTGGCCCGTGCGCTGTCCATCGGAACGGCCCCTTCTCTTTTCATAATGCTGGGAAGCAGCCAGTCGCCGAAATGAAAACCAAAGTTCCAAAGCTGTCCCTCTCCCACCTGTCTTTCAATATAGGAAACCCACCGCTTCATAGCCTCATAATTTTCTTCCAGAACTTTCACTTCCCCCGTAGCCTCATAAATATCCCAGGGGATTCTTACCACAGCGTCCCCCCAGCCGCTGGAGGAATGGGAGCCTCTCTTTTCCATAAATTTCCGATAGCAGTCCCAATAGGGCACCACCACCGGGATCTGTCCGTCCGGCAATTGTTCCATACGGCAATATTCCAGCCACCGGCGAAGGAAATCCGCTCCGTCAGATAACCGAAGCATGGCAGGCGCATACACAAGCACATCTCCCGTCCAGCCGGCCTTTTCCCTCTGGGGGCAGTCTGTGGGAATGGATACCGTATTGGACGTCTGGCTGTTTTGGATATTCTCATGAAGCCGGTTCAAACGCTCGTCGCTGCAGTGAAAGCTCCCCGTCCACTCTATCGGAGTAGACAGCACATGTGCCGTAAAGGAACCTGCATCCGCCTCCCCCGGCCATCCCGTAATTTTCACATAGCGGAATCCGTGATAGGTAAAGCAAGGATGCCACACCTGTTCTCCGTCCTTTGTCACATAGACATCCCGCTGATCCTTATCCGGTCCTGCCACCGAATGGATATATTCTCCGTTCTCATCCAAAACCTCACTGTGATCCAGCACAATCCTGCGCCCTTTCTCCGTACAAATGCGAAGCTCTATCCGGCCCGCTATCACCTTTCCTACGTCCAGAATCAAGTCTTTGGAGGGCGTCCGGAAGATTTTACAGGGTGAAATTCGTTCCACCACCTGAATCCCCGGCCCTTTCTGGGGACGCAGAAGCTTCTCGTCATAAACGCCCGGCCGAACCTTAAGCCAGCCGCCGTCTCCGGAAAACCCGGGCTGATCCCATCCCGCAGGTTCTGCCGACGCATCAAAAACCTCCCCCAGAAACAAATCGGAGAATAGAATGTGTCTGTCATAGGATTCTCCCTTTTCGCCTCCAATCACAACCTCCTCCCCGTCCTCATAGCAGATATGGCACTCCAGCCAGTATCCCAGCCTTGTACCATACTGACAGTCCGCCCCGAACAGTCCCGTATGGCCTCTCCACCAGCCGTCAGCCAGCAAAAGACCGAATACATTTTCACCCATGCTCAATTCTTTGCCGATATCAAAGGTCTGCACATACAAAAGCTTGTCATAGGGAGTAACGCCCGGAGCCAGCTCATCTTTTCCAACTTTCCCGCCGTTTAACCGAAGCTCATAAACGCCGTGAGCCGTTACGGATACCCATGCTTCGGAAACTGCTTTCTCAACCCAAAAGGGAATACGGATCAGCTCCCCCGGATGCATCTGTTTTTCGTGTTCTTCCCGCACCGGATAAATGGTCAAATCCGGAACCGGTGTGTAGCTTTTGGCCGTAACCTTCTCCTGCTTTGGCTCAAACCAGTTTTGTTTTAATACCAATTGCCTTTTCTGTTCCATCTTATTTTCATCCTTCCTGTTTTTGCCGTACCGTTTATGATGCGGACGGCTGTGTATAAAAGGGATAAGAGCGCTGTCTCCAACGCCCTTATCCCTCCAAGACAATTACCAAAATTCTTATGCCTTTGCTGCGGCCTTTTTACTATGAAAGCTGCCCATTACCGCATCGGAACCCAGAATAGCTATTAAGAATACTCCCAATACAATGTCCTGTATCGCCTCTGAAAATCCCATCGCGATAAAGCCGTTAAAGATAATGGTGATAGACAGTCCTCCAATAAAAATCAGAAGCGGCATGCAGTCCAAGTATTTTCTCATATACCTTCCCAGTATGACGCACATGATCGGCCGGAACACCATACTCATAGACGCCATTTCCGTAGCAGCCGTGATAGAGCCGGAATAGCAGATATACAAAAGGGCCGCCAGGGAACAAAAAATTCCCATCAATGTAATCGCCTGAAACTTTACCCGTTCCGGATTGATGCCCACATTTTTGCACATCTTTTCATCATTTCCCACCGCTGTAATATAGGTCCCGATACGTGTCCGGTAATTCAGAAAATACGCAAACGCAGCAGCGGCAGCCACAATCACAACATTAAGCGGATAGGAAGCAATGAAGTATTCCTCCGGCGCTATGCGCAGATACCCGGAGGATCCTACCATTTTCGCTCCTGCCACCTCAAAAATCAGTATAATGCCAAGAGAGATTACCATTGCCGGTATTCTCAGATAACGATATAAAACCGCCATAACAACTGACACAAGAAAGCCCCCCAGGAAGCAGCCGGCAATCAGTCCGGCCACTCCTCCGTTCTGGGCTAAAAGCCCTCCTATGATAGCGGCAAACATTGTTCTTGCTCCCATACTGAGATCCATCAGATCCGCATTCATTACCTGATACAGTCCAAGCCCCATCATAGTAGGTATCATACTCTGGCTGATGACTACAGGCAGGCTGTGAAGGCCGAAGCCCTTTGCCAGCAGACAGAAAATCCCATATAATATCACTGGCATTCCCAATAAACGAATAACATTCCACACATTTTTCTTCATAGTTCGGATTCCCCTTTAATTTACCGTATCCTTTACAAACTGCTCTACGATCCCGGTCAGCGATTCTTCCGTCAGATCCCCGTTGTTTGCTTTGTCTAAGGTCTGGCTGATATAATCTGTCTCAAAATACAGATTGCTTGCGTCTCCGTACTTCTCAAGCCACTTATTGGCCGTATCAACCTCATTGATATCAAACATAGGAATCGCAATATTTACCGGCTTATCCGAGATAGGCGTTCCCTTGCAAGTATTCATAAGCACTGATGAAATAATAAAGGGATCAAAGCCCCAGCTGGGCGCTCCGGAGCAGGTGATCAATGCGCCCTGCTCAAACAGCTCTCCCATAGAATCCGGAAAATCAATGGTTGCAAGCTTCACCGTATCGCTCTTGCCGGCGTCGGAGATCGCTTTAGCTACCGCCTCATGCATGCCCGCTCCCGTGGTGCCTACCACGAAGATTGCATCCAAATCACCGTAAGCCGTCAGGAAGCTTTCCGCCGCATTTGTGGCGTCGGACGCCTGAGTCAAATCACGCGCCTCAGCTACGATCTGCATTCCAAATTCCTCACAGGCTCTTTGTGCTCCCTGCTCTCTTAAGTCCGTGGTGTTGTTCCCCTTTGCCATAGAGATAATTGCTACATTCTTTACTCCGGACTTGTTCATATTGGCCATAACACGGTATCCCGTATCCTCCTCATCCTCATAGCAGCGGCCTACATAGTAGGGAGAGGACTCCACAAATTCCCTTACCTCATCATCCTGAATACTGCGGAAGGTAATTCCCCAGTAAACCTCCGCTTCCTCGCACAGAGTTGTAACGGTAGTAAGCACAGAATCAGAAGGCGGGCTTATGGTCAGACCATTCACTCCTGCCGCAATCTGATCTTCTACAAACTGGATGGTTGCATCTGCGGAAGCTCCTACGCCGCCCTGAAATACAACTGTTCCTCCCATTGCCTCTGCCATAGCGATAATGTTATTTGACATTAAGCTGAACATGGTTGCTCCGCTGTCCGGCAGTCCTACCGCAATCTTAAAGCCGTCTGCTTTGGAAGCCGGCGCTTCTTTAGGCTCCTCTGCTTCTTCGGACGCATCGGCATTCGGCGTGTCCGCGCTCTCTTCTCCCGACTTCCCGCAGCCTGCCAGACATCCCAGCACCAATACTGCCGAAAGCATCCCTGCCAATAACTTTTTCATAGTTTTGTTTTTCATACTCGTCCTCCATTCCGGTTTTGCAATATATAGAAAAATGTGTAATTTGTTATTGCCCTGTTTACTTAATAACCGTCATATTCTTTCTGTCAAAGGAAATCGCTATGGTCAGCAGAAAGATAATTCCCTGTATCAGCTGCTTATCATGGGTGCTGAGTCCCATCAGCGTCATTCCGTTGGATAGAAAAGACATCGTAAAGCTCCCCACAATCGGCGCCCGGAATTTTGACGCCGCGCCCCCTGACAGGGGCAGTCCTCCCAGCAGAGCCGCGCACCATACATTCATCATCAAATCGCTGCCTGTGGTGGCCGAAGCCGTGCCTGTCCGAATCAGACTGAACAATCCCAAAAGCCCCACTGCGGCGCCCAGAACGATAAAGGTCATTGATTTCACTCTTCCCACGGCAACCCCCGACAGTCTGGCCGCCTCCGCGCTGGAGCCGATGGCCTTGCAGGACTTACCGTAGGCCGTAAAGTTAAAGAAGTATCCGCCCAAAAGCACCACAAGAAGCATTACCGTGAGTTTCAGCCCCATCGTCCCCCACCTCAGCATGGAGATGGGCGCCGAAAGCGTTCCGCCGTCCAAAAGCAGCACCAGAATCCCGGTAAAGATTGACTGCGTCGCCATAGTTCCGATGAGTGAACCCAGCCTCATATGTACATGCACAAATCCGTTAAACCACCCCAGCAACCCGCCGGATATGATTGCCGCCGGAATGGCCAGCATGGGCGAAGCTTTGGCAGCCACAGCCGCGCAGGTGCAGCTTACGGCCATAACCGTTCCCATAGACAGATCCAGATTTCCCACAGCCATCACAAAAGAGAATGCCACCGTTGCAATGAGAATAAAAAAGCTGTCATTCAAAATGGCTTTCAGATTCTTGGGTGTAAAAACTCTCCCCCCGCTGACTGCCTGGAAAAAAATCATAACGGCAATCAGACCGAGAAACGGGAATACGGTTTTTAGATCTATCCTTTTTCCCTTTGCTATTTTATCCATTATCCCACTCCTATTCCAGTTTCGTAATATTCTTTCAGTATACCTGCCTGTTTTATGCCTATACCATATAATTGATCAAGGTATGCTCCGTGAGCAGCTCGCTGCGCTCAAATTCCCCGCTGACGCTGCCGTCTTTCAGAATCACAATGCGGTCGCTCATTCCAATCACCTCCGGAAGCTCCTCCGATATCAGAATTATGCTCTTTCCCTCTGCTTTCAGCTCTTCCATCAGACGGTAAATACTGGCTTTTACGCCGATATCAATTCCCCGGGTGGGGCAGTCCAGCACAAAAATATCCGCTCCGAAGCCCAGCCATTTCGCCAGAGCTACCTTCTGCTTATTACCGCCGGAAAGCTCCATCACATACTGATCAATGTTCTGCATTTTCACATCCAGCTTTTCCGCCCACTCCTGCACAAAAGCCGTCTCCTTGCCCGGAGCTATAAAGGTGCTCTTAGCCAGCTTCTTATAGGAGGCAATGGCAATGTTGTCCCGGATAGGGGAATTGGGGAACAATGATTCCTGATCCCTGTTTTTTCCAATGTAGGCGATCCGTTTTTGCATGGACTCTCTGGGATTTGAGATTGGCTCTCCGCTCTTATCCGCCACCTGCCCCTCCAAAATGGGGATTGCCCCAAAGGAAGCCTTTCCTATGTCATGCATACCGCTGTCCGCCAAGCCGCCGAATCCGAGGATCTCTCCCTTGTGAAGCTCAAGGCTTACCTCCTTTAAATGCTTCGTCGTCACCTTTTCAAACCGCAGCACCACTTCTTTTTCGTAGCTGCATACATGATCCCCACGGTAGTAATTGTCCGCAATCTCCCGGCCCACCATAAGCTTCTTGATTTTCCCTTCGGAAAATTCCGGCTTGTCTATGGTGTCCACATAGTCCCCGTCTCTTAAGACGGTCAGCCGGTCACATTTTTCCATCATCTCCTGGATATCGTGGGAAATGAAGATGACGCCTCCCCCGTTTTTCTTGATCTTTTCCATCATGGCGTAGAGAATGGCTCTTCCGTTCTGACTTAAGGCTGTGGTTGTCTCATCCACAATCAGGATTCGGGGCTTTAAAAAGGCTGCCCGGGCCAGCTCTACCAGCTTTCCGTCCTCAAAGCTTCTGTCCCGTATCTTATCCCTTGGATTGATTCCATCCACACCGAGTTCTGCCAGAATCTTTTCCGCCTCTTGATACATGCGCTCGTTGTCTAAGATACCTCCCTTTTGAAAGGCTGTCTCATTTCCGATGAAAATATTGTGGGCAACTGACAGTTGATCAAAGGTGGCTTTTTCCTGCAAAATCATGCAGATGCCTTTTTGATTTGCCTCTACGCTGTTTTTCACCGAGTAGGCTTCGCCGCAAAGCGTCACCTCGCCGCTGTCCGCCGGCTGTATCCCTGCGATAATGGAGGTAAGCGTTGACTTTCCGGAACCGTTCTCTCCAATCAGTCCCAGAACTTCCCCCTTTTTCAGATACAGCTCTACGCCTTTCAGCGCTCTTGTGATTCCGAAGGACTTTGTCATGCCTTTCGCACACAGCATATATTCCGTCTGTTCCATCCCATGCCCTCCCTTTTGTTTTTTTGAAGGTCCTGTTTTTCCGCAGCCCTTCTTTTTTCTGATTTTAATTTTAGCGGACCGGACTGTGAAATCAATGTCACGATTCCTATATTTTGTTTAATATTCTTCTTTTTCCATTCAGATTGTAGATTTTTTTATAGTTTTTGTTATAATATCCCTAGTTTTTAACATTCATTTTGTGAAACAGGTATATAAATATGAAAAACACAGACAACATTAACACCCTGCTTGTAGATGACGACGCGCTGGTGCTGGAAGACTTAAAACGCCTGATTCCCTGGGAGGATCTTGGCTTTACAATCGTAGGCACTGCCAGAAACGGAAAACAGGCTCTCAAGCAATTCCGCGCCCTGCGCCCCCAGCTTGTGATTACCGACGTAGTTATGCCCTTAAAAGACGGGATTGAACTGATTGAAGCCATAAAGGATATGGAACCGGGAACCTTCTTTTTAATCCTGTCCTCTTATGACGAATTTGACTATGCAAAGTCCGCACTGCAGCTTGGGGTCGTGGATTACCTTTTAAAGACAGAAATTACGGCGGAAACCCTGTCCCGCAAGCTCTGTTCCATCTACACCGGCATCAAGAGCACAAAAAAAACGTACCGGAGGCATCAATCTCTGGAATTGCAGGAATATTTTGAAGGCTCCTATGGTTCTGCGATTCTTCCGGATTCTCTTTTGGAGGCTATCCGAACAAAGAGATTTTCCTTTTACTGCTGTTCCGTATCATCGCTTTATAAAAAAAGTCTGTTTCAAGAGGACTTTGCGCTTTTTTCACCTTCTCTTGTGGCGGATTTCTCCGGAAAGATGAAGCTGACGGATCAAGATTTGATCTTTCAGGCGGATCACTATATTTTTCTTGGCCTAAGCGAACACGCCAAGAATATTCCCCAGGCTGCCCCTCTGCTTTTTGAGGAAATAAACCGGTATTTTTTATCTCTGGAATACCAGTCCGCCGTTTTCCACTATCCGGGTCCTTGTACCATTTCTGAGTTTAAAAAGCTGTATGAGATGAAAAAAGGCCATATGGACTGGCACTTATTTTTCCCCGAGGCCCGATATGTCCGGATTCGTCCTTCCCTGGATACGTCCTCCCGGACAGGCCGCCTTCTTCCCGCCTATGAAATATTTGCCGATGCGCTTCAGAAAGAAAACGGCCGCGAAGTATTGGAACGCTGGCTGACGCAGATTCACATGTCCTGCTGCCTTCCGGAGCTTATTCGAATCTTTAATTATCTGCGCACCTTATTTCATCAGGACCCGGATGATACGATTTTCCGGCTTACTACCTTTCAAGCCTTTAAGCTCTGGGCTTTGGACGGCTTTGATCTCTGGCGGACGCCAAAGGCGGCGGAAAGCGACGCCTATTCCGCCCATATTAAAAATGCCATACTCTGCATCTCCAACCATTACGGAAATTCTTCCCTAAGTGTGGAACAGATTGCGGAGGCAGCAGGCATCAGCAGCGGACGTTTAAGCGTTCTCTTTAAAAAAGAGCTTGGAAAGACTCCTGTGGAATATCTGACCGAGTACCGGATGAAAATGGCGATCCGGCTTCTCCTGCACTCCAATTACAAAATCTATGAGATTGCCAATCAGGTTGGCTACCATTCCGCCCAGTATTTCAGTCAGATCTTTTTGCAGCATACCGGACAGAAGCCTCTGGATTACCGGAAAAGCACTCTCACCACCATTGTAATAGGAGAAAAGCCATGAGATTTTACCACACCTTTTCAAGCTCTAACATTCTGACAAGGCGCCTCACCTCCCGGGTGGTGTCCTACTATTTTCTGACTTTTTTTCTGCTTTTCGGGCTGCTGCTGTCTATTCTCTGCCCTCTGCTCTTTCGCAGCTCTTTGAAAAAGTCAAAAGAATATGCAAAATTTACGGCAGACCAGTATCACCAGGCCCTGTCCTCCATGCAGGCTAATATGGACGCCATGATTTACGGCACCAATGTATCGTCTCTCCTTGAGGTTTATGCGGATACTCCCTCGGATTCCAATAAAGCCATTGTGGAACAGGCGCTTCAATCCTTCCTCTCCTCTTTTTCCAAAATCAAGTTTTGTATGATTGAGACAGAGGATGAAACACTGCTGCGCTCCTTCTCCAATTCTTCTACAAAAGCGATGGAGCTTTGCAGCGCAGATACCTACTATCAGGCCTTGAAGGAAAATGCCAATTACTCCTATTATTCTGCCGTTCTCCCCTATGACCTGTTTGAAAACCAAGGATCTTTTCCCTGTTACAGTATCTTTTCCTCCCGCAAGGTTGTGCTGAATAACCGCGCTTACATCTTTACCTTGTTTTATAATATTGACGACTGCATCTTTAACAGTCAAAGGCTGGGAAATGACGTCTTTTCCACCTATTGGGTTTTATCCCGGACAGGCAATACCATTTATTCCGCCTCCTCAGAGAAGCTTCCGCTCTCCCAGGAGACTGTGGGCGCATTTTCCCAAAATGTCCGTTATACGGCGGAAGGCGTCTATTGCATGGCAAAAATCAATTCCATCGGGTGGACTATCATCACCTTTTCCTCCTGGCTGGATTTCTTTTCCGGATTATACCCTGTCCTTGGAACGGTTATCCTGTTTTTCCTGCTTCCGCCCTTGCTTTTTTACTTTACCGTTGTTCCCATTAATAACCAATTTCTCAAGCCTCTGTCTGTTCTAACGCATCAGATTGCCCGGTATTCCGCAGGACAGGATATGAAGACAGAGATTCACACGGGGGATGAGATCGAACAGCTGAGCATTTCCATTAACGAAATGATTGAAAAGATTAATACCCAGATTGAAGATATCAAAAGACATGAGCGTCAAAATTGCATTACACAGTACTCTCTTCTGGCTACCCAGATTGATCCTCATTTTATTTACAATACGCTGAATATGATTAATATTCTGGCACGGCAGAACGATCAAAAGGATATCTGTGCCGTGAATACGGCATTGAGCAAGATTTTGAAAGAGCGCTTCAGTACAAAGGCATCTATTTTCGAAACCATTGAAAATGAGCTGGATACCATTGAGCAGTATTACATCATTATGAAATACCGGTACCAAAATCACGTGCTGGTCAATATTGACGCGGAAACCTCCCTGATGCACGAAAAGATACCGAAGAACCTCTTGATTCCCATTATTGAAAATTCCTTTTATCACGGCTTGTCTAAGGACAACGGAATTATACAGGGGCAGATTGACATAACCATCTACTCCATCCGCGATACCATTACCATCGAAATCAGCGACGACGGAGCCGGTATCTCCGAGGAAAAGGCCGCTTATCTGAAAGCCCATCAGTTCCGTACACCGGACAAGGATCGTACCCATATCGGTCTGTCCAATGTCTATGAACGGCTTCAATATATTTACCATGAGGACTTTATTCTGGACTTAAGCAGCCATCTGGGTTTCGGCACTACCTTTAGTATCTCAATTCCCCGGAAAAAGGCGACTGAGTGGATAGAAGAACTATAAGCCTATGCTTTTTCGCGGACATTTCCGCAAAGCATAATACCAACTAAAAGCAATACGGGGAATATAACGCCGGCCAGAATACCCATTTTCAAATTATCGTCTAAGGCAGTTGACACCATTCCCACCAGGGTAGGCCCTCCGGAGCAGCCCAGATCACCACCCAGGGCCAGAAGGGCAAACATGGCTGTCCCGCCTTTGGGAAGGGCAGAAGCAGATTTGCTGAATGTTCCCGGCCACATAATTCCCACGGAAAGGCCGCAGATCCCACAGGCAAGGAGGCTGATCACAGGACTGGGCGCCAGTGCGATACACAGATAAGCGGCAATGCACAGCATACTGCTGTATATCATAAAGCGCTCTAACCGTATCTTGTCTCCATATCTTCCATAAAATGCTCTGGAAAGGCCCATCAATACCGCAAAGGCCATCGGGCCGGCCAGATCCCCGGCTGTCTTTGTGATTCCAAGCCCCTGCTCCGCAAAGGCGGAGGCCCACTGACTCACGGACTGTTCGCTTGCCCCTGCGCAGATCATCATGATAAACAACAGAAAAAAGAGCTTGGTAGAGAATAGTTCCCGGACGCTTAACCCCTTCTCCCCCTCTTCCATCAGAGCGCCGAACGGCACCTTCATAAATACAAAGCCGTTGCATAAAGGAATCAGCGCCCAGACAAGCGCCAGAGCCTTCCAGCCGGTGATTCCGAATATCTGAAAAAACAGAGTTGAGAGCGCAACTACTCCCACATGGCCCCAGCAGTAAAAGGAATGAAGCATACTCATAGCCTTTTCCTTATTGTCCGACGGGCATGCCTCCACAACCGGGCTTACCAGAACTTCCAGAAGCCCGCCTCCTACTGCGTAGAGGATAACGGAGATAAGGATTCCCGCAAAAGGACTGGGACAAAGCTCCGGTAACACTGCCAGGGATGCCAGACCAAGCGTACTGAACACATGGGCCGTAACCATAGATGCACGATAGCCGATTTTGTCCACGAAGCTTACGGACAGAATGTCTACCAAAAGCTGCACGCCGAAATTGATGGTGACCAGCATGGTAATCCGGGATAAGGGAATCTCGTAAGTGCGTTGAAAGGTCAAAAATAACAGAGGTGCAAAATTATTCACAATTGCCTGAACAATATAGCCTGTGAAGCAGGCGGTCATGGTTTTGTTGTATTCATTTTTCATAACTATGTATATGCTCCCTGTCTGTTGTTTTTTATCTTACCGGAAGGTATACGGAGCGAGCTTTATCCAGCTAAACTGCCTCACGCATATCTTGTATTTTTATAATATTCCCGCTCCAGCTCATAGAGTCTCTCGGAAAGCTCCTGCGGCACCCGAAGGTGCTCTTCGGACTCTTCCATCAAACGATCATATTCCTCTGTCAGCGCTTCCAACTGCTCCCCTCGGATATTCTGAAGCTCCATAGCTTCCTCAAAGTCCTCCTCCGAAAGCCCCAGACGCATCGCGCATACATACTCCTTCAGCACATCCGGATCACGCTGATACTGGTAAGAAGTCCGGAATGCCTTAGCCGCCCGGCCAAAGAGGAACAGACGGCAGCAGCACACGCCCAGATTGTTCCATACATGGGCATAAAATTCCACACCGAGGCGCTCGCTCTGCCGAATATTCAAAATTTTCTCATATTCATACACCGCAGCCTGATAGTTGCCATTGATAAAATATTCGTCCGCCCGCAGCTTTAAGCGTTCCTGCTCCTGATAGGTATTCAAAATCTTCATTTTGGAGGACAGCTGCTCCAGTTCATCCGGAGTGTAATAATCTACGCTTCGGAGAATCGTCAGTACCATATTCTGCAGACTGCTTCCGGCCTCTGCTCCCTTTTTCAGACGTTCCGCCAGCTCTCCGTTGCCAATCTCCGTCCGTATCCAGTCCCACAGGCGCACGCCGAGCATCCGCTTGTCCACCAGATAGATATTCTGGTACAGGAAATAAGCCAGCTCTTCCATAGAGTAAAGCCGGATTCCCATGCTCTCAATATAATACGGCGTTTTCGCCTGTTCCTGCCTGCATATCAATACAGCGCCCATTCCAGCAGCCTCCATTCCGGTTCCGTATAATTCCTATATTAACTCCACTTCCTCCACCCAGCACAAATCCGAGGAGGGGAACAGCTCTCCAAAGCCCATATCGCGAACCGTAAGCCGCAGCCGATCCACCTGGAGAAATTCCGCCTCAATATAGAGCCGCGTAGCCCGGGACGGGCGATCGGGTAGTCCCTCCAAAAGCATGCTTTCCTTAAACCCTTCCGTGCCCTGCATAGGCTGAAACAAAAATTCCACCACCGGTTCATCATACAATAAAGCCTCGCAGCAGGCCCTGGCCTCGTACCAGCTCTCTCCGGCATTCAGGAGCGTATATATGCCGCCCTTTCCTGTCCCCGGCGTCCGCAGACACACATTATAGGAAATCTTATCCGCACCGAAAAACACATAGGAAGCCGCCGCTCCCCGCTTCGCCGCCTGAATTGCCCGGTAACAGGACCCTTTTGCGTACAGATTATTGCCGGCAAAGACTCTCCGGCCGTTGCAGAGGAGCTTTAGGGAATCCTCATACCACTTCTCTTCAAAGCCTTCCCCTACCAGAAAAACTGCCGATATGGGCCGGCTGGAAAACATCTGACGAATCAATTCCTGAAAGACTTCGTTTTTTTCCGGCTGCAAAAGACCGGAAAGGGGGATGGTCCATTGCTTGTCACATTCCACTCTGGCCAGAAAAGGAATTGTGCGCGGATTTACATTTAAAATCATTCCCTTAAGAAGCTCGCCCTCATAGTCAAAAAGCACCGCCTGATGACGCCAGATTTCCTTTGGCTGATTCAGCACATAGGCGCAAAAGCTCTCCTGCCGGGTCTGTACATAAATCCGGCTTTCCGGAACGCCTATCATCTGCATAGCCGTCCTTTTGATCCTCTCTACCAATCCCTCCTCCAAAGTCTCCACGGAGAATACGACTGCCGAAGCATCGTGAATCTTCCCGTAGGGCTTAAGAAGCCGGAGAGCCTTTTTTAAAAACAATTCCAGATTTTCCGTGGGAATCCGGTATTTCTCCGCCCCTGATACCACGGACACGGATACCGGGCTTTCAGCGGCGCCATTCCAACAGCAAATCTGTGAGTAATCCTTTCCCAAGTCAAAACCTACTGCAAATTGATCCATCTTCTACCTCTTTGACTTACCGTTCTATCGTCAAAATTCCGTAATTTCTTATTTCAATGAAAAGAACCTTTCCACCAAAAACTGCCTGCGCCCATACTGCCAAAGCTGCCGTTCCAAAAGAGGAATATCCCTCTCCTCCAGGGAACGGGCCATCTCGTAGATAGCCGCATACTTGGTTCCCGTGATCAGCGCATCCTCCCGGCCTTCCGTAATGCTGCGATCCGGCGTGGAGATCTCCGTTCCGTCCTCCGCAGCCTCCGTCACAAACCAAGTGAGCCGTTCTCCGAAAAAGAGTGTAAATTCTTTTACGAATACGCCTGTCTCCGTGGGGTACAGCCGCTCCGCCACATAGCTGCACTGCTTTTCCCTGGGCGTCTCAATGACATAATGAATGACTACCTTATGAGACGGGTTCGTCCGATATTCCACAAAGGTCTTGTCCTCCAAAAGCTGCGGCTTCCCAAGCTGCTCTAAAAGTCCCTTCATAAACCCAAACCGAAGCCTCCGCTGTATGTACCCCATCACCATCTGCTCCGCCCGAATCCTCTGATGCTCCGTAAGCTGAGCTTTTTCCGATAGATGCTTTAAGTAAGCCAGGCCGCAGATATCCGCCAGATTTTCCTCCCAGGCAATGCCCTGCTCAATATAATCATAAGCTTTTTCCGGAACCTTTTCACCCAGCACAAAATCCCGGTAAGCAATCCATGTCAAGTAGGCCGTACTTACAATCCCTTTTCCTCCAAGCTGATGATACTTACAGAAAATCTCAAAAGCCGAATCAAGAAACTGTCCCGTAAAAAGCATCTGGCTTAAAAGCCGCTCCTCCAAATCAAAGACATTCAGCTCAAACTCCTCGCCTGCACGCCAAATCTGTTCCATCACCTTACAGGAGCCAAAATAATATCCCGCCAAATATTCCAGAATACTTTCATTGTACTTATGATTACGAAATACGAACAAACACAGCTTTAGAAGAAATTCATCCTCCTCGTACTCCATTTCCCGTATCGCCCAGGCCGCCAGCTTAATCAAAAGCTTTACCCGCACCATAGAATAGCCGTGCTTTTTTACCATAGCCCAGGCTTCTCCATAAAGCCCCCGAAGTATCAAAATCTCCGTAAACCGCGCCCGATCCTTAGGCATCATATAGGTGGTTTCCGTAATAAAAAATTCCCGATCAAGCTCTTCAAGCTCATGGTTTGCGTAGTAAAACTGGAGAATCTCCTGACGCACCTCCTGCTTGTAACGGGCGGTCAGTCCGCTGATTTTAAGTATCCGCTTGTAATTCTCTACATTTTCTCTTGTAATCACATGATAGCGGGAAGTCCCGTCACACAAATGAAGATAAAGCCCCTGATGGTAACGCAACAGTTCCCGGCAGCGCTCAAGATATCTCTGTTCTTTCAGCAGCCTCTGCATATTGTAGGGTACGCTGGAGGTGTAGCAATTTCCCCGCTCATCCACCAAAAGTATCACCGCTCCCGGCGTATAGACAGGCACCAGCGCCTTCCCTCCGCTTAAGGGAACCGTAATCCTCCTCTGGAGCGGCTCATAAAGCACCTGAACCTGACGTATCCTGGGGTCCCCGCAGGTAAGCTGCCGAAGGAACATAATATCCGCCAAAGCCTCGGCAAAATCAATGGTTAAAAGCTCCTCCACCAAAAACCGCTCATAAATAACAGCCAAATCCTCGCTCAGCTTCCGCTCCAAAAGCTGCTCCAACATAAAGGACTCTATTTCTTTCTCATACTGGCGGTAGATATCGGAGGCTCTGTCCTGATACCGGATAATATTCGCATACAAAAAAGCCTTCTGCCGGTTATTCAGGGTATTCTCCATACGGAAATATAAAAGCAGGTTCCGCGGCAGCTGTTCCTTATAATCCTCCGGAATGGACATCATAAAATACTCAAACAGATTGGTGATCTTAAGCTCCAGGCGCACGCCCCTTTGATACCAGAAGAAGCTGTCCTTATCGGTACGCCCGCTTTTGATCAGGATCGAACAGATACCGCTTAGCATCTCCTGTCCGCCAAACTTGTGATAAGCGTTTTTCAGCCTTTCAAGCTGGGCTGCGGTGGGCTGGCGGCTTTTTAGAATCAGTTCCGTCAGGCGCAAGGCTTCCTCTCCCGTCATCGCCTCATCCCGCTCGTCCGTAACAATCTCCACAACCGTATTTGTCTCTTTTTCCTGCTCCTTTTCAAGCGGCTCAATTGGGTCTGCCGAAATAAAATAGGCGTAGCTCTCCTCCTCCGGCTCTCTGTGCTCATCCACCTGAATCCGATACGGAAGAAGAAACTCTCCCGCCTCCATCACAATGCAGAACTCCCCCTCAACCTCTTCGCCGCCCCACATGCCGCGGCTGTCAAACACATAGGAAATCCGTGCATTTCTGCCGTGAAAGCTGCGGTTCTCCACACGCATCCGATAGGAAGAGCTGTACACAATCCCCTTCACCGAGCGCCCGCAGGAAATCGTAAAGCTCCCCTCCTGGCGGCCTCCCGGGCTGCAGTGAAGCTGAATATAAGCCTCCGACAAAGCCACGGAGGTCTTGTCATATTCAAACTTTCCTGCCGCAATCCGCTCAATCTTCGCCCTCATAAGCCTTCATCCCTTCCCGCAATATGTATCTTCGCAAATAAAATATATGTATTGCATTTTCTCCAAATCACATTATAATTATTTTGTTACAGTATAACATTTTTTTAACAAAAGTACAAGAAAAGAGGACTCCAATGTTAAAACATGTAGATCATTTTCACGGCAGTGACTTAGAAAAAATAGAGCAGGTATACGGCATCAAAAAAGAGGAGATCGTAAGCTTCAGCGCCAACGTCAATCCCCTCGGAATTTCACCCATGATGCGCTCCGCCCTCATCGAGCAAATCGACTGCATCACATCCTACCCGGATCGGGAGTATACCTCCCTGCGGCAGCAGATCAGCGCCTATACCGGCGCCCCCCTGGAGCACATCGTAGTGGGCAACGGCTCCACCGAGCTAATCTCCCTTTTTATTCAGCTTGAGCATCCCAAAAAAGCCCTGATCCTGGGACCCACCTACTCAGAATACGAACGGGAGATCTCCTTAGGCGGCGGAACCTCTCTCTATTACCCGCTGAAAGAGGAAAACGGATTTATTTTGGATCTGACAGATTTCCAAAAGCACCTGAGCGAAAGCCTGGATCTTCTGGTCATCTGCAACCCCAACAACCCCACCTCTTCCGCCATCCCCCAGCAGACCATGCGGAAAATACTCGACGACTGCAAACGCTATGACATCTGCGTCCTGGTAGACGAAACCTATGTGGAATTTGCCCCCGACTGCGAAGCCGTCACCTGCGTCCCCCTCACCCGTTACTACAACAACCTTGTAATCCTCAGAGGCGTATCCAAATTTTTCGCCTCCCCCGGCCTGCGCCTAGGCTATGCCATAACCGGCCACGACGATCTAATCAAACGCATAAACACCGTCAAAAACCCCTGGACCATCAACAGCCTGGCTGCCATAGCCGGAGAGCTTATGTTCTCCGACAAAGACTACATCGCCCAAACAAAAGCCCTGACAGCCAAAGAACGCACCCGAATCTGCCAAGAACTCAACACCTGGAAAACCGTAAAAGTCTACAACCCCCAGGCCAATTTTGTCCTAATCCGCATAGAAAAAGAAGGCGTCACAGCCGAAGATCTCTTCGAACACGCCATCCGAAGAAAAATGATGATCCGCAACTGCTGCACCTTCCCCTTCCTGGACAACCGCTACATCCGCTTCTGCTTCATGCACCCCGCCCAAAACACCGCCCTCCTAACCTGCCTAAAAGAACTACTATAACCAAAATATCCACCTCCAAACATACACCCCCAAAGACAGGGAGTTTCGAAAAACAGGCCGTCAGGTTTTTCCGATATCAGGTGTCCGGCTGTTCGCGCACACTATGTCTGCTCTTGGCGAACGAACGTACAAAGAGTCAAAGCAGGCGAAGCCTGTCATCCCCTAAAAACGTTCGTCCGCCAAGAGCAGACATAGTGTGCGCGAACCGTCCGAACACAGATATGGAAAAACCTGACGGCCTGTTTTTCGAAACTCCCGTCCCCCTCTACTCCTCAAAATACCTCCCATAAACCTCCAAAAAACTCCCCGGCAGCTCCTCCCCCAAATCCTCAAAATGCACCTGCTCCCAAACCCGGTTATTAAACTCCGAAGGCGTATTCGCAATCAATTCCTCATAAACCCCGCTGAAAATCTCGTCCCTGCGCCTCTCCACCATAGTAACCTTATTCGCCTCCGTGGCCTCACGGTCAAAATTGTCCACACATTTCAGGATATAAAATCCATCCTCCGCCGCGATCACGCCGCTGACCTCATCCTTCTCCAGGGAAAAAGCCGCCTCCTCATAGAGCGCCTCCTTCTCCCCGCGTCCGAACGTATAGCTAAGCTGGCTGTCCTCACTGTAAACAGAAGCCAAAGTCAAAAATTCCTTTTCCTCATTAAGCTGCTCTAAAATCGCTTCCCCGCTCTCCTGGGAATCCACTTTAATCTGCTGCACCGTAATAATACGCGCCTCGTCATCACTGACCTCGGTATTGACGTCTCTCGTAATCTCCCGGTACACCTTTCCGGACAGCACATGATCGTAATAGAGCTTCTCCGCATCCTCCTGCTCAAGCCCCATATACTTCACAGCTTCCTCGCTTAAGCTCTTATAGTACTCGCTTGCCGCCTTTTTCACCTTATCCTTCTCGGCCTCTGTCAGCTCCACCTCATAATCCTTCGCCAAAAGCGTCACTGCCTTCATGGAAGCCAGCTGCGACACAATGATATTCTTCACATACTCCTCCAGCGTAATGCCGCCGAAATCGTGCTCCCACATCCGGACTCCGTAGACGCTTTCATATTGTGTCTGGTAATCTACCACGTAAATCATAGCCTCCGGCAGAGTACATACATTGCTGCCTACTTTAAAAAGCTCCTTTTCCGTAAGTCCTGAAGTAAATACAAATTCCGCATTTTCAAAATGACCGCACCCGACAAGGCCGCCTGATAATAAGCCGACCGCCAAACACAAGATCAATATTCTTTTTCCGATAAATTTCATACTATGCCTCTACAATCAGATAAGTTCCATCGCCAATGGAAAAAACTTCTGCCATCTCCTCCAGTTCCTCGTAAGACAAACCGGATACATCCATGCCGCTCTCTTCAAAATACTCCTGAACTTCCCGCAGGGAATTAACTACCACAGCCATACAGTCATCCAGAAATTCCTCCGCTTCCTCAAGTGTCTCAGCCACCGGCTCGTCAAAAAGCTGTCCCTGCTTCCTCAAAAAAATCTCAAGACATTCTTCTGAATATTCGTTCATAATTATAATCCGCCTCCTAATTTATTAAAGTCCGCAAAACCTTAAGCACTCCGTCGTTTACGTTCGTATCTGCCACATACTTCGCTTCCCGCTTCACAGCCTCCGCCGCATTGCCCACCGCGTAGCTTTCTCCTGCGCTTTGAAGCATCTCGATATCGTTGAAGTTATCCCCGAACACCATCGTCTCCTCCGGAAGTATTCCCAAGATCTTCTGAATACTCCGGATTGCATTTCCCTTGTTGGATTCCTTGTTCAGAAAGTCTACCCAAATCTCGCCGGATATCGCACAGTGAAGACGTTCGCTCCATCTGGGAATCATCTCCTTAGCAAGACGGGCAATATCCGTCTTATGGTAAAGGGCTACCTTATTTACCGAACGCTCTGTCGCCAGCACATCCTCCTCAATATTCATCACACTCTTATAGCCCTTCAATACCAGATCCAAAAATTCCGGGTCGCGGCTTTCCGAATAAAATCCCTCTTTGGTATCCATCGTAAAGCTGGCGCCCTGAATCCTGCGCACCTCCTTTACCCAGTCCTTCACATCCTCCCAGTCCAGGGTCTGATCCAACATGGTATACCCCCGGCAGGTTACATAGGCTCCATTTTCCGTGATAAAAATGATATCGTTTTTTATTGGCTCAAAAAGCCTTACCATACCGGAATAATGCCGTCCGCTGGCTGCCGCAAATAAAATATCCTTCTTTTTCAGTTCCCGTATCACCTCAAGCAGCTCCGGATTGAGCTGATCCGTTCCCTCCGGAAGAAGCGTCCCGTCAATATCGCTTGCAACTAATTTAATCATAATATTCCTCTCCCCGATAGATCTTTCCGATTGCGGACGGCTCTCTGATAATCTTTGCAGCTCCTGTCTCTTCCAGCTCTTTCTGATCCCGGAAGCCCCACAGGACGCCTACCGTATACATCCCTGCCGCCGTACCGGTTTTCATATCCGTTCCCGTATCTCCTATATAGAGACAGTTTTTCGGTTCTACTCCCAGCTTTTCTGCCGTATATAAGGCTCCTGCCGGGTCCGGCTTTCTTGGAATCTCCTCTGTCTGGCCCTGTACCCAGTCAAACACGCCCTCTTGGAATACTTGATGAATCACATCTACCGTGTTGGCATGGGGCTTATTGGAAATCACTCCAAGCTTTGCTCCCATATCCTTCAGCTCCTTTAAAAGCTCCGGGATCCCCGGATAAGGCGTTACATGATAACAGCAGCCCTCTCGGAAATATTCCATATACTTTTCCTTAAGACGGTCAAACAGCTCCCCGGATTCCGCTTTGTTTCGGCTTAGAAGCCGCCGGACCAGCATGTCTACCCCATCCCCCACAAGCAGCTTATAGTCCGCAGGAGAAACCTCCTTCAAGCCCAGATCACGAAGGGCATGATTCGCACAGACCGCAATGGACTCCACACTGTCGCACAGAGTGCCGTCAAAGTCAAAAATGCAGGCTTGATACTGTTTTTTGCCAAACTGCTCAAGCAAGTCCACTCCGGCCTTTAAAAGCTCATGGTAAAACCGCGCCGCAGGAAACCCTACTACTGTAGAGTATGCCCCTTCGATGCCTTTTATCCATAAAGAGCATCCTCCCTGAATGGCATAGGCTCCCGCCTTGTCCATAGGCTCGCCCGTCTCAATATAGCTGCGAATCCACTCCTCTGTCATGGAATACATGGAAACCTTCGTTCCGTCCACAAAATGCACAAGGATCTCTTCTGTCTTTGCATCCACCACGGCAACGCCTGTGTAGACCATATGGGAGGCTCCCTGAAGCATATTCAGCATACGGAAGGCGTCCTCCTTGTCCGCCGGTTTTCCCAGAATCCTGCCCTCAAAGGCCACAACCGTATCCGAGCCAATCACGAGAGCATCCTCTTCTGTCTTTTTTGCAATCTCACTGGCTTTCTGAAGAGCCAGCTCTTTTACCACATCCTCCGGCCTTTGGAAACCGCTCTTCTCCTCACCGCAGGCCGGACAGACGGAAAAAGCAAGTCCCATCTGGGAGAGAAGCTCCTTCCTTCTGGGAGAGGCGGAGGCTAAAATTAACTTTTTTGTCATTTGATGTCCACGCCTCCGAATACACAGGTTGCATTGATATACAGGGTGTGGCAGGGTACCTCCGTGGGAGGCGCCGCCTTATTGGATGTGCCGCCCAGGATGGGGGTCGACATAACTCTCACTACTACATTGGCCGGAACATAGATATCAATGCCGCCGAAGATGGCCGTCGCGTCAATCCGCACATCCCGTTCAATCCGGGCTGATCGAAGATCCATCTCCACGCCGCCGAATACGGCGCTTACGGTAGCGCCCTCAAAAAGCTGGCCGTCATACTGAGCCTTTCTCCCGTCAAATACCCCCGACACATCGGAACCGCCGGGACCGGTCTTTTCAAAAGGAATTTGATTTCCCTGCTGATCGGTGATTTTCCGCTTGGTATTGCTGAGCATAATACTCAAACCGATGAGAATCAGAATCGCCGGCACCAGAAGCTTACGTATAATGGAAAACTCCAGAACGCCCTGAGCCGCAAGAAGAAGGGCGATTCCCACGCACAGGCCGGCTATATTGCCGCCGTTGGGTCCGTGCTGCATAAGGTTGACGGCGCAGGGGACCAGGATAAATAAGGTCCACCAGCCCTTGAAGAATATATGAAAATCCCAGAAGCCAAGATTTCCGCCTGCATAGCCGATTCCAATGAGAATCAGAACCAGGCCCCATAACACATTTGAAATTTTGTTTTTCATCTTTTGTTTGTCTCCTTTATTCCAGTTCCGCAATATCCTGGCAATATTTTTATATGTTTTTATCTATGTTATATAGAGTAATATATATTTTTTCCGTTGACAATAAAATTTTTCAATTTTTTCACTTTTCTTTTTGCCTGTTTCGTATTACAATATAGAAAACGCTTTCCAAATAGTGGACAGACTATGATTGCGCTTTGGAAGCAAATAAGCACTTTTAAAAGTTCAGGAAAGGAGTTTTATCTGATATGAAAAAATTTTTTAAATTTGTAAGTTCCGTTACCCTGCTCTGCGCAGCTGTTGCCGGAGGTGTCTTTGCTTACAAGAAGTTTTTCGCCCCCGATCCCTTTGATGATGATTTTGATGTTCCGGAGGATTCCGCAGATACGGATGACGCCGTAGCCGGACGGGGATATGTGTCGCTGACTTCTGAGGAAAGCGAAAAGGAGGAGACTTTGGATTCCGAGAAGGCGGAAGAGGTTTCCGGGGAAGAAGCTGCCGAGACGGAAATCTAATCATTTGCTTTAAGCAGTATAAAGGGGCTGCCGGATTCCCTGACAGCCCTTTCTTTTTGTACTCTTTTATGCCTCTTCTATCATTTTAACAATGGCCGGCTTCTGCTGTAAGCCTGTCAGCCGCTTGATTTCTTTTCCGTCCTTTAACAAAATTAAGGTCGGATAACTGGTGATCCCAAATTCCTCTGCCAAAGCTCTGTTTTTGTCAAAGTCCAGCTTCATAATACTTACCTTATCACCGCAGGCCTTGTCCACGTCAGCCAGCACAAAGGCAAGCATCTTGCATGGGCCGCAGGCAGTTGAATAAAAATCTGCCAGTACCAGCCCTTTTTGGGAGGACTGACGAAATTCATCTTCCATTACTTCTTTTAACATAGTCCAATCTCCTATGAATATTGCTGTTTTTTAGTTCAGATTTTGTATATACCGGGCCGCGTTTTGTGCTGCAATGGCTCCGTCCGCACAGGCTGTGATTACCTGGCGCAGATTCTTGGTCACGCAGTCTCCCGCTCCGAAGATGCCCGGCGCCGTTGTTTCCATTCGTTCGTTTACCTTTACATAGCCTCTTTCGTCCAGTACCCCCAGCCCCAGAAAGCACTTGGTAGCCGGTATCTGGCCAATATATTCAAAGACCTGTCCGCAGTCTGCCTGAAATTCCTCTCCCGTCTCCCTGGAACGAAGACGCACGCCCTCCAGCTTATTCCTGCCGCAGAACTCCAATACATCGTGTCCGGCGTAAAGCTTCACATTCTCAAAAGTAAAAAGCTTATCACAGGCAACAGGATCTGCGGACAGCTTTGAGCGCACGACCACGGTGACAGACTTCGCAAATCCGGCCAGGTAGATCGCTTCCTCCACAGCGGAATTGCCTCCGCCAATCACAATCACGTCCTTGCCCCGGCAGCCGGAGCCGTCGCAGACAGCGCACCAGCTGATGCCGTTTCCCGTAAAGCGCTCCTCTCCCGGCGCTCCCAAAAGCCTCGGGGTGGTTCCGGTGCACAAAATTACGGTTTTGGCCGTATAGACACGGTCCTCCTCCTTGCAGATAACCGTCTTTTTTGCTCCGTCGTCCCGGACCTCAAGAACTGTCCCATAATCAAACGCCGCATTCAGCTCCTGGGTGTGCTGAAACATACGGACAGCAAGATCGGCTCCCTCCACCGTGCCCATGCCGGTGTAATTTTGGATTTCGCTGGTGTTAATCATCTTTCCGCCGGGGGCAAGTTCGTCCAGCATCAGCACGGAAAGATTGGCTCTGGCCCCGTAGATGGCCGCCGTCATACCGGCCGGGCCGCTGCCGATAATTATCAAATCATAATCTGCCATTTTACCCTCCATTAACAAGCAATCCGTATCCCCGTATCATATTTCTTATCGTCTACAATTACCCGCACGTCAAAGGTCCCCGTAAGTCCTGCCTTGTTCACATTTAAGGTGATATTTCTGGGGTCCTTCTCGATAAAGGTGCCGCAGCAGAGGGCGTTGAACTTGTTCTTGGAGGTGGAAATAAAGTATCCGTGCTCCTCTTCTTCATTTTCCAGCATCAGCATTACCATCTGACCACCCTCAAAAATGGCCTTGAATACAAAACGGTCCTCCTCTTCCGTAAGCTTCGCTTCATAGCGGTAGGGAAGCAGCTCTCCGCAGGATTCCATTGGAATAAGTGTGTCAAATTCCGGCGTCACGCCCATCCGGCCTGCCAGAATCCCTTCTCCCAAGGGCAGATTTTCCCCTTCTTTGTAGAGAGCCATTTTCTTTGCCCGGTAGAAATTCCCCTCGATCTTCATCTCAAAAATCACTTTTCCGTGAAGGATTTCCACCGTAATGCTCTCGGAGCGCACATTGGGATCTCCCTGTAGGAGAGCCGCCGGCTTCTCCGAAGCGTGCTCTCCGTAATACTGGATGCCGCCGGAGTGCACCAGGTAATGATCTTCCTTATACCATTCCACATTTCCAATGTAGGAGGAGAAAAATTCCTCGCCGCGTTCCTTGCCGTACTGCCAGAGCTGCTCAATGGTCATTGTTTCCCGATCAATCTGATATAATACGCCCCTGGAAAAGCTGTCCCGGTTCAGGAGAAATTTTTCAGGGATTTTGGAACGATAATGACCGTTGTCAAAGCACATGATTCCGCCGTTCGGCGTTACCAGGCAGCCGTGCTGCTCATAGGGCCAGTCAAAATCTTTGCCGCCCTTGATTTGAAAGAAATATTTCTGCTTATCCGCAGGCCAGGTCTCCGGATCGCCGATGATCCAGTTTAATGCCCCTGTCTCGTAGTCGATGTTAATAATAGCATCTACATGACGGCCTGAAAGGGTGATGGAATGTGTATGCTTATCGTACCAGAGGGCGTTGTTGTGAAACCAGTCTCTGGGGGTATAACCGCCGGAGGGTCCCTCTCCCGGTATCAGGCAGTCTTTCAAATCCCAGGTTTTGCGGATTTCTCCCGTTTCCCTGTCAAGAAGGACAATCACATCCTCTACTGTCTCGTAGCTCTCTCCTTCCGTGAGAACCAGGATATTTCCGTCCTCCATCTCACACTGATCATGGTGATAGCCGCCGGGAATGGAATATTCCTTTACAATTTTTCCCATCATAGTCATCTCATAAAGACCGGACATGTAGTACGGCATCTGCATCACGCGCTCGGTTCCGATGAGGAAGTTTCCGTTCTTAAGACGGGCCATTTCAAAAATCACAGGTACGGTCAGATGCCAGCGGACTTCCCCGAAACGATCAAAGGCTGTGGCCAGTGCGCTTAAGGACGGAGTGACAAAGATGAGGTCCTCCGAAATGTATTCCGGCTCCGTATTTAAGGACAAAAGCTTTGGAACCCGTTCGCTTAACTCTTCCGTCCGAATGGTTATGGTGTGGGAACGTCCCCCGTAAAGGCGCAGCTCCACCTGATTGTCGTACCCTCCGTAAAGTCCCAGAATGGGAAGAATATGCTCTTTTTTCCTGGGAAATGTGTGTACAATGTTTCCTTTGTTTTCTTTTCCGAATATAGTAACTGTCACTGCCGTTTCTTCCTTGGTGCAAAATGCAACTACGGCCGACAGCGGGTTGATCAAATAAGGATTCAGCTTGATATACGGCTTTTCCGGCGTATAAACGCCCTGCGCAAATTCCTTCAGCATGGAGCGCTCCGCCTCTGCCTGCCGTGAGCGCAGACTTTCACAAAAACTGTAGGAAACCCCTTCTGTCATAGATGCTCCTCTCCGGACAGTCATTTAGCTGTCCCTCATAGCCAGAAGCTTTTCCGCTATCCGGCTGTCTGTGATTAAGCAATGAATCAATTTTCCCTTTAAAGCCGCCCGGATGGCGTTGGTTTTATCCAGTCCTCCGGCCGCCGCAATAATATGGGGCACTCTTTTTAAGTCCTCAAAGGAAATGCCGATGATTTTATCGTTGATGGGATCGGGCAGCTTATTTCCGTCCTTGTCCAGAAAATAGCCGCAGAGATAACCGACGGCGCCCTTTCGCTCCAGCTCTCGTTTTTTTCGCTCTGTCAGATAGCCTGCCCAGGTGCTTTTGGGCTGCTCTAAGGATACGTCGGCAATTCCGGTCAGCGCATAGTCCACAGTTCGAATCTTCTCTATGGTTTTTCGGATGATCGGCTCTTTTAAAAGCTCTTTTCTTACAATATCGCTGTTCACGTACATGGGTGCGTACAGTCTCGTGGCGGTTCCCTGAAAAGTCCGGGCCATCCGCTCCGCCAGGGTGGTCACATCAATGTCCATCTGGTAATCATCCATTGAATTTCCCATGAGCTGCAATACCTGGATTCTTCTTGGGAAGGATGGCTTTAGCTGACGAACGGTCTGATACATCGTTCTGCCCCATGCAATTCCGATGGAATCTCCGTCCTTTAAGGTCTCATCCAGATAGTTTGCAGCCATTTCCCCAATACGCTTGATGGAAATGTCCGTGTTCCGGTTGTCGTACAGATCTGCGACTACCAATGTCTCCTTTAGTCCGAATCTGCGTTTTAGCTCTGTCTCTAGTTTAATAGAACGCTTTAAGGGATAATTGATCTGAAACTCTACAATGTGCTCTTCCCGTGCAATCCGAAGGGCACGGGATACTTTGGCTTTGGAAAAGTAGAGGATATTGGCAATTTCTAATTGTGACATTCCTTCTATGTAATACATTCTTGCCACTTCGGCAATGACCGCCAGCTCCTCTTCGTCCATCTGCCTCATAATGCATAACTCCAATCTACTTAATACGAATTTCTAAACGATTCCGCTTTCTTTTAGTTTTGTCTCCAGTTCTTTTTTGTTCATCAGGTTTTTAAGGCCGATTACAATGGTGCCCTCTTTTACCTTCAAGCGGCTTACAAAGTTCTCGCCTACGACAATCAGGCCGTAATCATGAGCCGTGGACTTCGCCTCATCTATGCTGGTGTGATGAACGGTATGTTCTACACCGAGATTCTTTAATACCGTTGAACAGTTTTTCTTCAATAATTGTGAACTTCCCATTCCGCATCCGCATGCGACTAAAACTCTTAACATCATTTTTCTCCTTTGTATTGTTTCTTCTTTCAGTTCTTTAATACTTGATTCATACAACTTGTTATAGATGGATGGCTTGTTACTTAATCCTCCATGCCAAGGGTAAAGTAATCCTTTTTGTTTCTCCGATATTGAAGCTGCGGGATAATGAGCATTCCGATGATGCACAGTGCCGCGCCTGGTACGGTGAAATACTTAATCACAGCTCCCATAGCCGGCCACAGTGTAGCCCAGTCCAGATTGCCTACGTAACCGCCAAAAGATCCCATCCGGAACATCATAATAGCCACGGCGCTTCCCAGTACCTGCAAAAATCCCGATCCAAGACAGCATACAAGAAGCGCTTTAAAGCCGCCCTTCTTATTGGCGTAAAGTCCGATGGTGGCATTGTCATAGAATAAGGGCACAAAACCCGGAATAATCATCAGCGGTGATTTGAATACCAACAGCCCTGCTATGGCAATCATCTGTCCCAAGGCGCCAAAGAGGAAGCCTAAGGTTACTGCATTGGGATCTCCGAAGGAATAGGTTGTGGCACAGTCCACAGCGGGAAGGGAACCCTTTAAGATGGAGCCGGAGATTCCCTCGAAGGATTCTACCATTTCTCCTACAAACATACGGATGCCTGTCTTCAATACTACCAGTGAGACGGCAAAGGAGGTACATCTCTGGAAAATGTATACGGGAAAGGCGAGGTTTCCAAAATTAGCCCCGTCTACTTCTTGCATCAGCTCCGGTCCCAGTATTACCATAATGACTCCGAAGAACAAAAGCATAATAAAAGTGGTAGAAACGACATAATCATCCAGAACCTTTAAGGCGCCGCCTAATTTTAGTTCCTTCTCTTCGAACTTCTTGTTCTTTCCCTTAAACAGACCGCCAAAGCGGTAGGCAAACCATACGCCGAGCATCTGCTGATGGCCAATGGCAAATCCCGATCCTTCCGTCAGATCCTGAGTAGCCTCTACGGTCAGGTTCGAAAATACGGACCAATAGGTGCCGCAGAGAAGGCCAATCAGTACGATTCCGCCCATGTTTCGAAGCTCCGGAATCAGGAAGAAGATAATCCAAGTTGCCACAGTTGACTGCTTTACCATAATGTGCCCCGTAGTAAAGAGCGTCCGAACCTTGGTGTATTTCCGAAAAAATACCAGTACGATGTTCCAGATAAATGCAATCAGCAGTGTAATCATGGCAAAGGAAGTGGTAACCCCTATGCTCTCCAATGCGCTGTTGGCCGCTGTCAGCCCAAAGTTTGGGTCAATGACTGCGGCATCTACGGACCATTTCTGCTGTATGCCATTTAAAAGCGGGTCCACCGTACTTTTCAGCGATGCGGCGCCCAGCTGCAGGATCTGATATCCGACCACAGCTTTGATAAATCCGGCCGCAACCTCGTACCACTTTCTTTTTAAGAGGATATATCCTATGACCACGATAAGACCGATGAAAATAGCCGGCTGGGACAGGATGTTATTGAACAATACGTTCCAGATATTTGTGATAATACTCATTTCTTCCCTACTTTCTTTTGTGAATACTCTCAAAAGCTTTTATGTTCGAATTTATCATGTAATGAAGCTTTTAAGAGTGCTTTTGTAACATTCCTTTCTTTTAAGTTCAGTATTTCTTTGGTTACTATTACCTTCGCGCGCGTTAGGTTCATCATAAAATACAAATGAAACTTCGTCAATCATCCCGAATTTTTTTGAAATTAATTTCATATTTCTCCGCTTGTTTTGTGCAACTCGATTCAGGCGCAAAAAAGAGGGCCTTGTTTTTGTGTAAATCACACAAAAACAGACCCAATGCTTGTTTTTTTATGTCTTTTGCTTTTTCCGAAAATTTCTTTCTGCTGCTTTGCAAAGTTTTTGTGCCGGCATGTCCATTTGACCTGGATTTTCACGCTAACCGCTGTTGTACGATATCGTCATTTATCCGGACTTTTTTATGCTCCAGGCTTTTCGAAGTCTTTTGGCCGCTTCCGCAAGCTCTTTCTCGGAAAGTGTGGCATAGCCAAGGAGCACGGTGTGACTTTGGCTCTTCTGTTCCTGATGCTCCCTGCTTTCCTGTGGGTTCCCTATCTCATACTCTGACAGGGGATAGACCTTCACCCCCTCTGCCTCCGCTCTCTTAATTCCCTCCTTTTCGGTCATGCCGTTCTTAAATTCCACCAATAAATGAACGCCGGCATGTTCGCCGGCAACACGGCAGAAACCGGACATTTTTTTCAGCTCTCCCAAAAGAAGATCGTGCTTTCTTCCATAGATCGTCCGCATCCGGTTGAGATGACGTTCATAGTGGCCTTCTTTTAAAAACCGGTACAAAGTCATCTGATCGATCCGGGATACGGTGGATGAAAATTTTAAAAGCCTCTTTTCACATTCCTGCATAAGTCCTTCCGGAAGCACCAGGTAGCTGATTCGGATAGCCGGAGCAATGGACTTGGAGAAGGTTCCCAGGTAGATGACTTTTTCTTGCTGATCTGTTCCCCGAAGGGCCGGGATTGGCTTTCCCTTGTAACGAAATTCGCTGTCATAATCATCCTCTATGATGTAGCGTCCTTCTTGTTTGGCCGCCCAGGAAAGCAGCTCCAGGCGGCGCTTGATGGGCATTACAATTCCCAAAGGATATTGATGTGAAGGCATCACATAGGCTATCTCTGCTCCCGACCGCTCCAGACGGGACACCTGCATCCCGAAGGCGTCCATAGGGACCGTACACAAGTCAAAGCCAAGCTGAGCAAAGATTTTATAGGCGTGCTTATAGGTGGGGGTTTCCATAGCTATCCGGAAATCTGTTCCCAGAATTGCGGACAGGAGAAGAAGGAGGTAGTCGTTGCCTGCTCCTATGACTACCTGCTCCGGGCGGCAGTTAACGCCCCGGGCCTGGTAGAGATAATCGGTGATTACTTCTCTTAATTCCCACTCTCCTTTCGGATCTCCCAGTTGAAACAGGTCCTTGTTGTCGTCCAAAAGAATGCTGCGGGTGATTTTGCGCCAGATTCCGTAGGGAAAGCTGTCCAGGTCGATGCCGTTTGGGGTAAAGTCGTAGTCACAGGCATGCTTTTGTCTGGGGGAAGGCGGGGATTGTGCTTCTGCTTCTTTTGGGAATTGGCAGAGTTCTTCTATCTGACAGACGTAGTAGCCTTTGCAGGGGAAGGATTCGATGTAGCCTTCCGACAACAGCTGTTCGTAGGCCAGATCTACGGTGCTGCGGCTTACTTCCAGGCAGGCGGACAGGGCGCGGCCGGAGGGAAGCTTTTCTTTTGCTTTGATGCGGCCGGTTTGGATGTCCTGCTTGATGTAGGTGTAGATTTGCTCATATAAGGGGATTTTGCTTTTTGGGGTCAGGGGGATGGTTAGTTCTTGCATCTGCTTTTACCTTAGGGTGTAATGTGATAAGTTTCTTGGAATATTATTTATTTTCATAAAAAAGGATAAAGCAGTCCTTTTTACGGAAATGCCTTATCCTCTGTCTCTTGTGTTTATGCCTTTGGCAGCTTGAAGGAACTCTTTAGGGAGACTATCCTGTTAAATACCAGTTTTTCTTCGGTGGTGTCTCTTGCGTCTACGCAGAAGAAGCCGTTGCGGACAAACTGGTAGCTGTCGTAGGGTTTGGCGCCTTCAAAGCCTGGCTCTAAGTAGGCTTTCTCTACTACGGTTAAGGAATTGGGGTTCAGATTGAGGCTTCCGTCCTCGTTGTAGACGCCCTTTTCCTCGTCTATGATGTTTTCGTACAGGCGCACTTCGGCGGTCATGGCATAAGGTACCGGCACCCAGTGAATGGTTCCCTTCACTTTGCGGCCGGTGAAGCCGCTTCCTGCTTTTGTTTCGGGATCGTAGGTGCAGTGTATTTCGGTGATGCGGCCGTTTTCGTCTTTGACGAAGCTTTCGCATTTTACAAAGTAGGCGTGCATTAAGCGCACCTCGTTGCCTGGGAAGAGACGGAAGTATTTTTTCGGCGGCTCTTCCATAAAGTCCTCACGCTCGATATACAGCTCACGGCAGAAGGGGATCTTGCGGCTTCCGAGTTCTTCGTTTTCCAGGTTGTTTGCCGCATCCAGGTATTCTACCTGGCCCTCCGGATAGTTGTCGATAATAAGCTTGATGGGATCTAAAACGGCCATCAGCCTTGGGCGTTTGAGCTTTAGATCCTCGCGGATACAGTACTCTAACATGGCGTAGTCTACGGAGGACTGGCTCTTGGATATGCCGCAGAGGTCTACGAACATGCGGATGGATTCCGGAGTGAAGCCTCTTCTTCTGAGGGCTGCGATGGAGACAAGACGGGGATCATCCCAACCGTCTACGATGCCCTCTTCTACCAATTTTTTGATATAGCGCTTTCCGGTTACCACGTTGGTGAGGTAGAGCTTTGCAAACTCAATCTGACGCGGCGGCACGGCATATTCCAGTTCTTTTACGACCCAATCGTATAATGGACGGTGATCTTCAAACTCCAAGGTGCAGATAGAGTGGGTGATACCCTCGATGGCATCCTCGATGGGGTGTGCGAAGTCGTACATGGGATAGATGCACCACTTGTCTCCCGTGTTGTGGTGGGATATGTGGGCTACCCGATAGATGACGGGATCGCGCATGTTGATATTGGGGGAAGCCATGTCAATCTTGGCCCGGAGGACCTTCTCGCCGTCGGCGTATTTTCCGGCGCGCATGGCTTCGAACAGCTCCAGGTTTTCTTCAATGCTTCTGTCACGGTAGGGGCTTTCTTTCCCTGGCTCGGTCAGAGTTCCGCGGTAGGCGCGGATCTCTTCTGCCGTGAGATCGCAGACGAAGGCTTTTCCTTTTTTGATGAGCTTAACGGCGGCCTCGTACATGGCTTCAAAGTAATCGGAGGCAAAGAAGAGACGGTCCTCCCAGTCAGCTCCTAACCACTCGATATCGGCTTTGATGGATTCGACGAACTCGACCTTCTCCTTGGTGGGGTTGGTGTCGTCAAAGCGCATGTTGAATTTTCCGTTATATTTGCAGGCCAGACCGTAGTTTAAGAGTATGGATTTGGCATGGCCGATGTGGAGATAGCCGTTAGGCTCCGGCGGAAACCGGGTGTGTACGGTATCGTATACGCCTTCGGCTAAGTCCTTGTCTATCATCTGCTCTATAAAATTTTTGCTGATTACTTCGTTTTCCATAACGCCCTCCTCGTATTTAACTGCTTTATTTCCGCAAGCATTGCTTTTATCATTGATTTTGACTGTGAAAATCATACCACAAATGGATGGGGGTGGCAATAGAAATTGAGTTGTATTTCGCAATTCCGATTTTGTATCTACACTCTCACCTTCACACCTTTTGTATCCCGGCTGCCGGACTTTAGCTTATTTAGTGTGATCTGCTTTTCTTTGTAAGTGATAGTCTGCTCCGTGCCTGTCCGGTAAAGATAAGCGGACTCCAGGCAGTCATCTGCTCCCAGGCGCATACCGCGGACGCCGACGGCTCCCTTCTTTTTCTCGGGGACTTCGGATATGGGGAAGCGCAGGAAGTATCCCTCCTGACTTTGGAGGACAAGCTGTTCACTGCCTTCTATGGGTTCTGCTAAAAGAACCTTGTCTTCCACACCCAGCTTGGTGGCCGCTACGGTTCGCTTGCTGGTCTCAAATTCGCTTCCGTCCACAACCTTTAACATACTGTCTTTGGTGGCAAAGATAAGTTTTCTTTCTTTCAGCTCTTCCATGCTTCCGATTCCCACCACCTGCTCTTCGGTGCTGTTGTAGTTGCTGAAGTTGTCAATGGGTACGCCCTTGTCCCGGAATCGTCCGAAGGGCAGATCCAAGACCTTGATGGCGTGCATACGCCCGGTGTCGGTAAATACGCAGATGCGGCCGGTATTGATGCAGGGGAATACGTATTTGTTCTCGCTGTCCGCGGCCTCTTTGTTGCGCTCGTAGGTAGGCATATCAATGGTTTTGGCGTAACCGAAGCGGTCCATCAGGAACATGACAGGCATTTCTTCAATCTTCTTTTCCTCGAAAATGATTTCCGTCGCATTTTCGATGGAGGTTCGTCTCGGTCTTGCATATGCTTTTTTAATGGCTTCCATATCCTTTAAGATTACCTTGGTCATACTTGCATGGTTTTCCAGGATATCTTCATAAGCAGCAATGTTTTTTAAGGTCTGGGCGTTTTCCGCCATCAAGGCTTCGATTTCCAGGCCGATTAAGCGGTACAGGCGCATCTCCAGTATGGCCGTGGCCTGGCGCTCGGTGAAACGAAGCTTGGAGGCCCGCTTTCTTGAGGCTTCGGACTTGAAGCGGATGCTGTCGGTTTTCCCTTCTATCAGGCAGGCTTTGGCATCTTTGATGTTTTTGCTCCCCCTAAGAATCTCGATGATAAGATCGATCACGTCGCATGCCCGGATCAAGCCCTCCTGAATCTCCCGCTTTTCCTGCTCTTTTGTAAGGAGGGTGCGGTATTTTCGAGTTGCAAGCTCATACTGAAATTCAATGTAATGCTCCAGGATCTGCTTTAAGCCCAGAGTTTCCGGCCTTCCGTCCGCAACTGCGAGCATGTTGACGCCGAAGGTGTCCTCTAAGCGTGTTTTTTTGTAGAGCATGTTTTTGAGATTCTCAGTATCGGCTCCCTTTCGAAGCTCCAGGACGATACGGATGCCTTCCTTGGAGGACTGGTTGGAGATATCGGTGATCTCCGGGGCCTTTTTGGACTCTATCAGGGCTGCAATGTCGTTTAAAAACTTTCCGATATTGGCGCCTATCATGGGATAAGGAATCTCGGTGATGACAAGCTGCTCCTTGCCGCCTTTCAGCTTTTCTACTTCTACGCGGCCCCGGACCTTGATTTTGCCCATGCCGGTTTCGTAGATGGCGGGAAGCTCGTCTTTGTTTACTACAATGCCGCCTGTTGGGAAATCCGGGCCCGGCATAAGCTTTAACAGGCTTTCCGTGGTGATTTCCGGGTCCTTTAAATAGGCTTTTGCAGCGTCTATGACCTCTCCCAGGTTGTGGGGAGGGATGCTTGTGGCCATTCCTACGGCGATTCCGTCGGAGCCGTTGACCAGCAGGTTTGGAAGCCGGGCCGGAAGTACGGATGGCTCTTTTTCGGTTTCATCGAAATTCGGCGTAAAATCTACTACGTTTTTATCCAAGTCGGCCAGGAAGGCTTCCTGGGTTACCTTTTCCAAGCGGGCCTCGGTGTAACGCATTGCGGCGGCTCCGTCTCCCTCGATGGAGCCGAAGTTGCCGTGGCCGTCCACTAAGGGAAGCCCCTTTTTGAAATCCTGGGACATGACGACCAGCGCCTCGTAGATGGAGCTGTCGCCGTGGGGATGGTATTTACCCATTGTGTCGCCTACGATACGGGCACACTTCCGGTAAGGGCGGTCAAAACGGATGCCCAGCTCGTACATGTCGTAGAGCGTTCTTCTCTGTACGGGTTTGAGGCCGTCGCGGACATCCGGAAGCGCCCGGGCGATGATTACGCTCATGGCGTAATCAATGTAGGATTTCTGCATGACATCCGAATATTCGGTGCGGATGATTTGCTCTTCTATTTGCTTTTCCATGATTTTCTCCTGGCTATTTTATAATAAATGTTTTGATACTACTGTTTGAGGCCGGTTTCCGGCTCCATATCGCAGATTACTTATACATCCAGCTCCGCATCGCAGGCATGTTCATAGATAAAGGCACGCCTGGGGGGCACTTCGGTTCCCATAAGCATCTCTGTTACATTAGAAGCCATGCGGGCGTCCTCAATCTCCACACGCTTTAAGATCCGGGTAGCCGGGTTCAGGGTAGTTTCCCAGAGCTGATCGGCGTCCATCTCGCCCAGGCCCTTGTAGCGTTGGAGGGTAAAGCTTCCCTTGTGGCGCTTCCGGTAGCGTTCCAGGGCCTTGTCATCGTAGAGATATTCCTCCTCACCCCTTTGGGGCATGGCTTTATAGAGGGGCGGCATGGCGATATAGACATGTCCCTCATAGATAAGATCCGGCATAAAGCGATAAAACAGGGTCAACAGCAGGGTGGAAATATGTGCGCCGTCCACATCCGCATCTGCCATAATAATGATTTTGTCATAGCGCAGTCTGCTGATGTCAAAGTCATTGCCGTAGCCCTCGGAAAAGCCGCAGCCAAAGGCATTGATCATCGTCTTAATCTCCGCATTTGCCAGTACCTTGTCGATGCTGGCCTTTTCCACATTCAGGATCTTTCCGCGGATGGGAAGGATGGCCTGGTAGTTCCGATCTCTGGCTGTCTTGGCGGAGCCGCCGGCGGAATCTCCCTCTACAATGAAAATCTCACACTTGGAAGCGTCCCGGCTCTCGCAGTTGGCAAGCTTTCCGTTGGAATCGAAGGAGTATTTCTGCTTGGTTAAAAGGTTGGTTTTGGCTCGTTCCTCAGTCTTTCGTATTTTAGCCGCTTTTTCTGCACAGCCAATGACACTTTTTAAGGTTTCCAGGTTTCGGTCAAAGTGGCGGACTATCTCGTCTCCTGCTACCTTTGCCGTGGCTTTGGAGGCGTCCTGATTGTCAAGCTTTGTCTTGGTCTGGCCTTCGAATCGGGGAGCCGGATGCTTGATGGAGATCACGGCTGTCATACCGTTGCGCACATCGGCCCCGGTGAAGTTGGCGTCCTTTTCCTTCAGGATGCCAAGCTCTCTGGCGTAATTGTTGATTACGGTGGTGAATACGGTCTTAAAGCCGGTCAGATGGGTGCCTCCCTCTGCGTTATAGATGTTGTTACAGAAGCCCAGGACATTTTCATGAAACTCGTTTACATATTGGAAGGCTCCCTCTACCACGATGCCCTCTGCTTCGCCCTTGAAGTAAATGACGTCGTGAACCTGTTCTTTTTTCTTATTCAGATCCTCCACAAAGCCGATGATTCCGTTTTCCTCATGGAAAATTACTTCCTCCGCCGGCTCTATCCTTCGATCTGCGAAATAGATGGTAAGCGCCGGATTGAGGTAGGCTGTCTCATGGAGACGGCTTTTCACCTCTTCTGCCTGGAATCTTGTTTTCTCAAAGATCTCCGGGTCCGGGAGGAAGTTGATCCGTGTTCCCGTCTCTTTGCTTTTCCGCAGAATAGGAAGCAGGCCGTCCTTTAATTCGATGGTGGGGATGCCGCGCTCGTAGTGATCGTGGTGTACGAACCCGTCGCGGCTTACCTCTATGTCCAGATAAGTTGACAGGGCATTGACCACGGAGGAGCCGACTCCGTGAAGGCCGCCGCTTGTCTTGTAGACGGAATCGTCGAACTTTCCGCCTGCATGAAGGGTTGTGAATACCAGACGTTCCGCGGATACGCCTTTGGCGTGAAGATCTACCGGAATCCCCCTGCCGTCGTCGCTGACGGTACAGGAGCCGTCGCGCTCCAGGGTTACCCGGATCCGGGAACAGAAACCGGCCAAATGCTCATCAACGGAATTGTCTACGATCTCATAAATCAAATGGTTTAATCCCTTTCGGGATACGCTGCCGATGTACATGCCCGGGCGCTTGCGCACTGCCTCCAGGCCCTCCAAGACGGCTATGCTGTCTGCACCGTAGGTGTTTTTCTTTGCCATATCTATCTTCCTCATTCCTAATGATTATATATCCGAATAGATGTTCTGTTTTTTTCAGTCTTAGCTAGTATAGCACAAGAGGTTGTGTTTTGTAAAATGTTTCTTTTACAATTTTCGAATAAATGTTCAAAAAACTCCGAGAGCCTTATATCCGGTCCTCAGAGCTTTTGAATATTTCCGTAAATGCCGTATTTTGATTCTGCAATAATTTTCGATGGAACAGCCAGAGATAAAGGCATATGCCAACTGTGAGATAAATTTCTAAAAGACTGGACACAATGCCTATGGATAAAAGCAAAGCGGCTGACCCAAGGCCCAGGCTTCCCAAAAGAATCCATTGGATATGAAGCTTCAAACCGCCCTTTCTCTGCAGCAGTAAAAAGCGCACCTGGGCAGCCGCCAAAAGCAGAGGAGCCGTAAATGATATCTCCACATGCAAACGGGAAAGCCCCGGCGCCTGCTCCGGCAGATAGGGTATCCCAACTGCAGTGATAAAGAATACCAATGCACCAAAAAGAAATCCCTGCACCGCCCTATCCCTGCAATTGCTAAGTTCCATCAGTTCTTTTGTATAGAGATAAAAATAATTCCCTGTGAAGGCTCCCCAAAGCAAAAAGACCAGACGCCGCCCGCCCCGGTTTCCGATGGCGGAAAAGTTGGTGCTGGTCCAGGAGAAGCCGGAGGCCATAAGAAACGTTAAAAATGGAACCAGGAACAGAGAATAGAATCCGTATCGCTTATGCATCATAAAACTCCTTATTCACATCTAACTTTATATAGAAGCGCTGCTGCAAATGAAAGCAGCTTCCTTTCTATTATATGAAGCATCTCTGATTCCACACGGGACAAGTTTTGGAAGAGTTATGGAGATTTTGAAACCAACATTACAGAAAAAGTATTTTTTCATGTTTTATGGGGACAAACAAATGATAACGTATTATAATAGATAAAATAGCAAATAATGCTGCTGCGTCAGTACATCATCTAATTACCATACAGTCAGTACACCAACAGTTGTTTTACATATAAGACGGCAATATCTCAAATGAAAGGACCTACCATTATGAAAAATCTATCCATCATGCTAAAACCTGCCTCTTCCCTCTGCAATCTCTGCTGCAAATATTGTTTTTACGCAGATGTCGCCAGCCAGCGTGAGATCTCATCTTTTGGAATTATGTCGGAAAAAGCGGCTCATCTCGTTCTTGATCATATTTTTTCTGATACGGATGCCGGTGATCACGTTACTTTTGCTTTTCAGGGTGGGGAGCCTATGCTGGCAGGGCTTTCTTTCTTTGAGGACTTTGTCGCGGAAACGGAAAAACGAAAAAAACAGACTTCCGTTGCATATGCGCTTCAGACAAATGCAACCTTATTGAACGAAGCATGGTGTTCTTTTTTGAAAAAATATAACTTTTTAGTCGGTATATCCCTGGATGGCACAGCCGAACAGCACGACACATATCGGGTAGATCGGGATGGGCACGGAACCTTCAAGCGCGTGATGGAGGCAAAAAAACTGCTGGACAAGTATGAGATTCCCTATAATGTTCTGATGACTCTGACAAACTCCCTGGCACGCCATCCCAGACAGGTTTGGAATTTTATAAAAAAGAACAACTTGTCGTTTGTTCAGTTTACGCCCTGTCTCGCACCGTTGGATTCACGGAATACTGATGCCGTTTATGCATTGACTCCCCGGCGGTTCAGCCAGTTTTATACGGAAATCTTTTCGCTCTGGTTTGCAGACTGGAAGGCCGGCTCCTATACCAGTATTAAGTTAATTGATGATCTCGTTCATCTGCTGTCTTATGGTATGATCAATTCCTGCGGACTGACCGGCAAGTGCTCTCCGCAAATTATTGTGGAAGCTGACGGCAGCGTTTATCCCTGTGACTTTTATACTCTGGACGCTCATAAAGCAGGAAATCTTTGTGAGGAATCTTTGGAATCTATTTATACCTCCTCGGTAATGACTGATTTTCGCTACAGAAAGGTAGAGATTCCGGCGCATTGTAAAGAATGTTCTTATTGGAAAATATGCGGCGGCGGATGTAAGAGAATGCGCCCCCAGGTATGCTTGCAGGGAGATGACTCTTTTTGCGGGTATCAGTCATTTTTGGATTTTGCTATTCGTGATCTTCAAAGCGTTGCTTTAGAGCAGCGTAGATATTCCTGTTATCGTTAGCATAGTGTCTGCCTGGTATGGGGGCTTGTTTTATGTACTCTCTATATAGAAGTAAGACAAAGCTACATACTTACAGATATGGGCAGAAGCGAGGGTTAAAAGCTTTCCTCTCTACTGCCCGAAATATGAATGAGAAAGTTTGATTTACATTATTATTTTACAAAAAGAAAAAACCTTTAAAAGCTGTACAAATTACAAGCTTTCTAAAGGTTTTTTAACAGTCCCTAGGGGAATCGAACCCCTGTTTCCGCCGTGAGAGGGCGGCGTCTTAACCGCTTGACCAAGGAACCATACCGGCTTTCCCTGCCGACTTGATTAGTATATAACATAATTCTTCATTTTGCAAGCTTTTTTTTTAAAAATTTTAATTTTTTTTACGAATCCGTTTTTAGGCCCAATTTCCTTTATATTTCTCTCAATAATTCATATATTTTTAGATCAAATCTTATTTTAACCAGCTTTTTATTTAAATCTTCCCTTATAGAAAACGTTATACCAAATCTTCATATAAAAAATCCCATATTACGGTTTTATAATAATGTATCTCATACCCTCAATTCCAAAATCAAAAAAATTTCCAGGCACAATTTCATATGCCCGGAAATTTTTTGAACACGGTTGGTTTATATTATTTGCAAGAATCCAAGCTTTTTATTAAGCTGGTAAAATCACTTTACCGCCCAAACAGTTCCCCAAAAGCTGCCTTACGCTCCACAGCCTCGGTCATCTCTCCCATCCTGGACACATCTCCAATGAGAATCACACCGCAGAGGCGGTTGTTGCGGAAGTAATATTTCTCGTACTGCTTCCGGGATAAATCTTTAAATTCCACGGTCCGGTAAACCAGATCCGGATTACTGCCATTATCCCCGATGGAGAACAGAGCCGTATTCATGCCGTGGAAGGTCAACGCCGCCGGGACAGTGCTGTAAGTAAGCTCCTCACCTGCCGCATTAGCTCCGGCTGTCTTGCCCTGCTCCACTGCCTGGGGCCAGATGGCATAATTGATTCCCTCATACTGCGCACAGTCGCCGCAGGCATAAATATCCGGAACGTTGGTGGCCATATGTTCGTCCACAATTACCGCCCGATCAGTGTCAATGCCTGCCTCCTTTGCAATCTGAATATTTGCCCGCACGCCGCAGGATACAATCACAAGCTGGGCCGGAATCACAGTTCCGTCGCCCAGAAGGACGCCTGTCACATGGCCGTCTCCCTCGATTCCGGAAATCTGTACTCCGGTAAGAATGGAAATTCCCTGAGCCTCGCTGATGCTTTTCAGCATGTCTCCTGCTCCCGCGTCAAGCTGACGTCCCATAAGACGGGGCGCAAGCTCCAGAACTGTCACTTTACAGTGAGCCTTCTTAAGCTCCCAAGCGGCTTCAAGTCCAAGAACGCCTCCGCCGATCACCACAGCCTCCTTCGTCCGCTCCAGAAGCTCGGTCACCTTCCGAGTATCGGACAGCCGCCGGATGGCCGTAACTTCCGGCTTCTCCCATCCCGGAATAGGCGGAATAAAGCACTCGGAACCCATAGCATAGATAAGCTTCGTATACTTGAACTTTGCTCCATCCTCAGTGAGAATCTCCTTTTCCTTTGTATCAATGGTCTTTACCTGTTTTCCTAATATCTGAACAATGTTATTCTCCTCGTACCAGGAAGCGTCCTCTATGGCTATCTGCTCCGCATCCAGTCCCGTTACCAGGGCCTTCGTCAGCATAGGCCGGTTGTAAGCCGGATATTCCTCATTGGAAATGATATACACGCCGCCGGTCTTATCACGTTCCCGGATGGCCTTAGCCGCGTTGAAGCCTGCGGCTCCGTTTCCAAGGACGGCGTAAAGATTCTTGGTATCCTTCCGATACTCTGTCTTTTCACTCTCCACAGGCACAAAGTTTTCTTTTCCCACGCCGCAGACCGGGCAGATCTCCAGGGAGGAATCAAAAATCTCTCCGCATACCAGGCATTTTACAAGGCTGGTCTTGCCCTTTGCTTTCTTGGGGTTCTCTTTATCCAGAAGCATGCAGCCGAAATTATAACCGTACTCGTAGGCATTGAGAAGATCTACCTCGCTTGGCTTAAAGCGCACACGGAAGCCTTCCGCCACACGCATGTTGAGCTGCTTTAGACGCTCAATAATATGGGGCACGCCCTCACCGCTCCAGCCATAGCTTCCAAAAGCACTGGCAAGCTTCCCGCCGTGAGTTCCTGCAAAAATGGAGGTTGTCAGATCCCAGATGGGTTTTAATGCCTCTCCTACAATAGTTGGAGTTCCAAACAAAATGCCGTCCGCAAAACCAAGCTCTTCCAGTACCTTCCCCTGATCTGCGGTCACCAGATCGTAGCTGCGCACTTCGATATCGCCGCTGTCCGCAATACCTTTCCCAATCTGCTCCGCAAGCTGCTCTGTGTAGCCGTAAGCGCTCACATAGGGAATCACTACGGTTTTCCTGGGATTGGGATTGACTACGGTACACCACTCCCGGTAAGTATTCAGCATACGGTCAATGCCGCTGTCCAAAACCGGCCCGTGTCCCGTACAGATCATGGAAATATCCAGATCCCGGATTCGATCCAGAGCTTTTAACATAAAAGGCTTAAAAGGTCCGATAATACAGTCAAAATAGTAGCGTGTGGCTTTCCAGTAATCCGCCTCATTCGTTACCTTACCGGATACGATTTCCGGAAATGCATAGTGTGATCCAAAAGAATCACAGGTCACCAGAATCTGTTCCTCCTCCAGATAGGTATACATGGTATCCGGCCAGTGCAGGTTGGGCACATGGAGGAAACGTAAGGTAAGGGTTCCGATTTTCATTTCCTGCCCGTCCTTCACCGCTATGCTGCAAAAATCCCGGTTTACGATATTTTTCAGAAATGAAACAGCCGTAGGCGTCGCAATCACCTTAAGGCCCGGATTCAGCTCCAAAAGGCGCTCCACGCTTCCTGCATGGTCCGGCTCCGTGTGGCTGACAACCAGATAGTCAATTTTCCTTACATCTGTGAGCTCTTCCAGTTCCTTCAGATATTCGTCAAAATATTTGGCCTTCGCCGTCTCGAACAGAATGGTTTTGTCTCCTGCTTTGTATACATAGGAATTATAGGTGGTGCCGAACTCCGTATACATAATGATGTCAAATACACGCAGGGTATCGTCCAGGATTCCGGCCCAGTAAAAATTATCTCTCAGCTTATATGCTTTTGCTTCCATTTAAACCTCCACTGTCTCAAAGCCCAGATCATCCATAAGCTCTTTAGCCTTTGCCACGCAGTTCTCGCAGCCGTCGATAGCGACGGTCTTGTCCGCAAGGCTTACCTTAAAGTCCAGTCCGGCTCCCGTAAGGGCCTTGGTGATTCGCTCCACGCATTTCTCACAATGCATATCCTCTGCTTTTAATACTGTCATGTTCTTGTTCCTCCTTGATTTTTATATTATTTCATCAGCTTTCGAATGGTGTCGCACAGCTCGTCTACGACAGTCTCATCGCCGCTTTTGATGTCTTTTACCACACAGGTTTTGATGTGGTTGGATAATAGTTCCTTGTTGAACGCATTTAAGGCGGACTGGATAGCGGAAACCTGTGTGAGAATGTCCACGCAGTAGCGTTCCTCCTCCAGCATACTGCGAACGCCCCGAACCTGTCCCTCAATACGGTTCAGACGATGAATGAGTCCCTTATACTCCTCACTTTCCCGATGCTTCGTTTTTACACAGCAGCCCTCCTGGCAGCTGCAGCTTTCTTTGCGTTTTTCCTGTTCCATAAGCAAGTTCTCCTATTTAAATCGCTGCGCGATGGCGCTAAAGGGCAAAGCCGCTTCGATGCACCTGTTATGAGAGGAACTTTCATTCGAAAGGACGCTCATGAAAGTTCCTCTCGTGCATCTTTGCGGCTTTACCAGTTTACAGTCCCTGCGTAATGATATGTTCTGTTCCCTACAGTTTTAGCCTCTTAAGCCGCAGTGCATTGCTGACTACGGACACAGAACTAAAGGACATGGCAAGTCCGGCAAAAATCGGATTCAGCAATGGCCCACCTAAAGCATACAACAATCCGGCCGCAATGGGAAGCCCCAAAGTGTTATAAAAGAATGCCCAGAAAAGATTCTGCTTGATATTGCGGATAGTGGCCCGGCTTAAATGAATAGCCTTGTATACATCTTTTAAGTCCGACTTCATCAGCACGATATCACTGGACTCCAGGGCAATATCGCTTCCGCTTCCGATGGCTGCTCCCACATCGGCCTGAACCAGAGCCGGTGCGTCGTTGATGCCGTCTCCCACCATCATCACATGGAAGCCTTCTTTCTGGTAACGAGCCACCACCTGGGATTTATCTCCGGGAAGCACCTCCGCAATTACTTCGTCCACCTGAACCTGGCTTCCGATGTAATCTGCCGTAAGCTGGTTATCGCCTGTCAGCATCACCACCTTGATTCCAAGGCTTCGCATCTGGGCAATGGCTTCCTTACTCGTTTCCTTAATCGTATCTGCCACGCAGATCATTCCCGCAAGCTTTCCGTCCATTACTACAAACATGGGAGTCTGTCCCTTGCCTGCGGCTGCCCTTGCAGCCTTCTCATATTCTCCCAGCGCTACCTTATTTTCCTCCAGCATCCGGCGGTTTCCGATATGGAAATAATGTCCCCCTAAAACCGCCTCAATGCCTTTGCCGGTCACACTCTGAAAGCCCTCCGTCTGCTCAAGAGCAAGCCCTTTTTCCTGTGCTCCTGCCACAATGGCCGCTCCCAGAGGATGCTCGGAAGAACGCTCGCAGCTGGCGGCCAGCCGAAGCAGCTCATCCGGCTCCGTTTCATTGGAAATCACATCCACCACTTTCGGCCTTCCCTCTGTGATGGTTCCTGTCTTATCCAAAACTACTACCTGAATCTTGTGGGTCGTCTCCAAAGCCTCGCCGCTCTTAATCAGAATACCGTGACTGGCTCCCAGGCCCGTTCCCACCATAATCGCTGTGGGCGTCGCCAGTCCCAAGGCACAGGGGCAGGCTATTACAAGAACAGATACGAAAATAGTCAGTACAAAAGCCGCATCGTGTCCCAGAACAGCCCAGATAAGAGCCGCTGCTACCGCGATTCCCATAACCGTCGGTACAAAATATCCTGCCACCGTATCCGCCAGCTTGGAGATGGGGGCCTTCTTCCCCTGAGCATCCTCCATCATCTGAATGATACGCGAAAGGGTGGTGTCCGCTCCCACATGGGTCACTTGAATCTCCATAGCTCCGTTGAAATTCATACTGCCCCCTATTACCGTATCGCCTGCCTCCTTCTCCACAGGAATACTCTCACCCGTTAGCATGGATTCATCGACACTGCTGGAACCTCCGGTCACCGTTCCGTCCAAAGGCACCTTACTGCCCGGCTTTACCAGAAGAATATCTCCGGGAACCACCTCTTCCACCCGGACCTCTACTTCCTGCCCGTCCCTTAAGAGAATGGCCGTATCCGGCGCAAGCTCCATCAGTTTACGGATGGCCTCGGAAGTCTTCCCCTTGCTTCTTGCTTCCAGATATTTTCCAAGCATAATAAGGGTTACCACCACAGCCGCTGACTCGTAGTAGAGACTTTCCACACAAGCCGGATCGTAGGGAATACGGATAGTCATAACAAGACTATAAAAAAAGGCGCTTCCTGTTCCGATTGCTACCAGGGAATCCATATTGGGATGTCCACGGAACAGTGTCTTAAATCCCACAACATAGAACTTCCGTCCGGACAAAAGGATCAGCATGGTTAAAATAAGCTGTGCCAGGGCAAAATTCAGCGGATGGCTGTGCATATGCAGAAAATCCGGCAGAGGCAGCGTAATGGGAATCATATGTCCCATCGAAATATACAGCAAAGGGACCGCAAGGCAAATAGTGACAATGAGATTTCGCTTCTGTCTGCTCAGCTTTTCCATCTGCTCGTTCTGCTCCGCGCCTCGGTCCTCTTTTTCCACATCCTTCGGCACAAAGCCCGCCTTCTCAATCTTAAGTTTAATGTCCGCGAGCTTTACCTGAGCCGGGTCGTAGACAATATGGGCCTTGTTGGTGGTCAGATTTACCTCACTGCTAATAACGCCGGGCATTTTTCTGGTAACGCGCTCTACCGCCGCGCTGCAGGAGGCACAGGTCATTCCCTCAATATTCAGGGTGATCTCCTGGTTCTTTGCCGTAGCTTTCTGCTCCTCTCTGGCCCCAAAGCCTGCGCGTTCAATCCGCTCGCAGAGCATTTCAATGGTTACCTGCTCCGGATCGTATACAATCCGCGCCCGGTTGGTGGCAAGATTCACCTGACTGCTCTCCACACCGGGCACCTTCTTGGTAACACGCTCCACCGCTGCGCTGCAGGAGGCGCAGGTCATTCCTTCTATGATTAATGTTACTTCCTTGTTCATGTGCAGCTCACTCCTCTCCTATGTGCTGTAATTTACTGACGCTCCTTTTTATGGAAGGTATGCCTCTTTTATTCCCGGTTCACGGCAAAATTAGAGGTTTTACACACCAAGCCTCTTCCATTTTTTGCACTATATACCCCCTTAAGGTATCCTATAGTCTCAATATACCTTAAGGGGGTATATTTGTCAAGTATCTTTTTCCTCGATTTGTTAATAATATTCGTTTCAGAATATCCCTTTTCTTTTAGTGATGCCACATTTCTAAAAAAACATACTCTTTGGGCGTCCCATGAACAGGCAGACGTAAAGTTATAACAAGTAGCCAGTTGTTATTCGCCTTATGCACCAAGGCAGTGACACCGCATCCACGCGTTCTTCTGCTATAATAGGATAGATCTCTACAATCTCATGATTTAAATAATAACGGATACTGCCTATGATAGTTCCTGGCTCTACCGGAGCTGTCAGAGCATCCGGAAGATTGGATTCTATCGTAATCTGTTCCTGTTCGGAAAGAAGAAGCTTTCGGTGGCTGGCTTCGGAACCGGGAGCCAGGGCGATATGGGTATAAGATTGCTCTTCCAGATTTCCGCTCTCAGGGATTCCGCCTTTTACGGGGAGAACTCCCAAGCTCGGTTCCTCCCAGATATCCCGGTACTCGTAATGTTCCAGACCGTAACTCATAAGCTTTCTCGTATCGCTCCACTTATAGCTGCGGTTATTGGGCCAGCCGCAGCCCAGAAGGGCTACAATAAAAGTGCGTTCCTCCCTCTTTAAGGCTCCGACATAACAGTAGCCGGCATTGTTCGTGAAACCGGTTTTTCCTGAGAGGGCGCCCTCCATCATCGTAAGAAAGGCATTTTTATTGCCTACGGTAAAGCTTCTTAAACCTTCCGTATCTCCAAAGCTGTAGGATGACGTTCGGGTAATTGTGAGAAATTCCTCCCGTTTGGGGGACTGGGTGATGCAGTAGCGCATCGTCCGGGCCAGGTCGGCTGCCGTGGTGGAATGAGTTCCATCTTCATCCGTAGCGTCAAGGCCGTTCGGCGTTATGTAATAAGTATTGAAACAGCCGATATCACGGGCTTTGGCGTTCATCATTTCGGCAAAGCCCTCTACGGAGCCGCCCACATGCTCCGCAATGGCAACGGCAGAATCATTGTGGGATTCCAGCATAAGAGAATACAGGAGATCTCCCAGGCGGTACTGCTCATCCTTTCGGATGCCCAATTGAACATCAGGCATACCTGCCGCATACTGAGATACGGTAACAATCTCGTCCAGGTTAGCATTTTCCAGAGTAACGATAAGCGTCATAATCTTGGTAGTGCTTGCCATAGGCTTTTGCTCATAACCGTTTTTTTCAAATAAAACACGCCCGGAGTCGGCATCCATCAATACGGCCGACTGGGCGTATAGTTGTCTTAGTTCGGAGGGAATCTCTGTTTGTCCTTCCGGCTTTTCGGTATCCTGTCCATAGACATTTATGGAAAGGCAGAGAATGAATCCAAGGAACAGCAGAATGGAATATAATTTCTTCACGGGCAAACCCAACCTGTACTTTGTTTCCTTTTATTGTATTCTTCCAGGGCGGTATTTATAACAGGTCACAGTCGATTACCCAATGATATTGCAAACTGCCTCTTCCGCAGATTGATTGATACCTCTCTGCTGCAATTTTGGCAAAAATGCAATGAAGCTTAGCCGCATTTAATAACTTTTAAAACTTCAGCATCCGAATTTCTGACGGATGAAACCCGTCGTTTCCAAATTCTCCCTTCATATCCACGATCATATGCAGCTCCAGATTGTCAAAGCTCCCTTCCGTATCCTGCCCCTCCCCTCCGTCGTCGGATATATTCCGCACATAGAACTTTGTATCCTCCGTATAAATAACGGGTATCAGATCCGAATCCTTAAGAGGCACCTTAGAGGAAGGACTGTTGCTTTCAATCGAGCCGTCCTCCCGGACCTTCACCTCGCATTTGGCCACATAAAGCTCTCCTTCCTCCAGCTTCCGCACCTTTCCCCTAAAATCTGCGTCAATAGCCTCAGCCGCATCCGGATCTAAAACCGTCCAGGCCGGCTTCCCTCCGCATCCGGCTACGGCCAGACTTAGGATACAAACAGCGCTGAATAGAAGGATCATTCTTTCAATTGGGTTTTTCTTATTGTTTTTCATATAACTTCCTCCATTTTCGTCGTATAATTTCTATACTGCTATAGGTATGGCAATGCCCCTTGGCGATGTTGGACTTTGCCCAACAAGATACGATTATACCGAACGAATCTGGAAATAGTCTCTAAAAGAACTCAGCCATCCTCTTTTTTCCCACGGCAGGAAGAACTGCAGCCGCACCCGGAGCACCCGCAGCCGCAGGAGCTCCCTCCTCTCTTCTTATTCCAAACCATATATCCGACACTCCCCAAAAGGCAAACGCCGATAATCAGAATCACAATCGCATCCGCCATTCAGCATCACCCTCCTTTCCTCTTTCCTCTCATTTTACAATACAATTCCTACAAAAACAATCCGCCCACAACATTTACCAAAAGGGCCGCCGCATAAGCCGTCGCCATCTGAATCCCCACGGCCTTCCCCGTTTCCTTCCAGGTCTTAAGCTCCCGCTTCATAGCGCCCACTGCCGCAAAGCAGGGCATACACAGCAGGTTAAACACCATATAAGCATAGGCTGCAGCCTTTGTCTTAATATCATCCTTCATATGAGGAAGCGCATTTTCATCGCCGCCCTCAAAGAGTACGCTCTCCGAATAAATATCTCCGGCCGCCTCAGAATCATACGCGCCGCCCTCGAAGCCAAGCTCCTCCAGCTCCTCCGAAGTAAACCGTGAAAAATATTCCTCCAGATATTCCTCCGTCACATCCTCCTCATAGAGCTGCGCAAAAGTAACAACCACATTTTCCTTGGCAATCCATCCTGTTACCACACCCACGGCCGGACGCCACTCTCCAAAGCCCAGCGGCTTAAAAACAGGAGCAATCACATTTCCGACAGAGGCCATAAAGCTGTCATTCATCTCACACATAATACTGCCGTCTTCATTTTCAGCCGCATTTTTCCCGTTAAAAGAATCAAGATTAAATCCCGACAAAAACCAGATAAGAACCGTAGAAACAAAAATCACCGTTCCGGCCTTCACCGCAAACCCCTTTACTTTTTCCCAGCCATGAATGAACACGCTCTTTAATGTGGGAACACGGTACTGGGGAAGCTCCATAATAAAGTTGGATGCCCCGTCCTTGTAGACAAACTTATTCAGGAGCAGAGACACCAGGATTGCCGTCACAATACTGAAAATATAAACGGAATAGGTCACCAGAGTCTGATTACTGTCCGCAAACAGCGTTGAAACAAACAGCGCAAAAATAGGCAGCTTTGCACCGCAGGGCATAAAGCCCGCCAGAATCGCAGTAATCTTCCGATCCTTCTCAGATTCCAGCGTCCGGGTGGCCATCACCGCCGGAACGCTGCATCCAAAGCCCTGAAGCAGAGGAATAAAGGAGCGCCCAGACAACCCGAAGCGGCGAAAAATGCGGTCCAGCACAAAGGCAATCCGCGCCATGTAGCCGCAGTCCTCCAGAAAAGAAATCAAAAGATACAGCACCAGTACCAGCGGAATAAAGCCGAGGATTGAACCAAGTCCCGCCATAATGCCGTCAATCACCAGAGAATATACCCAGGGGGACGCATTGCCAAGCAGACCTTCGATCACTCCGGTCAAACCGCCCCATACGGATTCTACCAGGCCCGCAAGCCAGATGCCGGGACTTGGTATTCCCAGAAAAAGAAAATTCTCACTGTTGGTGCAGGCAAACAAAAGATACATAATACACGCAAAAACAGGCAGAGCCAGGATTCGGTTGGTTAGAATTTTATCCAGTTTATCTGATTTCGTTTCTATGTGGCCGGCGGCAGATTTTTTAACGGTATCCTTTACCACCTTTGCTATGTACCGGTAACGCTGATCGGCTATGATTGCTTCCGGATCTTCATTGGAGCCGTATGCCTTTCCTATGATTTTCCGTATCCGGTTTTTCAATTCCTCCGAAATACCTGCGGCTATGTTTTCATCATTTTCCAAAAGCTTGACCGCCTTCCACGCACTGTCGGATTCTCCGGAAGACTCCAGCTCCTTTTCTACTTCGTCTATAACTCTTTGGAGCTTCTCATCGAAAACAAGCAGCTTTTGAGGCGTCTTCTTTCCTCTGGCCGTCTCTGCTGCCTGAGCGAGCAGCTCTCCTATGCCTTTACCGCTGCGCGCTGTAATGGGAACAACCGGAACATCTAATATCCGGGAGAGCTTTTCCGCCTTGATCTCGTCCCCCCTTGCTTCAACCTCGTCCATCATATTAAGAGCAATGACGGTGGGAACGCCCGTTTCCAGGATCTGCAGGGTCAAGTACAGATTTCGCTCGATGCTGGTTCCGTCCACAATGTCGATAACCGCATCAGGCTTTTCCTTTACAAGATAGTCCCTGGCGATAATCTCCTCCGCAGAATAAGGAGACAGGGAATAAGTGCCGGGAAGGTCCGTGATGTGAAGCTCTTTATCCTTTTTGCATATGCCCTCTTTCTTGTCTACGGTTACGCCCGGCCAGTTTCCTACCCTTTGCCGGGAGCCGGTTAATTCGTTGAATAAGGTGGTTTTGCCGCAGTTTGGATTGCCGGCAAGCGCTATGGTGTATGACATTTTTTACTCCTCCACTGGATTTTGATGATTTTATACTCTGATTTTTTGAGTTATAATTAACTAACTCCGTTTTAAAAAAATATCCTTTTCAAGTATCATTCATGCATATCCCTTTGATTATACCTGAACTTCTATCCGGGCAGCTTCCTCTTTCCGCAGGCTCAGCTCGTAGCCGCGCACATTGATTTCTATGGGATCGCCCAAAGGAGCCATTTTAATAACCTTTACGGCTACTCCCGGGGTTATCCCCATATCCATGATCCTGCGCTTTAAGGGGCCGCTCTCCCCGATAGATAATACCTGACCGGACTGACCGGGTTTCATTTCTTTTAATGTCATGTGTTTTCCTCACTCTCTGATTTTATTCATTTTACCGCCCTATGCAACTATAATCTGAGAAGCCAGACCGCGGTTCAACGCTATGCGGACACCCTTGACCAGTAAGATAAGACCGCTGGGGTTCTCGCCTATAACCTGAACATATTCGCCCTTTACAAATCCAAGATCCTGCAGGCGGCGCTTCACTTCCTCTTTTCCGTGAAACGATTTGATCTCTCTTGTTTCTCCAATCTCCATCATTGCCAATGCCATTTTCATCGCTCCTTTCCCCGTTCATTTATTTCTCAGCAGCAGCCTGCAAGAATTTCTTCCAGAGCCGCCTTACTGCTTGTGTGACATCTCACTACCGGGGTATTGTTTCTTTTTGCTTCCTCTACGGCACATTTTGCCATTTTATGGGAAACTGTGTTGGTAAAGAGAACGCAGAGATCCGGCTGGCCGATTTGCTTTTTTAAATCTCCTGACATTTGAGTAAATATCTTTGCTTTACAGCGGTAGGACTTGCAGATATCCTGATATTGGCGAACCATCCGATCATGACCTCCGATAATTACGACACTCATATAATCTCTCCTCTCTTAAATTAGCATATACTAACTAACGTTTTTTATAAAAGTTAGCTTTCGCTAACTACATTCTGTAATTTACCACATTTTTCATTTGTTTGCAAGCACTTTTTTCTGAATCATGAAATTTTATGGTATACGGGTATTTTTCATATCCACGCCAATTATTCTGCTGACTGGCGCGGAGCCGATACGGTAATGGCGCAAAAAGGATACCGCATCTTCGCCTTACAAAATGTTGCGAAGGATTCCAAAAAGAACCAAGGCTGCCAAAAGCGCTGCCAGCCCGGCAGATTCCCATTTTTTCAAAACCGTTTTCCTGGAAAGTAAATAGTTTGCCAGATATTTTGCCAAAATCCATCCCAGAAAGGGCAAAAAACAAAAAAGAACCGGATGGCTGTAAAAGGCTCCCCGAAAATCTCCTCTCCCTAAAGCCAGAAGCATATGGGTAATGCCGCATCCCGGGCATTTCAGATGAAAAGCAAACCGGAACAGGCAGGGAATGCCCGTTCCGGTATATCTGACAAATCCATAGTAGCCGACCAGAATAAAAGCTGCCAGTCCCACTTTTCCAAGCCGTCTGTGATCTATCATCTTAGTTAGCCAGCTTATTCAGCTCGTTCTGAATCAATGCATAGGCAATGATTCCGCCAAAGATATAGAGAATCAGATAGAGTACGCCTCCGTTGGAAGCCGGAAGTCCTCTGTTCATCTTTGCCTTATCCAGCAGCTCGCCGCGCTTATATGCCCAGTAAAAACCATAAATTCCACAGGTAATAAGGGTAAGCACCAGGGACATCACGCCGGATGTTCCGGCCTCCCCTGCTGCCGCATTGGTGTCATCTGTCATGCATACAAACCAATATAGGCTGTAGAGACCACAGGTAACCAGTGACAGAATGATGCATACGGCAATGTTTCTCTCCTGTACTGTCCTCATAACAATTCCTCCTTCGTGTTTAAACAGTAAATTTTTCTGGCCAATTAAATATACCACTTTTCACGAAAGAGTTCAATACTAACTATACAATTGTTCACCACAATTGTTACTGTCAAGTCTCTGATCACGGAGCGAACAATAGTACTGTCAATTTAACCGGGAAATACCGCTTCGAACGCCTTAATGCACTCCTGCCCCCTGGAGCGGTCCAAAACCGCATGGAATACGGAGGCAAAATTTACTCCCATTCCTTCCTCCATAAGCTCCTTCCACCAAACGGCAATCTCCCTTGGATTATTTCGGAACACGCCGCAGCCGTAGGCTCCCAAAATAAGATGCTTCGCCCCCTGTTCGGCAAATATCCCCAAAGCAAGCTTCATTCTCCGGCGCATAATGCGTCCGGCCTCCTCCGCATTTTCTCCCTTTAAAAGCACCTGCCCCATGTTGACCGCAGGCAGGGTCAGAACGGACGCCTTAACCGGCGCGCCGGTCAGGCGAAAGCCTCCGTCCCGGAAAAAAAGCACGTCAGGAGAATAGATTCCATAATCCAGGTACATCATAGAAGGGTTGGCCCGGTTCTCCCGGTAGTAGGTTTCATGGGCGGTCAGCGTGGGATAAAGGACGCCGGAGGCCGCCAGGCTTTCCTCCTGGGCCATAGCTCCGTTTAAAAATCCCCCGCCCGGATTTTTGGCACTGGCAAAGTTCAGAACGCCTATGTCCGTCTTTCTCTCCCTGCTTAGAATGTGAATGGCTTCTACGGTAGATATGTTTTCAACTCTTGTTTCGGGCTGATTGCAGGGATTGGAGGTTTTGTATTTTTCAAGGATCTCCGTTCCCTGATCCGGGGAAAGCAGGATACTGCGGCGAACGGACCGCTCCATTGCTTCCTTTACAGAAATCCGCTCCGCTTCCGGCTTCTGATTTTCTCCTGCCCTCTTGGCTTTTCCTCTCCCCTGCTCTGCCGGAAGTACATAATATCCCTGCTCCATAATCTTCATTGTTTCTCTTGCTATTGCTTTTCGATCCATTTATAATTCCTCTGTTCCATTTCCACTGTTTTTTATAGATTCTTCCGATACAGTCTGGAGGGCCGGTGTCCCTCATTTTCCGTATAGCTTTCCGTCTCCTTCACCATAGGCGCCGCCTTTCTGCGAAATGCCGCTGCCGGAAATTCTCTGTCCAGAACTACCTCATACACCTGCTGCAGCTGCGTAAGGGTAAAATACTCCGGCATCAGATGAAGGGCCAGATCCGTATAGCTTAACTTTCCCCGAAGCCTCTCGTATCCGCAGGCTAGTATGCGCGCATGGTCAAATGCCAGGCCGCCGGAATCCAAAATCTTACTCTCCGTAAAGGAGCGGCCCTTCTCTTTCTCCAAAACCGCCCTAAGGACAGCTTCCTCATGGGAAAGCGTCAGCTCCCACACCTCCTTTTGCTCCGCCTGCTCCACCATGCAAAAGGATGCCTGAAACCAGGCTGCCCAAGCCGCATCGTCCCCGGCCTCTATATGAACTCTGCTGCTGTCAATAAGAGCCATGTAGGAACAGCTCATAACCCACGTCCTGGGATCTCTCCCCGGCTCGCTGAACGTGTAAAGCTGCTCCAAATAAACCTTATCCACGCCCGTCTCTTCCCGCAGCTCCCGGGCGGCCGCCTCCTCGGTTGTCTCCGTGGGACGCACAAAGCCGCCGGGTAAGGCCCAGGAATCAAGATACGGGTGAGCGCCCCGTTTGATAAGCAGAATACGAAGTTCCTTCCTGGCCAGCTTGCGGTAGTTCTCTTCCTCCGCGTCAGTCACGGTAAAAATCACCATATCCGTTGCCACGGAGGGCCTTTCATAATCTCCCGGCTCATAGGCCGCCAAAAATTCTTCCTCGGTCAGACCGTTGTGATCTTTGTTTTTCACCTGTTCCGTTCTCATTTTGCCTCTCCCCTTTCCTTAAGAAGCTGCGTCCGCACCTCTGTCAGTGCAAAGCCCAGCAGATTTCTTCCCCTCCATTTCAAAGGGTTTTCAGCATCCGGATTATTTTTTCCCATACCGATTCCCCATATCCGATCCATAGGGCTTGCTTCCACCAAGATGCGGTTTCCGGTTGTAAAGAGAAACGCAAGCAGCTCCGGATTCTGGGTAAATTTGGCCAGATTGCCCTTTTTCACAATCTCATAGCAGGCATTGTCCCAGGCTGCCTTGTCAAAGCCTCTTACGGCCCGGCCATAGGCTTTCATCTCCTTTGGGTGGGATGCTTCCATAATCTTTGCAAGCATTTCCTTATCACCGAACATTCTGGCTTTTTCCGCCATCATATACTGCTCCGCATACGTATACTCCACGCCGTCCGCCTCAAACCGGCTCTCCCACCACTGGCCCAGGCAGGACTCGCAGATATGTCCGTCCGCTGCCGGCGTGGGCTTCCAGAAAAACAGAAATTTCATCTTTTGTCCTGCGTTGTAAGCTTTTTTCAAATCTTCCACGTTGTAAATCATTGTTCTATCTCTCCTATTCCGGGCAGAAGCCGCAATTATATTTTTTATTTGATATTATCAATCAGATATTATCATTTTTGTTATATTATACGGAAGTATGATAGATTTGTCAAGAATAAAAAAATATTAAATTTATTTTCCATATCGAGTAATATTTTATTATAAGACTGTGTCTAATAAGTGAAACACCTTACAGGTATACCTTTATGCACAAAGGCCATGTGCAAATCAGTGAAAGGAGGTCCCAAATGCCGGCAGACCAATTTTTAGAAAGAATTATGAATGAATACGGCGATACGATTCTGCGTATGTGCTATATGTATCTGAAGGACTATCATCTTGCGGAGGACGCCGTACAGGAGACATTTTTAAAGGCTATGAAGGCTTACGGCTCCTTTGAGCACAAGTCCAGTGAACGAACCTGGCTGATACGTATTGCAATTAATTGCTGCAAAAATATGATGCGGACCCGCTGGTTTGGCATCAGCAAAAATAACCTTCCGGAGCCGCCGGAGCAGATTGGCGCGGACCCGGCGGACTCATTTCCGGAAAAGGACTTTGTCTCAACCGCCGTTATGAAGCTGAATGTAAATGACAGACAGGTTCTTGTGCTGCACTACTACCAGGAATTGCCCGTAAAAGAGATTGCCAAGATCCTTGGAAAGACAGAAAATGCCACAGCGCAGCGTTTAAACCGTGCAAGGAACAGATTGAAAAAAATTTTAAAGGAGGATGGGTATGAAGAGAACTAATATAGAAAACGCGATTGACCCGAATCATATGGAAATATCCGAAATGAAGCATACCATTGATCAGGAGCTTAAGGATATAAGGATGAGCGATGCTCTTAAGGACAAAATACGAAGCAGAACTTCCTTCCGGAAACCGAATCGGATTTGGAAAACCGCCGCGGCCCTTGCGGCAGTTCTTGTCTTAGGAGGCGCTACCGTTTCTGCCGGGTATCATTTGCTGAATCAGATCCAGGTAAATGATGAAGTACTGCCGAAGCTGGATTCTATGGAGCTTGTCAGGATAAATGCACCGGAAGCTGCCGCCAATGAATTTGGTTTCATTGAAAAGGACTACGGCAGCTATTCGGAGTTAAGAAATGAATTGGGAATAACTCTGCTGGACCATGCGCTTTCCCGGGATCATCCCTATATGCAGTGCCATATCCGGACAGATCCGAAAAGCTATGCAATGATTACGGTAAATAATTTTATCTTGGGTGACACTGACAATTACCAACTGCTTAAAGACATGGACCGCTATTCCTACGATCACGGCGAGGTATACTATTCACCTGTTTCCTTAAAGATTGATTTGATCTTAGGCAAGGAACAGCTGGCACATGGATGGGATACGGATTATCTTGGAATGTATCATTTTGTGGAACAATATGAATCTGCACAGGGATATCTGGTGAATCTTGTGGAGGATACCATTGGAGAAGAACCTCCGGCAGACTATGTATCGAAAAAAATTGCTGTTTTTGTTGCGGATGGTATTCGTTATACCTTAACAGGTCAGGTTTCTTTTGATACCATGAAGGAGCTTGTGGATACCATGAAATAAGATTTAACAAAAATTTATTGCATTTTTTATAAGAATACCTTCCGTGTATAAAGCGATACTTTCTTTGTACTCGGAGGGTATTCTTATTCTTATTCTTATTCTTATTTCTATTTTACTATTGACAACTTTCTTTGTCATCTGTATACTATGATTTGACAATGATATTTGTCATTTTGACTATCTTTCATGTCATTCGTCTCAGAAAGAAAGGACGCTCATACCTATGCCGCTTTACAATCATCTCAAAGAACATCGGGCCAGGCTTGGTTTAAACCAACAACAGCTTGGCGCTCTGGTAGGAGCCTCCAGGCAGACCATCAGTCTGATTGAACGGGGAGACTACTCTCCTTCCGTTACTTTGGCTCTGAAAATTGCCAAAGTTTGTAAGGTATCCGTAGAAACATTATTTGAATATGAAGAGGGAGAAAAATGAACAGCACAAATAAGAAAAAAATAACAATCCGATTTTTCCTGTATATTCTGGGAGGAGCCGCCCTCGGCGCATGCTTATGCTTTGGGATTCTTTATGTGGAAACACCCTTTACGAAGCTGGTTACCGATTTTTATACCGGACTGCTCGCGTATGCCCCCTGGATCACCATGCCTATCGGTCTGGCGGCCATACTTTTCTCTTATGTACCTCTGGCAAAGGCAAAGAAACGTATCGCTGACTGGAACGGCTGGAATGATGATACGGATGATACCTTTTACCGGCAGACGGAACGGCTTTTAAACGTTTCCCTTAGAATTTCCATATTGGGAAGCATGGTTCTCTTTATGGCCATTGCGCTGCTGACCATTGCCACCTATGGGAAACATATGAGCGTGTACTTGTTTTTTGTGTGTATGCTGTGTTTCCTGTTCTGCATGATTTTTCTGGCCTTTTTGCAGCGGAAAGCCGTGGAGCAGCTTCGTATCCTGAATCCGGAAAAGAAAGGCGATGCCCTGGAGCTGCATTTTCGGAAAAAATGGATGGAGAGCCTGGATGAGCAGGAACGGCTTGCCACTTATGCCGCCTCCTATAAGGCATTTTCCAGTTTGAACATTGTCTTTTTTGTTCTGTATATACTGATGATTCTGCTGGTTCCGTTTTTTAGCATAGGCTTCCTGCCCTTTCTGTGTGTGGGGTGTATGTGGCTGATTCCCTATGGAGTTTATCTGCTGACCGTTTGCAAGGAAAAATCTGCACAATAGTCCGTGAAAGGCTTGTTCTTATCTTTTTAAGAAGCTTGTCAGATTACCGCCAAGCTTCTTAAAAAAGAAGTCCTCAGACCTTCCGCTTCATCCCCCGCAGCACATCCTTCATCTCCTTTTCCACCCGATAAGATTCCGTAATCTTCTGAATGGCCTTATTGTGCGTCCGGTCGTCCAGCTGATTATGCTTCAGATAAGCCATTCCCTCATCCGGAAAATGCACAAAATAGACGGATACGGCCCATGCCACGGCCATCCGCACATAATAAGCATCACTGACAACGGCATCAAAGGCCGCAAAAGCCCTCTCAAGATAAGCTTCCTCCACAAAATGGCTTAAAAGCATCACAACGCCGAAGCGGATCTCATATTCCTCCTTGGACTTAAGAAACGGCTGGAGGAACTCCCAGACTTCGTCCCTGTGCTTCTTTGCCTCCTTTAAGGAACCGCAGAACACGTCACATACCGCCCAATTGCTGATGCGGGGAATAAATTCACGTGTCAAATCCAAACGGCGTTTAAAGTCCATTTTCGCACAGGCAATGACAAGCCCCTGCAGCATATCATTTTCATACCATTCCCGATCATTTTTCCCAAGAAATGCTTCCCAGTCTCCCTTTGCAATCTCCTTTGCCAGTTTGCGGAGATCCGGCACCCGCACTCCCAAAAGATTGTCAACTCCCGGAACAAGTCCGCTCTGGAAGCTCTGATATTTGCTGTCCGCAAGCTCCAGCAGGCGCCTGCGCACCGCTTCATTATCCATTGTCACACTCATTCGATTCACTCCTGTTCCGGTTCCGTAATATCTCTCTTTGTATATCCATATAAAATCAATTGCCGGTCACGCAAAAGCTCTGCCGCCGTTATTACAGCTTCGCGCCTTCCAATTTCACGCCTTCCAGCTTCAGCAAATACTCCTTAATATCCAGCGCCTTATTCTTCCCTGCATATCCGGTAAGGCTTCCGTTCGATCCAATCACCCGGTGGCAGGGCACAATAATTGCGATGGGATTATTTCTGTTCGCCATCCCCACGGCCCTGCTCCCCTTCGGGCAGCCAATGGCCCTTGCAATTTCCCCATAGCTCCTGGTCTCTCCGTAAGGAATCGCAAGAAGCTCCTCCCAGTCACGCATCTGAAACTTTGTACCATGCATAGAAAGAGGAAGCTCAAACTTTTTGCGCTCCCCTGCAAAATATTCCAGAAGCTGCCACTTCGCCTCCGATAAAAGCGCTGTCTCCTCCTCCAAAACATCCTCATTCTCTGAAGAGGCCCCAAAGGAAAGACCGCAGATTCCCTGCCCGTCCTCCACAAGCTCCAGCTCCCCTACAGGCGTCGCGACCATACATTTTCTCTTATTCAAAATAGTTGCTGCTTCTCGCTTCATCATAATAAATCACATTCTCCTGCCTCAAAGTAATCTTCCCCGCATCCACATCCAGAATCGAAACGCCGCAGTTCTTATGTACGCCCCCGCTCCAAAAATCCTTCAGATCCGTAATGGTGACACTGCTCAAAAGCCCCTTCACCACAGCTCCGTGCCCGGACAGCAGAATCGTTTTATCCTGATAGTCCGGATGATGAATCAATTCCTGCAGAAATTCCGTCGTCCGCTCACAAAGATGCCGGATAGATTCGCCCCCTTCCGGCGGCACATATTCTCCCGGATTCATAAAAAAATTTCCAAAATCCGGATCGGGGATATTCCATCCGTCCTTTTGGCAGCAAAGGCCCTCATAAGGCCCAAAAGAAATTTCCCGCAGACGCTCGTCGGGAATAATCGGAATCTTGCGTTCCCCTCTGATAATCTCTGCCGTCTCTCTGGCCCGTTTCAAAGGACTGGTAAAAATCAAATCAAACGCTACCTCCCGCAGTCCTTCCGCCGTAAGCTGCGCCACCTCAATTCCGTTCTGATTCAAAGGAATATCCGTAGCTCCCTGCAAAAGCCGCTTTGTATTCCAATCCGTCTCTCCATGACGAATCAAATAAATCACCATCACACTTCACTCCTCATAGCCGTATTTCCATATACCTAATCTAACCATTTCCCAGTATAACGAATTTCAAACCGAAATACAAGATTTCAGCATGTAATGTAATCAATGCGCACAACCGTTCATCATCTTTTACTTGCATGCAAAATATTCTTCTGAAGTGTTCTTACAAACATAGTTTCCTCCTCCGGCGTTGTAAAAGCCCATTTGGGAATCATCAGAATCTGAGACGTTTTCTTATACAGCAGATAATAGGCATCCCTGGCCTCATAGAGATTTCTAAGCTCCCGGTAAAAGATCTGCTGCGAGTTTTGCTGTCTTTTTAAATGCAGGCGATCCTCGTAAAATGAAATCTGCTGAGGGCCGCACAAAGCAGAAAGCCTATCTTTTTTCTCCAACTGCCCGCACCCTATCAGAAATACAAGAATCAAGAGCGCATAGTAAACCGCAGAGAACAGGCAAATACCCAAAAATACGGAGAATATGTATCCCGGATTAAGGACAATAAGCAGCAAAACCAGAACCCCCAATAAAAGCAGCAGTCCCCCTGTTCTTGAATAAAGGCTGTAAAAAAGCTGCTTTGGATGCCGCAATATATGCAGGTTGCAGCTTCGGTACAAATCATATACATGGGATTTTGGAAGCTCAAAATACAGCGTGCCATAAGCAGGATGATCCTGCGCATCCTCCGGAAACGGAGCAGCCGGTTCCGGTATCATGTTCCTGGCGGAAGCGGCCGAAGCCCGGATAAAAGCAGCACTCTGCTGAGGCGTCGTCTGCCGGAAGGCCGCCTGAGGAAAAAACAGAAAAGCCGGCCCGTTAAAGCGAAGATACAGACCGCCGCGAAAAGGAACTGCCTCAATCAGCTCTGTCAGAGGTTTCTCACCCCTGGTTATGGTTCCCTCCCGGGTCGTAAGCTCTTCTGTCAGTATCCCATTCTTGACTGTAACGCAGTGATACGCCGGAAGCTGGGCTTTGACGGCTTTTCTCTTTCCCAAACGGTTCAAATAGATGGCCAATAGGAGCACCGGAACACATATTACAAAAAGAAAGAGACCATATAACAGATCAAATTTTCCTTCATGGAAAGAGACAATAAAAACAGCAAGGCAAAAGAACCCGAATATAAAAAACTTCTGAAACAAATCAATTTTCCTGGCCTGCGTCCCCTTTATTTTCCGCAGGGCCGTACTGCGCTCCTTCCAGACCTGTAAATCCATCCAATAATCCCATGTCATAATAAGACCTCTTTTTTTCAGCAAATTGTATTTTCCAAGCTTTCAAAAATTGCCCGTCATTTTTTCTCTTTTTCCAGTACGGGCTTCCGGTTCCCAAAATGGAGACACTCCACAGAGCATGCCCGGACGCACCTGCCGCAGCGGATACACTCCGGGGAACGTGATATTTCCTTAAGGGAAAGCCCCACCGGACAGGCTCCCTCACAGGCATGGCAGGAAATACACCGCTCCTCTTCCCAGTGAATCCGCACCAGGCTGAACCGGTTGAACCATCCGTATATGGCCCCCAGAGGACAAAGATACTGGCAAAAAGGCCGGTAAATCTTCACGGAAAGAATCAAAAGCGCCAGCAGAATCCCAAGCTTCCAGAAAAACAGCCCTCCTGCCTGACTGCGGAGAAGCTGATTTCCGCTAAGCAGAGGCAAGGCTCCGAACAGCGTTCCCGAAGGGCACAGATATTTGCAGAAGGCCGGAACCTTTGCAAAGCCGCCGAAGAGAAATAATGAGCCGATGCATACCAGGAAAATAAGGGTCGCATATTTTCCGTATTTGAGTACGGAATGGTAGGGCAGGCGCTTCCTTTTCCTGAACAGCTGAATCCGGTGAAGCACATCCTGTACCAGTCCAAAGGGACAGAGCCAGCCGCAGACAAAGCGTCCCAGAATACTTCCGAACACGAAAAGAAATCCCAGAACGCCGAAGGGAATCTGAAGATTCCGCTGATTCAGCACCGCCTGGAGCGCCCCTATAGGACAGGACCCAATGGCTCCCGGACAGGAATAGCAGTTTAAGCCGGGAACACAGGCGTATTTAAGCGTTCCCTGGTAAATCTTTCCGTTCAGGAAGCCATAGGCGTACCCGTTAGTAAGGATGGTAAATAAAATCTGTACCTTAAGCCGCAAATTTTTTCTCATCATGTCACCCGATTCCAATACATTCCAGACAGATCATAACCGCCTTTTTCCAGACAATTTCCAACTGTCCCCCGGCCGCTCCCAGTCCCAGAAATACGATTCCAAGAGCCGTTCCCAGAAGCCAGGCTTTTTGTTTACAGATCTTTAAGAAGCCCATCTATTTTCTCCTTCCAATGGGTTTTGTCCATAGCGCCTACAACCACATCCAAAATCTCGCCCTTTTCATTGAGGAAAAATGTGGTGGGTACGGCGGAAACATCCGCAAGCAGCCCAAGGTACAGCGATTCGTTCAAAAGCATGTGGGGATAAGACGCCCCTGTCTTCTCCACCAATTCAGCCGCATATGCGGCGGCTTCCTCAGCATCCTCATCCTGACCCTCCACAACATCGCTTACAATGCCAATCAGCTGAAAATCCGCCTTTTCGTATTCCTGTGCCAGTTCTCCCAGCTCCGGCATCTCCTTCAAACAGGGGTTGCAGTAGGTGGCCCAGACATTGATCATGGTTAGCTTTGACTCGGCGCATATGTCCTGAGAAATGGTGTTTCCATCCAGATCCTGCCCCTCAAAGGCCACGGCTTCCGATGCTGTATTCTCCTCATTTTCGGGAGCAACGCTTTCTTCTGTCTTTGCTTCCGGCTCTGGATTCTTTGCAGCGTCCTTTCCGGTACAGCCGCATAAAAGCATTGCCGCTAAAATGCCTGGTAAAAGGTATTGTTTTTTCATTTTATACATGGTATTCCTCCTATTAAAGTCGCTGCGCGACGGCACTAAAGGGTAAAGTCACTTCGGCGCACCTGCAATGAGAGAAATTTTTATTCGAAAGGACACTCATAAAAGTTTCTCTCGTGCGCCTTTGCGACTTTACTTAGTCGCTGCGCGACGGCACTAAAGGGTAAAGTCACTTCGGCGCACCTGCAATGAGAGAAACTTTTATTCGAAAGGACACTCATAAAAGTTTCTCTCGTGCGCCTTTACGGCTTTACCGGCCAGCAGAAAGTATCTTTTTCTGTGAAACCAGTTCTATTATAACTCATGTTTCTGATTTTTGATATTCTTTTTTTGTTTTTTGATTGCCCCTGTTTTGATGTAATAGTATAATTGACTTAGTTATCACATTTACTTTTAGAGATTACCAGAAAGGCCGTACCATGTCCGACTATCAAGAGCTTATCAAAAATTTTGAACGCATCCGGGATTATATGCGGCAATTTTTCCTCTACGGCTTTAAGGTCCGCAGCGAGTTCGGAGAAAAAAGCGGCCGCACCTACGACAATGAACGCCGCCGGATCGAGAGCTACCTGGCCGGATATATCCACGCGGATTACACCTCCCGGGGAAAACAGGTGTCCGTCCATATGGACAGCAAGCAGCTTTCCACCAATCCCCTCTACGCCGCCTGGAAGTCCAAAAGCTTTACGGACAATGATCTGCTGCTTCATTTTTTCCTTCTGGATCTTCTGGGAAATAAGAACGCGCTCACTGCTTCCGCTCTCTGTGATCTTCTGGCGGAGCGTCTTGAGACTGTCCCGGATCTCCAGACCGTGCGGAACAAATGCCGGGAATACGAACGCCTTGGGATTCTTGAAGCGCAAAAGAACGGGAAAGCCTTTGCCTACCGCCTCACTCCCCCTATGGCCCTGGAAAACACTCCGCTCTATAAGGACTTGATGCAGGCGGTAAAATTCTGCTCCGAAGCCATGCCCTTCGGCATTGTGGGCAGCACCCTTCTGGATCGGAAGTTTCTTCACAACGATCTCTTCTGCTGGAAGCACTATTTTCTGGTACATACCTTGGAGGATCAGGCGCTTTTAAAGATTTTGGATGCCATGAAGGAGCATCGCACCATTACGTTTGAAAACCATAGTGTCCGTTCGGGAAACCGGACGCAGATAACGGGGCTTCCGCTGAGGATCTTTGTCAGTACCCAGACCGGGCGGCGTTATGTATGCCTTTACTTTTTCCCAAAGCGGCGTTTTAACTGTCTGCGCCTGGACTGTATTTCCAAGGTAAAGCCTTTGGAGCTTTGTTCGGAATATGAGCTTTTGCGGGAGAAATTAGAGAAAAATCTGGCCTTCTGCTGGGGTGTTTCCTTCGGAGGGCACAGCCGCATGGAAACTCTGTGTATGAAGCTGTATATTGATGAAAAACGGGAGGGACACATCATTAACCGGCTCCGCCGGGAAGGGCGGGGCGGCGAAGTTCTGAAGGTTCGGGAACATGTATTTTTGTATACTGGCGTATTTTTTGATGCAAATGAAATGCTTTCCTGGGTAAAATCATTTACCGGAAGAATCCTGGATCTGCAGTGCTCCAATGATGCGGCGCTTCGGAAGGTGACGCGGGATTTGGAGGAAATGTATGAGATGTACTCGGAAGTAGGTTAAAAATGGAACTATTTGAAGAAATCTACGGCTCTTATTTTCAGGCCGTACGGAAAATTTTATTGGATGCAGAGACAAAGCCTCTGACCTGGAAGGACATGGAAGCGGATATTTTAAGCGTCTCTTCTGCGGAAAGCGCTCTCAATATTCTTCCCAAGCTCCTAGACGGGGCCTGGAGTCCTCTTCTTCACAGGGAGGCGGACGGGTGTTTTTCCTGTGCGCTTGGACAGGATCAGACGGAAAAAACGGAGGATTTTTTAAAGCTTCCTTTGACAAAGCTTCAAAAGTCCTGGATAAAGGCTCTGCTCTTGGACCAAAGATTCCGGCTCTTTTTTCCGGAAGAGGCTTTGGGGGAGCTTGAGAAGGCTTTGGAGGATGTTCCGGCCTTGTATGATCCGGCGGATTTTCACTATTTTGACCGCTATGGGGATGGGGATCCTTATGAAGATCCCATTTATCAGAATATTTTCCGCACCATATTGAAGGCTATGACGGAGCGCCGTCCTCTGTTTGTCGCTTATGAAAGCCGCAAGGGGAATCCTCTGACCCTCGAAGTCCTGCCCTGCCGTTTTCAGTATTCCCCAAAGGATGATAAGTTCCGTCTACTCTGCGTATCCCTGTCCCATTGCCGGCCCAAGCAGTTTCATGTTATGAATGTGGCCCGTATGCTTGCCTGCCATATTTCCAAAAATCCTGTTCCCAGGGACTTTGACTGGGATATCAGCCGTTTTCAGCGGCAAGCCGGGGAGCCGGTGCGGATCCGCATCCGCAATGAGCGCAATGCCCTGGAGCGGTGCATGCTGCGGTTTGCCAATTATGAAAAGCAGACGGTCTATGAACCGGAGAGTGATACCTGGCTGTGTTCTATCTACTACGATCCGGCGGATGAAACGGAGCTTCTTATTGATCTTCTTTCCTTCGGGCCGGTGATCCGGATTCTGGGACCGGAGAAGTTTCTGAATGAAGTTCGCCGGAGGGTAAAGCGGCAGCATGAATTGTTTTATTCTTGTGTGGAGTGATGGGGTATTCTTCATTGACAGTAAAAAAAATGTGTCCTATACTAAATTCATATTTTAAAGTAAACATAAGATAAAGGAGATTTTAAAGATATGACTGAAATCGCTGCCTTAAATCTATTATCCTACAGTCCGATGAAAACTTCTTCCGGTTCCGTCCCAAAGGCTTCCGGTTCTTTTACATCTTTCCTCCGTGATTCTGTCAGAAAAAGCGATTTGTCTGCGGAAGCTTCTTCCCCGGCAAAATCTCAGCCTCGGATCGGCTCGTTAGATGAAGCCGGATCGTTATCCGAGACAGAGCTTGAGGATAAATACTGCTCTATGTGCGGTTCCAGAATCAAAGAAGACGGTTCCTGCCCTATCTGCATCGTGCCGATCTTTATTTCCGGAAATCCCGGAGCAAGTAATTCGAGTGCCTCACAGCTTAAAACAGTACAAACCGTATCCGGAAATCGCTTGACAGCCGCCTATCGGCATCGCAAGGGTTGAAAGCGGTTGAGGTTCTTAAAGGTAAATGCAGATTATCCGTCCGGCTCTCCGCTCGCAGGAACAAACAATTTCCTCAGCGTACAAAGGTAAGCTAAGCAAATTTAAAAGAAAATTTTAAAGGATTAATAATAATATGATTAACAGAGACGATATGCTGGAATTAACCAGAAGAATGACACCCAAGCGTACCTCCATCACAAGAATTGCCGGATGTTACGTAGATCGGAACGGGGATTTTGACGGGAGCTTTAATACCAATTTTCTGAAGCTTTCCGAGTCCGAAAAAGCAAAGAATCTGACTCTGGCAAAGACGGTTCCTTTTTCCGATACAAATAGGAATCTGAATAAATACGAATTTAAACCGGAGCATCTAAAACCAGGAAGCATATGGCAGCTTCTTATGGCAATAAAAGACTGCGGTCTGAAAAATGACGCGCTTATGGATTCATTTTACGATATCGTTATGGAGCACTACCAAAGTGATTCGGAATATGCCATTATAATGTTTCACGACAGATACGACATTCCGTCAAAAACTTCCGATAAAGAACGTCTGTGGGAATCTGAGGAGGTCTTTGAATATCTCATCTGTGTAATTTGTCCCCTTGCCGGTCGATACGAACCGGGAGAACCTGCCTGCGGATTCCTGTTTCCTGCATTTACGGATCGCAGCGGCGATCTGAATCATGTGAATATATTTCAGGGAAATCCGGAGAAACCGCATAATGAGTTGGCCAAAAAGATTCTTGGAGTCTTTCGGATCTAAGCCTTAAAACTTGTTGGAATCTTATTTAAAAATCTTAATTATGCCGAAAAGGGGACTGTTGACTTATTTCTTGCAGCAGTCCCCATTTTATCTTAATTTATCTTTTTTACAGAAGCATATAATCAAAGGTCCGCTTCAAATACTCATTGTACCCCGCCTTCTCCACAGCCTCCGAAGCCACAATGGAAATACTCCCCAATTCCTTATCCCCAAGCATATAGGTAAGCTTCCCGATCTCCTGCCCTTCCTGTACGGGGGCGGTCAGCTCCTTGACACAGAGCCATTTCTTTTCAATGGCGGTCAAATCCTCTCCTGTCGTGCTGAGATAGGCAAATGTCCCGTCATAGGTTCCCTTTACCTCCTCTTTCACACCGAAGCGAATGGGAACCACCACATCGGGCTGCTCCTCCAGATCCTGGTAGAGACTGCATTTGGCATAGCCGTAATTCAGAAGCGCCGTTGCATCCGCAAAGCGCCCTTTGGGGTCGGGAGCCGCCATGATCACGGCAATCATTTCAATACCGTCCTTCTCCGCCGTTGCCGACACGCAGTATTTTGCAAGGCTGGTAGAGCCGGTCTTTAAGCCTGTGGCATAGGGATACTGGCGGATCAGCTTGTTGGTATTGGCAAGGCCGAACTCCTCCGTTCCGCGTTTGGTCGTATGGGTGATATTTTCCATCCAGATTGTGGAGTAATTATGTATCTGGGGATATTTGGTAATCAATTCCCGGGACATCAGGGCAATATCGTAGGCCGTAGTCACATGGCCGTCCACGTCCAGACCGCAGCAGTTGACAAAGTGAGTGTCCTTCATGCCAAGCTCTTTCGCCCGATTGTTCATCATTTCCACAAAAAGCTCTTCCGTTCCGGCGATGTACTCCGCCATTGCTACGGAAGCGTCATTCGCAGAGGCTACGGAAATGCACTTGATCATCGTATCCACACTCTGAGTCTCCCCCTCCTCCAAAAAGACCTGAGAACCTCCCATAGAAGCCGCATAAGTGGAGGTTGTCACCGTATCCTCCAGCTTAATCTTCCCCTGAGAAATGGCATCGAAGATCAACAGAAGTGTCATTATCTTCGTCACACTGGCCGGCGGAAGCTTCTCATGGGAATTTTTCTCCAAAACCACGGTTCCCGTAGAAGCCTCCATAAGAACCGCAGAGGGCGCACTGATTCCAATGCTGTCCCCGGCGGCCGGCGCTGCCTCATCCCCCGGATCTTCACCGGCCGTCTCCGCGGCCGATTCTCCGGCGGCCTGCCCGGACTGAGCGATTTTACCCAATATGGATTCCTCTACTTCCTTCCCCGGCAGCTTTTCCCCCGGAGCCGCCTTCTCGGGAAGCTCCTGATCTGTGCTCCGTCCCTCCGCGGCTATTTCCTCTGTCTTGCGTTCCTGGTCTTTTGTTTCCGCCGCGGGTGCGCTTCCGCCGCTTTGTTCCTGCGCTTCAGACGGATTTGAGTTCTCATTTTGTTCCTGAACTTCGGCCGGCGGCATATGGTTCTGAGCCTGGCTTCCCTCCTCCGTCTCCCCTCCCGATGCCTGCACAAGAAGCGCCGGCGACCGGAAGCCAAGGCAGAAAACAAGCAGGAAAATACAAACCTTCTTCATAAAATTCCCCTTCTATTTATTGCCATTACTATTAGTAATGTAATAGAAGGGGAAAATATGTCATTTTTGTGGAAACACTTCCGCGTATCGATTTCATTTCCTTTTCCGCCCGGCGCTCAAACCGACATCCCGCTCCAAATCAGCGAGCCGTGCTCCCTCATGGCGTCATATGCTTCGTCTGACAGGCCGTCAAGCTTATCCGCAAGATTTCGAATGGGCAGATAGTAAACCACTGTCATCCGCGGGGTATATGCATAATTTTTCCAATTCCGCCGGATTTTCTCTTTCAAATACCGTCCGCACCAGAGCTTCCATTGAAGTTCCCCTCAGCGGACAAGGGATTCAGATCCCGAATCTCATTTTTGAATGGAAGAAAGCTTCCGCTCCTCCAATTCCTCATAATCCACATGATGCCCCACATACTTGTAAGCCGGACGGACAATCTTGCCCGCATTTGCCAGCTCTTCGATACGGTGGGCGCTCCAGCCGGAGATACGGGAAATGGCAAAAATAGGCGTAAACAGCTCCGCCGGAAGTCCAAGCATACTGTAGACAAAGCCGCTGTAGAAGTCCACATTGGCGCAAACGGGCTTTAAGAGCTTCCGTCCCGACATTAAGCACTCTCCGCCAAGGCGCTCCACGCGCTCGTACAGCTCAAATTCCCGGGTCAGGCCCTTTTCCTCGGAAAGCTTTCTCGCATACTCCTTTAAAATCACGGCCCTGGGATCGGATTCCGTATAAACGGCATGGCCGATTCCATAGATCAGTCCGGCCTTGTCAAAGGCTTCTTTTTTAAGAATCCGCACCAGATAAGCACGGAGAGCCTCCTCATCCTTCCAGTTTGACACATGGTCCTTGATGTCACGGAACATTTCCTGAACCTTCAGGTTGGCGCCGCCGTGCTTGGGACCCTTTAGGGACCCTAAGGACGCCGCTACTGCGGAATAGGTATCCGTTCCGGTGGAGGAAACCACATGGGTGGTAAAAGTAGAGTTGTTGCCGCCGCCGTGTTCTGCGTGAAGCACCAGGGCCACATCCAGTACTTTTGCCTCAAGCTCCGTATAAGTGCCGTCCTTGCGAAGAAGGCGCAGGATATTTTCCGCCGTGGAAAGCTCCGGCTTGGGGTTGCGGATAATCAGGCTCTTGTCCAGATGATAATGGCGGTAGGCATGATAACCGTATACGCAGAACAGGGGGAACTGGGCAATCAGCCTTAAGGACTGCTGCAATACATTTGCAATGGAAATGTCCTCCGGATTCTCGTCGTAGGAATAGAGGGTCAGCACGCATTTTTGCAGGGTATTCATCATATTGGAGCTGGGAGCCTTCATCACCACATCCCGGACAAAGGTATCCGGCAGGCTGCGAAATTCTCCCAGGATTTCAATAAACTCTTTGAGCTGCTCCTCCGTAGGCAGCTTGCCGAACAGCAAAAGGTAGGTGGATTCCTCAAAGGCAAAGCGGCGGTTGGCGAAGCCCTTTACCAAATCCCGGACATTTACGCCCTGGAAATAAAGCTCGCCGTCAATGGGGACTTTTTCTCCCTCCACATAGCCGAAGGAAACCACGTCCGAAATCTCCGTAAGGCCGGTGAGAACGCCTTTTCCCGAGGAATCACGAAGGCCCCTTTTTACATCGTACTCTTCATAAAGCTTGCCGTCAATCTGACCGGAACGCATACTGTATTCTACCAGCTTTTCCAGTCTTTCATCTACATGTACTTCTTTTTTCATAATGTTCTCCTATTCCGGTTTCGAAATCTTACTCTTCACCTATGTGAAATGAATGTTCAGCCGCAAGCCTGCTCTATCCCATAAGCCAGCCGATCCATATTCCAAGGATTGCTCCCATAAGTACCTGCAGAGGGGTATGTCCCACAAATTCCTTCAATTTCTCCTCTGTCAGCTTCTTTCCCTCCAAAGTTTTAAAGCTGTCTAAAATCTGATTGAGCAGCTTTGCCTGCTTTCCTGTCTCCAGGCGCACGCCCATCGCGTCGTGCATAACGATGATCGCAAGTATCGCCGTTACTGCGAAGATTGAGGAGCCGACGCCGTATTCTTTTCCCGCGGAAACGGCCAGGGCGCAGACCGTAGAGGCGTGGGAGCTTGGCATACCGCCGGAGCCTATGAGCCGCTCCGGATCAAATCCCTTATTTACCCAGGCATGGATCAGGGTCTTTAACACCTGTGCCACAAACCAGCCTGTGACTGCGCTTATTAATAGTGTATTTCCTGTCAGTGCTTCAAAACCGCTCATCTGTTATGTATTCCTTCCTGTCTGAAAAACATCTTTGTCCATTATAGCGGATCTTTTTCCTTCTGGCAAGCACAGGTAAATAATCCCTGCGGAAATCTATGAAAAGCTGCGGCTACAATAACAGACAGTTTCACTAAATATGCTTATTTTTCCATCATTCTACACAAATTCAAATATATCATCATGGAATAGATATTACCATAATTATCAATCGTTCTCCTTTACTCTCCAATACCCTTTTCTTCTTCCTCCAACTCTTTCGATAACACCAATCTTTTTTAAGTCTGCCACGGCCCTTTGCACCGTTTTGTATGACACTCCTAAACGGTCAGCTATTTCGGACAGTGAAATGTCCGTTTGCGCTGTTATAATCTCTAAAACCCTTGTATTCATGCGTTTTTCTTTTCGGACATCATTTGTCCTTTTAAACGCTTTGCTAGTCACAACCGCAATAAACTTAACCATAATGTCGTTTCCAAGAATACTATATTCCGGAATCTTAGCACCCATCAAATCGCATTCCTCACAAATCTTCTGTATGCCTCGTCCCCATGCTTCTATATACCCAGCTCTGAAAAAGGTATTCGCTAAATCCGGATTATATGGTCTGGAATTATGAGTTTTCATAAGATTTTCTGTTGTCCAGTCACTTGGAAATACACATGCATTGCTAATATACATAGACTCTTCTTCTATTCGAATTTGAATCGGGATACCGTCTTCCCATTTACAATGTATCAATGCATTGTATACAGCCTCTCGTACTGCTTCCCTCGCATAAGGATACGTCTCCACTCGTATCTCTTTATCATAAGAAATAGATGCTTTTAAATATTTCAAATAAATCAGTTCAACTACCCTGTCTGCTATCAGAATAAGCGATCCTTCAACCACATCCTGATATTGAAGATCTGAACCTACACCAAACTTTCCAATTTTCACATAACAGCCTGTAAAAAAACGTTGTGGATTACGATAAAAAAGCAAAACTGCTGCTCGTTTCAATTTTCCATCAGCAATCAGTCCCAATTTATTGAGCAATTCCTCATTTGTACATTCCAAATCTTTACGTGTCATTCGTTCTGTACGAACTGCTTCCCGACGAAAAATTTCAAAACTCTCTATATCTAAGTCTGCAACAGAAACATTATCGATTGGAACTGCATCCCAACGATATCCTGTCTTTCTGACTAGAAATTCTGTCAGTGCCGAACCACGAAGTTGTTGTTTTGTACTTCCACTCCTATAATGATACTCGCCACGATAATTAACCGGATAAGAGCTTGGATTTACAATAATCTGAATATATTGTTTTCCGTTCTCATCCAGGCAATTTACGTCGGCTATAATCCCCATTGTATCCTTAATTTTATTGGGAATATCCTCAAGAAGTTTTTGGCAGTCAGCCACACCAACAATCTCCCCGTTGTCATCAAGTCCGATATAAATGCTTCCTCCTTGCGCATTAGCAAAACCGCATACCCATTTCAGATATTCATCTCTCCATGACTCTTTATATTCTATGTTTTGACTTTCTGCCATACTTATCCTCCAAAAAATATCTTTTCGTTAATACGGATTTTCATTCAGCCAATCTGCCTAAATACATAACATTTATTTTATGTTAGGTTTACTGATGTTCATATGTTTCTATTACATTTTCAAAATCTATTGGTTCTTCCTCTGCCGCATCTTTTATAGAAAAATCGCTTTTTAAAAACCATTTATAAGCGCGGTCGGCTATCACCTTGGTTTCTGTTAAATCTAGTCCGCCGCCTACTAAAGCTCCTACTCCCGGAAGAAGCTTTCCCAAATTTACTATTCCTTTTGTGCCAAATTTGGTAATAAATCTAAATCCCACCTTTTGGTTTATTTTAATTAATACTTTGCCTGGGATTTTCTTTATAAGTCCCTCTCCAAATTTAACACCAAATTTTATACCAGCTTGTTTCAATAAACTATTGACTGCTACCCCCGCCAAACATGCATAAACAAAAGTTTGTGTCTGATCGCTGTTCAATTCATAACCTGCCATATATGCAACACACGCTATCATACGCATTTGAACATAAATTACGCTGCCAACATTTGCAGGAATCGCAACAGGCATAGTAATAAAACCTCCGAATCCTGTTACCACACCAGATGTTGTGCATTTAACAATTTGGTTTCGCAACATTGCTTTACACGCATCTTCTTTAGATTTATGTTTCTTTAAATAATCATTTGCCATATCTTCAACACTTGGACTGACTTTTGGTATACCGTTTAAACATTTCTCATAACTAGCATCCAAAAGGTTCATAATATCTTCTTGTGTTATTACCCGTTTTTTCGCTTTACTGTCCATTATCGAAAGTCCTTTCAAAAATTGCTGCTTTATCATTGGTGCAATTATACCATGTATGTATAAATTACACTACTTTTATTTGATATAATTGGACGTGTTTTTGCCCAATTAAAAAGCCTACCATTTTACATGATAAGCTTTTATATCCATTCACATCTGTACTATATCCGCTTTACTTACTGTCCGCAGAAATAAGCTTCCTGCCCTCACCCCGTATGCATCCGCTTAATCACCTTAAGCCTTGTAAACTCCTCGCGCTCCTTCTCTTCCAAAGCGTTCGCAATATCCTTCACCAAGGTTTCATACCTGGGAATCGTAATATTCTGTAAAGCGTTAGCCCTCTTCTGAGCCTTTTTGATGTTGGCCGCCAACAGATAGGCCGAGTTCTCCACCATAGAAAGCTTCACCGTCAGATCCTTCACCTTTTCAAAGGACACACGGGCAATATCCAGAGATTCCCTTGTACTGTAGAAGGCATACGCCGGGGTCCGGGTTGCCGCGTCGTAGCGCACCAAAGGAATCTCAGTTCCCATAATGCTTCGAAGCTTTACCTCAATCGTATCCTCTACAGGCACATTCCGGGCAACGTCCGACACGAAATTCACTCCCAGCTCCATGTTGGCCTTCTGGAGCGCCTCATACGCGGACTGGAAAGTGGTTCGGATCTCCTTTTGGATATCCCTCGCCTGCTCCACCAAGCCCATCAATTCCCGTATGAGGATATTCCGCTTCTTATCCATCAGCTCGTAGCCCTGCCGGGCCAGTACCAGAGAATTTTTTGCCAATATTAAATTACCCTTCGTAGGAAATGATTGGTTATCCATTTTGCCTCCTATAAAAGTCGCTGCGCGACGGCGCTAAAGGGTAAAGTCGCTTCGACGCACCTGTAATGAGAGAAACTTTTATTCGAAAGAGCACTCATAAAAGTTTCTCTCGTGCGCCTTTGCGACTTTACCGGTCGGCAGAAATTATTTTCAAAAACACTTGACATTTCTTAGCCGGACGATTCCGGTTTCGTACTGCCTCTTCCAATTCCGCAAATCCAACTGCTTATGCTTCCTCTGTCTGAGGCTTATAGTACTGATCCAGTATCTTCGTATCAATTCGATCCAGTTCTTCCCTCGGCAGCATGCCAAGCAGCTCCCAGCCGATGTCCAGCGTAGTCTGAATCGTCCGGTTATCCTCCGACCCCTGTCCTACGAAGCGTTCCTCAAATGCCTTGCCAAAGAGCAGATATTTCTTATCAATCGGAGAAAGCTCATCCTCACCGATAACAGACGCCAAGGCCCTTGCATCTCCCACCTTCGCGTAAGAAGAAAAGAGCTGATTGGACAATGCCTGATGATCGCCTCTGGTATACCCCTCTCCGATGCCGTCCTTCATAAGACGTGACAGGGAAGGAAGTACATTGATAGGCGGATAAACGCCCTGTCCGTTGAGAACTCGATCCAGTACAATCTGCCCTTCCGTAATATAACCGGTCAGGTCCGGAATGGGATGGGTAATATCATCGTTCGGCATGGTCAGAATGGGAATCTGTGTCACGGAACCGTTGATGCCCTGCACAATTCCCGCACGCTCATAAATAGTCGCCAATTCGCTGTACAAATAACCGGGATAACCCTTTCTGGAGGGAATCTCTCCCTTGGAGGAGGAAACCTCACGCATAGCCTCCGCAAAGGAAGTCATATCCGTCAAAATAACCAGGATGTGCATATTGCACTCAAAGGCAAGATACTCTGCCGCCGTCAGCGCTACTCTTGGCGTAATCAGACGTTCTACCACGGGATCATTTGCCAGATTCAAAAACATGGTCACATGCTCGGACACGCCGCTCTCCTCAAAAGCACGGCGGAAAAACTCAGCCACATCATGCTTAACGCCCATAGCCGCAAACACAATCGCAAACTCTTCGTCGGAATCCTCTCCTAAAGAAGCCTGGCGCACAAGCTGCGCCGCAAGCTGATCGTGGGGAAGGCCGTTTCCTGAAAAAATAGGAAGCTTCTGACCGCGGATCAGGGTAGTCAGTCCGTCAATGGCGGAAAAACCGGTCCGAATATAGTTTCGGGGGTATTCGCGCATAACGGGATTCAAGGGCTGGCCGTTTACATTCCGGTGGATGTCAGACTCCACCTCGCCTAGACCGTCAATGGGCTGTCCGATGCCGTTGAAGGTACGGCCCAAAATTTCCGGGGAAAGGGCTATCTCCATCGGATGGCCTGTCAGCTTGGTATGGGTATTCCGAAGGGACATATTGTCCGTGCCGCCGAATACCTGGATTACTGCCTTATCCTCATAGCACTCGATAATACGGCCCAATTCCTTTTTCTTACCGTCAATGGTAACTTCCACAATCTCTTCATAGGAGGCATCCTGTACACCCTCCAGCGCAATCAGAGGGCCGTTAATTTCACTCAATCCTAAATATTCTATCGACATACTCTCTCCTATTCCAGTTCCGCAGAATCCAGCCAGTACACGGCTCCTAGAAGTATTTCCGGCCGCAATAGCATCCGTCCGTAAATCCTTCTGTGCACTGGCCGGATTCTGCTGTTTTTATTCCAGTTCCGCAGAATCCAGCCAGTACACGGCTCTGCTCTGCTGATCTATGCATTCTTTTCCAGTACTCTCTCATAAAAAGCGTCTATCTCTTCCCGATAACCCTCAAAGTCCTCCAACTGATTGTTGGGCACATCGTACTTGATGGCAATGACGCGCTCGAAGATATTCTCCGATTTCAGTACGGACATCGGCATGTTAAGAGCAATCAGCGCTCTTGCCTTATCATAGAGATACAGGATAATCTGCATCATTTTCATCTGCTTCTCCATAGGAACACAGGTATCGTCAGGATGGAAGGCGTTCTGCTGAAGAAAGCCCAGACGTATCACCCTGGCAATCTCCAGGACAAGCTTCTGATCATCCGGCAGTACATCGCTTCCGATCAGCTTTACAATCTCCATCAGGCTGCACTCCTGGTTTAAAAGCACCATAATCCGGTTCCGGCAGTCCATAAAGTCCTTGGACACATGATCCTTATACCAGGGCGCCAGATCGGAGGTATACTCGCTGTAGCTGGTCAGCCAGTGAATGGCCGGGAAATGGCGTGCATAGGCCAGGGACTTATCAAGCCCCCAGAAGCAGCGGACAAACCGCTTGGTATTCTGCGTTACAGGCTCGGAGAAATCGCCGCCCTGAGGCGACACGGCGCCGATAATGGACACGCTTCCTTCCGTTCCGTTTAAATTCAGCATCAGCCCCGCTCTCTCATAGAAGGCTGACAGACGGGACGCCAGATAAGCCGGGAAGCCTTCCTCCGCGGGCATTTCCTCCAGACGGCCGGACAGCTCGCGCAAAGCCTCCGCCCACCGGGAAGTAGAGTCCGCCATAATTGCCACATCATATCCCATATCCCGGTAGTACTCCGCCAGAGTAATTCCCGTATAAATGCTTGCTTCACGGGCAGCCACCGGCATATTGGAAGTATTGGCAATCAGAGCCGTCCGATCCATCAGCGGATTTCCCGTCTTGGGGTCAATAAGCTCACCGAACTCCTCCAATACCTGGGTCATCTCATTGCCGCGCTCTCCGCATCCTATATAAATAATAATATCCGCATCCGACCACTTGGCAATCTGATGCTGAGTCATGGTCTTTCCCGTACCAAAACCGCCGGGAACAGCCGCCGTTCCGCCCTTTGCAATGGGAAACAGGGTATCCAGAATACGCTGCCCCGTGATCAGAGGCTTTGATGCCGGATAGCGCTTTCTGGTGGGACGCGGAACACGGATAGGCCATTTCTGCAGCATGGTCAGCTCCTGCTCGCTTCCGTCGTCGTGCTGGAGTACGGCAATGGTATCCCGGATAGTGTATTCTCCGTCCGGCATTACCTTTACAATGGTTCCCTCCATATCGGGAGGAACCATAACCTTGTGAAGTATGGCTGTGGTCTCCTGAACCTCGCAGATAATGGTGCCGCCGCTTACCCGGGTTCCCGGCTTCACGGTCATATGAGCCTTCCACAGCTTTTCCATATCCAGAGAATCCACCACGGTTCCCCGGTTGATGTAAGCACCGCCGTCCTTGGCAATCTCACTTAACGGGCGCTCAATTCCGTCGTAAATATTGTTTAAGATTCCGGGAGCCAGCATTACGGAAATCGGCGCTCCCGTACCCTCCACAAGCTCCCCCGGCTTGATACCGGTGGTTTCCTCATATACCTGGATGGTAGTGCGGCCCTTGTTCAGTCCGATAATCTCGCCTACAAGCCGCTCGCGGCCCACATAGACCATCTCAGCCATCTTAAATTCCGTATTGCCTTTCAGATACACGACAGGACCATTGATTCCATAAATAACACCTGTCTTATTCATATGCCGTTCCTCCCCTAAGCTTGAACTTTTCTCTGGCTTCCGCAAGCTTTGTCTCAAAGGAATTGTCTATCAGAATATTTCTTCCCGGAATTACTGCCCGGGTTCCGCCCATAAAGGAATAGCTGCTTACCGTAATCGGCGCGCCTGCCTCTACCTCCAGACTGGTCTTCCGCTCCGCATCGGAAGGATCGATGTAGAGAATCACCTCTTCTCCCCTGGCAAAAGCAATGGCTTCCTTCAATTGCCGCACCAGAAGACGCTGATAATCGGAACTCTCCGCAAACCGGGCCAGACGGTCCTTCATTTCCACAAACAGTTTTTCCTTCAATTCTTCCTGCATGCTGCTGAGGGTCCGGCGGAGCTTCACCTGCTCCTCGGAAAAACGCTTGTTGTTTTCCCGGATCAGATGCTCGCTCTCTGACTTAATCTCCAGATTTTCCTGGCGTTTTTTGTTTTCCTGGTACTCCTGGAAGATCTCCTCCATAGTATTTGTATATTCAAGGAGCACGCCGTCGTACTTTTTCCGCGCCTCCTCCATAGAATACTGCATCAAATGCTGTAGCTTCTCTTCGATTGTCAAAGGGGTCACCTTCTTTCTTAAACCTTCAGTCCTACGGCCTCATTTACATATGAGGTAATGAAATTCTCCCCGCGCTGTGTGCCGTGGCGGTCAGGAATCTCAATAAGCAAAGGCAGGCTGCGGCTTAAGCGTATCTCATCAATCAGCTCAGGATACTCCCTTCCGAACTTCTCCGTCAGAACGACAATGGCAATCTCCTTATCGGTCAGCACCCGGTCAAGAGCTTCCTTCAATTCCTCTCTTCCATGAGCCACAGTGCCCTCGACACCGGCCAGGCGCATACCTGTATAGGTGTCCATATTGTCGCTTATCAAATACATTTTCATAGGATTTTCTGCCTTTCCTGTTAATATGTAACAATTCGGACATCGAACCGTTACCTTGCTTTTTTCCTTTCGGCCTCTGTAAAACCGCTTTTGGCGGAATTTACAGCTTACCTAAGATCATAAAGGAAATAATCAGGCCATAGAGAGCAATACCCTCTGCCATAGCTACGAAAATCATGGACTTACCGAATACGCTCTGATCCTCGCTGATAGCGCCCAGAGCCGCACTTGCGGAGGATGCCACGGCAATACCGGAGCCGATGCCGGAGATTCCCGTTGCCATTGCTGCCGCTATATAGCCAAGACCGGTTGCCAGTCCGCCGTTTGCGGCTGCTCCCGCTGTCTCTGCCGCATGAACATTTCCGCCATAGGCCAGAATTGATGCCAGACACAGGGTGCTGAAAAAGAAAAAGCAGTTGCATGCCAGGGAGGTCTTATAACGCTTCCGGCTCTTCTCGCCCAGGAAATATGCTCCAACGGGAACTACAATGCTTAACAACAGTGCTGCTACCAAAGTTACCTTTACCAACATAGACATAATAATCTCCTCCTATTTTGAGTTCCGCAATATCCCAATCCATACACCTTTTAAGAAGGATTTCCGGCCACAGAAGCTTGCGTCTGTAAATCCTTCTGTGCATTGATTTGGATATTGCTGTTTTTTTGAGTTCCGCAATATCCCAATCCATACACCTTTTAAGAAAGATTTCCGGCCACAGAAGCTTGCGTCTGTAAATCCTTCTGTGCATGGATTCGGATATTGCTGTTTTTTGAGTTCCGTAATATTTTAATTCGCTTTTTTCATTTCATAAGGCACAAATTCGCGCCCCGTTCCTTTATAGTAACGGCTGAACAGCTCGTAATACTGAAGTCTCAGCACCTGGATTCCAACAATCAATCCCTCCATCGCGCAGACAAACACATTGCCCAGGATAATGACTATCCAGTTGCCGCTTCCGCCCTCGAAGCCTGCAAGCATCAGCACCACTTCCATCATGGCCGCATGGCTCACTGCAAAAGCGCCCACACGGACAAAGGACAGGGTGTTGGAGAAAAAGCTCAGCAGCACCTCAAATAATTCAAAGAAGGACTGGACCAGGTACATGCCTACGCTCCCCTCGATGCCGCTGCCCTTCTTTTCGAGCCGGGCGGTCAAAGGCTCTTTGAAGAACATGGCCAGAAGTGGAATCCCGAATACCACTCCCAGTACAATGCCTGCCGGAAGAATCTGACCGGTCATCACCAGAATCAATACAATTGCCAGTGCGCCGTAGAAAATAAATCCGGCCACTCCGTTGGGGTCAAACCATCCTTCCGCATCCTTGTTTTTGATACTGACGCGGATGTGAAGCAGCATTGCCGTCAAAATCATAAACATGCCGAAGACCACGGCCACTACAAAGACCGTATTCATCTGACCGATAATGGGAAGAGTCATCATCGCCTCCTTGGGACTCAGCCAGATATGGTGAATCACCGTATCCTCAAAGCCAAAGAAGCTTCCGTACAGGAATCCGAACACAACGGAAAAGATACCCGCGCAGGAGACAATGGCCGCCAGGCTCATGCCCTTCTTCTTATAAAGAAGCGCGCCTCCCAAAAGAAGCACCAGCCCCTGTCCCACATCGCCGAACATGGCTCCGAAGATAAAGGAGTACGTCAGCGCCACAAAAATTGTGGGGTCCATCTCATTGTAGGCCGGAAGTCCGTACATTTTAATATACATCTCAAAGGGACGAAACAGCTTCGGATTCTTCAGTTTGGTAGGCGGTGTGCTGAATACATTGTCGTGATCATCCTCCACCACCACAAAGATCCGCTCGTCATCCTCAATCTCCGCCTGGAATGCATCCGCCTGATCCTCCGGCATCCAGCCGCACAGAATGTAGAACACCTGGTTCCGCTCCCGCGTCAGGGCTGCGTACTTGCGTATCTCAAAGACTTCTCTGCGCCGCTCTAAGAGGGCACAGGCAGCCGCAAGCTGGTCTCCGTGGTCCGCCACAACACGATTCATCTCGTGTTCCAGAGCCGCAAGCTCTTCATTGATGCCTTCAAGTCCCTGCTTCAGCTTTTCCAAGGCATCCTTCGGCGTTCCCATGTATTCGTCGGGCATAAAGTAATGCTCAAAGTGCATGGAGGCATATACCGCGTCAATCTTGTCCGCAAAGGACACCGGCACAAAATAAACGCCCCACACATAATTATCGTCACACTGACATTTATAAAAAATGGTGTCTAAGGTATCGTATACATACCGCTCAAACTTTTCAAAATGTTCCCTGGAAATACGCCCGAAGCGGTATTTCACATAGCGGAAGCCCAAAAGCTCATGAATGTCGTAGGGGATTGTCTCAAAAGGAGTAATCATATCCATAGAATCCTGACACTTCTTCTGTCTGGCCAGAAGCTCCGCTTTCTTTTCCTGAAGCTCCTCCAAATCCTCCTCCGCCTTTTTCAAAAGCTCTATTGCTTCCTCTGGGGTCATCTCCGGAAACGACCGGTTGGTTTTCAAATCCTCCGGCAAGTATTCCTTTGCTCTCTTTAAGACCTCGTCATAGGGATTTTTATCCGTGTATGGCCTTAAATCGTGTACGGTCTTAAGCTCTGTCAGTGCATTTTCCAATTGTATCTCATATTTGGAAAGGTACTGCCCGGCTATTCGTTCGATATCGTCCTTAGGGCCGGTGATGCTTAAGAAATTCATTTTAACAACCACTACTATACCTCCTATTAAAAGTCGCTGCGCGACGGCACTTGCCTACCCTCTGATATACGCCAGGGTTTCCCGGGGCTCCAGGCCGTACCGGACGCCTTCCAATACGGTAGTCAGCTTGTCAATCTCCTCCTCCTTATCATGGAGGTAGGACGTTACAACGGCCAGTGAATAGGGATTCTTCCGCCGCTCTTCCCCGTAAATCCGATTCAAAAGCTGCCGGTTCAGCTTTTCCAGCTCTCCGGCCGCTACTTCCTCAAAACGCCTGCCGTAGTAGGTTCGGGCCAGAATTTCCTCCAGCTCCTTCTCGTCCGAAGCCGTAGCCATAGCCTGGATTTCCTCATCCCGCAGATGATAGGTCACAGGAATCACCAGGGCAAATACGGAAGTTGTGGGAAGCTGGTAATATCTCTTGGCCCGGCTGATCCAGGTCAGATTCAGCAAATCAATCTGGCTTCCGAAGGTCCGGGTCAGCATTTCAAGCTCCGCTCCCCGCAGAATCTTATCCTTCTGCTTCCACAGCTCTGAAAAATAGTAAAGGTCCAGGGTCATCTCATAGTCAAACAGCGTAATCTCCCGCCCATAATCCAGGCGCAGCAGCACTTTTTTATATCTCGTATCCCGCAATGCCTCAAGAAGCTCGGAAATCGTCCCGGCCTGGGACAATTCCTCCATATGGATATTCGACAGCTTCTGAAAAAAGCCCCTCAGCTCTCTGGATTCCCCGGTCCGGTCCCCATGATTGAAAATCCGCCGCAAGGCGCGTTTAATCACGGAAATCTCGAATTTTCCAAAGTAAAGCTCCAGCAGTTTTTTCTGCTTCTTATCACAGAACCGGTACAGCTTGGTAAAGTCGTAATAGAGTGTTCCCACCACCAGGCGTTCCAACTCACTCCGGTGAAGCTTGGCCGCATCCTGTTTCTCCAGAACGATACGGTAGGAGGGAATCTGTTCCAGATATGCAATCGCCTGAGAGACGTTTTCCATCTGTGCCAGATTTTCAAAATCCTTCTCTTTCAGGAGATGGCTTTTCATGCCCCGGATCTTGGTGGCAAGAGCACCGTAGCTCATCACTCCGCTCATATTACTCTCCTATAATATAATGAAACAGCTCGTCTACCAGTTTTTCGTGGTTCTGGGTGTATTCCTTCTTCATGGCTTCCAATGCCTGCTCGGTCTCACGGCGCATTTTAAGAAGCTCTTCCTCGGCTTCCGCCTTCAGCTTCTCATTGATCTCCTTTAGCTTTTCCTCTGTCCGGGCTTCCAGCTCCCGATCAAAGTCCAGGGTTTTCTGCTCATATTCCTTGGCAATCCGTCTCTTTTCATCGGCCGACTGCTTCTCCACATTCACGGCCGCCGCCTCGATCTCGGAAAGCCGGTTCAGCACAGTCACCATCTGTTCCATGCTTTTGCCTCCATTCCAGTTCCGTAATATTCTCCCAAGACACTTGCTGGAAATCAATTTCCGGCCACAGGTCCATGTGTCCGTAAATCGATTTGTGTCTTGGCAGAATATTACTGTTTGATTCCAGTTCCGTAATATCCTTCCCATGCACAGGCAAATCAATTCCCTGCCGCTTGAGCATGTGTCTGTTTGGTGAAATCATTTTAGCTTTTTCATTCATTGATATACTATACTTTTTTTTTGTAAAAATCTATAGTAAAAATGACAAAAAACGCAAAATAATTGGATAAAATTTTTAAATAATTCCCATTTCCCAGGCAAAAAATTCCCCGACCAAAAGCCGGGGAATCATTGCTCTGCACGATTAGTTAAATTTACGTTTTCTGGCTGCTTCAGATTTTTTCTTACGTCTTACGCTCGGCTTCTCGTAATGCTCTCTCTTACGAATTTCCTGCTGAATGCCTGCTTTGGCACAGTTTCTTTTAAAACGGCGTAAAGCGCTATCTAAAGTCTCATTCTCTTTTACGATTACATTCGACATAGTATCACACCTAACCTCCCTCCAGTTGTATATTGTGCATTAGACACAACTGTCTGGGTTTTTCTTACTGCACAAATAAGATTATAGGGGTTTGCGCGGGTTCTGTCAACACTTTTTCTTGTTTTCTTCGAAAAAAGAACCAAATTTTGTCATAGTTCGGACGGGGGCGGCAAAAGCCGCTCTCTGCTGCTTTCGGTTCAATCCAACGGCAAATCATGATAAATGTGTTCTTCCTGGGATTTTCCAGGCTCCCCTACCCGGAAGGTGTACCCATTTTCCGGCGCTTCTTCCTCTAAAGCAAATATCAAATACATCTCTCCCGCATCGCCCCTGTAGGCTGTTCTAACGGGATCAAGCCTTTTTTCTTCTCCCTGCTTTGTGTAGCTTAGATGCATCGGATTTCCGTAATTGGTGAGATTCATTCCTGAAACGGTCAGTAATAATGCATTAGGCAAGACATGCAGGTTTTCGACGGTGATACCCGTTCCCTCTACCTCTTGTTCTATCTTTACTTCTCTGTTCACTGTCTTTGGAAGCTCTAACCGGTACTCCAGTCCGTCTAAGATTACTTCCGCGGATTCCGCTTCGTTCAGATTCCAAAAATCGATCCATATTGAGTCTGCCGGATTTTCAACTCCGTCAAAGCCGTATCCCATTAGCCACAATTCTTCCTCCGGTTTTATCTCCACATGTGCCGGGACGGTTTCCTGTTCGTCAAACAGAGCCGCATTTTGTTCAAAGGAGAGTTTTTTTCCTGTGCTATCTTCTATTTTCTGAAAACGCAGCTTGTAATAAGGCGCATAATCTCGGATTTCCATAAGTTCCAGATGCGCTTCGGCCGTTTGCTCTGCCGCCCAAACTGCTGACTCTTCTTTTCGGGGACCGAAGGCGAAGAATACCGCTCCCGCCGCAAGCGCTGTCAGAATTGCCGTGAGAAAGGTTATGTGTTTCTTTTGCTTTTGATAATGTAAGATATGCCTGATTCGCTTTTTGGGATTCCATTCTCCAAAGAAGGAGCCTGCTCTGATAAATGGCGGCCCTTTGACCGACAAATGCAGCAGCGCGGCGGAATAATCCTCCCGGATTTCATCACCCATTTTGCCAAGCACCGCCTCGTCACAGGCTGTTTCCATATCAGAAGACATGAGATAAAATGCGATCCACACAAGGGGATTGAACCAGTGGATGCATAAGGCGAAAAAGCCAAGGAGCTTTAACTGGGGATCTTTCCTTTGAATATGTGCTCTCTCATGGTTGAGAATGAAGGACTGTTCTTTCCTGTCCAGATCCTGGGGCAGATAAATCTGCGGTCTTAGAACTCCCATGACAAAAGGCGTCTCAAGTCCTGCCACGCTCCATACTCCCGGTTCTTGGGGATATCTGTTTTTGCAAATATGCCTGGTCAAGTGCAGACAGGCGGCTCCGTTCCAAAGCAAAAGTACGGCCATACCGCCGAGCCACAGAAAGCCTGTCCATAGCGGAAATCCCCCGGCTTTCCATTCTGAAGCGTATTCCTCACCGAAGGGTTCCTGGTCTTCTGTCCATCCTGCGTTCGGTTCCTGGCCGGGGAAGGTGATTTGCTCATAGGAAATGGCCGGTCCCTCTGTGCCTGCCCATTCCCCGCTTCCTGTCTCCTTGAAGATTGTTTCCTGTACCCATGCGGTATAAGCTTCCGGCAGCAGGCTGAATTGTGTTGGAAGAGCTATGGGGCAGATCAGCCGGAGCAGAACGGCTATCCAGAGTATGCCTGTGTATTTTCTGGGGGTTCGTTTCAGGAGTAAACGCAGAAGAAGAACTGCTGCAATCATCCAGGATGCATTCAGGCTCATTTCCAATATCTTTTGAAATAAAGCGGTCATGGCTTCCCTCCTTTTCTGCTTCTTGCAATCATTTCTTCCAGTTCCTGGATTTCCTTTTCGGTCAGGTTCTTTTTTCGTGTAAAGGCTGCTAAAAACCGGGGCAGAGAGCCTCCAAAGGTTTCCTCTACAAAATGTTCGCTGCAGCGGGCGTAGTATTCCTCCCGGCTCGCAAGGGAGGTGACGGCGCCGCCCTGATTTTGGAACAGTCCTTTCTCACAAAGCCGCCGGAGGATAGTGTAGGTGGTTGATTTCTGCCATTTCATCTGCTCTTTGCAGAGCTTTACCAGCTCGCCGGAAGGAATGGGTTCTCTCTCCCATATCAGTTCCGCAAAACGCAGCTCCATTGGTCCAAGTCCGTAGGTTTCCATTGTTAGTCTCCTTTCTCTGGGTTGTGTATTGGAGTGTATAGAAGGATTTTGTCTGCCGTCGTACCATTGTGTGATTTTCTCGATTTTAGTCTACAGTGTGTAAACCTTCCTTTTCTATAGTTTACAACTTGTAAACCAATAAGTCAAGAGGTAAAATTAAAAAGAAAACACAAAATTTTATTGACAGTAACGCTTCGATCTATTAAGATAATAACAAAGAAATGGGTTTGTAACCGTATGGCTATGGCTGAAACGGGGTGCTCGTTTCTTTTTTTACATTCACCATGTCATATAGATACATTTTTCCATCCGCTGCATGGCGAATCAAAATCTCTATGCAAAATGTATTGTACCTTTCTATTTCTCCATTTTCCATAAACACTGGCAGCGCAAATCTTGAATGAAAACGATACCACCCATATCTTGCATTTACCGCATGCTTTTCTGCCAGGTTTTCCTTGTATCTTTTACCGGCAGCATTTTCAATCAGCCATTCAACAGCCAGGGCCGCATTCGCCTTTGCTTTTGCCAGAGCGCCTTTTAGCCTTGCCGTATCCTGCGATCCGCTGTACTCATTCGGGAAATCTCTTCCAATATAAATCAAATCACCTGTATCTGCATTTTCCCTGCTCTTTCCTATGTACTGCTTTAAATATTGTTCAACATTATTCCAGTCAATCTTCCTCTTTCCTTTGAATCGTATCTCATGTATCACAACAATCTTTCTTCCCAAAGAATCCTCAGCGATGCTGACATCTGCCTTTCTCTCCATCCGCTCCCCTTTCACCTATACTGTTCCTCTTCCGGTTTTTACGCAAAACGGGAAAGCGCTCACACTCCTGCGCTTTCCCGTTTCATTCGTACTATATATGGAACTATTCGATATCTTTGACTAATCACATCCTCGATTCAAGTCAAATTATTTCACCTGTTCAGCCACAACCTCCGCTGCCTTCTCCATTGCCGCATCCATACCTGCCGGATTCTTGCCGCCTGCCTGAGCCATACCCGGCCGGCCGCCGCCGCCTCCTCCCACAAGACCTGCGATGGCCTTGATGAGATTGCCGGCATGAGCGCCCTTCTTCTGGGCTCCGTCCGTAGCCGTTGCCATCAGGCTTACCTTGCCGTCCATAGCCGAAGCCAGAACCACGATTCCCTCTCCAAGCTTCTCCTTCAGCTGATCGCCAAGCTCCCGAAGACCGTTCATATCCACATTTTCCAGCTTGGCTGCCAGAAGCTTCACGCCTCCGATCTCCTTCACCTGGTTCATTACATCGCCCAGGGCATCTTTGGCAAGCTTACTCTTTAAGGCATCATTTTCGCCCCGCAGCTCCTTAATCTCCGCCTGGAGATGCTCAATCTTCTCAATGAGATTGGCCGGCGTCGCCTTGGCCGCACGAGCCGCCTCGGAGAGCTTCTCTTCCAGCTCTTTGTAGTAGGCGAACACGCCATCCCCGGTCAATGCCTCAACCCGGCGCACGCCCGCCGCAATTCCTGCCTCGGACACAATCTTAAAGGCCGTAATCGCCCTCGTATTGTCTACATGCGTACCGCCGCAAAGCTCCTTGGAGAAGCTGCCCATAGAAACCACGCGCACATCCTCCTCGTATTTCTCGCCGAAAAGCGCCATAGCGCCCGTTTTCTTGGCCTCCTCCAGATTCATAACCTCCGTCACTACCGGAAGAGACGCCTGGATCTCCTGATTTACCAGAGCTTCCACTTTTTCAAGCTCCGCCGCTGTCATAGCCTCAAAATGCGAAAAATCAAAACGCAGACGATCCGGTGTCACCAGAGAACCCTTCTGCTCCACATGACTGCCAAGAACCGTCTTTAGAGCTTTCTGAAGCAAATGGGTCGCGCTGTGATTCTTACAGGTAGCTCCGCGTCCCTTACCGCATACCTCCAGAACTGCCGAATCCGAAACCTTCAGCATTCCCTTTGTCATATGCCCCACATGACCCACCTTGCCGCCCAGCAGCTTGATGGTATCCAACACCTCAAATTCCCCGTCCGCGGTGCGGATAACTCCGGTATCTCCCTGCTGACCGCCCATTGTGGCATAGAACGGCGTCTTTTCCACAAAAATCGTCCCGTTCTCTCCCTCCGTCAAAGCCTCCGCAAGCTCATTTTCCGTGGCAAGAACCGTAATCTTTGACTCATAGCTCAAACAATCATAACCGACAAATTCCGTGGTTACATTTGCATCAATTTCATCGTAAACCGTGGCGTCGGCTCCCATGTAATTCGTTACCGCACGGGCCTTTCTCGCCTTCACCCTCTGCTCCTCCATAGCCGCCTTGAAGCCCTCCTCGTCTATGGAAAAGCCCTTTTCCTCCAGAATCTCCCTGGTCAAATCCACCGGGAAGCCATAGGTATCGTACAGCTTGAAGGTATTTTCGCCGGAAAGAACCTTTGTCCCCTCCTTCTGCATCTGCGCTTCCAGATCCGCAAGAATACTTAAGCCCTGATCAATGGTCTTGTTAAACTTCTCTTCCTCCTGGGTCAGCACCTTGAAAATAAAGTTCTTTTTCTCCTCCAGCTCCGGATAGCCGTCCCTGGAGCCTTCAATCACCGTCTCGCTTAAGCGGGCCAGGAACTTCCCTTCAATTCCCAGAAGGCGTCCGTGGCGGGCCGCACGGCGAATCAGACGGCGCAGCACATAGCCGCGGCCCTCATTGGTGGGCATAATGCCGTCGGAGATCATAAAGGTAGCGGAACGGATATGGTCCGTAATAAGGCGGATGGATACGTCCTTATTGTCATCCTTCTTATACTCCGCATGGGCAAACTCGCAGACCTTGTCCCGAAGGGCGCGAACCGTATCCACATCAAAGATGGAGTCCACGTCCTGGACTACGGAAGCCAGACGCTCTAGGCCCATGCCGGTGTCAATGTTCTTCTGCTCCAGCTCTGTGTAGTGATTGTTGCCGTCATTGTCAAACTGGGTAAATACGTCGTTCCAGATCTCCATATACCGGTCGCAGTCGCAGCCTACGGTACAATCCGGCTTACCGCAGCCGTATTTTTCCCCGCGGTCATAGTAAACCTCGGAACAGGGGCCGCAGGGTCCTGCGCCGTGCTCCCAGAAGTTGTCCTCCTTGCCAAAGCGGAAAATACGCTCCGCCGGAATCCCGATTTCTTTATTCCAGATATCAAATGCCTCGTCGTCCTCCAGATAAACGGACGGATACAGGCGGTTGGGATCAAGCCCCACCACTTCGGTGAGAAATTCCCAGGTCCAGGAAATGGCCTCCCGCTTAAAATAATCTCCGAAGGAGAAATTGCCTAGCATCTCAAAAAAGGTGCCGTGGCGGGCAGTTTTGCCCACATTCTCGATATCGCCGGTGCGGATGCACTTCTGGCAGGTGGTCACCCTTTTTCTGGGCGGAATCTCCGCCCCTGTAAAATACGGTTTCAGCGGAGCCATGCCGGAATTGATCAGCAGCAGGCTCTTGTCATTATGCGGAATCAGCGAAAAGCTCTTCATGGCCAGATGGCCCTTACTTTCAAAAAACTCCAAAAACATCTTTCGAAGCTCGTTTACTCCATATGGTTTCATTTGTTCCCTCCTGAGGCCCGGTTGTGGAAAATCCTTGGGCTGTATAATCTTCTATAGATTATAAATAGAATTTGATCCCTTGTCAATAATCAGTAATCTTTAAAACAACCTTGTCCACTGAGGGTACCGGTCAGAGAGTGAACAGCCGGCAGCATTGCACAAATACCAGTGAATGATGTACTAAACACATATAATGCGCAGTCCAAGAGCTTCCAGCTCAGCCGCCTTACTTCTGTCGCATTTATCATCCGTGATAAGCTGCAGAGAGGAATCAATCGTGTGAAGCTGCGTAAACCCCACCCGGCCAATCTTGGAATAATCCGCAACAATCAGCGTATCCTTAGCCCGCTCCATCATAATGCGGTTTATCGCCGCCTCATCCGCATGAAAGGTAGTGACGCCGGCCTGCGTGCTAACTCCGTCAACCGATAAAATCGCCCAATCTGCCTGATAACGGCAAAGCTGCTCGCTGGCATTTTCGCCAAACGTATAGGCATACTGTGTATTGATCTCACCGCCAAGGAGGATCACATGAATTGCCGGTACATCGCCCAGCTCCATTGCTACCGCAATCGAGTTTGTCACAATATTAAGACTTTTATGGGCTTTCAGCGCCGCCGCCAGATAGCGTGTTGTTGTTCCGGAATTGATAAAAAGCGTACTGCCATCTTTAATATGCCTTGCAGCCTCCCGGGCGATTAAGAGCTTTTCTTTTTCCTTTTCTGCCGCAGGCTCCGCCTGCTCAACGCCGCGGGCCTTAACAACCGCCCCTCCCTGCATACGTTCCAAGTATCCGTCCCGCTCCAAGCTGTCCAAGTCCGTTCTTACCGTCACAGACGTAACCCCCAGCTCCTTGCTAAGCTCCGATACCCGAACCACACCTTCCGCACGCAGCCGTTCCAATATCTTATTCCTTCGAATGTCAATCTTAAGCTTACTGTCCGCCATATCCTCTTCACTCCTTATTGTTTCCCAATCTTTTCGCATTTTGCATTGCAACCGCCCGCAGCAAATCAAAAAACCTGCCAGTGCCGTAACAGACAGACCTGCAAACAGAATTGCAGATGCCCAAAAGCAAGTCAGCAGCATTTTTTCCGGATGATATTTTTTATTCCGCACAAAAACCGGCTTGACGCCATTCCCGCCCAATAAGCGGAGATTGCGACGGCTCACAACTCCTCACGTTTCAAATGAAAAGAAAATAAAAGATTCTCAAAATATCCGGCCGCTTTTTCCGTAGATTTTTGCAAATTAATATAAAACCGTAAAAAAACATCAGCGCAGACGCAAGCATCACCAGACGGCCCGTCCGAACCTCTCCCTGTCTTTTCTTCATAAAGTCTCCATATCCTTCTTTCTTGGTTTATAAAAAGAAAATATCATTTTCCTTTTGGAAAGTCAATCTGTTTTTAAATAAAAAATGCATCGTTTTTCTTTTGATTTTTTACCATATAAAAAATTATATCATCGAATAGAAAAATATCGTTGACTTTATTTTTTCCCTTTTGTATAATAACAGATAGAAAACCAGCAGAAAGGAGTATGTAAGCTTATGAATCCCAATTGTACTATCCGGGCGCCCTTTTTTGAAATCGGACCCAAATCCTATTTATATGGAAATGATGTGATTGAACTTGCCAGAGCGGCTGATATTGCTTCTGAGAAATATGATGTAGATATTATTTTCACAACTCCTCTTGTGGAGATCGCGCGTGTAAAGGCTGCCACAAAGCGGCTGCATGTTTTTGCTCCCCACATGGACCCTCTGCGCCCGGGACGCGGCTTGGCAGACACCCTGCCCGAATCCCTGATCGCAGCCGGCGCGGAAGGCGTGATGCTGAATCACGCGGAAAAGCCTCTCTCGATCTCCGTTCTCCGGGAGACAATTCTGCGTGCGGATGAACTTGGCCTGACCACCATTGTCTGTGCGGATTCCATTGCGGAGGCCAGTATGATCGCCCGCCTGAATCCCAATATCATTGTCGCCGAGCCTTCCGAACTCATCGGAACCGGCATCACCAGCGGTCCCGAGTACGTCGAAGCCTCCATGAAGGCTGTAAAGGATGTAAATCCCGATATTATGGTTCTTCAAGGCGCCGGAATTTCCAACGGCGAGGATGTATACCAGACCATTTCCGCCGGTGCGGAGGCAACCGGCTCCTCCTCCGGAGTCGTAAAGGCTGCCGATCGCGCTGCTATGGTGGATGAAATGATTAGGGCTGTCCGCAGAGCATGGGACGAGCGCCATACCAATTAATATCAGTCCGCTTTTGGGACATCTTCTAAAAAGCCATCCGGCGTTTCCAATCCTTGTATACTCTCTGACAAGCTTCTACTCGGACGATTCGGAAAGCCGGATGGCTTTATTATGACTTCTTTTCTCCGTACTTTCCGGAGTCATCTGATAGATCCGGCTCTAGTTTTCCTGTATCAATAATCTGCGGCCGCCAATCCATCCTCCATTTCAGTCATAAACTGATACAATGCACAAAATTTTCTGTAATTTACTTCTAGCCTTTCCGACTTCTTCGGCTCATACCGGCCGCCTTCAATGCGGGCCATTTCTGCTGCTTTCTGATAAGATTCGCAGTCCCCCATCGCCACGGCCGCCGCAATCGCAGCCCCTAGACAAGCTGCCTCCTTTTCTTGCAGCACCACAATGGGAAGCCCTGTAATATCAGCCTGCAGCTGGCACCACACCTTGCTGCGCGCCGCTCCGCCCGTTGCGTAAATAAAACGGATAGGGATTCCCGCCTCCCGAATTGCATCGCAATTCTTCCTCAGCACAAAAGCAACGCCTTCCATCACTGCCTTCGCCATATCAACCGCATCATGTTCTGAGCGAAGTCCATAGAAAATGCCTTTCGTATTCGTATCAAATTCCGGCGCATTTGTTCCCACAAGATAAGGCAGAAAGACAATCTCTCCAAGTCCCTCTCTTCCCTCCAGCTCCCGGTTCAGAGTATCATAATCCATCTGCGTCATACAGGTATTCTTAAACCATTCCAGACTGATTCCGCCGCTTTCCGCCACCGGAAGCATCACATACGTATCCGGTATAAAACCATAATGCATGGCAATCCCGCTTCTCCTGCCTGCCTCAGCACCGGATGCCAGCGCCGCCAATGCCATAACCGTTCCTGTAGAAAGGCTGATAATTCCCGGCTCCGTATTGCCCATACCAATCATTCCTGCAAAATGATCCAGCGTTCCCAGATTTACCACTGCGTCCTGCGGAAGCCCTGTCAATTCTGAAGCCTCCTCTGTCAAGGTTCCTACCTTCGTGCACGGTTCTGCCAGAGGCGGAAGCTGATCTTTTGTAATCTCCAGGATATCCAGCATCTTATCCCAATAACATTTATTATAGATGTCAAAATAAAAGGAAAAGGTTGCTATCGAACAATCTGCCAGCATCCGTCCTGTGAGACGGTAAACCAGGTAATCCTTTAAGAGCATATAATAAGCCGCATTCTCAAACAACTCCTTATGATTTCGTTTCAGCCACAATATCTTCGTAGCAGGCCAGGTGGCAAGTACTGCTTTTTGACCTGTTACTCTCTTACACTCATCAGGGGGCAAAAGAGCTTCAAGCTCTCCGCACTCATTCTTGGAACGCTCATCCATCCAGGAAATGGCGTTCATCAAAGGTTTCCCCTCCTTATCCAAAACCACCAGTGTTTCTGCCTGGCCCGTAAATCCGATTCCCGCTATCTGTCCTTCTTTTACCGCCTTCGTCTGCGTCAGCCTTCTCATCAGAGAAGTGAACAATTCCCAAAACCCGGAAAGTTCAATCTCCACTCCGTTTTTTCTATCATAGGAAACCGCCTCAGATACGCTGGCCACACAGCGGAAGTGTCCGTCGTAAGCTCCTGCCTTCACATTAGTACTCCCCAGGTCTATTCCTATATACAGCCTCATTTCCCGTTACCTCCTATAAAAGTCGCTGCGCGACGGCACTAAAGGGTAAAGTCGCTTCGACGCACCTGTAATGAGAGAAACTTTTATTCGAAAGGGCACTCATAAAAGTTCCTCTCGTGCGCCTTTGCGACTTTACCATCCGGCAGACTTTTCTAATATCCAACCTTCTCCCAGCACTCAAAGGGCGCCGCAATCTCCTCGCTGACATAGACCTGGGTCTTCATCAGCTGCAGCATAGAGCTCGGAATCAGCGGTGTTACCGGTCCGTGAAGAACAAGACGGGAGGTCATTCTCTGCCAGGAAGAAAATGTATTGTTTGTCAAAAGTGCATGCACCTCTATACGCTCTCTTGCATTCTTTACATCCACCGGCCCGATGGTAGCTGCCCGGGGCGGTACGCTTGCAATGTATCCGGACTGCCCAAAGACGCCGTGAAGGGAATTTTGCGCCACCGTCAGAGGATGGAGCGTCACAATACGCGCCTCCATGTTCAGCCATTCCTCAATGTCCTCTGTCATAAATTCCGAAACCGGATCAATAAATGCCATATGGCCTGTCCATCCTGGTGAAGAAGAACAGATATCCGCACCGCCCTCTCCCACATCAGTAATCATCCTGGAGTAATCCGCAATATTCCGATTGGTTGGATAATGAACATTCTCCAAGGGCATCCGAAGCTTCGGATCAATCTGATATACAAAATACTTCAGCATCGAATGTGCAAAGCCCGCCTCATAAGTCTCCGGGGCGATATTCCCCATATCATCCGCCCACTCGTCCATCGCAAAAATATGAAGGTTTCTGCAGTCTACCTGAAAATAATTGATAAGCTGCGCCAGAGGAATATAAGTCTCCGGCTCCGGATTGCCCAAGATCATCGTATACTTCTTTCCCTCCTCCGAGGCCGCTTTCAAACGGGAAAACAGTGTGGCGATCAGGATTGGATGAGGGTTCATAATAACCTTAATGCTGAAATCCGGATTGGAATGTTTCTCCAGCTCTTTTCCGCTTATCTTCCTTAGCCTTTCGCATACCTCCCGATCCTTAAATGGTACGTAATCGCCGCATTTAAAATCAAATTTTGTGGGAGGATCAAAAATAATGTTTTTCATCTCTGCATTTCTCCTTTCAAGATTATGGTTTTATCGTGATATTATGGTCAGCAACCAACAGATCCGCTCTCTTTCCTACGGCAATCTAAACCAAATGCTCCAGCATAATTAACACTGCGTTTATAATTGCTATCACAGGCTCTCCATTTACCTCTATTTTTTACTTTTTTAACATTTATCGATTCTATTTTTATTATATTCAGAAATTTAAAGCTTATATTTTTTCTTTTTTTGTATTTAATCGCATCATATCCAATCTTGTAGGTATTGTCAATAGATTTTATACATTATTTTTACTTTTTTAGATATTTTCTACTATATATTGTAGATTTTTATACTATTTTTATTATATACAACAAGCATATAACATTTTAAAAGCCAAAACGCCCTGTACTTTTGTGTTTTTAAGTGTTTTTCATACTTTTTTCTTATACGAAATTTTGTTCTATTAATTCCTTATTCGTATTTATTGTTTTTTAGAAAATCCTTATCTTTTTGCAGGCGGCCGTTCTTTTTCGTAACCGATACTATTGTTCACTCCATAAACAGCGGCGCAAAAAGCGACCGAGATTCTTCCATATTCCGTATACAGAAAAATCCCGGTCCTCATTTTATACTTATATTCTTTTCATTACTGTCCCGCAAAAATCCGCGCAATAGGGGAATCCGCCGGAAGAATCAGCATTTTTTCGTTACTCCCCTTTAGGCTCTCCTTAGCCGCATCCAGGCTTCGCACAAAAGCGTAAAAATCGCTTCGTGTTTCATCTGCATAGGCGTCTGACAGAATCCTCATATATTCCGCTTCACCCTCTGCTATCAGCTGCTCCGCCTGAGCATGGGCCTCCGAAAGCATAATAGAAATCTCTTTATCCGTGGTGTTCCGGATCATCTGTGCCTGGGAAGCGCCTTCTGCCGTATACTGCGCCGCGATATTCTCACGCTCCGAAATCATTCGGGTATAGACGGCCTGCTTGTTGTCGTCAGGCAGATCCAGTTTTTTCACTTCTACTGCCAGAATACTGATGCCGTACTGCTGATAATTATCCCCAATGCTGTCCATAATCTCTTCGGTTAAGGATTTGATCTCCACCACCTCGGTTTTCTCCTCCAGAATCAAATCATTGGATTCTAACTCTTCTCCTGCGTCAGCCGCTGTGATGGTCATTTTTCCGTCCCGGCTTTTGATGATCTCATCCTGCGTCATATTGGATACGGTATTCTTGGTGGCATTGTAAACAATGGCGTTGATACGGTTCTCCGCATTGTAGATAGAATTTGCCAAGGTCTGCGTAAACTTCAGAGGGTCCTCTACTCTCCACAGTACATAGCTGTCCACAATCATAGACTTCTTATCGGAAGTAATGACGTCCGAAGCAGGGAGATCATAAATCAAAATCTCCTTCGGAACAGTGTCCACAGACTGAATAAACGGCGCTTTAAAGGTCAGCCCGGAGGCAGATACCACCCGCTGTACCTTTCCAAACTGCCGTATCAGCTTATACTCATTTTCCCGGCAGATTACAATGCTGTTGCCCAGAAGCAGGAGCGCTGCAAGAACCAGTATGTATTTCCATATGCTTTTTGCTTTTTTCAGCTTACTCATTGCCGTTCCCCTCCTCTCCCTGAACAACGCTCTGACTGCTTCCGGTGTCAGTGCCTGTGCCGAAGGGTTCCAGCGGAAGAAGCTGCTGAATCTGACCGCCCTCGCCGCCCTGAATAATAATCTTCATATCCGGCATCACATCTTCCATCGTCTCATAGAACATTCGCTGCTTTGTGATGGTTGGATACTTAATGTATTCCTCATACATGGAATTAAAACGCGCTACCTGACCTTCCGCCTCATTGATACGGCTTTCCTTCTGGGCCTGGGCATCCTGCACAATCTTATCAGCCTCTGCTTTGGCCTCGGGAATCTGCTCATTGCGGTACTTGTTAGCATTATTAAGAGCCGTCTCTTTTCCCTGCTTCGCCGTCTCTACTTCTTTAAATGCCGTGACAACCTCTGTCGTAGGCGGCTGTGCATCCTGAATACTGATATTCACAAGCTGGATTCCAATGTCGTAGATCTCCAGCTTATCCATAATCATCTGCTTGATATTGGCCTGGATTTCATTTTTTCCTGTGGTCAGCACGGAATCTACTCCATAGGAACCGATGGTCGTGCGGATGCAGTTCTGGGCAATGTTATCCAAAATAGCCACAGGGTCCTCGGAAGCGTAAAGAGCCTTCACCGGATCTGAGATTCGATACTCCGCATAAAAATCTACCCGGATAAAATTGTAGTCCGAAGTTATCATCATAGCATCATCCGTATAATTCTCCTCCTCATCATACCCTACGGACAGACCCTGGATCGTCGTATTTACCTTGGTCACGGTCTGAATAAAAGGTATCTTAAAATGAAGCCCCGGCTCTGTCACCGCTTTAGGCTGTCCAAAGGTACAAACCACTGCCTGCTGCTCTTCCTGAATCGTAAACCAACAGAAATTTGCAATCACCAATGCCAGAGCTATTACTACAATCGCAGTGAATACACGCCTGGCCTTCTTCAAATCTGGTTTTAACCCTCCCCGGACCTTCCCGGTCTCGGAATCTACCTCCCGAAAGTTCTTTTTGAATTGAAACATGCTTTTCCTTCCTTTCCGGTACAACATTTGTGTAATGCCGCACCAGCAGCCCGTATCGGAAACACGGACCGGAAATATAGATAAAATTTTTCTGTACGGGCTGCCGGTATAATAGTGAAGATTATAACAAATTTTTGGTGATTTGTATATACTGACTGTAGTTAATAAGTCAAATATTTCTGCCGCAGTCTCTGCTTTATAGTTTTAACAATTTTTCTGCCTCCGGATACCGTCCCAGGAGCTGTTCGTTAGCCTTATCCATCTGACTGCAATACTCCTCATAAGAAGGACTCAAACGCCTCATAGCCGGTAAAAAAATATCCGTATAACCGCTTGTATTCTGAAACTCTCTCATATACTCCATCCATTTTCCGGCAGCGGAGCTTTGATATTCCTTTGACCGCCTGTATCCCAGATACCATTCGATCACTTCCTGATTCTCTGCCAAAAATGCCTCCGGTTCCCGGATGGACTGCTTCACTCCTTCCAGAAGCTTCCCCATTTGCTCCGTATCAAGAGCTTTCATCTCCTCTTTCATAGCCGCCTCCACATCCTCCGGTATGTGAACGGTCGACATATGATCCAAAAAGGACAGAATCGTCTCATATGCCTCCCGCTGGTCCTCCGTTTCCACCGGTTCATTCAAAAATCCGGAAAAATGTATACACACAAAACGGCCGAAAAAACCCGGAAAGGCAATGAGCAACCTCTCTCCTATGGTCTCCTCCATCTCCAGTGTCCGAAGCTCTGTCTCTACCTCCGCATAAGTCCTGCCGTCTCCCAATTTGCGGATAAGAGCGTTTCTTCTGACATTCTTACGAGTCTCCAGCTCTTTTCGAACGGCTGCCTTTTCCAACGCCTCGTCTGTGCCGTCCTGCAGAATATCACGAATATCCTCCATGCCAAGGCCAAGCTTGCGCAAAATGCCAATCTTCTTTAGCGTCTGTGCATCCTTCTCTCCATAATCCCGATACCCGTTTTCCTGTACTGCCGGAGTTACCATCCCTTTTTCCGTATAATACTCAACAGCTTTTTTCGTCAGCCCCGCAGCTTTGCTCACTTCTTGAATCAACATATTTGTCACCTCATTTTTTGTTTTGCCGTGTACTGCTTTTGCTTCTATCATAAGCCGCCCCCCAAGGGGGGAGTCAAGGGATTTTTCGATTTTGTCCGATTATTTCGCCCGATTATATTTGGTCCTGCATAAACTTATTTTGCATTGCGCCCTTTTGGATATTTGCCGAACATGTCCTCCGGTACGTCAATATAGTCCCGCATCCATTCCTCACACAGCTCGAACCAATGACCTATGTGGAAATTCATATGGCTCCACTTCCGCGCCGTAGTCCTATCGCCAAGCGCCAAGCCGTGCTCGCCCTTTTCAAAAATATGAAGCTCAAAGGGCCTGTTGTGTTCTTTCATCTTAGCCGCCAGTTCCACCGCATCCATAACCGGAACAAGCTGATCCTCATAAGTATGCCAGATAAACATCGGCGGCGTATGAATCCCTACCTTGTTCAGAAGGTTTTTATCCTCTACATCCGCATCATCCGGATCATCTGTTCCAAAATAGCGCTCATTCGTGGTGTTTGGATGCGGGCAGCACTCCGCGCCAAAGCCCAGGTCGCCTTTGGGTGCTTTTGGAAGGCGCACGACCGGATATCCGGCTATTGCCAAATTTATCTTGAGATCCCCGCTGGTACATCCAAGGCTTTTCGCTATCTCCTCCTCCTGCCATCGGACAGCACACTGGACGCACAGATGGCCTCCTGCGGAAAATCCGCAGACAATCACCCGATCCGGATCGATGAGATACTCCTTCGCATGCCGGCGTATCCACAAAACGGCTTTCATGGCTTCCTGAAAGGAATGTTCCGGCACATCCTTCACCTGATCACAAACCGTATACCACAATATGGCGGCATGCAGTCCGATGGAATTGAACTTCAAGGCTATTGGCTCCGCCTCTCTGTCCGAAGTGAAGGCATAGCCGCCTCCCGGCAGTACAAGCACAACAGGTCTTTTCTTTTCCACATTATACTCTTCGGAATTATGTAAGAAATAAGTATCCAGGGAAGCTGTGGACGATAATTTGATATTTTGGCAATTCATAGTATCTCCTCCGTTTCTTTTATCTTCTTGCATTGTACCTATTTTATAAACATTATGCAACCGCAGCTTTTTCCTTCTTTTTTTCCTTTTCCTTAAATCCAAGGAACATCGCGACTGCAAATGACAGAACCAGAGATACGATACAGCAGATCAAGCCCCGCACTGCGTCAACTCCCATACCCAAAAAGGACAGACAGTTATTTGCAGCGCTGAAATACAATTTTACATCTAAGATTGCTATCAGCATACCTCCGGCAAATCCGCCGATAAAATAGGAAATCATAGCCTGCTTATACTGCAGCAGTGTTGTAAAGATTGTTGGCTCGCTGATACCGCCTACAATAAAGGTAACCGTATTCGTTCCGGCAATCGCCTTATTCTCTTTGCCGCAGCGGAGCAAATAAGCCAGAGCCATCCCGTACATCGCCCATGTGCCTGCAATGGATTCCGGAAGAATTGCATTGTCAAAGCCGAGCATCGCAATATTTGCAATAGCTATTGCTATCAGCGGCTGGTGCATGCCCGTTGCAATCAGGAAGAACCAAAGTCCTCCTACCAACCCGCCTGCAAGCGGTCCCGCCGCCTCATACAGCCAGGTGATTACGGCAGCAAGCCCCTGACCCAGAAAATAACCGGCCGGCCCTAATACACAAAAAGCCAGGGGCAGCATAACAAACATCGTACAAACCGGCACAAATAAAATGCGGATGGAATTTGGTGAAATATTATCAAAAAACCGATAGACATAGGACAACACCCAAACAATCAAAATACTCGGCAAAAACTGAGAACCATAGCTGACCATCGTAACAGGGATTCCGTAAACCGTAAAGCTTGCCCCTGCTCCCACCATTTCCACAAAAGTAGGATGTAACAGTACCAATCCCAGCACCAATGCCATAGGGGTAGAAGTTTTAAACTTCTTAGAAGCCGCCCATGCTATCAGCACCGGCATAAAATAGAAGAACGTATCACCCACAAAAGTACATAACACAATAAAAGCGGAATCATCCGGCAATACGCCAAGCATCTGTGATCCCAGTACGCCTGCCAGCAATTTAAAAATTCCCGCCGCAGTCATCGCCGACAGCAGCGGCGTAATACATCCCGAAATCGTATCCATCACCTTTCCCGGAATACTCTTCCAGCCCGCCTTTCCCCTTAGTCCGTCCAGGTCTTCAGCAATCGGAGCCTCCTCTGCAAGCCCGGTCAACTTAATCATATCATTATAAACTTCCCCGACATGTTGCCCAATAATAATTTGAAACTGGCCCCCGGAAAACTGGCTTCCAAGCACGCCCTTAATCCTTTTTATCCCCTCCGCATCAATCTTAGATTCATCCTTAAAATTCATACGCAAACGCGTCATACAATGGGTAACAAAAGAAATATTCTCTTTTCCGCCAACATGCTCCAAAATTTGGCCAACTAATTCATTATACTTTCCCACAGCGCTTCTCTCCTTTCTGTCCAATCCCTTTACTTCCATTTTCAATTTCCCCTGCGTCAGACTGACATTCTGAATCTCCTCCATGCTCTGCAGAGCATCCGGATCTATCATCCCCTCATCCTTCACAGTAATATAGCAGATATTATCACGAAAAATCGCCCTCGTCACATTATCCCGTCCGCCAATATACGGCTCCAGCATATTTATAAACTGCTCCTGGTTCACCCCGACAACCCCTTTCTTTTATTCTGTTCTCTCAAGCAAACGGAAAATATGAAGCATCAAATATAAGATCTCCTCCTCATTACATATCCATTTCCAAGTTCCCTCAAAGTAACGGGCTATTTTCAATGCACATGTATAAACATCCGGATGCTCCTTGGCCAGACTCCTTAATAAATCCACACCCCTCTCCTCTACTTCCACAGACGTCGACAACCGCTGAATCAGATACCGCAAATGCAGATTAAACCTCGTATAATTGTAGCTCTCTTTATCCAAAACAACATCAAGATGCCTCTCCACAATTTTAACAACCTCATCCGCAATCCTGATAATCCGCATAGCAAACTGCAGATCCCCGACATTCGCCTCCGCATTAATCAAATGCAGAGCGATATTAACAGCTTCACTCTCCGACAGCTTTACATTCGCGGTCTTTTCCAGGATCTCCAGGGCATAATCACCAATCTTTGCCTCTTTCGGATACAAATGGCGAACATCATACGCAATGGGATTCAGCAAATCCATTCCATTTTTTAATCTCTCAATGGCAAAATTCAAATGATCCGCCAGCGTAAAAGGCAGATTCGGATTCAATGTGCACCCCAACTCCACCTCCGCTTCCTCCACAATCTCCGCACTCGCCATAAGAATCTCCTGCGGCAGTTCACTAATCAGCGCAATATACTTAGAATCCACATCATAGAAAGTTCGTTCAATGCAAGAAAGATCCGTCAATTCGTAAGGAACCTTCGGAAAGCCAATCCCCTTCCCGACAATAATCACTTCTCTACCTTTAGAATCCACTGCAAACGCAGCGCCCGTATTAATCTTCTTAAAAACGTTCAAAGCAAATCTCCCTTCCGAAAAATGGGCAAAAAAATACCCCGGATATGCGCACATACATTCTAACACTGAAATGCAAGTATCGCTTCCGAGGAATATCGCCTTGACTGTAACAGATTATAACATACCTTATCAATTATATCTATATGCAAATACCACAAATTATTTTCCCCTAATTGTGCACTTTCCCCAACGCCAAAAAGAAAAGCCATACTCTTACCAAGTACAGCTCTTCCCTATATTCTACTTCCCAAACCCTAATCATTAATAATCCGCGCCGCACTCACCGGACTTCTGTAATACATATTCGAAATAATAATACCCGTCCGCGAATTGCTGGCATGCACCACCTGTCCATTGCCGATGCACATAGCCACATGATTAATCCTCCGTCCGTTTCCATAGAAGATCAAATCCCCGGGCTTCGCCTCGCTCACGCTAATCTTCGTCCCACACCCGGCCTGTGCCCTGGAAGAATGAGGCAGCGAAATTCCAAAGTTCCGATAAACAGCCATCGTAAACCCGGAACAGTCCGCCCCCTTCGTCAAGCTGGTACCGCCCCAGACATAACGGTTCCCCACATACTGCTTTGCAAACTCACAAATGGAAATCCGCACATCCGTAACGCCCTCGCCATAGAGAGCCTCCGTAATCGTAAGCGCCGTGTTAAGCTCGCTGGTCACATTCACAAACTCCGAAGCCACATAGCCTTCCTCGCCGTCAATATCCACCTTAATCCACTCGCCCTGCTCCTCTATAACAGCCAATTCCTCGCCCTTAGGAACCATCGTCCAGAAGTCCGCCTCCGTACTCGGCTCCATCCGAACATAGAGTGCATCCGCATCTACCTTTGCTACGGTCTGTCCCAGCTGAAATGCCAGATTCACAGCTTCCTCTCCGGTATACAGGTATTCCGCCTTCACATAGCCTTCCACCTCACCGGATGTGATATGCGCCCACTCCCCTTCCGTTCCCAGGATTTCACAGGCCGAATCCTTGCGAAGCTTTCCCACGAGCTTGCTCTCCGTATTCGCCTCAGAGCGGATATTCAGGTTATCTTCCACATTGGCAATTCCGATATTCACATAGCCTTCCAGGGGTGTGCCTGTCCAGACTACTTCCGCCGTTGCCTTTGTCTCCTCCTCCGTATTGCTCGTCTGATCAAAATTCGCTGCGATTCCTTCGTTAAAGCTTTCTCCCAGACCTGCGGCTTGTGCACGAATACCGGTAGCTGCCATCAGCACCGCTCCCAATATCATTCCTGCCGCTTTTCCTCTTCTATACATAAATGCCTCCATCCCGGTTCCGGTTTTTTTATATTACTTATTTGATTTATTACAAATTTGTTAAATTTCTATTACATGATATCGAAATTATCGAAATTTGTCAAGCCCGTTTTTGCCAGAATTTATGTATGCTCCATTTCTTCACCGCTTCTTCTTTCCGGCCACCCGGACAAGGCGTTTCAATTCATCCCTATCCCATAGTTCCACCCCAATCTCGTCCCCAAGCTCCAGCGCTGAGGGAAAAAAATAACTGTTAGTGAGAACCACCGGAACCTCGCAGCCGTAAAATTCGGCCCCTGCATAAGCCTCCTGAACCGCCTTATTGGAAATTTTGGAGGTATAATGCTTGCACTGAACCGCATAGGATACCCCGTCCCTCTGAGCCAGAATATCCACCCCCTGATCCCCGCTCCCCCGGGTCACCTCCACATGAACAAAACCGTTCCGGGCCAGAAGCTCCGCCACATACTCCTCAAACTCCCAGCCATCCATCCGATCAAAATCAGCTTTCCGAAAACGACGATACTCCCCTGTTTTCCGAAAAATCCATCTCAAAATGCGAAAAAGCATCTTAAAAGGCCAAAAGAAAATCCGCAGCAGCAACAGCAGCGGCGCCGCAATCAAATAGTAAAAAAGCCTCAAAAACATAAATATCCCTCTCCTCTTTCCAAAAAGAAAGGAGCCTTAACAGCTCCTTTCCCGGCTTGTGCCTCAAAATTTCATAAAAACGATTTTCAGACACCCTCCAAGGATATAATAATCAAATATGTAAAAAGCTAAACACACTTATTCATCCAATATGGCAAATGCAATATTCGTAGCATGGTCCGCCACACGCTCCAACCCGGAACAGATATCCGAGAAAATCATACCGGCCGCCGGCGTACACTCATTTTTCGTCAGACGATCCACATGCGACTGCTGAAGCTGCTTCTCCAGAACATCCACCTGATTCTCAATCTGGCTGATCTCCTCCACATGTTCCCGGTTATTGTGGGAAAATGTATCCAGAGAGTACTGCAAAATCTTATTAACAAGCTCCATCATCTCACCCAGCTCATGCTGCGCCTCCTTGCTGAAGCCTACGTTCTTCTCAATACGCTGCTTGGCGGAATCGGCTACGTTTTCCGCATGATCGCCGATACGCTCGATATCGTTTACCACATGAAAGAGTCCGCCGATGCTCTTGGCATCATCCACCGGCAGCGTGGACTGATTGATTTTTACAAGATAATCGGTGATGGCATGATTGAGGAAGTTGATATTTTCCTCCACATGGTACACCTCCTCAATATCCTCTTCGTCCAGGGTAATCAGGGCATTCATGGCTCGATTCAGATTGTTATAGGCAAGCTGTCCCATGCGCTCCAGCTCTTTTGTCACCTCTACCACTGCCGTAGCCGGGGAAAATACATTCTTGGCTCCGATGTAGACAAGCTCGAAGTCCTTCTCGTCGTCGCTCTCGTTGCCGGGCACAAGCAGATACGTCAGCTTCACTATCACGCCGGCCAGCGGGAAGAGCACAATTACCTGGAAGATCTTGAAAATGGTATGGGCGTTGGCCACGGCGCGCCCGATATTTCCGCCGGAAATCTGCATAAAGAAGCCTTCCATCCATCCGGAGGCAAAGGCCAGGACAATCACCATCAAAACAGTTCCGAATACATTAAACAGGAAATGAATAAGCGATGCCCTCTTTGCATCCTTCTTGCCGCTTAAGCCGGCCAGAAGCGCGGAGGTACAAGCGCCGATATTACAGCCTAAGATGATATAGAAGCAGATGCCAAGCTCCAGTAAGCCCTGCTGCGCCATCAAAAGAACAATGCTGACGGTTACGGAAGAGCTTTGAACCACGGCTGTCACAATAAATCCCATCAGAACCGCCAAAAGGGGATTGGACAGAGAGCCAAGTGCGTCCACGATCAGCGGAGAATCATGAAGGGAGGACATGCTGCCGGACATTCCGCTCAGTCCCATAAACAGCACGCCAAACCCCAAAACCACCTCGCCAATCTTTTTGATCATGGGCTTTTTGCAGAACATAACCATGATCACACCGGCCATCAGGAATACCGGGGCAACCTCAGAGAGATTAAAGGCTACGAGCTGCGAAGTGATGGTTGTACCGATGTTGGCGCCCATGATCACGCCGGCTGCCTGGTACAGAGTCATCAGGCCGGAGTTTACAAAGCTGACAACCATTACGGTTGTGGCGCTTGAGGACTGGATCACCGCACAGAATACAATACCCACTAACATTCCGACAAAACGGTTTTTAGTAAAAAACTCCAATATTCCCCTCAGCTTTGCGCCGGCCGCCTTTTCCAGACCGTCGCTCATCAGCTTCATTCCATAAAGAAACAGGCCCAAGCCCCCAATCAGTCCCAGAATGATTGAATAATCCATCACTTTCTCCTTTGTATCCCTCTTATTTTTTCATATACATAATATTTTCATAATTTCTTCATATATACTTTAATATAAATTCATAAATACTGCAAGTAGATTCTGCCGAAAGTACGGCTAAGATATGTCAGCCTAAGATATGTCAAGTGTTTTGAGAAATAGCTTCCGCCTGACAGGAATAAAAAATCCCCCTGCATTTCCACAAGGAGATTTCTCACAGTTTTCTTCAACTTTTATCTATATGTAATATCGCCCACTGCTGTTATGCTGTCTCGGCAAGGCGCTCTTTGATTTTGCGGACTTCATCGTCAATCATGTTTGTACGAATGAAATACAGTTCCTTTAGCTGCTCAGACTTTAAGGCTTCATCAAGCTTCCGGCTCAGATCCAAGTGGCCTTCGGCTATAAAAGTGATATTTCTGTCCGTTACAGTCTCAAGATGCACATTTATTCCTGCAATCTTATCGTCCAGCCTTTTCACATCATTCTTCAAGACTTTTATGTCACTCTTCATGTCCTGCATTTCGCTCTTCATGTCCTGCATGTCACCCTTCATAACCTGCATTTCGCTCTTCATGTCCTGCATGTCACTCTTCATAACCTGCATTTCGCTCTTCATGTCCTGCATGTCACTCTTCATAACCTGCATCTCGCTCTTCATGTCCTGCATGTCACTCTTCATAACCTGCATTTCGCTCTTCATGTCCTGCATGTCACCTTTTAGACCCTCTACGTCGCCTTTCACACCCCGCAGCTCAGCCAAAATCAGATCCAATTTCTTACTATCCGACATTATGCTCCTCCTTTCTCCATGATTCCTTATGTAAGGTAAAACAAGTATAGCATGTACCATCTTACCTGTCTACATATGTTTCTCATGAAAAGGAAAAAAATTCCCGCCCCCAGGCCACGTCGGATTCTATCTGTGCTTTTAAGGCTTCCAGGCCGGAAAACCTGCGCTCCGGGCGCTCGTAGCCGTAGAATTGTACCTGAATAATTTCACCATACAGATTCCGATCCAAGTCAAAGAGATAGGTTTCCACACCCTTCCTGGTTTCGCCGCCTACGGTCGGCTTATAGCCGATGTTTGTGATTCCCTCAAAAACCTCTCCCGCAATCACGCTCCGGGTGGCATAGACGCCGTTCGGAGGCAGAAGTTTCTGTTCTTTGGGAAGCAGATTGGTCGTGGGCAGTCCCAAGGTCCTCCCGATCTGCCGGCCGTGGAGAACCTCTCCCGTTACGGAGTAAGCATAGCCCAAAAGCTGATTCACCTGCTCCATATGGCCCTGCTCCAGCTCTTCCCTGATATAGGTACTGCTGATTTCCCGTCCCTGCCAGCAGGCTTTTTCCACCACATCTACCTGAAAACCGCCGGCTTTGCTCATCTCCTGCAGCAGATGGTAATCCCCCCTTCGCTGATAACCGAAACGAAAATCCGTCCCCACGGCCAGATATTTTGCATGAAGGCGTTCGAGCAAAATCTTCCGCACAAAGTCCTCCGGCTCCATGTGGGAGAGCGCCGGAACGAAGGGACATTCCACCAGGTAATCCACATGAGCGCGGCGCAGCAGTTCTCTGCGCTCTTCAGGCAGAGTCAGCGCAGGCCGCTCGCCAAAATCAAAGGTGAAAATCAGAGAAGCAAGCCCTTCCTGCTTCTTATCTAAAATGCGATCTACCAAAAGACGGTGTCCTTGGTGGAGACCGTCGAATTTGCCAAGTGAAACGGCCGTTTCCTCCGCCGTCTGAAACTCTGTTGTATGTTTTATTATCTTCATATATTGACTCCTGATATCCTAAGCGGCCGTGTCCACATATTCCTTTCAGACACAAATTCAAGCTTCCGGATTTCATTTTCCATCCCGCTATTTTTCAGAGCGGCGCAGACTCCAAAACGGCATATGCTTACAAAAACATCTTCACCGGCCGGAACATCCCCCGTTCATACCTGTAAAGCCCCACAAAGCCGCCTTTGGAATCATATACCCGAATCGGATCTCCCTTAGCTGTTTCTGTCTTTTTGCCACGGCAGGTTAAGCCTTCTGTAAAAGAGTTGCCGTTGTAAACAAACCGATCCCCTTCCTCTTTCATCCGCACTTCAAGATACTGCTCAAATATGCTGTCCACCGGAATCAGGCAGTCTCCGATCCGGCCCGCTGCCATTTTTTCCTCTATCTGTGAGAGACGCAGACTGCCCTTGATATCAAACCGATCTACCCTTGTACGCAGAAGCTTTTTCATACAGCCTCCGCAGCCAAGCTTTTCCCCGATATCCCGGCACAGTGTCCGAATATACGTCCCGCTGGAGCAGGTCACGGCAAATGAGACTTCCGGCAGCCGAATATCCGAAACGGATATTTCCCGCAGAAACACGGTTCTCGCCTTCCGCTCCACCTCTTTTCCCTCTCTTGCCAGCTCATAAAGCTTTTTTCCGTTTACCTTCAAAGCGGAATACATGGGCGGCACCTGCTCATAGCTTCCCCGGAAGCTCCCGATAACCTCCCTCACAGCCTCCGGGCTTACGGTTATCTCGGCTATTCTTAAGATTTTTCCGGAAATATCCTGGGTGTCCGTCTCCTGCCCCAGAAGGAGAACGGCCTCGTAGGTTTTCTCCTTTTCCGTGAGAAGTCCGCAAAGCTTTGTGGCATTTCCGATACATACAGGAAGAACTCCCTCCGCATCGGGATCGAGAGTTCCTGTATGTCCGATTTTTTTCTGTTTTAAAATTCCGCGGAGCTTTGCCACCACATCGTGGGAGGTAAAGCCCGCTTCCTTGTAAATGTTCAGAATCCCGTTCATTCCGAATCCTTCCTGTCTCTTTTATGCCTGCTCTTCCTGCAATAGCTGCTGTTCAATATGTAAGGTTAAATTGTTGACCACATCATGAAGGGTTCCGTGCATGGTACAGCCGGCCGCCTTCACATGTCCGCCCCCGCCGAAGTACGCGCAGACGGCGCTTACATCCACCCTTCCGTTGGATCGCAGGCTCGCTTTGTACTCCTGATTGCCTATCTCATGAAGGAATATAGCCACCTCCACGCCCTTTGTCACCCGAAGCTGATTGACAATGCCCTCCAGATCCTTGTGGGTCACGCCGTAAAATTCCATATCCTTCTGGCGCATTCTTCCCATTATAATTTTCCCGTCCAGAAGAAGGATGCTCTCCATCAGCGCACGGCCCAGCACCTGATTCTGTACATAGGTTTTCTGATAAAAGGTCTCGTCAATAATTCGGTTAAACTCGATTCCCTTCGCTATCAGCCTTCCGGCAATCTCCATCGTTCTCGGCGAGGTATTGGAATACTGGAAAATGCCCGTATCATGAACAATGCCCATATAGAGAGCCTCGGCCGTCTCTTTGGAAATCAGCTCTTCTTCCATAGCTTCGAATACCAGCTCCGAGGTAGAGCTTGCCTCCGGCTCCACCCAGTTTTCTTCCGCAAATCCCTTGTTTGTAATATGATGGTCTATGCAGACCGTCCGACCTGCCGTCTCAAAATATTTCAGAGCCTCTCCCAGACGTTCCTTATCGCTCACGTCCAGGGACAGAAAAAGATCGTACTGCCTGTCTGCAAAGTAGTCCGTCTTGATATCTTCGATTCCCCGTAAACAGTCAAAGGCCGGATTTACCGTCTCCAGATATACGTCCGCATCCACATCGGGAAAATGCTCCCGGATATAGCCGTACACGGCCAGACAGGAACCCGTACAGTCCCCGTCCGGTCTTACATGGCCTGCAATTGCAACACTTTTTACCTGCTTAAGCTCATTCGCCAGTTTGATCATTCTCATCATCCTCATCTTCTTTCCGGTTTACATCGTCAATAAATTTGGACATATTTACACCGTATTCAATGGATTGATCCAGGATAAAACGGATCTCCGGTGTATTGCGCAGATTGATGGATTTGGCCAGGGCACGGCGGATATAACCCTCTGCGCTCTTTAAGCCTGCCAGGGTATCCTGCTGTGACTTCTCATCTCCCAAAACGCTGATGTAAGCCCTGGCGCTCTTCAAATCGGGAGCAACCTCCACCTCCACCACTGTTGTCATGGGATGAATCCGGGGGTCTTTGATCTCTCCCCGGATGATATTGCTCAGCTCCCGCCTGACCTCTCCGTTGATTCTTGTATTTTTAATGCTGTTTTTTTTCATTCTTTCCTCTTTCTGACACATTCGCGCGTCATTCGGGCAGATTTAAATTGTCTCTGCCCTGAAAAACCTTATCGCGGAACCTCTACCATTGTATAGGCTTCCACAATATCCAGCTCCTGGATATCGTTAAACTTCTCAAATACCAGACCGCATTCATAGCCGGCCTTTACTTCCTTCACATCATCCTTAAACCGCTTCAGGGAAGCCAGTGCGCCGTCGAAGATCTGCTCGCCCTCTCTCGTAATCCGGCACTTGCAGCCTCTCTGGAATACGCCGTCCAATACGTAGGAACCGGCAATATTGCCCACGCCGGACGCCTTGAAGATCTGACGCACCTCCGCGTGGCCCAGTACTTTTTCCTCGAATATGGGATCCAGCATACCCTTCATGGCAGTTTCCACATCGTTGATGGCGTCGTAAATCACGCGGTACAGGCGCAGATCCACCTTCTCGCGCTCCGCCGTCTCCTTTGCCGTGGCGTCCGGTCTGACATTGAAGCCGATGATAATGGCATTGGATGCGGAGGCCAGGCTTACGTCGGACTCGTTGACAGCTCCCACGCCGCCGTGGATGATCTTCACCACAACCTCCTCGTTGGAAAGCTTTAAGAGACTTTGCTTTACGGCCTCCACGGAGCCCTGTACATCCGCCTTCACGATGATATTCAATTCCTTCAAATTGCCGGACTGAATCTGGGAATACAGATCGTCCAGGGACATCTTAAGCTTCGTATCCTCCAGAAGCTTCTCACGGCTCTCTTTTACATAAGTTTCCGCAAAGGTCCTTGCCTCCTTATCCGTCTCCGGCGATACGAAGATCTCGCCTGCTCCCGGCACATCGTTCAGACCGAGAATCTCAACCGGCTTGGAGGGACCTGCCTCCTTTACGCGGCGTCCGTTGTCGTCCATCATGGCCCGGACCTTGCCGTGGCAGGCGCCTACCGCGATGTGATCGCCCACATGAAGGGTTCCCTTCTGAACCAGAACCGTTGCAACCGGTCCCTTGCCCTTGTCAAGCTCCGCCTCAATCACAAGTCCTCTTGCCCGGCGGTTGGGGTTGGATTTCAGCTCCAATACCTCGGCCGTCAGAAGGATCATTTCCAGAAGCTGATCCAATCCCTCATGGGTGTGGGCCGATACGGGTACGAAGATGGTGCTTCCGCCCCAGTCCTCCGGAATCAGCTCATGCTCTACTAATTCCTGCTTTACGCGCTCAATGTTGGCGCTTGGCTTATCTACTTTATTAATTGCTACAATGATCTCAATGCCTGCGGCCTTTGCATGGTTGATGGCCTCTACGGTCTGGGGCATCACGCCGTCATCGGCTGCCACCACCAGAATCGCAATATCCGTAGAATTGGCGCCGCGCATACGCATAGCCGTAAATGCCTCGTGTCCCGGCGTATCCAGGAAGGTAATCTTCTGACCGTCGATGGTTACCACATAAGCGCCGATGTGCTGCGTGATTCCGCCTGCCTCCCGGTCAATCACATGGGTGTCGCGGATGGCGTCCAGAAGGGAGGTTTTGCCGTGGTCTACATGACCCATTACACAGACTACCGGCGGACGGGCAACGAGACTGTCCGCTGCGTCCTCCACATCCTCAAGCATCTTGCCGATCACATCCTCTTTTTCCTCTGGAACGGGATCGAAGTTCATCTCCATAGCAAGCTCTCCGGCCGCGTCAAAATCCAGCTCGGAATTGACCGTTACCATCTTCCCTGCCAGGAAAAGCTTCTTGATAATGACGGAGGGCTGTATCTTCATGCGCTCTGCCAGATCGTGAATACTGATAAGCTCCGGAATCTCGATTACCTTTGGCGTAAGATCTTCCTTCTTTGGCGCCGGAGGCGTCGGACGCACCGGTGCAGAGCCTTTGCCGCCGCGGCCGTTTTTCTGGTTCGGGCGATTGCCGCCCTGATTCGGCCGGCGGCCTCCCTGACCGGGCCTACCGCTCCAGCTGTCATTGAATTTGCTGTTTTTATCTTTTTTACTGTCATCATTTCGATTCTTATTCTCCGCTCTGCGGTTTTCTGTCTTGCGAAGCTCTACCACGGGAGCTGCCGGGATATCCATAGAACGGCGGTTATCTCTGCCCTGGCCTCCCCGGCTGTCTCTGCCGTCTCTTCCCTGACCTCCGAAGCTCCTCTGACCGTCTCGGCTCTGGCCTCCCCGGTTATCACGGCTGTCTCTACCGTCTCTTCCCTGGCCCCCGAAGCTTCTCTGACCGTCTCTTCCCTGGCCTCCCCGGTTATCACGGTTGTCTCTGCCGTCTCTTCCCTGACCTCCGAAGCTTCTCTGACCGTCACGACTCTGGCCTCCCCGGTTATCACGGTTATCTCTTCTTTGACCGTCTCGGCCCTGGCTTCCGCGGTTATCACGGCTCTGGCCTCCCCGGTTGTCGCGTCCGTCTCTTCCCTGGCCGCCCGACGCCCTTTGGCCGTCACGGCTCTGAACAGGTCTGGAACCGGCCTGTGATGTGCTCATCTGAGGCTGCCGCTCCGGGCGGGCAGTTGTCTGTCTTGCCTGTGCTGCCGTCTCCTCGGAAGCTGCAGCCGGCTTTCCTGCCGGCTTTACCTGCTCCGCTGCAGCCGGTTTTGCCGCGGCTGCGGTCTGTTCCCCATTGGACGGCTTTTCCTGTGCTCCTGTCATCCCGCGATTCTGGCCGGCTGCCGCAGCAGGTTTTCCCTGCTCCGCTGCCGGACGGCTGCCTGCCGCCGTTACGGGTCTTCCCTGTCCCGGTGCCGCAGAACGTGTTCCTGCGGGCGCTGCCGGACGCCCTTGTCCCGGCGCTGCGGGGCGGCTTCCTGCGGGTGCTGCCGGACGGCCCTGTCCCGGCGCCCCGGGACGTGCTCCGGCGGTACGGGCCTGGTTTGCACGGCGCTCCGCTCTCGGGTCCTTGATTCCGGTCTGGCTGTTGTGGGTATTGTATACCGCTATAATCTTTTTCTTTTTCTGGGGGGGCGGTGTGGCCGCCTTTTCCCCTGTCTCCTTTTCAGCGGGAGCCGTCTTCGGCGCCGCCGGCCTTGCTTCTGCCGGTTTTGGCGCAAATGCCTTTTTTACCATGCCCTCCTGTTCCTCTGACAGCATACTCATATGGCTTTTCACCTCTATATTTTTCTCGCTTAAAAATGCGAGAATCTCTTTGTTTGTTTTATCTAATTCTTTCGCAAGTTCATGTACTCTTTTCGACATACTTACCTCCGTTATTCAGTTTGTATTCCACGGGCATTCTTATTCATGAATCAAATTCTTTTTGATGGCCTTTGCCAATCCCTCGTCCGTTACCGCCAATGAAGCCCGAAATTGTTTTCCTATGGCATGACCCAGTTCTTCCTTTTCTCCAAAGAAACAGATGGGCACCTGATAGTAGTCACACATATTCCGAAACTTTTTCTTTGTATTCTCCGATGCGGACTCCGACACTATTACAAGGGCGGCTTTGCCGGATTTCACTGCCTTTTCCGTAGCAAATTCTCCGCTTACCAGCTTGCCGGCCTTCATAGCCATACCTATCATCCCGTATGCTTTATTCCATGCCAATTTGCTCCAGCTCCTTTTCCAGACTGTCATAAACCTCCGGGGGAATACTCATCTTCAAAGAACGCTCCAGTCCCCGGTTCTTTCTTGCCTTTTTCAAACATTCCAATGAAAAGCAAAGATACGCGCCCCGTCCGTTCTTCCGTCCTGTGGTATCTAAGACAACCTCGTCCTCCACCGTCTTAAGAACGCGCAGCATTTCTTTTTTACTTTTCATTTCCTGACAGCCGACGCACTGGCGCATAGGCACCTTTCTGTTTGTACTCAATCTATCACATCCTGACCTCTGTCATATGACAGGCTTCTTTATTGTTACTGTTCACCCGTGAGCAGTAACTTTTTATTCCTCCGGAATCTCTTCCGTATATGCCGGCTCTTCCGTATACTCCTCTTCATATGCATACTCAGGATAAGAATAATCCGTTTCCTCCGGATATTCGTCCCCATAAGCCGCTAAAGCCGCCTGCTCCTCCTGATAATCCTCGAAGTCCTCATACTCTTCGTATTCTTCGTCTACATCCAGCCAGCCTTCGATCTCCTTGGCCTGCGTCTCGCTCTTGATGTCAATCCGAAACCCGGTCAGCCTTGCGGCCAGACGGGCATTCTGTCCTTCCTTTCCGATAGCCAGAGACAGCTGATAATCCGGAACCACTACTTTGGCCGTCTTATCCTCCGGGTCTGCCAAAACGGCTACCACCTTGGCCGGACTTAAGGCATTCTCAATCAGAAGAGCCGGATTTTCATTCCAATTGATAATGTCAATCTTCTCTCCCCGCAGCTCGCTTACAATGGCATTCACACGAGCTCCGTTCATACCTACACAGGCGCCCACGGGATCCACATCCGGGTCATTGGACCATACGGCAATCTTCGTTCTGGAGCCTGCCTCTCTTGCAATGCATTTGATCTCCACCGTGCCGTCCCGCACCTCCGTTACTTCCGATTCAAACAAACGCTTTACCAGCTCCGGATGGGTTCTGGATACTGCAATACGCGGTCCCTTTGTGGTGTCCTTCACCTCCAGAATGTAGACCTTGATACGCTCCGTAGGCTTGAATACCTCTCCTTTTACCATCTCATTCTCATTCAGGATGGCATCCACCTTGCCTAAGTTGATGCTTACATTCCTGCCCAGATAACGCTGTACCACGCCGGTAACCACATCTTTTTCCTTTCCGTAGTACTGGTTAAACAGAACCTTTCTCTCTTCCTCGCGAATCTTCTGAAGAATCACGTTCTTGGCATTCTGGGTGGCAATGCGGCCAAATTCCTTGGACTTAATCTCCACATTGACGATATCTCCCACCTCATATTTGGAATCTACCATCTTCGCATTTGCCAGGCTGATCTCCATCACCGGATCCTCTACCTCTTCCACTACGGTTTTCTCCGCAAAAACGGAGAACTGACAGGTCTTGGGATCGATGTTGACTTTTACATTATCCGCCTTTCCAAAATGGTTCTTGCAGGCCGTAAGCAGGGAATTCTCAATGGCTTCCAGCAAGGTTTCCTTGCTGATATCCTTTTCCTTTTCCAAAATTTCCAAAGCTTCCAGCAATTCTGTGTTCATTGTTCTCTTTCCTCCTCGTTCTAAAAAAGCGTACTTCCGAAGCTCCCCTGATATAAGGCTTCTCCGAAATCGCTTGCACGACCAACCTTAAAAATCAAAAGCTAATCGAATCAGGGCAATGTTATCCCTTTGGAATACTTGCTCCTCTTCCTCTTCTGTTACAATCGTTACCGTATCCCTATTGTATGCCTTTAAAATCCCTCGAAATTCCTTCTGCTTCTCTATCATGCGGTAGGTGCGGATCTCCACTTCCTCCCCCAGACTTCGCTCAAAATCCCGTTCCTTTTTCAGCGGACGGCCAAGCCCCGGAGAGCTTACCTCCAGAATGTAGGAATCTTCCATAAAATCCTTCTCGTCAAGAAGATCGCTTAAGGCCCGGTTCACAATCTCACAGTCATCCACGGTGATTCCTCCCGGCTTATCAATGTAAGCCCTTAAGTACCAGGTACCGCCCTCTTTTACATACTCCACATCCACCAGTTCAAAGTGATTGGCTTCTATGATGGGCATCACCAGCTCTTCTGTCTTTTGTTCGTAACTCTCTCTTTTTGTCATAGACTTCCTTTCCCGTCCGGGGCCATAGATTCCTGTTTTTGCTCTTGTGCCAAGCCCTGCTGTTTCTCAAAAACAAAGAGTGAACTTTCGTTCACTCTTTTCGGCCGCCTTATTTAATCTATCTAATTATAACACATTTTCCGTAAAATGCAAGCGCTTTTTTATCGCACTATAATATAGCCCATGTAAACCCCATAGCAGCCAAGCATAGCGGCGCCGGTAATCCTGCTCACCCGCTCCCTGCACCACAAAGGGACAAAAAACACAAGTGTCAGCACAAGCAGAATCACCATATCATATACATTTTCCATTTTCACCGCAATGGGGTGAATTACTCCGGAGGTTCCCAGGATAAAACCAATATTTAAAATGTTAGAGCCTAATACATTTCCAAGGGCAATCTCGCTCTCTCCTTTTCTGGCCGCCACCACGGAAGTGACCAGCTCCGGCAGAGAAGTTCCCACGGCTACAATCGTCAGTCCCACCAGGGTTTCGCTCATTCCCACCCGATAGGCCAGCTCCGTAGCGGAATTGACTACCATCTGACCGCCGCCGATGATAGCTATCGCTCCTCCGATGCAAAACAACAGGCTGACGGGAAGCGGACGCGTAATACCAAACTGCTCCGCCACCCGATTTCGGACCGCCATACGAATCAGGCAATACATATAGCCGGCGGTAACCGCCAGCAAAACCGCTCCGTCCAAACCGGAAATCGCTGCGCCGCCTTCATTCCAAAAGATATCCACAGCGCTCCCCAGCATCAGAAGAGCCATCAGAAATGACATAACATAATCACGTTTTAACACGGAACGCTTCACTGTCATAGGGCGGATCACGGCAGCCAGCCCCACCACAACCAGAAGATTCATAATATTGGACCCCGTTACATTTCCCAGGGCAATATCATTACTCTCCTTCAATGCCGCCGTTACGCTCACCGCCAGCTCCGGCAGGGAGGTTCCCAAAGCCACAATCGTAAGCCCGATCACTATGGAAGGAATCCCAAGCTTCCTTGCAATATCCGAAGCGCCTTCCACAAAAAAATCCGCTCCCTTTACCAACAGTACAAAGCCAATGATCAAAATGACAACCGACAAAATCATCTGTTTCTCCTCTTCCGGCCGGATTGCCCCGGTGTACTGTCTGCACGTTTCATCGTGATTCATCTAATTGCCGGACAGGCAGTACACTTGCGGTTCCCAAACTCGTTTTGTCCCACGGCATATCGCCGGTATATGGTATTCTGCATACAGAAAAGACTTTTAACAAAGATTCTCTGTAAAAGTCTTTCCTGTTTTTTTCGTCTTTATACTCTCCCCCTGTGAATGTATACCCCTATGGGGTAGAGGGACCTTACACATTAATCTCCGCTTTCACGCCAAGCAGCTCCTTATATTCCTCCAGAATCGGATTCACCACCCGGCCTAAGAATGTCTCCACCTGCTCCCTGGCGCGTCCCACATAGCGGGAAGGCTCCATTGTCTTCTTCAAGTCCTCCAAAGACAGATTAAATGCCGGGTCCGCCGCGATCAGCTCCAGCAGATTATTCTCGCCGCCGTTCACCTTCACATTCTTTCCGGCCTCCATAGAAAGCTCCCGAATCCGCTCATGCAGCTCCTGCCGGTCTCCGCCTGCCTTCACCGCATCCATCATAATATTCTCCGTAGCCATAAAGGGCAGCTCCGACTTAAGCCTCTTCTCAATTACCTTGGGATAAACCACCAGTCCGTCCACCACATTGAGGCACAGATCCAGAATCCCGTCCACAGCCAAAAATCCCTCCGGAACACTCAGACGCTTATTGGCCGAATCATCCAAAGTTCTCTCAAACCACTGTGTCGCCGAGGTAATCGCCGGATTCAGAGCATCCACCATCACATAACGGGACAGGGACGCAATCCGCTCACTCCGCATGGGGTTGCGCTTATAAGCCATAGCGGAAGAACCAATCTGGGACTTCTCAAACGGCTCCTCCACTTCCTTCAAATGCTGCAAAAGCCGGATATCATTGGACATCTTATGCGCACTGGCCGCAATCCCCGCCAGAACATTCAGCACCCTGGTATCCACCTTCCGGGAATACGTCTGCCCCGACACCGGATAACACTCTTCAAAGCCCATTTTCCGTGCAATCATAGGATCAATCTTATCAATCGTCTCCTGATCCCCGTCAAAAAGCTCCAAAAAGCTCGCCTGCGTCCCGGTCGTCCCCTTAGAACCAAGAAGCTTCATCGTCGAAATCACATGATTCAAATCCTCCAGATCCAGACAGAACTCCTGCATCCAAAGGGTGGCACGCTTCCCTACCGTAGTGGGCTGAGCCGGCTGAAAATGCGTAAACGCCAGCGTCGGCAGAGCCTTATACTCGTCTGCAAACCCGGCCAGCTCCCGAATCACATTCACCAGCTTTTTGCGGACCAGCTTCAAAGCCTCCGTCATCACAATAATATCCGTATTATCCCCCACATAGCAGGAGGTAGCCCCCAGATGAATAATCCCTTTAGCCTTGGGACACTGCTGCCCATAGGCATAAACATGAGACATCACATCATGGCGCACTTCCTTCTCCCGCGCTTTCGCCACATCATAATTAATATCATCCTGATGCGCCTTCAGCTCATCAATCTGCTCCTGGGTAATATTCAGCCCCAGCTCCTTCTCCGTCTCCGCCAAAGCAATCCAGAGCCGCCTCCAGGTCCGAAACTTCTTGTCCGGAGAAAAAATGTACTGCATCTCCTTACTCGCATAGCGTTCGGATAACGGGCTTACATATCTATCTGTGCTCATAACTCAATCTCCTATTCCAGTACCGTAATCTCCCTCACAATACACCTAGCCTACAGTCCCAGCCGCTTAAACACCTCATTATAAGCCTCTTCCACATTCCCCAGATCCCTGCGGAAGCGGTCCTTGTCCAGCTTTTCATGCGTATTGATATCCCACAGCCGGCAGGTATCCGGAGAAGTCTCATCCGCCAGAATAATCTGCCCCTTATAACGCCCAAACTCAATCTTAAAATCAATCAGCTCAATCCCCGCATTGGCAAAATAAGCCTTATACACCTCATTAATCTTAAACGCATACTCCGTAATCGTATCAATCTCTTCCCTGGTAGCCAATCCCAGAGCAATCGCAAAATAATCATTAATCAGCGGATCGCCCAACTCATCATTCTTATAACTAAACTCCAGAGTAGGAGCCGCAAACCTGGTCCCCTCCTCAACGCCGAGCCGCTTCGAAAAGCTTCCCGCCGCCACATTCCGGATAATCACCTCCAGCGGAACAATCTCCACCTTCTTCACAGCCGTCTCCCGGTCACTCAGCTCCTCAATATAATGCGTCGGAACCCCTTCCTTCTCCAAAAGCTGAAACACCCGGTTACTCATCCGGTTATTCACAACACCCTTCCCCTGAATCGTCCCCTTCTTCAGCCCATTAAATGCCGTAGCATCATCCTTATAATCCACAATCAAAACATCCGGGTCCTCAGTCGTAAAAACCTTCTTAGCCTTCCCTTCATACAACAACTCTTTCTTTTCCATAAAACAACCCTGCCCTTTCTTAATCATCCTATAAGTATAACTGCAACTACTCCAAATTTCAACCATCCAAAACGAAATTTTACAAAATCCCCTCTTATTGCACAAAATGCCCCAAAAACTGCTGTGTCCGAACCTCTCTCGGATTCCCAAACACCTCCTCTGGCGTCCCTTCCTCCAAAATCCGCCCGTCATCCATAAAAATCACATGATTCGACACATCCCTCGCAAAAGCCATCTCATGAGTCACAATAATCATCGTAGTCCTCTGATCCGCCAACTCCCGAATCACCCTTAACACCTCCCCGGTCAGCTCCGGGTCCAGGGCCGACGTCGGCTCATCAAAGCAAAGAATATCCGGCTGCAAAGCAAGCGCCCGTGCAATCGCCACCCGCTGACACTGACCCCCGGAAAGCTGATGCGGATAATTCTTCATCCGATCTCCAAGCCCCATCTGCTCAAGAAGCACCCGCGCCTTATGTTCAATCTCCTCATGAATCGCCTTCTTATTCTCCTTATAATCCGGCCGCTCCTTCGCCAAAAGCTCACTGGCAATCATCACATTTCCAAGGGCCGTATACTGCGGAAACAAATTAAAAGACTGGAACACCAATCCAAAATGCAGCCGCTTCTTCCGAATCGCCTCTTCCTGGGTCGTCACCGGATCATTGGCATCAAAAAGCGTCTCCCCATTTACCCGGATAATTCCCGTATCCGGCCGCTCCAGAAAATTCAAACAGCGCAGACAAGTGGTTTTCCCGCTTCCCGATGATCCAATCAGCGAAACCACCTGCCCCTTTTCCAAAGAAAAATTAATATCCTTAAGCACCTCCGTGCGCTCAAAGGTCTTGCTTAAGTGTTCTACCTCCAACATCGCCATTTTCATGCGCCCCCTTACCTAAAATAATCCAGCTTTTTCTCCAGCCGTCCCAGCAGCACCGTCAGCAAACCGCTGAAAATCAGATAATAAACCGCCGTGAAAAACAGCGGCCAGATCTGACCGGAAATTCCCTGGGACCCTTTCATAAACGCCTGCCCTGCCCAGATAATTTCCTGAAGGGCAATAATACGCGCCAGAGAAGTATCCTTCACCAACGTAATAATCTCATTGGATATCGGCGGAACAATACGCTTGATCATCTGAAGCAGCGTAACCTTGAAGAAAATCTGCCTCCTGGTCATACCAAGCACCAGTCCGGCCTCCTCCTGCCCCACCGGAACGCTCTGAATCCCGCCCCGGTAAATCTCCGAAAAATAGCAGGCATAGTTAAAAATAAACGCCACGGCGGAAGCCAGGAACCGTGCGGCCTCTCCGCCGCCCCAGATCTGCTTTCCAAGCACCAGCCCCGGAAAATAAAAAATAATCAAAAGCTGAATCATCAGAGGCGTTCCCCTGATAATCCAGACCACAATTTTCGTAAAATAGCTTAAGGGACGAAAACGGGACATGGAGCCAAAAGCAATCACAAGCCCCAGGGGAACCGCGCCCAAAAGTGTAACCGTAAACAATTTTAACGTCTGTAAAAAGCCAACATTCAGCGATTGAACTACAATCGGAAACTGCTCCAAAAACTGCTCCATGTATGTATCCTGCTTTCCTGTGTAATAAAAATTCAAACTGCCGGGCCGTATCCGAATCCATCGCTTCCGTCTCCGGCCGGTTTACAGCAAAAGATGCGGAAAGGTTTTGTTTCCCTTTCCGCAAGCTCCTTATACAATCGTAACTCCGTACACTCTTATTCCTCAACCAGATCCACGTCAATCAAGGCTGCCTGTATATTGTAGGTCTCGGCACATGCCGCTATGCTTCCGTCCGCGTAGCTCGCCAAAAAGAAATCATTCAAAGCCGCCGCCAAATCGGAACCCTTGCGGAAGCCCACGCCGTACTCCTCGCTGTTAAGCTGAACCGTGTAGGTCAGATCCGCATAACCGGTGCCCTCTCCTACCATAGCCGCTGCCATCAGAGAATCGATAACCGCCGCATCGGAAGTACCGGAAGCCACCTCAAGAAGCGCATCGGACTGAGCCTTTACCGGCGTACAGTTTAAGCCAAGAGCCGTTACCTCCGCTTCTCCGGCGCTGCCTGCCTCAACCGCAAAGTTCAGATCCTTTAAGCTGTCCGTATCCTGGTACTGATCCGCCTTATCTGCCGGAACAATTACAATCTGCGCGTTGTTGCAGTACGCATTGGAGCACTCCATCGCACTCTTTACCTCGTCCGTGAGGGTCATACCGTTCCACACACAGTCGATGGTTTTGCTGTCAAGCTCCAGAGCCTTGTTATCCCAGTCAATTTCCACGAACTCCACCTCAACACCGAGGGTCTCGGCAAAAGCTTTTGCCATATCCGCGTCAAAGCCAATCCACTCGCCGGAGGCATCTTTATAATCCATCGGCTCAAAATCCGTGATACCTACTACCAGTGTTCCCTTGGACTTCACATACTCCATATCGCTTCCGTCTGTTCCGTCTGCGCCCTCCACCTCCGGAGCCTCTGCGTCGTCCCCGCTCTCAGACGGTGCCTCTGTCTCTGCCGGCGCTTCTGCCTCCGGCTTTTCCTTGGAACCGCAGCCTGCCAGCAGAGATGCCGTCATCAGTCCGCACAGTAATAAACTCAATACTCTTTTTTTCATAGTTTCCTCCCGTCCCTGTTATAGAATATAAAGCATATTTGAACATTCTTCCGCCATTCTCGCAGAATACCGCTCTTCAATATCCCTACAGGTTTCTATACTTTTTTTCTCTACCAATTGGCCACTGTACCTTGGTAAAGTTACCGTTGTATTCTATCACAGGACAAAGAGGCTGTCAACCTTAAAATGTGAAAGTTCATCTAAAGAGTTAAATCATAGCTTTCCGAGATCATCCTCCGGATCTCCTCCTCCGGCACAGTTTCGTCCAGAATAATAGAGTTCCAATGCTCCTTATTCAGATGATAGGCCGGAAGCACCGAAGGGTAAGTCTGCCGCCAGAAGTCCCTCCACTGTGGATCACATTTTACATTAATCCAAACATGGTCCTCCCGGTCAAAGATCCAGGCAAATACACGGCGGTTCTTTTTGTGCCGGATAACACACCAGTTGGGATCGTGAAAAGGGTAATCCTCGTAGGTATCCTTCAAGGTCAGGCAGTATGCAATTGCTTCTTTTCTATCGGTCATAAAACATAAATTCCTTTCACAGCTTACACCTTGCCCAGCAATTTTGCCCACTCCTCTGACAAAAGGAACCATTCCAACGCATCATTCCGGCAAAAGGCAGCTTCCTGCTCCTTAATATAGCAACATTCAATTTTATAACTGAAAACGGGATATTCCGCATGATACAGAATCAATGAGCATCTCATCCTTTCCCCGCCGTATTGGGAAAGCTTCACGGACTGTCCGCTGCTTCTCTTGTAAGCATCCAGTAAGTCAGCAATCAATGCGCTGTCCTCCGTCCACATCCGATCCTCGTCTTCTTCCTCCAAAAGAACATCAATCCGGGAAACCGTTTCTGCTGTGGGCAGTTCTATGGACACATCCTCCCGCAGCCAGAGCCGAGGGTCCCTGCCTCCAAAATAGAAATGATGAGGAGTCAGGTAGAACACCGTGCGTTCCGCATCTCCTGCCGCCTCATAAATGTCATATTGAATCTCCGAATCCTCGCCGCTTCCGCCGACGCCAATCTGCTCTCCCAGCCCGTCAACCAGAGTCCAGACATCGCCGCCGTTATAATACATGACAGGTTCATTTTCATTAAAATCCTTCCGCCGGTATTGTATGCCGTCAATGGTGATAAGCCTCCCATCATCGGAAAGTTCTTCTATCTGGTAATAAGGATAGCTCTTCCCATGCCGGCAGCCGGCCGTTAAAGTGAGGCACAGGGATAGGGTAAGGATGGAAAATAAAAGCTTTATTTTCATTTCGGCCCTCCTTATTGTGATACGTGTTCGTCATTTATTAGAATTGTACTGCAAACCGTCATTTTTTTCTATGATCCAAACGTCAAAGCCAGGCAAATCAAGCTCATACGCAATCTGTTTTTCCAGTCCCAGACTTTTAAGGACAAGCCTTCCCTCCGCATAGCAAAAAACCGCATCAAACTCCGTATTTTCCGTAATGCCATAGTATGTCAGAGTTATTCTGTCCTGCCCCTCAAAGCATAAGTATGCCGCCTCATAGCTGTCCGCAAAATGGCTGCCGCCATTCTTAGATTCATCATATTTTTGTATGGTATAATCCATTTTCCAGAGATTTTCTGCTGCAAATGCAATCCTTTTCTTTGATTCCTCCAAAGCTTCCCTTGCCCTGTTCAGATAAACCGTAACTTCTCCGAACCAGTCGTCTCCGTCATAGATTCGTATCTGCGATTCGCCGGAAAATTTCAGATGGCTGCAGTCGATCAGCTTACTTCTGTCCGTATAACGTTTGTATACCAATGTCGTTCCTCCGTAGAAACCTTATTCCATCTTGATTTTACTAGTCAGACAATACACTAAGAAAACAAAAAATCTGCCTTATTCATTTTCTTATAAGAAGGCTTACTGCTAAAATAGTCCCGCCGTCTTTTTATCATTTTCAAAACCATGTCTTGCGCGGATTCTCTTGCGGTTATGGCAGGCAGTATCGTTTCCGTACAGTGATTAATTTCTTTGGCTGCCAGGCTTTTAAAAGCTGTGTCCCCCACCGCCGCCGCTGCTTCCGCCTCCGCTTCTCCCACCGCCACCGCCGCCTCCGCTGCTTCCGTGAGATACCGGGTCATAAATCTTTGTCTGATAAGAATAAGTCCCGACGATATTAGAATACACAAGCTTTCTGTGAATATGGGCGAGAATGACGTCCTCCCTCGGTTTTCTCAGTCTGGTAAAGACAATAATAAGGCCGAAATTGGCAAGCAGGGACAGGATCATAGCCAAAAGAGCGTTGCTGATGTATTTCATAGGCCGGCCTATCTTCTGGCCCTCAAGCAATTTATTGATTTCATAAAATGCTTCCGCCGCACAGTAGTAATAGTCTTCCTTGGAGGCGTAGCGGTATACATTGTCCGTTATGGTATTGGCATAGGCTTTTGTAATGACTTTATAAACCGCACCGTCGCTGAAAATCCAGATATTGCGGTTATCCATATCAATGACAAATACGGTGCCGCTGTCAGTGCCGAACAGTCTTCGGTAATTGTCTCTGGCAAACTTCTCGGTGGAACCGCTGTTTGTGTTCGTAGTAAGAAATGCCGTGTTCCCATAGGCTGTGATTTTTTTCATGGATTCCAAAAGGCTCTGACAGTCTCCTTCCGTAAGAAGCTCTGCCTGATCTTCTATCAAAGCCCGGTAGCCCGTATCGGGATTTTCGTAAACATTTGGCAGCCCTTCCTCAAAATCTTGATGCTCCTTACCATAGCATTTTGGCATACCAATAAGCAAAATTCCGCCCAAGAACACAAGGAGGCCCGCAAATATACGCAGCGTAAAAAATCTTCCTTTCCTTTTCTTTTTGCCAAACTTCCTATCCAACCTCATCACCTCCCCGTCTGCCAAGCTGTATAAGCTTACGGGTAGTCAGAAGATTATGCTGCCTGATGATATCCATAATCGCCCAGAGCACCGTTCCCATACACACGAAGGCTCCTATGTAGTAAAACCAGTCGGACACCGGATTCAGTACCAGTATTACAACGGCAAACAGGATGCCGGACAGGGGCTTGATAAGCGTAGGCCATTTTTCCCTGAAATGCTCTCCTGTAAAGACCTTTTTCTTCTGCCGTTTTCTTTGAGAAGTTCCCCTTATCACACCCAAAATCCCGTCAGCAAGCATACCAAATATGATAAGCATGATAAGCTCCTCCCATATGGCGGCTCCAACAATGCCCAACAATTGCAAAACAAGCAAGCCCAGTACCACATACAAGCCTGATCCCGGAAAGGACTGCCAGAAGTTCTTTTTGCGTCTCTTTTGTGCCCATTCCGGAAGCGGCCTTTTCCCTGCCTGGTTTTTGAAGGCCAATCCCTTGTCATTCTCCCCCGACTCCCTTTCCAAAATATAGGTAAGCTGAAGATTGGAAATGTACACACAGAAAAGGGCCAGGGCAATCGACATCAGCAGAAGCCTTCCCGGGATTATGGTAAAATTGAGATTCAGCCAGAAAAACAGCGGAACGGCCAGAAGCAGGGAGCCGAACAGATACCGCTTTTTATCTACGGGCAAATCGGCCGCCGCCTTTCCCGTCTGGCCGTTTACCACCGCATAGCTGACCCTGCCGCCGTTTCGGTAAGACAAAAACCAGACCGGCAGCATGGCAAGCTCGGCGCTGCTCTGTGAGGGACGCAGGGCATTTTTAAGAGCATCCTCCGTCTCTTTGCGGCCTGCGCCGCAATCTCTGCATACCGATTCCCTGGCCAATGTATCACATGCATCCTTAAGAACAAACTCCTCTGCGTCACTTAGATAGACCTCTTCCTCCACATCACTGGTGTCGGCATAGAAGCCGCTCAAAAAGGAAGGGGTAAATACCTTTTTCTGTTTCAGATCAAAGGGAGCAATAGCGCCGCTCAAATCGTCGGAGAAGGCAGAGGAGGCGTCATAGGCCAGGCCGCCGTACTCGGCATCTATCTGGCAATTCAATTGGTAGTGATCCGTGATACGGTAATCTCCTTTCCGGTGAGTCCGCCTTCCCGGGAATATAATATGCTCCTTCTTTTCAAAGGAATAGACCCAGTAAGGCATGTAGATGCCTCTGAACTTTTCAATAAGGGCTTCATCCTTCAATTCTTTTGGGGCGAACCAGGCCCGGCGCAGCATTTTTCCATAGGCGGCCCGGCAATCCTCCTTTGTCTTGGTAAACGGAATGATGGAACCGGGACGGCGCTCCCTGCTCACACGGCTGTCTAATATGGTGGACGCGCCGCAGAAGCTGCAGAAGGTAGCCGCTGTGGTGTCCTCGCTGATAAGTTCGGCGCCGCACTGGGGGCAGGTGAAAATCGTCGCCTCGTACTCGCCCGACGGGGATTCCTTTTCTTCCGCATCTTTTTCCCTGCTGTAGCCGTATGGATCTATCCTGGTTTCGCAATAAATGCAGTGCAGCATCTGACTGGCTATGTCAAAGGTAAGGCTTCCGGCGCAATTAGGGCATTTGTACATGATATTCTCCTTTTAAACATTCTCCTGCCTAGTACAGCATTGTACTAGTTAAGAGCATTTCCAGAAGCTCCTGCGCTTTTTCTCTTTCTTTCAGCTTCCTAAGCCATCTCTTTGGGATTCCTGAAAGACCGTAACGGATTCCGGTGAGGCCGCCTGTGATGCAGGCCGTTGTGTCGGTGTCATTTCCCAAGAGAACGGCGCGTTTTACGGAGTCTTCAAAACCGGAAGTCTGTAAAAGTAGCATAAAGGCGCTTCGCAGGCTGTCTGCTACATATCCGCTGCCTTGTCCCTCCCAGGGCTGATCCGGGCGTATGCTCCATTCCAGTTCCCGTTCGTGCTCCGGCATATCCCGGTATATTTCACGAAGCTCCGCAATGCTCCTTTTTATGGCCTCCGAAGCCGGCGCATCTTCCAATAAGGCTTTGGCCGTAAGGCAGTACAGGGCACAGCAGACTTGATTGCAAGGATGGCCGTGGGTAATAAGGCATTGACGGTGCGCATCCAGAACCAGGCTCTTCGCATCATGATGCCAGAGAGCAAGAGGAAGAACCCGCATAAGGGCTCCGTTTCCCTTGCCCTCCGGGTTTAAAAGACCACACTTTTCAGGAGGCAGGCCGTTTTTATAGGCGTGAAGCGCCCGGCCAGTCTGAACACCTACGTCAAAGACTTTATTTTCTACCGCCCATAGCCCCTTCTCATACCAGGACAAGAGCAGGTCAGAGAAATGCTCCAGGGAAAATGCATCCTGTGCCAAAAGGCTGTCAAGCAGGCAGAGCGCCTGCGCTCCGTCGTCCGACCAGGTTCCCGCCTCTACCTGGGGGTATGTTTTCCGAAAGCCCGGGGGCGGCGTCATTTCTATCTGATCATAGGACGGCAAAGCCTCCGGCTTGTAAAATTCATAGGGTACTCCCAGTGCGTCACCTATGAGCAGGCCATACAGTCCGCCTGCGATTTTGTCTCGATCTTTCATGTTGAACCTGCCTTTCATTTCTGCAGTTCGCTGCCGGCTTCAGAATATAAGCAAATACATTTATTTCCCATCTGAAGCGGTTTCGCCTCCTTCACCGTCTCCAGTTCATCGTAAATGATTTGGGGAATCCCCTTTTTAAACTGTATAAGGCTCAGCTCATGGTGCCCCCGCATGGCGTTCGGGGAAGGCTGCTCCAATTTGTCTTCCTGCGGCTCGTTTGGAGCCCTTGCTGCTTTGATTTATTTGAATAGGAAAGGTTCCATATAAAAAGTATCCTTTATTTTTACGACGTCCCGTCTGTAAAACGAAACCTGCTCTTAAAGAAAATACTCCGGATTCAGAAAGGGAACCACCAGGGAAACCGCCTCGCCATCCTTATCCAGTCCCCAATAGCCGCTGTAAATGCCGTCTCCCATTCCGCTGGAAAACCAGACCATTCTATGCCCCGTGCCCGGCATATGCCACTCAAGAAAACTTCCGCCCTGATTCTGATATTCAGGGGACGTCTCATAACTTTTCTGAAAAAGCGCCGCAAAATGATCCAGATACAGATTCTTTCCCGGATTCTTTGCCCGCCATGACTCATAGAAGGCCCTTCCCTCCCTGGCTGTTTCCGCGTCTGCAAAGCAGGCAAGCCCCGTATCCACGCCAAAAAATGTCCATACGCCGGGCTTTTCAAGTTCCTCCGGCTTCTTCCCCTTTGGCATGGCAAGCTCATAGCTTACAGCCGGTTTCTCACTGAACCGAAGCCTTGCCGCCGCAATCCGCAGACCTGCAATTGAAGAATGGCAGACCGACAGCTCCACAGGATAACTCCCTGACAGAATTCTCCTGTCCAGAACCGTCTCATATTTTGTTCCGAGATAGTCAAGTGGATCTGCAAGCACCACCTCGCCGGTTGGAAAATCCGTTTCCCCTGCTGTCTGAATCTCCATCCTGTCATTTTTCATAAACAGTGTGCGAAAAAATTCCATTGGATAGGTTTCCTGATTCAAAAATTTCAAATTCCGCTCAAAGGCAATCTGGGCCGGATGCTTCACCGGCTCCCGGATCTCCTGTCCGGTTTCTGTATCCACAAAATAACTCCCTGTCTTGTCGGCGCGAAATTCCAGATCGCTGCCATATGGCATGTAGAATACATTCACCACCGTTGGCTCAATATTTGCAAGGGTGTTAAAATCTACAATTTCCATATTGTTTACATCGTTGACGTATTCCTGAGTGTCCGTATCCCCAAAAGCAATCCAGCCATTTCCGTGCCCGCTCTCCTGCCGGAACAGCCATTTCAGCTTCGCTGTTCCATTTAGAACGGATTTACTCACAATGGTGCCTCCAGCTCCCCGGATGTATTCCTTCATTTCCGGCTGCTTTTCTTCTGTTTTTTCCTGTTTCTCCAGTTGTTCTTGCTTTTCCGTTTTCTTTTTTCCAAACAATCCCATATAAATTCTCCTATTTAAAGTCGCTGCGCGACAGCACTAAAGGGTAAAGTCGCTTCGGCACACATTCCGAATTTTCACGGGCCTGCCCCTAACTCATCGTACATCTTATCACCCATTCTAATAACTTCATTATAATCCCTTTTTGTCCCCAACACAATTCCATATTTTCACCCACCGCCCGCCATATACAGCACTCCTTTCGTTACTTTTCACACCCACGCCAATCACTCCGCTGATTGGCGTGGAGCCGATACAGTTATGGGGCCGAAGGGACTGCCCCTCGCTGAAGGCGACTTTAAATGGGCAGTCCCTGTTACAATTCGCACCCTTATCAAATAAAAACTTTTCAAAAACTGGCGTGGGTGTGAATTGTAACCTCCCTTCCGCCCCCACAGCGTAAATGGGTCTGTCACAAAATAAGACAGCAGGCTTTTCCAATATCCGGTATCCGGCTGTTCGCGTACATGACGTCTGATATTGGCGGACAAACGTTCAAAGTCTCCAACAGGCGAAGCCTGACAAAAACCAAAAATCGTTCGTCCGACAAGAGCAGACAGCATGTACGAGAACCGTCCGAACACAGGATATGGAAAAGTCTGCTGTCTTATTTTGTGACAGACCCCCTCACACACACCTTAATTATCAAGCAGCTTATCCTCACCATTCCAGCTATAAAGCTTCCGTATCTCCTTCCCAACCTTCTCGGAAGGATGCTCCGCCGCCAATTTGCGCATAGCCTTAAAATGCGCCTGTCCGCCGGCAGAGGACATATCAAGCAAAAACTCCTTGGCAAAAGAACCATCCTGAATCTCTTTCAGGATCTTCTTCATCGTCTTCTTCGTCTCTTCCGTAATCAGCTTCGGTCCGGTCACATAATCCCCGTACTCCGCCGTGTTGGAGATAGAATACCGCATCCCCTCAAACCCGGACTGATAAATCAGATCCACAATCAGCTTCATCTCATGAATACACTCAAAATAAGCATTTCTCGGATCGTACCCAGCCTCAGTCAAGGTCTCATAGCCTGCCTGCATCAGTGCGCAGACACCGCCGCACAAAACTGCCTGCTCGCCAAAGAGATCCGTCTCTGTCTCCGTTCTAAAGGTTGTCTCCAAAACGCCCGCCCTTGCGCCGCCGATAGCCAAAGCATAAGCCAGAGCCTTTTCCAGAGCCTTACCGGTCGCATCCTGATGCACGGCTACCAGACAGGGAACACCCTTACCGGCCTGATACTCGCTTCTCACTGTGTGTCCGGGTCCCTTGGGCGCAATCATCGTAACATCCACATTCTTCGGAGGCACAATCTGACTGAAATGAATATTAAAGCCATGTGCAAACATCAGCATATTGCCCTCTTCCAGATTCGGCTCAATATCCTTCTTATACATAGCGGCCTGCAGCTCATCATTTATCAGAATCATAATAATATCTGCCTTCTTCGCAGCCTCCGCAGCCGTATACACCTCAAAGCCCTGCGCCTCGGCTCTGGCCCATGATTTGCTTCCCTCATAGAGACCAATAATCACATGACAGCCCGATTCCTTTGCATTCAAAGCATGAGCATGCCCCTGGCTTCCGTAACCAATCACCGCAATTGTCTTACCCTCCAATAAAGAAAGGTTACAATCCTCCTGATAATAAATCTTTGCCATTTTTTCATTCCTCCATCATTATTTTATATCTAAAGGTTCATCGCCTAAAGTATCACATGAAATCAGCTGAAATCATAATCCATCAGCTGTCCTTCCTCATCGTACATCTTCACATCAAAGACACCCCGGGACAGTCCCGTAATTCCCGTCCTGGCAAGCTCCAGAATCTCATACCCGTTCAGCAGATCAATGAACGCCTCAATCTTAGATTGATTCCCCGTAAGCTCAATGAGAAGAGACTCCTTCGATACATCCACAATCTTAGCCCGGAAAATATTTGCCACCGAAATAATTGACTGCCGGTTCTCCTCATTCACCTTAAGCTTAATCATAATCAGCTCCCGGCAGATAGAACTCTCCGGCTCCAGCCGCTTAATATCAATCACATCCACCAGCTTGCTAAGCTGCTTCTCAATCTGCTCCAGAATCGTCCGATCCCCCTTAGCCACCACCGTAGCCCGGGAATATCTGGGGTCCGCCGTCACGCCGACCGTCAAACTGTCAATATTATAGCCGCGCCGGCTGAACAGCCCCGCAATCCGGCTCAAAACACCGGATGTATTGTCCACTAACATCGAAAAAACAACTTTCCTCATGCCACATTTCACCTTCCTAATCATAATCCTGCATCAGCCAAACATATTCCTTTAAAACCGCAAAGCCTGATGTTCAAATGAACCAATATCCCCTCAAAGCCAATGCCGCATAACACTCCCTCAATTCTAACAAGATCTCCACCCCTTGTCAATCACGAGAACTTTGCGTTCACAGGTTAATACTTAAGTCAAAATCATCCGATCATTCGCAAATTCCCCTCCGCTGGCCTGCTCAAACTTCGCCAGCAGATCCGCAACCTTCAGCCTCTTCTTCTCCTCCCCGGAAACATCATAAATCACATTCCCCTCATACATCATTATAAGCCGGTTCCCATGTGCAATGGCATCCTTCATATTGTGGGTAATCATCAGGGTCGTAAGATGATCCCGCCCCACAATCCGCTCCGTAGCATCCAGCACCTTCGCCGCTGTCTTCGGATCAAGCGCCGCCGTATGCTCATCAAGGAGCAAAAGCTTCGGCTTCTTAAGCGTCGCCATCAACAGCGTCAAAGCCTGCCTCTGACCGCCGGAGAGCAGTCCCACCTTACTTGTCATCCGCTCCTCAAGTCCCAGATCCAGAACCTTAAGCTTCTCCTGATAATCCTCCCGCTCCGCCTTGGTAATTCCGGACTTTAAAAACCGGAAATTCCCTCTTCGGAGAGCCAGAGCCAAATTCTCCTGAATCTGCATATTAGCCGCCGTTCCCGTCATAGGGTCCTGGAACACCCGTCCCAGATAAGCCGCCCGCTTATGCTCCGGAAGTCTCGTTACATCAATATCATCAATAAAAATCTTTCCTTCGTCCACCGGCCACACCCCGGCAACCGCATTGAGCATGGTAGACTTTCCGGCTCCGTTTCCGCCGATAACCGTTACGAAATCTCCCTCCTTCAATTCCAGAGACAGATCCTTAAGGGCCGTCTTCTCATTTACCGTACCCACATTAAAGGTCTTCCAGATATGTTCAATCCTAAGCATTGGACGCACCTCCCCTTTTCACCGGTTTTGCAAAATATTTGCCCTTCAAATAGGGAATTGAAAGAAAAACGGCAACCACAAACGCAGACAAAAGCTTCAAATCATTCGGCTCCAGTCCCAGCTTCAGCACAATTTGAAGCACCAGATAGTAAATAATCGCTCCAAAGGCCACGGACAAAAGCTTAAAAGCAAAGTTTCCGCGTATCTTTCCAAATACCACCTGGCCGATGATCACGGCCGCCAGCCCGATTACAATAGCGCCCCGGCCTGCGTTGACGTCCGCAAAGCCCTGGTACTGGGCATACAGGCCGCTGGAAAAGGCTACAATGCCGTTGGAGATCACCAGACCCAGAATCTTGCTGATATCCGTGTTGATTCCCTGCGCCCGGGACATATTTGCATTGCACCCGGTGGCGCGGATGGAGCAGCCAAGCTCCGTGCCGAAGAACCAGTAAAGAACGGCAATCAAAAGAATCACGAAAAGTCCTACGACGAAAATCGGATTTTTATAAAACGGCACATCCTTCACCCAGCGCAGGGAAACCCACAGGTCATACTGATCCACTCCGATTGACTGGTTCGCTCTTCCTCCCATAATCCGCAGATTAATGGAGTAAAGGCCAAGCTGTGTCAGAATCCCCGCCAAAATCGCAGGGATTCCCATAACCGTATGTAAAATTCCCGTTACCAGACCTGCAAGCATGCCGGCGCCTACCGCCACAAGCAGGGAAAAGCCTGCGGAGTGCCCATTAAGCATCAGCATAACACAAACCGCTCCTCCGGTAGCCATCGTTCCGTCTACCGTCAGGTCCGCCAGATCCAAAACCTTATAGGTAATATAGACGCCAATCGCCATAATGCCCCAGATAAGGCCCTGGGCGCAGGCTCCCGGCAGCGCGTTTAAAAGCTTCACAATTTCCATAACAAACCTCCTCTATTCCAGTTCGTAATATTCCCGGTTCTGTGTATCCCCAAAAGGCACACAGCTTTCATAAGTATAACAAAAAGCGGCAAAAAAGGAAAGTACTTTTTTGCCGCTTTCTATGAATTTTTTCAAGGAGAACCAAATTTCTAAGTGCCTTTCTCAGACACTGCCGCCCTGCTTACTGAATCGCTTCGTAGCCCTCCGGAATGGTAATGCCAAGAGAGTCGCACAATTCCGCATTATACTTCTTGGTAAACTGAGGCGCATACTCAATGGGCATGGCAGAGATATCAGCTTCGCCTTTCAGGATCTTTGCCGCCATCTTGCCGGTAGCAACGCCCAGATCGTAGTAGCTGATAGACAAGGTTGCCACGCCGCAGCCTGCACAGATGCCTTCCTCTCCTACTACTACAGGCATTTTAGCCGGCTCGCAGATATTGCGGATAACCTCTGTGTTGTTTGCGGCCGTATTGTCCGTCGGAATGTAGAGTACGTCATTTTCATCCACGGCTGTCTGGGTTACGGACGACAGGTCATTGGAGTCTGCGAAGGAGTACTGCTTGCAGGTGTATCCAAGGTCTTCTAAGAATCCCTGAACCGTATCTACCTGGTACTGGGAGTTGGCCTCTGCGGAACAGTATAACAATCCTACGTTCTTTGCATCAGGGAACAGCTCTTTTACAATCTGTGCCTGCTGATCCAGAGGAGCCAGGTCGGAAGTTCCGGAGATATTGGTTCCTACGGTTCCGTCAAAATCACTGATATTCAAAGCTACGCCGTACTCGGTTACGGATGTTCCGAGAATCGGAATGGTTCCGGTTCCTGCCTGCGCTGCCTGAAGCGCCGGGGTTGCATTTGCCAGGATCAGATCTACTTCATCCGATACAAACTGATTTACAATGGTAGAGCAGGTCGGCACATCGCCGGAAGCATTCTGCTCGTTAAAGGTTACCTTATCGCCAAGTTCTTCCGTCAGCGCATCCTTAAAGCCCTGAGTTGCCGCATCCAGCGCGTCGTGCTGTACAAGCTGGCAGATGCCTACCACATACTCCGCGCCGTCAGCCGAAGCCTCTGTCCCTGCTGCGTCCTCTGCTCCTGCCTCTTCTTGGGAAGCGCCCTCCTGGGTCTCGGAAGGAGCATCCGCCTTCTCATCACCCTTACCGCCGCATGCTGTCACAGATACTGCCATCGTCAGCACAAGCAGCATTGCCAATAACTTTTTCATACTTATTCCTCCTGATTTAAGTTCAGCCATACCGCTCTCCATATACCTCAATCCAAACAGACTTCCGCTGCAGGAGCATGTGTCCGTAAATTCATTTGTACATGGTAAGGATATTGCTGTTACCTATTATGATTTCCGCAGGTTTCACTTTTTCGCCACAACGCTGTGACGCATTAAAGTATTAACCCACCTTAGTGATTGTATAACAAAGAAAAAGATTTGTCAATCGTTTCAAGTTATTTTTTGATTTTTTTATGGTAAAAGCCAATCCCCGTCTGTACCGGCAAGGATTGGCTTAAGGATCATTTATCTCCATAATGACCTCGACAATGAACAATATAGAGCCGCCCGCTTTCCATATGATAAACAAGACGGTCTTTTTCATTAATACGGCGACTATATTCACCCTGCAGGTCGCCAGTAAGAAGTTCCGGTTTCCCGATTCCCTTCATACAGCCATTTCATTCAATATCCCGAATAAGCTGATTAACACGCTTTAGAGTCCTTTATCCTGCACCTGCCAATAGCGGTAGTCCTCCCATGCATCATCTGACCATTTTTTTCACTCATCATCCACCTCAATTAGTTCATGAGCAGTCCCTTTCCCTTCTTTTAACTCCTGGAGGGATTTCTTCGTATACGCCAAGTTTGATTCGGAAAAAAAAGGGGCGGCGGTCTGAGTGATTTCAAATGGGATGCGGTTTTCTCGTAAAACTGCTTTCACAAAAGGGTTGATTGAGGTGGAGGTATTCAAGCCCACATTTAAACAAAAAGTGTCAAAGCTGACCTTATCTTTTTCATCTACTCTTGCCGTTAGGGTTGCCAAAGCCATAGATATCTCTCCTTTCGTGTTCTATTTATCATCTAGTGAATGATATCCTTTCCCTGATTCTTTTATATGTAAACCCTAAAAAAGCTACTGACACTCTAATGTACTCTCTCAACATCATTTTGGACAATCTCCAGCGAGAGTACACTCAGGCAATTGTATCCGATACTTTTGCTATTTCTATCCCTTCTGACGAAATTGCATATTTGGCAGAAATATTTCTTCACACGGAATGACATCCATGTCTAAAGATAATCTCCTTAGACATGGATGCCGTTTATTTGCCTTTTCTCCCAACTCTTTTTATTCATGAAATGTCTCAAAAACATTTCGGAGTGCCGGATACAGCTTCAAATACTTTTTATAACAACTGTTATAGTAATCCTGCAATTCCTTTTTAGGATAAAATTTCTGTTTCCCATAATGCTCTTGAATTTCCATAATATAAGCATCATACTCCTCTGGTTCCCGTTCAGTTACTCCTGCAAGTGCTACAGCCGGCAAAAGCTCCGCATGTTCCAGCACCGTAATTTCAGAATCCAGGATATCCGCAAGCATCTGGCACCACGCTTTCTCTTTTGCTCCCCCTCCAATCAAAGTAATTGTAACAGGGCTGACACCCAGAGCTTCTATTGCCTGCCGCACAGAAAAGCAGATTCCTTCCAGAGATGCCCGTACAAAATCGGCCTGTGTTGTATTTGGCGTAACTCCCACAAAGCTTCCGGATGCATAGGGATCCACTATTGGAAATCTCTCTCCCGTTAAATAAGGTAAACACAATAAACCACTTTTCTTATGATTCTCCTGCAGCAGTTTTGATACGACAGCATAATCAGTTTTTCCTGCGCCTAAAAAGGAGGCAATCCATTTGTGCACATTTCCTGCATTTAATATAGGTACTACATTTATATATTTCTTTTCTGTCATTGCAGGCAGATTCCATAACCCCTCGGTTGGCGGAAGAATTTTTGAAGAAATCAAGCCTATCTGTCCTGTGGTTCCCCAGGTCACATTAAATTGTCCCTCACTAATCAAGCCACTAGCAAAAAAAGAAGCTCCCGCATCACCAATTCCTACATATACCTTTGTCCCTCTGTTATACCCAAAAATCTCCTCTGCTTCAGCAGTTACCATGCCCGCCACTTCATCCGGCCTGTAAATCTTTGGCAATTTATCTCCAGGGATTGAAAGCACATCTAATATTTCTTCATCCCATGCCTGTTTTTGCAAATTCATTCCACCGGTTGTCGCACTGGTCGTGGTATCACAGTAAAAAGCTCCTGTCATTCTGGCTACAATCAGATCCTTTGGGCTAAAAAGAACTTTAAAAGTATTCTCAAACCGCTCCTGCTCATGTTCTTTTATCCAGGCGATTTTAGGAATTGCAAAGGTTTCGTTCAATACATTGCCTAAAGTTTCATTTAGATATTTTTCTCCTAACACTTTTCGTAATCTCTTACATTCTTCCACAGCACGGCCATCTGAATAGAGAATTGCATTTCCCAAAGGCCGAACCTCTTTATCAACTAAAATCACATCTTGCATCTGGCCACTCATAATAATATTAGCAACCATTTCCTTTGGTACTTGTTTAAAGAATGTATTTGATATACTCTTGAATGCCTCTACCCAACTCTGGGGATCCTGCTCAATATACCCATCCTTTAATAGAAGTTTCAGATTCACTGATTGTTCTGTGAACATTTGTCCATCTTCCGCAATTAACGCTCCTTTTACTGCCGTCGTCCCAAAATCAAAAACCACCGTATATTTCATTGTCTCACAACCTTACCTATATCTCTCAAAAACTGTTTTAATTCCTTTTTAGAAATCGAAAGCCTCCGAATTAACTCAGAGCCTATAATAACACCCTCAAATCCATTCTTCAAAACCTCATCTACCTTCTTTGGACTGTTAATTCCAAATCCTCCAAACTTGATTACATCCGGATATTGCATCGTATATTTTAGCATTTCCATATAACTTTCATGAGGATTCACTTCCCCAGTTTTTCCCACATACAGTTGTTCATATAATAACGAGGTTTTCTTTAATGTCTTTTCCAATTCTTCTTTGGACATTCCTGGATTCACCGTAGGAATTACATCCACACCGTAAGGCCGCAGTATCTCTGAAAGCTCATCCTGATTGTCTGCATCCGGAATTACAACTCCATCCATCAAACGATTACGGGCAAATTCCAAACAGGTGCCTGATGTAATAAAATCCTCCTGGTAAGCCATAATCCAAATTGGCTGACAAATCCGGTTTCTGATTTCCCTCCAATAGTTTAAATTACACACAGACTCCCTATGCACACTTCGGTGTGCATTTTGTATCGCTTCCCCATCTGCATAAGGATTTGCGGAAGGAAAACCAATCTCTACAATATCAATTTCATCACAAAATGACAGTACTTCTAAAAATTCTTCGTTTGTAGGATAACCTGCCAACAAATAACCTACAAACATCTTCTGTCCCTTTCTAACAAGATTTTTCATTCGTTCTGAATACATAATCATATCCTCTGTGTACTGGTAACTTTTTGAACTACAACTGCTAACATAATCACAAGTCCCGTAATAATATTCTGAATATAGGAAGGAACTGTCAAAATTGTCAAACCATTGGACAATACGCTAAATACTGCCACACCTACAATTGTACCAATAACATTTGGCACTCCTTCTTTAAATAATGTTTTTCCTATAAAAATTGCTGCAAATGCATTTAAACAAAGGCTATCTGCACCTGTTGGATGAGCGGACCCCAACCTGGATGCCATCAAAACTCCTGCCACGCCAGCCATTGCCCCGCCCAGCATAAAGGCCATTGCCTTGCACCTTTTTACATTGATTCCTGAAACCGCAGAAGCTGATGTGTTGCCGCCAATCGCGTAGAGGCTGCGTCCGAAAACCGTTCGCTTTAGCATAAAATAGAAAACAACCGCAAGTAAAACCATAACCATTGTCAAATATGGTATTCCCAATGCTTTTCCTGTACCAAGCGCGGAAAAAGACTTTGGTATTCCGCTAAATATAGTTGCTCCATCCGAGAGCCAGTAAGAAAACCCATAAATCATCGTACTGGAAGCCAGAGTAATAATAAATGACATCACTCCAAATTTTGTTACAATAAATCCATTCATATAACCAAGCAGTGCACATGCAGCAGTCGCAGCTAACAGACAAACAATGAATGAACAGCCGGCTACGGCGAGTTTTGCTGCCAGAATCCCTCCAAAGCTTGCAATTGTTCCAATTGACAAATCAAATTCTTCCACACACATAATTAATGTTGCTCCAAGGGCACAGACAGCAAGAATAGACATCTGCTTTGTAATATTTACAAAATTTCCAAGTGTGGCAAACGTACTTGGCCGCAATGCTGAAAAAACAAGGATAATTGCAAGCAGTGCAAAAAATGTTCCATATGAACGTAAAAACTCTTTTATCTTGTGTTGATTAAATTCTTTCTTCATAGATTTTTCCTCAATTCTCTGCATAACAATGTTTTAATACTTGCTCTGCACTCAGATTTTTGTTTTTAAGCATTTCTTTTGTGTAACCATTTGAGATAATCAGAATATTATCCGCCACTTCCAGCATTTCCTTCAGATCCGAAGTCACAAATACTACCGCGCTGCCCTCGTCCGCATATTTTCTAAGCATTTCATGTATTTCAGCACGAGTTTTCACATCGACCGCCTGAGTCGGCTCATCACATAAAAATACTTGCGGATTTGACATAAGCGCCTTTGCAAACACGACCTTCTGCTGATTCCCTCCCGACAGCTCACTGACTGTTTGAGATGGTCCTGTAGTTTTAATTCCAAGTTCTTCTATCTTTTGAACTACATCTTCCATTTCACGCTTTGTATTATACAAGAATTTTCCTTTGTAATTTTGCAAAGTGGAAAGCACAATATTCTCCCGTATGCTCAATGATGGAACCAGCGCCATCCCTCGGCGATCCTCATTAATGATCACCATTCCGTTTTTCAATGATATTTCCGGCGAAAATTTCTCACAAGGTTTTCCATCTCTGAGAATAGTCCCCTGTTTAATCCCCCGTAGTCCGTAAATACTTTCCAGTAATTCCGTTCTCCCACTTCCGCCTAATCCAAAAATACCCAGAATTTCTCCTCTATGTGCACAAAAGCTTGCATTCTTTACTCTTCCATCATTCGTAGCTATATGCTGTACCTCTAACACTGCATCTCCAAATTCTTTTTTTCTCCGAACGCTTTCCATACTTTTCCAATTATCTGTCATCATTGCAATAATGGAATCTCTGTCTGTTAATGCAGTCTCAACGGTTCCTACCAGTTCTCCATTTTTCATGACTGTTATCTTATCAGTCAACTGAAAAATCTCATCCATCCTATGTGATACATAAAGAATTGCAGTGCCCTTTGTCCGCAATTTTTCAATTAGGCGAAAAAGCACTTCTGTCTCTTTATCTGTCAATGCAACCGTAGGCTCGTCTAAAATCAACAGTTTACAATCCATCATAATAGCTCTGACAATCTCCAGAAGCGTTTTTTGAGGCGGTGTCAACTCCCGTGCCAGCTTATCCAAAGGTACCTCAATCTCATACTCCTGCATTTTTGAAAGAATTTTCTTTTTCATGCCTGCAAAATCTACTGCCACACCAAGTCTATGCAATCCACGCCTGCCAAGATATACATTTTCTACTCCATTAAAAGCCGGCACCAGGTTTCTGTCTTGATGAATCACACTTATTCCAAGCGCCTGGCTTTGTGTAGGTGCATGAATCTCCACCTTTTTTCCGTCTATAAATATTTCCCCAGAATCCAAATGATACACACCTGTTAAAATTTTAATCAGGGTAGACTTTCCGGCACCATTTTCTCCCACCAGTCCATGTACCGTTCCTTTTTCCATGGACAAATTAAAGTGATTCAAAGCATACATGTCGCCAAACCTTTTACATATATTTTTTACTTCAAGCATTTGTTCTCCTTAATGAAATAACCGCATAAAACTATGCGATTATTTCAGGTTCCACATATTCAAAAACAACCTTTTTCCTTAAATTTTACATCAATCAATAATGGTTGCTTCAGCATAATATTCACCTTTGTCAGCTGCTTCTCCATTGAACACCTTTGTCATTTCATCTACTACCATTTTAGCCATTGCCGGGAAATCTTGCTTTACCGTTGCAATAAAGCTAGGAGCGCCTGCTTCAATCATAGCAACTGCTTGCTCATTTGCATCCACACCGGTAATAACGATTCCTTCACGCTCAGCCTCAGAAAGCGCTTGTGCCGCGCCAATTCCCGGCTCATCCCACCCGCACCATACCGCCGTAATAGAATCCGGGTCCGGATTTGCCAAAATCAAGCTTTCCATAGAACTCTTCCCACTTTCGATTGGACCGGGTACAACTACATGCTCCTCTGCAATCACCTTAATATCCGGATTTTCTTTCAATACATCATCCAGCGCTGCCGTACGCTTTCCAACTCCCGGATGTGTACGATCTGTCAAGACAATAATATTACCTGTATGATTGATCTTCTCAAAAAGATATTCCGTAATTAATTTTCCAATTTCATAATTATCACTTGTTGCATTCATCTGCATGGTATCCAAATAGCCCGCATCACAGCCAAAGACCGGAATACCTGCATCACTTGCTTCCTTAATCTGTTCTTCACAATAGCTGGGATCTACACTGACAATCACAATAGCATCTGCCTTTGCCGTTACCGCATCCTCAACACGGCTTGCCAAAGTTGCTGTCTCACCCTCTGTATCAATGACTGTTACCTTGCCATCAATCTCTTCAATGCTAGACTGCATGTAATTCACCATTTCTTTTGTTGTCACAGAAGAAAGATATGGTGTAATAATATAGACATTTTTCTTGTCCGTAGTTTCTGCCTGCGCCTCCCCTTCGGTATTCTGTGGTTCCTGATCCTGCTTCGAATTTTCTTTTGCAGAACATCCGGAAAGTACCATAAGACACGATACAAACAGAGTTAAAGTTAACACCCATGTAATTAATTTTTTCATTTCTTCTTCTCCTTCGTCTTTTTCCATCAATTTTCATTAACAATCAGACGCGCTGTTTCTAATGAAGTAATCAATACATCTATGCAATCTCCCATAAGGGCCGAACAGATCGCTGGTACTTTCTCTGCTCCTATTGCAATGGCAATCGAAGATGTATTTTTAAGCTGAGAAATAGAAGCTCCTATAAATTTTTCCGTTACTGCATTATGAATTTCTTTACCTGATTTATTCAGATATGAGCAGCAGATAGACACAGACGCTCCGTCAGATATCAATAAATCTATATCTTTCTCACTTAAATCGCCTGCTCTGCCGGCAGAAGAGCTGACATTCACCGTACCAATTCCAATAATAGCTGTTTGACATGTTCCCCATTTCTCCGTAACCTCTCGTATGCTTTCTTCGTTCTCAAGGATATTCTTTACTTCCACAGAGCTTAAATATGCAGGTGCATTTAATACATAATGTTTTCCACCTGTTTTACTGGCAAACAATTGTGCATTGGAATTAGCAAACCATTCACATCCGCTTGCTGCATTTCCTCCTGATAGTGGAACGAATTCCAATCCCCGGTTCTTACAACGAGGCAACGCCTTTGCAAATTCCAAAATACTCCGGCCAGCCATCACTCCTACCCGGCTATTATCACGGATACATGCATCAAATAGTCCTACCGATTTTTGCGCCAGCAGCTCCAGGCTATTTGGCAGCCCGTCACTTCCTATATCGTACACATATACCTCGGTCAGGCCATAAAGCTCTCGGATCTTATGTTCAAAAAAGCTTTCTTCCGTATCCGGATAATTAAGATGTACTGATACAAGGCCGCTCTCTCTGGCATGAGCAAGAATACGGCATACCTGGGGACGTGAAATATTCAGAGATGCTGCTATCTCCTTTTGCGTTAAATTTTCGTTGTAAAACATTTCACAAACACGCATCGTAAATTTTAAATTTTCAACAATACTCATCTCAGGCACCTGCTTTGAAATTAATTTCAGATATAAAACTTTGTTCAGCTGATAAGACAATTGTAGTAGTTTTGTAATTGCGTGTCAATATTTCAGTATTGAAATTAATTTCTGTTTAACCAATGATTGAAGAAGAATTGCAAAAAGGTACGCTCCATATGTCTTTCTGCCGAAAAATGTCCCTGAAAGACAGATCAGAATATCTGCTTACCGAGATCCCAAAACATCTGGATGATACTGGCCGAAATTTTCCGGATGACATGCTCCCCTGGTCGCCGAACCTGCCTGCAAATTGCCTCAAGCTCGGTAAAGATGAAATGAAATAATAAGACTGGAGCAAATCTGTTTCTATCATACAGGTTTGCTCCAGTTTTATATAGGTACGACTATTAATTTGAAGAACTTATTTCCATCAAATTCAGCCACAAGAACCAGACTTACTGCCAGAACAAAAAACAAAAGCTCCGAACCGGATAATAAATATGGTAAAATGCTGTTCCTGATCCCATTCATCATCCACCATATAAAGGGTGTATGTTGCATCCGCCCCGGAAGTCTTCCGGCATAAGAAGCCGAAGGATTTTCCCGGAGCACTTCAAGAGTTACCGGCTCCCTCTCATTTAAAAAAAAGCCTCCGGGTTAAAACGCCGGGAAAAAGGAACGCTGCCACAAGGCTTAGAGCGACGGCCGCCGTGGGCACCGCCTTTTCCTTTAACATTTTTCCATTCATATATCCCGCCTCCTAATCATTTACTCTCCGCCTTCCGGAGCTCCTGTAAACTTTCTCCTTTGTCTTAGTCAAAACGCAGAACATGGAAACGGCAGAAAACGGCTTTTATCTGCTGAGAATACGTTTCTTTTCGTTAGAATTTGTTGGTCTTCGCTGGTTATTCCTTCAGCAAAAGCTCCATAATCACTTCATCCTCATTCCAAGAAGGATAATATCTTGCCGTTAATTGGTCCACTCCCTCCTGCACCTCAACATAATAAACCAGCTCCATCTGCGATTTTCCGGGCAAAATTGGAATTGTGGCGCCATAGGCTCCTGCCGGAATAATATCCGGCGGACAATATTTTGAAGGCACCAGCTTACGCTTTACCTCCTCATAACTCTCCCCTTCTATCGAGATCAGATAATCAAAGCCGCTGAAACAGACCTTACTGCTTACATTTTCCAATTGGAATTTCAGCTTATAGAAGCCGTAACCCTCTTCCGCCTGTTCCTCATTTCCATCTAACTCCATACGGCCGCCCAGATATTCACTGCCCAAATATTCTGCCCGGACACTGGAGGACAGCTTGTAAGCCGCATCCTCTCTGGCGTCTGTTATCATCAGGTATACGCCCAGGAGGTAGAACGCGGAAATACCAAGCAGAATCACGCCCACCGCAATTTTAATCACTTTACCCATTTTCCTGTCCTCCCTAATCAATGATTTCCGGATGAATGTCTATGGTATGTATAGCCTGAATAAAAACAGACTCCTGATCCGCCCGCTCTTCCAGGCAGAGTGTAAAATCAGACGCATCCGCATCCACCCAGAACATCAGACAGCCTTCCGCTTCTTTGTCCATGCACAGAGAAACGGATTCGAATGTCGGAACATCATAGGCTTCTCCGTATTTTCTGTTTTCTTCTATCTCGTAGGACGGTATCTGCTCATAATAAAGGCCGCCGCAATTGATATAAGCCGTGGACAGGCGGTTCTTATCCGCCCACTCTCCATCACTCTCTCCCCGAAGCTTTACGGCTGCCAGCCTCTTTCCTTCCGGTGCATTTGGATTTGTCCCCTGGCCTTCGTCCACAATCCACGCCTCTTCCACCGTCAGCGTCATGCCTTGAAGCGTAAATGCTTCTCCTACGGCATGGTCCTCTTGTTCCATCCGAGACTCAGCCACATCCTGTAAGAGCTTTCTTTCCTGGCCTCTGCTGTACAAAAATCCAAAAGCCGTAAAGCCGCAGGTTACAATCATAAAAATTGCAACGGAAATTAGTAGAAAAACAGTGCTTCCATGCCCGCCTTTCCCTTTTTTCATGTTTCCCCTTACAAAAGGCGGAGCCGTATACGTTTGCTCCGTATGCTGATAGCCGTTATCATATTCTTTATGATAACGCTGATGCTGTTCCTGTGGGGTTTCCTCTTTGTTAAAGCTTCCGCATTTGGGGCAGATTCCATAATACTTCTCATAATCAAAATTTTTACCGCAGTTTAAACATTTCATCCTTCTTTCCTCCGTTTTCATCTTACCATAAAAGCGGAAATATTTATACCAAAACATAATTTTATATTTGCAGTCTTTCATTCCTTGTTGCAATTCACACCCACGCCAGTTTTTGAAAAGTTTTTATTTGATAAGGGTGCGAATTGTAACCGGGACTGCCTATTTAAAGTCGCCTTCGGCGAGGGGCAGTCCCTTCGGCCCCATAACTGTATCGGCTCCACGCCAATCAGCGGAGTGATTGGCGTGGGTGTGAAAAGTAACCATTCCTTTCCTGTGCAATAAACAAATTATTTTTGAGCTTGCACAATCATCGGGAAAAGGCTATAGTAAGATGCAGGAAAGGAATGAAAGATTATGCAAATCACATACGTTGGGCACAGCGGATTTTATATGGAACTGGAAAATGCTCTGCTGCTGTTCGATTATTACAAAGGTGCACTTCCGGAATTTCCCCGCAGCAAAAGGCTTTATGTTTTCGCAAGCCACCGCCATCCGGATCATTTTAATCCTGAGATTTTTCGTCTGGCAGAGGAGAAGGAAGATATCTTTTTTCTTCTGTCAAGCGATATCTGGGAATGCCGGATTCCTAAGGAGCTTAAGGCCCGGGCAGTACGTCTTAAGCCAAGCGAACGCTGTTCCCTTGAAAATATAACGATTCAAACCCTGAAATCAACGGATGAGGGCGTCGCTTTTCTAGTCATGTGTGGGGGAAAACGTATTTACCATGCGGGGGACTTGAATGATTGGCGCTGGCCTGGTGAACCGGAGAACTGGAACCGGCAGATGAAGGAAAACTTTGATAAGTATATTGAACCGCTGCGAAATATGCATATAGATGCGGCTTTCGTTCCTCTTGACCCCAGACAGGAGGACTATTACTGCCTGGGGCTTGACTATTTCTTGTCTCTGACTGCCGGCGGCAATCCCTCTGAACGGATTTATCCTATGCATTGCTGGGAGGATTATCAGATTATAGATCGGTGGCTTCTGGAACATCCTGAGCACCCCGAACGGGAACGAATTATGCATATTACAGCGCGCGGGCAGAGTTTCTTGCAGTAAAATACTTTATTTATGACATGAAAATCATCTGCATATGCGGATCGCAGAAAGGAGAAAAATACAATGAATTTTCAATTTGCGCACTACAATTACAATGTAATCAATCTGGAGAAATCCCTGCGTTTCTATGAGGAAGCCCTTGGACTCAAGGAAGCCCGCCGGAAGGAGGCAGAGGACGGCAGCTTTATTCTCTCCTACCTCGCCGACGGCAAGACCGGCTTTCAGCTTGAGCTTACCTGGCTGCGGGACTGGGAAGCGGATCATTACAACTTGGGAGACAATGAAATCCACCTAGCCTTCACCACCGACGACATGGATGCGGCGCACAAAAAGCACCGGGAAATGGACTGCATCTGCTTTGAAAATCCCGATATGGGTATTTACTTCATCGAAGATCCGGACGGCTACTGGATCGAAATCATCCCGGCCAAATAAATAAAAGCTGCCGCAATAACTCTTTAAGCTTTTACGATATTCTGCTTATTCCAGATACGGATCTACTAAGCTGCTTTCGTGATCATAGAGCGTATCATACCAGAACTGTCCGGTGGAAGCCGTATCCGCATCCACCGGAATGGTTCCCTTGGTCTGCAAAAGCTCCTCGCAGACCAAGGCCATAATCTTCCCCTCCAGACCCGTTTCCTGCCCGTTGCGGAAACGATTCAGACAATAGCGGAGTGTGTATTCTCCATAGTAGGTCAGCTCCCGGTACTCTAAGGAATGTTCCTCCACATAATCCCCTGGATTCGAGGAAGCGGCCGGGCTGCTGCATATGGCGGCCAGCAATTGCTCCACGATTCCGTCCATATCAAGATCTGCAGCATCCTGCTCTGCAGCATCCTGCGTTCCATTTTCCGGCTCTTTTACAGACTGTAAATCCCAGGGTACATAGCTTATAGAGAGCTGTTCCTCTTTTGAAAGGCTATTGTACCACTCCAGCCATTCCAGGGTCATCTCGGACAAATCTCCCGTATTGTACCAGTGATCGCAGTAGCGGATCTGACTGCCGTCTTTGCTGCGGCATTCAAAAATCATCCATTTCCCGTCTATGAGAATTTCAATGGTATCATGTTCACCAAACTGGTAGACATAGCCTATACCGAAATTGGACTGATTGTTTTCCGCGGGCTTTTCGGTTCCTTTTACCGCAGAGGTGATTTCTCCGTCCATATCAAGGCTTCGATCTGTTTTTGTGCTCACCTGGTTTGTATCATAGTAATATTTATCATTTACCATAACCATAGGGATGACAGCCCATTCCGTCCGATCCACAATTCGGATATCCACGCCCTCCGCCCGGACGTAAACAACCTTATCTTCATCCGTTGGATTTTCGGCATAAATGCCGATCCGAAACCAGGCGCCCTTTTCCGCGTCCATTTTAACCGACATTCCGGGCGTCAGATAGGCCGGCTCGTAAGTACGCTCCTCTTCCCATTCTATGGGGAATAATACAACCTCCGTATCTCCCAGTCCTTCACCGGCAGACAGAACAATTTTTTTGCCTAAGGGAGAAATCTCCTCCTCCGAATAAGCTATCTCGCTGCGCCCGCTCCCTGCCGGAATCACAATCTTCACCTGATAGGCATCCTGCTTTGGATTGGTCAGAAAGCAGACGGCCACTGTGATACAGGCGAGAAAAGAGATAAAAATCACCCGGAAGGCAGGTCTGTGATAATTCAGGACCGCCCTGACCCGGGCCTTCACTCCGATTTCGCCAAAGGCAAGGGGACAGGTCAAAATCATCTTTTTTTCCGTGCTGCAATTGACAAGGGCGTGGGAATACGCTTTCTTTTCGTTCATGCCCATACTGCCGACTACCTTCTCGTCACAGGCAAGCTCCGTGTCCCGGGTAAAGAGTACATAAGCCGCCCACATAAGGGGATGGAACCAGTATACGGCCAGAAGCACATAGGCCAGAAGCTTCCACCAGTGATCCTTTCGCTTTAAATGTGCCTGTTCATGGGCCAGGACGTATTTGATCTCTGTCTGTCCCAGGCTTGAGGGCAGATAGATCCGGGGACGCAGGATTCCCAGAATAAAAGGAGTGTTTACTGCGTCGCAAAGCCAGATCGTTTCCCCGGCTTCCTTTAGGGGAATTGCCTCCCGGAGCCGGATACGCAGACGCAAAAAGCCTGCAAAGGCGTACAGGAGCAAAAAGAGCAGACCCACAGCCCACAGGACGCCTGCAAAATGCATCCCCATATGCAGAGGACTTTCGCCGGATATGGGGACGGCTGTGCCGATGGTATCCCGGAACAAGGGATTTACCGTGCTGTTAAACGCCTGGATTCCACTGTTCACAATCGGCTCCTGTGTCCGGGTGAGCGCCGTGGGATTGATGGTTTCGGCGCTGGGAATAAGGCTTAAGGAGCTTTCTAAAGAAACAGGGCATACCAAGCGGACAGCCACAATTCCCCATAAGATACAGGAAAGCCATCTGGGGGCCTTCCTAAGAAGTATGCGAAGGAGAATCACTGCCAGAACCAGCCATCCTGCGGCAATACTCATGTTTAGTAATTTTAAGAAAATCTTTTCCATTCCGTCACCTCATTCCGATTCCGCAGCCTTATCGATCATCTCCCTGATTCGTTCCGCTTCCTCGGATGTGAGCTTGCTGTTTTTCGTAAAGGCGGCTATGAAATCGGGGAGGGAACCGTCAAACGCATCTTCTACAAACTTCCGGCTCTGCATGGAATAGAACTGCGAACGGGAAAGCAGACTGGTCACATTTCCCTTCTGGTTTTTGAACAATCCTTTCTCGCACAGCCGCTTTAAAACTGTGTGGGTGGTGGTCCGCTTCCAGGTAAACGCTTCCGCCGCCAGCTTCACAAGCTCCGAAGAGGTAACCGGCTCCTGCTCCCAAATCATATCTGCAAACCGGGATTCAATTACTCCTAATTGTATTTCCGTCATTGTTCTTTCACCTTTCATACTACTCTTTGTAGTCTACAAATACAGACTACTATAAGTAGTCTGTATTTGTCAAGAGTTGATTGAAAAAAGTGTGCGGCAATTCTTATTTCCCTCTCTTCCAAACCACCGCCAGAATATCCTTCAGCACCAAAAAGGAATCCAGCTCATTATACCCGTACTTTTTCTCCAGATCGTGCAGCAGGCTGTCAAGCTGAGAGGCGTAAAAATCTACCTCCACCTCCTTCTGATACTGCACAAGAATCGGGTACTTCTTACTCCACGCCTTTGTCCAGTCAATCTTATTCGTCACATCCTCACTGGTCCTGTCAATGGCCTCCTGAATCTCCTTCACATCCATATCGAACTCCACCAGCTCATCCAGTGACAATCCGTACAAAACCGCAAGCCGCTTCGACTGCTGAATATCCGGCAATGTCTCGTCCGTCTCCCATTTCGAGATCGTCTGCCTGCTGACTCCAAGCTTTCCCGCAACCTCCTCCTGAGATAAGCCTCTCTTCTTCCGCGCTTCAAACAAATGATTTCCCAAACTCATAATTTGTCCTCCTTCTAAGTTGCTGCGCAACAGCACTAAAGGGATGTGCCTTTGCATCTTTATTATAAGGGCTTCCCAAAAGAATCACCACCAATCAAACCTTGCAATTATGCCCGTATTCCATACAAATCGCAGCCCCTTTTCCGTTATCTAGTAGTCCGTATCGGAAATATGCACAAGGATTTCCGATACGGACTACTAGGTATTTCTCCCCAATAACGCAGCGACGCGGATGCCGCTTTATTTTGCGGCATCCGCGAACACAAGCTCCCCTTACTCCCAGGGCATCAATGGATTCTCAATTTTCTTATCCCGAAGCATCAGCTCATTCACCGCTTCTCTGGCCGGTTTATCCTCAAACAACACTGCATTGACCTGCTCAATAATCGGAATCTCCACTCCGTATTTTCTGGCAAGCCCCACAGCAGCCTTGGCGGAGTAAACGCCCTCCACCACCATTTTCACCTCATCCATAGCCTCCTTCATCGTCCTGCCCTGCCCCATCAGATACCCGGCCTTCCGGTTCCGGCTGTGAACGGAAGCACAGGTAACAATGAGATCCCCAATGCCGGAAAGTCCGCTGAATGACTCAATCCTTCCTCCCATAGCAAGCCCGATTCGGCTCATCTCAGCAATTCCTCTTGTAATAAGGGCTGCCTTTGTATTATCTCCGTACCCAAGACCGTCTGCAATACCGGCCGCAAGCGCAATCACATTTTTCAGAGCGCCGCCCAGTTCAATCCCTAGCATATCAGGGCTGGTGTACACACGAAATACCTGATTCATAAAAATATTCTGAATAAACTCGGCAGTCTCTCTGTCATGCGCTCCGGCTACTACGGTAGTGGGAAGTCCCCTTCCCACCTCCTCGGCATGGCTCGGGCCGGAAAGCACGGCCGCACGGCAGTTCGGAATCTCCTGTTCCACAATCTCCGACAGGGTCATAAGGGTGGATTCCTCAATACCCTTGGCAACATTTACAATAATCTGTCCATCCTCCACAAAGGGCGCCATACTGCGAGCCGTACTTCTGGTGAAGGGGGAAGGAACTGCCAGTACCATCAGTTCCGCGCCTTTGATGCTGCTCTCCAGGTCCGTCGTAATATGCATATCCTCCGGCAGCTTTACACCGGGAAGCTTATCCTTGTGCTCATGCTGTTCGTTCAGCATGGCCACCTCCGCCTCCATAATAGACCAGAGAGCTACTTCATGTCCGTTGCTGTGAAGCAATATGGACAAAGCCGTTCCCCAGCTTCCTGCTCCGATTACACTTACCTTTGCCATTGCATCCATCTCCTTTTTCAATTCCATATTTTCAATAACCGTTTATAGCTCCGTGAATCCGTGTTATTTTGCCCCAATACTTTTTCAAACCAATTCTTATTAGTCCTGTTGTATTATGTAAACAAAACAAGGCGTTTCTTCTATCCTATGTGCTTTAAATCCGCTTCCCGGCCGTTTTTAATCCGCCTTCTGCCCAAGCTTGCGCTCCGTTCCCTTCAAAAGCCCTTTGATATTCTTTTTATGCCGGTAAAGGGCAAGTCCCGTCAGAAAGGCCGTAATTGCGTACAGCTCATACAAATGGGGCTGCGTAAGTCCCCATTTTCCAAGAAAACCGTAAATCAATACGCCGGCCAGCAGTTCAATTACCACCAGAATCGATCCCAGGGACACATACTTTGTCACGGCTACGGAAAGCACAAAGCTTACGGCCGCTATTACCATCAGCACCGGATCCAGGCTCACAAACAGTCCGGCTGTGGCCGCAATGCCCTTGCCGCCCTTAAATCCCAGATAGAAAGGAAAATTATGTCCCAGGATCACACCCATTGAAGCGTACATGCCCAGAAGGACCCCTATGTTCTCTGAGGGATCACCGTAATTCCGAAATAGGACTCTTACCGCAATCACCGCAAAGACGCATTTGAAACAGTCTCCGAAAAAGGTAATGGCGCCGGCCTTCTTCCCCAGTGTCCGCAGGGCGTTGGTGGCTCCCGCGTTGCCGCTTCCATGCTCCCGGATGTCGATTCCCTTCATTCTTCCGTATAGGTAACTGGTCTGAAACAGACCGAACACATATCCGATAAGTACACAAACAAGGCGTTCCATCGCTATTGCCCCTTCCTTTCCCGAATGAAAAATTTAAGCGCCGTACCCTTAAAGCCAAATGCCTCCCGTATCTTATTTTCCAGATACCGGGTGTAGGAAAAGTGCATCAGCTCCTTGTCATTGACAAAAATAACAAAGGTGGGCGGCTTCACGGCCACCTGTGTCACATAGAAAATCTTCAGCCGTTTTCCCTTGTCCGACGGCGGCTGCTGTAAGGCCACGGCCTCGGTTACAATCTCGTTGAGGACGCCGGTGGCAATCCGCAGATTCTGATTCTGAATCACCAGATCTATGAGATCAAAGAGCTTGGAAAGCCGCTGCCCTGTCAGAGCCGAGAGGAAAATCATTTCCGCATAGGGCATGTAGGACAGCGTATTGCGGATTCGGCTGGTATACTCATAGATGGTTTTGTCATTTTTCTCAACGGCATCCCACTTATTGACCGCAATGATCACGCCCTTGCCCCTGTCATGGGCGATGCCCGCAATCTTGGCATCCTGTTCCGTAACGCCCTCCACTGCGTCAATCACCAGCACCACCACATCGGCGCGCTCTACCGCCGTCACGGTGCGGATGATGCTGTAACGCTCCAGTTCTTCCTTAACCTTGCTTTTACGCCGCAGTCCGGCCGTGTCGATAAATACATACTCCTGATCGTTATGCATCACGTTGGTGTCAATGGCGTCCCGGGTAGTTCCGGCTATATCCGATACGATAACACGGTTTTCTCCCGTAAGCTTATTGATAATGGAGGATTTTCCCACATTGGGCTTGCCTACGATGGCAATCTTGGGGCGGTCGTCCTCCTCCTCTTCCTCGGAATTATCCGCGAAATGGCCGGCCACCTCGTCCAGCATATCGCCCAGGCCCAGCCGGGAGGCGGAGGAAATGGGAATGGGATCGCCCAGGCCCAAATTGTAGAACTCGTAGACGTCGGGCATCAGCTTCCCAAAGCTGTCTACCTTATTGACTACCAGAACCACCGGCTTTCCCGAACGGCGGAGCATATCGGCCACCTTGGAATCCGCGTCCACCAGCCCCTGCCGCACATCGGTGAGAAATACGATAACGTCAGCCGTGTCAATGGCGATCTGTGCCTGCTCCCGCATCTGGGAGAGAATCACGTCCCGGCTGTCCGGCTCGATACCGCCTGTGTCAATCAGGGTAAATGCCCGGTCAAGCCAGGTAACGTCGGCATAGATGCGATCCCTGGTTACACCCGGCGTATCCTTTACAATGGAAATCTCCTCGCCTGCCAGGGCGTTAAACAGGGTTGATTTTCCCACGTTGGGGCGCCCTACAATGGCTACGATTGGTTTGCTCATATTGTTTCTCCTATATTATAGTTCCGTATTTCCCCATGCGGCGCCCAGGTATCAGAGATAAATTTCCGGCCGCAAATATATGCGTCCGCAGATCCTTTTGGGTGCTGCCTGGAGATATACGGATTTCAATTTTGTAATACCCCTCTCAGTATACGGACAGCCGAAAACATTTTCCGGCGGTAAAAAACCGTAATCACCAACCCCCACTTCAAGTGGGGGTTTGAAAAACGCCCCCAAGGGCTCTGTTACTGCTCGCCTGAAAGGCGGGTATCGCAAGCTTATATTACTTGCT